>NZ_JBVJMS010000013.1:0-253836 GCF_055584085.1 Streptomyces sp. NPDC104226
CCCGCGGAGCGGGTACCTGAGCGCTGCGCGCTCAGGAGAGAACGCACCCGCTTCGCGGGTGCGGGGCCCTTTGGGCCCTGCCCTGCGCTTCGCTTTGGGAGCCGGGGCTTCGCCCCGGCGGTCCGGCTTCGCCGGACCATGACCGCTCCCCCCCCCGCTGCGCTGGGGGAGCTCCGCTTCGCGGAGCTAGGGTCCCCTCCTTTGGAGGGGGTGCCTAAGCGCTGCGCGCTTAGGAGAGGGCCCCCTTCGCTGCGCTCGGGGGTGCTCGGCTTCGCCGAGCTAGGCCCGCTCCCTTCGGGAGCGGGTACCCAGGCGCTGCGCGCCTGAGGTACTCCCCCGCTGCGCTGGGGGGTGCTCCGCTTTGTGGAGCTAAGACCCCCTCCTTCGGGAGGGGGCCTAGGCGCTGCGCGCTTAGGAGGGAAATCCCCTTGCTGCGCTCGGGGAGCTCGGCCTCGAGGAGCTAGAGCCCTCTTCTTGGAGAGGGTTCCTAAGCGCTGCGAGCTTAGGAGAGGAACCCCCTCGCTGCGCTTGGGGGAGCTCCGCTTCGCGGAGCTAGGGCCGGCTCCTTCGGAGCCGGGTTCCCAGGGGCTGCGCGTCTGGGAAAAGAACCGCCGAGCTTCGCTCGGCGTGCTGGAGTACCCCCTCGCTTCGCTCGGCGCAGCTCCGCTTCGCGGAGCTAGAGCCTGCTCCTTCGGAGCAGGTACCTGAGCGCTGCGCGCTCAGGAGAGAACGGCTCCGCTTCGCGGAGCTGGGGCCCTTTGGGCCTGCCCTGTGCTTCGCTTCGGGAGCGCGGCCTTAGTCCAGGTGGTCCGGCTTCGCCGGACCATGGCTGGCCCTTCAGGCCGGGACTCCTGAGCTTCGCTTCAGACTGCTCCGGGTCTGCTGCGCTCTCCCGGAGCTGACCCCATTCCATGGGGTGCAGGCCTTCGGCCTGGTGGAGTGTCCGCTCCGCTCCCACCCCTTGTCCTTCCAGTCTCTCTTCCAGGACAAGGGCCCGTTTCGCCAGCGCTGCATGCCCAGGACAAGGACCCTTCCGCTGTGCTCGTCGGGACCCCTTGGGCAAGGCTCTCCGCTTCGCTCCGAGCTATGGCCGGCCCTTCGGGCTGGAGTCCTGGCATTGGGTGTCAGCTTCCTTCAGACCGTCACCTCCTGGTCGAGGAGCCTGACAGGGGTCTCATAGCTGTAGGAGACCGCCAAGTTCCGTGGCCTCCCGGAACCAAGCACTGGGACCGGGTCCTACCTCAGACGACCCAAGTACTACGCGGGTGGAGAAGGGGCTTGGGGCTTCGAGTGAGCTGGGTCTTGGGGACCGCTGGACTTTTGCTTGGCTTCAGGTAGCCCAGCACATTGTGTTGGGGGTGAAGGCTCGGTGCTTCAGCCAGGGTCGGGTCCTTGGGCTGAGGTGGTCTTCGGTGTGCAAGGCCGGCTGCTGTGCTCTGGGTTCCAAATAGGCCATTGCTGTTCCGTGGGGGTTTAGAGGCGTTGAGGGGGGTCGGTTGCGGTCTTCGCGGTAGCGAATGGTAGTGGTTGGGCAGTTTTGGGAGGGGAGTGGGGGTTTGCGGTGGTGACCTGGGGTTTCCGGGTGAGTGTTAACGGCGTTAACGGGGGTGTGAGGTGGGGGTGTTTACGGGGTTAAGGGTTTGGTTCGTGAGTTGATTCAAAATGTGGGGTGGATAGAGACGGGAATCAGTCAGATTCTGCGGGGTTGTGGCTGGGGAGTGAGGGGTTCCGGTGGGGGGTTCGGGTTGTGGGAGGGGTGCTGTTTGTTGGGCGGAAGTGGGTCGTCCGGGTCGGTTGGGACGGCGTTTGGGGCTTGGGCGGGAGCGACCACCGGCCTATAGAAGGTACGGAGATGCGTTGTCGCAGGTCAGAGGGGGTGCGGGCAGAAAGATATGTCCCCTCAGGAGGGACATATCTCGGTGGTTGTGTCGCTGCTAGGGGGACACAACGACTGCGAAACGTCAGTGAGGTTGACGTAAAATGCGGTAAAACGTCGGGGGGGCTGACGTATGGGGGGAGATCTGTCTGCTAACTGGTGGTCGGGCGGGTGGGGTTGGCCGGGGTGGGTTGGGAGGGGGGTTCGGGGAGGGTGTGGCTGAGATATGTCACCTGTGAGGGGACACAAGACACGCCGAACGTCAACGAGCGTGACACTTGTGTCACCCTTGTTGACATACTGATCTCCGCAGATCAACGGAGTGGAGAGCAGCCTCGTGTCATCAGAGCCACAGCGCCGCCGGGGCAATCCGGTAGGGACCCCGCGTCCCGATCTGCCGGTGGACGATGCGATCTCCGCGTGGAGTCAGCCCCTGGCTCCGGTCAAGGACCTGGACAGCCTCGCGAAGCGGTACCCGACGCGGAAGCTGACCTTGGACGGCGAGCGCAAGCCGCTGGAGTTCTACGGGACCGAGAACCAGCCGAATGCGTTCTCGATGGACAGCCTCGAGTTCTTCCTCGTCATCGCCCAGTACTTCCGGGAAGCGCTGCCCCTGCGGCTGATCCTGCTGCTCATCGCCTGCCAGCGGGCGGGGGGGCGGATTCCACTTACCCAGGAGGAGATGGCTACCATCCTGGATGTCAGCCGGACGAAGACCTCGGAAGCGCTGCACACGGTGATGTCTCATGGGATCGTCTTCAAGGTGCGGCGGGGTGTGTATCAGTTCAACCCGCCCTACAGTTACCGGGTGGCGGAGTTCATCCCGGGTACTGAGATGACGGGTGAGTTCGTGAAGGTGGAGCAGCACGGGACCATCTCGCAGATTCGTAGCGATACGAGCCTGCCGGACTTGGTGCGCTTCCCCTCGCTGGACCACATGAGGCAGGCCATCGCGGAACTGCGGGCCGAACGGGCAAGAGAGCGCGCTGCGCGTCGGGTGAGCCGGACGAAGCGCACGGGAGAAGGGACGGCTCAGTGAGCACCTTGCGATTCGCTGCGGTCAACGCCGATGGGCTGCTCTCCGACCTCGACCTGCCGCCGGCGGCGTACCGGGTGTTGCTGAAGCTGCGTTCGCTCAGTGAGCCGGGCGGGCGGATTCTGATCGACCAGGCGACGGTCGGCGGGATGCTGGACCTGAGCCGGCCGAGCGTGAACGCCGCCTTGAGGAGCCTGGAGCTGGCGAAGTTGGTCAGGAAGATCCGCAACGGGGTCTACCAGATCAACCCGATGCTTGCCGGGTACACGTCGTTCGAGGACGCGGTCGCCGCCGTGAACGAGATGGACGCCGAGGAGCGGCTGGACGCGCGGGGCTATGTGGCCAGCTACCACCGGGCCGTGGCGGCGTATCAGGATCAGCTCGCCGAGCAGCGCAAGAAGCGGGCGGCTCAGGCCGTCGCGAAGAAGGCGGCTGAGTCGAAGCGGCGTAGGGCGCTGCACGCGGTTGGCTGAGTGAGTGGTGTTTGCAGGGCTTCTGAGGGGTGCTCAGGGGCTTTTAGGGGCCCCGGAGTACTCCGGGGCCCTTTGTGGTGTCCGAGGGGCTTAGGGGGGCGGTGAGGGGCTTAGCGGGTGTTGTCCTGGGTTGGGACGTGGATGTTCAGGGTTGCCACGGCTGGTGGGGTGGTGATCACCGATACCTGGGTGATGCGGGTGTCCGGGATGGTGAAGAGCATGACGCGGAAGCCGCCGTCGAAGCGGGCCACGACGCCCACGCCGTCGTTGACGAGGGCGAGCTGCGCGCTCTGGGCGAACTGGGCGAACGTGGCTGCCTGACGGGCCACCAGAGCGGCCCCGTGGATGGCGGAGAGGGCGCCGGCCATGCCGTTGTCGGCGCGCGCCACGACATCGGGGTCGAGGACTTCGAGCAGGGCCTCGAAGTCGCCGCCGCGTGCCGCCTTCAGGAAGGCGCTGACGATGTGGTGCCGGCGGACGAGGTCGGGTTGGGGCCCCGTCTCGGCGCCGCGGACCCGGCGGCGGGCGCGGCTGGCGAGCTGGCGGGCGGAGGCGGGCGTGCGCTCGGTGATCAGCGCGATGTCCTCGAAGGGGACGGCGAACAGGTCGTGCAGGACGAACGCGAGGCGCTCGGCGGGGGTCAGCCGGTCCAGGACGACCAGCATGGCGGCGCCCACCGAGTCGGCCAGCAGGGCTTCCTGCTCGGGGGCAGGGGTCCGGGCGGCGTCGTCGGAGGGGCCGCCGGGGAGGGGCTCCGCCGGGCGGGCCTCCAGGGGCTCTTCATGGCGGGAGGCGCGGGAGCGGAGCTGGTCCAGGCAGATCCGGCCGGCCACGGTCGTCAGCCAGCCGGGCAGGTTGTCGATTTCGGCGGGGTCGGAGCGGCTCAGGCGCAGCCAGGTTTCCTGGACGGCGTCCTCGGCCTCGGCGAGTGAGCCGAGCATGCGGTAGGACACGGCCCGGAGGTGTGGGCGTAACTCTTCGAAACGTTTCGCCAATACGTCGTGGTGGTCGGGGGTGCTGGTCACTGTTGTGGTCCTTGGTGTGGTCTCAGAAGTTGAGTTCTACATAGTCGATGTCGGTGAACTCGACGAGGAGGCCCTGGGCGCGGGCGCCGTTGTCCTTGAAGTAGATCTCCTGGAGGCCTTCGGCCGTGATGCCGCGGAGCTGGGCTTCGGTGGCTCCGGCCTCGTGGGCGCTGAAGAGGCGGGAGGCGTACTCCGGGGGGAGGTGCTGGGTGATGCGGCGCATCCTGCCGTCGTCGGTGGTGCCGGGGGCGGCGCTGAAGCCGAAGCGGGCGCGGGTCTCGATGACGAGGCCGGTCTGCTTCGCGGCCTTGTCGCGGGCGCGCTTGCGGACGAGGGGCTGCCAACGGCGGCGGACCTCGCGCTCCAGGCGGGCGGAGAGGGCCGGCTTGGGCTGCTTGATCTGGTCCTTCACGTACCGCTCGACGGTGCGGCGGGAGATGGCGAGGAGGTCGGCCACCGCCTTGGTCGATTTGAGCTGCTTGACGAGGTACCGGATTTGGGCGCCCGCCGACTTGGGGATGGGGCGGGTGAAGTTCTGCTCGTCGGCGCGGTCGAGGCTGTCGCTGATCTCGGACATGGGTGGCTCTTACTCTCCGTCGGCCGCGGCGTCGTGGCCCTTGATGTGGCGGGCGGGGTTGTGGCGTTCGTCGAGTAGCTGAACGGCCCAGAGCAGGGGTTGGGTGCCCTCGTGCTTGACCATGCCGGGGCTGACGCCGAGGCGGAAGCCACCGGGCAGCGGCTTGCCCTCGGGGGTCCGGGGGAGGAAGTCGAGGGGGCTGGGGCCGTCGGAGAGGTAGACCGCGCAGTCCGAGAGGACGGCGATGGGGTGGAGGTCTGCCGCTGTTGCGAGCTTCTGCATCTTGCGGTGCATGTTGACGCGGGCCGTCGAGATGACGGCGGCGCGGATGTCGGGGCGCCAGGTGGGGCGTTCGAGGGCGGGCCAGCTCTCGCCGGGGCGGTAGCCGGCGCCCTGCGGGCGTTCGCGGAGCTTGCCGATGCCGCCCTTGACGGTGGACTTGATCGCGGAGAGGACCGCGGTGTGGGGGGAGGGGTGGCCGTCTTCCTTTTCCTTCTTGTGCTCCGCCATCGCCTGGAGGAAGGCCGAGTCCGTGAGGGACGAGGGGACGCCGAGGTCCGCCATCGTCGCCATGTAGGCGTCGCGCAGGCGGGTGTACCAGGCGTCCAGGTACGGGCCGTGCTCCGGGCGGAGCCAGGCCTCGGTGGGCCGGACGGTGAGGCCGAGCTCCTGGGCGTAGGCGAGGGTCGGAGTGGCGTACCAGGCGGGGCCGGTGGGCGGGAGGCCGTTCGGGGTGAAGGGACTGGGGAGGCGGGGGTCCAGGGCGGCGGCTTCGGCGGAGAGGTCGGCGAGCCAGCAGCCGGGGAGCTTCGGGTCGAAGCGGGGGCCGTCGGTGTGGACCGCGGGGCCGGTGCCGACGAGGAGGCGGTTGGCCGCCGCGGCGAAGGCCATGTTCACGTCGATGCCCACGGCGTGGGTGCGGGCGCACTCGGCGTCGGTGAGGAGCTGGGGATCGCGGATCCAGTCGTACGCCTCTTCGTCGAGGACCTGGTCCGGGGTGCGCTGGTGGGAGCGGGGGTAGAGGGCGGCGACGACCGGGTGCTCGTCGGGGGCCTCCGGGGGAGCGGGGTCGACGGGGCGCGTGAGCGAGCCGGGTACCGGGGCGGAGACCCAGGCGTTCGTGGACTCGTCGCGGGCGGCGCGGGTGGGCGGGCGCAGTGCCGTCATCAGCTCCAGGCCGGTGACGGCCGTCGAGCCGCGGGGGGTGAGCACGCGGGTTGCGTACGCGGTGAGGAGCTCGGCGAGTTCCGGTGCGGGGAGGTGGGAGGTTGCCTCGCCCCAGGCGCGGGGGTCCAGGGCGCCCCAGGGGAGGATCGCGAGCTGGACGCACTGGCGGCCGGTGGTGGGGGTGGCGGGGCGGTAGATGCGGGGCCACGGGCCGAAGCCGCGGCGGGTCAGCTGCCATTTCGCTTTGGTGAGCTGCTTGATGACCGGGTGGTCGTCGGGGAGGCGCAGGCCGCGGCGGTCTTCGAGGACGAGGGGGAGTCCGAGTGCCTCGGTGGCGGCGGGGGTGAGGACGAGGAGGGGGTCGCCGTCCTTGCCGTTGCGGTGGAGGCGGGGGGAGCGGAGGTCGGCGGCGGGGGTGAGGGCCCACTCGACGAGGGCGGGGAGGGTGAGGGTGGTGGGGGGTGTGAGGACTGCGCCGTGGGCGGCGTGGGCCTTTCCTGTGCCGTCCAGTACGGCTAGGGGGCCGTTGCCCTCCGGGAGGGGGGAGGGGGTGGGCTTGGTCGCCCTCGTGGCCCTGGTGGCCTTGGTGGCCTTGGTGGTCCTGGGGCGGAGGGGTGTTGTCGTGTGGGGGTGGGGGGTGGTGGGTGTGGGGTGTGGGGTGTGGGGCGGGCCCTGCGGGGCTGTTCCCCTACCCGCCCCTTCCCGAAACTGGGGCTCCGCCCCAGGCCCCGGTTGCGGGGGTGTGGCTTCGGGGCCGGCGTGCTCGGTGTGGGGGGTGGTGTTAACGGCGTTAATGGGTGCGGCGGCGCTGGGGGTGGGCCCGGCGCCTTCGGCGCGGGCCTGGGGGGCGGCGGGGTGCGGGGGCGCGGGCGTGGGCTGCAGGGCGGTGGCTTGGGCCGAGGCGGGCTCCACCGCGGCGGGCTCTGATGTGGCGGCCTGCGGGGTTGCCGTCGTCGGTGCGGCAGTCTGCGGGGAGGCGGCTTGAGGTGTGGCAGCTGCGGACGGCTCTGCTGCGACTTGTGATGCGGTGGTCTGTGGGGCGGGCAGTTGCTCTGCGGCAACCTGCTCTGCGGCAACCTGCTCTGCGGTGGCCTGGCCTGCGGCAACCTGCTCTGCGGTGGCCTGGCCTGCGGTGGCCTGGGGTGCGGTGGCCTGGGGTGCGGCGACCTGCGCTGCTGCGACCTGGGGTGCGGGTGCCTGCGCTGCGGGGGGCTGGGGCGCTGCGACCTGCGCTGCGGTGGTCTGGGGCGCTGCGACCTGCGCTGCGGGGGTCTGGGGGGCGGGGGTCTGGGGGGCGGGGAGTTGTTCTGTGGTGGGGTGAGGGGTGGGGGGCTGGGTGTTAACGGCGTTAATGGGGGTGGCGTTAACGGCGTTAATGCCGTGGAGGTCTGCCAGGCCGTTGAGGAGGCGGGCGTAGGCGGCGCGCTTCGGGGGGCGGGGGGCCGTGCGGCCCGTCTCCCAGGAGGTGACCGTTTCGCGGCGGACGGACAGGGCCTGGGCGATCTGGTCCTGGCTCAGGCCCGCGGCCTCGCGGAGGCGCTTGCGCTCGTCCGGGTGCGGGAGGGCGTCCTGTGCCGCGGCCTCTTCGAGTAGGGCATCGACCGCGGCGAAGAGCGTGGTCTGTTCGTTTTCGTGCGCGTTGGGCATGGGGCACCTCCAGGCGCAGCTTATGCGAACCGCACCATGGAACGCACGTGAAACACACGTGGGGGCGGTGGTGGTCCTTCCGGGCCAACGCCCCCTTCGTGGGTGGGTTAGTGGGTGGGTGGGCTAGATGCGGGTCAGGAGGAGTTCCGTTACCGCCTTCAGGTCGTCCGGGGTGAGGTGGGCGGTGAGGGCGTCCGCGATCGTGTCCGGGGAGTCCGCCGCGATCGTGATGCGGCGAGGGGAGGGGGACGACGGGGACGGGGAGGGGTGGGATTCCGGGGTGGGGGTCGGGCGGGTGCGTTGGCGTGGGGGATTAACGGCGTTAACGGCTTCCTCTGCCGCGGACGCCTGGTCCTCCTGGGGGAGGCGGCCGATGCGGCGGGCCGGTTCCACCTTGAGTTCGCCGGTCTCGACCTTGTCCTGGAGTTCCGGGGTGAGGTTGAGGAGGGTCAGGCGCTGGGAGACCCAGGCCGGCGTCTTGCCGAGGCGCTTGGCGACCTGGGCCTGGGAGCCGTGGACCTCGACCAGTTCCTGGAGGGCTCGGGCCTGGTCCATGGGGGCCACGTCGACGCGGTGGACGTTGGCGATGAGCGCCGACTCCAGGATGTCCGCCGCCGAGGAGGCGAGCGTGTCGTTGACGTGGATCTGCATGGTGCGAAGGCCGGCGCGCTGGGCCGCCGCCAGGCGCCGGTTGCCATCGATGACCACGTACGGGGCGCGGCCCAGGCCGTCGGCGTTGCCGGGGTGGGCCTCCATGAAGGCCATGCGGGTGGCGACGGCCAGGGGCTGCAGCTGGCCCCGGACCGTGAGGGACGCCGCCAGCTCCTCGAGCTCCGTGAGGTCCTCGCGGAGGTTGAAGGGGTTGTGGGCGAGGGCCTCGATCGGCACCTCCGAGGGCGGGACCACTCCGGAGGTGGGGGCGCCCGTGGCCTCGGCGATGGCCGCGCGGCGGGAACTCACGCCGACGGGCTGGGCGCGGGCGAAGGAGCTCGAGACTCCGAGTTTGTCGGCCTTGCTCATGAGATCTCCCTTGCGAGGGCGCGCAGGGCGACTGCCTGCTCGCCCTTGGGTGCGTAGACGAACAGCGGCTGCTTCACGCGGACCGCTTCGCGCTGTTCCTTGAGGTCGGGGACGATCGCCACGACCCGCGGATCCTTTATGTCCATCCAGGCCTGGAGGGAGCTGGTGGCGATGTAGCCGCGGCGGCCGTCGTAGAGGTTGACGACGAGGCCGAGGTAGTCGATGTCGAGGCTGAGGTCGTCGCGGAGATCGTTGATCTGGGAGGTCAGGAGGTCGTAGGCGTCCGCCGAGGAGTCCTCCGCCTGGACCACGATCAGCGCGCCGGAGGCTCCGGGCTGTTCGGCGTCGCGGCGGCGGCCGTAGTAGATCGCGGCGTCCATGCTGAGGCCGAGGCTCGGCGGGCAGTCGATGAGGATGACGTCGTAGTCGGCTTCGACGGGGGCGAGGGCCCGTTCGAGCGCGGCCTCGCGGGCGCGGACCGTGGAGAGGCGGACGTCGAGGAGGAAGGCGTCCGTACAGGCCGGGAGGATGTGCAGGCGGTCGCCGAAGTGCTCGTCCGGGATGGGGACGATCAGGTCGGAGAGCGGGCCCTTGGCCTCGCCCGCCATGTGGCAGGTGAGGCTGTCGCCGCCGATGGGAAGGGGTTGCCGGCCGAGCTGCTTCGTGAGGTGGCCCTGCGGGTCGAAGTCGACGAGCAGGACGCGCATGCCGAGGCCGGGCAGGTCTTCGAGGTCGACCGGCGGGGCGGAGACGATGGTCTCCGGGGCCGTCTGGTCTCCGTCCTCGGCGGCCGAGAGACGGGCCAGTTGGCGGGCCACGCGGACCGGGTGGAGGGTGTCGGGGTCCTCCGCGAGGGCCTCGGCGGTGCCGGCGGTGATGGCGGTCTTGCCGACACCGCCCTTCTGGTTGCACACCACGATGCGGCGTACGACCGAGGGCCGCTTCACGGTGGGGGCCGGGTTCATCTCCAGCCAGAGGGAGACGGCTTGGGCGAGTCCCTGGATGAGGGAGACGCCGCGGTCCTTGGAGCCGGTACGGAAGGACTCCCACTGGCCGGCGGGCAGCCAGGTGGAGAAGGACTCGGCGCCGGAGGTGTCGACGGGGGAGGGGGAGGAGGCGAGCGCGCTCCATTGCGCGATGCCCTGGTGGACGGCGTCCTGGATGTCCACCCGCAGCTGGGCGGTGCGGATCTTGAGCTCCTGGCGCAGCCACGGGGGGAGTTTGGAGACGACCTTCTCACGGTCGCTCGGAGACGAAGGCGAAGTCATGCGAGGGACTTTACTAACGTTCGGAGGTGTTCGTGGGCGCCACGCTTGAGTTTTGCTAACGAAGTGGTGAGGATCGGCCGGGAATCGCCCTCCCTGGGGGCTGGGGTGGACGGGGCGATGTGTCGTCAGTCGGTTGGGTGAGGTGCGGAGTCGGAGGGCGACGGTTCTGGTTCGGGCCGGCGCTCGGGCGAGGCGGGTGCGCTTCGCTCCGCGGGAGCAGGGAGTTCCGAGGGGGGAGTTCCGCGGGTCGACGGTCGCGGGGTGTAGGTCCTCGCGGTGGGTGCGCGCGTGGGAGGTTGCCTGGATGTCGGAGGACGCGCTGATGAGCGGGGTTGATGGGCAGGGTCTCGGCGTTGTGGGTGTGGACCGAGGGCGGGGCGTCGCCGCGAGTGTCAGCGCCGGGACGGGCGTTAACGCCGTTAATGCGTCCGTTGGACGCGGTTTGGTGGCGGGTGGAGTGCGAGGGGGTCCGATGACGGACGCGGACCAGCAGTGGGGCGCGGCCGTTCGGCTGCTCTGGGGGCCGCCGGCGAAGCCTGCGCGCGGGCCCAAGAGGGGGCTCACGGTGGAGGGATCGCCGGTGCGGGGGTCGTCCTTGCGGACGCCGAGGGGCTGGCCGGCGTATCGATGCAGGGAGTGGCCGGGCAGCTGGCCGTCTCGAAGATGGCGTTGTACCGGTACGTGCCGGGCAGGGCGGAGCTCGTCTCGCTGATGTGGAAGCCGCCATGCCGGACCCCTCGGTCCTCGACGGCCGTCCGGTGGGGGACGGCTGGCGCGAGCGGCTGGCGGCGTGGCCGCGGGAGCTGCTCGCCGGATTCCGGGCGCATCCGTGGCTGTTGGAGGCGACGGTCGGGGCGCGGGTGATGGGACCGGTCGAGGTCGGGTGGATGGAGCGGGCACTCGCCGCGCTCGACGGGTGCGGACTGACGGGGGCCGAGTCGATCGACGCGGTGGTGCTGGTGTCGGGGCACGTACGCGGGATCGCGGAGCAGGACCGGGCGATGGCGGGTGATGGCGGGCGATGGCGTGCGGGGCCGCGGGGAGGGGACGGACGCGCAGCCGGCATCGGTGCTCGGGGAAGTGATGCGGGTGCACGGGGAGAAGTACCCGGCGCTCGGGGCGGCGCTGGCCGCCGGGGCGGCGGCCGGGGGGCAGGGCCAGGCGTTGGACTTCGGGTTGGATCGGATCCTCGACGGGCTCGGGCTGCTGGTGGCGGAGCGGGCGGGTGGGCGGGGGTAGGCATTAACGGCGTTAACGCCGGGGGTGGTCGTGGACACGGGCGGGAGCGTGGGCGGGTGGTGGGGACATTAACGGCGTTAACGCGTGGGTGGTCGTGGTGCGCGGGAGCGCGGGCGGGCCGAAGGCATTAACGGCGCTAATGCTGAGGGCGGCTGGGCCTAGGCCTGGGGCGGGCATTAACGGCGTTAACGCCAGGGGTGGACGCGGGCGGGAGCGTGGGCGGGCCGGAGGCGTTAACGGCGTTAACGCTGAGGGTGGGCGTGGGCGTGGGCGTGGGTGTGAGCGGGAGTGTGGGCGGGCCGGGGGCATTAACGGCGTTAACGCTGAGGGCGGCTGGGGCTGGGGCGGGCATTAACGGCGTTAACGCCTATGGGGTGTGGGGGCTGGGGGTGCGGCGGGGTGTTAACGGCGTTAATGCTCTGCGGGGGTGGGGCTTGGGTGTGGGGGCGCGTTAACGGCGTTAATGGTGAGGGGGCTTGTCGCGGGTGGGGGTTAACGGCGTTAACGGTCAGGGGTCCGGGGGCGTGGGTGTGGTCGGTCGGGGTGGAAGGGGTGGGGGCGTGGGGCAGTGGGCGGTGCCGTTTCGGCTGGAGGTGGCGCAGTCGGAGTTGGACGATCTGGGGCGGCGGTTGGAGCTGGCGCGGTGGCCCGATGAGGTGCCGGGGGCGGGGCGGGCGTACGGGCTGCCGCTCGGGGAGCTGCGGGAGCTCGCGGAGTACTGGCGTACCGGCTACGACTGGCGGGCCGCCGAGGCGCGGTTGAGCGAATGGCCGCAGTACACCACCGTGATCGACGGGGCCCGGGTGCACTTCGCGCACGTGCGGTCGCCCGAGCCGGACGCGACGCCGCTGCTCATGACCCACGGCTGGCCGGGGTCGTTCGTGGAGTTCCAGAAGGTCGCCGGGCCGTTGACGGATCCTCGGGCGCACGGTGGGGATCCGGGGGATGCCTTCCATCTGGTGCTGCCGCACATCCCCGGCTTCGCCCTGTCCGGGCCGACCACCGAGCGGGGATGGGAGTTCAAGCGGGTCGCGCGGGCCTTCGGCGTGCTGATGGAGAGGCTCGGGTACGAGGAGTACGGGGTCCAGGGCGGCGACTGGGGCGCGGCCGTCTCGCGGGAGCTGGGGCGGATCCGGCCCGGGAACGTGCGCGGGGTGCACCTGAACCTGCTCCCGGGCGGCGGTGCCACCGCCGAGCCCCGGCCGGAGGAACTGGCCGCGCTGAGCCCGGCCGAGCGGGAGCGCACGCTCGCTTCCTGGGAGCGGTACCGGGTCTGGGCGCGCGAGCGGCAGGGCTACGCCGACATCCAGGCGACCCGGCCGCAGACGCTCGCGTACGGGCTGAACGACTCGCCGGTCGGGCTGCTCGCCTGGATCGGCGAGAAGTTCGCGGAGTGGGCGGACCCGCGGTGCCCCGTGGATCGCAATCAGATGCTGACCAACGTGACGTTGTACTGGCTGACGGGGACCGTGGGCTCTGCGGCCCGCATCTACTACGAGCGGGCCCACGCCGACTACCAGGGGGCGCCGCCCGAGGTGTCGAGCACTCCGACCGCGCTCGCCGACTTCCCCCGGGACAACTTCGTGCCGCTGCGGCACGTCGCCGCGCGGACCGACCGCATCGTGCGCTGGACCTCGTACGAGAAGGGCGGGCACTTTCCCGCGATGGAGGTTCCGGAGCTGCTGGTGGGTGATGTCCGGGCCTTCTTCCGGTCCTTGTGACCCAGGTCTCTTTCGGGTCGTGTCACGTTCCGGGCCGCTCGTCGGTCCCATGGATGACAGCGCGAAGGGCGAGCGGAGAAGGAGACGGCCATGAAGGTTCTGCTGGCGGGTGCGAGCGGGGTTCTGGGACAGCGGGCGGTACGGGCCCTGCGCGCGGCCGGGCACGAGGTCGCCGGACTCGGCCGGGGCGCCGGGATGGAGGTCCGGGCCGACCTGCTCGACCGTGAGGGCCTGCTGCGCGCGGTGGACGGGCTCGGCTTCGACGTGGTGGTGCACGCGGCCACGGCCCTGTCGGGGAAGACCATGGCCCGGCACCAGGACATGGCGGGGACGAACGCGCTGCGCACCGAGGGCACCGTCAACCTGCTGGCCGCCGCGCGGGAGACCGGGGCGCGGCGGTTCGTCGTGGAGTCGATGATGTTCGGCTACGGGTACGGGGACCACGGCGGGGCCGTGCTCGGCGAGGACGACGGCTTCGGGCCGCAGGGTGCGAACGTCTGGCTGGAGCGGCACGTGGGCGCCATGCGGACCAAGGAGGAGCTGGCCTTCACCGCCGACGGGATCGAGGGGGTGAGCCTGCGCTTCGGGCTGTTCTACGGGGCCGGTGTCACCGATGTCCACGTGGTGCCGATGCTGCGCAAGCGGGCGCTGCCCGTGGTGGCGTCCAAGGGGCGGGCGCTGAGCTGGGTCGACGTGGCCGACGCGGCGAACGCCGTGGTCGCCGGCGTGGAGTCGGGGCGGCCCGGGCAGGCGTACAACATCGCCGACGACGTGCCGCTGGGCTGGGACGCGCACATGCGGGCGGTGGCCGCGGCGTTCGGGGCGCCCGCGCCGATCACCGTACCGCTGTGGGTACTGAAGCCGGCCCCGCTCGCGCACACCATCATGAGCACGGATCTGCGCCTGTCCAACGCGAAGGCGGGGCGTGAGCTGGGCTGGGCTCCGACCTGCGCGAGCAGCGCGGCAGGGGTGGGATCGCTTGCGGAGACCGCGCGGGCGGCGGCAGCATGATCGTTCGTGACCCCTGCTGAGACCCTCCCGGGAGCTGCTGTGGACGCCCTCGGTCCCTTCACCGCCCACCGCCGGCTGATGTTCGACGTCGCCTACCGAATGCTCGGCAGCGTCGTCGACGCCGAGGACGTCCTCCAGGACGCGTGGCTGAGCTGGGACCGCGCGGACCGGTCCGCGGTCCTCAACCCGCGGGCCTACCTGGTGCGCACGGTCACCAACATGGCGTTGAACCGGCTGACCTCGGCCCGTGCCACCCGGGAGACCTACATCGGGCCGTGGCTGCCGGAGCCGCTCCTGACGGAGAATGCGCCGACCGTGCCCGATGGTGCGGAGGAGATGGAGATGGCCGAGACGGTATCGACCGCGATGCTGGTGGTGCTGGAGAGCCTGAGCCCGCTGGAGCGCGCCGTGTTCGTGCTGCGGGAGGTGTTCGGGTACACGTACGCGGAGATCGCCGAGGTGCTGGGCCGCGCGGAGGCGACCGTACGGCAGACCGGGCATCGGGCTCGTGCCCACGTACAGGCCCGGCGGCCGCGGTTCGCCACCGAGCCGGGGCAGCGCGGTGAGGTGACCCGGCGGTTCCTGGCCGCGTGCGCGGGCGGGGACCTGAACGCGGTGATGGAGCTGCTCGCCCCCGAGGTGACGGCCTGGTCGGACGGCGGCGGCAAGGTGACGGCGGCCCGGCGGCCGCTCTACGGTGCCGACCACGTGGCGCGCTGGCTGCTGGGGATGCTGGCCAAGCCCTCGCTGCAGGCGGTGACCCTGGAGTCCGCGCCGGTCAACGGGGAGGAGTCGGTGGTGTTCGTGTACGGGGGAGTCGCCTGTGCGGCGTTGACCTACGACCTGGACGCGGGGGACGGGCGGGTCGTGAACCTGCGGTTGCAGGTGAATCCGGAGAAGGTGGCGGGGCTGGCGGCCTGGCCCGTGGACAGGGCGTCCGGGATGTGAAATGGCCGCGCGCGGCCCGCCGCAGGGCTGTGATCATCGTCCGATGATCGACGAACAGCGGACCCGGCCCGTCCTGGTGGGCGACGAGCGTGCCACCCTCACCAGCATGCTCCAGTGGCAGCGGGACACCCTGATGATGAAGTGCGCCGGGCTGTCGGACGAGCAGCTGCGGCGCAGGGCGGTGGCTCCGTCGGGGCTGAGCCTGCTCGGGCTGGTACGGCATCTCGCGGAGGTCGAGCGCGGCTGGTTCCGCAACGTCGTGGGCGGCGAGGACGTGCGCGGGTACTTCGGGAAGAACGAGGCCGGGGAGTGGAGGGAGTTCCACGTGGACGACGCCGATGTCGCCGGGTCGTTCAAGGTCTGGGAGGACACCTGCGCGCGCTCGCGGGCGATCGTGGACGCGGCCGAGTCCCTGGACGTGACCGGTTCTTACGGGGAGGAGTCCTACTCCCTGCACTACGTGCTGGCCCACATGATCGAGGAGTACGCCCGGCACAACGGGCACGCCGACCTGCTGCGCGAGGCGATCGACGGGACCACGGGGGAGTAGGGGGCCGGTGCCCGGGCGGGCTAGGCGGCGGACGGCGTCGTGCGGTCCACCTCGTCCAGGGCTGCCGCCCAGGGGAAGTGCGCCGGGGCGTCCGGGCCGGCCGGGCCGGGGACGAATCCGCCTTCGCCGAACAGGACCTTGGCACCGGCGCCCCGCAGGACGGCCAGGGACTGGTCGAACTGGGGGTGGGCGGCGAGGGCGGCGTTCGTGCAGGGCATGGTGACGACCGGGGTGCCCTTGCCGACGGCCTCGGCGGCGACCCCGACGACGAAGCGGTCGGTCAGGCCGAGGGCCCAGGCGTTGACCGAGTTGAACGTGGCCGGGGCGAAGAGCAGGGCGTCGGCCGTCGGCCACACGTCGGGTTCGCCGGGCAGCTTGTACTGCCAGCGGACGGGGTGGCCGGTGAGCGCGGCGAGACCGTCGAGGCTGCCGGACAGCCAGTGGGCGGCGGTGGGGGTGAGGCCGAGGCAGACGTCCCAGCCCCGGGACTGGGCGTCCTCGATGACATGGGCCACGTCGAAGACGGGCGGGGCGGCGGAACACAGCAGGTAGAGGGTCTTCGTCGTGGTCATACCGCAATGTGATCATATTGATCGACCTGTGGGTGAACCAGGTCGTGACGAACCCCCGGGCCGGGGTCGGTCCGAGGGCCGGGGGTTCGGGGGGAGCGTGCGGGTCAGCCGTTGGAGACGGTCTGCCGGGCGCTGCCCGCGGTGAACGCTTCGAAGGCGCCCGAGAAGTCGGTCAGGTCCTTGCCGGCCTGGCCGGGGCCCAGGCCCGCGAAGTCCTGGGGGACGTCCGCGACGGTGCCGGCGACGGAGTCGGCGAGCGGCGGCTCGACGGCCAGGGCGGGGGCGGCGACGGCGAGGGCCGCGGTACCGGCGATGAGAGCCGTGGTGACGATGCGCTTGATCATGATCTGGTGAACGACGTGGTCGTACGGGGGTCACCACCGCGGGTCACCACGGCCACCCGGTTGCCGGAGCCCCGTAGGCCTAGGGCCGCAGTTCCGTCAGGAAGGCGGACAGGAGGGAGTGCACGACGGCGGGCCGGTCCAGGTGGACGTCGTGGCCGGCGCCGGGGACGGAGACCGCCGTCGTCACGGTGGACGGGTCGGCCGAGTCGAGCATCCGGACGGACTCCTCGGGCGGCATGATGCCCTTCTCGCCGATGACCAGCAGCGTGGGACATCGGACCGCCTGCCACTCCGGCCACCACGCGCGGGTGGTGTTCTCGGTGATGGCCGCGACCATCACCGAGCGCTCGAAGCGCGGGTACCAGCCGTCTGCGCGCTCCTCCAGGCCGGCTGCCCAGGCCTCGCCGTTCAGCCCCTGACCGGTGAGGAAGGTACGGGCCTCGGCGAGGGTGGGGAACGGGAGCGGCCAGGAGTCCAGCCAGCCGCCGATCTGCTCCGGGGTGCCCGGGTCCGCCTGGGCGGCGCCGGCGTCGACCAGCACGAGGCCCCGTACGAGGTCCGGATGGGCGGCGGCGGTGAGCATCGCGGTGTGGCCGCCGAGCGACTGGCCCACCAGGACCGGGCGGTGCAGGCCGAGCTGCTCGCAGACGGCCCGCACGTCCGCGACGTACGCGGCGCGGGAGACGTCCACCGGGCGGCGCTCGGCGGCTCCGTGGCCGCGCTGGTCCACCGCCACCACGCGGTGGTGCGGGGCCAGGTGCGCTGCGACCGCGTCCCATTCGCCCGCGTGGCCGGCGAGGCCATGGAGGAGGACGACGGGGATGGTGGAGCCGGGGTGGTGGGAGTCCCAATCACGGCAGGTCAGACGGGTGCCGGATCGGGTGACGGTGCGTTCGGTCCACATCATGCGGAGATCATCCGATATTTTCTCGGTGGGGCCGATGAGTTTTCGCGGGGGCCTCGGTCTACCTCTCGTACGTCGCATCCGTCGCATCGTGTGCAGCAGAAGGAAAGAGGACCGTCATGACCGAGCCGGTGAAGGGCCCCGCCAGCTACTTCCCTTCCATCGAGAAGAAGTACGGCCGTCCGATCGCCGAGTGGCAGGAACTCATCCGCGCCTCGCCGCTGACCAAGCACATGGAGCTCGTCGGCTGGCTCAAGAGCGAGCACGGGATCGGGCACGGGCACGCCAACGCGCTCGTGAAGCACACGCTCACCGAGCAGGAGTAGCAGGCGGAGGCCGGCTTGCGTGCCGTGGACGCAGGCGTATGTGGTTGAGCTTCTCGGCGATGTTCCGTCTCAGGCGTGGGGCGTTGACTGGTACCCATGACGAAGACGACGCAGCACACGCAGACCGGCACCACCCTCCGCACGCTGGTCATCGGCGGCACCGGCAAGACGGGCCGGCGCGTGGCGCAGAAGCTCACCGCCCTCGGCCGTCCCGTCCGCATCGGATCGCGCTCCGGTGACCCGGCCTTCGACTGGAACGAGCCCGCGAGCTGGGGACCGGCCCTGGAGGGCGTGGACCGGGCGTACGTCACGTACTACCCCGACCTCGGCTTCCCCGGCGCCGACGAGCACATCGGAGCCTTCGCCCGGGCGGCGGTCGCCGCCGGGGTCCGCCGGCTCGTGCTGCTCTCGGGCCGCGGCGAGGAGGCGGCGCAGCGGAGCGAGGAGGCGCTGAAGGAGTCCGGGGCCGACTGGACGGTGGTGCGCGCCGCCTGGTTCAACCAGAACTTCGACGAGAGCTTCTTCCTGGAGCCGGTGCTCGCCGGCGAGATCGCCCTGCCGACGGCCGACGCCGTCGAGCCGTTCGTCGACACCGAGGACATCGCCGACGTGGTGGTGGCCGCGCTGACGGAGGACCGGCACATCGGCCGTACGTACGAGCTCTCCGGCCCGCGGCTGCTCAGCTTCGCCGATGTCGCGGCCGAGCTGTCGAAGGCGACCGGGCGCGAGATCGCGTACGTCCCGGTCTCGGACGAGGACTACCGGGCGGTGCTGCGGGAGAACGGGCTGCCGGAGGAGTTCGGTGACCTGTTCACGCTGATCACGGACGGGCGCAACGCGCACCTGGTGGACGGGGTCGAGGAAGTGCTGGGCCGCAAGCCGCGGGACTTCTCGGACTTCGCGCGCGAGGCGGCGGCCCGCGGTGTCTGGGACGTGTAGGGAATGGGCGGTCGGGGAGCGGGTGGTCGGGGAGCGGGTGGGGAGAATGGGCCGATGGATACGCTGACGGCTCTGCTCGAAGGCCCCAAGGCCACATCGGCCTTCCTCATCAAGTGCGTGTTCAATCCGCCCTGGTCGGTCCTGATCGAGGACCGTGCCCCGCTGTCGGTGATGACGATGGTGCACGGATCGGCCTGGCTGCTGCCCGACGGGGGCGATGATCCGGTGCTCATCGCGCCGGGTGAGGCGGCTCTGGTACGGGGACCCATGCCGTACACCCTCGCCGACGCCAAGGACACGCCCCCGCAGATCAGGGTGGGTCCCGACCAGCGGTGCAGCAGGGTCGACGGCGGGGAGGACGTGTCTGACTCCATGGCCCTCGGGGTACGGACCTGGGGTGCGGCGGAGGGCTCGGCGGTGCTGCTGAGCGGCACCTACCAGGACCCGGGCGAGATCGGCAGCCGCCTGCTCACCGCGCTGCCGCGGGTGCTGGTCGGCCCGGTGGACCCCACGCTGGTCGGGCTGCTGGGCATGGAGATGTCCCGTACGGAGCCGGCCCAGGAGCTCGTCCTGAACCGGATCCTGGACCTGCTGCTGATCGGCGTCGTACGCGGCTGGCTCGCGGAGCGCGGCGGCGCCGAGAACGACCCGGTCACCGGCCCGGCACTGCGGCTCCTGCACGAGAACCCGGCCCACGGCTGGACCGTGGAGTCGCTGGCCCGCAAAGTCGGCGTCTCGCGGGCCGCGTTGGCCCGCCGCTTCACCGAACTGGTCGGCGAACCCCCGATGTCCTACCTGACGGGGTGGCGGCTGGCGCTGGCGGCGGACCTGCTGCGCGACCCGTCCATGACGCTGGCCTCGGCGGCCCACCGGGTCGGCTACGGCTCGGCGTTCGCCCTCTCCACGGCCTTCAAGCGGGTACGGGGGGTCAGCCCGCGGGAGTACCGGGCGGGGGTGGCCGCGGTACCCGGGCCCCTTACGGGAGCGTGAGGTCCAGAACGGCCACGGTTTGGCCGTCGCTCTGCTCACCCGTCGGGCGGAAGCCGAGGGAGAGGTAGAAGGGTTCGGGGGTGCCGGGGCCCGGGTGCCAGGTGACGTAGGCGTGGGAGGCGCCCCGGCGGCGGAGTTCGGCGGCGACCGCGGTGACCGCGAAGCGGCCGTAGCCCTTGGACTGGTGGGCGGCCGAGACGTTCAGGCGCCAGAGGCCGGAGCGGACGTCCCGGGGGTCCTCGGCCGGGTTCCAGGCGATGTCGAGGAAGGCCATCACGAAGCCGACCACCTCGTCGCCGTCCACGATCGCCCGGGGCCAGGCCGTCTCACCGTGGACGTAGGCCTCGGCCAGCGACTTCACCACCGGGGCGACGAGGTGCGCCTGGTCGGGGCGGACCGACAGCGCGCAGACGGCGTCGAAGTTCTCGGGGGTGACCGGTGCGAGGCGGAGGGAGGTGGTGGTTGTGCTCATCCGCGCAGCCTACGTGTGCGGTACATGGGAGTGGAGAGGGGGTGGACGGGCCGGGGATTGGAGGGGGCAGGGCCTGGAAGGGCAGGGCCTCGAGGGTCCTTGGTGGGCCTTGCGGTACGGAAGATTCGCTGGCCGGATGTCGGCGGTGATGGCACGATCAACAGCCGTCGGGGGGCGGTGGGAGTCTCCCGGATTCGGATTTCGACGCATGGATGGATCTACGGGGGCACAGCTGATGGGAACCACCGGTACGAGACTCTCCACCGCACTGCTCGGCCTGTCGACCGTCCTGGTCGGCCTCATGGCGGGGCTGTTCTTCGCCTTCGACGTCTCGGTGATGCCGGGACTGGCGAAGACCGACGACCGTACGTACGTCACGGCGATGCAGAGCTTCAACGCCGTCATCGACGGCAATCCGCTCTTCGGGACGGTCTTCGTCGTCGCGCTGCTCGCCGCCTTCGCCGCGGCGTTCGTCGAGGCGCGCGCCGGACGCCGTACGGTCGCACTGTGGGCCGCGGTGGCCGCGGCGGCGTACCTCGTCGTGCTCGTCGTCACCTTCGCGGTCAACATTCCGCTCAACAATGAACTCGCCGACCTGGGTGACGCCGCGAAGCTGACCGACTTCTCGGTCGTCGAGAAGTTCAAGGGCACCTGGGAGACGGCGAACATCGTCCGCACCCTGCTCTGCACGGCGGCGCTGACCGCCCTGGCGCGGGCGCTCGTACTGTACGGGCGGGCGACGGGGATGAGGCGCGGGTCGGCGACGTACGGGACCGGCCTCTGACGGCTCAGGCGGCGGACGCCAGGAGGGCCCAGGACTGGCAGGCCAGCGCGGCCGTGCACAGGGCGGTGCGCCAGCGGTTGGCGGGTACCCACTTCTTCTCGAACGCCGCGCGCACGGCGGCCGGATCCGCGATCCGCTCGGCGGGGCCGGCCGCCTCCAGCGCGTTGTTGAGGGGGATGTTCACCCGGCCGGTGACCGCTACGGCGAGCACGTAGAGGACGAGGGCGCCCACCAGCGCGGGCAGCGGTGCGCGCGCTCCGGCGGGCAGGTGCAGGGCCAGGGCGAGGCCGGTGAACAGGAGCGCGCCCAGGAACGCCAGCATGAACCAGCCGTTGATGATGGACGTGTTCACACGCTGCATCACGGAGATGAGGGTCCGGTCGTCGGAGCGCTTCAGCGCCGGCATCACCGAGACGTCGAAAGCGAAGAAGAGGCCCGCCATGAGACCTGTGGTGAGCGTCGCGGCGACGAGGGCGGCGACTCGTGCGATGTCCATATGGCCTGTCTATGTCCTGCCCCGTGGTTCTGTCCATGGTGGAGCGGGCGTCGAGTGATCCATGGTGGAGTGGGCGTCGACGAGAGCAGGCCGGAAAGGCTCGTGGCCGTGGTCGGCTGGAGGAGTACCCTCCGGCTGGGGACTGTTTTCGGATACTGTTTTCCGTCATACGGAATTCCGGTCCGGCGAGCTTCGAGCCGCATCTCGGGGCCGGTCCCCACATCGAGACCTGGAGGAACAAGACCGTGACGGACCCCAAGGACCCGCAGGGCCGGCTGGACGCGCTGCGCGCCGACATCGAGCGCCGGAACCCCGCACAGCCCGAGTTCCACCAGGCCGTACGGGAGGTCCTGGACACCCTGGCCCCCGTGTTCGCGGCGCGTCCCGAGTACGCGGAACCGGGTGTGGCCCTGCTGGAGCGGCTCGTCGAGCCGGAGCGGCAGATCATCTTCCGGGTGCCGTGGACCGATGACCGTGGTCGCGTCCACGTCAACCGTGGCTACCGCGTCGAGTTCAACAGCGCGCTCGGCCCGTACAAGGGCGGCCTGCGCTTTCACCCGTCGGTGGACATCGGCGTCGTGAAGTTCCTCGGCTTCGAGCAGATCTTCAAGAACGCGCTGACCGGGCTCGGCATCGGCGGCGGCAAGGGCGGCAGCGACTTCGACCCGCACGGGCGGTCGGACGCCGAGGTCATGCGCTTCTGCCAGTCCTTCATGACCGAGCTCTACCGGCACATCGGTGAGCACACCGACGTGCCGGCGGGCGACATCGGTGTGGGCGGGCGCGAGATCGGCTACCTGTTCGGGCAGTACCGGCGCATCACCAACCGCTGGGAGGCCGGCGTCCTGACCGGCAAGGGCCAGGGCTGGGGCGGCTCGCTGATCCGTCCGGAGGCCACGGGCTACGGCAGCGTGCTGTTCGCCGCCGAGATGCTGGCCGTCAGGGGGCTGTCGCTGGACGGGCAGACGGCGGTCGTCTCCGGCTCGGGCAACGTCGCGCTGTACACGATCGAGAAGCTGCAGCAGCTGGGGGCGAACCCGCTGACGGCATCCGACTCCCAGGGGTACGTGGTCGACGAGAAGGGCATCGACCTCGCACTGCTGAAGCAGATCAAGGAGGTCGAGCGCGGGCGCGTGAGCGAGTACGCGCAGCGTCGCGGGCCGTCGGCGCGGTTCGTGCCGGGCGGGCGCGTCTGGGACGTGGCGGCGGAGGTGGCCTTCCCGTCCGCCACGCAGAACGAGCTGACCGCCGATGACGCGCGGACGCTGATCGCGAACGGGGTCAAGGCGGTGTCGGAGGGCGCGAACATGCCGACCACGCCGGAGGCGGTGCACCTGCTGCAGGCGGCCGGAGTGTCCTTCGGGCCGGGCAAGGCGGCGAACGCGGGCGGGGTCGCGGTCAGTGCGCTGGAGATGGCGCAGAACGCGGGGCGCGTGGCGTGGAGCGCGGAGCGGGTCGAGGCGGAGCTGGCGGGGATCATGCGGGACATCCACGCGGTGTCGTACGCGACCGCCGAGCGGTACGGCTCCGCCGGGGACTACGTGACCGGGGCGAACATCGCCGGGTTCGAGCGGGTGGCGGACGCGATGCTGGCGCAGGGGTTGATCTGAGGCGCTGAGGCGCTGAGGCGCTGACGCGGGGGCTGGGGTGCGGGTAGGGGGCGCCGCTGTGCTGGGTGCCCTCTACCCGCCCTTCCTCCGTTCCCCGGGCTGCGCCCGGACCGCCGGGAGTCCGGGCCGTGCCCGGGTTACCGGGGCTCCGCCCCGAGCCTCGAACGCCGGCGGGGCGGGTCGGTCGTAGGGTGGGGCGGTTGATGGCGATCGACTCCGTAGGGGGATCAGTGCTGACCGCGCTCACCGGGGTGTACGGAGACCGGGCCGATGCCCTGCGGGTGGCCGGGCGGGATGCTTCCTACGAGGAGCTGCTCGGCGCGGCCCGTGCCGTGGCTGCCGATGTGGCGGGGGCGCCCGCCTTCGCGGTGACCGCGACGGCCTCGCTGGAGACCGTCGCCGCCGTCGTCGGCGGGCTGCTGGCCGGGGTGCCCTTCGTACCGCTGCCGCCCGATGCGGGGCCCGCCGAGCGGGAGCACATCCTGCGGGACTCCGGCGCGGTGCTCGTCGACGTGGACTTCGCACGGCGTGGCGGGGGTGGGGGCGGGGCGGAGGCCGGGCCCGGGCGGCCGGCGCTGGTCCTCTACACCTCCGGGACCACCGGCCCGCCCAAGGGGGTCGTGCTCACCGCCGAGGCCCTGGCCGCCGATCTCGACGCCCTCGCCGAGGCCTGGCAGTGGAGCGCCGAGGACACCCTCGTGCACGGACTGCCGCTGTTCCACGTGCACGGTCTGGTCCTCGGAGTGCTCGGAGCGCTGCGTACCGGCAGCCGCCTCGTGCACACCGGGCGGCCCACACCCGAGGCGTACGCGGAGGCCGGGGGCAGCCTGTACTTCGGGGTGCCGACCGTGTGGTCCCGTATCGCGGGGGCGCCGGCGGCGGCCGCCGCGCTGGGCGGGGCCCGGCTGCTCGTCTCCGGGAGTGCCGCGCTGCCCGCGCCGGTCTTCCGGGACCTGGAGCGGCTGACCGGGCTGCGGCCCGTGGAGCGGTACGGGATGACCGAGACGCTGATCACCGTGAGCGGGCGCGCGGGCGGGGAGGTGCGGCCCGGTACGGTCGGCACCCCGGTCAGGGGTGTCCGTACACGGATCGTGGCCGAGGCGGGCGCGGAGATCGGCGAGCTGCAGGTGACCGGGCCGACGCTGTTCTCCGGGTACCTGGGCCGGCCCGAGGCCACGGCCGCCGCGTACACCGAGGACGGGTGGTTCCGTACGGGCGACATCGCGGCCGTCGACGAGGCCGACGGCGTCCATCGGATCGTCGGCCGGGCCTCCATCGACATGATCAAGTCGGGCGGCTACCGGATCGGCGCCGGTGAGATCGAGAACGCGCTGCTGGACCACCCCAAGGTGAGCGAGGCGGCGGTGGTGGGGCTCCCGGACGCGGATCTGGGTCAGCGGATCGTGGCCTTCGTGGTGGCCGAGGGCGTCACCGGGCCGGAGCTGACGGACTTCGTCGCCGCGCACCTGTCGGTGCACAAGAGGCCGCGCGAGGTGCGGTTCGTGGCGGAGATCCCGCGCAACGCGATGGGCAAGCCGCAGAAGAAGCTGCTGCTGGGCGACGCCTGACGGCGCGTGGTCAGGGGGTGTCGCGGGGCACCAGGTGGCGGGCCAGGACCTCCAGGGCCCGGGTCAGCTCCGGCAGCCGTTCCGCTTCGGTCTCGCCGAGGGCGCGGGCGAGGGCGTCCTCGACCTTCGACTCCCCGGCGGCGCGTACGGCGGCCACGCGCGCGGAGGTGCCGGGGGCCTGGCGGACCAGGGTGCGGCGGCGGTCGGCCGGGTCGGGCGAGGTCTGCACGGAGCCGGCCTCGCGCAGGCGGGCGACGGCGCCGGAGACCTGGCTCTGCGGGAGGCCCGTGCGCTGGGCCGTCTCGCCGACCGTGGTGTCGGGGTGTGCGGCGATGTCGCCGGCCACGATCACGACGGAGCGCGTGCCGCCGGCGTACTGACCCGGGCCGCCGGGGGGCTCGGGCAGGGCCTCCTCGCCGAGCTTCATCAAGGCGCGGCCCAGCAGGAAGAGTTCGATTCCGTCCACGGGAGCCACGGTACAGCGGAATCGGCGAACCATCGGAGGAGATGCATCTTTTTCGATCCATCGGTATTGATGTATCTGATTCGATGGGTTACTGTCGTTGCAGAGAGTGACGGACTGGGGGTCCGGAGCCGTGAGTGAGGAGTTGTCATGAGTGCTGTGCTCCACTACCAACTGCAGGGCTCCGGCCCGATGTTGCTCATCGCGCAGAGCGGGGAGGGTGACGCCGACCGCACCGTGGATCTGGTCCCGCATCTCACCGATGCCTTCACCGTACTGACCTACGACCGCCGTGGACTCTCGCGCAGCCGGCCGGAGGAGCCCGGCCGGACCGCGTCGCTCGCCGAGCACGCCGAAGACGTGCACCGGCTGCTGGCGTCCGTCACCGACGAGCCGGTGCTGATGCTCGGCTGCAGTCTGGGAGCCGTCATCGGCATGCACGTGGCCGCTCGGCACCCGGAACAGGTGAGCACCCTCATCGCGCACGAGCCGGTGGCCCCGAGGCTGCTGCCCGCGGGGGAGCGGGCGCGGCACGAAGCGGAGCTCCGGGAACTGCAGGAGGTCTACCGCGCGGGCGGGCTCGAAGCCGTCTTCCCGGAGATGGCGCGGGTCCTCGGGATCGACCTTGCACGGCGCGACGCGGAGCCGGGACTGACCCCGCAACCCCTGGACGGGCGACGGCGTGCCAACTTCGGCTACTTCATCGAGCACGACTTCACGGCGATCGTCGAGGACACCCTCAATGTGGACGCCCTGACCCGGACCCGGACGCGCATCGTCCCGGCGCTGGGTGCCGCCACCCCGTCCACCGTCTTCGACCACCGGTGCGCGGTGGAACTGGCGGCCCTCCTGGACACGGAGATACAGGTCTTCCCGGGCGGCCACAACGGCAACACCACGCACCCCCGGGGATATGCGGAGCGGCTGCGCAGCCTGCTGGCTCCGGCAGGGGCGTAGGCGCTCGGGGCGGGTCCTACCGGAAGGCCGGCAGGTTGCGGGCCACCCATTCACCGAAGGGCCTGGCCGGACGGCCGAGGGCGCTTTCCACATCGAGGCTGATCGCCTGCTCGGACGGCAGCGGGGCACCGAGGATGTCCAGGGTGCCGCCGATGACCTCTTCGGGCATGAACTGCGCCATGTGGGCGTGGGCCTGGTCTCGGGACAGTTCCACGAAGGCGACGTCCTCGCCCAGGGCCTGGGAGATCACTGCGGTCTGCCGGCGCGGACTGATGGCCTCGGGTCCGGTCAGTTCGTACGTACGGCCCGTGTGTCCTTCTCCGTGCAGTGCGGCTGCCGCGACCGCGGCGATGTCGGCCGGGTCGATGACGGGTAGGGCCACGTCGCCGAACGGGGCGAAGACGGTGCGCTGGGTGCGGACGGGCTCGGCCCAGGAGAGGGCGTTGGAGGCGAATCCGCCCGGACGCAGGATCGTGAAGTCGGCGCCGGAAGCGCGCACCGCGGCCTCGAAGGCGCGCAGGCGGGTGTGTGAAAGGGCCTCGGGGCGGGTGGAGTTGATCTGAGAGGAGAGCAGGACGATTCGTTTGACCCCGGCGTCCGTTGCCGCGTCGATCAGGGCGTTCGGGCTTTCGCCGTGGCCGTTGAGCTCGCCGCCCAGGAGGAGGAAGAAGGTGTCGGCGCCGTCGAGGACGGGGCGCATGCTCGTGCTGTCCCCGACGTCGGCGCGGGCGTGCCGGACGGTGGCCGGGAGCCCTTCGGACTGCGGGCGTCGCGAGACGGCTACGACGTCCTCGCCCTTCTCGGCCAGCAGGGGCACCAGGGTCCGTCCGATGTTGCCGGTTGCGCCTGTCACCACGATCATGACGATCTCCCGAGTTGGTTAGTTAGTTGACTGACTTAGTTCGAGGACCGTAGCACGGGGGTGTGGGTCGCTGTCTATAGTTAGTCGGGTGACTGACTCAACGAAGTCCCGGGCGCGCTCGGCCGACAAGCGCCGACGGCTCACCACCGAAACGGCCCGGGTCCTGCACGAGCAGGGCGTGGAGCGGACCACCCTCGCCGACATCGCGCGTGCGGCCGACGTTCCCGTCGGCAACGTCTACTACTACTTCAAGACCAAGGACGAGTTGGTCCTGGCCGCGCTCTCCGAGCACCGTGCGCACCTGGACGAGCTCACCGGCCGTCTGGAGCAGCTGCCCGACCCGCGCGACCGCCTCAAGGCCCTGATCGAGGGATGGATCGACCAGCGCGACGTCGCAGCCCGCTACGGCTGCCCCACGGGCACCCTCGCCGTCGAACTCGACAAACGCGCCGACGGCGTCCTCGACACGGAGGCCGGAACAGTGATCCGGCGCCTGCTGGAGTGGACCGGGCACCAGTTCCGCGCCTTGGGCCTGCCCGACCCGGACGACCTCGCCGTCACCCTCATCTCCGCCTACCAAGGCATGTCGCTCCTGGCCAACGCCCTTCGTGACCCGGACGTCATGGCCCGCCAGGGGGCTCGCCTCCTCCAGTGGCTCGACTCCCTGGATTCCCTCGGCTCCCCCGACGCCTCCGACGCCTCCGACTCCTCCGACCAGACCGCCTGACCTGGAGGGCGGTGGATGTTCAGGCGAGGCGCAGGTCCACGAAGGGCACGGTGTCGCCGGGGAGGACGTAGCGGTCGAACTCGATGAAGCCCGCTCGGTGCGCGAAGCTCAGGCCCTCCGGGTTGGACGCGAGGACCACGGTCTCGATCACCTCGGCGCCTAGGGACCGTGCCTGGACGAGAGCGTGGGAGTACAGCTCGCGGCCGAAGCCCCGTCCCCGGTAGGCGGGCAGGACGCGCGCGATCACGGTGGCGGTCGTGGAGCCGGCCGCGGGGACCCGCAGCGTCGTGCATCCGACGAGGGCATCGCCGAAGTGGGCGATGTGCAGGACGTGGCGTGCGGAGCGCTCCCGTACGTCTTCCAGGGAGAGGAGGGCTGTCGGGATGACCGTGTTGTGGACGTGCTGCCAGTCGCGCAGGGCGGCTTCGGAGGCGGCGTCCACCGAGTGGATACGAAGACCGGAAGGCGGCGGCGGGCTGTCCTGCGCGGCGGCGTCGAGGAGGACGCGGGCCAGGGCGGACGGGGCGGAGAACATCGGCCAGTGGCCCGTGTCCAGGGTGACCCACTGCCAGTCCGGGCCGGTGGCCAGGAGCTTCGCCACGTCGGGGTGCGGTTCGGCGCCGTCCAGCAGGCATTTGACGTAGGTCGCGGGGAGCTCGGCGAGCGGGTGGGTCAGTACGGCCGGTTCGGTCAGCGTGGCGCCCGGGTGCGGGGTCGCCCCGGCGAGGAGCCGGGCGGTCTGCTCGTCCGTGAGGCCCTGGCCCTCGCAGTCGGCGGCCTGCAGGGGAGGCCAGAAACCGTCGTTCGCGGCGATCGAGGCCTCTACGGCGGAGCGGCCGTCCGGCCAGCCGGAGAGGAAGGATCCGTCGGGGGTGGGGACGTTGGCGTCGACGAAGACCACCCGGTTCAGGCGGGCGCCGATCCGTTCCGCGGCTTGGCCGACGGGGATGCCGGAGTAGCTGTGGCCCACCAGGACCACATCGCGCAGGCCGAGCTCGTCGATGGCGTCGACTATGTCCGTGACGTGCGTCTGCTGGCCGGCCGGGATGCCCTGCTTGTCCGCGAGGCCGGACAGGGTCAGGGCGTGGACCTCGTGGTCGCCGTCCGTGCTGCGCAGTGCGGTGCGGAGTTCGGCGGCCACCTCGTCCCATGCCGCTGCTCCCAGCCAAGCGCCTGCCACCAGCACGAATTCAGTCATGACCGTACGTTAATCGAACTGGATGTCGGCGGTGAGGGGCAGGTGATCGCTGGAGGTGGCGGGGAGCGTACGGACGTGGGTGACGGCTCCTGAGCGGGCCAGGATCTGGTCGATCCGGGCCAGGGGGAAGGCAGCGGGCCAGGTGAAGGCGAAGCCGGCGGAGGAGGCGGAGGGAGCGGGGGCTTTGGCGGCGGCCGGGGTGGGTGTCGGCTTCGCCGCCAGGGCGGTGCGGATGGGGGCCAGGCCGCGGTCGTCGGCGGTGCCGTTGAGGTCCCCGAGCAGGACGACTCGGTCGGCGGGTTCCGCGGCGAGGGCGGCGCCGAGCAGGGCGGCGCTTTCGTCGCGGCGGGCGGATCCGAAGCCGGAGGCGCCGAGACGGAGGGAGGGCAGGTGGACGACGTAGACGGCGACGGGCCCGCCGGGGGTGGCGGCGGTGGCGCGCAGGGCGCGGTTCCAGTGGGGGTCGCCGGCGAGGGATGACGGCTTGATGTCGACGGGGCGCACGTCAGTGAGCGGGTACGCCGACCAGAGGCCGACCGTGCCGTGGGTGGCGTGGTGGGGGTAGTCGGCGCCGAGGGTGGCGGTGAAGGCCGCGGTGGAGGAGGGGGTGAGTTCCTCGACGGCGATCAGGGTGGGGTGCGGGGCGGCGAGGGCCTTGGCGGTGCGGGAGGGGTTCTGGTTCTCGTCGCTGATGTTGTGCTGGACGGCGGTGAGGGTGGGGTGACGGGCTTGGGTGGGGTGCGTGGTGGGGGTGGGGGGTGCGGTGTGGGGGAGCGAGGTGTCGAACTGGCACAGCCAGGCGGCGGTGGGGAGCAGGAGGGCCAGGGCGGTGGCCGCGGAGCGGCGTCGGAGGGCCAGGGCGAGGAGGAGGGGGACGGCCAGGCCGAGCCAGGGGAGGAACGTTTCCAGCAGGCTGCCGGGGTTGCCGGGGGTGTTGGGGACGAGGGAGGGGCGGGTGAGGAGTGCGGCGAGCAGGACGGAGAGGAGCACGGGGAGGGTTGCGGTGCCGGCCGCGGGCCAGGGGAGGGCTCGGGGGCCGTGGCCATGGCAATGGCGAGCGAGGAGGGGGCGGGGTCGGGCGGCGGGGCCGGGGGGTGGGGTGAGGGGCGGGCCCGGGTTTGGCTGGGTCATGGGGCCGTTCCTGACTGTTCCGTGGGGCTGCTTG
Organism: Streptomyces sp. NPDC104226; assembly: GCF_055584085.1. Classification (NCBI taxonomy): domain Bacteria; kingdom Bacillati; phylum Actinomycetota; class Actinomycetes; order Kitasatosporales; family Streptomycetaceae; genus Streptomyces; species Streptomyces sp. NPDC104226. The sequence goes on from NZ_JBVJMS010000013.1 coordinate 29,936, forward strand.
CGGGTGGTGTGGCTGGTACGACGACGTCGGGGGTGGGGGCTCGGTTCCCGTGCGGGTGTGCGTCTGGGTGTGGGGGCCCTGCGGGGCCGTTCCCCCACCCCGCCCCTTCCCGAAACCGGGGCTCTGCCCCGGGCCCCGTTGGGGGGTGCGGATTCGGGGTCCTGAGGGGTTGGGGATGGGGGGCGGTGGGGGGCTGTGCCGGGGGGCGTTCAGGGCTCTGCCCCGGGCCCGTTGGGGGGCGCGGATTCGGGGTCCTGAGGGGCTGGGGACGGGGCCGGTGGGGCTGCGCCGGAGGTGTTCCGGGCTCTGCCCCGGGCCCCGTTGGGGGTGCGGATTCGGGGTTGTGAGGGGCTGTGCCTCGGGGGCTGGTTGGGGGGTGTGTTCCGGGGGGCTTTGGGTGGGTGGGTTGGGGTGGTGGGGGATGATCGTTTGGGTTGGGGAGAGGAGTGGTGGCTGTGGGTGTCTCGGTGGTGCGGCTGGGGGTGCTTGTGCCGTTGACGCGGCCCGGGTGGGTCGATGCGGGGCGGCAGTTGCTCGCGGGGATCGAGCTGGCCGTTCGCGAGGTCAATGGTGGGGGAGGGATCGGTGGGCGGGCGCTGGAGCTGCTGGTCCGGGACACTGCCGCCGATCCGGAGCGGGCCGCGGCGGCCGTGGAGGAGCTCGCCGGGCTGGGTGTGGCCGCCGTGGTGGGGGAGTACCACAGTGTCGTCGCCCGGGCGGCGGCCGCGCGGGCCGATGCACTGGGTGTGCCGTTCCTCTGTTCCTCCGCGGTGCTCGACGCGCTCGTCGAGGAGCCGACCGAGTGGGTCGCGCGGCTGGCCCCGGCCCAGTCGCACGGGTGGCGGACGTACGCGGAGTTCCTGCTGGGGGCGGGGCACAGCCGGATCGCCGTGGTGACCCAGCCGAGCGTGTACTGGGCTTCCGGGACTGCCGTCCTGCGGGAGTGCTTCGCCGCCCGCGGTGGCGACGTCATCGAGATCGACGTCCAGGGGGTCGGTGGCGAGGAGCTGTGCGACGCGCTTGTCGAGGCGGGGAGCACCGCGCTCCTCCTGCTGGTCGGGTATCCGGAGCCGGCGGCGGAGATCGTCAGGGCCGTACGGGGCGACCGGCGGCTGGGGGAGGTCCTGATCGGGGCTCCGGCCGGACAACCGGAGTTCGCCGGATGGGCCGGGGCGCTGGGAGAGGACGGCGCCGGGATCCCGTTCCTGCGCTACCTGCCCGAGCGGCTCGGGCCGCTCGCCGAGCGGGTGGGCAAGGAGCTCCGCGAGCAGCTCGGCGAGGAGCCCTCGTTCGTGGCCTTCGAGGGCTGGGACAGCGTCACCGTCCTCGCCGAGGTGCTGCGTTCGTACGGCACGGACCGGGCGGCCGTCGCCGGGGCGTGGTCGCGGGTGGAGGTCGAGGGCACCCGGGGGACGATCCGGTTCTCCCGGACACCCGGGATCGGTGTCTGGCAGTGGGTCTGGGCGCCGGTGCGGGTGGTCGACCGGGATCCGGCGGACCTCACCGGTCGTCGCTTTCGGATCGTCCACGGGCAGGAGGACGAGGGCGGTCGCTGATGCGGGGCTGTCGGCCGCGGGCCTCAGGCGCCGGCGAGGTGGGCGCGGTACCAGGGGGTGGCGGAGGGGAGCAGGGTGAGGGGGGTGGGGGTGGGGCGCAGGCGGGTCAGGCGCCAGATGAGGTCGGCGCGCTGGTGGTAGTCGCGGGCCAGCAGGGAGAACTGCCGCTCCGTCACCCGGCCGGGGCGCCGCCGGAGTTGTTCCAGGCAGCGGGCCCACGACCACTCCTCCCGTACCGCCGGCAGGATCCCTTCGGCGGCCAGGGCCGATACGAGGTCGGCGCTGGTCACCGCGGCGGGGTGGCTCGCGTGGTGGATCCCGCCCACAGCGGGGCCCGGGTCGGTGGCCAGGGCGTCGATCAGGCGGGCCAGTTCGCCGACGTCGACCACGGACAGCTGTGCGCGGCCGCCGTCCCAGCTGGCCGGGACCCGGTCGATCAGCTCGGCCAGGGCCGGGACCACCCAGCGGTCGCCCGCTCCCAGCACCAGACCCGGCCGCAGGACGGTGCCGCCGGCGGCCAGCACCGGGGCCTCCGCCGCCAGGCGGGTGCGGCTCGCGGCGGACACCGGATCCGGGGCCACCTCGTCGACGTCGATCCCGCGGTGCGGGAGGTTCCCGTAGACCGCGGCCGTGGACAGGTGGACGATCCGGGGCACCCCCGCCCGCGCGGCCTCCGCTACGAGGGCCGCGCCGCCCAGGACGTTGACCGTGTGGCAGCGCTCCTCGTCCCGCCCGATGTAGGAGGCCAGGTTCACCAGCGCGGCCGCGCCCTCGCAGACCCCTTGGAGCGAGCCGGGATCGCCCAGGTCCGCACGGACCCACTCGACGCCCTCGCGCTCCGCACCGGGGGTGCGGGCGAGTGCCCGCACCAGAACACCGGGACGGCGGGCCAGGGTGTCCAGTGCGGCCGAGCCGATGAAGCCGGTTGCTCCTGCCAGAACGATCACTCTGCGTCGTTCGGTTATCTGCATGGGGTGACCTTATCCGCGCGGACCCGGCCCCGACGGGGGCTCCGATGGGCCGGTACCGCTCTTCTTCTCTTCTTAGCCCCGGAGTTCCGTCATGTTCCTCGGCGTTCCGCCGCGTCCCCGTTGCGCGGGCGGGCGCCGTCGTGCCGAGCCGTCAGCGGGCGGTCCACCCGCCGTCCACCGGGACGGTGGCGCCGACCACGAAGGACGCCTGGTCGCTCAGCAGCCATGCGGCCGCGCGCGCGATCTCGCGCGGATCCGCCGTACGCGGCAGCGGTGCCATGGCGTGCAGCTGCTCCTCGATGCCGGGGTTCAGGTCGAACCACTGGGCCATCATCTCGCTGCGCGTGGTGCCGGGAGCGATGGCGTTGACCCGGACGCCCTGGGCGGAGTACTCGGCGGCGGCCTTCGTCAGCCCGATGATCGCGTGCTTCGAGGCGATGTAGGCGGCCGCAGCCGGTGTGCTGACCAGGCCGGCGACGCTGCTGTTGTTCACGATCGCCCCGCCGTTCGGGAGCATCGCGGCGATCTCGTACTTCATGCAGTTCCACGTGCCGCGGACGTTGGTGGCCATGACGGCCTCGAAGTCCGCGTCCTCGGTGAGGTGCAGCGGCGCGGGCACGGTGCCCAGCCCCGCGTTGTTGAAGGCGGCGTCCAGGCCCCCGAAGAGCTCCACCGCCCTGGCCACCGCCGCCTCGACCTCTTCGGCGCGGGCCACGTCGACGACGGCGTAGGCGGCGGTGAAACCCTGGTCCGTCAGTTCGCCGGTGAGCTTGGCCAGTTCCTCCTCGCGCCGGGCGGTGAGCAGGACCGAGGCCCCGTTCTCGCAGAACACCCGGGCGGCGGCCGCCCCGATGCCGCTGCTGGCGCCGGTGATCAGCGCGCGCCTGCCCGTGAGGAGGCTGGTCTTTTCGGTCATGGTGAGTCTTTCGTCTTCGATCTGCCGTGGTCCGGTGGAGTCTTCGGTGAGGGAGCCGCCCCCGGCACTATTGGCTGGAAATCGATGTGCTGCGAGGGTTGGAGGGGCCCAGCATCACGGGAACCGTCCGGTGGCCGTTCGAAACGAACGAGAACTTCGGCCGGAGCTCCGTGGAGGGTACGGCCAGGGACACCTCGGGGAACCGCTCGAAGAGCGCCGACAGTGCGATGGCCACCTCCATCCGGGCCAGGTTCACGCCGAGGCAGTGGTGGGCTCCGTACCCGAACGAGACGTGATCGGCGCGGGTGTCGCGGGTGATGTCGAAGAGGTCCGCCCCGGCTCCGTGCTGGAGGGGGTCGCGGCCCGCCCCGGCGAAGCAGATGACGATCGGGTCGCCCTGCGGGATCCGCACGTCGTCGTCGATCTCGATCGCCTCGACGGCGTAGCGCAGGATGCTGTGCGCGCCGGGCGGGTCCACGCGCAGGGACTCGTCGATCACGTCGTCCCACGAGGCCTTGCCGGCACGGACGAGTTCGAGCTGCTCGGGGTGCGTGAGCAGGGAGACGACCGCGTTGTCGATCAGGTTCACCGTCGTCTCGTACCCGGCGGTGAAGAGCAGGATGAGATTGTCGAGCAGTTCCTTCTCGCTCATGTCCGCCGCGCCCGAGTCGCGTGCGGTGACGAGTCCCGTGGTCAGGTCGTCGGCGGGATTTTCCCTTTTGTGCGCCACGACTTCGTTCAGGATCTCGTACATGGCGATGCCATTCGCCATGGCGTCCTCGGGGGTGATCGAGGTGGCGAAGAAACTGTCGATGATCTTCTGGAGCGGATCACGTGCGGAATGCGGAATTCCGAAGAGCTCGCAGACGACTGCGTGGGGCAGTACGTGGGCGAATTCCTTGCGGAGGTCCACGGACTCTCCCGCGGGGACCTCCTCCAGGCGGTCCAGCAAGCCGGCGGCTATCTCCTCGACCCGGGGCCGCAGGGCGGCCACCCGGCGCATGGTGAACTCCCCCGCCACGGGCTTTCGCAGGCGCGTGTGCTCGTCTCCGTAGGCGGTGACCATGTTCTGCACCGAGACCCAAATGGCCAGCGGCCACTCCTGGTCGACTTCTCCGTTGATCCACGCCGGCCAGTGCCGGTAGGCGTCCTTCGACACCCGGGGATCGGTGAGCAGGCGTTTCACGAGCGCGTAGTCAGTGACGGACCACGCCTCCACGCCACCGGGGAGCACGATTCTGACGGCGCGTCCACGGGAGCGTATTTCCTTGATCTCTCCGTGAATGTCCTGGCCGAGCGGATCGATCACGAACGGGCACTGCCTGCTCACAGGAGTATCCCTCCTACAACTGCTTGGTGACGGTGAGTCGGATGACGTCACAGGCTGGCACGCCGAAGGCCTTCCCGCCACTTTTCACAGAGCTGTCTCGGCCAGCGGATCACAGGAGACCGATGCCCATTCCGTTGGAAAGGGAGGCGATCAGGCGGAAACGGGAATTGCTTCCAAGTGGGCGTGGAAGACCCGCTGGCCGCTCTGATGGCCGGTCACGTCCAGGGAGAGGATGTTGTCCCGGCTCCGCGTCACCGGCTGCGCCTGGACCAGGCAGGGGGAGTGGAACTCCACGTACCGGTCGAAGGTCAGGCGCAGCGAGGTGGGGTACAGCCGGGTGGTGCCCGCGACGGCGTAGGCGGCCTGATGGGCGGCCTCCAGGAGGGCCATGCCGGGTACGTGGTCGTTCTTGTGCGCGAACAGCGTCGTGTTCGTGGTGTGCGAGCGCAGCGTCCAGCACCGGGGATCCATGGTGGGGGCCAGCAGGACGTGGCTCGGATCGGTGCGCAGAACGAGGGAGGGCTGAACCGGCTCCGGCACGGGCAGGACCGGCCGGGCGTCCGCGTGCTCACCGCGCATCCGGCGGTAGGCGCCGAGCGAGGTGCACGTCAGGCTGCCGCCGCCGGTCGCGATGACCCGGCCGCCCTGCACCACGTCCATGTGGCACACCATGCCGGAGAAGCGGGCGCCTCGGCGGTTGATGTTCGTGCAGGTCACGTCGATGTGGACCGGGGCGCCGCTGTCCACCGCCAGGAGTTCGGGATCTATGCGGTAGCGGATGTCGGACATCAGGAACTGGTGACCGAGGGGGACTCCGTACTCGGCGTGCGAGAGCAGGATGCCCGTCTGCCGGATGGCCTCCGCGATGACGGCGGGGGAGCGGAAACCGTGGAGGGCGGTATGGAACGGGTGGTTTTCAGGCCAACGGACGGTCACGTTGAAGCGGTCGGGAGCGGTTCTCTCCCAGGTCGACAAGAAGACCTCGGAAGGGTCCGGACGGTGCACAAGCCAGTTGGGTACGGCCGGAAGCCTTGCATCTGAGACCCCGACCGACGGTCTTTGGGCGTTTTCGCTCACATACGAGGTGATTAACATGAATTCCCCTCCGCACTTCGAGACACATTCGAGCCACTCGTGGTAGGTCCCGGTTCGCCGCAAGATACGTGCTGCCTGGTATAATTTGCAACGGCTGTTTTCGGTGACATGCTCATACCTCCGAGGAGGTGCATCATTGGCCGCCAGCAGCATGGAAGGAGCGAGGGTGTCTCAGAGGGAGACTTCTCGGCGCACCCGGCAACTCATCGTCGAGGCAGCCGGCGCCGTGTTCGCGGAGAAGGGCTTCAACGGAGCCACGATCGCGGACGTGTACCAGCGGCTCGGACTCACCAAGGGCGCCTTCTACTACTACTTCAAGAACAAGGAAGAGCTGGCCCAGGCCGTTCTGGCCAGCCAGATCGACACGGTCGGCTTCCCGCTCGTGCCGCGGAGCACCCGCCTCCAGGAGCTGATCGACAAGGGCATGCTCTTCGCCGTTCAGATCCGCAGTGACCCGATCGTGCAGGGCAGTCTGCGGCTTTCCCTGGAGCGGGGCAGTCACCACGAGCACCGCCTGAGGCCGTACCAGGACTGGATCGACCACAACCGGTTCGCCCTGGGGCAGGCCCGGGAGTGCGGCGAGCTCCACGCGCACGTGGACCTGGACGCGGTCGCCAACCTCTTCGTCGGCGCCTTCACCGGTGTGCAGGTGCTCTCGGAAGTGATGGCCGACTGGGAGGACCTGGAAGTACGGGTGTCCGTGCTGCTCAGGCACATCATGCCGATCATCGCCCTGCCGACGGTGCTGGCCGAACTCGACATGGCTCCCGGCCGCGCCGAGCGGGTCGCCGCCGATCTGGAGAAGCACCTGCGGGCGCAGGCCGAGGCCGAACTCGTCGCGTCGGCCGAGCTCCAGGCCTGACACCTTCGGCCGGTACGTCCGCGGACCGCCTGTTTTCACCGTTCCCTCCGCCGGGCGTCCTCGACGCCCGGCGGAGGGTTTTCCGTAGCCGGATCCGGTGCTTCGGGCGACGACATCAGATCTTCCGATGGATGGTTGCCTACCTTCATGCAGGTTTGTTTCCATGGTCGCGGCCCCGAGCCACATAGACGAGGCTCTTGACCGACCACGGAGAACCCACATGATCAAGCTCGATGACATCCGCCGGCACGCGGCGGGCGGCGTGACGCGGGATGCCTTGGTCGACGGCCAGGTGCGGCTGACCTGGGGCCAGTACGCCGAGACCGTGGAGCGGACGGCGGCCGGACTCACCGAGCACCTGCCCCAAGAGGGCCCGGTCCGGGCGGTCTTCCTCGCAGGGAACAGCTGGCAGCTCACCGTCGCGATGAGCGCCTGCGCCACCCTCGGGGTCTCCTGCACCGGTCTCGACCCGCAGAGCGGTACGGACGATCTCGGTCAGGTGCTCTCCTGGCTGGAGCCGTCCGTGGTCTTCGTGACCTCGGAGCACCGCGCCACCCTCGACCAGCTCGTCTGGCCCAGCGGACCGCAGGCCGTGCACGTCCTCCTGGACGGGATCACGGCCCCCGGAGCCCCGGCCGCCCCCGGCAAGCACCAGGCGCTCAACTTCGACCTGCTGACCTCGGCCGAACCCCTGCGCACCCTGCCGGCGCCCCGGCCGTACGAGTCGTTCACGGTCAGTGCGCGCGGCGAGGAGCCCTCCCGGATCGCGGTGCGCCGCACCCCCTCGGAGGGCCGCCACCTGGTGGACCTCGTCGACGAGTTCGGGCTCAACCGGGACGACGTCCACCTGGCCTCCGCCCCGCCGACCGATCCCACGGCCCTCGCGCTGGCCCGCACGATGCTCGGAGTCGGTGCCACCGTCGTCCTCGCGGACGGAGCCGGCCCCGAGACCCTGGCCTCCCTGCTCGTCGCCGAGCGCGTCAGCACCGGAGTGATCACCCCCTCCACCCTGCACCGGGTGCTCGGACTGCCGGAGGACTCCGAGCCCTCGCCGCGCACCCGCCACCTGCGGTTCCTCCTCACCCCCGGCGCCCACCTGGGCCGATGGACCGTCAACACGGCCTGGGAGCGGCTCGGCCCGGTGCTGCACACCGCGCTCGGCAGCGCGGAGACCGGGCTGACCGCCGTCATGGGCCCCGAGGAGCTGCTGGTCTCCCCGCCGCGCTCGGGCCACACCACGCTCGGCACCACCGTCGCCGTCCTCGGCGAGGACGGGCAGCCGGTGGGGCAGGGTGAGAGCGGCCGCCTCGCCTTTGCCGGACACCAGGTCATGGACGGCTACCTGGACGGGGAGACACAGACCGTCGAGCTGGACCTCGGCTGGGGCGCGGAGCGCTTCCTGGTCACCGACGATTCCGGGTACGTGGACGAGACCGGCCGGCTGCTGGTCACCGGGCGGGTCACCGAGGTGCCCGTGGTGGTCCGCGATTCCGCGGTCGACACCGAGCTGTTCCGGCTGGAGTCGGACCTGCTCAACCTGCCCTGCCTGCGCGACACCGCCGTCATGCGGGTCAGCAGCCCGGTGCTGGGCGACGCGATCGTGGTGCCCTTCATCGCCGTGGCGGTCGGCCGGGAGGCCACCGGCTACCAGGCGCTCAGCGCGGCCTGCGCCCGCCGGGTGCCCTCGCTGCCCGCGCACGTCATCGCCGTCGACACCATCCCGTACAGCCCGACGGGCCGCATCCGCACCGGGGACCTCCTCGACGCGGTCCTGCCCATCATCACTTTGAACCTGCAGCTTGAGCAGTCGATGCAACAGGAGATGTCCGCGTGAACCTGCCCTCCTTCGACGACCCGTCCTACGACGAAGTGCTGGTGGAGGACTTCGAGACGGCCTTCTTCGCGCTCGAGCTAGAGCTCCTGGACCTGCCCTGCGTCCAGGACGTCGCGGTGATGCGCACCCGGCTCCCCGAGGTGGGAGAGACGCTGGTGGTGGCCTTCGTACCGCTCCTGGAGGAGGACCAGGAGGCCGGCGGGCGCCAGGCCGCGCTGGCCGCCTGTGAGCGGCGCATGCCGTGGGTGCTCTCGCACGCGGTGGCCGTGGACGCGATCCCCCGCGCCGCCGACGGATCCGCGCGCACCGGGGTACTGATCGACCGTCTGCTCCCGCAGATCGCCCGGGACCTCCTCTCGCCGATGGAGATGTCCGACTAGTCCACTCCGCCCAACCCGCTGTCAACCACGAAGCAGCGGCTGACCTGTGGCCATGCCCTCCCTGCGGGCATGGCCACAGGTATGTCCGCAGTCGTGCGGGAGCCGGAGTGCGAGAGCCCAGTACTGCAGTTATACCTGCACCGTGGTATGTTCCTAGTCTCCGAGGCTCTGAGCCTCGAAGAAGGGAGCCCCTGCCGTGCAGTTCCAGCAGTTACGCTCGTTCCGTGAAGTGGCCGCCGAGATGAGCTTCACTCGTGCCGCCCGCAACCTCCACTACTCACAGCCCAGCGTCACCGCCCACATCAAGAACCTCGAGGACTACATCGGGGCCGAGCTGTTCCATCGCGCCGGCGGCCGGGTCCAGCTCACCGAGGCGGGCATGCGGCTGCTGCCGCACGTAGAGAAGATCATTCTGATAGCCGAGGCCGCCTGCATAGACGCGGCAGCCGCCGGCCAGACCCGTCCCGCGGCCTGACCAGCCGGCGGACACCTTTTCGCAATTCTTTTCATTCGGCCTGGCGGTCGTATCCGAATTACTTGGATCGACGCCGGGCCGAAGTTATTTCCGGGCATTCGGAATTCATGGTTCCGCAATATTGAGAAGCGTTGATCAATCCTCCTCTGCGAAGTCAACAAGGTTTCTCTGCCTGGTCGTTGACGTACCGCCTCGAACGTGTTGGCGCCAGGGTTGGCGTAGATGGGCAATTGTCCGTGCGCAGCCCCGCAAGAGCAGATCGGCGGCCGAGCCTAGGCTCGTATCAATCGAACTGTGCGCCCCGCAGCGGTCGCGTGTATTACCCCTGGAGAGGACACCAAAATGGGCCAGGTCCCGATAGTGGATCAGTCGGCGGACGCTCCGTGCGACCTCATGACGGGCGACTCCTACCTGGAGAGCCTGCGCGACGGCCGCCAGGTCTTCGTGAACGGCGAGCTCGTCAAGGACGTGACGACGCACCCGGCCTTCGCCATGGCCGCCCGGTCGACCGCGCACCTCTACGACGCGCTCCACCACCCGGACACCAAGGACCTGATGACGACGGTCGACCGGTACACGGGGTACCGCGTCCACCGCTTCTTCACCCCGGCGCACTCGGGCGAGGACCTGATCAAGGCCCGCGACGCCATCGAGCACTGGGCCCGCCTGAGCTACGGCTTCATGAACCGCACGCCCGACTACAAGGCGTCGTTCATGGCCGGCCTGGCCGTCACCCACGACTTCTACGAGCCGTTCGGCGACAACGCCCGCGCCTGGTACGAGAAGTACGCCCGCCAGGGCCTCTCGATCAGCCACGCGATCGTCAACCCGCCGGTCGACCGCAACAAGTCGGCGCACGAGATCCGCGACGTCTACCTCAAGGTCGTCGAGGAGCGCGAGGACGGCATCGTCGTCGAGGGCGCCAAGCTCATGGCCACCGCCTCGGCACTGAGCAACGTCGCCTTCGTCGGCCAGATCCACCTGGCCAACCTCGAAAAGGGCAAGGCCGAGGACATGGCGCTGGCCTTCCTGGCCCCGCTGAACACCCCGGGCATGAAGGTCGTCTGCCGCACCCCCTACGAGGCGAAGGCCTCCAGCCCGTTCGACAACCCGCTCTCCAGCCGGTTCGACGAGAACGACGCGGTGCTGGTCTTCGACAAGGCGTTCATCCCGTGGGAGAACGTCCTGATCTACCGCGACACCGAGAAGATCCACCAGTACTTCCCGCGCTCCGGCCTGCTCTCCCGCGGCTTCTTCCAGGGCGCGATCCGCATGGCGGTCAAGCTGGAGTTCATGGCGGGCATCCTCGACAAGGGCACCCGCATCAACGGCACGGACGGCTTCCGCGGCGTCCAGGCCGGCCTCGGCGAGCTGCTCGCCTGGCGCCACCAGACCTGGGCCGTCACCACCGCCATGGCCCTGGACCCGGAGGCCGGCCCGGCCGGCACCGTCCTGCCGCGCATGGACTACTCGGCCGGCTACCGGGCGCTCGCCCCGCTCAGCTGGGAGCGCACGCACCGCTTCTTCGAGGAGCACCTCGCGGGCGCGCTGCTGATGACCCCGTCCAGCGCCAAGGACCTGCAGAACCCCGAGCTGCGCCCGCTGCTCGACCGCTACTACCGCGGCACCGGCGCCACGGCCGAGGAGCGCACCAAGCTCTTCAAGCTGGCCTGGGACGCGATCGGCACCGAGTTCGGCGCCCGCCACGAGCTGTACGAGCTCAACTACGCCGGCGGACCCGACCAGGTGCGCCTCGACACCCTGAACTGGTCGCGCGGCGCCGGTCTGCTCGACAGCTACGGCGACCTCGTGCAGAGGGCCCTGGACGACTACGACCTCGACGGCTGGACCCGCGGCCGCTGGGCCCAGGACAACTGACCGTCAAGCCCGCGTACGGGCGGGTGCCCACGGCCGACGAGCCGCGCGCACCCGCCCGCGCCCAGCAGAGAGGCCCGGCATGAACCACGACCTGCGCGATGTGATGCGTTCCTTCGCGACCGGGGTGTGCGTCGTCAGCACCTACACCGATCAGGACGGCGTCCGCACCCACAACGCGATCACCGTCAACTCGCTCACCTCCGTCTCCCTGGAACCGCCGCTGGTGTCGCTGAGCTTCCGTCACGACTCGGAGTTCTTCGCCGAGCTGCTGCGGACCGGCGTCGTCGGGATCTCGATCCTCGGCGCCGAGGGCGAGGCCACCGCCCGCGCGTTCGCGCGCCGGCGGCCCGAGCGCGACCAGGCGCTGACCGAGGTGCCCGGAGCTCCGGGCGAGGCCACCGGGACGCTCCTGTTCGAGGCGGCGGCCTGGATGGAGTGCAGCCTGCGCGACCACGTGGTGGCGGGTGACCACGTCATGGTCATCGGCGAAGTCGTCGCCATGGGTGCCCGCGAGACCCAGACCCCCCTGATCTTCCTTCAGGGCGGATTCCACAGATTCGAACTGGAACAGGTGTGACGTGCGCGCGAAGAAGCTGTTGAGCTGGCGGGTGTTCCTCGGAGCGGCTCTGGCCATATCGGCCCTGACCCTGCTGCTCCTGCCCGGCAACCCGGCCCAGGCCACGGACTCCACCGCGGAGGCCGCGGCGCGCGCGTCGGGCCCGGTCACCGTGTGCCTGGTGACGCGGGACGCCCCGAACCGCGAGCGCACCGTCAAGGTCGCGCAGTGGGCCTCGCAGGTCCTGCTCCGGGAGACGCTCTCCTACGCCGGGCCCTGCGCCTCGTACGGCGCCCCGGGCCCGCTCGGCAACGCGACCGTGCGCACGTACGCGCAGATCAACGGCAGCACCCCGCAGACCGTCGGCTTCGTCTTCCCCAAGAACGCGCTGACCGGCCTGCCGACCACCATGACCGACGGCAACCACTGCTTCGACATGGACGGCAACGGCGCGGTCAACGAGCACACCGAGTGCGTCGGCGGCCACGAGCGCCCGCTGGAGCTGCCCTCGCAGCTGACCGCGCTGTCCGGGATGCCGCTCAAGTGGGCCCTGCTCAACTACAACCCGATGGGCCACGGGCCGGAGCACATCTACGACACCCCGCACTTCGACTTCCACTTCTACACCCAGTCGAAGGCGGAGCGCGACGCGATCCGCAGCGGCCCCTGCGGCCTGGCCATCAACTGCGACGACTTCGCGACGGCCGTCAAGCCGGTCCCCCCGCAGTACCTGCCGCAGGACTACGTGAACAACAACGTGGCCGAGGCGGCCATGGGCAACCACCTGGTCGACATGAACTCGCCCGAGTGGCACTCCACCGCCTTCACCCAGACGTTCATCTACGGGTCCTACGACTCCAAGATCACCTTCCTCGAGCCGATGATCACCAAGGCCTGGCTCGAAGGCATCGCCAACGGGGTCAACCCGAGCCGCTGCTGGGCCATCAAGCAGCCGCAGCAGTGGCAGATCGCCGGCTGGTACCCGCAGGAGTACTGCATCGACTACCGCGCCAACCGCGGTGACTTCACCGTCTCGATGAAGAACTTCAAGAACTCCGCCGCCTGAGTCGCACAGACCCGGGTCGCAGAGAACCGAAACCACCGGCCGACCGGCCCGCCCCCGCCGCACCGGGGGCGGCCGGCGGCTCCCACCGAATCCCCGGAGTAGGCGAGGAAAGGGCCACCGTGATCGCGGACAGCAAGGCCGGCGCACGACGACCCCGCGCCTTCCACGAATTGATAGGTGACTGACACATGTCCCGTGGATTCTCGATCGGCATCGTCGGAGGAGGCGCGGCTGCAGTCTGCTTGATCGACGCGTTGTCGCGGACACAAAGCGAACCGGGCAGCCTCACGGTCTTCGAACCGTCACCGCACCTGTGGCGCGGCCGTGCCTACCAGGTCGACACCGAGACCCTCAAGGTCAACGCGACGCCCGACGACATGTCCGTGCGCGCCGGCGACCTCCAGCACTTCGAACACTGGCTGGAGACGCGGGACAAGGTCATAGGGGTCCGCACCGGAGTGGACCGCTGGTCCGGGAGCCGCTTCGCGCCCCGGACCGTCTACGGCGAGTACCTGGAGCAGACGGCCTACGCCGCACTCGGCGAACTGCGCCGCCAGGGCTGGCGGGTCGACCTCGTCGGCGAGGGGGTCACCGCCGCGAGCCGCGCCGCCAACCGGGTGCTGCTGCGCACCGGCAACGGCCGGGCCCGCGCCTTCGACTACGCCATCCTGTGCGTCGGCGGCGACAGCCCCAAGGACGTCTACGGTCTGGGCGACACCCCCGGCTTCGTCGGGGACCCGTACCCGATCGTCAACAAGCTCGCGGACGTCGGCGAGAAGGAACACGTCGCGATCATCGGCAGCGGCCTGACCGCCATCGACATCATCCTGTCGCTGGCCGCGCAGGGCCACCAGGGCAAGATCAGCCTGCTGTCCCGGCGCGGGGTCCTGCCCGGCGTCCGGCAGAAGGCCGTCCCCTTCGAGCTGCGGCACTTCACCTCGCACCGGATGGAGGAGCTCGCCGCGATCCACCCCGAGGTCACCCTCGAGGACATCGCCACCATCATGCGGGCCGAGTTCCGCGATGTGGGCGCCGACCTCGACGCGGTGGTCTCGGAGATCATCCGGGTCGACCTGGAGGACCCGGTCGACCGGCTGCGCCGGCAGATCGAAGAGGTCGACTCCCCCCACATGGGCCTGCGCATCCTCCAGCGCGCCGTCCCGGAGACCGGACCCGACGTCTGGCCGATGCTGCGCGAACAGGACAAGGTCCAGCTGCTGCGCGCCCACTACCGCACGATCATGAGCCTGTGCTGCCCCATGCCGCCCGGCAGCGCCGGAGTCCTCCTCGACCTCGTCGAGGCGGACAAGCTGGAGATCGTCGCCGGCCTGCAGAACATCACCCCGAACCCCGAGGCCGGCTTCGACGTCGTCACCGCCGAGGGCAACAACTTCACGGCCGACCGCGTCATCAGCGCGGTCAACGCCTCCGAGGGGCGCATCCCCACCAGCGCCGCGCCCCTGGTCACCTCGCTGATGCGCAGCCGCGTCGCCAGCCGCCACCCCCACGGCGGCCTGCACATAGCGCGTCCGACCAGCCAGCTGACCACCAACGGCCGGCCCGACCCGCGCCTGTACGGGCTCGGGAACATCGCCGCCGGCTCGCTCTTCTTCACCTTCGGCATCCCCTCCTTGGTCGACCGCAGCCAGGACATCGTCGGCGCGATCCTTCAGCACGCCGAGACCGTCACGGCCGCGACCCAGGCGAACGAGGAGGTCCTGCTCACGGTCTAGCCGTGAGCGGGGACCCACCCCCGCTCACGGCCGGGCCGCCGCCCGCACCCCGTACCCCGCACCGACACCGGAAGACGACCCGGAGATTCCGGAGATGAGGACCCCCGAGCATGAGCGTCACCGAGACCGACCGGCCCGCCTACCTGGCGGACACGCACACCGGCCTGCCGATTCCCAGCGAGCCGGTCTTCGCCACCCACGAGGAGACGCGCCGCCACCGCAAGCAGCGGCTCGCCGCCGCGCTGCGGCTGTTCGGCAAGTACGGCTTCGGTGAGGGCATCTCGGGCCACATCTCGGTCCGCGACCCGGAACACGAGGACCGGTTCTGGGTGAACCCCTTCGGCGTCTCCTTCAACCTGGTCCGCGTCGCCGACCTCATCTGCGTGGACTCGGCGGGCAACGTCGTGGAGGGCAAGCACCGGGTCAACCCCAGTGCCTTCGTCATCCACTCGGCCATCCACGAGATGCAGCCGGGTGCCACGGCGGCCGCCCACGGCCACACCGCGCACTCCCGCGCGCTGGGCGCCCTGGGCCGCCTGCTGGACCCCATCGACCAGGAATCGGCGGCGTTCTACAACCGCCAGGTCCTCTACGAGGAGTACGAGGGCCCCTCGGTCTCCGCCGAACTCGGCCGCGACATCGCGGAGAAGCTCGGCGACAACCGCGCGATCCTGCTGCGCCACCACGGCCTGATAACCGTCGGCGGATCGCTCGACGAGGCCGTGCACTGGTTCTTCACCTACGACAGCTGCGCCCAGGTGCAGCTGCTCGCCCGGGCGGCGGGCACGCCCAAGAGCTTCACCCATGAGCAGGCCGTCGCCGCTGGGGACGGCTTCGGCAACGAGCAGCTGGGCTGGTTCAGCTTCCAGCTGCTCTGGGACGAGATCATCCGCGAGCAGCCCGACTTCCTCGAAGAGGACTAGCCCGCGGAACGTCTCCTCGTCCGGTACCACCCCCGAAGGTTCACCGAGGAAGAAGAGGCACCACCATGAACATCCTGCTTTTCGGAGCCAGCGGACACATCGGCAGCGCCATCGCCGGTGAACTGCTCTCCCGCGGCCACGCCGTCACCGGCGTGACCCGCACCGGCGAGATCGCGGGCACCGGCCACGAAGGCCTGAAGGTGATCGCGGGTGACGCCACCAACGCGGACACCGTGGCCGAACTGTCCGCGGCGGGCTACGACGCCGTCGCCTCGGCCGTCGGCCCCAAGCTCGGCGTCGACGACGACCACAAGATCATCGTCGGTGCCGCCAACGCGCTCATCGAGGGCCTCACCCGCAGCGGCGTACGCCGCGTCGTGGTCCTCGGCGGCGCCGGCAGCCTGGAGGTCTCCCCGGGCGTCAAGGTCATCGACAACCCGAACTTCCCGGCCATGTGGAAGCAGAACGCACTCGCCCAGAGCGAGGCGCTCGGCCTCTACCGCCAGTCCACCTCCCTGGACTGGACGTTCATCTCCCCGGCCGCCCAGATCGAGCCCGGTCCGCGCACCGGGACCTATCGCGTCGGAGGTGAGCAGCTCCTGGTGGACGCCGAAGGCAAGAGCCAGATCAGCATCGCGGACTACGCGGTCGCCTTCGCGGACGAACTGGAGCGCGGCGACGCGATCCAGGCCCGCATCACCGTCGCCTACTGATTCGCTACTGATTCCGCGTCCCCCGGAGGGGATCAGAAAACATGACTGCATCCGCCACACCGAAGAGCGCCGGCATCGTCCGGTTCGCCATCATCCTCGGTGCACTCACCGCCCTCGGCCCGCTGGCCAACGACGCCTACATGCCGGGCCTCCCGCAGATCGCCGAGGACCTGAGCACGAGCGCCTCGGCGGCTCAGCTCAGCCTCACCGCCTGCCTGCTCGGCCTCGGCATCGGCCAGCTCATCGCCGGACCCGTCAGTGACGCGCTCGGCCGCCGCCGTCCGCTCATCGCCGGTCTGGCGCTGTTCGCCGTCACCGCCCTGCTGTGCGCCTTCGCCCCCAACATCTGGACGCTGGTCGGACTGCGCGCCCTCCAGGGCCTCGGCGGCGCCACCGGCATCGTCATCGCCTCCGCGGTCGTGCGCGACCGGCACACCGGGCCCGCCGCGGCCCGGTTCTTCGCGATGCTGATGCTCATCACCGGCATCGCGCCGATCCTGGCCCCCGTCCTCGGCGGCCAGCTGATGCTCGTCACCTCGTGGAAGGGCATCTTCATCGCCCTCGCCATCATCGGTGCCCTGATGCTCTTCGGCGTCGCCGGAGCCCTTCCGGAGACGCACCCCGCCGAACGGCGCGTGAGCGGCGGCCTCAAGGCCACCGGCCCGATCTTCCGCCGGCTGCTCTCCGACCGGGTGTTCGTCGGCTACAACCTGGCCTGCGGCTTCGCCTTCGCCGCGATGTTCGCGTACATCTCCGGCTCGACCTTCGTGCTCCAGGCCATCCACGGCATGTCCCCGCAGGCCTACAGCGTCGTCTTCGGCGTCAACGCCCTCGGCCTGGTCATCGCCGCGCAGGTCAGCGGCCGCATCGTGCACAAGACCGGCCCGCGCGCCCTGCTCGCCACCGGTCTGACCGTCTCCGCGGTCGGCGGTCTCGGACTGCTCGCCGTCGTCCTCACCGACGCCGGTCTGGCCCCGCTGCTCGTCGCGCTCTTCCTGGTCGTCTCCAGCGTCGGCCTCGTCCTGCCGAACTCCTTCGCACTGGCCCTCCAGGACCACGGCGACGTGGCCGGGTCGGCCGCCGCGCTGCTGGGCCTGTCCCAGCACCTGATCGGCGCGGCCGTGGTCCCGCTCGTCGGCCTCGCCGGTGAGGACAGCGCGGTGCCGATGGGCATCGTCATCGCCGTCCTCGGCGTCGGCGGTCTGCTCTTCTACAGCCTCACCAAGGGCCACCGCGCGGCCACCGGCGAGGAAGCCGGAGCCCCGGAGCCCGAGGCCCAGCCCGCCCCGGCCCGGACCTCCGAGGTCCACGAGCCGGTCTAGGCCCCGGGCGAGACAGGCTCCCGCAACGGATTGACCACCCGGGGGCCCGTACGGCCGCACCACCGTACGGGCCCCCGGTACCCGGGGCCGCCATCCCGGGCGGCGACAGGCCCACACCTCTTCCCTTTCCCACCGAAACCGATCGAGGCACAGCCACCATGACCCTCGCCACGCACGCCACGGCCGTCGACTCCTGGCGGCTGCTGCCCGCCGCCCAGCAGCCGTCCTACCCCGATCCCGTCGCCCTGCGCTCCGCGCTCGACGACCTCTCCTCCTACCCGCCCCTGGTGTTCGCCGGCGAGTGCGACCGGCTGCGCGACCGGCTCGCCGCCGTCGCCCGGGGCGAGGCCTTCGTCCTCCAGGGCGGGGACTGCGCCGAGACCTTCGACGCCGTCAGCTCCGACCAGGTCCGCGACAAGGTGCGCACCCTGCTCCAGATGGCCGCCGTCCTCACCTACGCGAGCTCCGTGCCCGTGGTGAAGATCGGCCGGATCGCCGGGCAGTACTCCAAGCCCCGCTCCAACAACACCGAGATCCGCGACGGCGTCGAACTGCCCGTCTACCGCGGTGACTCCGTCAACGGGCTCGCCTTCACCCCGGAGTCCCGCACCCCGGACCCCGAGCGCCTCAAGCGGATGTACCACTCCTCCGCCGCCACCCTGAACCTCGTACGGGCCTTCACCACCGGCGGCTACGCCGACCTGCGCCAGGTCCACGAGTGGAACCGCGACTTCGTCGCCGCCTCCCCGGTCGGCGAGCGCTACGAGCGCCTCGCCGGGGACATCGACGACGCGCTCACCTTCCTCGCCGCCTGCGGCGCCGACCCGGCCGCCGTCCACTCCTCCGAGATCTTCGCCAGCCACGAGGCACTGCTCCTGGACTACGAGGCCGCGCTGACCCGCGTCGACGCCCGTACCGGCCGGCTGTACGACGTCTCCGGCCACATGATCTGGATCGGCGAGCGGACCCGTCAACTGGACGGCGCCCACGTCGAGTTCGCCTCCACGGTGCGCAACCCCATCGGAGTCAAGCTCGGCCCCACGACCTCCGCCGACGAGGCGCTGCGCCTCATCGACAAGCTGGACCCGGAGCGCGAGCCCGGCCGTCTCACCTTCATCACCCGGATGGGCGCCCGCAACATCCGAGAGATCCTCCCCGAGCTCATCGGCAAGGTCACCGCCGAAGGCGCCCGCCCCGCGTGGATCAGCGACCCGATGCACGGCAACACCTTCGAGGCGCCCAGCGGCCACAAGACCCGGCACTTCGACGACGTGCTCGACGAGGTCACCGGCTTCTTCGAGGTCCACCGCGCGCTCGGCACCCACCCCGGCGGCATCCACATCGAGCTGACCGGCGACGACGTCACCGAATGCGTCGGCGGCGGCGCCGAGGTCCGGCTCACCGACCTCGGGCAGCGCTACGAATCCGCGTGCGACCCGCGCCTGAACCGCAAGCAGTCGCTCGACCTGGCCTTCCGGGTCGCCGAGCTGTACCGCGACCGCCAGGCGGCCGGTCCGGCCCGCCGCGAAGACGTACCGGCCGCCGCCTGATCCCGAGCGGCCGACCGCCGTCCCGTCCTGAAGCAAAAGGGAGAAACCCATGTCCGTGCGTGCCCTGCGCGGTGCCATCCAGCTGGAAGTCGACGAGCGGGGCCACCTGCTGGACGGGGTCCGAACGCTGTTCCAGGAGATGCTCGCCGCCAACGGGCTCGACCAGGAGGAACTGGTCAGCCTGTTCTTCACGGCGACCCCCGACCTGGTCAGTGAATTCCCGGCGGTCGCCGCCCGCGATCTGGGCGTGACCGACGTGCCGATGATGTGCGCACAGGAACTGGACATCGCCGGGTCCCTTCCCCGGGTCGTGCGGATCCTCGCGTACGCCGAGACGGAGCTGTCCAAGCGCGAGATCAAGCACGTCTACCTGGGCGGCGCCGCCGCCCTGCGCCGGGACCTGGTCACCGCCGGGGATTCCAGATGATCCGCTCCGCCGCGGTGGTGGGCACGGGCCTCATCGGAACCTCCCTCGCACTGGCCCTGTCCCGTCGCGGGGTCGCCGTCCACCTCATGGACGAGAACGAGTCGGCCGCCCGCACCGCCGCCTCGCTCGGCGCCGGCACCGTCGGCGCCCCGAACACCACCGTGGACCTGGCCGTACTGGCCGTCCCGCCGGCCCAGGTCGGCCATGTGCTCGCCGCCCAGCAGAGGCTGGGCCTCGCCCGCTCGTACACCGACGTCGCCAGCGTCAAGACCGAGCCGGAGATCGGGATCCTCGCCGCCGGCGCCGACCCCGTCAGCTTCATCGGCGGACACCCCATGGCCGGCCGGGAGCGCTCCGGCCCGCTCGCCGCCTGCGCCACCCTCTTCGAAGGCCGCTCCTGGGTACTGACACCCACGGCCCACACCAGCCGCGACGCGCTCAACATGGCGCTCATGATGGTCTCCCTGTGCGGGGCGGTGCCCGTGGTGATGGACAGCGACGTCCACGACCGGGCCGTGGCCCGCGTCTCCCACACCCCGCACGTCGTGGCCTCGCTGATGGCCGCCCGCCTCCAGCACCTCCCGGAGGACGCCTGCCGGCTGGCCGGGCAGGGGCTGCGCGACGTGACGCGGATCGCCGGGGGCGACCCCCGGCTGTGGAGCGACATCCTGGAGTCCAACGCCACCGCCGTCGCCGACGTGCTGACCGAACTCGCCGAGGACCTCCAGGTCACCGTGGCCGCCCTGCGGGGCCTCGCCACCGACGACGCCGACGAACGCGCCCAGGGCACCACGCTCCTGGCCGACCTCCTCGGCCGCGGCCTCAGCGGCCGCGACCGCATCCCCGGCAAGCACGGGCACCCGGTGCCCGCCTGCGCGCCGGTCCGCGTCCTGATCGGGGACCAGCCCGGCGAACTGGCCCGGCTCCTGGCGAACGCCGCCGAACTCGGCGTCAACATCGAGGACATGACCATCGACCACTCGCCCGGCGACGAGAGCGGCCTGGTCGAGCTGATGGTCGCCCGCGGGACCGCCGTCACCATGGCCCAGGGCCTGATGAGCGCCGGCTGGCGGGTCCAGCGGATGGGGCCGATCGAGGCTCCGCCGGTGGCCGTCGGCGTCTGACCCCGCGCCCGCGGATCCCCGTAGGGCCCTTCCGTCACCTTCCCAGGGGGATCCGGCCGCCCCACCGGCCGGATCCGACCGCCCACCACGCCGGCCCACCACGCCGCAGGACAGAGGATCACCCTTGAGTACTTTGCGATGGCTCACCGCGGGCGAATCGCACGGCCCCGCCCTCACCGCCGTGCTCGAAGGCCTGCCCGCCGGGGTGGAGATCTCCACCAAGGAGGTCGCCGACTCCCTCGCCCGCCGCCGCCTCGGTTACGGCCGGGGCGCCCGGATGGCCTTCGAGCAGGACGAGGTGACCTTCCTGGGCGGCGTCCGCCACGGCCTCACCCAGGGCGGACCGGTGTCGATCCAGGTCGGCAACACCGAATGGCCCAAGTGGGAGACGGTGATGTCCGCCGACGGCGTGGACCCGGAGGTGCTGGCCGGCCGGGCGCGCAACGCCCCGCTCTCGCGCCCCCGCCCCGGCCACGCCGACCTCGCCGGAATGCAGAAGTACGGGTTCGACGACGCCCGCCCCGTCCTGGAGCGGGCCAGCGCCCGCGAGACCGCCGCCCGCGTCGCCGTCGGCGAGGTCGCCCGGGCCTTCCTCCGGCAGGCGTACGGGATCACCATCGTCAGCCACGTCGTCTCCCTCGGCGCGGCCACCGCCCCCGGGGGCGTGGTGCCGGGGCCGGACGACACCGAGCGCGTCGACGCCGACCCGGTGCGCTGCCTGGACCCGGAGGCCTCCGCCGCGATGGTCGCCGAGGTCGACCGGGCCCACCAGAACGGCGACACCCTCGGCGGAGTCGTCGAGGTGCTCGCGTACGGACTTCCGCCGGGCCTGGGCAGCTACGTCCACGGCGACCGGCGCATCGACTCCCGGCTCGCGGCCGCCCTCATGGGCATCCAGGCCATCAAGGGCGTCGAGTTCGGCGACGGCTTCGGCCTCGCCACGGTCCCCGGCTCCCTCGCCCACGACGAGATCGAGCGGGACGAGGAGGGGGCCGTCCGCCGCCGCACCGCCCGCTCCGGCGGAGTCGAAGGCGGGATGACCACCGGCGAACCGCTGCGGGTGCGGGCCGCCATGAAGCCCATCGCCACCGTGCCGCGCGCCCTGGCCACCGTGGACGTCGCCACCGGAGAGCCGGCCGTCGCCCACCACCAGCGCTCCGACGTCTGCGCGGTGCCCGCCGCGGCCGTCGTGGCCGAGGCGATGACGGCGCTGGTCCTCGCGCACGCCGCGCTGGAGAAGTTCGGCGGGGACTCCCTCGCCGAGACCGCCCGCAACCACCGCGGCTACCTCGACCACCTGGCCGTCCGATGAGCGCCCCGACGCTGAGCACGCCGGTGCTGAACGAGTCGGTCCTGAACGAGTCGGTCCTGACGGGGAGCACCCGGATCCGGATCGGCGGTGAACGGCCCTACGAGGCCGTCGTGGGGCACGGGCTGACCGGCGAGACCGGCCGCGTACTGGGCGCCGAACCGCTGCGGGTGGCCGTCGTGCACTCCCGCACACTGCTGCCGACCGCCCGGCGGATCGCCCGGGAGCTCACCGACGAGGGACGCATCGTGGTCTCCCTCGAAGTGCCCGAGGGCGAAGCCGCCAAGGACATGACCGTGGTGGTGGGCCTGTGGCGGGCCCTCGCCGACGCCGGCTTCACCCGCTCCGACGCCGTCGTCGCCGTCGGCGGCGGCGCCACCACCGACCTCGCCGGGTTCGCCGCCGCCGGCTGGCTGCGCGGCGTACGGCTGGTCCTGGTGCCGACCACCCTGCTCGGCATGGTCGACGCCGCCATCGGCGGGAAGACCGCCGTCAACCTGCCCCAGGGCAAGAACCTCGTCGGCGCCTTCCACCCGCCCGCCGGGGTGCTCTGCGACCTGGACCTGCTCGACACCCTGCCGCGCGCCGACTACGTCAGCGGCCTCGCCGAAGTCATCAAAGCCGGGTTCATCGCCGACCCGGAGATCCTGCGCCTGGTCGAGGACGACCCCGCCGGGACCGTCCACACCCGGGAGCTCGTCGAGCGCGCCGTCCGCGTCAAGGCGGAGGTGGTCACCGAGGACTTCCGGGAGGACGGCCGCCGCGAGCACCTCAACTACGGCCACACCCTGGGCCACGCCATCGAGCGGGTCGCCGGCTACCGCGTCCGGCACGGCGAGGCGGTGGCCGCCGGCATGGTCTTCGCCGCCGAACTCGCCCGGCTCGACGGCCGGCTGTCCGCCGCCGACACCCAGCGCCACCGGACCCTGCTCGCCGCAGCCGGCCTGCCCACCACCCACGGCGGAGCCTGGGCCCCGCTGCGCGACGCGATGGGCATCGACAAGAAGACCCGGGGCAACCGGCTGCGGTTCGTCGTGCTCGACGCCATCGGCCGTCCCGCCCTGTTCAGCGCCCCGGACGAGGACCTGCTCCGGGCCGCCTACGAACGGCTCGCCCGGTGAACCGGCCCGGAGTCCGCTACGCCCGCGCCCGCGCGACCCGCCGCGCCCACGCCGAAACGGACGCCCTGCTGCAGCTCCCCTCCCCGCAGCCGCCGCTTGTCGCCGCCCGTTCCCGGGCGGGGTTCCCGGCCCGTCACGGGAACGCCGTCGCGGTCCCGGTCCTGCTGGGCGCAGCGCTCCCCGCCCGGGCCGGAGCACCCTTGCGGGCCTGGGCGCCCGGACCGGCCATGGCACTCGTACTCGCCACACCCCCCAGCTCTCCCGACTCTCCCCACTCTCCCGAACAGGAAGGCCCGAGATGACCGTCGCCACCGCCCCGCAGGGCACCGCGCCCGCCCTGCTCTGGGGGGACGCCGACCGCCGGGCCGTCGAGGTCGCCCGCGCCCTGGCCGTGGACGCCGTCGAGGCGGCCGGGCACGGTCACCCCGGTACGGCCATGAGTCTGGCGCCGGCCGCGTACCTGCTGTTCCAGCGGTTGTTGCGGCACGATCCGCAGGATCCGGGCTGGGCGGGGCGCGACCGGTTCGTGCTGTCCTGCGGTCATGCGAGCCTGACGCTGTACACGCAGCTGTACCTGTCGGGTTACGGGCTCACCCTCGACGACCTCAAGGGGCTGCGCACCGAGGGCAGTCTGACGCCGGCGCATCCCGAGTACGGGCACACGCCGGGTGTCGAGACCACCACGGGCCCGCTGGGCCAGGGCCTCGCGAACGCGGTGGGGATGGCGATGGCGGCGCGTCGTGAGCGCGGCCTGTTCGACCCGGAGGCCGCCCCCGGCACGTCCCCCTTCGACCACACGGTGTGGGCGATCGCCTCCGAGGGCGACCTGGAGGAGGGCGTGGCGCACGAGGCCAGCTCGCTGGCCGGGCACCAGAAGCTCGGGAATCTGGTGGTCCTCTACGACGAGAACCGGATCTCCATCGAGGACGACCGGCAGATCGCGCACTCCGAGGACACCCTCGCCCGCTACCGGGCGTACGGCTGGCACGTACAGGAGGTCGACTGGACGGCCACCGGCGAGTACCGGGAGGACGTCGAGGCCCTGCACCGGGCGCTCACCACCGCCCGGGAGACCACCGACCGGCCCTCCCTCGTATCGCTGCGCACGATCATCGGCTGGCCCGCGCCGAAGAAGCGCAACACCGGCGGCATCCACGGATCCGCCCTCGGAGCCGAGGAAGCCGCCGCCGCCAAGGCCGCGATGGGCCTCGACCCCTCGCTCTCCTTCCAGGTCCCCGCCGAGGTGCTGGACCACGCCCGCCGGGTCGCCGACCGCGGCGCCGAAGCCCACCGCCAGTGGGACAAGACCCTCGCCGACTGGCGCGCCCTCAACCCCGAGCGCGCCGAGCTCTTCGACCGCCTCTCCGAGCGCCGGCTGCCCGAGGGCTGGCAGGAGAACCTGCCGGTCTTCCCCGCGGGCGGCCAGGTCGCCACGCGGAAGGCCTCCGGCGAAGTGCTGAACGCGCTGGCTTCCGTGCTGCCGGAGCTGTGGGGCGGTTCTGCCGACCTCGCGGAGTCGAACCTCACGACCATGAAGGGTGAACCGTCCTTCATTCCGGAGGAGTTGGCGACGGAGGCGTACTCCGGTCACCGGTACGGGCGGACGCTGCACTTCGGGATCCGTGAGCATGCCATGGGTGCGATCCTCAACGGGATCGCGCTGCACGGCGGGACCCGCCCTTACGGCGGTACGTTCCTGGTCTTCTCCGACTACATGCGCCCCGCGGTCCGCCTCGCGGCCATGATGAAGCTGCCCGTCACCTACGTCTGGACCCACGACTCCATCGGGCTCGGCGAGGACGGACCCACCCACCAGCCGATCGAGCACCTCTGGTCCCTGCGCGCCATCCCGGGTCTGGACGTGGTCCGGCCGGCCGATGCCAACGAGACCGCCGTCGCCTGGCGCACGATCCTGGAGAACGACGACCGCCCGGCCGGCCTGTGCCTGTCCCGCCAGAACCTCCCCGTCCTGGAGCGCACCGAGGAGAGCGGGCTGTCCCCCGCCGAAGGCGCCGCGCGCGGCGGGTACGTACTGGCCGAAGCCGCCGGCGGCCGCCCCGACGTCATCCTCATCGCCACCGGCAGCGAGGTGCCCATCGCGCTCGAGGCCCGCCGCATCCTGCAGGACGGGGGCCTCCCCACCCGCGTCGTGTCCATGCCCTGCCTGGAGTGGTTCCAAGCCCAGGAGGAGGCCTACCGCGAGGAGGTGCTCCCCGCCGAGGTGGCCGCCCGGGTCTCCGTCGAGGCGGGCTCCAGCCTCGGCTGGTACGCCCTGGTCGGCGCGGCCGGCACCTCGCTGGGCATCGACTCCTTCGGCGCCTCCGCCCCGTACCAGTCCCTGTACGAACTCCACGGCCTGACGGCGCCGAAGGTCGCCGCGGCGGCCCGCGCGAGCTTCCAGCGGGCCCTGCGCAGAGGCTCCGTACGATGAGCGGCGTGACGGCTCCCGTACTGGAAGCGCGGATACCCGGATCCAAGAGCATCACCAACCGGGCGCTGCTCCTCGCGGCCGCCGCCCCCGGTCGCAGCCGCCTCGCCGCACCCCTGGTCAGCGACGACACCCTCGCCTTCCGGGCCGCGCTGACGGACCTGGGCACCGGGGTGCGCGACATCGGTGACAGCGGCTACGGCTACGGGGACGGCTCGGGCTACGGCGACGGCGCCGGCGAGGTCTGGGAGGTCAGCGGCCGCGGCACCGGACCGGTCGGCCCCGGCCGGGTCTGGTGCGCCGACGCCGGCACCGCGGCGCGCTTCCTGCCGCCGTTCGCGGCGACCGGGCTCGGGGAGATCGCCTTCGACGGCTCCGACCAGTTGCGGGCGCGCCCGCTGCGTCCGCTGCTGGATGCGCTCACCCGGCTCGGGACGAAGGTGCGCGGCACGGGCCTGCCCTTCACCCTCACCGCGCGGGGACTGGCCGGCGGCCGCATCGAGCTGGATTCCGGGCTCAGCAGCCAGTACCTCTCCGGGCTGCTGATGGCCGCGCCGCTGATGGGCGGACCGCTCACGGTGGACGTGCCGCGGCTGGTCAGCCGTCCGTACGTGGACATGACCCTGTCCCTGATGCGGCACTTCGGCGCCCGGGTCGAGGAGGAGGGCAGCACGATCACCGTCCACCCGGGCGGCTACCGGCCCGCCGACCTCGACATCGAGCCGGACGCCTCGACCGCCTCGTACTTCTTCGCGGCGGCGGCCGTCACCGGGCGTACCGTACGGGTCCGTTCCCTGGGCTCCGGCAGCCTGCAGGGCGACACCGCGTTCGTGGAGGTGCTGCGGCGCGCCGGGGCCCGGGTCACCAGGACCGCGGAGTGGACCGAGGTCACGGGTGCGGGTGGTGCGGGTTCGGGCACGGGTGCGGGTACCGGAGTGCTGCGCGGCGGATTCAGCGTCGACATGGGCGATATCTCGGACACCTTCATGACCATGGCCGCGATCGCCCCGCTCGCGGACGCCCCGATCACCATCACGGACATCGCGCACGCCCGGCTGAAGGAGTCCGACCGCATCGCCGCCGTCGCGGGGAACCTCCGCGCGCTGGGCATCCGGGTCGAAGAGGGCCCCGACCGCATCACCGTCCACCCGGGCGTCCCCGTCCCTGCGACGGTCGACTGCCACCGGGACCACCGCATCGCGATGTCCTTCTCGGTACTGGGCCTGCGCGCCGCCGGGATCACCCTCGACGACCCGGCCTGCGTGGCCAAGACCTTCCCCGGGTTCCACGAGGAGCTGAGCCGGCTGTTCCGCTGAGGCACAGGTACCTTCGAGCGAACGGCGCCCCCGCCCTGTCGGCGGGGGCGCCGTTCGCGTGTCTGCGCATGTCTGCGTGTGTGTGCCGTGCTCGCGCCCCGGTCAGCGGACGACGTCGAAGACGTTCAGCTGCAGGCCGTTGGCGTAGGCCGCGTGCTCGACGAGCTTCAGCTTCTGCGCGTCCTTGTCCGTGGCGCTGAAGAGCCGCTTGCCCGCGCCGAGCAGCAGCGGGAAGACGAGCAGGTGGTAACGGTCGATCAGGCCGGCGTCGGAGAGCGCCCGGTTCAGGGCGGCGCTGCCGTGGACGATGATCGGGCCGCCCTCGGTCTCCTTCAGGGCGGCGACCTCGTCGAGGGTGCGCAGGATCGTCGTGTCCCCCCAGTTCGACACCAGGTCGTCCTCGGCGAGAGTGGTGGAGACGACGTACTTCGGCATCTCCTTGTAGTCGGCGAAGTCCTCCATGGCGGGCCACACGGGGCTGAACGCCTCGTAGCTGGTCCGGCCCAGCAGTATCGCCGAGGCCTCCTTCTGCTCCCGGCCCTTGATCTCGAACGCCTCGGGCAGGAACTCGACGTCCTTGAAGGTCCAGCCCGAGTTCCGGTACCCGGGCTCGCCGCCGGGGGCCTCCACGACGCCGTCGAGGGAGATGAAAGCGGAGCTGATCAGGGTGCGCATCGTGGGTCCTCGGAATCTCGTGGCTGGCTGGCTGGCTGGCTCTCGGCGGGTCCGTTCGACGCCCCCCGCGGCCACTTCCGTGGCTGCTGCGGCGCGCCTTTCATGATCTAAGACCGCGGGTCCCGGGGAAACTCATCGGTCCCGGAAAGATTCTTTTCCTCGGGTCGGGGCGGCGACGCGCGGGTCTGTAGCTTTCACTTCTAGTCCATTGCAACGCTTGCACTTCGATCGTTGCATTCAATCCCAAGCCTTCGCAACGATTTGATGGGTCTGACCTGCAATTATCTGATCTTCCCGCGATGAGTTACTTGTCGAGATGTGGAAAGCAACGTAGCTTTTCGTTCATCGGAAACAACGAGTCGCAGGAGAGAATCATGCAGAAGTTCGCCACCGCCACCCCGATCTCCGCCGTGCTGGACATCCCCGCCGGCAGCATCCGCTTCATCGCCGCGGACCGCACCGACACCGCGGTCGAGGTCCGGCCCGCCGACGCCTCGAAGGGCCGTGACGTGAAGGCGGCCGAGCAGACCTCGGTCGAGTACGCCGACGGGGTCCTGCGGATCTCGGCCCCGGCGAAGAACCAGCTCCTGGGCGCCTCCGGTGCCATCGAGGTCACCGTCCAGCTGCCCGTCGGATCCCGCGTCGAGGCGAAGGCGGCCGACGCCGAACTGCGGGGCGTCGGACGCCTCGGTGACGTCGTCTTCGAGGGCGCCCGCGGCTCGGTCAAGCTCGACGAGGCCGCGAGCACCCACCTGACCCTCGCGGCCGGCGACGTCTCGGTCGGCCGCCTGGGCGGGCCGGCCCGGATCAGCACCCAGAAGGGCGACCTGCGCATCGCCGAGGCCCTGCGCGGCACGGTCGAACTGCGCACCGAGTACGGCGAGATCTCGGTCGGCGCCGCCCGCGGGGTCAGCGCCACCCTCGACGCCGGCGCCGCCCACGGCCGGATCCACAACGCCCTGCGCACCACCGACGACGCGGCTGGCCGCCTCGACATCCACGCGACCACCGCCTACGGCGACATCACCGTCCGCAGCCTCTGACATCCGTAAAGGAGCACCCCTCATGACCAGCTGGGCCATCACGGCGAACGGGCTGCGCAAGTCCTACGGCGACAAGACCGTCCTCGACGGCATCGACCTCGCCGTCCCCGAAGGGACGGTCTTCTCCCTGCTCGGCCCGAACGGCGCGGGCAAGACCACCGCCGTGAAGATCCTCTCCACCCTCGTCTCCCCGGATCCCGCCTCCGGCGAGATCCGGGTCGGCGGCCACGACCTGGCCGCCGACCCGCGGGCGGCCCGCGCGGCGATCGGGGTCACGGGGCAGTTCTCGGCCGTGGACGGGCTGATCACCGGCGAGGAGAACATGCTCCTGATGGCGGACCTGCACCACCTGTCCAAGCGGGAGGGGCGGCGGGTCGCGGCCGAACTCCTCGAGCGGTTCGATCTGGTGGAGGCGGCGAAGAAGCCGGCTTCGACCTACTCGGGCGGGATGAAGCGCCGGCTCGACATCGCCATGACGCTGGTCGGCGATCCGCGGATCATCTTCCTCGACGAGCCGACCACGGGCCTGGACCCGCGCTCCCGCCACACCATGTGGCAGATCATCCGCGAGCTCGTCGCCGGTGGGGTGACGGTGTTCCTGACGACGCAGTACCTGGAGGAGGCGGATCAGCTCGCGGATCGGATCGCGGTGTTGAACGACGGCCGGCTCGCTGCCGAGGGCACTGCGGAGGAGTTGAAGCGGCTGATCCCCGGAGGCCACGTACGCCTGCGGTTCTCCGACCCTCACGCCTACCGGTCCGCCACCGCGGTGCTCGGCGAGGCCGCTCGGGACGACGAGGCGCTTGTGCTCCGGATTCCCAGCGACGGCAGCCAGCGCGCGCTGCGCTCGATCCTCGGGCGGCTGGATGCGGCCGGTGTCGAGGCGGACGAGCTGACCGTGCACACGCCCGATCTCGATGACGTGTTCTTCGCCCTGACCGGCCCGGCCGGTGTCCCCAACCAGTCCAAGGAGAACGTCCGATGAGCACCCTCGCCCTCGCCGTCCGTGACTCGTCCACGATGCTGCGCCGCAACCTGCTGCACGCGCGCCGCTACCCGTCCTTGACCCTGAACCTGCTGCTGACGCCGATCATGCTCCTGCTGCTCTTCGTCTACATCTTCGGCGACGTGATGAGCGCGGGCCTGGGTGGCGGCGACCGGTCCGACTACATCGCCTACCTCGTGCCGGGCCTGCTGCTGATGACCATCGGCAGCACCACCATCGGCACCGCGGTATCGGTCTCCACCGACATGAGCGAGGGCATCATCGCCCGCTTCCGGACCATGGCGATCCACCGCGGGTCGGTGCTCATCGGGCACGTCGTCGGCAGCGTGATCCAGTGCGTGATGAGCCTGGTCCTCGTCGGGGCGGTCGCGGTGGCCATCGGCTTCCGGTCCACGGACGCCACCGCTCTGGAATGGCTGGCGGCGTTCGGGCTCCTCGTACTGTTCGCCCTGGCGCTCACCTGGATCGCCGTCGGCATGGGCCTCGTCAGCCCGAACGCCGAGGCTGCCAGCAACAACGCGATGCCGATGATCCTGCTGCCGCTCCTGTCCAGCGCCTTCGTGCCGGTCGAGGGGATGCCGGGCTGGTTCCGCCCCATCGCCGAGTACCAGCCGTTCACCCCGGCCATCGAGACCCTGCGCGGGCTACTCCTCGGCACCGAGATCGGTAACAACGGGTGGATCGCCGTCACCTGGTGCCTGGGCCTCGCGGTGCTCGGCTACTTCTGGTCGGCCGCGAAGTTCAACAGTGACCCGAAGTAGCGGCCGACGCGGGCCGCTCCCGCACCCCGCACCCCGCGAAGGCGGCGTACCCCGACGACACGTCGGAGTGCGCCGCCTCTTTGGCGTGTGGATGCCTACGGTTCTACGCGCCGCTGACGGCACGCAGTTCTCGGTGCTGCCTCTTGGGAGGTGCCGCTTGGTAGCGGGGGGCCGACGGTTCGCCGAGCGTTCCGTTCTGGATGTTGCGGGCTGCCTCCCGTACCGCGGCCGCGAGGGACTCGACGGTCTCGTAGCCCGCGATGTAGGGATGCAGGATGTAGGTGCGGTAGCTGTGCTCTGGTCGCAGGACGAGGTGTCGGTCGACGAGTGAGGCCATGGCGGTCGACGCGGCGTTCTTGCCGAGGCCCACACGCGCCGCGAGCTCCTGCTGGGACATCCGGACCTCGCCGCCCGGCTCTTGGAGGTCGATCAGCGCGCTCAGAAGGTCCTGGGCACCGCGGGAGAGCTCCAGCTTGTGGAGCATTCCGTGCCCGAAGGTCGCCTGGATCAGCATGCCGCCTCCTGGTCCTGACCGAGTTCCAATTGCGTGCTTCGTGGGGCGGGTGGCGCATTGAGCAAGGGAAACGCGCCCTCCGGGGTCCCTTGCCGCAGCTTAACCAGAATCTCCTGCTGACGGTCTCCGTTGCCCATGAAGCCGATCAAGGGATTCACGAAGAGAACACCGGGTCGGACCTTCTGGATCATGTGCCACTCCTCCAAGCGGCTGACGGCCCGAGTGACGTTGGCCCGCTCGACCCCGAGCCGTTCGGCGATCAGCTTGTGCGTCGCCTTGACCCAGCCCTCCTTCTGCTTGCCGATGCACCAGACCAGGACGGCGGACTGGATGGGGGACATGCCGTGCTGAGCAATGAGGACGGCGAGGACCTCGCTGAGGAACTCGTTGCTTACGGCGCTGAAGCCGGCCGTCCCGTACATCTCGTGCGGGGCCCGCTGGGTGACCCGGAGGCTGACGTCGACTTGCTGGACCGGTCGGCCTCGCACCGGGGTCTTCCCGATGAGGTCCGCGAATTTCTCGGTCAGAGTCTCCCTGAACTCCTCGCCGGTGTCGGAGACAGGCACGAGGGGAGGCTGCGAGCCGGACGCTCGACGAATGGGCTGGGGGCGCGCCATGTGCGTGGGTCCCGTCCTCACTCAAGGGGAAGTAGCCACGCAGCCTAGCGGGTTGTCCCAGTGGGCTGGGACAAATTTGCCCAGCCGGTATGACTTTTGAGTGTCGGTGCCGACACGTTCTTCGTGTACGTCGGCGGCCTTCACGTGGCTGACCAGGGCATATGTAATTTTCTCCCAGTCGGGTGGGAGAAAATACCGCCCTTGGTGCTGCCCGCTGACACATCTTCGGCTGCCGATGTGTCAGCGCTGACACATCGATGCTCGTGAACTCGCAGGTCAGAGGGGGTTTTTCGGAAGTGCTCTCTTTTCAATAAGAGCCGACTGATGTCGGTGGGCGTCTGCGGGCTCCACGGGTTGGCTGCGCCCTGCGCTGCGCTCCGGTGCTCGCTTCTTCGGTGCGGGTCGGCCGGCCGGTGGCGGGTCGGGTGGGGTTTCCGTCGGAGGCAAGCAGCACAGTGGCTGATGCCGTCTGTGGTGCGGAGTAGCGCCCCTACGCCGGATATCGGCTGCGGGCTGTGCTGGGCGCGCCTTCTGTGGCTGAGCACGACACGGGGTTCGTCTCAGTGGTTCCAGTGGGAGGCCGTTTTCAGGAGGCGGTCGTTGGCGTCCGGGGTGCCGATGGTGATGCGGACGCCCTCGTCGCCGAAGGGGCGGACCATCAGGCCGGCGGCCTCGCAGGCGTCCGCGAAGTAGGAGGTGCGCGAGCCCAGCCGCAGCCAGACGAAGTTGGCGTGGCTGGTGGGGACTTCGTAGCCCTCCGCGCGCAGGCCGGCGCTGACGCGCTCGCGTTCCGCCACCAGGTCGGCCACGCGTTCGCGGAGTTCCTCGGTGGCGCGCAGGGAGGCCAGGGCGGCGGCCTGGGCCGGGCCGCTGACGCCGAGGGGGACGGAGCAGGCGCGCAGGGCGGCCGTCACGTGCGGGTGGGCCACCGCGTAGCCGACGCGGAGAGCGGCCAGTCCGTAGGCCTTGGAGAAGGTGCGCAGGACGGCGACGTTGGGGCGGTCCCGGTAGAGGTCGATGCCGTCCGGGATGTCCGCGGCGTCCACGAACTCGCGGTAGGCCTCGTCGATGACGACGAGGGTGGTGGCGGGGATGCGGTCCAGGAAGCGTTCCAGTTCGGCGCGGCGCACGGCGGTGCCGGTGGGGTTGTTCGGGTTGCAGACGAAGACCAGGCGGGTGCGGTCGGTGACCGCGTCGGCCAGTGCGTCCAGGTCGTGGGTCTCGTCGCGCAGCGGGACCTGGACGGAGGTCGCCCCGGCGGCCCAGGTCAGCAGCGGGTACGCCTCGAACGAGCGCCAGGCGAAGACGACCTCGTCGCCCGGGCCCGCGGCGGCGGCGACCAGGTGCTGGGTGATGCCGACCGAGCCGGTGCCCAGCACCAGGTGGTCGGCGGGCACGTCGAGGCGTTCGGAGAGTTCCGCGACCAGCTCGGCCGCGGTGGGGTCGGGGTAGCGGTTGAGGCGGCCCAGCCAGGTCTCGACGGCGGCCATCACCGACGGGAGCGGCGGGTACGGGTTCTCGTTCGAGGAGAGCTTGTCGACGAACTCGTCGCGGGCCGCGCGGCCCGGCACGTAGGCGGGGACCGTCGAGACGTCGGCGCGCAGCCGGGGCAGGACGGGACCGGGCGTGGCGGGCGTGGTGGCGGGCATGGCGGAGTCCTTAAGCGGGAGAGTCCTCGGGCGGGTGGGTGGGCGGCGTGGTGCGCGTGCGCTGCGTGCCGGGCGGGGGTACAACACCGTCCGGCCGCGCCGACGGGGGAGGCGGCGCGGCCGGACGGTGACCAGGGGGCCGGGGGAGGGGGACGGCTCGGGGCTGAGGGGGTTCAGCCCCGAGCCGGTGCCGGCGGGTTGTAGGGCGAGGGACCGCCGAACGCCCAGCGCAGCCGGGTCGCCCCGTCGATCTGCACCACGCGTTCGATGTCGAACTCGCACATCCGCAGGGCTCCGGGCACGTCCGCCCGGTCCCCCTCGGCCCAGTTGATCCGAGCCTTGCCCGTGAGTTGCAGGGTGTGGCCGGACTCCCAGTCGAGGAAGAGCAGTCCGCAGTTCTCGTTGAGCTGCAGATTGCCCAGGGTCATGTAGAAGGAATTGCCGAAGTAGTCCGGCCAGACCAGCTTGCGCGGCCCCGCCACCTGGACGAAGCCGGCTTCGCCGCCCCGGTGCGAGGAGTCCGCGCCGTAGCCGTCGGCCTGACTGGCGATGAAGAAGGTGTCCGCGCCGCGGATCCACTTCTCCTGCTCGGGCGTCAGCGCGTCGCCGTCCCGGGTCTCCCGGGCCGCCGACGCGGGCCCGTCCGCGACCGGGACCCGTACCTGGAGGTACTTGGGGCAGTTGCCCAGGACCTGCTCGGTGCGGATGTGGAGGGAGTCCCCTTCGCGCCGCGCCACGCCGTTGATCCGGATCCGGGTCGTCGTGTGCGGTTCGAGGGCGAGCAGCCCGATGTCGGCCGTCTCGGCGAAGGCTTCGGCGAGCGGATCGCCCGGCACGGGCAGGGAGGACAGCGTGATCGTGCGCCGGCTCGTGGGCAGCGCGAAGCCGGGGTCGCCCGTGACCAGCGAGGACCACATGGCGCCCGTCGCGTCGGCGCCGCCCAGGAAGAGCATGCGCTGGCGCATCAGGTACTGGTCGAAGCCGGGCTGGATCACGTCGTCGAACATGGGCGAGCCCCAGCCGGGACCGCCTTCGCCGGCCTGCTTCTGGACGGCCTGTTCACCCTCGTGATGGGGGGTCTTGATCACGGGAATCGGGATCCTCCGGTCGGGACGGGCACCGCGGCCGACGGGGTCGCCGTCGGCGGGTGCTCGTCTACGGGGCGCAGGTCAGCGGGCGCCGATCAGCAGGGCGGTGTCCACGACACGGTTGGAGAAGCCCCACTCGTTGTCGTACCAGCCGACGATCTTGACCTGGCGGCCGTCGCCGATCACCTTGGTCAGGCCCGAGTCGAAGATGCACGACGCGGGGTCGGTGACGATGTCGCTGGAGACGATCGGCTCGTCGGTGTAGGTGAGGATGCCCGCGAGCGGGCCTTCGGCGGCCTTCGCGAAGATCTCGTTGACCTCCTCGGCCGTCGTCGCGCGGCCGACGCGGACGGTGAGGTCGGTGGCCGAGCCCGTCGGGATCGGCACGCGCAGCGCGTACCCGTCGAGCTTGCCCTTGAGCTGCGGCAGGACCAGGCCGATGGCCTTGGCGGCGCCGGTGGTGGTCGGCACGGTGTTCGTCGCCGCCGAGCGGGCGCGGCGCAGGTCGCTGTGCGGACCGTCCTGGAGGTTCTGGTCCGCGGTGTAGGCGTGGACCGTGGTCATCAGGCCGTGCTCGATGCCGAGCGCGTCGTCGAGGACCTTGGCCAGCGGGGCCAGGCAGTTGGTCGTGCACGAGGCGTTGGAGACGATGTCGTGCACGGCCGGGTCGTAGAGGTCGTCGTTGATGCCGAAGGCGATCGTCAGGTCCTCGTTCTTCGAGGGCGCGCTGATGATGACCTTGCGGGCGCCGGCCTCCAGGTGGGCGCGGGCCTTGTGCGCGTCGGTGAAGACGCCGGTGGACTCGATGACGACGTCCACCTCCAGCTCGCCCCACGGAAGCTTCGCGGGGTCGCGCTCGGCGGTCACGCGGATGGTGCGCCCGTCGATGACGAGGTTGCCCTCGACGGCCTTGACCTCGTGGCCGAGCTTGCCGAGCGTGCTGTCGTACTTGAGCAGGTGGGCCAGCGTCGCGGCGTCGGTGAGGTCGTTGACGGCGACCACCTCCAGGCCGGTGCCCCGCTGAAGGGCGGCGCGGAAGAAGCTGCGGCCGATGCGGCCGAATCCGTTGATGCCGACCTTGATCGTCACGTGATACCCCTCGTTCGGAAACTACATCCATGACCGCACGTGAAGCCGCGTTGTCCGGCCAGTCCTCGTCCTCAACTGTACCGGCCGACCTGTGGTCTGGCTTGCGTAAATGCGCCTGTTCCTGGCCTGTTTGCGCATGAAAGCCGAGGTGAGGCCCAGTCGATTGGAACTTCTGATGGCGATCGAGTACCTGCATGAAGGTATGTTTCTATGGGCTTGCTTGTCATGACACGACGCTTCCCGGAGCGAGGAGAACGATGGACATGCTGCCCCTCCGCGTGCCGAGCGCATTCGTGCCGGACCGCAGTCCAGCGCTCGCCGCACCCGCCACCTGCACGGCACGGGTCATCCGTACGCACAGCGAGTCCGTGCACGGGACCACCGTCCGCCGCGAGTTCGGAGACGTCACGATCTCCCTCGTCACCGGGGAGGCCCACGAAGCCGTGCGCCCCGGTCGCCACATCCGCCCCGACCCCGCCGAGTCCCTGCGGGTGTTCCGGGCGCTGGCCGGCGAGATCCACGTGCACCAGGACGGCCGCCGCGGCCAGGCGAGCGGCCCGCAGATCATCTGCTGCGACACCAGCCGCCCGTACCGCCTCGTGCTGCCCCGGCCCTTCCACCTGGTCGAGGTCCAGCTGCCGCACCGCCACCTCGGCATGTCGGCCGGCGACACCGCCAAGCTGACCGCCACCGGCTGGTGCGGACGGATGGGCGCGGGCGCCCTGCTCTCCCAGCTCCTCGCCGGACTCCACGACCACGGCACCGAGATCCACGCCGCCGTCGACCGGGTCGGCGCCACCGTGGCGGGCCTGACCGCGGCCGTCCTCGCCGACCGGCTGCGCAATGTCGCCGCCGAGGACGAGGTGGCCCGGCACGACCTCATGCTGGGCATCCAGGCGTACATCCGGGCGCGGCTCTCCGACCCCGACCTCACCCCGCAGGCGATCGCCGAGCACCACAACGTCTCGCTGCGCTACCTCCAGCGGATCTTCCAGGAGCAGGGGACCAGCCCTGCCCGGTGGATCCGGGACGAACGCCTCGCCCGCTGCCGGTCGGAGCTGCGCGACCCGCGGCTCGAACACCTGCCCGTCGGGGTCATCGGCGAACGGTCCGGCCTCTACCAGGCCTCGCACTTCAGCCGGCTCTTCCGCGACCGGTACGGCCTCACCCCGCGCGGCTACCGGACCATGCGCGAGCCCGTGCCCACGTAGGGCCGTGGCCACGGAGAGCCCGTGCCCACGGAGGGGCCGGGTCCTCGCAGAAGCCGCCGTGCCCCCCGTGGGGGACCGCCGCCGCCGAGCACCGACCGACGAGCACACCGACCGACGCGCACTGACATCCGAGGAGGATGACGGATTTGACCGGCACGAGCTTCGAATTCCCCGGTGAGTACTACGAGATCATGCGGAAGGACTTCCGCAACCTCGACGCCGAGACGGAGTTCCTCGCATCCCTGCTCCCCGACGCGGGCACCGTCCTCGACCTGGGCTGCGGCACCGGCTCCAACCTGCGCGCCCTGCGCGAGCGCGGCCACCGCGGCACCGGCGTCGACCAGAGCGCCGCCTTCCTGGAGTACGCCCGGGCCGCCGGCGACGAGGGCATCTCCTACGTGGAGACCCGCGCCGAGGAGTACCGCACCGACGAGCGCTACGACCTCGTGTACAGCCTCTTCATGACGCTGAACTACCTGGACCGCGGCCGGCTCCCGGCCGTCCTGCGCTCCGTGCGCGAGCTGCTGAACCCCGGCGGACAGGTCGTCCTGGAATTCGGCCACATGCTGAACTTCGTCGACTCCTTCCAGCCCAACAGCGTCGGCCACCACCGCCGGGACGGGGTCCTCATCACCCGCCTGGCCCGCCAGTTCATCAACGCGCACGCCGCGAACTGGCGCAACGAGGAGACCCTGCTGGTCCGCACCGCGGACGGCACGGTCGCCATGTACGACAACTTCTTCGACCAGGCCGTCCTGACCGGGCCCGAGGTCCGCGAACTGCTGGCCGCGGCGGGACTGACCATCACGGCCGAGTACGGCGGGTTCCGCAAGGAGCCCGCGCCCTTCCACGGCCGGGGCCCGCTCGTCATCGTGGCCACCGCGACCCCCGCCGACTCCGCGTCCGACACCGCTCAGCAAGAGGAGAACCAGGCATGACCGGCACCGGCATATCGCTGCTCGACGGCGGGCCCGCCCCCGAAACCGGCGTCGCGCACCTCGGCGCCGCGCTCGTCCGCGCCGTCGCCGAGAGCGAGGGCACGGCCGACGGCCGCGGGGTGACGTACATCCGCGCCGACGGCACCGAGGTCCACCAGAGCTACGCCG
Source organism: Streptomyces sp. NPDC104226 (assembly GCF_055584085.1). Lineage (NCBI taxonomy): Bacteria > Bacillati > Actinomycetota > Actinomycetes > Kitasatosporales > Streptomycetaceae > Streptomyces > Streptomyces sp. NPDC104226. The sequence continues at coordinate 67,580 of NZ_JBVJMS010000013.1, forward strand.
AGCTCCTCGACGACGCCTCGCGCGTCCTGGCCGGCCTGCGCGCCTCCGGCGCCGCGGTCGGCGAGAAGATCATCCTGCAGTCCGCGGACGACGCCGATCTCCTCTCCGGCTTCTGGGCCTGCATCCTCGGCGGCTTCCTGCCGCTGCCCGTTAGCGCCGACGCGGTCAACGGCCCCGGCCTGCTGGAGCGGGTCTGGGCCGGCTACGGCCGCCCCCGCGTCCTGACCGGCACCGGCCAGGAGATCGCGCCCGCCGTCACCGCCGACGCCGACTGGACCGCCGCCCACCTGGGCGACGTGGCGAGCCTGCGCACCGCCCACGAGCCGGACCTCGCCTGGCACGAGCCGGACGCCGTGGACCCGGCCGTCCTGCTGCTCACCTCCGGCAGCACCGGCGTGCCCAAGGCCGTCACCCTGACCCACCGCAACATCCTCACGCGCAGCGCGGCCACCTCCCGCGTGAACAAGCTCGACGCGGACACCCGCACCTTCAACTGGATGCCGCTGGACCACATCGGCGGCCTCGTCATGTTCCACGCGCGCGACGTCTTCCTCGGCGCCGCCCAGGTCCACGCCAAGATCCAGTGGGTTCTCGAGGACCCGCTGCGCTGGCTCGACGCCGTCTCCGCCCACCGGGCCGACACCACCTGGGCGCCCAACTTCGCCTTCGTGCTCGTCAACGACCAGGCCGACCGCTTCGAGGGCCGCGGCTGGGACCTGAGCCCGCTGCGCTACATCATGAACGGCGGCGAGGCCGTCCGCTCCGGCGTCGTCCGCCGCTTCCTGGACCTGCTGGCCCCCTACGGGCTGCCCGCCACCGCCATGTTCCCCGGCTGGGGCATGTCCGAGACCACCGCCGGCGTGGCCGACTGCCAGTTCACCGAGGCCGCCGCCGGCGACGACCGCTACGTGCCCGTCGGCCGCCCGCAGCCCGGCACCCGCATCCGCGTCGTCGACGAGCACGGCGCCCTCGTGCCGTGGGGCGTCACCGGCCGCCTCCAGGTCACCGGCTCCACCATCACCTCCGGGTACTACGACAACCCCGTGCAGAACCGCCAGTCCTTCACGGACGACGGCTGGTTCAAGACCGGCGACCTGGCCTACGTGGAGAACGGCATCCTCACCGTCACCGGCCGCACCGACGACGTCATCCAGCTCGGGGAGATCGCCTACCACGGCCACGAGATCGAGGCCGCCGTCGAGGAACTCGACTTCATCGAGCCCTCGTACACCGTCGCCTCCCTGGTCACCGCCGAGCCCGGCGGAGACGAGGAGCTCGCGGTCTTCTTCAGCCCGCGCACCGGCACCCTCTCCATCACCGGTGAACAGGGCGAGCGGATCCGCGAACGCGTCCGGGAGCGGCTGGGCGTCGACGTACCGCACCTGCTGCCCGTCGACCGGTCCGAGATCCCCAAGACCGGCATCGGCAAGCTCCGCCGTGCCCAGCTGCGCAAGAGCTTCGAGGACAGCCTGGCCTCCGTCCCGGCCGGCACCGCGGCCTGATCGTACGGGTGGTGGGGGGGGGGGGGGGTGGCCCCCCCCCCCCCCCCCCACCACCCGTACGTCTCCACCCCCCTACGCACGAGGAGCGCCCATGGCGCAGCAGGAGCGAGCCGAGCGGACGCGCCGGGCTCTGATCAACGGTGCCGCCAAGGCCATCGACCTCTACGGCTACGAAGGGGCCTCGCTCGCCGTCATCTGCACCGCCGCAGGAGTGACCAAGGGCGCCTTGATGTACCACTTCCCCGCCAAGGACGACCTGGTCAGAGCGGTGCGCACCGAAGCCCGGCAGGCGGTCCTGGTCGCCCTGGGCGCGGTACCGCACCGCGGGATCCGGCCCTTGCAGGCCGCCGTCGACATCACGCACGCGGTCGCCGGGCGGCTCGGGCACGACCCCGTCGTACGGGCGGGCGCCCGGCTGACCCGGGAGTTCGTGCACTACCCCGACGGCAGCGTCTCCTGGACCGACGCCGTCCGCGAGGAACTGGCCGACGCCCTGGAGGGAGCGGCCGACCCCTGGGGAACGGCCGCGCAGCTCGTGTACGCACTGGTCGGGATGGACGTGTGCCTGCGCGCGGAGAAGGTCCGCCCGGGCCGGTCCTGCGGGCCGCTGCGCGGGCACCTGACCCGGCTGTGGCAGCTGATCCTGCCCGGGATCCTCGCGGCGCCGCAGGCCGTGGAGCTGTACCGGGCCGAGGGCTCGTCGCCCTACTGCGCCTTCGCGGCCGCCCCCGAACCCGTGCACCTCGGGCCGCGGGGGTGAGCGTGGACCGAGCAGGAGCCACGGCCGTGGCGCCGAGCGCGCCCGATCCGCGTCCGCTGACCGGCGAGCCGCTCAGCCTCGACCTCCTCAACACCCTCTGGCACGACCGGTACGGCCGCTACGACCTGCTGGACTCCACCGCCGGCCTCGCGTGCTGGCTGGCCGGGTCCCGGGCGGCCGCCGCGTACGCCGGCGGCGAGCTGCTGGCCGACCGGACCACCCTGACCGCCGTGCGGGCCGCCCGTACCGCGCTCGCCGGTGTGGCCGGGCGCCCCGATGCGGGGCCGATGGCGCTCGACGCCTTCAACCGGCTGCTCGACGCGGGGCGAATACGGCGGCTGCTCACTGCCTCCGGGCCCGTGGAGCGGTTGGAGGCGCCCGATTCGGGGCGGCTGCTCGGGTATCTCGTGGCGGCGGATTACCTGCGGTTGCTGAGCACTGCGCGGGAGCGGGTGCGGAGTTGTGCCAATCCGACGTGCGGGTTGCTGTTCCACGACGTCAGTCGTAACGGGACCCGGCGGTGGTGCACGAGCACGGGGTGCGGGAACCGGGCGAAGGCGGCCCGCCACTACGCCCGCCGAACGGCCTCCACCCCCTGACCCCGGGCCGGGCCTGGCCCTTGGCCCCGGATTGGCCCCCGCCTGGCTGCGGGGTGTGCCGCTGCGCGGGGCGGAGTCCCCTACCCGCCCTTCCACCGTTCCCCGGGCTCCGCCCGGACCCGTGCCGCGTGCGGCGCCGTTGCCGGGGGCCAGCTCCCGGACCCCCGCTCCTCAAACGCCGGAGGGGCTGAATGGTGCCGGTGCTTCCGGAATGGGTCGCTTTGCCGGACGGCCGATGATCACGGTGACGCCCGTGTTCCTCCAGGCCGGTCGCCAGCCGGTCAGCCCTGCGCGTCGCGCCCGGCCGGTGCCGCCGCGAGGCCGGTCCGGACGTGTTCGGCGAAGTCCCACAGCGCCTGCTCGCGCCCGGGGTCGTAGGACTCGCGCGACGACGGGGTGATGTGCGTGCGGTCGATGTAGGAACCGGAGGGCGCGCCGGTCCGCCCCGTGACCACGGCCGCGAGCTTGCGGCCCGCCACGGGCATGGTGTCGGCCAGCGGTGTCAGGGCCATCAGGGGCACGACCCTCATCATCATGAACCGCCCGATCGCACCGGCGTCCCGCGACAGGCCAGTCCCGGGGACGACGCCCGGGTTGTACGCGACGATCCCGGTGCCCTCGGGCATCCGCGGCGCCCACGCGTGCACCAGGTGGATCGCGGCCAGCTTGCTGGTCGTGTAGGCCGTCCGGCCCGCGGTGACCGAAGTCGGGTCGGGGAAGGTCCCGGGGCGCGCCAAGACCTCCGGGGCGGCCCACCTGGGCGCCGGCATCGATCCCATGTTGTGCCGGAAGTCGCCGAAGTGGGTGTCGCTGACCGTCACGGTGGCGCGGGCCCCGGGTTGCAGGCTCGGCGCCAGTTCCGCCAACAGCACGTGGTTGGCCAGCACGTTCACCGCGAACGTGGTCTCGAAGCCCTCGTCCGTGGTGTGCACGGCGTCGGTGAGCGAGACGCCGGCGTTGCCCGCGATCCCCCGCAGCGGCGGGAGCTCGCCGCGCTCCAGGCGCCGGGCCACCTCGCGCGCCGCCGCCTGGACGTCGGCCAGGCGCGAAAGATCTGCCCGGACCACCGAAACCCGCTCCGCGCCCGTGGGCAGCGCGGACACTGTGTCAGCGGCCGAGGCCCCCCGGGCGAACAGCACCAGGTGCAGCTCCGAGTCCCGTCGCAGCAACTCGCCGACCGCGACGCGGCCGATGCCGCTGGTGCCTCCGGTGAAAACAAGAGTGTGCGCCATCAGCCCTCCGCCCAGTAGTCGGATTTCGACATTATCCGTATTTGCCCCATCTCGTCCCGCAGTGCGAGGAGCAGAACGCCGGCGCAGCTCCCCCAGCGGTGGTGCCGGATGGTGTCACGGTGGCGCAAGGTGGTGTCATCGCGCTGAGCTGGGTGTTTGTGTGTGGTGGCGGCATGGGGTGGTGGTGTGGTGCCACATTGGCTCGACATGGCGCCATTGCTGTGCCATGCTGTGCGACATGGACCTCACGCCCTACGTCACCACCCTCCGCCAAGAGCTCGCCGTCGCCGCCGAGGCCGGCGGCGACGAAGCCCGCAAGCTGGCCGAGAGGCTCACCGCTCCCCTGGAGTCGGCCACCCGGCTGACCCTGCTCAACGTGCTCTCCGCCGCGATGGACGAGATCACCCGTGAACTCGCCCCCGGCTCGGTCGACGTACGGCTGCGCGGGCTCGACCCCGAGTTCGTGGTGACGGTGCCGGCGGGCGAGAGCCACGCCCCCGTGGAGCCGGCCGCCGCCGAACCGCTCGCGCCGCACGCAGCCGCCGAAGGCGACGAGGGCGGCACCGCCCGCGTCAACCTGCGCCTGCCGGCCCACCTCAAGGCCCGCGCCGAGGAGGCCGCGACCCGCGAGGGGCTGTCGGTCAACGCCTGGCTGGTGCGCGCCGTATCGGCAGCGGTCGACGGCGGCGCCCGGCCCCGTACGGCGGAGAAGTCCCAGAGCGTGGGGCAGAGCTTCACGGGTTGGGTCCGTTAGGCGGGCCCTTCAGCCCATCGCACTGCATCGCATCGCACCGCACCGCATCAGTTCGCCCACACCACGTCCCACCAGCGGGGACACCCGGAAGACCCAAGAGGACGGGACAGCCATGCCTTCTTTCGACACCTCCGAAGCGATCTCGGTCACCGCCCACGTGGAGGCCGGTTCCATCCAGTTCACCGCGGGCGACCGCAGGGACACCGTCGTCGCGGTGCAGCCCCGGGACCCGAAGCGCGACAAGGACGTACGGACCGCCGAGCAGACCGAGGTCACGTTCGCGGGCGGCGTGCTGACCGTCAGGACGCCCAAGTCCAGCCCGTTCGGCAAGCCCGGCATCGTCGACGTGACGGTCGAACTGCCCACGGGTTCGCACGTCGACACGACCGGCGCCTGGACCCAGGTGGTCGGCGAGGGCCGGCTCGGCGAGGTCCGGGTGAAGACCTCTTCCGGCGACGTCCGCCTCGACACGACCGGCCCGCTCAAGCTGACCGCGTCGCACGGCTCGATCACCGTGGACCGGGCCGAGGGGGCGACCGAGATCAGCACCAGCTCCGGCAGCCTGCGCCTCGGTTTCGTCGACGGCCCCGCCGTCCTGAAGAACTCGCACGGCACCACGACCGTCGGCGCCGCCATCGGCGAGCTGCGGGTGAGCGGTGCCAACGGTGACATCGAGGTCCGGCGGGCCGAGGGCTCGGTCACCGCCAAGACCGCCCACGGGACCCTGCGGGTGGGTGACGTCGCCCGCGGCAGCGTGGAGCTGGAGACCTCCTACGGGGCCATCGAGGTCGGCGTCCGCGAGGGTACGGCCGCCTGGCTCGACGTCAGCTCGGGCTCCGGCCAGGTGCGCAACACGCTCACCGCGTCCGGGAGCCCGGAGGGGAGCGCGGACACCGTCAAGGTCCGCGCCCGGACGAAGCACGGCAACATCGACGTCCGTCGCGCCCTGGCCTCCGGCATCTGACCAGGAGCCGGCTTCTCTCACTTCCGATTCGGCGCCGCCTCCCCCCCGTTACTTCAGCCTTCGAATGGAGGGCCTCATGCCTTCTTCTGTCATGCCCACATCACGTCGAGCGGACGGGCACCCGTCTCCGGCGGCCGTCTCCACCGTCGGCCTGCGCAAGTCCTACGGGGACAAGACCGTCCTCGACGGCATCGACCTGAGCATCCCGGCCGGGTCCGTGTTCGCACTGCTCGGCCCCAACGGCGCCGGCAAGACCACCGTCGTGAAGATCCTGTCCACGCTCATCACCGCCGACGGTGGTCAGTCCCGGGTCGGTGGCCACGACCTGGCCGCCGATCCGCAGGCGGTGCGGGCGGCGATCGGGGTGACCGGGCAGTTCTCGGCCGTGGACGGGCTGATCACCGGGGAGGAGAACATGCTCCTGATGGCGGACCTGCACCACCTGTCGAGGGCGGAGGGGCGGCGGGTGGCCGCCGAGTTGCTGGAGCGGTTCGACCTCACCGAGGCGGCGAAGAAGCCGGCCTCCACGTACTCCGGTGGCATGAAGCGCCGGCTCGACATCGCGATGACGCTGGTGGGGGATCCGCGGATCATCTTCCTCGACGAGCCGACCACGGGTTTGGACCCGCGGTCCCGTCACACCATGTGGCAGATCATCCGGGGGTTGGTTGCGGGTGGGGTGACGGTGTTCCTGACGACGCAGTACCTGGAGGAGGCGGATCAGCTCGCGGATCGGATCGCGGTGTTGAACGACGGCCGGATCGCTGCCGAGGGCACTGCGGAGGAGTTGAAGCGGCTGATCCCCGGAGGTCACGTACGCCTGCGGTTCTCCGACCCGGCCGTGTACGGGGCCGCGGTGGCCGCGCTCGGTGAGGCCATCCGGGATGCGGAATCGCTCACCCTGCAGGTTCCCAGCGACGGCAGTCAGCGTGAGCTCGGTTCCCTCCTCGGGCGGCTGGACGCGGCCGGTGTCGAGGCGGACGAGCTGACCGTGCACACGCCCGATCTCGATGACGTGTTCTTCGCCCTGACCGGCCCGGCCGGCGTCCCCAACCAGTCCAAGGAGAACGTCCGATGAGCACCCTCGCCCTCGCCGTCCGCGACTCGTCCACGATGCTGCGCCGCAACCTGCTGCACGCGCGCCGCTACCCGTCGCTGACGCTGAACCTGCTGCTGACGCCGATCATGCTGCTCCTGCTGTTCGTCTACATCTTCGGAGATGTGATGAGCGCGGGGATCGGGGGCGACCGGTCCGACTACATCGCGTACCTCGTGCCGGGGCTGCTGCTGATGACCATCGGCAGCACCACCATCGGTACCGCGGTGTCGGTGTCCAACGACATGAGCGAGGGGATCATCGCCCGCTTCCGGACCATGGCGATCCACCGCGGGTCGGTGCTCATCGGGCACGTCGTCGGCAGCGTGCTGCAGTCGATCGCGAGCGTCGTGCTCGTGGGCGCCGTCGCGGTGGCCATCGGGTTCCGGTCCACGGACGCCACCGTCCTGGAGTGGTTCGCGGCGTTCGGGCTCCTCGTGCTGTTCGCCCTGGCGCTGACCTGGATCGCCGTGGGCATGGGGCTGATCAGCCCGAACGCCGAGGCCGCGAGCAACAACGCGCTGCCGATGATCCTGCTGCCGCTCCTGTCCAGCGCTTTCGTGCCGGTCGAGGGGATGCCGGGCTGGTTCCAGCCGATCGCCGAGTACCAGCCCTTCACCCCGGCCATCGAGACCCTGCGCGGGCTGCTCCTCGGCACCGAGATCGGCCACAACGGGTGGATCGCACTCGCCTGGTGCCTGGGCCTCGTCGTCCTCGGGTACTTCTGGTCGGCCGCGAAGTTCAACAGCGACCCGAAGTAGGGGTGTGGGGTTGGGGTTGACCACTGTGGCTAATGGCATTAGCTTGTGAGTGACAGACATTAGCCACAGCGTTGGTCACCAGTTCTGGGGGACGGGTCATGACGGAGTTTCTGAACACCGAAGGCGGACGCCTCGCGTACGAGGTCACGGGCGAAGGTCCGCTGATCGTGCTCGCCCACGGCATGGGCGACAACCGCGCCGCCTACCGCGAGACCGCGGCCCTCCTCGTTGCCGCCGGGTACCGCGTCGCCTCCACGGACCTGCGCGGACACGGGGAATCGAGCACCGGCTGGACCTCGTACACCCGTACCGACGTGGCGGGCGACCTGCTCGGCCTGATCCGGCACCTCGACGGACCGGCCGTCATCGTCGGCCACTCCTTCGCCGGCGGCGCCGCCACCATCGCGGCGGCGCAGGAGCCCGCGCTGGTCGACGCCGTCGTCGAGATCAGCCCGTTCACCAGGGCCCAGAAGATCGACTTCGGGGCCCTCGGCTCCAACGCCCGCTACCGCAAGGGCATGCTCCTGCTGCTCGGCACCGGCATCCTGCGCAGCAAGGGGCTGTGGAAGCGCTACCTCGACCACGCCTACCCGGGCGCCCGCCCCGCCGGTCACGCCGCCCACCTCGAGGCGCTCGACGCCGACCTGGGGCGGCCGGGCCGGATGGCCGTCGTCGCCGCGATGGGGATGTCCGCCCCCACCGACGCCGGCGCGCGCCTCGGCGACGTCCGGTGCCCCGCGCTGATCGTCGAGGGCGACCTCGACTGCGACTGGGCCGACCCGGTCGCCGAGGGCGCGGCCATCGTCGCCGAACTGCCCGCCGGGCGCGGCCGCCTCGTCACGATCGAGGGTGCGGGCCACTACGCCCACGCGCAGTTCCCCGCCGAAACCGCCGCGGCCATCCTGTCCTTCCTGAAGGAGACCGCCCGTGCCTGAGCCGTCTCTTTCGGATCTTGCCGGGTCCGCGACGCCCGGCACCGCGCCTGGCCCCACTGCCGAGGCGACCGAGTACGCCCAGTACCCGAGCGCCCCGGCAACACGCCCAGGCACGGCACCAGACACCGCGGACTCGGCCGACAAGATCCGAAAGAGGCGGCCCAGGGCCTCGCTCTCGGCCGCCGCGGTCGTCGACGTGGCGCTCCACCTCGTCGACGCGGAGGGGCCGGCGGGCCTGACCCTGTCGGCGGTGGCGGGCCGGGCGGGCGTGGCGACCCCCTCCCTCTACAAGCACGTGCGCAGCCTCGCCGAGCTCCGCGACCTCCTGTCGGCGCGGATCATGGACGAGATGGCGGACGAGATCGGCATGGCCGTCATCGGCCGCTCCGCCGACGAGGCGATCCGCGCGTTCATGACGGCCTGGCGCAGCTACGCCCTGCGTCACCCCCACCGGTACGCGGCCCTGCTGCACAGCCCCGAACCGCGCACGGCCGAAGCGGGGGAACGCCTCATCACCATCCTCTTCGCCACCCTGCGCGCCTACGGCCTGGAGGACTCCGCGGCCGTCCACGCGGCCCGCTGCCTGCGCGCGACCGCCCACGGCTTCGTCTCCCTCGAAACCGGAGGCGGTTTCGCCCTGCCCGAAGACCTGGACGAGAGCTACGCCCTGCTGACGCACATGGTCGTCACGGGCCTGCACACGCCGCGCACCCCGCACTGACCCGGCACGGCCGGCTCGCAGCATGCTGCGAGGCGGAATGCCGGAAGCTGCACCCGGAACCGGGCCGGGCGGGCGGTGCCCGCTGTCAGAGTGGAATGGCCATCCCCGCTTCCGAAGGAGCCACCACCATGGCCCAGACCCAGAAGAACCCGCTCGCCGTCACGACCGGTGTGCTGATCGCCCTGCTGGCCTCGTCCACCGTGCTGTTCGACGGCACCGCGCGGTACGTGGTCATGGGTGTGCTCGCCGTCGGCGTGCTCTCCTGCGCCCGCGCCCTCCAGCGGTCCCGCGGTTAGCCGTGGCCGTCTTAGCCGGTCCGGCCGGCTTGACCGGAGTCCGCGACGGGGGAGCAGCTCCGACGCGGACTCCGTGCTTACCGGGCGGCCGCAGGGGCCGCCCCGCTCAGATCCAGCCGCGCTCCCGCGCGAGCAGCGCCGCGTGGAACCGGTTCGACGCGTCGAGCCGGTGCATCAGCGTCGCCACGTACTTGCGGTACGTCCGCACCGAGATGCCCACGTCCCGCGCCCCGTTCTCGTCCTTGTCGGCCGTGCACAGCGACTCCAGGATCCGCCGCTCCAGCTCGGTCGGGCGTTCGCCCGACACGGCCGGCCCCTCCTCGTCCGCCGCCGCCGGTATCTCCTGCGCCTGTCCCCACATCCGGTCGAAGAGGGACACCAGCGTGGTCACCAGGCCCGGTTCACGGGTCAGGAGCGCTCCCCGCTTGCTGTCGGAGGGGTCGATCGGCGTCAGCGCCGCCGCCCGGTCGAAGATGAGGATGCGCTCCAGGTCCAGGCGGGACACCCGCACCTCCGCCCCCTTGCCGACCATCTCCCGCAGGTACGCCATCGTGGCCGGATCGTCCAGCGCGGCCGCCCCGAACAGGCTGCGCATCCGGATGCCGCGCCGCAGGATGCGGGCGTCGGCCGGCCGCGAGGTCTCGATGATCTCGGGCCGCATCACCCCGGAGGGCCAGGTGGTCATGGACTCCGACCGGGTGAAGAAGGTCAGCTCGTCGATGGCCGCCCGCACCTGCTCGATGCCCATCAGCCGTTCCATGGGGGGCCGGTCCGCCCCCGCGATCGCGTCCGAGGTGGTGGCCGCGTCCCGCTCAGCGAGCAGCGAGGCCACGACCGCGTCCGCCGCCGCCTTCGACTCCAGCTCCTGCCGCATCCGCGCGAGCCGGGCGTCGATCAGGTGCTGCACCGCCTTGGCGGGACTGACCGGGCGCAGCAGCCCGTCGGTCATCGCGGCGAGCCCCAGGGCCGTGGCCCGTTCCCGCAGGACGCGTACCGCCTCCTCGTCCAGATCGGCGTGCCGCACGAGCTGTTCGGGATCCGCGCCACCGCTCCTGAGCAGGACGCGGTAGAACCGTTCGTCCTCCGGATCGATATCGAGAAACGCCAGATCCGGATCCCCCATGGATTCCCCCAACGCCGTGGCCGGTCATTACCCGGCCTAGATCTACCTGTTACCCCGGGTCGAGGCTACGGCAATGATCCATTCCGCTTCCGCCTTACGGTCCACAAGGGGGTCTCGGACGGTGCAGTAAGTGACCTCGCAGAACGCAGCAAGCTGCGCGTGACAGCCCTCGAACGGAGCCTTTCCGAACGGCAGAGTTGTGGTCACAAGGAGCCGCCGGGAAACACCGGAGGCCACCGGAACCGGGCAGGAAAGAGCCGGGTCCGGGACGGACCGCAGACCAAGGGGGAACCACCGTGATGAAGCGCCTCAGCGTCACTCTCGCCGCCGCCGTACTGATCGGCCTGGCCGGTGCCGGCACCGCGAACGCCGACGCCCCCGCCCCCGCACCGCTTCCCGCCCCCGGCACCCAGGTCTGCGTACCGATTCCGGCGGGCCTCCCGCTCCCCGGCGTCTGCGTGATCATCCCGGGCCGCGACACCCACAACTGGGACTAGCGGCTCGTCCCGGAGGGTCCTTCCGGAAGAGATCGCCACTTGATCTCCGACCCGGAATTCCCCCCGGTGGCCCGATCCCGGGATATTCGATCTTCCTCGCCCCTTCCGATCACCAATCATCCGGCTCCCGGGAAACGAACTCCCGGACCCCGAGCACAAGGAGAGAAAGTCCGATGACCGCCTACTCGGTGCTCGTTCCCTTCGTCCCGAGCCGCCCCGAGCAGCTCCTGCCCTTCGCCGGGCTGGTCCACTGGACCGGGGCCGAACGCCTCTGGCAGGGACAGAGCCTGGTCACCGAGACCCACCAGGCCTTCGCCCACGCCGCCGGCGCCGGATTCAGGGTCCCCGTCGGGCTCGGAGTGACCCTGATGGGGCTGCGCCACCCCACGGAGGCCGCCCTCCAGGCCCGTTCCCTCGCCCTGATGACGGGTCAGCCGGTCCTCGCCGGCTACGGGCCGGGCGCCCCCGCGGTGCAGAAGGCCCTGCTCGGAGCCCCGTACCGGAGCCCGCTCACCGCGGCCCGGGAGTACCTGACCGCCGTACGCGCCGCCCTCGACGGTACGGACGCGGTCCTGGACGGGGAGTACCTGCACCAGGAGTCACTGCTCCCGCCGGTGCCCGGACCGCCCGTCGAGGTCGGACTCGGCGTCCTGCGCCCCGGCATGGCGAGGCTGGCCGGCGAGGTGGCCGACGCGGCGATCTGCTGGCTGACCCCGGCCCGCTACCTGGCCGACACGATCGTGCCCGAGGTGCGCAAGAGCGCCGAGAGCGCGGACCGGCCGGCGCCCAAGGTGGTGGCCATGGTGCCGATCGCCCTGGCGGCGCCCGACCGGGATCCCGTACGCCTCGCGCTGGCCTCCAACCGGCACCACCTGAAGGCGGCGCACTACCAGGACATGCTCCGGCGCGGCGGTGTGGAACTCCCCGCCGCCACCGGTTCGGAGGCGGAGGACGAGAGCGCCCGGGGTGCGGCCCTGGTCGCCGGCGACGCCTTCCTCTACGGGGAGCCCGCCGAGCTCCTCGCGAAGCTCGAAGCCTTCCGCGAGGCGGGCGTCGACGAGATCGTCCTCAACGTCACCGGCGTGGCCCAGCTGTACGGCGCCCAGGCGGCCAGCCGTGAACTGCGCACGCTGCTCACGGTCCTCGGGCTCGCCTCCTGACCGGAGGCGTCCCGCAACCGCCGCCCGTCGCCACCACCTGCCCGCCCGCACCCCCTCATGCTTCCGGCCGCCCCCGGCCGATCCCCCTCCAGCTCCGCGTCGTCAGGCGCCCGCGTCCACCCACGCACTCACGTTAGGCATGTTCATGACACTCACTTCGGTCAAGGCCCACGCCTTGCAGTGGGGCACCGGACGCCCCCTGGCCGCACTCGCCCCCCGCCCGCCGTTCACCGCGACGGTCGTCCTGGAGGACGCGGCCCACCTCGACGCCCTGCTCGGCAGCGGAGTGGCCGGACCCGGCACCGTCGTCCTCGTCCCCGGGGACGAGCCGACCGCCGAGCCCGAGCCCCACGAGGCCACCGGCGCCCAGGTCATCGTCTGGCAGGGCTCCCTCGGCGAACCCGGCGCGGAAGCCGGCCTGCACCCCGACTTCTACCTCCAGGTACAGGCCTACTCGATCACCCCCTACCTCTCCGTCCTCGGACCCACCCTGGTCCGCATCGTCGAGGAAGCCGACTTCCAGGCCTTCCTGGAAGACGCCGACCGGGCCCTGAACGACGGCGAGTTCTCCGCCTTCCTGACCCACCCCTCGGTCCAGCTCGCCGACCTCGGAGCCCTCGGCGGCAACGGCGACGGCGACGGCCCGGCCCTGCGCCTCTACGTCGACGCCGACGGAGCCGTCAGCGTCGCCCCCGGCGCCGCCTCCCTCGGCCCCGTCGGCACCCCCGCCGCCGCACTGCACCGGGCCTGGGAGGACTCCACCGGCGCCCTGGCCGGCGTACTCGACGAGGAGCTGCGCCGCGAGCAGCTCGCCGCCCGCCCCTGGATCTCCCGCTACCTGGCCGCCGTCGGCGCCATCCGCGAAGCCGTCACCCGAGGCCTCGAACAGCCCCGCGTCTCCGGCTTCGGCGGCCGCCTCGTCCCCGCCCTCGCCGACCACCCCGCCCCGCAGGACACCTCCGGCGACACCCCGGTGCTGCTCTTCAACGCCGAGCAGGCCCTGATCCACCACCCCGGGGACCGCCGCACCATCGCCCTCTCCCCCGACGCCGCCCAGGCCGCCGAAGCCCTCCTCGTCACCGGCACCGCCCGGGCCGCCGCCGACTACGCCGACCCGGCCACCGTCGACGCCGTCGCCGCCTACTTCTCCGGCATCGGACTGCCCCTCACCGAGTCCGCCGCCCCCCGCACCGCCGCCCCCGACGCCACCCCCGACGTCACGGAAGGAGCGACCCTCTGATGGGCGCCATGCTGCTCAGCCCCGCCGCCGCGGGCACCGGCCTCACCGGCCGCGCCGCCGAGGCCGTCGCCGAACTCGGAGACCGGGCCGTCCTGTGCGACCTCTACGACGAGGCCGGCGCCCCCGTCTACCACGACATCGCCGGCACCACCCCGCACGAGGTCCGCGAACTCCTCACCACCCTGCGCCGCATCCCCGGCCCGGTCCTCGACCTCGCCGCCGGCTCCGGCCGCCTGACCTTCCCCTTCCTGGCCCTCGGCCGCGAGGTCACCGCCCTCGAACTCTCCGGCCACATGATCGGACTGCTCCGGGACCGGCTCGCCGCCACCCCGGCCTCCCTCCAGGGACGGTGCACCCCCGTCCAGGCCGACATGAGCGACTTCTCGCTCGGCCGCCGCTTCGGCGCCGTCGTCCTCGGCACCACCTCCATCTCCCTCCTCCCGCCGGAGGCCCGACCCGGCCTCTACCGCTGCGTACGGGAACACCTGGCGCCCGGCGGCAGGTTCCTGCTCACCACCGTCGAGGTGGACGCCGCCGACGACGGCAGCGACGAGAGCGAGATCCTCGCCCCCGGCGAGATCACCGGCCGCTCCTACCGGATGATCGAACAGTGGACCTCGGGCAACAGCTCCCGCACGGTCACCGTCATCCCCGCGGACCCGCCGGCCGAAGGCCCCGTCCACGTCGCCACCACCACCATCGGCGTGATGCCCGCACCGCTGCTGGTCGCCGAGCTCGAAGCCGCCGGCTTCGCCATCCGCTCCACCACGCCCATCCCGGGCGGCGGCCGCCACCACGACGTCCTCCTGGAAGCCGAGGCCCTGTGATGACCACCGCCCTGCCCACCCTGACCGGACGGGACGACGAGACTCCCGACCACGGCCACCCGGCCCTGTGGACCTCCCTGCTCCCGCCCTCCGCCCACGGCGACGACGGCATCTGCGCCGTCTCCGCCGAGGGGATGTACGTACGGTTCGCCGACGGAAGCGAACTCCTCGACGGCGACTCGGGCCTGTGGAACGCCAACCTCGGCCACGGCAACCGGCACATCGCCGAGGCCTGCCACCAAGCCCTCCTCAACGCCTCGTACCTGAGCGTCTTCCGCTACGAACACCCCTACGCCCGGCAGGCCGCCGAGGCCCTGGTGGAGCTCTGCGGCGCCGACCACTTCGCCCGCGTCCTCTTCTCCACCTCCGGCGGCGCCGCCAACGACCTGGTCATGAAGACCGCCCGGCACTACCACGCCCTGCGCGGCGCCGAGAAGCGCAAGATCATCGTGGGGCTGCGCGGCAGCTACCACGGCCTGACCTTCGGCGGCTTCGCCCTCACCGGCGAGAACCTCGGCCAGCAGGTCTACGGGGTCGACCAGCGCCTGGTGCGCCACGTCACCCCCAACGACCCCGCCGACATCGAGAAGCTGATGCGGGCCCAGGGCTCCCAGATCGCGGCCGTCGTCGTCGAACCCGTCCTCGGCAGCGGGGCCGTCCCCCTCACCGACGAGTACCTCCAGACCCTCTTCCGGCTCCGCGAGGAACACGGGTTCCTGCTCGCCGCCGACGAGGTGGCCACCGGATTCGGCCGCACCGGGTCGATGTTCGCCTCCCAGCGGTGGAGCGAACGCCCCGACCTGCTGGTCACCTCCAAGGGACTGACCAACGGCACCTGCGCGGCCGCCGCCGTCATCGTCTCCCGCACGATCGCCGACGCCTTCCGCGAAGCCGACGCCACCTTGACCCACGGCGAAACGCAGGCCGGCACCCCCGTCACCTGCGCCGCGATCATCGCCACCATCGAGGAGATGCGCCGCCTCGACGCCGTCTCCCGGGGCCGGCGCGCCGCCGAGACCCTCGGCGCCCACCTGGACCGGCTCGTCACCGAACACCCCCTCTTCGACTCCCACGACGGCCGCGGCCTCTTCCGCTCCCTGCGCATCGTCACCCCCGACGGCGAACCCCTGCCGCAGGCCCGGGTCCTCGACCAGATCACCGCCATCCGGGCAGCGGGCGCCATCGTCCACGCCGGCGTCCACGGCATCCAGATCATGCCGCCGCTCACCGCGACGGACGCCGAGATCGACGCCCTCATGGAAGCCGTACGGACGGGCGTGGAGAGCTTCGCGGGAGGAACGCGGTGAACATCGCCTGGTCCGGATCCACCCGGCTGCTCATCGGCCCCGAAGGGCTCAGCGACTGGCTGGCGGACTTCGACGACGCCCACCCGGCAGCGGGGAGTCGTCCCGTCACCGCCCTGCTCCTCGACCCGGCCGTCGCGAACTCCCGCATCACCGCCCTGGTGACCGCGGAACTGGACCGGGCGGGACACACCACCCACACCATCGTCCCCGACGGCGACGGAGGCCCGGACGAGATCCTCGCCCTGGCCCGCGCCACCGCAGACGCCGGACTCGTCGCCGTCATCGGCGGCGGCGCCCTCCTCGACCGGGCCAAGCTCCTGGCCGTGGCCCACGAGGACGAGCGGGCCCGTACGGCCCTGCGCACCACCGGCCGCAGCGGACTGCTCACCCTGGACCCGCGCACCCGCCGCACCCGCCCGCTGCTCGCCGTACCCACCACGGTCGGCACCGGATCCGAACTCAGCCGGGTCGCCTGCCTGCCGCACAACAGCGGCAAACGGCTCGTCATGGGCGACGCCCTCGCCCCCGATGCGGCCCTGATCGACCCGGCCGCCACCGAGACCCTGCCCGGCGAGCTGCTGATCGAAGGAGCCCTCGAAGCGGTCTTCCGCACGGTGGGCCCCTACGTCGGCAACCTCACCGACCGCGCCGTCGAGGACGCCCTCGCCCAGACCGCCGCCACCCAGCTGGTCCGCCTCGGCGGAGCACTGGCCCGGCAACTGGCCGACGGACAGGCCCCCGACGCCACGCTCCGCACCGACCTGGCCCGGCTGAGCGGACTGACCCAGTCCACCTGGCTCTGCTACGGCAGGGACCTGTTCAGCACCGAGGGCTGGATGATCGCCAACGAACTCTCCAGCGCCCTGGGCATCCGCAAGATGACCGCCGTCGCGGCCATCCTGCCGGCCCTGTGGCGGGCCGTACTCGCCGGCGACACCCGGCTCGGCTCCGCCACCCGCCTGCGGGGGATCTGGGAACTGCTCCGCTCGGCCGACAGCAGCGGCGACCCGCTGCCCGCCGAGCCGGTGGCAGGGATCAGCGCCCTGATGAACCGCTGGGGCATCGTCCGCGACATCGCCGTCACCCCGCAGCTGCTCGACGCGGTGGCCCGAAGGACCGTACGGGCCTGGGGCGCCGGCCTCCCGATGCTCGGCGGCCTGCGCGCCGCCGACGTCAACGCCCTGCTCAGCGAAGCGGCCTGAACTGCCGCTCCGCACCCACAGACTTCCGCGCCGCCTTGGCGCGGGGACCGCACCACCCCACCTCTCACGGAAGGAAAACCGTCATGGACAACACGTTCGAGAACGTTGCCGCCGATGTGAACCACCTGGAGCTCGGCCTGCAGGAGCTCGAGGTCATGGAGGCCCCGGGCTGGTGGACGACCGGTGGCGTCGTCGTCGGCATCTCCCTCGTCTCGGTGGTCATGACCTGATCCGACCCGGATCAGCGCCCCACCGCTCCACCCCCTCGTACACCCACACACAGAGAAGGAGTCAGTCATGAACGAGAAGTTCGAGGCCCCCGCGGCCGACGTGAACCACCTGGAGCTCGGCCTGCAGGAGCTCGAGGTCATGGAGGCCCCGGGCTGGTGGACCACCGGCGGTGTCGTCGTCGGCATCTCCATCGTCTCCATCGTCGCCACCTGATCCACCCCCAGCAGTCACGTACCACCCACCACTCGACACACGAAGGAGAACAGCCATGAGCGAGCAGATTCTCGGCCACCTTGAGAACACGACGGTCGTCGTCGCGCAGGACGGCCTGGAGCTGGGCCTGCAGGAGCTCGAGGTCCTCGAGGCCCCCGGTTTCTGGGAGGGCGTGTCGATCGGCATCGCGATCTCCACGGTGACCATCGCTACCTGATCCACCCTCAGCAGTCACGTACCACCCACCACTCGACACACGAAGGAGAACAGCCATGAGCGAGCAGATTCTCGACAACGCGGCGGTCGTCGCGCAGGACGGCCTGGAGCTGGGCCTGCAGGAGCTCGAGGTCCTCGAGGCCCCCGGTTTCTGGGAGGGCGTGTCCATCGGCATCGCGATCTCCACGGTGACCATCGCCACCTGATCCCGCCCCGGTGACCCGCTCCCCAGGGAGCGGCGCCCGAAACGGATCGATGCGGACCGGGCCCGGCCGGGAAACCCCCGGCCGGGGCCCGGCCCTCGGCACCACCGAACCACCGAACCACCGAACCACCGAACCACCCCACACCCGGCACACCCCGGAAAGGACGCGGCAGCGATGAGCAGCAGCAGCGACCCGGCCGTCTCGCTGAACGGCCTCACCAAGACCTACAAGGGCCTGCGCGCCGTCGACGCACTGACCGTGGACATCCGCGCGGGCCGTGTCACCGGCCTCCTGGGCCGCAACGGCGCCGGCAAGACCACCACCCTGCGGATGCTGCTGGGCCTCGCCACCCCGACCGCCGGCACCGCCACCATCCTCGGCAAGCCCTACGCCGAACTCCCCGACGCGGCCCACCGCATCGGAGTCAGCATGGACGGCATGGGCGGCGTCACCGGCGCCACCGTCCGCGGCGAACTGCGCATCTGGTGCACCGTACTGGGCCTGCCCGCCGGCCGCGCCGACCAGGTCATGGAGTACACCGGCCTCGACTACGCCGCCGACCGCCCGGTCAAGGGCTGCTCCACCGGCATGCGCCAGCGGCTCGCCCTGGCCACCGCGCTGCTCGCCGACCCGGAGATCCTCATCCTCGACGAGCCGGCCAACGGCCTCGACCCGGACGGCATCCGCTGGCTGCGCGCCACGCTGCGCACCCTGGCCCTGGGCGGCCGCACCGTCATCGTCTCCAGCCACCAGCTCGCCGAGCTGGAGCAGACCGTCGACGACGTCGTGATCATGCAGCACTCCCTGCGCTACGCGGGCACCCTCGACGACCTCACCGGCCACGGCGCCAGCCGCCTGGAGGAGCGCTTCTTCGAGCTGGTCGACCCGGCCGCCACGGCCGTACCCGCCGCCGACCCGGCCCGCACCGCAGGAACCCGTACCCCGGAAAGGAACTACTCCCGTGCGTAACCTCATCGCCGGCGAAACCCGCAAGGCCCTGACCGGCCGCGCCTGGTGGGCCCTGCCGCTCGCGGGAGCCTGGCTGTGCCTGATCACCACCTTCGGATACGTCTCCGGAGGCGAGAAGGCCATCGCCGACGGGTCCACGTCCCTGGCCGTCGGCCAGGACGTGGCCCGTTCCTGGATGATGATGTTCCTGCTGGCGGCCGTCTTCGGCGCCGTCCACGTCACCCGGGACTACGCCTCCGGCACCATGGTCCGCTCCGCGCTCCTGGCCGGCTCCCGCACCCGCCTCTTCGGCGCGAAGCTCGTCGTCGCCACCGCCGCCGGAGCCGCCTTCGGCCTGATCGCCGCCGCCCTCGGCGCCGTCAGCGTCTACCTCGGCCCGCTGCCCTTCGGCCTGGAGGCCGCCGCCGACGGCGAGACCGCCCTCATCCTGCTCGGCGTGTTCGCCTGCTGCACCCTGGCCGCCCCCTGGGGCGCCCTCATCGGCTGGATCGTCCGGAACCAGACCGGCGCCGTCGCCACCCTGATCGGCCTCACGCTCCTGGTGGACCCCGGGCTGCAGCGGCTGGTCCCCGAGGTCTCCAAGTACCTCCTGACCATCGCGATGAGCTCCGTCTACCGGGACGTGAAGCCCGACCTGCTCTCGCTGCCCTGGGCGTACGCGGTCATCGCCGCCTGGCTCGCCGCCGCCTTCGTCGCCGGCCGCCATCTCGTCCGCACCCGCGACATCGCCTAGACCCCCCGAGGTGCTTCCACCATGTCCGCCAAAACCGCCTTCGCACCCGATCTGGAGCGGCCCCGCACCGCCGACGACGTGGCCGTGCGCGAACCCCTCACCGCAGACGCCCCCTGGGTGATCCAGCGCGGGGAGCACAAGCACTTCCGTACCGGCGAGGACCTCGCCCGCCTGGTCCGCCTCCTCGACGGAAGCCGCGACCACGACCAGCTCGCCGCCGAACTCGGCTCCCCCTGGACCCCCGGCCACATCGACCGCGCGGTCCGCAGCCTCGCCGACTCCGACCTCCTGGAGGACGGACGGCCCGTCAAGAAGCCGGCCAGGGTCCGCTTCGCGGGCCCGCTGACCATCCAGTTCACCCTGGTCAAGCCCGAGCGGATGCTGCGCCGCCTCGCCCCGCTGGTCCGCCCGCTCGGCCACCGGATCGCCCTCGGCGCGGCCGCCGCCGTCGTCATGCTGGGAGTCCTGGCCCTCGCCGCCAGCGGCGCCACCCTCGGCGAGGCGCTCTCCCGCCCGATGCCCCTGTGGGCGTACGCCTGCGTGATGCTCGGCGTGGTCGCCACCACCGCCGTCCACGAGATGGCCCACGGCGCGGTCCTCACCCATCACGGCGGCACACCCAGCCGGATGGGCTTCATGCTCTTCTACATGTCGCCGGCGTTCTTCTGCGACGTCTCCGACGGCTGGCGGCTGCCCGGCAAGCACCAGCGCGTCCAGGTCGCCCTCGCCGGCATCGCCATCCAGGCCGTGGCCGCCGGCACCGCCGCCCTCGCCGCCTTCGCCGTCCCCGCCGGACCGGCCCGCGAGACCCTGCTGCTGGTGGGCCTCGTCAACTACATGGTCTGCGTGGTGAACCTGCTCCCGCTGGTCAAGCTCGACGGCTACCTCGCCCTCATGAGCCACCTGGACATCTCCCACCTGCGGGAGAAGGCCATGACCGACGCCCGCCGCGCCCTCGCGCGGATCGTCTTCGGCGGCCGCGGCTACCGGCGCGAACTGCCCGGCCGCGGCTGGTCCGTCCCGTACGGCCTGGCCTGCCTGGTCTTCCCGCTGTACCTGGTCTCCAGCGCCCTGACCCTGTGGTCCGGGATCCTGCAGCGCCTCGGCATCGCCGGCTCCTGCATGATGGTCTGCGCCCTCGGCTACCTGCTGTGGCGCCTCGGCAAGGGCGCCGCCACCCTGGTCCGCGAAGCGGTCCAGGCCGGAGCCCGCCCCGCCCGCATCGCCGCCGCGGGAGTCCTCGCCACCACCGGACTGGCCCTGGCCGCCACCCTCGTACAGATCCCCGCCACCGTCTCGGCCGGCTACACCACCGAGCGCGACGGCAGCCTCAGCCTCCTCGTCCCCCGGGGCGGCGGCGGCTTCGAGCTCACCGAGGGCACCACGGTCACCCTGCGCCGCTCCGGGCTCTTCTCCCGGCCGCAGACCGGCACCGCCACCCTCGGCGAACCCACCGGCCACGACGTCCTCGCCCCGGTCACCGCCATGCTCCCCGTCGCCAGTGACCGCCCCTGGCTGGAGATGAAGGCGTACCCGCTGCACCGCGTCACCGCCACCCCCGCGCCGAACGGCACGGACCGCACCGGCGTCGCCGAGGTCCAGGCGGGCCACCACCCGCTCTGGAAGTGGTTCGCCGTCTCCTACCTCGGCCCGCTGCTCCCCTGACTTCTCCCGTACGCCGCCCACGGAGGCCCGCCATGTCCCTGCGACACGTTGCCCACTGCCCGCCCGGCACCCCCTTCTACGACCGTCCGGCCGCGATCACCGGCGCCGACGCCTTCCCGGCGGCGACCGCCGAGGCCCCCGCCGGGTGGACCCGTGAGCCGATGGGGGAGTGGACCGTCCTGACCCCGCCGGGACTCGAACTCCCCGGCCAGGGCTGGAAGATCCACGTGTCGGCGACCGAGCGGACGGCCCCCGAGGTCCTCGACATCGTGAGCGCGTACTGCACCTCCCGCTCCCTGCTCTTCAAGTTCCTCACCAGCCCCTCGATGCTGATGCTGCGCAACAGCAAGTACGGGGACCGGGGCAGCAGCGGCAAGTTCATCACCCTCTACCCGCGCGACGAGGCGGAGCTGGAGACGGTACTCACCGAGCTCGACGCCCTCCTCGAAGGCCGTCCCGGACCGGCCGTCCTCAGCGACCTGCGCTGGGGAGCGGGCCCCCTGTACCTGCGCTACGGGGGCTTCAAACTGAAGCTCGGCCCCGGCCCGAACGGGGTCCCCGTGCCCTGCATCGAGGACCCCGAAGGCAACCTCGTCCCCGACGTGCGCGGCCCCTCCTTCCGCCCGCCGGCCTGGCTGCAACTGCCGCCGTGCGTGGTCCAGGCGCTGGCCGAACGCAACCGCGGGGGCTCCCTGGGGGACTTCCCCTTCAAGATCACCCAGGCCCTGCACTTCTCCAACGGCGGCGGCGTCTACCGCGCCACCGACACCCGCGACGGACACGAGGTCCTGGTCAAGGAGGGCCGCCCGCACGCCGGCCTCGACGACGCCGGAGCCGACGCCGTGGAACGGCTGCGCCGCGAGCACGACGCGATGGCGGCCCTCGACGGACTGCCCTGGTTCCCGAAGGTCCTGGACTGGCGTCGCGGCGCCGAACACTGGTTCCTGACAAGGGAGTTCGTCGACGGCAACGCCCTGACCAAGGAGACCGCCGAGCGCAACCCGATGCTCCACGCGGTCACCGCCCGCGACACCGCCATGCCCGTGGCCGAGTACACCGCCTGGGCCCTGGACGTCCTCGACCGAATCGAGGCCGCCGTCACCGCCATGCACGCACGCGGCCTGGTCTTCGGCGACCTGCACCCCAACAACGTCCTGATCCGCCCCGACGGCACCGTCGCCTTCATCGACCTGGAGACCACCCTCCCCATCGAGGGACACACGGGCCAGGCCATCGGAGCCCCCGGATTCTGCGCCCCCGCCGGCACCACCGGCACCGCCGTCGACCGCTACGCCCTGGGCTGCCTGCGGCTGAGCCTCTTCCTGCCGCTGACCCCGGTGATGTCCTTCAACCGCAGCCGCTCCGAGGACCTCCTCGCGCAGATCGCCGCCTTCTTCCCGGTCCCCGAGGGGTACTCCGACCAGGTCCGCGCCGACCTCGGACACGCCCCGGCGCCCGCCGGCGGCCCGCTGGCCACCCCCGAACGCATCGCCACGGGCATCCTGACCTGCGCCACCCCCGAGCGCACGGACCGCCTCTTCCCCGGCGACGCCGACCAGTTCCTGCACGCCGACGGCGGCCTCAACATCGCCAACGGAACCGCCGGAGTCCTGTGGGCCCTGCGCGGAGCCGGGATCACCGTCCCCGAGGCCCACGTCGACTGGCTGGCGGACGCCGCCCGCGCCCTCACCGGGCCGCGCCCGGGCCTCTACGACGGACTGGCCGGCATCGCCTGCGTCCTGCACGACTTCGGGCGCACCGACGAGGCCGCCGCCCTCCTGGAGCGCGCCCACGGCCTGCTGTCCACCGCCACCCTGCGCGACGGCAGCCCCGACCGCAGCCTCTCCGGCGGCATCGCGGGCCTCGGCCTCGCCCTGCTGCACCTCGGCGAGGACACGGCCGCCGGCGAACTCGCCGCCGCCCTCGTCAACAGCCCCACCCTGGAGGAACGCCCCGGCCTGCTCCGCGGAGCCAGCGGCGAGGCCCTCTTCCTGCTCGCCGCCGGCCGTGACGACGCCGCCCGCGTGGCCCTCGTACACGACCTCGAACTGTCCCGGCAGCCGCTGCCCACGCCCTGGCACCGGGTCCAGCTCGCCCACGGCGGGGCCGGGCAGGCCATCGCCGTCCACCACTACCTCGCCGCGCACCGGGACCCGTACCTGACGGCCGTCCACGACGCGCTGCTGACCGACCTCACGTCCCAGTTCCACCCGGCCTGCGGCCTGTTCACCGGCCGCGCCGGCGCGCTCGCCGCCCTGAGCTGCACGGACGACGGCTCGGCGGCCACCGCGCGGGCGCTCGCCGAACTCCGCTCCGGCCTCGAACCGTTCGCGGTGGCCCACGAGAACGACCCGTACGCCACCGGCTTCCTCGGCGACCACCTGCTGCGCCTGTCCACGGACCTGGCCACCGGCTCCGCCGGCGTCCTGGCGGCGCTCACCGCGCCCCGCACGGCCGTCCTGCCCTACCTGCCCGCCCCGGCCCCGGCGCCGGTCCCGGCCGCCCGCTGAATCCGACCCCACCCACGTACGGAGCCCCGCATGCCCACCCACCTGACGGTCAGCATCAGCATGACGGAGGACGCCCCGGCCTCGGCGGCCCCCGAGACCACGGCCGTACGCCTCGTCTCCTGCCTTCCCGCGTCGTGGACGGTGGTTCCCCTCGCGATGACCACCCGCTCCGCGACCCTGTCCCTGACCGCCCCGGACGACACCCGCGCCCCGGCGGTCCTGGAGACCCTGGACACCGCGCTGTCGGCCCCCGCCTTCACCGGCTGGATCCGCGGCTGACCCGCCGCCCCGACCACCCGCAGGCCGCTCGCACTTCCCCCACAAGCGGCCTGCGGGTGCACGACCTCGCCCGGGACCGGGGTCAGCCCCGCGGCGGGACGAGCATGCGCTCCTTGGTGAGGCCGGAGGTGCGGGTGTTCTCGTACAGGGTGGTCTCGCCGTCGCTCCACCGGACGATCAGGTCGTCGGCGAGGCCGTCGCCGGTGTACCGGCCGGCGGTCATGAGGACGCTGCGGGTCCAGGTGCCGTCCGGACCGCGCAGGCGCCGCTCGCCGCCGAGCCCGCGGGTGCCGATGCCCGGGTGGCTGACGAGCGCGCCGTTGGACCAGCGGACCATCAGGTCCCACTTCCGGTTCCCGGAGAACTGCCCGGCGGCGAGCAGGGAGGCGCCCTTCCAGGCCGGGCCGGGGGCCTTGAGCCGGTGCTCGCGGCCGAAGGTGCCGGCGCCCACGGCGGTGTGCAGGGTGAGTTCGCCGTCGGACCAGCGGACCACGAGGTCGGTGACGTAGGTGGAGGCGGCGAAGCGCCCGGCGGTGATCTGCACGGCGTGCTTCCAGACCGATCCGGCGGGCGCCATCTCGGTGACGCGACCCAGGCCGTGGGAGCCGACGTCGCCGTGCAGGGTGGTCCGGCCGTCCTTCCGGCGGACCAGCAGGTCGAACTGGTCCGACCCGGTGAAGTCGCCCGCGGTGACGGTGGCGACGTCCTTCCAGCCCGCGTTCGGCGCCATGAGCCGGCGCTCCGGGAGGAAGCCGCCCCGGCCGTCGCCCGGGAAGAGGGTCACCTCCCCGTCCGTCCACACCACGAGCAGGCTGCTGCGGCCGCTGCCCGTGAAGTCGCCGGAGGCCATGGCCCTGGCATGGGTCCACAGCTCCCCGGAACCGGGCAGCGGGTGGCCGTCCGCGGAACCCGTGTAGGGCGGGCGGGAGAGGGCGCCGGGGTCGCGGCCGGCATCGGCGTCCTCGTACAGCGCCCGGGCCTCCTTGCCGTACACGGGCGCGTACGTCACCCAGGAGTCGTTGCCGCCGCCCTGGAGGCCGCCGGTGTTGCCGATGACCTTGCCGGTGCGGCGCGCGGCGTCGTAGTCCTTGATCCAGGGACCGCCGGACACACCGCCGTAGAAGCCCCTGCACACCATCCGCATCTGGCGGAATCCGCCCAGCCGGGTGGTGGGAACGTCGCAGCGGATGGCCTTGTGGGCCGGGTTGACGGCGGAGGCGGACGGGTAGCCGACGACGGTGACGCGGTGCGCGTAGGTGCTTCCCGGCGTGAAGGTCAGTGCCCCCGTGAGCCTCTCGACGCTCCCCTTGGCGTTCGGCTCGACCAGGACGAAGGCGACGTCCAGGTCGGAGACGGCGGCCGGGCCGTCCGAGGTGTAGCGGGGGTCCGTGTACACGCCGTTGGTCCTGACCGGGAAGATCCCGAACGGCTGGGCGCCGGCCGCTCTGCCGTGCCGGTACTGCGGCACGAAGACGGCGTGGTGCGTCGGCCCGGCCATGCCGTCCGCGCAGTGCCCCGCCGTGAGCACCATGCTCTTGCCGGTGCTGCGGACCACGCTGCCGGTGCAGGAGGTGTCGGCGTGGCCGACCTTGGAATCCCGGTAGAAGAAGGTCCCCACCATCGGCATGCCGTCGAAGTAGGTGCCCGTAGGGGTGCCGGACGGAGCGGCGGACCGGGTCCTGTCCTGCGGACCGGCCGTACCGCGGCCCCGCGCGTCGTCGACGGGCACGGCGGCGGCCATGCGCTCGGCCGTCCAGTACGCCTCTTCGGCGACGACCCTGGCGGAGGGCGTCGGCGGGGGATCGGTACCCGGTGCGGCCGCCATCACGGCGACGGCCAAGGCGGTGCACCAGCTGGATCTCAAGGAACCCACCTTCCGTACGACAGGATCGTCGGTAGACAGAAAAGAGATCACATGGGCAGGACGAAGACCGCCGCGGCCGGGGTCGCCGCGCTGACGATGCTCCTGATGCCGTCCGCGGGAACCGCGTTCGCGGCCCGGACGGCGGATCGGCCCACCCCGCTGCCCGCCGGGGCCCGGCTGTCCGCGAGCCCCGGGGAGCGGCTCACGTTCACACTCCCGGGCTGGTTGCCGGGGAAGAACGGCAACCGGGTGGTATCCGAGATCTTCGTCGCACCCGGGACGCTGAGGATGGACGATCCGGTCATCACCGCCGTGGCCACCGTGGCCTGCGACACCGCTCCGGGGGTCTACCCGGTCCGGCAGACCGGCCCCGGCGGGCCCGCCGAGGGCGCCGGGGGCGAGCCCTGGGTGAGCGTCGAGGTCGCCGGCATCGGCGCGGCCGAGCGCGCGGCCTGCCCCGGGAAGGTCGCGGCCCTTCCCCCCGAACGGCCGGAGGAGCACTGGCCCGCCGGCAGTTCCTGGCCGCAGTCGCCCTGGGACGTACGGACGTTCCGCCCCGGCGAGGAGGCGACGCCGACGGCCTCGGACGCGTCGGCGGGGTACGGCGACACCCTCGTCTCGCCCGGGTTCACCGGCCGGGCCGTCATGCGCGGGGCCAAGTCGGTGGTGACGGCCGCCGCGACGATCCGCTGCGATGCCGGGCCGGGGCTGTACGAGGTCCGCTGGGCGGGCGACGACGAGGTCTGGGCCCGCTACCGGGTGGCGGGTTCCGCCGACCCGGACCGCCCCGCATGCCGGGACCGGGCCGCCGGACCGGCACCGGGGAACGGCCCCTGGCTCGCGGGCGGCGCGGCCGCAGCCCTGGCCGCCGGCGGCGCGGCGGCCCGGCGCCGGCGACGCGCGGGGTCACGGGCACGGTGACGCGCAGGGTGACGGGATCCGGCCCGGCGTCCGGCAATGCGGTGGCGCGCGGGAGCGGGGCCCCCGACACTGACCCCTTGTGTCCATGAACTCTCAGGCCGGGCCCCTCTGTACGCGCGCTTCGCTCGCCGCCGAGCTGCGCGGCCTCGGCCTGCACCCCGGTGAAACCCTCCTCCTGCACTCCTCCCTCAGCTCGCTCGGCTGGGTCTGCGGCGGCGCTGCCACGGTGGTCACGGCGTTGCTCGACGCCCTCGGGGCCGCGGGGACCCTGGTGGTGCCGACGCACTCCGGCGACAACTCCGACCCGGCGTACTGGGAGAGCCCGCCGGTGCCCGAAGCGTGGTGGGCGGACATCCGGGCCGCGATGCCGCCCTTCGACGCGCGCACCACGCCCACCCGCGGCATGGGCGCCGTCCCCGAAGCCGTCCGCACCTGGCCGGGGGCCGTCCGCAGCGGCCATCCGCAGACCTCCTTCGCCGGGCTGGGCCCGCGCGCGGCCACGATCACGGACGGGCATGCCCCGGAGTGCCGGCTCGGCGAGCGCAGCCCGCTCGCCCGGCTGGAGGAGGCCGGGGCGCGGATCCTGCTGCTGGGTGCGGGCTTCGGCTCCTGCACGGCCTTCCACCTGGCCGAGTACCGGGTCGACGCACCGCTGGTCGACAACTCCTTCGCGGTCGCCACCCCGCAGGGCCGCCGCTGGACCACGGTCCGCGACACGGCGGTCTCCTCGGACGACTTCGAGGACCTGGGGGAGGCCTTCGAGAAGGAACGCCCGGTGGTGCGGGGCCGGGTGGGCGGCGCGGAGGCCCGGCTGTTCGACCTGGCCGAGGCCGTCGCCTACGCCGAGGGCTGGCTGACCCGCAACCGGCCCCCGGCCGCCACGGCCTGACACGGGGACGGGGCGGGCCCGTACGGGGGCGGGCCCGTCAGCCCGCCGTGGCGCCGGCGTCCGTCCCGGCCCGCCGGCGCTCGGGGCCGCGGGCCATCCGCTCCTCCAGGTGTCTGCGGCAGTCGGGCCACTGCGCCGCGGTGACCGAGTACATCGCCGAGTCGCGGAGCAGGCCCTCCTCGCCCGGGGCCCACGAGCGGGACCAGTTGCGGAGCACGCCCTCGAGGCGTGCGCCGACCCCCTCGATCGCGGCGCGCGAACGGGCGTTGCGGGCGTCCGTCTTCAGGTCGAGCCGGGCCACGCCCCAGTGCTCGAAGGCGTGCCGGAACAGCAGGTACTTGGCCTCGGTGTTGATCCCCGAGCCCTGGGCCGAAGCCGCGAGCCAGGTGTAGCCGACCTCGATCGCGCACAGGCCCTCCCCGGTCGTCGGCCACGGCCGGGGGTCCCAGAAGGCGGTGGCCCCGACGGCCCGCCCCGACGCCCGCTCCACCTGCGCGTACGGGGCCAGTGTGCCCGCGTCGCGGCGGGCGAGCTGGGCGTCGATGTACGCCCCGACCCGGTCCGCGGTGGGCACCCAGGTGAACCGGTAGGGGCTGCGGTCCTCTTCGGCCGCCACGGCCAGGTCCGCCGCGTGGCGGTGCTCCAGCGGCTCCAGGCGTACGAGCTCGCCGTCGAGGACCGGTCCGTCGAGTACGAAGGTCATGGCCGCAGCGTTCCAGAACCGTCCCCGCCGTGTCGCGCCAATTCGGCGGCGCTGATGACCACCCGGCGCCGGGCCGTCGGCCTTCACGGGCGATAGAACGCGGGACAGCCCGGGACCCCGTGGCTACACTGCGCGCAGTTGATCAAGTGGTGTGGGGGCGGCCGGTGTTGGAGCGAACGGCGACACGGGTGTGCCCGTTGTGCGAGGCGACCTGCGGGTTGAGCATCACGCTCTCGGACGAGGTCGTCACCCGCGTCAAGGGGAACCGGGACGACGTCTTCAGCAAGGGGTACCTCTGCCCGAAGGGAGCCTCCCTGGGCCGCTTCGACGCCGACCCCGACCGGCTGACCGCCCCGCTGGTGCGCCGCCCGGACGGCGGTTTCGACGAGGTGGGCTGGGCCGAGGCCTTCGCCGCCGTCGAGCGCGGCCTGCGCGGGGTGAGCGAGCAGCACGGCAAGGACGCCGTGGCCCTCTACATGGGCAACCCGGTCATCCACACGCTGGCCCTGCCGCTCTACATGCTGGTCCTGCGCGAACGGCTCGGCACACGGAACATCTACTCCTCCACCACCCTCGACACCATGCCCAAGAGCGTGGCCTGCGGATGGATGTACGGAGACCCGCTCGCCTTCCCGCTGCCGGACATCGACCGCACCGACCACCTGCTGGTCCTGGGCGCCAACCCCATGGAGTCCAACGGCAGCCTGTGGACCGTCGCCGACCTGCCGGGCCGCCTCAAGGCGCTGCGGGCGCGCGGCGGGCGCCTCGTCGTCGTCGACCCGCGCCGCACCCGCACCGCGGACCTCGCGGACGAACACGTCCCGATCCGCCCCGGCACCGACGCCCTGCTGCTGCTCGGCATCGCGCACACGCTGTTCGACGAGGGCCTGGCGACCGACCCCGGCCCCGGCTTCGCCGGCTTCGACGAGCTGGCCGTCCAGGTGAAGGGGTTCGCCGCGGAAGACGTCGCGGACGCCTGCGGGGTCCCCGCGGGGACCATCCGCACGCTCGCGCGCGACCTGGCCGCGGCGCCGACGGCCGCCGTGTACGGACGACTGGGCACCTGCACCACGGAGTTCGGCACGCTCACCAGCTGGCTGGTGGACGTGGTCAACATCATCACCGGGAACTTCGACCGCCCCGGCGGAGTGCTCTTCGGGGAGGCCCCGCACGCCACCCGCCGCCCCGCCGAGCCGTTCCGCACCGGACGCTGGCACAGCAGGGTCCGCGGACTGCCGGAAGCCAACGGCGAACTTCCCACCGCGACCCTCGCGGACGAGATCGAAACCCCCGGCGAGGGGCAGGTACGGGCCCTGCTGTGCATCGCCGGGAACCTGGTCCTCGCCTCGCCGCAGGGCGAGCGGCTGGACCGGGCCCTGCCCGGCCTGGACTTCATGGTCTGCGTCGACCCCTACCTGAACGAGACCACCCGCCACGCATCCGTCATCCTGCCGCCGCCGAGCGCCCTGGAATCGCCCCACTACGACGTGGTCCTGGCCGGCCGCTCCGTCCGCCGCAACGCCCGCTTCTCCCCGCCCGTACGGCCCCTCGCGCCCGGGCGCCCCAGCGAGGCGGAGATCCTCGCCCGGCTGGTCCTCATCGCCTCGGGCAAGAGCGCGGACGAGGACCCGGACAGCGTGGACGAGGCGCTGACCGACCTGACCCTGAGGGCCGCCTCCGGGCGCCGGGGGGCGCCCCTGCACGGGCGCGAACCGGCCGCGCTCAAGCGGGAGCTGACCGGGGACAACGCCCTGGAGCGGCGGCTCGACCTGATGCTGCGGCTGGGCCCCGCCGGCGACCTGTTCGGCAGGCGTCCCGACGGCCTGAATCTTGCCCTGCTCAAGGAGACCCCGAACGGCATCGACCTCGGGCCGCTGCGGCCCCGCCGCGAGGAGGTCGTGATGACCGCCTCCGGCCTGGTCGAACTGTGCCCGCCCGCCGTCACCGGGGACCTGCCGCGGCTCGACGCGCGGATGCGGGAGCTGGACGACGGCGGGTTCGTGCTCATCTCCCGACGCCAGCTGAAGTCCGTCAACAGCTGGTCGCACAACATCGCGACCCTGTCCGGCGGGACCAACCGCTGCGCCCTGGAGATCAGTACGGAGGACTCCGAACGCCTGGGCGTCGCCGCCGGAGACCTGGTCCGGGTCCGGGGCCGGAGCGGCGAGGTGGTGGTGCCGGTGGAGCCCACCGACCGGCTGCGCGCGGGCGTGCTGAGCCTCCCGTACGGCTGGGGGCACGGGCGCAAGGGCAGCCGGCTCGCCCACGCGGCCACCCAGCCCGGGGTGAGCATGAACGCGCTCACCGACAGCTCGGTCGTCGACCCGCTCTCCGGCACGGCCGTCTTCAACGGGGTGCCCGTCCGCGTGGAGAAGGCGGAGACGGCGGAGACGGTCGAAGCAGAAACGGAAAGATGAATTCCGGACGATTCGCATTCTGCGTCATTTGAATTCCTGATCGCGTCGAGGGAAAACTTTTCAGACATCCCGAGCATCCCTAGACTGGCCAAGAACTTCCGATCGCCAGTCAATGGAGATTTCGTGAGACTTGCCCGTCGCATTGCGATTCCCGCCGTTTCCCTGATGCTGCTCGCCGGAGTGGCCACCGCGGCGAACGCCGTCGAGGAACCCGCACAGGATTCCCTGTTCGGTCCGGTGTGTTCGCCGACGCAGACCGCCATCACCGATGTCCCGCACCGGCTTTTCGCCGCCTGGAACAACGGGGACGCTGCCGGGGTCGCCGCCCAGTTCACGACGGACGGGCACATGATTCCGAGCAACGGCGCCTACCTCACCAGCCGGACCGCGATCCAGTCCTTCTACCAGGGCGCCTTCGCAGGTCCCCTGGCCGGCACCCGGATGATCGGCAAGCCGCTCAGCGTGCGCTGCCTGTCCAGCACCACGGCCGTGATCGACGGGCTCGGCGGGCTGCTGAAGCCCGGGGACACCTACACCGATCCGGAGCAGGTGCCGATCGGCCAGCGCATCATCGTCTCCTGGACCGCGGTCCGCGTGGGCAACACGTACTACATGAAGGAATTCCAGAGCACCACCATTCAGGGCTGATCACCGAGCCGGCTGACGCGAGGAAATCGAGAGGAACGGAGAGTTTCGTTGCCACGCACGGTGCTGGTCACGGGAGGAAACAGGGGAATCGGGTTGGCCATTGCCGAGGAATTCCTCGGACGTGGTGACCGGGTTGCCGTCACCTACCGCAGCGAACCACCGGACGGCAAGTTCCTCGCCGTTCGCTGTGATGTGTCCGACCCGGAACAGGTCGACGCCGCATTCACCGCGGTCGAGGCCGAACTCGGCCCGGTGGAGATTCTCGTGTCCAATGCCGGCATCACCGAGGACCGGGCCATGCTGCGGATGCAGGAGGAGCAGTTCTCCCGCGTCATCGACACCAATCTCACCGGCGGCTGGCGCTGTGCCCGGCGGGCCCTGCCCAAGATGCTGCGCGGCCGGTGGGGGCGGATCGTCTTCGTGTCCTCCGTCGCCGGACTGCGCGGGAACCAGGGCCAGGTCAACTACGCCGCCAGCAAGGCCGGCATGGTCGGCATGGCGCGCTCGCTCGCCCGCGAGGTCGCGACGTCCGGCATCACCGTGAACGTGGTGGCGCCCGGCCTGATCGAGACCGACATGACCGCCGCCCTGTCCGGACCCCGCAAGAGCACGCACCTGGCGGAGATCCCGGCCGGACGGGCGGGACGGCCCGAGGACGTGGCCGACACCGTGGCCTGGCTCACGGGGGAGCGGGCCGGCTACGTCACGGGCGCGGTCGTGCCCGTGGACGGCGGCCTGGGAATGGGGCACTGACCCCATGACCACGACGCCTCCCGTCATGGCGCCCCCCGTCACCGCACCTTCGGTCACCGCGCTTCCCGCCACCGGCGGTCTGCTCGCCGGCAAGCGGATCGTCGTCACCGGAGTGATCACCGAGCGGTCGATCGCCTTCGCGGCCGCCCGTATCGCCCAGGAACAGGGCGCCCGGATCGTCCTCACCGGATACGGCCGGCTGTCCCTGGTCGAACTGGTCTCCCGCCGGCTGCCCGAGAAGCCGCCGGTCGTGGAACTGGACGTGACCGACCCCGGGCACCTCGCCCGCCTCCCGGAGCTGGTGGGCGAGCAGCTCGGCGGAGTCGACGGAGTACTGCACTCCATCGCCTTCGCCCCGCCGAGCTGCCTCGGCGGATTCCTCACCGCACCCTGGGAGGACGTGTCCACCGCCGTCCACACCTCCGCCTACTCCTACGTCTCCCTCGCCAAGGCGCTGTTCCCGCTCATGGCCGGCGGCGGCTCGGTGGTCGGCCTCACCTTCGACGCCACGAAGGCCTGGTCGGGCTACGACTGGATGGGCGTGGCCAAGGCCTCCCTGGAGTCCGCCAACCGCTACCTCGCGAGGGAGGCGGGCCCGCTCGGCATCAGGTCGAACCTGGTGGCGGCCGGCCCCCTGCGGACCACTGCCGGGAAGGCCATCCCGGGCCTGGCCCGCACCCAGGACGACTGGGCGGCGAAGGCACCGCTGGGCTGGAACATCACCGAGACGGAGTCCACGGCACGGGCCTGCGCCGCACTGCTCTCCGACTGGTTCCCGGCGACCACGGGCGAGATCGTCCACGTCGACGGGGGACACCACGCGATGGGCGCCTGACCGCAGGGCGACAGGACCGCAACACCGCAACACCGCAGTACGAAAGGGGTGGTGCCCCGGGCCGCACGCGCGGCCCGGGGCACCACCCCTTCTCCGACCCGCGGGTCAGAGCGCGAGGCTGTTGCCCGGCTCGGGAACGACCAGACGCTGGCCCGAACCCGCCTTCTCGAAGGCGGCGCTGACGGTGTCCTGACCCTCCGTGAAGTGCTGCCAGCCGTCCTGGTGCACGGCGAGCACCTTGCGGGCGCCCAGCAGCTCGGCCACCTCCACCGCCTGCTCGGAGGTCAGCGAGAGCAGCGTCGGGCCGAACGGGGCGAGCTGCGCCGCGCCCACGTGCAGCACCGCCAGGTCGACGCCGGCCCCGCCGAGGCGCTCCGCCAGGGCCCGCACCGGCTCCAGGGAGACGTTGTCACCGCTGACGTACACGGTCGGCAGGCCCTCGCCGCTCAGCAGGAAGCCGGTGACGGCGCCGAGCATCGGCTCGGTCCCGGCCGGACCGTGCTGCGCCGGGACGGCGGTGACCACGAGGCGGCCGCCGTCCGGGCGCTCCAGTACGTGCTCGGCCCACGGCGCCAGCCCGGTACCGCCGACGCGCTCCGCGGACTGCTCGGTCGTGAGCACCAGCGCGACCTCCTTGAGGAAGGCGCGCCCGGCCCCGTCGAGGTTGTCGGGGTGCTGGTCGTGCGACAGCAGGACGGCCGCCACCGGGCCCAGCCGGTCGGTGGTCAGCGCCGGGTCCGCCACCTTGTGCAGGGCGACCGGGCCCATCTCGTAGGAGGAACCGGCGGCGTCGAAGGTCGGGTCCGTCACGAACCGCAGCCCGCCCAGGTCGATGACCACGGTGGGGCCGCCCACCGCGGTGACGGCGAGCTGTGCGGCGGTGTTCTCAGTCATGGAACTGCTCCTTGGAAAGTACGACGCGAACAGTGGGAACGGCGGGAACGGTGGGACGGGAAAGATGAGGAGGGAGCGGGCCGGTCAGCCGGGTTCGACGACCACCAGGCCCCCGGTGAATCCCCGCGGCAGCCGCAGCGGGTGCCAGCGGTGGCCGACGTCCTGGTCGGGCGCCCCGGCCAGGGAGCGCACCCCGGTGCCCACGGCCTTCACGTACGCCTCCCGCCTGGTCCAGACGTCCAGCCACAGCAGGTCGCCGGCCAGGCCCGAGGCCAGGCCGAGGCGGGCGCGTTCGGCGGGGGAGAACAGCCGCCGGGCCAGCTCCCCGGCCCGGGGGACCGTACGGACCTCCTCGACGTCCACGCCGATCCGGGTCCCGGGCGCGAGTCCGCTGCCCACGGCGACGGCGACCACACCGGCGGCGTGCGCGATGCTCACGTCCACCCCCGGGGCGTCCGTCACCCACGGCCGCCCGGCCCGGTCCACGGCGAGGCCCACCCGGGCGGCCGGCCGGCAGAGCATCCGCCCCAGCACGGTGCGCAGCAGGTACCGGGCCAGGACGAACTCGGCCCGGCCCAGCGGATCGGAGACGGCCTCGTAGCGGGCGCGTTCGTGCGGGGGCAGTGCGGCGGCGAGCGCCGCCACCGTGCCCGCCGGCAGACCGCGCCCGTCGGCCCACCAGGCGCGTACGCCACCGGGGCCCGCGGCGGCCTGCCCGGCCGGGGCGATCCGCCCCGAGGCGACCCGTCCCGAGGCGGTCCACCCCTGGACGATCCGCCCCGGGACGATCCGCCCCGCAGGGCCGGCCATGGTCGCCGCCGTCCCGTCCGATCCGCTCCGCGTCACGGTCGGCCGGCCGCCAGCACCCGGTCGGCCAGCTCGTCCTCGGTCAGGCCGAAGTGCGAGGTGAGTGCGCTGATCCAGCGCTCCAGGCCGAAGGCCACGCACCCGGTGAAGGCGGGCTCGCCGTCCGCGGTGCGGATCTCGCAGCGCTCGCCGAAGAAGTTGCGGTGGAAGTTGAGCGAGCCGATCGCCAGCGAGCCGTCGAAGACGAACTCCTCCTTCACCGGGAAGAGCTGCGCCATCAGCGCGCGCCCCGCGCTCGCGTCGAAGAACGGGTCGCTGGCGGCCTCGATCTCGATGGGCAGGCCGAGCTCCGACAGGTAGCCGGTGATCTTCTTGCGGAACAGCTCCAGGTGGGCCAGGACCTCGTCCCGGGTGCCGACGCACACGATCTCCCGCATGCTGAAGCCCAGCAGCCGGCGCAGCGCGTCGTAGTGCGTCTCGCGGCGGAAGCAGGTGGCCACGGTGGTCACCTTGTGGGGACCGTCCGTCAGGGTGCGGCCCGTCAGATCGAGGTAGACGTTGTAGCAGGCCGCCGAAGGCAGCGCGTACGAGGCCTCCGTGAGGTGCCCGGCCGGCAGTGAGGGCTCCCGCGACCCGCCCGTCGCGTACTCCGGAGCGGCCTCCTCCGTCAGGGCCGCTCCGAGGATCGCCAGCTGCGGGAAGTTCTGGAAGTAGTCCAGCCGGTGCAGGTCCTCGACCCGCATCAGGGGCGGGTACTGCACCGCGTCGGCGCCGACCTCGGCCGCCCAGCCGGTGAACACGCCTTCCAGCGTGGCCCGGAGCCTCAGCGCACCCGGTCCGAGGGTGGCGAGACCGCCGCGGGTGGAAGGGGTACGGCCCGCCTCCGACGTGCTCACGGAGCTCCCCGGACTACTCGGACTCATGGAAGAACCTCTTTCGAATCGAGTTGATCGTACGAAAATCAGACGGAGTGACGTTCTCCATCAAGATCTCTTCGCCCGTCTGCTCCTCCAGCACGTAGAGGAAGTTGACGAAGCCGAGGGAGTCGAGGATCCGGTTCTCGACCAGGTCGAGCTCCGGATCGATCGAGGTCAGGTCCGGCCGCTTGGTCAGCAGGTACTGGAGTACGGCGTCGAAGCCGGTCGCGGTGCTCATGAGCGCGGCAGGACGTCGTCGGTGAAGATGCCCTCGTTCACGAGGAAGCTCATCGAGCGCTTGAGCATCTTGCGCTCCAGCTCGTGGAAGGCCGGGTCGGCCAGCACCTCGTTGCGCACCTGGTAGGGGTTCGGGATGCCCGCGTCCCTGAAGGCCGCCGGGTTCACCAGCCCGTCCACGGACTTGCGCAGGTACCGCTTGAGGTACAGCTCCAGCTCGGCCAGCTCCTCCGTGCTCAGCTTCTCCCGCAGCTGGCGGTGCAGGTGCGAGACGATCTGCCGGCCGAAGGCGACGTGCCGGGACTCGTCCTGGTGGTGGATCGCGTTGATCTTGCGGATCGTGGGGTGCAGCCGGTCGTCGTCGCCCATCCGCTTGTTGAAGAAGTCGACGACCTCTTCGAAGAGCAGGAGCCGCGCGAAGACGAGGAAGTGGGCGGACTCGCCCTCGGACTTCATCTCCAGCTGGACGCCCTTGTCCGGGTAGACCTTGCCGCCGTAGAGCAGGCAGAACCGGGCGAAGAACCACATGTGCGAGTTCTCCTCGCCGATCATGTGGTGGAAGTACTCGGAGGAGAGGGCGAAGTCCTTCGTGTGGATCCGCGCGATGATCTCGGTGATCAGCTCACGGATGCCGTCGACGTTCAGGCTGTAGAAGTTGACGCTCTCCCACTTGCTGATCGCCCACTTCTGCTCCTCGGTGAACGACTCGGCCACCTTGGTCCCGTGGATGGACAGCAGCTCCGGAGTCATCCAGTACTGGTCCTCGGGCAGCGTCTCGGGCCAGTCGAACATCGTGTACGGGTCGTAGTGGTCGCGCTCGGACATCGACACGAGCCGGTCGAGTATGGACTGCAACTGCGCGTCGGCCTGCAGCACGGGCGTGCTCATCGGATCCTTTTCCTCTCTCAGTTGCCGGAGCCGCTGGCGGCCACGGCGCTCTCGCGCGGAGCGGGCTGCTCCGCCGAGAGCTGGATGTCGGTCTGGTGGCGCGGGTGGGCGAACAGGCCGTCGCGGCGGTAGCCGTTCACCGGTTCGTCCGCATGGTGTTCGGTGGGCAGCAGCCGGTTCAGCAGCGAGCCGGTGAAGGCCTGAGCGATGTCCGGGTGCGGGGCCTCGGCGTGGTGGTCGGCCAGGATGACGAAGGCCGGGTCCACGTTCTTGACCAGGCCGTCCTCGTCCACGACCTCCAGCCAGGAATGGGCGAGGTCGAGCATCCCCATGATCCAGCCGCGCCGGGTACGGGCCTCGAAGCCGGCCTCCCGGCACCGCTCGGCCAGCTCCAGGCAGACGGAGATGCACGGGGCGTAGCCCTGGGCCAGCACCTCGTCCTTGCGCCACTGGAGTTCCTCGGGCATCCGGCCCCAGCGGAACCGGTCGGGGCCGTACGAGGTCACGATCGCGCGGAGCTTCTCCGAGACGATCTCCCGCCGCTCCCCGGAGGTGACGAGCACCCCGGAGGCGGTGAGCCCGGCCGTGCCGCTCGCCGTGATGTCCTTCTCCCCGAGCGATGCCCCCTCGGGACCGATCGAAAGGGACTCCGTCCAGCCGCCGCTCAGCTCCGGGTGGGGCGTGGCCAGGTTCCAGTCGGTTCCCTGCGGTTCTCCCTGGCCGTGCGCGGCCGGCGGGGTCAGCGCGACGGAGTAGTTCCAGCGCTGGGGACGGAACAGCGACTCGGGATCGGCGTGCATCCAGCGCAGGGCGTAGCGCATCGTCTTCTCGGGCACGGAGGTCCCGGAGCCGGAGTAGAGGGCGAGGTTCACCAGGTCGAAGCGGTCGAAGCGCTCCGCCCCCGGTGTCCCGCCGTGCGGCAGGCCGCTGCGCAGCAGCTCGTCGAGGATCTCCGGCCCGCACTGGAGCAGTTCGAGCGCGGCGTCCCGCTCCACCCACTCGTCGCGCAGCTCCGGCGGGATCACCAGCAGGTCGCGGAGGGATTCGAGCCAGCCCTCCAGGCCCCGCGGGGCGGCGGGGCGGGTCCACGGTTTGGCTTCGATGTTCATCCGTTGCTCCCGGAGGACGTCAGGCTTGTCAGGGTCGGCTGGGCCAGGGGCGAGAAGCGGGCCCGCAGCGCCGCCTTGTCGGGCTTTCCGTACGAGGCGGTGGGGATGTCCGCGACGAACTCGAACCGTCCGGGCACGTGCGCCGCGCCCAGGGCGTCGCGCACCGAGGTGCCCAGTTCCCCGGCGAGGCCGGGCCGGTCGTCCTCGGCGGCCACGCAGACGGCGACCAGGGCCTCGCCCGTGAGCGGGTCGGGCACCCCGATGACGGCGGCGCGCCGGATCTCCGGATGGGCCGTCAGCACGTTCTCCACGGCCTGCGGATAGCAGTTGGTCCCGTCCACGATGACCAGGTCCTTCGCCCGGCCGGTCAGGTACAGGTAGCCGTCCTCGTCGATCACCCCGAGGTCGCCGGTGCTCAGCCAGCCCTCCCGCAGCACCTCTCCGCTCAGGTCGGGCCGCTGCCAGTAGCCCGCCATCACGGTGGGCCCGGACACCTCGACCGCTCCTTCCGTACGGGGCCCCAGCGCGCGGCCGTCCCCGCCCGTGACCCGGAGGGACACCCCGGGCACCGCGCGGCCGACCGAGCCGAACAGTTCGGGCCGGTCCGCGGCGGCCGCCGCGTGGTCCTCGGGACCCAGGCTGGTGATGGCGATGGCCTCGGTGAGGGCGTAGCTCTGCCGCAGCCGGGGGCCGAGGCTGCGGACCGCCTGGGCGAGCCGGTGCGGGGTCACGGGCGCGCTGCCGTAGCTGACGGCCGCGAGCCCGGAGAGGTCGGTGTGCGCGAGGTCGGGGTGGTCCAGCAGGCGGTACAGGTACGGCGGGTAGAGGTACGTGGTGACCGGCCGGTGCTCGGCGGAGGCCTCGGCGATGCGCACCAGCAGTGCCTCCGGGTCGAACTCGTCGAACAGCTCGACGCTCACGTGGTGGCGCAGCAGGCCGCAGGCGATCGCACCCGCGGCGTGCGCCATCGGGGTCATCGCCAGGAACCGCAGCCCCGGCGGCGGGGCCGCGCCCGCCCAGGCGCCGGCGGCCGCGGTCAGCGCGCCGAAGGTGTACACGACCCCCTTGGGCAGCCCGGTGGTGCCGCCGGTGTACAGCACCCGGGCGACGTCGTCCTCGCGGGCCGCCACCGGCAGCGGGGCGTCCGACCGGGCGGCGGCCGCCGCGAGCAGGTCGGTCACGTCCGGGTCCGCGACGGGGCCCAGCCCGAACAGCTGCTTCACCCCGGCGGCGCGGGCGAGTTCGGCCATGCGGGGTCCCGGCAGGATCGGCCCGGCGCAGGCGAGGATCACGGCCGCGGGGGCGGCGTCGCGCAGGATGTGCTCGGCGACCTGCTCGCCGCCGGCCGCGTACACCGGGGTGTAGCTGATGCCGAGGAGGTGCGCGGCCAGGCCCACCGCCGACATCTCGAGCGGGTTGGCGGCCAGCAGCACGAGCCGGTCCCCGCGGCCCAGGCCCGCGTCCCGCAGGACCCGGGCCGTCCGGTAGGCCAGGGACAGCAGCTCGGCGAAGGTCATGGACCGCTCGCCGTGGATCAGCGCGATCTGCTCGCCGCGGGCGGCGAACTGCTCGATGGCGCTGGTGACGTACGCGGCGGGGGCGCCGGAGTCGGGCGTGGTCACGGGGTCTCCTTCCCGGGGACGGTGGTGGTGGCGGAGCCGGCGGCAGCGGCGCTGGTGGCGGCCTCGCCGGCGGCTGCCGCGCCCGACGCCGTGCTCGTGACGAAGCGGCAGGCGGAGCCGCCGGTGCGCAGGCACTCCACGCGGTGGTCGCTGACCTCCGTCTTCAGCCCCTCGAACCAGCCCGCCCGCATCTGCGGGCACGGGCACTCGTAGCCCTCCAGCGTCCCGGCCCGCGCGAGCATCTCCAGGGCGAAGTTGCGGGTGACCGCCGTCTCGAAGGACTCCTCGCCGGTGACCTTGTTGGAGGCCTCCACGGCGTCCCCGGTCATCAGCTCCGAGATGCCGGTGAGTGCGGTGGCCAGCTCGGCGGCGGAGAGCCCCGGGGCCAGCCCCTCCTCCCGTGCGTAGGCGGAGGCGATCCGGCGGGTGACGAACTGCATCGCCTCCGCGTTCACCTCGTTCGCCGCGTCCTGGCCGAACCGCCGCGCGACCCCCTGGTACCAGCGGGCGTCGTGCAGCCACCAGAACTGGCGCAGCAGGTCGGCGGAGGGCTCGCCGGGGCCCGCCGGTCCGGGTGCCTGGGAGGCGGAACTGGTCACGGTGTCCTCGTCCTTCGGGTGGGAGCGGGAGGGAGCGGGTGGGGGTGCGGTCGGTGCTGCGGTGCCGGGTGCTGCGCTGGTCAGACCGCCTCCGGGGCCCTGCCGAGCACGAGGCTCACGTTGTGGCCGCCGAAGGCGAAGGAGTTGGACACCGCGGCCTCGGGCGCCGCCGCCCGGGGCGCGCCGCGGACGTGGTCGAGTGCGCAGTCCGGGTCCGGCCGGTCCAGGTTGGCCGTCGCCGGCAGGCTCCGGTGGTGCAGGGCGAGTACGGTCGCCGCCGCCTCCACCGCGCCCGCCGCGCCCAGCAGGTGGCCGATGGCGCCCTTCACCGAGCTGACCGGCGGCCCGTCCTCGCCGAACACCGAGCGGACGGCCCGCGCCTCGGCCAGGTCGCCCACCTTGGTGCCGGTCCCGTGGGCGTTGACGTAACCGATGTCCCGGGGAGCCAGCCCGGCGTCCGCCAGCGCGCGCCGCATGGCGTCCGCCGCACCCTCGCCGTCGGGCCGGGGCGAGGTCGGGTGGTGGGCGTCGCTGGTCGCGCCCCAGCCCAGGACCCGCCCGTAGGCGTGCGCCGAGCGGGCGCGGGCGTGGGCGGCCCGCTCCAGGACGAGGATCCCGGCGCCCTCGGCCAGCACGAAACCGCTCCGGTCCAGGTCGAACGGGCGGCTGGCCGCCGCCGGATCGCCGGTGCCGGCGCGGGCCAGCGCGCGGGCGTTGCCGAAGGAGGTGGCCACGGAAGGGGCGAGCGCGGTGTCGGTGCCCCCGCAGACCACCACGTCCGCGGTGCCCTCGCGGATCAGCCGCAGCCCCTCGGCCACCGACATCGCCCCCGCCGCGCAGGCCGTGGCGATGGAGCTGCTGAGCCCGCGGACGCCGTGGCGGATGGCGATGCGGGCCGCCGCCATGTTGGGCAGCATGCCGGGAAGGAGGTACGGGCTGACCGCGGCCCGGCCCCGCGAGGCGCGGGCCACGGCCTGCTCCTCGTACGTCGCGAGCCCGCCGGCGCCGGTGGAGACCACCACCGCCACCCGGTCCGCGGCCACGTCCTGGCCCACCGTCAGCTTGGCGTCGCCGAGCGCCTCGTCGGCGGCGGCCAGCGCCATGAGCACGAACCGGTCGACCGAGCGCGCCTCGGTGCGCGGCAGCAGGTCCAGGGCGGAGATCTCGGGGGCCACCCCGGCCACGTCGGCGCCGGTCGCGGCCCAGGCCTCGCCCTCCAGCCGGCGCAGCCCGGAGCGCCCGGCCGCGAGCCCGTCCACGAAGGCCGGTACGCCGGTCCCCAGCGGGGTGACCAGTCCGATCCCGGTGACCCAGACGTCGTACTGCTCCCGGAGCCCGCTCCTCACGACGCCTCCCCGGCGGCGTCCGGCGCCGCGGGCCGTACGAGCAGGGCGCGGGCGTGCGCGGACGCGCCGTCCGGGCCGGCCTGCTCCACGAGCAGCACCAGTGCCTCCCCGGCGTCGCCCCCGTCGACCAGGAAGCGGGTGACGTCCAGCGCCTCGCCCAGCGGATCGGCGGTCGCCGCGTCGGGGCTGAAGCAGATCACCGGACCGGCCAGCCCCCAGCGCTTGGCGATGTGGCCGACCACCGCGTTGGGCACGGACTGGAAGAACAGCAGGGGCGCCGCGGGCCGGCCGGCGTCCACGGCGACCGCGGTCGCCGTGTGCGTCTCCAGGTCGCCGCCCCGGGAGGCCAGCACGATCGCCGTGCGCCCGGCCCGTCGTACGAGCTCCTGCGCGCCGGGACCGGCCGGCTCCGCGCCGGGCTCCGCCGCGCCCGGAGCGCCGTACACCTGCTCCAGGCAGCGGTCGGCGGCGGCCGAGGCCATCGGACTGAAGGAGGAGACGGCGAAACCGGCCAGCGGAACCGGCAGCTCGGGGTCGCCCGGGGCGGGCCAGACGCCCTCCGCGAGGAGCTCCACGGCCGCCGCGGGGAGGGTGGAACGGGTGGCGGAGAAGGAGGGGGAAAGGGCCGGGGACGTGGTCATGGCGCGCTTACCACCAATGCGGTGTTGGCCCCGCCGAAAGCGGCGTTCAGGCTGAGGACGTGCCGGGGGGAGACCCGGCGGGGCGAGCCGAGGACCAGGTCCAGGCGGCAGTCGTCGTCGAGCCCCGAGTGGCCGGCGTTCACGGGGAGTTCCCCGCTGCGCAGGACCAGCAGGGTGACGGCGAGTTCGAGCATTCCGGACGCCTCCAGCGCGTGCCCGTGCAGGGACTTCGTGGAGCTCACCGGGATGCCGTCGACCGCGTCCCCGAGGGCGAGGCGCAGGGCGGAGCTCTCCGAGGAGTCGTTGGCGGGCGTGCCGGTGCCGTGGGCGTTGACGT
The DNA here is from genome assembly GCF_055584085.1 of Streptomyces sp. NPDC104226. Lineage (NCBI taxonomy): Bacteria > Bacillati > Actinomycetota > Actinomycetes > Kitasatosporales > Streptomycetaceae > Streptomyces > Streptomyces sp. NPDC104226. The sequence goes on from NZ_JBVJMS010000013.1 coordinate 110,005, forward strand.
AGCCGATGTCCGCGGGCGCCAGCCCGGCCCGGTCCAGCGCGGCGCCGATGGCCCGCGCCATCCCCAGGCCCTCGGGGTGCGGCCGGCACACGTGGTGGGCGTCGCCGGCCAGGCCCCAGCCGGACAGCACGGCCAGCGGCCGGGCACCGCGCGCGGCGGCCGCCCGCGCGGACTCCAGGACCACCGCGCCGACGCCGTCACCGAGCAGCAGGCCCTTGCGGCCCGCGCTGAAGGAGCGCAGGACGCCCTCCGGGGAGAGCGCCCGGCCGGCGGAGAACAGCGCGTAGTTGTCCTCGTCCACGAGGTAGCCCGCGGAGACGACCACGCGCTCCTCCCGGCCGGTGCGGATCCGTACGGCCGCCTCGGAGACCGCCGTACTGGCGGCGACACAGGCGTTGGTGTAGGTCCGGGCCGCGCCGAGCAGCCCGCAGGCCCGCGCCAGGGCGGCCGCGGTGTCCGAGATCGCCGACTTGCCCTGGACCGCCAGCGGCCCGCGGGCCACCGCCGGATCGGCGTGCCGGCCCAGCAGGAGCGGAGCCTGCGCCCGCTCCGCCGGCGACAGGCCGGCCTGCTCGCAGGCCTCCTCCACGACCCGGCGCAGCTCCTCGTCCAGGTCGGGCGAGCCCGGCAGTACGGCGGCGACACCGGTGCGGTACCGGTCCGTGGCGAACCGCCCGACCGGTCCGAACGCCGCCCGGGAGGCGGCCAGTCCCCGCCCGAGGGCCTCTTCGCCGCGGCCGAAGGCGCTGGTGACGCCGAGCCCGGTGATGACGACCGTCCGGTCGGCCTGGTCCGCCCGGTCTGCCTGGTCGGCCTGGTCCGCCCCGGTCACGAACCGCTCCCGCCCGGTACGGGAGCGGCCAGGGCGCCGGCCAGCACCGCGACGGCGCCGTCGACCGTGTCCATGGCCTCCAGCTCCTCGTCGAGGTCGATCCGGATGCCGTACCGCTCCTCGACCACGTGCACCAGCCAGGCCAGCTGCAGGGAGTCGATCCGCTCGCCCACGTCGCCCGGGGCGCACTCGTCGTGCTGGGCGAGCAGGGCGATCACCTCCGGACGGCCGGGGGCGGGGGACGGCGCGCTCACGCCGAGCCGGCCGGGGCCGTGACCTGGGTCCGGCGCTGCTCGACCTGGGCGACGAACTCGCCGATGGTCAGGGTCTGCAGGCCCTCGACGTCCTCGTCGGAGAACTTGACCCCGTACTCCTCCTCGACCTGCATGACGAGCTCGGCGGTGGTGAGCGACTCCAGCTCCAGGCCGTCGTCGCCGATGGGGGTGGCGTCCGTGATCCCGGCCGTGTCGAGGTTCATGGTTTCGAGGGTGTTCACTACGAAGGCGCGCACAGGGGTGCTCATGAACTGGCTCCTTGTATCAGTGTTCGCATGGGTGTTCAGGACGTGTCTGGGCACCGGGGACGAGTGGGGGTGTCGGTGTCCCGGGTAGAGGTGTGGCTCGCGGTCCCGGTCGGTGACCAGCGCAAGCACGCGCACGCGCTGCTGCGGCGGGCCGCGGCGGCGGTGCTGGGCGTCGGGCCCGAGGGCCTGGCCGTGGCCCGGGAGCCGGGCGGACGGCCGTACGTGGTGTCACGGCCCGGCGCCGCGGACCGCGGAGCGCGGCCGCCGGTACGGGTCAACGTGAGCGTCAGCCACACCCGCGGCCTGACCGCGGTCGCGGTCTGCACCGGCGGGGACGTGGGCGTGGACGTGGAGCCGGCCCGCGAGCTCCCGGCGGTGGCCCTCGCCCGGCGCTGGTTCGCCGAGGAGGACGTCCGCTGGATCGAGGGCCATGCACCCGCCCTGCGGGCCCGCGCCCTGCTGTGGGTCTGGACGCACAAGGAGGCACTGGGCAAGGCGGTCGGCACCGGGCTGGCCGGCGGGGGCCGGCTGCGGCCGGTTCCGCTGCCCGCCTCCGGCCTGCCGCCGGAGCCCGCGGGACCCGTGGCGACGCTGCGGGAGGTCTTCCCCGGCTCCGGCCTGACCAGCGCCGTCCCCCGGGGCCCCGAGGGCTACGTCCTGTGCGTGGCGGGCGGCCCGGGCACCGAGGGCGCCCCGGTCTCGGTCACCGAGGTGGACGGCTGAACTTCCGCGCGGAGCAACGCCGTTGCCGCGAGGTGCCCCGGATCCGGTGCACGCCGCTCCGGAGCCCGGGCGCGGCGCCACCGGCTGCCCGGGCGACGCGGGGAAGCGCCCGCACGGCGCGGCGGAGCGCCCGAAGGCCGCCGCCGCGTGTCCGCGCGGCGTGACGGGGTCGCCGTCGGGCCGGACGGTGTTCCCGCACGGCGCGGCCGCGGGCCCGGGGGCCTCCGCGGGGTGCGCCGTGACGGGGGTCTCGTGGCGTCCCATCGGGCTCACACCCGTTCCGGGGCGGCAGCCCGGAGCGCGGTCCGCAGTGCGGCCGGGTCCCGTACCGGCTTTCCGGTGGTCGTCCGGGGCAGGGCGGCCAGGGCGTGGATGCGGCGCGGCAGCTTGAAGCCGGCCACCCGCTCGGCGAGCAGGTTCTCCACGGACCGCGCGGTGACCTGCTCGTCGAGGACCGCGTACGCCTCGATGGCCCCGTCGTGGACCACCACCGCCTCGCGGACGCCGGGCAGTTCGGACAGGGTCCACTCGACCTCGGTGAGGTCGACCTTGAGCCCGCCGACCGACACCTGGGAGTCCAGCCGGCCCACGACGGCGAGCAGCCCGGTCTCCGGGTCGAGCGTCGCCGCGTCGCGGGTGCGCAGCCAGCCGTCCGCCCAGCGGTCCGGACCGGCCGGACCGAGGTAGGGGCTGACGGGCCGCCGTACGAGGAGCTCCCCGTCCACGACCTTCGCCTCGATGCCCGGAGCCGTGCGCCCCGTGGCCGGCCGGGAGGCCCCGGACAGGTCGGCCGCGATGACGCCCGTCTCCGTCATCCCGTACACCTCGCCCAGCGGTACGGAGTACCGCGCGGCGAAGGCCTCGGCGACCCCGGGCCGCACCGACTCGCCGGCGGACATGGCCCCGACCAGGTGCGGCAGCGGCGGGGGAGCGGAGACCGAGGCCAGCAGCTGCGCGTGGAACGGCACCCCGGTGATCACGGTCGGCGCGGTCCGCGCGGCCACGGCGGCGAGGATGCCGTCGGCGCTCATCCGCTCCGGCAGCACGATCTCGACGCCCGCGTGCAGGCTGTGCAGGATCCCCGCCATCAACCCCATCGCATGGATAAGGGAGTTGAGGACCACGATGCGGTCGCCCGGTCCGGGCATGCCGGGGATCAGGGTGTAGCGGTGGACCTCGGCGACGAGGTCCGCGGCCGTGCGCCCGATCACCTTGGAGGGGCCGGTGGAACCGGAGCTGAGCTGGACGAGCGCGTGCCCGCTCGCGGCCGGCCGCCCCCCGGGGTACGGCTCGGCCACGGCGTCGACCGCGTGGAAGCCGCGCAGCACGCCCAGGCGCACCGGTCCGGCCGGCCGGACGAGGAGCTGAGGGGCCGTCCGCTCCAGCGCCCGGTCGCTCTCGTGGGCGGTCAGCCGGTGGTCGAGCAGGATCACCTGGGCCCCGGTCCGCCAGGCGGCCAGCAGGTGGGTGAGGAGCGCGAGCGACGGGGGCAGCTGCAGCGCGACCGATCCGCCGCGGCGCAGTCCGGCCTCCGCCAGCTCGGTGTGGCGGGCCGCGACCTCGCGGCGCAGACCGGCGCGATCCAGCCGTTCGCCGATGTGCACCGCAGGCTCGGCGTCGTCGTGGCCGGCGTGCAGGAGCAGTTCGTCGACCCAGCTTCCGTCGTGCTGTTCCGGATCGGTCGTCCCGGGCCCGGGGCCCCCGAAATCGTTGATCACGAACAAACATCTCCCCGTTGCACTGCCCCGTTGTGCTGCTGATTAGCCCTGACTGGCTCAGCAGTTCCGCATAATAGAAACGACCCCTCGGGGACTGTCAAGCGTCATATGCAAAGCGCGACAGCATTCTTGCGGAATTGCGAATTCCTACTGCCGGGTTGCCTTGCGGGGCCGGGTCCGCGGTGCGGGAAATGTTTGACTGAACAGGGACTCCCTGTAGGGTCTGCCCGTGTTGAACGGGGAGATCATGCATTCCCCGATTTCCCTGACGGGGAATCGGGAGCTCAGGGTCGGGTATCCATTGACCGGCCGTAGCGCCTGCGTGCGACGCCGGTTTATCCGGGAGGCCATCGAGGCGATCTTTCCCGGGCTGCGTAGTCCGTCCGGAATTCAGTCATCAGATCTTTCTATCGGATCCGGCTGTCGAATCCGTCCCTCCATGACCTCGTGAGGTGAGCATGCGCACTCTCCTGGTGGATAATTACGACTCCTTCACCTTCAATCTGTTCCACCTCCTGTCGGAGGCCAACGGGCAGGAGCCCGTCGTCATCCGCAACGATGAGCCGGGGTGGAGAACCAGCCATCTGGAGGAGTTCGACAACGTCGTCCTGTCTCCCGGCCCCGGCACCCCCGAACGCCCGGAGGACTTCGGCGTCTGCACCGAGATCGTCCGCGCGGCGGACCGCCCGGTCCTCGGCGTGTGCCTGGGCCACCAGGGCATAGCCCACCTCGGCGGCGGCTCCGTCGTACGGGCCCCCGAACCCCGGCACGGACGGGTCTCCCCCGTGGAGCACTCCGGGACCGACCTCTTCGCCGGGATCCCCTCGCCCTTCGACGTCGTGCGCTACCACTCCCTCACCGTGGCCGACCTCCCCGAGGACGTCTTCGAGGCCACCGCCTGGGCGCCGGGCGGCATCCTCATGGGCCTGCGCCACCGCGAACGCCCGCTGTGGGGCGTGCAGTTCCACCCGGAATCCATCAGCAGCGAGCACGGACTGCTGATGATGCGCAACTTCCGCGAGCTCACCGCCCGCTGGCAGCAGGAGCACCCCGGCGCGCGGCCCCTCGCAGCGGCCGCACCCGCCGCCGCGGCCGCCCGCCCCGCCCCGAGCCGGCACCTGCGCGTCCTGACCGAGCGGCTGCCCACCGCGTGGGACCCCGAGATCGTCTTCGACGAGCTGCTGCGCGGCGGCAACCACGCCTTCTGGCTCGACAGCAGCCGCAGCGACGGCGCCACGGGCCGCTTCTCGATCATGGGCGACGCCTCCGGGGAGCTGGCCCGCGTGGCCACGGCCGACGTGGCGGCCGGCACGGTTACGGTCACGTCCGAGCGGGACGGCGTCCGCAGCGCGCAGGTCGCGCAGCGCCCCTTCTTCGACTGGATCGACGAGGACCTCAAGTCCCTGAAGGTGGACCTGCCCGACCGGGCCGAGAACCCCTGCAACTTCGCCCTCGGCTGGGTCGGCTACCTCGGGTACGAACTGAAGGCCCAGTGCGGGGCCGGCCCGGTCGTCCACCGGTCCAAGCAGCCCGACGCCACGATGGTGTTCGCGGCCCGCGCCCTGGCCTTCGACCACCTGACCGGCACCACCCACCTGCTCGCCCTGGCCCCCGCGGACCCCGGAGCCGATCCCGAGGCGCTCGCCCACGACGCCTCCGCCCGCGCGTGGCTGCACACCACCGCCGGACGGCTGCGCGGCCTCGCCGGCCGGACCGCGGACGCCGACGTGCCCGCGCAGCCCCTGGACGCCGGCGATCTGAGCCTGCGCCACGACCGGGACGCCTACCTGGACCGCATCCGGCGCAGCCAGGAGGACATCGCCGCGGGGGAGACCTACGAGGTCTGCCTCACCAACGAACTGCACAGCGAAGCGAAGGTGGACCCCTGGGAGGGGTACCGGTTCCTGCGCCGCACCAGCCCGGCGCCGTTCGCCTCGCTGCTCCTCTTCGAGGACCTCGCCGTCCTCAGCACCTCGCCGGAACGGTTCCTGCGCGTCACCGCCGAGGGACTGGCCGAGTCCAAGCCGATCAAGGGCACCCGGCCGCGCGGCGCCACCCCGGAGGAGGACGAGGCGCTGCGCGTGGACCTGCGGACCAACGAGAAGGACCGCTCCGAGAACCTGATGATCGTCGACCTGGTCCGCAACGACCTCGGCCGGTGCGCGGAGGTCGGCTCGGTCCACGTGCCCAAGCTCTTCGACGTGGAGACCTTCGCCACGGTGCACCAGCTCGTCAGCACCGTACGGGCCACCATGCGCCCCGGAGTGAGCGCCGTGGAATGCGTGCGCACCGCCTTCCCGGGCGGTTCGATGACGGGCGCCCCCAAGATCCGCACCATGCAGATCATCGACGAACTGGAGGAGGGCCCGCGCGGCGTGTACTCCGGAGCGATCGGCTACTTCTCCCTGTGCGGCGGCGCCGACCTCAGCATCGTCATCCGCACCGCCGTCGTGACGGACGAGGGCATCCGCTACGGAGTCGGCGGCGCCATCGTCGCGCTCTCCGACCCGGCCGCCGAGTACGAGGAGACCATCACCAAGACGACCCCGCTGCTCCGCCTCCTCGGCAGGGGCTTCCCCGGCAGCGACGCGGCGGCGTCCGCCGAGCCCCCGGTGTCCCGTTGACCGGGCCTAAGGGGCCTACGGGGCCTACGGGGCCGAGCGGGCCGACCCCGCCCACCGGGCCGACCCCGCCCACCGCTCCGGGCCGCGCCGACCGCCTCTTCGCGCTCACCGGGTCCGGTGCCCTGCGCGAGGTCCCCGCGACGGACGCCCCGGGCACGCTCCTCGCCGCGGACTCCTGGCTGGTCGACGACGGCCGGGTCCGCGCCCTGGACCGGCACCGCAGCCGCTTCACCGCCACCTGCACCGAGACCGCCGGCGTGCCCGTCGCGCTCCTGGACACCTTCTGGACCGCGATGGCGGCCCTGCTGCCCCGGGCGGCCGGCCACTGGTTCCCCCGCGTGGAGCTGGAAACCGCCTCCCCGGACGCGCCCCCGGACACGGTCCTGCCCGGTGGTTACCGGCTGCTGTACCGGCTGCGCCCCGCGCCCGCGCGCTCCACGACGGCCAGGGTCTGGGGGCTGGCGGTCTGCGACCCGCGCCGGACGCCCCGTCACAAGGGGCCGGACCTGGGCGCCCTGGCCGAAGTCCGCTCCAGGGCCACGGCCGCGGACGCCGACGAGGCGCTCCTGGTCACCGCGGACGGAGTGGTGCTCGAAGCGGCCAACTCCTCGCTCCTGTGGTGGGAGGAGGACGTCCTGTGCCATCCCCCCGCCGAGCTCCCGGTGCTCCCCGGGGTCACCGCCTCGCTGCTGCTCGACCGGGCGGCGCGCACGGGAGTGACCGTACGGCCCGTCCGGCGCAGGCTGTCCGCGCTGGCCGGCCGCGAGGTCTGGGTGGTCAACGCCCTCCACGGCCTGCGCCCCGTCACCGCCTGGACGGGCGGGTCCCTCCCGGCCGGCGCCCCGCGGCACGCCGTCGCGTGGCAGAGCTGGCTGGACGGACTGCGGACCCCGCTCCCGGCGTGAACCCGCCACGGCGAACCGCCGCCGCGTACGCGGTCACGGCGGCGGTTCCCGCCGCGCCGCGCCGCACCCGCGCACGTGCCCGGCGCAGTTGCCGGACGCCATTGTGCGGAAAGGACCGCACCAATAGGTGCGGCCTCCGCATTGCATTTCCACTTGGGGCCGACTTGGAACCGACTTGGGAATTCGGCTCCGCCGCTATTCGGCGGCCGCGATCGGCTGGAGCCGGCGCGGGATCGTCGAGCCGGCCGGATCGGTCCGGGCCAGATCGCCGGAGAGCACGGCCTGGTGCAGCTGCTGGAGCGGAGCGGACGGCTCCAGCCCCAGTTCGCGTACGAGCGAGGCCCGCAGCTTCTGGTACGCCTCCAGCGCGCGCCAGCCCCCGCCCGAGCGGTGCAGGGCGCGCATCAGCTGCCCGCAGAAGCCCTCGTGGAGGGGGTGGCGGGCCGCCAGCACCCGCAGTTCGGGGATCACCTCGGCGCAGCGCCCGAGCCGGATGTCGGCCTCGATGCGCCGCTCCAGGGCGGCCGTGCGCTCCTCGTTGAGCTGGAGCACCTCGAGTTCGAGGATCGATCCCGCGCGTACGTCGACCAGCGCCGGCCCCTGCCACAGCGCGAGCGAGCGGCCGAGCAGGTCGGAGGCGGCACGGTAGTCGCCGATGTCGTAGGCCGCCCGGCCCTGCCCCGCGAGCCGCTCGAACTCGTGGGCGTCGACCTGGCCCGCGGGCACCTGGAGCAGGTAGCCGCCGAACCGGGTGACGAGCACCTCCTTGGCGTCGAGCGCCGGGTCCCGTTCCAGGGCGGCGCCGATCTTCCGGCGCAGCTGGAGGATGTACGTCTGCAGCGTCGTGGTGGCGCTCCGGGGGATCTCCTCGCCCCAGATCTCCTCCATCAGCGTCGGCACGGTGACGACCCGCCCGGCGTGCAGGGCGAGCAGGGCCAGCAGTTGCCGGGGCTTGGTGGCGGTCGGAACCACCGAGACGCCGCGCTCCTGGGCAGTGAGCGACCCGAGTACTTTGATGTCCATCTGTGCTCTCCCTCTTCGGGCCGCGGGTGCCGGACGGTGTGCGACGACCCCTTCGGAGCCAGGTGAACAGCGTCGCAGCCGGGCGTGCGGCAGCCCAGTGAGGTGCGCACGAGGTGAATCATGAAAATGTCATACGCGGCCGGTGAACGTGGCACTGCCGGTGCTGTGAGGTCCCCCTCCAGACTCTCGTCCCAACAGGACACCAGTGCAGCACCGTCGGTCTCAGGGGGAAGTCATGAACGTGGCCCAGGAACTCTTCCGTTTCGCGGAACTCGCCGCCCGTACCGCTCTGGAACCGAAGCTCGGACAGCGCTTCGACGCAGACCCGGCCGGGGTCCTGCTGGAGTTCGGACTCGAGGCCCAGGGAGTGGACTGGACGTCCGGCGCGACCCTCTCCATCGATGACCTGAGCGCCGCCGTCACCGGTCCGATGTCGATCTGCCTGCGGTGCAGCACCTGCACCGGCGGCAACCTCACCGACCAGGCCGACCTCCAGGTCGCGGCGTGACGCCCCCGCGGGAGCCCGAGGCGGGCCCCTTCGTGGCCTTCAAGCGCCACGTGCGGGCCGAAGCGGTCCCGGGCGAGGCCGCGTTCGTCCTCTCCGACCAGGGCGTGACCGTCCTGCGCGGAGCCGGCATAGAGAGCCTGGTCCCGCTGCTCGACGGCAGCCACACCCTGGACGCCTTACTCAGGGCCGCCTCGGCGACCATGCCGGTCGCCGAGGCGGGCCGGGCGCTGCGGAGCCTCGCGCAGGCCAATCTGGTCGGGTACCGGCACGGCGGCGCCGCCCCGGCCGGCGGTGACACCGCCCTGGCCCAGGCCTACTGGGACCGGGCGGGCCTCGACGGGTACGAGGCGACGGCCGAGGTCCGTACCGCGCCGGTCGCCGTGATCCCGGTCGGCGGGGTGAACGCCGCCGAGGTCCGCGCCGCCTGCGCCGCCTCCGGGCTCAACGCCGTGGACGATGCGGACGCGGAAGCCGACACCCCGCTGACCCTGGTCGTGTGCACGGACTACCTGGACCCCGGGCTGCGGGCCGTCTCCCGGCGGCTGCGCCGCCAGGGCCGGACCTGGCTGCTGGCCCGGCCGTTCGGGGCAGACCCCTGGACCGGCCCGTTCTTCTCGCCGGCCACCGACGGACGCGACGCATCCGACGGACCCTGCTGGTCCTGCCTGGCCCACCGGCTCTCCGAGCACCGCGCCGGGGAACTCCCCGTACAGCGCGCCCTGGGCCTGGACGGGCCGGCGCCGCGCCCCGCCCCGACGCTCTCCGCCGTCCGGTCCCTCGGACTGCAGTGCGCCGTACTGGAACTGTCGAAGTGGCTCGCGGGACTGCGCTACCCGGAGCAGCGGTCGGTGTGCGTCCTGGACAGCCTCAACCTGAGCACCGCCCACCACACCGTGCTGCGCCGGCCGCAGTGCCTCGACTGCGGGGACCCCGCGCTGGTCGCCCGGCGGACGGCGCGGCCCCTCGCCCTGTCCTCCCGGCCGAAGGCCGAGGGCACCGGCAGCAACGACCGGGCCGTCTGCGCCGAGGGCATCCTCATCGAGAACCGCCATCTGATCAGCCCGGTCACCGGCATCGTGACGAACGTCCGCCCCGTCCCGGGACTGCCCGACGGACTGCACGCCTACGACTCCGGTCACAACCTCGCCCTGCGGGGCCACTCGCTGGCCGGGGTCCACCAGGTCCTGCGGGCCCGCAGCGGAGGCAAGGGGGCGACCGCCACCGAGGCCCGGGCGAGCGCCCTCTGCGAGGCGGCGGAACGGTACAGCGCCGCCCGCCAGGGCGACGAGCTGGTCATCCGCGAGTCGATGGCCGGGCTGGGCGCCGCGGCCGTCCACCCCAACACGTACCAGCTGTTCGACGAGCGGCAGTACGCCGACCGGGCGCGCTGGAACGCCCTCCAGCCGCCCTTCCACCGGGTGAGCCGCCCCTTCGACCCCGCCGCCGAGACCGAGTGGACGCCCGTCTGGTCGCTCACCGCCGGCGCCCACCGGATGCTCCCCACCTCCACCCTGTACTTCGACACGGGCACGGGCGCCTCCCGGGACGGCCTGTGGGCCGACTCCAACGGCAACGCCGCGGGCGGCAGTCTCGAGGACGCGGTGGTCCAGGGCGTGCTCGAACTCGTCGAGCGGGACGCCGTGGCGCTGTGGTGGTACAACCGGCTGAGCCTGCCGGGCCTCGACCTCGACTCCTTCGACGAGCCCTGGCTGGCGGCCACCAGATCGGCGCTCGACCGGGCCGGCCACCAGGTCTGGGCCCTCGACCTCACCTCCGACCTCGGAATCCCGGTCGTGGCGGCCGTCTCCCGGCGCACCGGCGGCCCCGGGGAGGAGTTCGTCTACGGGTTCGGCGCCCACCTCGACCCGCGGCTCGCGCTGCGCAGGGCGGTCACCGAGATGGTGCAGATGCTGCCGGCCCCCGGCGGTTCCGGTACGGACCTGCCCGGACAGCCGCAGCTCTTCGCGGACCCGGCGCAGACCGGGCGGACCCCCGCGTCCTGGCGGTACGCCGGACGCAACGCGGACCTCCTCGACGACGTCACGCACCTGCGGACCCTGCTGGAATCGCACGGGATGGAGCTGCTGGTCCTCGACCAGACCCGGCCTGACGTGGGCATACCCGTGGTCAAGACGCTGGTGCCGGGACTCCGGCCGTTTTACGCCAGGTTCGCTCCCGGACGGCTTTTCGACGTACCGGTGCGTCTCGGCCAGCGGAATACCCCCACCGCATTCCGCGAACTCAACGGGGTTCCGCTGCCCTTGTAGTTGTACGCGTGGATGCCCTTCCGGATGTCCTTCCGGATCCCCTTGTAGATCAGCTCTCTGCTACCTCTCCGATCTTTGGCGGGCTCGGCATATAGTGCGGACTCGGATCCTCTCGTTTCCCTACCGAGGAGTGAGCATATGACGGGCCGTTTCCGGACTGCGGACAACGACCTAGCTCAGGGAACCGAGCAAGCGGAAAGCTTGAATCCGGACAAGCGCGGCCGGGTCACCGACGTCCTGGCCCCGCGCCTCGCCCAGGGCATCGTGGTCACGGTCCTGTCCGGGTACGCCATCGTCACCCTGCTCAACGTCGAATACGCGCTGCGCGACCAGCGGCGCGAACTCTTCGTCTGCGCGACGGCGGTCATGCTCCTCTACGGCCTCCAGCTGGTCCTCACCTCGCCCAAGGCACGGCGCTGGTCCACCGGCCGCAAGTGCGCGGCCCTGGGCGTACAGCTGTTCCTCACCTTCTTACCCCTGGTCTGGCTGAACGTGCTGTGGGGCAGCGTGGCGGGACCCCTGAGCGCCTCGGTCCTGCTGCTCGCACCGCCCAGGATCGCCTGGCCCTCCTTCGCGGCCATCTCGGGCGTCGTGCTGTGGTGGGCGGTGGGCCAGGGCGGCAACGTGCTGGACCTCGCGTACTCGACCATCTCCACCGCGCTGACCGGACTGGTGGTGTACGGCCTCACCCGGCTGACCGACCTGGTCAACGAAGTGCACCGGACCCGTGCCGAGATGGCGCGGATGGCCGTCATCCAGGAACGCCTGAGGTTCGCCCGGGACCTGCACGACCTCCTCGGCTACAGCCTCTCGGCCATCTCCCTGAAGTGCGAGCTGATCCAGCGGGTCGTCGTCAACAACCCCGAGCGGGCACGCGAAGAGGTCGTCTCCGTGCTCGGGGTCTCCCGCCAGGCCCTCGTCGACGTCCGGGCGGTCGCCCGCGGATACCGCGACATGTCGCTGGCGGCGGAGGCCGTCTCGGTGGCCGACGTGATGGCCTCGGCGGGCGTGGAGGCGGAGGTCGACATCGACTGCGGGCGGCTCCACCCGCTGGTGGACACCGTGCTGGCGACCGCCCTGCGCGAGGGCGTCACCAACATCCTCAGGCACAGCAAGGTGCAGTCCTGCACCATCAGGGCGGCGGTCGACGGGGAGACGGTGGAACTGGTGATGGAGAACGACGGGGTGGTGGCCCCCGGGCTCGCCGACCCCGCGGACCGTGGCAGCGGTCTGGGCAACCTGGACACGAGGCTCACCGCGATCGGCGGGACGCTGACCGCGGGCATCGAACCGGAGGGCCGGTTCCGGGTGACGGCGAGGGCGCCGCTGAGACCGGTCGCCCCCGACACCCCGGACGGCGTCGGCCCACAAGGACGCGAGTACGACGGTGGCGCGGGAAGAGCGTCCGTCGTGGCACTGGAACGTCGAGCCGGCTGAAGCGGCGCGAGCCGACCGGCACGAGGGGTATACGGGGGAACAAGCATGCTGTCGCTGCTTCTAGCCGAGGACGTCCACATGGTCCGCGGCGCACTCATCGCATTACTCGAACTGGAACCCGATTTCCAGGTGGTGGCCTCCGTGGACCGCGGAGACCTCATCGTGGCCTCCGCGCTCGAAGCGCGCCCCGACGTCGCGATCATCGACATCGACCTGCCCGGGATGGACGGGCTGACCGCGGCCGCCGAACTGCGCGAACGCCTGCCCGCCTGCCGCACGCTGATCCTCACCAGCCTCGGCAGGCCCGGCACCCTGCGCAGGGCGATGGCCGCCCGCGTCTCGGGGTTCCTGCTCAAGGACTCCCCGCCGGCCCGGCTCGCCCAGGCCGTACGGGCCGTGGCCAACGGACAGCGGGTGATCGACCCCGATCTCGCCCTCAGCGCCTGGGAGGCGCTGGACAACCCGATATCCCCGCGCGAGACGCAGGTGCTCCGGCTGGCCGCCCGGGGCGCCGACGCCGGTGAGATCGCTGAGCAGCTCTTCCTGAGCGAGGGCACCGTACGGAACTACCTGACGGCCATCGTGGACAAGCTCAACGCCCGCAACCGGATCGACGCCATCCGCATCGCGGAGGAGGCGGGCTGGATCCCGTAGCCGCGGCTCAGGCCACGCGCAGGACCCGGGTCGGCTCCTCGACGACCTCCGCGGCGGCCGACAGCCCCGCCAGCCGGGACCGGTAGCCCTCGCCGGCGCTCACCCGGGCACAGGCCCCGGCGTCCAGCCACCACAGCACGCCCAGGTAGGCCCGGGGGTCGGCGGCCGAGCGGAGCAGATCGCTGCCGCCGAAACCGCTGTCCGACACGCACTGCGCGACCAGGGCGCCGAAGTCGAGCTCGAACTGCTTCGGCGGGCCGTCGAGCACGGCACGGACCAGCACGACGTGGGCGGCGTCCGCGAGCTCGCCCCCGACAGTCATCCGCCCGACGGTGACCATCAGTTCGCTGGTGGAGGTGGCGCCCGGACCGAGCCCGGGGTGCCGTACCGGCGACGGCCCGTCCTCGTGACCGGCCTCGTGCGAGGCCTGGAGCAGCCGGTCCAGGGTGCTCCACTGGTCGAGGTGGACGTAGCTGCCGGGCCGGTCCGGGCAGGCGGCCGTGACGAGCGCCTCGAACCCCTTGGCGGACTCCCGGTGGCGCGCGTAGTCGACGAGTGCCCGCTCGAACGAGGAGGGATCCCCGGTCGTGGTGATCCGCTCGACGACCGTCACCTGCCGGCCGCGCTCCCGCTGGGACATCGGCGGCTCCCCTCCTGCTCCGTGCACGGCATAACCGGTGCATTGTCGGCACACGCCGCTAGAGCGCCGATGGAACCCGGTTCCGTACGGGCCCCCGACGCGCGGGGCCACCCCTTCCGTGCGCCCTGGTGGGGAGAGGTTTTCACCAGCCGTGCCGAACTTCTGCCGTTCCCTTGCCCGTTGCCTGGCCGTCGCTCGCGCACGCTGGTGGACGAGAGCCGCACCACGGCGACCGACGGCCTCCGGGACGGGGCAGGGGAGGACGACGCGTGAAGAAGGTGCACTTCGCCGGGACCCACCGGGTCCGCCACCCCGAGGAGACCTGGGCCCGCCTCGACGAGCTCCGCGACTCCTTCGGGATCACCCGGATCGCCGACGTCACCGGCCTCGACACCCTCGGCGTCCCGGTCGTCGCCGCGGTCCGGCCCGCCGCCCGGACCCGGCCGCTCGCCTACGGCCGCGGAGCCACCCCCCTGCTCGCCCGGATCTCCGCCGTCATGGAGTCCGTGGGGCTCTGGCACGCCGAGTACGCCTGCCCGCCCGCCGAGGTGCTGCGCACGCCCGCGCGCGAACTCGCCCTGCCCTACGACGTACGCGCCCTGCCCCTGCCGCCCGGCAGCCTGCTGAGCGAACACACCCCGCTGGACTGGGTCGTCGCCGCCGACCTGGTCACCGGCGCCCCCGTACCCGCCCCCCGGGCCTGCGTCGCCGCGGGCGAGGAAACCGGCACCGAGTGGCGGCCCCCGCTGCTGCACACCACGGGCGGCGGACTGGCCGGGGGCAACAGCTACGAGGAGACCGTGGTCCACGCGCTCTACAAGGTGATCGAGCAGGACTGCGCCACCGCCGCGGCGTCCGCCCCGCGCGCCGCCTCGGCCCCGCCCGGCCCCGACACCGGCGGACCCGACACCAGCGGTCCCGTCGACCCGGCCGGCGTGGACGACCCGCTCTGCGCCGAGGTCCTCGGCCGCCTCGCCGCCGCCGGAGTCCGGGTCACCCTCACCCGCCGCGCCAACCGCTGGGCGCTGCCCTGCTTCTCGGTGGGCCTGTGGTCGAAGTCCTTCCCCGTGCCCGTCACCGCCGTCGGCGTGCACGGCGACCCCGGCATCGCCCTCGGCCGCGCGCTGACCGGCGCCGCCCGCGACCGGCTGCGCGCCCTGGCGGGCGACGGCCCGGCCACGGCCGGCCGGGCCCGCACGACGCCGCCGCGCACCGCCGGGCGGCTCCTCGACTGGCGGGAAGCCGCAGCGCACACCGCCGGGTCCGCCGGGTTCGCCGAGGACACCGACGAGATGCGCTGGCTCGCCGGCCTGGTCACCGCGGTGACCGGCCACCGGCCCGTGGCCGTGGACCTCAGCACCGAGACCGACGTCCGCGTCGTCAAGGTCGTCGCCGCGGGCCTCACCGGCCCCGCCGCCGGCGGCGGCCCCGTACACCTGCCCGGGGAGCGCCGATGACCACCCACGTGTTCGTCGGCGCCGCCCTCCGCGCCGACGAGGTCCGCACGGCGCACCCCGGGTCGGTCCTCCACCCGCCGGCCCGCCACGGAGACCTGCTCGCCCTCGCCGCCGGGCCCGGGGACACCGTCGTCCTCCTCGACGGCGTCCAGCACCACGGCACCCCGGTGTCCCACGAGGAGATCCTCGACCTCCTCGCCGACGGCACCCGGGTCGTCGGCGCCGCCGGGTTCGGCGCCCTGCGCGCCGCGGAGCTGTGGCCGTACGGCATGCGGGGCATCGGCCTCGTCTTCGGCATGTTCGTCCAGGGCACCCTGGACGGCGACGCCGAGGTCGCCGCACACCGGCCCACGCACACCCACGGGCACCCCACCGTCGCGCTCGTCACCCTGCGCTGGACGGTCGCCAACGCCGTCACCGACCGGATCCTCGCCCCCGCCACCGGCGACACCCTCCTCGGCCTCGCCGGCTCGCTGCCCTCCGCCGAGCGCTGCTGGCCCGCCCTGATCCGGCTGGCCGGTGAGCACGCGCAGGAGACCGGCGAGGCCGCGGCAGCCCTGCACGCGTACGCCCTGCGGACCCGCTCCACCACCGACCTGCAGCGCGTGGACGCCCTGCTGGCCCTGTCCTGGCTGGCCCAGGAAGCACCCGCGGCCGCCGCGCCGCCCGCACCGGAGCCCCCGCCCGTACCCGCCTGGTTCCTCACGCCCACGAGCCGTCGCGCGCACTGGCGCAGCACGTTCCGGCCCGCACCGGGAGCAGCGCGCCACCCGGCCGTCCGGGAACTCGACGTACTCCGCTTCCAGCAGCTCTACGCACCCGACTTCCCCGCCCGCTACCGGGGTTTCACCCTGCACCGGATCGCCGGGGAGCTGCTGCCGACCCGGGACTCGGAGCTGGAGACCTGCGCGCTGGAGTCCGCCGCACGGGCGGGCATCACCGCGGACCTGCTCCCCGCCCAGGCGTGGGAGCACTGGCTGACCCCCGGAGAGCGGCGCTCCGGAACCCCCTGGCACCGGCTGCTCACCCTGCTCGTCCGCTCCTTCCGCAGCGCACCGGGAGACGCCCCCTTCCACGGGGTGCCCGCGGAGCTGCGGCACGCGGACGCGGTGTGGGCGGCGAGCACGAACGCCGTCGCCGCCATCGACCGGCTGGGCGAGTCCGCCGCGGCGAGCGCACCGGGAGGCACCGCCCGGCGGATCCCGGTGCGCGAAGTCCGCGGGCACCTGCGGGAGATCTGGGGTTCCGGCAGCCCGGCGGCCCTGGAGGCGGCGGCCCGCGACCGGGGCTTCGCCTCCCTGGCCGAGGCGGAGGAGACCGCCCGCCGGTTCATGCCCCTGCGCGCCGCGTCAGCCCAGGTGGAGGCCCGCTAGCGCCCCGCTCTCGGCCCGCTCTCGCGCCCCGTCCCAGGCCTTCCGGCGGCGGTACTGTCCGAAGTGGGGTCCACTCGCGGGCAGCGGACCGGACCGGGAGGCACCGATGAGGAACGTACTGATCGTCGAGGACGACGACGGAATCGCCGAGGCCCTGGAACAGGCGCTGACCGTGCACGGCTACGGCACGTGCCGCACCGGCACCGGCGCCGCGGCCCTGGAGCACCTGGACGACGCCTCCCTGGTCCTGCTCGACCTCGGCCTGCCCGATCTCGAAGGTCACGAGGTCTGCCGGCGCATCCGGGAACGCTCCTGCGTCCCCGTCATCGCACTGAGCGGCCGGGCCGGCGAACTGGACCGCGTGATGGCCCTGCACATGGGCGCCGACGACTTCGTGGCCAAGCCCTTCGGCCGCTACGAACTGATGGCCCGCATCCAGGCCGTCATCCGGCGCTCCGGCGACTGCCCCCGGCACCCCGCGGCGGCCGCCGCGAACGCACCGGAGCCGGGCCCAGATCCCGCGGGCACACCCGAACAGCCCCACCAACAGCCCCGCGAACAGGTGCACCCGGCCGGCGGCATCCTGCGGGCGGGCCCGCTCAGCCTGGACCGGCGCGCCCGCAAGGTGTACCTGGACGGCACGGAAGTACGCATCACCCGCAAGGAGTTCGAGCTGCTGGCCATGCTGCTGGAGGAACCCGGCACGGTCATGGAACGCCAGGACATCATGGCGCGGGTCTGGGACGAGAACTGGTTCGGGTCCACCCGCACGCTGGACGTCCACGTGGGCTCCCTGCGCAGCAAGCTCGGCAGCAACGACTGGATCGAGGCGGCCCGGGGCGTCGGCTACCGGCTGACCGTCCCGCAGCCGCGGGCGTCATGAACGCGGTGCACGCGCCCGCGCAGTGGGAGCCGGAACCGCCCACGGTCGTGGTGGCCGCCGCGCACCAGATGCGCGGCCCGCTGTCCTCCGTACGCCTGCGCCTCGAACTCCTCCAGGACCGCTACCTCGGCGCGTCCGATCCCGCCCCGGGCCGGGAGGTGGAGGCCATCCTGCGCGAGGTGGCCCGGCTCTCCGAGGTCCTCGAACAGGTACTGGCCTGGGGCGCGGTCGAGCACGCCGTGGCCCGGGCCGAGACCGCGGACGCCCTCGCCGTCGCCGGGCTGCGCGTGGAGGCGTGGTCGGCCGCGGCGCGGGCCGGCGGCACGCACCTGGAGATCATCGGAGAGCGGGCCTCCCTCGTCCAGCAGCCCGGCACGCTGGAGCAGACCCTCGACGTCCTGCTGGACAACGCGCTCAAGGTCTCCCCGCCGGGCGGGACCGTACGGGTGTCGGTGGGCCGCGACGCCCCCGGCGAGGTGGCCGTTGACGTCTGCGACGAGGGTCCGGGGATGACGCGCGAGGAGATCGCCCACGCCTGCGAACCCTTCTGGCGCGGCCGCGCGGGCCGCGGCGGCCGGGGCAGCGGCCTCGGACTGACGATCGCCGCCGCCCTGCTCGGCGCCTCGGGAGGCCGCCTCGAACTCGGTCTGCGCACGGGCCTTCCCGGCCTGCGCGCGAGGGCCGTCCTGCCCGCGGACGCCCCCGCGGACACCCGCGCGGACACCCCCGAGCCCACCGGTCCGCCGCAGGCTCCGGCCCCCACCGCGAGGGCCTCGCCGCCGGCCCGTACGACCGCGTAGGCGCCGCGGGGCCGTCAGGTGTTCGGCTCGTGCGTGCGGGCCTGCCACGTACGGGGGCCGTCGAAGCCGCCGCCCCGTTCGGGGCGGCGCCAGCGGGCCGCCGTCCGCCGCAGGGGGCCGTGGTCCGGGCCGGGAGCCGGCTCCGCGGCCCTGGCCAGCAGGACGGCGGTGAGCGCGGCGACCTCCTCCGGGCTCGCGCTCCCCTTCTCCACCCGCACCAGGAACGGCGCGTGCTTCTCGTGTACCGCGCCTACTGCTTCGCGTACCTCGGTCATCTCCGGGTCCTCCTCACTGGGGCGGGTTGCCGTGCTTGCGGCGGGGCAGCGCGGCGTCCTTCGTACGCAGCATCGACAGGCAGCGGATCAGCGCCGAGCGGGTCTCGCGCGGGTCGATCACGTCGTCGACGAGACCGCGCTCGGCCGCGTAATACGGGTGCACCAGCTCGGTCTTGTACTCGTCGATCTTCTGCCGGCGCATCGCCTCGGGATCGTCGGCGGCGGCGATCTCCCGCCGGAAGACCACGTTGGCGGCGCCCTCGGCGCCCATCACGGCGATCTCGTTGGTCGGCCAGGCCAGCGCGATGTCCACCCCGATCGAGCGGGAGTCCATCACGATGTACGCACCGCCGTACGCCTTGCGCAGCACCACGGAGATCCGCGGCACGGTCGCGTTGCAGTACGCGTACAGCAGCTTCGCGCCGCGCCGGATGATGCCCTGGTGCTCCTGGTCGACGCCCGGCAGGAAGCCGGGCACGTCGACGAGGGTGACCAGCGGGATGTTGAAGGCGTCGCAGAACTGCACGAACCGCGCGCCCTTCTCGCTGGCCTTGATGTCGAGGACCCCGGCCATGGCCGCGGGCTGGTTCGCGACGATCCCCACCACCTGGCCGCCGAGCCGGGCCAGCGCCACGACCAGGTTCGGCGCCCAGCCGGCGTGGACCTCCATGTAGTCGCCGTCGTCGGTGATCTCCGCGATCACCTCGCGGATGTCGTACGAGCGGTTCCCGTCGGCCGGGACCGTGTCGAGCAGCGCGTCGCAGTGCCGGTCCTCGCTGTCCTCGCTGTGCACGTCCGGCGGCAGCTCGCGGTTGTTGGAGGGGAGCAGGGAGAGCAGGTAGCGCACCTCGGCGAGGCAGGTCTCCTCGTCGTCGTAGACGAAGTGGGCCACGCCCGAGACCCCGGCGTGGACGTCGGCGCCGCCGAGGCCGTTCTGGGTGACCTCCTCCCCGGTGACCGCCTGCACCACGTCCGGACCCGTGATGAACATCTGCGAGATGTCGCGGACGGCGAAGACGAAGTCGGTGAGCGCCGGCGAGTACGCGGCGCCGCCGGCGCACGGTCCGAGCATCACGCTGATCTGCGGGATCACACCGGAGGCCTTGGTGTTGCGCTGGAAGATGCCGCCGTACCCGGCGAGGGCGGAGACGCCCTCCTGGATGCGCGCGCCCGCCCCGTCGTTCAGCGAGACCAGCGGGGCACCCGCCGCGATGGCCATGTCCATGACCTTGTGGATCTTCTGGGCGTGGGCCTCGCCGAGCGCCCCACCGAAGATCCGGAAGTCGTGCGCGTACACGAACACGGTGCGGCCGTCGACCTCGCCCCAGCCGGTGACCACCCCGTCGGTGTAGGGGCGCTTGTCCTCCAGGCCGAAGCCGGTCGCCCGGTGCCTGCGCAGACCCTCGACCTCCGAGAAGCTCCCCTTGTCGAGGAGGAGGTCGATCCGCTCGCGCGCGGTCAGCTTGCCCTTGGCGTGCTGGCGCTCGGTGGCCGCCGGGTTGGCGCCCTCGCGGGTCTCTTCCTTGATGCGGGCCAGTTCCCCGAGCCGGTCGGGCGGTGCGCCGACTCCGTCGGCCTGCTGTGTCGTCACCACGGTGCTACTTCCTCCCCGTTGAGTGGTCCATCCCGGCTACCGGTCGGCAGACGGTTCGAAGTCCGAGCACATGGACGGCTCCGCGGCGATCAGCTCCAGGGCGTCGGCGGTGGTCAGCATCTCCATCGTCACGAAGCGCGCGGTGATCTCGTGCGGTCCGTCGGTGAGCAGGGCCGACGCCGCCACGTGGGCGGGGCAGCTCGGCAGGTTCTGCACGATCCAGCCCTCGGGGCGGTCGGCCACGTCCGGCCCCTCGTCCGTGCCCAGGTAGTCGGCGGACAGCTCCCGTCCGAGCCCGGTGCCCAGGCCCTTGAAGTAGGCCTCCTTACGGGTCCAGAGCCGGCCGAAGGCCAGCTGCCGGTCCGTGTCCTTCTCGATCGCGGCCAGCTCCTTCTGCTCCATCGGGTGCAGATCGGGCGAGCACAGGTCGGTCGTCTCCAGCGACGGCACCCGCTGCACGTCGATGCCCACGGTCGAGGTCGCGATCCCGATGAGGACCACCCCGTGGCTGTGCGACAGGGAGAAGTGCAGCGGGAGCGGCGAGTCGCGGAGCACCGGCCGGCCGTGCGGGCGGTCGCAGCACGGGCAGGCGTCGCGGCCGAACGTCAACTCGCCCGGCGCGACGCCGGTGTACGCGGACAGCAGCCGGCGCAGCGCGATGTGGGCCGACAGGTACGTCAGCCGGTCGTTCGGCCGGATGAACGCCGCGGCCCGTTTGTGCTCCTTGGCGTCGAGCTCGTCCGTGACGAGGGCCGCCTCGTTCTCCTCCGTCAGGTCCGGATGGCACACCCACAGGTGCATGTCCTGGTCCGGCGGGGTGATCCGGGCCGTCCCGGAGGCCTTACTCATCGGCCTGCGCCGGCGGTCGCGGCGAACCGGTCCCGGGCTTCCCGGCGGTCCGGCATCAGCGCACACAGCAGGGCGGCGACCTCGGCCACGCTGTCGTCGCGCAGCAGGTCCGCCGCCTTCACCGTGACGCCGAGCGCCGTCTCCAGCTTCCGCTTGAGCTGGATGGCCATGATCGAGTCCACGCCCTGGCTGCGCAGCGGCCGGCGGACGTTGATCCGGTAGGCGGGCGGGATGTCGAGGGTCTCCGTGAGCTCCTGGCAGATGTACTGCTCGATCATCCGTATGCGCGCCCCGGTGTCGGCGGCGCGCAGGGCGGGCAGATCGGGCAACCGTTCGAGCCAGGTGCCGGTATTTCGTAGTGCCATGGTTCGTACCGCCTTCTGTGAAGGGTGGACGGTGCGCCGGGGAGCGAAAGGGCCCGCTCGCCTCCTGGGTGGTGGGGGGTCACCCGGTCCCACCGGCGCCGGCCGGATCGTCGGTCCGTGGTCCCGCCCTCGGCGGACAGCTGACCGGATCGTGCTTCACAGCTTCTTCGGGCCGGGACGCGCGTTCAACACACCGCGTTTTCAGAGCCTGGCCAGAGTTCTGCAGACGCCGTCCACCCGTGTAAACAACGACGCACGCGACGCCCAGGGGAGACCCAGAACGCCCCCGCGGCACCGCCCACGCGCCCGCGGTACCGGTGACGGGCGGGACGCGGGATAATCGGGTTCATGGTCATGCTCCCCTCCAGCGGTGCGGCGCCCTCGGCGGCGGAGGTGCTCCGCGCCCGGTACGCCGGCCGGCTGCCCGCCTCGCTGGAGAAGCTCGCCGGCCCCCGGCACGGCGTGGTCGAGCTGCCGCTGCACGTGGCCTGGTCCGGGCTGCGGTCCTACGACCTGGACCGCCCGCGCCTGCGCATGGGCCTCTACCGCACCGTCCTCGCCGAGGGGCAGCACGAGGACCTCGTCGCCCTCCTGGACCGCGACCTCCTCCTCGCGCAGTGGCCCGTCCTGCGCACCCTGGTCAGCAGGCACCTGCGCGAGGTCTGGGAAGACGCCTTCCCCGAGCTGCTCCCGGCGACGGGATCCACCACCGCGTGAACCTGAGCGACCTGCACCGCAGGCTCCTCGCGGCCGTGATCGACATCGGTGCCCCGTACCCTCTCGTGATCACCGGCGGGTACGCCGTCCAGGCCCACGGCCTCGTCGAGCGCCTCAGCCAGGACCTCGACGTCGCCACCGAGAACCCCGCCCCGATGGCCGAGATCGTCACCGGCCTGGAGCAGGACCTCGCGGCCCGGGGCTGGCCGGTGCGCGTGATCGCCGTGGATCCGCTGTCGGCCCGGCTGATGGTCGTCGACCCGGATACCGGGGAGGAGTGCGAGGTCGACGTACTCAAGGAGCACTTCTGGAACCCGCCGGCCCAGACCGCGTACGGGCCGGTCCTGCCCCTCGACTCCGTCATCGGGACGAAGGTCCGCGCGCTGGCCGACCGCGGCGCCGTCCGCGACGTCATCGACGTCCACGCCGCTTCCCGCCACCGCACCCTCCCCGAACTCGAACGCCTCGGCGAGCGCCACGGCCGCGACGAGTTCCGCCTCCAGGACCTGCGCGACCGCCTCGCCGGCGTCGACTGGGCGGACGACGAGGAGTTCGCCGCGTACGGCCTCACCGAGGAGGAGACCGCCGGGCTGCGTGCCTGGGCCCGTCGCTGGACCGACGACCTCGACCAGCGCCTGCACGACGCCGACGACGACGACCCCGGCGTCGTGGCCTGACTCGGTCGGGGGGGGCGTCGGCGTTCGCTCCTCAGTCGGAGGTCTGCGGGGGCTGTGGGGCGGGCTTGGTGTGGAGGACCTCGCGGGCCTGCTCCGCGGCGCGGGTTATGCCCTCGCTCACGAAGTCGACGAAGCGGGCGATGTTTTCGAGGCGGGTGGCGGCCGGCGTGCCCGGGCCGAGGACGCCGACGCCCTGCCGGGCCGTCTCCACGAGCAGGGTGTGCGCGCGGGCGCTGGCGATCATGCCCTGGTACCAGACGTCGTCGTCGACGACGTAGCGCTCGCGGCGGCCCTCGTCCGGCTCCCGGCGGACGAGGGACTGGCCTTCGAGGAAGCTGATGGCCTTGGAGACGGACGCCGGGCTGACCTGGAGGCGCCGGACGAGTTCGGACGCGGTGAGGCTGCCCGCGTCGGTGGTGTAGAGCGCGGCGAGCACCCGCGCCGTCATCTTGGACAGGCCCGACTGCATGAAGATGCCGGCGAACGTCTCCTCGTACGCGCGCACGGCCTCGGCATCGCGCCCGTCGGCCTGCGGGGAGGCCAGGGGCCCCCGGGGGGCGGCCTGCCTGCTCCGGTGGGCGCGGCGTTCGGTGGCGCGGTGGGCCAGGTCGGAGCGGTAGGAGCCGGGACCGCCGTTGCGCATCACCTCGCGGGTGACGGTGGAGGTCGGCCGGTCCAGCCGGCGCGCGATCTCCGCGTAGGCGAGCCCGTCGGCCAGCCCCAGCGCGATCTGCTGGCGCTCCTGCTGCGTGAGTCTGCCTCCCGGCACCGTGATCTCCCTCTGTAGGTCCGCGATGCTCCCAGCATAGCGTTCACTCCTAGTTCATTGCAACGAGTGGATGGCGCGTGTTGCATTGACTCCAAGGTCATTGCAATGAAAATGGGGCTCTGAGCTGCAAGAATGCGAGAAGTGCGCAACGAGGATGTTGCCGAGTATTGGAATGCAACGTAGCTTTTCCGTTGTCAGAAACAAACGGCACCACCGCAGACCACAGGAGAAAGCCATGCAGAAGTTCGCCACCACCGCCCCGATCGCCGCCGTCCTCGACATCCCCGCCGGCCGGATCCGCCTCATCGCCGCCGACCGGGCCGACACCACCGTCGAGGTCCTGCCCGCGGACGCCTCGAAGGGCCGCGACGTGAAGACGGCGGAGCAGACGACGGTCGTCTACGCCGACGGCGTCCTGCGCATCGAGGTCCCCGAGGCGCAGAACCGCCTCCTCGGCGCCGCCGGATCCATCGAGGTCACCGTCCAGCTCCCCGTCGGCTCCCGCATCGAGGCGAAGGCGGCCGCCGCCGAGCTCCGGGGCCTCGGACGCCTCGGCGACATCGCCTTCGAGGGCGCGCAGGCCACCGTCAAGCTCGACGAGGCCGCGAGCGCCCGCCTCACCGTCCAGGCCGGCGACATCGCGGTCGGCCGCCTGGCCGGCTCCGCGGACATCAGCACCCAGCAGGGCGACATCACCGTCGCCGAGGCCGTCCACGGCACGGTCGTGCTGCGCACCGAGTCCGGGGCGATCTCGGTCGGTGCCGCCGCGGGCTCCGGCGCCACCCTGGACGCCGGCACCTCCTACGGCCGGATCCACAACTCCCTGAAGAACGCCGAAGGCGCCGCCGCCCGCCTCGACATCCGGGCGACCACCTCCTACGGCGACATCACCGCCCGCAGCCTCTGAGCCGCACGACTCCCGCCGCCGCACCGCAGCACCCGCACCGGCGCACCGCCGCACCCGCACCGCAGCACCGCCACCAGCCCGCACCGTCGAAGGAGCAGAGCAATGAGCACCACCGAGCAGTACCGGGCCGCGGAGCGGCTCCTGCACCGCCCCGCCCGCCCCGGCGAGCTCGTCACCGGCGACAAGGTCAGGCCGCAGTGGACCGACGCCGGCGCCCGGTTCTGGTACGCGGTGCCCACGGGCACCGGCCGGCGGTTCGTCCTGGTCGACCCGGCGGCGGGCACCCGGGAGCCGGCCTTCGACCACGCCCGGCTCGCCGCCGCCCTGGCCGCCGCCTCCGGGCAGCCGGCCGACCCGGAGGCCCTGCCGTTCCCGGCGATCGAACCGGTGGACGGCGCCGTGGAGTTCGACGCCTTCGGCGAGCACTGGCGCTGCGAACTGGACGGCTACACCTGCGAGCGGGCCGAGGCCGGGTCCACCCCGCCGGGCAGCCCGCTGGAAGTCCCCTCGCCCGACGGGAGGTTCACCGTGTTCCGGCAGGGGCACGACCTGTGGGCGCGCTCGCTGTCCGACGGCCGCACCTGGGCCCTGACCACCGACGGCGCACCCGGCCACGCCTACGGCGCCGGCCCCGACTGCACGGCCAACGCCACCCTGCTCGGAAAGATAGGCCTCCCGTACCTGCCGCCCGCCGTGGCCTGGTCACCCGACTCCACGAAGGTGCTGGCGCACCGCACCGACGAGCGCGAGGTCCGCGTCGCCCACCTCGTCGAGGCCGCCCCCGCCGGCGGCGGGGCGCCCGTCGCCCGCACCCAGCGCTACGCCCACCCCGGCGACGCGCACGTGCCGCGCGCCGAGCTGGTCGTACTGGACCTCGCCGAGGGCACGGTGGTCCGCGCGCAGGCCGAGCCGCTGCTCATGCCGCAGCTGTCCCCGATCACCGCCCAGTGGGCGTGGTGGGCTCCGGACGGCTCGGCCGTCCACTACCTGGACCGCCCCCGCGACCTGCGCACCCTCACCCTGCACCGGCTCGACCCGGCCACCGGCGAGGTCACCACCGTGCTCGCCGAGACCGGGCCCACCCGGGTGGAGCCCAACCCGTGGGCCTTCGAGCCGCCCATCGTCCGGGTCCTGGCCGACGAGGTGCTCTGGTACTCGCAGCGCGACGGCCGCGGCCACCTGTACCGCTACGACCTGCACACCGGCGCCCTGCTCGGACAGGTCACCTCCGGTCCGTGGGAGGTCCGCCGGATCCTGCACGTCGACGAGGCCGGCCGGACGGTCTACTTCACCGCCTCGGGCCTGGTCGAGGAGGACCCGTACCGGCGCACGGTCTGCGGCGCCTCCCTGGACGGCTCGGCCTTCACCCGGATCACCCCGGACGACCAGGACCACACCGTCACCACGTCCCCCACCGGCACGTACTTCATCGACTCCGCGTCCACCGTCGACACCCCGCCCGTCACCCGGGTCCGCGACTGGTCCGGCCGGGTCCTGGCCGAGCTGGAGCGCGCCGACACCGGCGAGCTCGCCAAGACCGGCTGGACCGCACCGGAGCGGTTCCGCGTCAAGGCGGCCGACGGCGAGACCGACGTCTACGGAGTCCTCTACCGGCCGCGGGACTTCGACCCCGCCCGGCGCTACCCCGTCATCGACAGCCTCTACCCGGGCCCCCAGCTCAACCGCGTCGCCCCGGGCTTCGACCCCGGCGGCCTGGGCATGGACGCCGAACCCCTCGCGGCGCTCGGATTCGTCGTGATCGCCGTGGACGGCCGCGGCACCCCCGGCCGCGGCAAGGCCTTCCACGACGCCTCCCAGGGCCGGCTGGCCGACGCCGGCGGCCTGGACGACCACGTCGCGGCGCTGCGCCAACTGGCCGCCACCCGGCCGTGGATGGACCTGGACCGGGTCGGCGCCTTCGGCCACTCCGGCGGCGGGTTCGCCGCGGCCCGGGCGATGCTGGACCACCCCGAGGTCTACACGGCGGGCGTGGCCATGTCCGGCTCGCACGACGCCCCCTGCTTCAACCAGGGCTTCGTGGAGTCCTACGACGGCGCGGACGACCCCGAGGCCTGGGCCCGCACCTCCAGCCTGGGCCTCGCGGACCGTCTCGCGGGCCGACTGCTCCTCGTCCACGGAGAGATGGACGACCAGGTCCACCCGGCCCACACCCTCCGGCTCGCCGACCGCCTCGTCGCCGCCGACAAGGACTTCGAACTGCTCATCGTCCCCGGCGCCGACCACACCTTCATCGACCACCTGGCCTACGTCCGCAAGCGCTGCTGGGACTTCCTGGTCCGCGAGCTGCACGGCGTCCGGCCCCCCGCCCACCGGCCCGCCCCGATCCCGCTGGGCCCCGAACTCCTGGCGGACCTGTTCGCCTGAGCCACGTGGACGACCGACGGCCCGGCCCCGGGAAACTCCCGGGACCGGGCCGTCACGGCATCCGCCGCACCGTCAGGCGACGTACCTCGGGCGGCGCACCCTCAGGCGACGCAGCGCAGCATCTCCAGCGGGGGGTTCTCGGCGAGGTTCGCCCAGTGCTCCGCGCCGAACTCCTGGAGGCCGGCCTCCGACACCTTGATCGGGGTCCAGGTGAGCTCGCTGAATCCGGCCGCCTTCAGGGAGTTCTCGTAGACCTCGCGGCGCGGGAAGTTCGCGATGAACGTGACCGGCGGGTCGAGCAGTGCCGTGGTGCGGACCT
This sequence comes from Streptomyces sp. NPDC104226, assembly GCF_055584085.1. NCBI lineage: Bacteria > Bacillati > Actinomycetota > Actinomycetes > Kitasatosporales > Streptomycetaceae > Streptomyces > Streptomyces sp. NPDC104226. The sequence continues at coordinate 137,229 of NZ_JBVJMS010000013.1, forward strand.
GCTGCCCGGTCTCGACCGTCTCACCGGTCAGCTCGGTGCGGAAGCCGTACTTCTCCGGGGTGGGCCCGTCGAAGCGGTAGTCGGGCGACTGGTTGATCAGGAAGAGCTCGGCGCCCGGCTTCAGGCTCCGGTGGATGTTGCGGCACATCCGCTCCGTGGTGGCGATGTCCGAGGCGTAGTTGAGGAGCTGGACGGCCAGCCCGACGTCGAAGGGCTCCTCGAAGGACCGCAGCTCGGCCGCGTCGCCCACCTCGTAGCGCACGCCCAGGGGGTCGCGCTCCTCGATGCCCTGCGCCACGGAGACCAGCTCGCCGGAGATGTCGATCCCGAGCACCTCGGACGCGCCGCGCCGCTTGAGCTCCCGGCTGTAGAAGCCGGTGCCGGACGCCACGTCGAGCACCGACTTGCCCGTCACGTCTCCGACCAGGGCCAGGAATCCGGGCACGATCGCCCACTGCTCCAGCGGAAGGGCCTTGAACCCCTCGTACGCCTCACCGATCTTGTCGTACTGCTCCTGTGCACTCATGGTGCCGTCCTCCCCGTTGGTTTTCACCGTGCGAGAGGGCCTGCTCCCGCCCGCGAACGCGGCGGATCAAGCCCTCTGACCGGCAGTCTCTCCCAAACCGGCAGGCCATCAGCCTTGGTGAAAACCACGAAAACCGGCCACCCCTCCGGGCCTCCCGCACAGCCCGTCCGGCGTGCGCGATGCGGCGGAGCCGGGGTTCAGGAGGCGGCCAGCGCCACGCACATCCCGCCGAGCGCCACCGCCTGGAGCAGGACCCGGACGTTGATGACGCTGTCCCAGGTCCGCTGCAGCCCGCGGGCGTCGGGCGCGACGCGGCAGTCCAGGGCCGCTCCGGTGAGCTCCTTGTTCACGGGCGCGCTCACCTTGTTGTAGACGGCCAGCCACACCACGAGCGCCAGGGCGGCGATGCCCGAGGCCACGGACGGCGTGGTCTTGCCCTCGAACCCGGCGACGGCGGCGGTGCCGACCGTGGCCACCAGGCCGAAGACGCCCGGTACGGGCATCCTGCGGTCGCCGAAGCGGTGGATCTGGCCCATGGCGCTGGTCAGGGCCGCGTCGTCGACGTGGGCCATCGCCGGCCGCTGGACGAGTGCCGAGAACACGTCGGTGCCGTAGACCACCGCGTTGGCCATGGTGGCCACCACGGCCAGCGTGAGCAGGAGCGCTTCCATCACAACCACCTCTGGGTTATAGCGATGCTAGATGTCCTGCTGACACTATCAACATCGGCGCTCGCAATGCTAGCGTTGACAACTCCCGGAGTCCGTCAGGGATTTCGCACCCGGCGGGAGCGGCCCGGCCGCCCGGACAGCCACGAGGAGAGCTTGAGATGGCCATAGGACGTCCCCGTCGCGTACTCATAGCCGGCGGAGGGATCGGCGGCCTCGCCGCAGCCCTCGCACTCCAGCGCAAGGGCTTCGAGGTCGTCGTCTTCGAGCGGGCCGAGGAACTGCGCGACGGAGGTGCCGGACTGCACGTCTGGACCAACGGCATGCTCGCGCTGGACTACCTGGGCCTGGCCGAGAAGGTCCTGGAGATCGCCCCGGCCCAGCAGACGGCGCACTTCAGCACCTGGCGCGGCGAGGTGCTCGGCGCCTGGCCGGTGGGCGACTTCGTCACCCGCTACGGACAGCCCACCATCGCCGTCGAACGCTCCGTACTGCACGGCATCCTGCGCGACGCGCTGGAGGGCCCCGTCGTGCGCACCGGAGCCCACGTCATCGGCTTCGACCAGGACGCCGAGGGCGTCACCGTCCGCTTCGCCGACGGCGGCAGCGACCGCGGCGACCTGCTGATCGGGGCCGACGGCATCCACGGAGCCGTGCGCGACGCCATGTTCGGCCCCGCCAGGAACCGCTTCAGCGGCTACATCGCCTGGCGCGGCCGGGCCCCGATGGAGCACGCCGACATCCCGCCGGGCACCTTCAACGCGATGTTCGGGCCGGGCACCCGCTTCACCTACTACGACGTCGCCCCCGGCCTGGTGCACTGGATGAGCGTGGCCAACGGAGCGCCCGGCGGCCGCGACGAGCCCGGCGTACGGGACATGCTGCTGCGCCGCCACGCGGGCTGGGGCGGCCCGGTCGCGGACATCCTGCGCGCCACCCCCGAGGAGTGGATCCTGCGCGGCGACGTCGAGGGCCGCAAGCCCGAACGCCAGTGGGGCAAGGGCCGCGTCACCCTCCTCGGCGACGCCGCCCACCCCATCACCTTCAACATCGGCCAGGGAGCCTGCCAGGCCCTGGAAGACGCCCTGGTGCTCGCCGAGCACCTGGCGGGGGCGGGCAGCGACCCGGTCGCCGGCCTGCGCGGCTACGAGACCGAGCGTCGCGCGCGCACGGCGCCCCTGCAGCGCATCGCCTGGCGGATCGGCCAGATGGGCTCGGTCGAGAACCCCCTGCTGATCAAGGCGCGGGAGGCCTTCATGCGCAAGAACTGGAACACCAAGGCCTTCGGCGCGGCGGAGAAGGGGCAGGTCGCCTACGGAACCCGCTGGGCCAAGGCCCCCGGACGGGCGGCCGCGCAACCGGCCACCGCCCCCGGCGCGGCCGCTGGCTGAATCGAGGCGCATTCGAGGAATGCGCCAGAACGTGATGCCAGATTTCACGGTGTCGAGGACGGCCGCCGACGGCGCTGCGGCTCAGCGGGCCGACGCCATCCGGCTGCTCGGCGGCCTGTCACCCACAACTCAGTGAGGTAGGAACGGGGATGATCGACAATCTCTTCACGATGTTTCCCGGCCAGGGCTCGCAGCGCGCGGGCATGGCCGGACACCTCCTGCGCGCACACCCCCGCACGGTCGGACGCGTGCTGGCCCGGGCGGAGGAGGCCACGGGACTCCCCCTGACGGAACTGTGCACCACGGCCCCCGACGCGGACCTCGCACCGACCGAGATCGCCCAGCCCGCCATCGTCGCCACCAGCCTCGCCGTGTACGAGGTACTGCGCCAGGAGACGGGCTTCCGCCCCGCCGCGGTCGCCGGTCACAGCCTGGGCGAGTACACGGCCCTGATCGCCGCCGGCGTCCTCGAAGCGGGTGACGCACTGCGTCTCGTACGCCGCCGCGGCGAGCTCATGGCCGGTGTCTCGCGCCGGGTCTCCGGGGCCATGACCGCGCTCATGGGGCTGGCTCCGGAACGGATCGAGCAACTCTGCGCGGAGGCCGCACCGTTCGGCGTCGTGGAGGTGGCCAACTACAACGAGGCGGGCCAGACGGTCGTCTCCGGCCAGAGCGAGGCGGTCGCCGAGGTGGGCCGGCTCGCCCTGGAGGCGGGCGCCGAGCGGGCCGTGCCGCTCAAGGTCTCCGCACCCTTCCACTGTTCGCTGATGAGCGCGGTCGAGGACGAGTTCACCGCCGAACTGGAGCGCACCACGTTCTCCGCGCCCCGGCTGCTCGTCATCAGCTCGGTGACCGGCGCCGCGGTACGGGACGGGGCGCACGCCCGCGACCTGCTCCGGCGCCAGCTCGCCGGCCCCGTGCGCTGGGTCGACGTGCTGGCGGCCGCCTCGCTGCACGGAGTGGGCGGCTACCTGGAGGCCGGCCCCGGCCGCGTCCTCAGCGGCTTCGCGGGCCGCTGCGTGCCCGGCGCCCTGGTGCGCAGCACCAACGACGAGCGCCGCATCAGCACCCTGCTGCGCGACCTGAGCCCCGAACCGCTCGCCGGCGCGGCCGCCGCCTGAACCCGTACGCCCGACCGTTCCCGTACGCCCGACCGATCCCGCGCTCCCGCGCCTCCGGGCCCCTGCGCCCTCTCCCTCACCCTCCGTCCCCTCCGGGGGAACCCATTCGAAAGGCAGCACACGGTGCCCGAAACCCTGACCACCCTGTCGACCGACTACCTCCCCGCGGTCCAGGCCGCCATAGCCGACGCCCTCGGCATCGACGAGGCCGAGGCCGTTCCCGACGCGACCCTCCTCGGGGCGCTGGGTGCCGAGTCCATCGACCTGCTCGACATCCTCTTCCGGCTGGAGCGCGCCACCAAGGTGAAGATCACCGTGGCCGACATCGCCAACCTGCTCCAGGGCGGCATCCCGGACGAGGAGTTCGGCGACGAGAACGAGGTCGTCAACGACACCGGCCTGACCCACCTGGAGAAGGTCCTGCCGCAGTTCGACCGCACGCAGCTCGCCGAGCCGCTGACCGCCGAAGGCGTCCTCGGCCTGTTCACCGTCCAGAACCTCACCGATCTGCTGACCGAGCGCGCCCACGCGGCCGCCGCAGCCTGACATGCCGTCCCGCGTCCGCCCGGCCCCCACCGACGGGCCGGGCGGGTGCGGGGTGGCGCCGGGGCCCGTATGGCGCCCGTCGGCCGCAGCAGCCAGGACGCCCACCTCGTAGCAGAAACGGGAAGAGACAGATGAAGCTGAAGGACCGCACCGCCCTGGTCACCGGTGCCTCGCGGGGCATCGGCCGGGCCATCGCCCTGGCCCTGGCCGAACAGGGGGCGGCCGTCGCAGTCAACTACCGCTCACGCCGGGAAGACGCCCTGGCGGTCGTCAAGGAGATCGAGGCGGCGGGCGGCCGGGCCGTGGCGATCGGAGCCGACGTCTCCGACCCCGAACAGGCCGCGGAACTGGTCGCCGAGGCCATCCGTCAGCTGGGCTCCCTGAACGTGCTGGTCAACAACGCGGGCACCAGCGACGACGGCCTGATCTACCAAGGCGCGCCGGACGCCTGGCTGAACGTCATGAAGGTCAACTTCGGCGGGGCGTACCACTGCACGCACGCCGTCATGGAGCACTTCATGGCCCAGGGCGAGGCCACCGTCGTCAACATCTCCTCCGCCATGGGCGAGCGCGGCTGGATCGGACAGTCCAACTACTCCGCCTCCAAGGGCGCCCTGAACTCCTTCACCCGCTCCGCCGCGATCGAGCTCGCGCGGTTCGGCGTACGGGTCAACGCGGTCCTCGCCGGCTTCACCCCGACCGAACTGGTGGGCGAGGTGCTCCAGCGCGACGGGGGCAAGAGCATCAAGCGCCAGATCCCCCTGCGCCGCTTCGCCACCGTCGAGCAGGTCGCCGCGGCCGCCGTGTTCCTCGCCGGCCCGGACTCCGGCTACACCACCGGCGAACTGCTCACCGTGGACGGCGGATTCTCCGCCCAGCTCGGCATCGGCCGCCCGTAACGGACCGGAGGGAACGGAAGAAGAAGAGACGACGATGCGATTCCATCTGATCGACCGGATCGAGACCTGGACCCCCCGCGAGCGGATCACCGCCCGCAAGGTCACCACCGTCGACGAGGACTACTGGCAGGCCACGGCGAACGGCCCGGCACTGCCCTTCGGCCTCGCGCTGGAGGCACTGTGCCAGTCGGCCACCTGGCTGATCATGCTCAGCACCGACCACACGCTGCGCGCGGCGCTGCTCGCCGTCGGCGAGGCCACCGCCCACCGTCCCGTGGTGCCCGGTGAGGTGCTCCGCATGGAGGCCAGGATCGAATCGATGAACGACGACGCCGCGATCCTGGACGGCACCGTCACGGTGGACGGCGAGACCGTCCTGGAAGCGAGCGGCATCATGTGCGCGCTCATCGACGCCGAGCGTCTCGACGACCCGGCGAACACGGCGCGCATGGCGCGACAGCTGCAGGGCGGAGGACCGGTCGGATGAAGCGCGTAGCCATCACCGGAGTCGGGGCGGTCACCCCTCTCGGGAACGATGCGGACAGCACCTGGGAAGGCCTGGCCACCGGACGCAGCGGAGTCGGTCCGCTGACCACCTTCGACGCCTCCGGCTTCCCGGTGCGCATCGCCGCACAGGTCAAGGACTTCGACGCGGCGGCCGCCATCCCGGCGAAGGTCGGGCGCAAGCACCTCTCCCGCGTCGGCCAGTTCGGCGTCGCGGCGGCCTGGGAGGCGGTGCGCTCCGCCGGGATCGACGGGCTCTCCGAGGAGGTGTACGCCGCCGACGAGCGCGGCGTCGCCATGGGAGCCAGCGTCGGGCGCCCCGAGCTCCAGGCCCTGCTCGACATCGGGCACCTGCGGGCCACCACCGGCCAGGCGGACGCCTTCATCTGCCAGCCCCCCGCCCTCACCCTGACCGACGACCAGAACGTCCCGCTGGCCGCCATGGCCCGGATGGTCGGCGGCACCGGCCCGATGCTGGGCATCAGTACGGCCTGCGCCGGATCCGGGCACGCCATCGGGGAGGCGTACCGCGCCATCCAGGAGGGCGACGCGAAGCTGATGATCGCCGGCGGCTACGACTCGCTGACGACCTGGCTCGACCTGCTCGGCTTCAGCCTGCTCGGGGCACTGACGGACCGGTACAACGACGATCCCGAGCACGCCTCGCGCCCCTTCGACGCGGACCGCAGCGGCTTCGTGGTCGGCGAGGGAGCCGTCGCCGTCATCCTGGAGGACATGGACGCGGCCCGCGAACGCGGCGCCACCATCCTCGCCGAGGTCCTCGGCTACAGCTCCACCCTCAACGCCTACCGCATCACCGACTCCCCGCCGGACGGCTCCGGAGCCATCCAGGCCATGGAGGGGGCCATCGCCGAATCCGGCCTCGGTACCGGCGGCATCGACTACGTGGTGGCGCACGGCACCAGCACGCACGGCAACGACCAGTCGGAGACCACCGCCATCAAGAAGGTGTTCGGCGCCGAGGCGCAGCGGCTGGTGGTCAGCGCTCCCAAGTCCATGGCCGGACACCTGACCTCGGCCAGCCTCGGACTCGGCGTCCTCGCGGCCGTGGGCGCGATGCGGCACTCCCTGGTGCCGCCCACCCTCAACCTCGACCGGCCCGACCGCGGGCTCGACCTGGACTACGTACCGAACACCGCCCGCTCCATGCCGGTATCGGCGGTCCTCATCAACGCCTTCGCGTTCGGCGGCAGCAACACCAGCATCGTCATAGCCGCCCCGCAGGAGGAGGCGTGAGCACCGCGACGGCTCCGGCCACCGCCGCCGCCGAGTCCACCGCGACCGCCGAAGTCCCCCACGGCTTCGACCGGCTCGTGGAGCTCGTCCCGGGCGAGCGGGCGGTCGCCGTCCGCAACATCCCCGCCACCCTGCCCGTCTTCGACCACCACTTCCCCCGGCACCCCATCCTGCCGGGCGTACTGCTCCTGGAGAGCATGGCCGACCTCGCGAAGGCCGCCGCGGGCGGCGACCCGGCCGGCTGGCGGCTCGCCTCCGTACGGGGCGTCCGCTGGAAGCACTTCGTGGCCCCCGGCGACCAGGTCGAGATCACCGTCGAGGTGACGGGCCGCACCCAGCAGACGACCGATGTACGGACCACCGCCCGGGTCGAGGGCCGTGTGGTTGCCGCCGCTCGCCTCCTCACCCTGGTGAGCGCCGACAAGCCCAGGGAGGGCACAGCATGAGCGACGACAGGCGGCGCGTGATGGTGACCGGCATCGGTCTGATGACCGCGATCGGCCAGGGCGCCGCACCCACCTGGGAGAACCTCCTGGAGGGCCGCAGCGGGATCGGCCCGCTGCGCGCCTACGACCCCGCGCCGCTGCGCACCGGCATCGGCGCCGAGATCCCCGACTTCGACCCCACGCAGTGGGCCAACCGGCGCACCCTGCGCATGCTGTGCCGCGGGGACCAACTGGCCCTGGCGGGCGCCACATTGGCGCTGCGCGACGCCGGTCTGGACGGCGCGGGCGACCTCGGCGGGCGCGCCGGGCTGTTCCTCGGCAGCAACAAGGAAATGCCCCGCATGGACGAGCTCATCGCCCAGCTGCAGGCCGTCCGCGCCGAGGACGGCACCCCCGACCTGTACAAGCTGGGCCAGACGGCCTCCTCGGTGATCGCCCCGCTGTTCTTCGTGGAGGGGCTGCAGCCCGCGGCCGGCTTCCACATCTCCGAGAAGTACGGCATCCGCGGCGCCAACGCCTACTTCGCCGGCACCGCCGACGCCGGCGCCATGGCGATCGGCCGCGGGATGCGCACCGTACGCCGCGGCGAGGCCGACATCGTGCTCGCCGGCGGGTACGACGACGCCACCGGCTGGTGGGCCATGTCCAAGATGGACGGCCTCGGCGTCCTGTCCACCCGCACCGACCTCGGCCGGGAGGCCTTCCGGCCCTTCGACCGGGACCGCAGCGGCTCCGTGTTCGGCGAGGGCGCCGCCCTCCTCGTCCTGGAGGAACGCGAACACGCCCTGGCGCGCGGCGCCCACTGCTACGCCGAGGTCACCGGGTACGGCGCGGGCAACGACTGCGTACGCCCGCCCAGTCCGCAGGCCAGGGCCCGCGGCCTGTCCCGGGCGATCGTCCGCGCGCTCGACGACGCGGGCGGCGTCTTCCACGACGGCGGCTACATCGCCGCACACGGCTGCGCCACCGTCCAGGGCGACGCCAGCGAGACCCTCGCCCTGCACGACGCGCTCGGCACCTCCGCCAAGGCGGCCCAGATCAGCAGCATCAAACCGCAGACCGGCCACCTGGTCGGCGGAGCCGGCGCCCTGAACGCGGCCGTCACCGCGCTCGCCCTGGACTCCGGCGTCGTCCCCGCCACCCAGAACCTGCACCACCAGGCCGACGAGTGCGACCTGGACTACGTACCGCTCACCCCGCGCGAAACGCGGCCCGACAGCGCACTGGCCCTCGCCCGCGGTCTGGAAGGCCAGGCGGTGGCCATCGCCATGGGGCGGACGTCATGACGGACATACGCATACCCCCGGACGGAGAGCGGACATGACCGACGACGCGTACGAGCACGACACCGCACCGGGCGGCACGGGCCGGACCCGGACCCGGACCGTGGTGGTCTGCGGCGTCGGCGCCGTGACCGCCCAGGGAGCCACCGCCACGGCGCTGTGGGAGGGCGTACGGGCCGGATACCCGGCCATCGGACCGGTGCGCGGCATGCCGATGGAGGGCTACGGCACCGACATCGGCGGCGAGGTCCAGAGCGAGCTCGCCCCCGCCTACGACTACCTGGCCGCCTTCGGCGGACGGGACCGCGAGCCCGCCGTCGACTTCGCGCTGGCGGCGGCGCAGGAGGCGCTGGACCAGGCGGACCTCGGAGGCCTGCCCGCCGACCGCTGGGGCGTCTCCTTCGGCTCCTGCAACGGCGGGCTGCGCAGCGCGGAGAAGCTCGCCCGCAGAGCCCGGGCCGGCGGCGCCCCCGAGGACGACGGCCGGCACTACCTGCTGGTGCCCCCGCAGGCCATCGCCGAGGCGCTCAGCAGCGCCTTCGGGCTCAAGGGGCCGTCGCTGTCGGTGAACACGGCGTGCGCGTCGGGCGCCCACGCCATCGCCCACGCCGTCGAATCGATCCGCTCGGGACACTCCGACGCCATGCTCGTCGGGGGCAGCGACGCCTTCACCGAGACGGCCTGGGCCGGATTCACCAGCCTCCAGTCGCTGTCCAGCAAGCCGGCCGCCCCGTACTCCAAGGACCGCGACGGCCTCTCGCTGGGCGAGGGCGCGGGCATGCTCGTCCTGGCCGAGGAGTCCGTGGCCCGCGCCGCGGGCGCCACGGTCCTCGCCGAGGTCCTGGGCTACGGGCTCTCCGCGGACGGCTACCACGCCACCGCCCCGCACCCCAAGGGCGAGGGCGCGGCCCGCGCGATCCGCGGTGCGCTGCGGTCCTCCGGGCTCACCCCCGAGGACGTCGGCTACATCAACGGCCACGGCACCGGCACGCCGAAGAACGACTCCGCCGAGAGCAACGCGGTCCGTGCCGCGCTGGGCGAGAGCGCCGAGCAGACCCCGCTGAGCAGCTCCAAGTCCATGATCGGCCACCTGCTGGGCGCCGCCGGGGCGGTCGAGGCCATCGTCACCGTCCAGGCACTGGTCGAGCAGATCGCCCCGCCCACGGCCAACTTCACCGGCGTGGACCCCAAGTGCGGCCTGGACGCCGTGCCCGACGCCGGGCGCCCGCTGGCCATGGACGCCGCGCTGTCGAACAACTTCGCCTTCGCCGGGGCCAACGCGTGCGTGGCCTTCGGCCGTCCGGACGCCCGGCGGTTCACCGCCGAGGTCCCGCCCGCCGGGGAGAAGGTGGTGGTCACCGGCTTCGCCGCGATCACCGCGGCCGGTACGGGCGCCGAGGCGCTGTGGCGGGCCTGGCGCGAGGGCGGCCCGCTGGGCGCACCGGAGGACGGACTGCGCGTCGCGCGCGCGGACTTCGACCCGGCGGCGCACTTCTCACCCGCCGAGCGGCGCCGCGTGGACCGGCTCGGCCAGCTCGCCGTGGCCTCCTGCCGGGTGGCCCTGGAGCACGCCGGACTCACCGCCGACGAGCGGGTCGGCGTCGTCCTGGGCACCGGGCTGGGCCCGATGCGCAGCATCGAGGACTTCCTGCAGCCCGTCCTCGACATCTGCCCCTCCTACGGCAGCCCGGCCGTCTTCCCCAACACCGTCTTCAACGCCGCCGCCGGCCAGGTCGCCATGAACGTCGGCGCCAAGGGCCCCACCTCGACGGTGACGACCGGTCACGCGGCCGGGGCCTCGGCCCTGACCGTCGCCTACGACCTGCTGCTCCAGGGCCGCGCGGACGCGGTGCTGTGCCCGGCGGTGGAGGACCTCTCCCCGGGCGTCCTGGAGGCCTACCGCGGGCTGCCCCTGTTCGGGGACGAGGGCTACACCCTGTCCGAAGGGGGCATCGCCCTGGTCCTGGAGCGCGAGTCGAGCGCCCTGGCCCGCGGGGCCCGGGTGCTGGCCGAGTTCGCCGGGCACACCACCACCTGCGACGCCCAGGGCATCGGCCGTTGGGACGCGGAGGGCGAAGGCGTGGAGCGGGCCATGCGCGGGGCCCTGGCCCACGCGGGCGTCCGGCCCGACGAGCTGACCGGGATCTGGGCCAACGCGGCCGGCCTGGAACGCGCCGACGGCCCCGAGCAGCTGGCCGCCGGCCGGCTCGAAGGGGCGGGCTCCGTCCCCGTCCACACCCCCAAGCGGACGCTCGGCGAACCGGCGGGCGCGGGCGCACAGCTGGCCGCCGTACTCGCCCTCACCGGCTGGGACAACGGCCTGGACAGCGGGCCGGTCCTCATCAACAGCTCCTCGCTCGGGGGGACCCACATCAGCCTCGTCCTGCGTCCGGCCCGTCCCGCTACGGAGAACTGACCATGTCACCCAGCACCGACCGCCACGTATCGATCCTCGCCACCGGCGCCCACCTGCCCGGCGACCCCCTCGACAACGACGCCCTCGCCCGGGTCTGCGGGCCGCTGCCCGACGACGTACTGGAGGGCATCCAGGTCAAGCGCCGCCACTGGATGGTGGACCCGGTCACCGGCGAACACCGTACGAGCACCTCCGCCATGGCCACCGCCGCCGCCCGCCAGGCCCTGGAGCGGGCCGGCGTGGAGGCGGCCGAGGTCGACCTGATCGTGCTCTCCACCGCCAGCCCGGACTACCTCCTGCCGGTCGCGGCCACCTACGTCCAGGAGCAGCTCGGCCTGGAGAACTGCGCGGTCATCGAGGTCAGGGCGGGCTGCGTGGGCGCCGTCCAGGCCTTCGACATCGCCCGGCGGCTGCTGGCCGACGGCACCTACCGCACCGCGCTCGTCATCGGCGCGGAGTCGGTCTCACCGCTGCTCGCACCGGTCTTCCTCGGCCGCGACCCGCACAAGGTGCGGATGCGCGACCGGCTCACCGTCTACACCTTCGGCGACGGCGCCGGGGCCGTGGTGCTGCGCGGGGGCGAGGAGGGCTCGGCCCACGAGGGCAGCCGCCAGGTGTTCGCCACGCAGTCCATGGGCGGCGCCCGCAAGCCCGGCATGCTGATCGTCGGCGGCGGCACCGACGCCCCGCTGCACGAACAGCAGCAGCGCACGCGTCTGATGGACATCAAGCTCGACATCCCCGGCACCGCCCAGTTCGGCCCCAAGGTCTTCGTGGAGGGCATCCACGACATGCTGCGCCGCTCGGGGCTCGCCCTCTCGGACATCGACGCGTGCGTGCTCCCGGAGGGCAACGCCGAGTACTTCGCGAGCGAGTACGGCACGGCCGGGCTGTCCGAGGACGACCAGGCCACCCTGAGCAAGATCATCGTGGAGAACCTCACCGACGTGGGAGCCACCGGCTCCGCCGCGGTCCCCCTCGCGCTGGACGCCGGCTGGACCGAGGGCCGCATCCGGCCCGGGGACACCGTGCTGCTGCTCGCGATCGAGGCCAGCCGCTACCTGTACGCGGGACTCACCCTCACCTGGGAAGCGCCCTTCCCCACCAGCTAAGGAAGAAAAGTGTCGATACAAGAGACGGAGCGCGCCGCGGTGAGCGTGGAGGAGCGCAACAAGAAGACCATCCGTGCGGTCTTCGACACCTTCGTGAACCGGGGCGACTTCTCCATCGTGGAGGAGATCTACAGCCCCGACATGATCGACCACCAGCCGCTGCCGGGTGCGCCCGAGGGGCTGGAGGGCGTCAAGTACACCATCGCGGGACTGCGCGAGGGCTTCCCCGACCTGCACGTGACCATCGAGGACATGAGCGCCCACGGCGATCACGTCGTCATCCACAACACCTGGCGCGGCACGCACCGGGGCGAGTTCCTCGGCATGCCGCCCACCGGGCGGTACATCGAGTTCCAGGGCGTGGTGGTCTGGCGGCTGCTGGACGACGGCCTGATCGCCGAACGCTGGGGCATCGGCGTCGAGTCCAACATGCTCTCCGTGCTCGGCATGCGCCGCCTCGCGCCCTCCTCGCGCGGCGCCGCCCGCGCGGCCGCGCGCCGGAGCGTCGAGCCCGCCACCGTGCTCCTGCCCCTCCCCGAGGGCGGCGCCGCCCGCTGGAAGGACGTACAGGCGGAGTTCTCCGGGCCGCGCCTGAGGGAGTACGAGGCCTCCCGGCGCAGGGCCGGCATCCTCCAGGAGTCCTTCGCCCTCCAGCGGCTCGGCGACCAGGACGTACTGGTGCTCCGGCTGGAGGCGCGCGACCCGGCGGGGGCCGCGAAGCGGCTGGGGCAGTCCCGCGAGGCCTTCGACGTGTGGCTGCGCGCGGCCGCGGCCGAGGCGCTCGGCGCCGACCCGTGGGAGTCGTTCGCCGCGGAGCACGCCGAGCGCGCCGGGAAGACGGCGGAGCGGGAGCACACCTGGTCCTCCGTCACGACCGAGCTGAGCTCCGCGGCCTGACCACGGCAGCACGGCAGCACGACTGGTGTGCCGCCCTCCCGGCCCGGCCTCGAGGGCGGCTCCGGCAGTTCTCTAGTCTAGCTACGCTAGAATTCCTAGCGACGATAACTACCGCGGAAGGCGCATGATGATGCGGCAACGAAAGCTCGGCAGCCAGGGGCTGGCGGTCTCCGAGCAGGGTCTCGGATGCATGGGCATGACCTTCGCCTACGGCCCGGCCGACGACCAGGAGGCCCTGCGTACGGCCCACCGGGCCTTCGAACTCGGCGTGAACCTCCTCGACACCTCGGACTTCTACGGTCCGCACACCAACGAGGAGTTCGTCGCCAAGGTCATCGCGGGGCGGCGCGACGAGGTCGTCGTCGCCTCCAAGGTCGGCAACGAGGTCACCCCCGACGGGACGATCACCGGCAAGCAGAACGGCCGCCCGGAGTACATCCGCGCCTCCGTCGAGGGCAGCCTGCGCCGCCTCGGCACCGACCGGATCGACCTCTACTACCTCCACCGGGTCGACCCCGCCGTACCGGTCGAGGAGACCTTCGGCGCCCTGTCCGAACTGGTCGCCGCCGGCAAGGTGCGCCACCTCGGCATCTCCGAGGCGGCCGCCCCGACCATCCGCCGCGCCCACGCCGTCCATCCGCTCACCGCGGTGCAGACCGAGTACTCCCTGTCCACCCGCGACGTCGAGGTCAACGACGTCCTCGCGACGGTCCGCGAGCTCGGCATCGGCTTCGTCGGCTACAGCCCGCTCGGCCGGGGCCTGCTGACCGGCGCCATCCGCACCCTCGACCACCTCGCCGCACACGACTTCCGCCGGGTGGCCCCCCGCTTCCAGGGCGACAACCTCGACGCCAACCTGCACGTCGTCGAGCAGCTGACGGCCCTCGCCGAGGCCAAGGGGATCACCACCGGCCAGCTCGCGCTGGCCTGGGTACTGGCCCAGGGCGACGACGTCGTCGCCATCCCCGGCACCAAGCGGGTGAAGTACCTGGAGGAGAACATCGCCGCGAGCGCCGTCGCCCTGAGCGCCGACGACCTCGCGGCCCTCGACCGGATCGCCCCCCACGGCAGCACGGTGGGCGACCGCTACCCCGCCGGCGCCATGGCCACCCTCGACGGCTGAGCCAGGACCCGTCCATCCCAACGTGAGTGAGTGAATGACCATGGCGAACATCACGATCATCGGCGGAGGCCTGGCCGGTCTGGCCGCGGCGATCTCGGCCGCGGAGCAGGGAGCCCGCGTCACCGTCCACGAGGCCCACTCGCACCTGGGCGGGCGCGCCCGGTCGGCCTCGGCGCCCTACGTCACCAACGACGGCCCCCACACCATCATGGACAACGGGCCTGTCTGGCACTGGCTGCTCCAGCGCGGCCTGGCCGGCCGCTACGTACGGCTGTCGTTCCACGAGTGGACCCGGATGCGCTTCCGCCACCAGGGGAAACTGCGGATGACCCTGCCGAGCGGCTACATGAAGATGTGCTGGCTCCACCGGGACATCGAGGTCCCCATCGACCGCTCCTTCCAGGACTGGGCCAGTGAGCGCTTCGAGCAGCAGACCGTCAACGAGGCCCTCGGCTTCCTCGGCCCCATCCTCTTCGACGGCGACCCGGGCCGGCTCTCCGCCGCCTTCGTCTGGGAGCGGCTGCTGCGCGTGGGCACCCCCCGGTTCCCGCTGCCCAGCCGCTACTTCATCGGCGGCTGGGGCACCGTCGTCGAACGCATGGAGCGCGTGGCCAAACGGCACGGCGTCGTCATCGAGACCGGGTCGCGGCTCACCGAACTGCCCACCGACGGACCGGTGATCGTCGCCACCTCGCTGGCCTCCGCCCGCAGCCTGCTCGGCGACAGCTCGCTGGACTGGCCCAGCGGCACCTCCGCCCTGCTCGACATGGCCGTCACCCGGTCGAAGAAGGACGGGAACGTCTCCTTCGACATGGACGAGGGCGGCTTCACCTCCCAGTACTCCGACCACGACCCCTCGCTCGCCCCGAAGGGCGAGGCCCTCTTCCAGGGAGCCATGCCGCTGCGACCCGGCGAGTCGAAGAACGAGGCGCTGGCCCGGCTGGAAAAGCTCTTCGACCTCACCACCCCCGGCTGGCAGGACCGCATCCTGTGGCGCCGCGACGGAGTCTCCCGCGGCCGCACCGGAGCCCTCGACCTGCCGGGCCTGAGCTGGCGCGACCGCCCCGCCGTCGACCGAGGGGACGGCGTCTACCTGATCGGCGACGCCGTCGCCGCCCCCGGCATCCTCGCCGAGACCTCGATCAACAGCGCCGTACACGCCGCCCGACTCGCCGTCGCCGCCAAGCCGGTGACCCGGCGCACCGCCGTACTCGGCGGCCTGCGCTGAGCTCCCGCACCACCCCTCCCACTCCACCCTCCAAGGGGGCGGCACATGAGAATCACGCTTTCGGAGCGCGGCACTCCTGACTGGCAGGTCGCGGCAGACCTGGCCCGGACGGTGTTCGCCAAGCAGTACCAGGCCAACATCTTCCCCGACCCGGACACCTTCCTCGCGTTCTTCGAGGACGCCGAGGACGGCACCGAGGAAGCACTCGCCTGCGCGGGCATCACCTACGCCGAGAGCTCCGAGATCCTGCTGGAGCGCTACCTCGACGCACCCGTCGAGGACATCATCGGCGCCGCCGTCGACGGCTTCGTCCAACGCACCCAGGTCATGCAGGTCGGCAACATCGCCTCGGCCAGGGTGACCGCCGGCGCCGAGATCATCAAAGCGATCCCCCTGGTCATGGCGTGCCTCGGCCGGCCCTACGCGGTGATGACCATGACCGAGCGGCTCGCCGCACTGATGGAGCGGCTCGGCGTGGTCTTCCACCCCCTCGCGGACGCCACGTCGGACCGCCTCACCTCCGAAGAAGCGGCCTCCTGGGGCTCGTACTACGAGACCCAGCCGATGGTCGGGTACGCCATCGCGGCCGAACAGAGCACCCTGCTGCTCGCCGCGATCGGCCGCTACTGCTTCGAGAAGATCGACATGCGGCTGGTCAGCAACCGCCCGAAGGCGAAGGTGCTGACCCGTGCCGCATGACACACCCCGGGTGTCCCTCGCCGGGCGGCTGCTCGAACAGGCCGACAGCGACGCCGTGATGGTGCGCGTCCTCGCCGCCGTCGGCCCGGACGGCGCCCCCGCCGGCACCGCGGCCTCCTGGAGCTACCGCGAGATCATCGGCGCCGCCCGCGTCTGGGCCGGACGCCTGGAACGCTGGGCCGCGGAGCACGGCCGCCCCGCCCGGGTGGGACTGCTCGCCGAGAACTCCCCCGAGTGGGTCGTCGCCGACCTCGCCCTCCTCTTCGGCGGAGCCGTGGAGATCCCGGTCCCCACCGCCTTCACCGCCGAACAGGCGGCCTCCCTCCTGGAGACCGCCGACATCTGCCTCGTCGACGACAGCGGCGCCCGCGCCCTGGAGCGCTGGACGCAGAGCACCGAGACCGCCGTCCTGCCGGCCGGCTGCTCCGTGACCCCCGTCGGCCTGCGGGAACTCCTGGCCGGGGCGCCCGCCGCGGGGCCCCTCCCCGAAGTCCCCGCGCAGGACGCGGTCGTCAAGGTCATCCACACCTCCGGCACCACCTCGGCCCCCAAGGGCGTACGGATCCGCCGGCACGGCCTCGACGAACTGCTGACCTCGCTGCGGGCACGGATCCGCCCCGCCGACTTCGAGCGCTACCTCTCGGTCGTGCCCCTGAGCCTGCTCATCGAACAGGTCGCCGGGCTCTACATGCCCTTCCTCACGGGCGGTTCGGTGTCCTTCCTGCCGCCCGGCACCGCGCTGGTCGGCACCGCCGCCGACGCCGGCCCCCGGATGCTCACCCTGCTGCGCCAGGCCCGCCCCACCGCCCTGGTCGTACCGCCCACGGTCGCCGCCCTGTTCCTCGCGCTGTGCGACGAGCAGCCCCTGGAGGGCGTGCGCGAACGCCACCAGCGGATCTTCGGCCACGACGGCCCGGTCTTCGTCGCCTGCGGCGGAGCCCCCGTGCCCGCGGAGGTCCTGCAGCGCCTGGACGCGTACGGACTCACCGTCCACGAGGGCTACGGGCTCAGCGAGAACTCCTCGGTGGTCTCCTGGAACGTTCCCGGCGAGGTCCGCTTCGGCACCGTCGGACGCCCGCTGGACCACGTGCGGGCCGAGCTGGCCGAGGACGGCGAACTGCTGATCCACAGCAGCTCCCTGTTCGCCGGATACACCCGGGAGGACCCCTCCAGCGTCGTCGTGGACGAACAGGGGCGGCTGCACACCGGCGACCTCGCCGAGATCGACGAGGACGGCTACCTGCGGATCACCGGCCGCAAGAAGAGCATGGTGATCACCGCGAGCGGACGCAACGTCTCTCCGGAGTGGGTCGAGGCCCGCTACAGGGAACTCGGATTCATCCGCGAGGCCGCGATCGTCGCCGACGGGCTCGAACAGGTCCACGGCCTCTTCGTCGTCGACGCCGGCCTGGACCCGGACGCCGCACGGCGCCGGATCGAGGAGTTCGGCCGCGAACGGCTCTCCGGCATCGAACGCGCCGCCGTCATCCACCTGATGCCCGAGGACGACCCCGGGTACGCCACCTGCTTCACCGTCACCGGCCGCCCGCGGCGCGACGTCGTACGGGCCCGCGTACTGCACCAGCACACCGCGCCGGACCACACCGCACCTGACGCCACCGCGCCGGACCACACCGCGCCGGACCACACCGCGCCGGACCACACCGAGAAGAACCTGGAGCACGCATGACCTCCGCAGTCACCACGGCCGCCGTCACGACGACCGCCGTCAGAACCACCCCCTACGGCACCGGCACCGGACTGCTCGTGGAGCCCGTAGAGGGCGGAAACCTCGCGGACATCGACCCGAAGGTCCTGCGCGACCTGCTGGCGCAGGCGGGCTTCCTCCTGCTCCGGGGCTTCGGCGGCTCCGACATGGCCGGCTTCACCGGGCTGGTGCAGGCCACGTCCACCTCGACCACCCTCGACCCCGCCCGCGACTTCTACTCCGAGGTCGCGCAGAAGGTCGACGCCGGCTTCGACGAGGTCGGCCTGCACACCGAGAACGGCAACAGCCCCTTCCGCTCCCACCTCGCCTGGTTCTTCTGCCAGAAGGCCGCGTCCTCCGGTTCCCAGACCACCGTCTGCGACGGCTACCGCGTCTGGGACGCCTTCAGCCCCGCCGCGCGCGAGGCCTTCGCCGCGCAGGACATCGTCTACAGCCGCTACGTCGGCGAGGCGCAGTGGCGGGCCATGGCCCACCACCTGCTCGGCGGGACCACGCCGGCCGAGGAGATCGACGTCGCCGAGCTCGTCGCGCTCGGCGACCGGACCCCCGGCACCAGGATCGTGGCCCAGGAGGACGGCGGAGTCCGCTACTCCTTCCGCACCCCCGCCGCCGACCGCACCGTCTTCGCCGAGCGGCCCTCCTTCGCCAACAGCATCCTCGGGCCCTCCTTCAACTACGAGAAGCCGAAGATCACCTTCGCCGACGGCACCGAGCTGTCCGCGGAACTGCTCGCCGAGGTCGAGTCGGTGACGGCCCGCCTCACGGAGAACCTCGACTGGCAGGACGGCGACGCCGCCCTCATCGACAACACCCGCGTCATGCACGGACGCCGGGCCATCACCGACCCGAACCGCACGATCTTCAACGCCCTTAGCTACATCGAGGCCCCCGCCGCCTGACCGCCCCGACCGTCCGGACCGCCCGGACCGATGAATGGGAGAACATCCGATGGCACGCTCCGGAGACACCCTGCACATGGGGGCCGACCGGCTCACCTTCCTGGCCACGGCGGCCGACACGGACGGGGCCTACCTGGAAGTGGAGGTCGACTACGCGAGCGCCGCCCACATGCCGCCCGCGCACTACCACCCCAAGCAGACCGAGCTCTTCCGCGTCCAGAGCGGGCAGATCAACGTCCGGCTCGACGGCACCCTGCACACCTACGGAGCCGGAGCCGAGTTCCACATCCCGCCGGGCGTGGCCCACTCGATGTGGAACGACGGCCCGGAGCGGACCCGGATG
Organism: Streptomyces sp. NPDC104226; assembly: GCF_055584085.1. NCBI lineage: Bacteria > Bacillati > Actinomycetota > Actinomycetes > Kitasatosporales > Streptomycetaceae > Streptomyces > Streptomyces sp. NPDC104226. The sequence goes on from NZ_JBVJMS010000013.1 coordinate 156,316, forward strand.
ACCTGGCGCGTCACCCCCGCCTACCGGACCGAGCAGCTCTTCGAAACCCTGTGGGGGCTGGCCGGCGAGGGCAGGCTGCGCCCCGACGGCACCCCCTTCCTGCAGATGCCGCTGCTCGCCCTGGGGTTCCGCGACGAGTACCGGGCCGTCACCGGCCGCCCGCACGCCGTCGACATGGCCCTGTCCACCCTGCTCGCTCCGGTCGGCCTGGCCTGCGGCTACCGGCCCACCTACCGTCCGCCCCAGACCGCAGACCGGAGCGGGGCCGCCGCCTGACCGACCCGTACGGTCGCCCGTACGTCCACCCGTACGAACCGGCATTCGAGCCGGAATCGAGGGTGCGCCGAGGCGTGCCTCCTAGCGTCAGCCGCATCAGAAGACGGTCGATGCGTGGAGGAAATGTCATGGCCATGGAGCACGAGTTCATCCTGCCCGGTGCGGACCTGCCCCAGCCCGATGCCGACCTGCGCAAGAAGCGCGAAGCGGTCATCCTGGAGCACACGGTCGCCGAGATCGCCTGGGACATCGATGGTGTGCTCGCCACCTTCCCGCGCGGTGGCATCTACCGCATCCAGGCCTTCGAGGAGGGCCCGCTGATCGGTGCCGAAGCCATCAAGAAGGGCTACTTCGCCGAGCTCCAGGCCGCTTTCCCCAACCTGGAGCACGAGCTGCACCACGTGCACCACACCCCCACCGCGGTCATCCTCGAGGCGCAGGCGCGCGGCAAGCAGGAGGCGGACTGGCGGGGGATACCCAACCTCGGCAAGTCCATCGACGCCCCCGTCGCCGTCTTCTTCCACTTCGACGGCGACGTGCTGGTCGACGAGACCCTCTACTTCGACATCGCCACGTTCCAGCGTCAGCTCGGCTGACCCGGTACGCCCTTCGCGCTGATGCGGGGCCCCGTACCGATGCCGGTGCGGGGCCCCGCAGCGTTGCGGCGCCCCGACCGGAACTCAAGTTGAACTTGAGGTTCCGTCCGTAGCGTCAGGAGCGCCGGCTCGGCATGTGTCACCCTCCAGAAAGGAAGCTCTGAATGAGCGCCGTCAACCCCCCAGCCTCGGGCGGTGGGAACAAGAAGGTGGTCTTATGGGCCATCCTCACCACCAGCGTCGCCTCCTTCATGGCGGGGCTCGATCAGCTGGTGATCATCACTGCGCTGCCCACCATCAAGGACAAACTGGGCGGCAGCCTCTCGGATCTGGAATGGACGGTCAACGCCTACACGCTGTCCTTCGCGGTGCTGATGATGTTCGGCGCCGCACTGGGTGACCGCTTCGGCCGGCGCAAGGTCTTCGTCCTCGGCCTGCTGCTGTTCACGGCCGCCTCGGCCGCCGGGGCGCTCGCCCCGGGCATCGCGGAACTGATCGCGGCGCGCGCCGTCCAGGGCGCCGGCGCGGCGATGATCATGCCGCTCTCGGTGACCCTGCTGACCGCCGCGGTACCCGCGGAGAAGCGCGGTACGGCCCTCGGCATCTGGGGCGCCGTCAACGGCCTCTCGGTCGCCGCCGGTCCGCTCGTCGGCGGTGCCATCGTCGAGCACCTCTCCTGGCAGTGGATCTTCTGGCTCAACGTGCCGATCGGCCTGGTCCTCGCGCCGGTCTCGCTGCGCATGCTGGCGGAGAGCAAGATCTCCGGATCCCGTCTCGACGTCGTCGGCACCATCCTGGGCGGCATCGGCCTGTTCGGCATCGTCCTCGGCATCGTCAAGGGCAACATCGACGGCTGGACCTCGCCGCTGGTGCTCGGCTCCCTGATCGGCGGAGCCCTCGTCATGGTCCTCTTCGTCCTCTGGGAGAACCACACCGAGCACCCGATGGTGCCGATGCGGCTGTTCCGGATCAAGGCGTTCACCGCGATCAACCTGGCCGGCACCCTGATGTCGGTCGGCATGTTCGGCGCGATCTTCCTGATGACCCAGTTCTTCCAGAGCATCCAGGGCTACAGCGCCATGGAGACCGGCGTCCGGCTGCTCGCCTGGACCGCCATGCCGATGGTCGTGGCCCCGCTCGGCGGCATGATCTCCGACCGCGTCGGCGGCAAGCCCGTGGTCACCGTCGGCCTCGCGATGATGACGGCCGGCATGGTCTGGTGGGCGTTCGTCCTCGAACCGGGCACCTCCTACGTCGCCCAGCTGCCCTCCCTCATGATCTGCGGCGCGGGCATGGCGCTGTTCTACGCACCGCTGATGAACCTGACCATGGCTTCCGTCAAGGAGCAGGAGCAGGGCATCGCCTCGGGCGTCACCGCCGCCACCCGCGAGGTGGGCGCCGCGCTCGGCGTGGCCCTGCTGGCCTCGATCTTCAGCGCCAACGGCGGTTACGCCTCGGCGGAGAACTTCGTCGACGGCCTCGTCCCCGCCATGTGGGTCGGCGCCGCCGCGGTGGCCGCCGCGACCCTGTCCATGCTGCTCGCCCCGGGCCGCCGGGCGGCGACCCCGCCCGTGGCGCAGTCCGGACCTCCGGCCGCGTCCCAGTCCGCCCCGGCCCGCGCCGCGGCCGCTCCGGCCGCCGAGGAGTCCACTCCGGCCGCGGTGCGCTGAGGCCGCAGCCCCGTACGCCTGTCGACGGCCTCCGCGCCCGCGCGGAGGCCGTCGCCATGTCCGCTCCAGCCCGCTCCGAGCGCTGCCGGAGCCGGCCGCCACAGACTCTGACCGGCCCGCAGTCCACCCCTTACGACAACGAACCGAGGAATCATGCCCATTGAGGAGATGAAGATCCAGGACGCCTTCCGGATCACGCCGTCGCCGCTGTCGGACAACCGCGGCAGGTTCTTCGAGGCCTGGCGCATCGGCGAACTGACCGAGCTGACCGGCCAGCCGTTCACCGTGCGGCAGGTCAACTTCTCGGTCTCGCGGCGCCATACGCTCCGCGGCATCCACGGCACGACGCTGCCGCCCGGCCAGGCCAAGCTCGTGACCTGCGTCCGGGGCGCCGCCCTCGACGTGGTCGTGGACCTGAGGGTCGGCTCGCCCACCTTCGGCATGTTCGACACCACCCTCCAGGAAGCCGACTCGGGCATCGGCGTCTACCTCGCGGACGGCCTCGGCCACGCCTTCCTCGCCCTGACCGAGGACACCTGCATGAACTACCTCTGCTCCGAGGAGTACGTGCCCGGCACCATGGTGGACATCCAGGCGCTCGACCCGGAGATCGGCATACCGTGGAACGGCTCGGAGCCGTACATCAGGTCCGCGAAGGACGCCGCCGCGCCGAGCCTCTCGCAGGCCGCCGCCCTCGGGCTGCTCCCGACGTACCAGGAGGCCGTCGCCTCCTACGGGGACTCCTACGCGAACCGCCCCGCCCGCTGATCCGGGCGCACGAGAACGCGGCGGGCGCCGTACCTGCCCGCCGCGTCTTCGTGTGCCCGCCGGCCCTCCTGCCGGCCCGCTCAGGCCAGGGCGGCCCGCTGCTGGAGGGGCTCCCACCAGGAGCGGTTGTCCCGGTACCAGGCGAAGGTCTCCGCGAGCCCCTCGGCGAAGTCCTTGCGCGGCCGGTAGCCCAGCTCCGCCGAGATCTTGGAGCAGTCCACCGAGTAGCGCAGATCGTGCCCCAGCCGGTCGGCCACGTGCTCGACGCTGTCCCAGCCCGCACCGGCCAGGTCCAGGAGCAGCGTGGTCAGTTCCTTGTTGCTCAGTTCCGTACCGCCGCCGATGTTGTACACCTCGCCGGGCCGGCCTCCGGTGCGCACCAGCTCCAGGCCCTGGACGTGGTCGTCGATGTGCAGCCAGTCCCGGACGTTCTGCCCGTCCCCGTACAGCGGGACGCGCAGCCCGTCGAGGAGCCGGGTGGCGAACAGCGGGATGACCTTCTCGGGGAAGTGGTGGTGCCCGTAGTTGTTCGAGCAGCGCGTGACCCGCACGTCCAGGCCGTGCGTGCGGTGGTAGGACAGGGCGACGAGGTCGGAGGAGGCCTTGGACGCCGCGTACGGGGAGTTGGGCCGCAGCGGATCCGTCTCCGGCCAGGACCCCTCGGACACCGACCCGTACACCTCGTCCGTGGAGACGTGCAGGAAGCGGGCGCTGCCGCCCGGGCGGCGCAGCGCCGCGTCCAGCAGGGTCTGGGTGCCCAGGACGTTCGTGGTGATGAACTCGCCGGCGCCGAGGATGGAGCGGTCCACGTGGGACTCGGCGGCGAAGTGCACGACCTGCTCGTGCCCGGCCACCAGCTCCCGCACCAGCTCCGCGTCGCAGATGTCGCCCTGCACGAAGCGGAAGCCGGCGTGCCCGCGGACGGGGTCGAGGTTGGCGGGGTTGCCCGCGTAGGTGAGCTTGTCCAGCACCGTGATCTGCACGTCGCCCGGCCCCTGGGGGCCCAGCAGCGTACGGACGTAGTGGGAGCCGATGAACCCGGCTCCGCCGGTCACCAGGATGCGTGTCGTGGTCATGAGGATATCTGCACCTTGCTGTGGTCTCCGAGGACGAGCCGGTGGGCGGCGGGCACCGGCGGGGCGGGGGTCACCTCCGCGTGGCGTCCGATGATCGAGGCCTCCACCCGGCTGACGCCGCGCACCGAGGCCCCGTCCAGGACGATGGAGAACTCGATCTCGCTGTCGACGATCCGGCAGTCCCGCGAGATGGACGTGAACGGGCCGATGTACGACCCGGACACCACCGCGCCCTGCCCGATCACGACGGGACCCACGATGCGCGATCCGCTCACCGTGGCGCCCTCGTCGATCTGGACCCGCCCGATGATCTCGCTGTCCTCGTCGACCGAGCCGCGGGTGTGCGGTTCGGCGAGTTCGAGGACGGAGCGGTTGACCTCCAGCATGTCGGCGACGTTCCCGGTGTCCTTCCAGTAGCCGGAGATCGTCGTGGAGCGGACGTCCTCGCGCGCGTCGATCAGCCACTGCAGCGCGTGGGTGATCTCCAGCTCGCCGCGCCAGGACGGCTCGATGGCGCGCACGGCCCGGTGCACGGCGGCGGTGAACAGGTAGACCCCGACGAGGGCGAGGTTGCTCTTGGGGAACTCCGGCTTCTCCTCCAGGCCCACCACCCGGCCGTCGGGGCCCAGCTCGGCCACCCCGAAGGCCCTCGGGTCCGAGACCTCGGTGAGCAGGATCTGCGCGGCCGGCCGCTCCGCCTGGAAGGCCTCGACCAGGCCGCGGATGCCGCCGACGATGAAGTTGTCCCCGAGGTACATGACGAAGTCGTCGTCGGCGAGGAACTCGCGGGCGATCACCACGGCATGGGCCAGGCCCAGCGGCGCGGACTGCGGGATGTAGGTGACGCGGAGCCCGAACTTCGAGCCGTCGCCGACGGCTTCCCTGATCTCCTCGGCGGTGTCCCCGACGACGATCCCGACCTCGGTGATGCCGGCGTCGGCTATCGCCTCCAGGCCGTAGAAGAGCACCGGCTTGTTGGCCACGGGAACGAGCTGCTTGGCTGATGTGTGGGTGAGGGGGCGCAGGCGGGTTCCGGCCCCGCCGGAGAGCACGAGAGCTTTCATGGCACCGAAGGCTAGGAGCGGGCGCTTGAGCCGGGGTCGGGGACCGGCCGGGCAGACGTCACCCGGAAGCAGCGATGAGTTTCCCCGGTCGGGAAGGTCCCTCTCAGTAAGGTCGTCGCCAACACAGGAGGAACACGTGGCTCAGCTGCTGAGGGTCCAGAACTTCAACGTCTCGAGCGACGGGATCGGTGCCGGCGAGGACCAGACCCTGGAGAGGCCGTTCGGGCACGTCGATCCCGGGAGGCTGTTCGCGTGGGCCGGCGCCACGGCGAGCTGGCCCATGCGCACCGATCCCGGAGGCAGCCGGGGCCTCGACGACTACTTCACGCGGGACTACGACCGCAACATCGGCGCCGAGATCATGGGACGCAACAAGTTCGGTCCCCAGCGCGGGCCCTGGCTCGACCACACGTGGCAGGGCTGGTGGGGCGAGAAGCCCCCGTTCCGCACCCCGGTGTTCGTCCTCACCCACCACGAGCGTCCTTCGATCACGCTGTCCGACACCACCTTCCACTTCGTCGCCGGCGACCCCGCCACGGTCCTGCGGCAGGCGAAGGAGGCGGCGCAGGGCAAGGACGTCCGGCTCGGCGGCGGGGCCACCACCATCCGGCAGTTCCTCGACGCCGACCTCGTCGACACCCTGCACGTGGTGGTCTCGCCACTGGAGCTCGGCTCCGGAGTCCGTCTCTGGGAGTCCCCCGACGAGCTGCTCGACCGGTTCCACCTGGACGTGGTCCCCAGCCCGAGCGGGGTGACGCACCACCTCTTCTGGCGGAAGTGACCGCTCGCGGGCCAGGCGTCCTCCAGAAGGGCTCGACCGGGGTTGAGGATCCTCGGTCCACCGCCCACCGACGCGAGAGCCCAGAGAGGCACCCGATATGTCTGACAACCACCGCGAACTCATCCAGCGCTTCGTGGACATGATCAACAGTCACGACGTGAGCACGATGGCCGAGCACACCGCTCCCGGACACATCGACCACAACCCGATCGTCGCGGACGGCATCGAGGCCAACACGGCCTTCTTCCAGCAGATCTTCGACGCCTTCCCGGACGTCAAGATCGTCGTGCACGACCTGATCGTGGACGGCGACCGGATCGTCGGCCGCTTCGAGTACTCCGGCACCCACCAGGGCGTCTTCTTCGGCATACCGGCCACCGGCCGCACCCTCACCTTCCAGACGATCGACATCTGGCGCGTCGAGGACGGCCTGCTGGCCGAGCACTGGGACCAGCTCGACGTGGCGGGGATGTTCCACCAGCTCGGCGCCGACTTCTACGCGGGCCAGGGCGAGTAGCGCCCCGCGGACGGGACGACGGAACGGCCGATGGGCCGGTGCACGCGGTGGGGTCCACCGCAGGCACCGGCCCATCGGCCGTTCCGTCGCTCCGTCGTCCTGCCGTCCCGGCGTCAGAACGAGGCGGCGCGCTCCACCTCGTCCACGAGCCGGGCGTGGGCCAGGATCGCCTCGGTGTGCGGGGTGAAGTCCTCCCCGCACAGCACCGCGCGGGCGAACACGCCGGCGATGTTCGTGAAGTGGCGGTCCGCCGCGAGCGGGATCTCCGTGACGGTGCCGCCCCGCTCCACCCGGAGCACGGGCGTGAGTTCGTCCGGGGTGCTGAAGGCGCGCTCCAGACGCAGCCGGCCCTCGCTGCCCCACAGCCCGTAGCCGCTGCGGTAGCCGTGTTCGACTCCGTACGCGAGCTGGGCCGCCACCCCTGACGGCGCGACGAGCAGCGCGCTGCCCGAGGGCTGCGGACCGTACGGACTGTCCGGGCGCACCTGCGCACCCGCCACCCGCAGTCCGTCGCCGAGGAAGAGCCGGGCGGCGCGGATCGGATAGGCGGCGACCTCCGGCAGGGTGCTCGCGCGCCGGGGGAGCCCCTGCGGTCCCGCGTCGGGGCGCAGCGGGATGCCGAACTCCGAGCCGAAGAGCTGGACCTCGCCGATCAGGCCCTCCGCCACCAGCCGCCGTACCTCCGCGTGCTGGGAGTGGTGGAGGAACATGAAGTTCTCCATCAGCAGCAGACCGTTCTCCCGGGCGAAGGAGACGGCCTTCTCCGCGTCGGACAGCCGGGTCGCGAACGGCTTCTCGCACAGCACGTGCTTGCCGGCGGCCAGCGCCCGCAGGGTCCACTCCACGTGCAGCTCGGGCGGCAGCGGCACGTACACCGCGTCCACGTCGTCCCGCTCCAGCAGCCGCTCGTACCCGGCCACGGCGGCGCCGCCGAACCGCTCGGTGAACTGCCGCGCCCGCTCGATCCTGCGGCTGGCCACGGCCGTCACCTCGACGAGCGGCTGCCGCAGCATCGAGGGCAGCATGCGGCGCTCGGCGATGTCCGCGCACCCCAGCACACCGATCCGCAGCCGCCCGGCCCGCGGCTCCGTCCCGTTCCCGGTCCCGCTCGCGCTCACAGGCCGTACTCCCCGTCCAGCGCCCGGGTCGCGCGCAGGCTGGTCAGCAGCGTCCTGGCCTCGATGTTGAGGTAGTTGCTGTGCCGCAGCAGGCCCGCGAGCTGTCCCGGAGTCACCCAGAGGAAGTCCTCGGGAACGTCGAGGGGGAACTCCTCCCCGACCTCCACGAGCGCGTAGCGGTTGCCCGCGTGGTGGAAGCGGCCGCCCTCCTCGGACTGGACCGTGTCGTACAGCAGTCGGCCCTGACCCCGCAGGACCAGTTCCAGGTAGCGCGGCCGCTGCTCCGGAGGCAGGGTCAGCGCGCGGGCCGGCTGGCACTGCACGGTCGGGCCGAGCTCCGCCACGTCCAGGACGCCCGCCTCGGACCTGGCCTGCGCGAGCAGGTGCGTCACCCCGCCGATCCGGCGGACCAGGAAGGCCGCGAGCCCCTGCTCGGCGGGGGCGATCAGCGGCTGGGTCCAGCTCTTCACCTCGCGGTTCGCGGCCTGCACGGAGGCGGCGATGACGCTGAAGTGCTGCCCCGTCTCGTGCTCGATCGCGTACTCCGTGCGCTTCCACCGCTGTACGTCCGACAGCGGCATGGTGGTCTGCACCAGCTCCCGGAGCGCCTTGATCTCGGTGAGCCGGTTCAGCAGGGTCTCCGTGCTGTGCAGCGGAGTGCCCTCGCTGGTGAAGGAGGGGATCAGCGACAGCACGGTGCGGGCGTCCATGTTGACCACGTTGGACTCGTTCAGCAGCTGGTGGATCTGGCCGAGCGTCAGCCACACGAAGTCCTCGTGCTCCGGCACGTCGCCGATGGCCTCCACGACCATGTTCCGGTTGCGCTTGCGCAGGAACCAGGAACCCTGCTCGGACTGGAGCGAGTCGTAGAGCACCCGCGAGCCCACCCGCGGAGGCCTGAAGTACTCGATGTAGTTGACGGCCGCGCCCTTGTGCACACCGGTGTAGTTGCTCCGGGTGGCCTGCACGGTGGGGGACAGCTGCACCGTCTCGATGTTCCCGGGCTCCATCTTGGCCTGCATCAGGCAGTGCAGGACGCCGTCGAACTCCTTGACGACGATGCCCAGGATGCCGATCTCGGGCTGGTTGATGATCGGCTGCGACCAGGACGCGCCGTACCCGTTCCACTCCGTCCGCACGTCCAGCCCCACGACGGAGAAGAACCGGCCGCTGTCGTGGACGAGGTTGCCCGTGGACTCCTCGAAGTGCCAGCCGACCAGCTCGGAGAAGGGGATGCGCCGCACGTCGTAGCGGTTGGTGCGCCGCTGCTCCGCGAACCACGCGCGGAACACCGGGTTGGGCGTCACCGCGCTGTCGAGGGTCTGGGCCGACAGCGTGAACCGTCGCCCGAGACTCGGAACGAGGCCCGTGGGCACCGTCTGGGCTGTGATCATCAATGGCTCCTTCGCCTTGTTCCGCATGCCCGGGGGCAGGCGGCCGCATCGCGAGGATGGGGGCGCGTGATCGGCCGCCACTGGAGCGAGCCTTGAAAGGAAATGGGTCGGCGATAAATTTCCTAGCAGCACTAGACATGGGATGGGGGCGACCCTACGCTGAGGCCTCATGAGAATCCTCTTTGCCAGCGTGGGCAATTTCGGGCACATCTTCCCCTTGCTTCCCTTGGCGAGGGCCGCACGGGCAGCCGGCCACCAGGTCGCGTTCGCCACGGGTGAGCAGTTCCACCAGACCCTCCGTGAGGCGGGGTTCGAGCCGGTGACGGCAGGCCGGTCCGTACCCGAGGCGTTCATCGAAGCAGCGGGCGGTCAAGCCTTCCTCGAGCAGCACGGTGGCCAGGTGGGAGCTCAGGACGTTCCGGCTTCGGTCCTCGCGGACCTGCACATCAAGGTGTTCGGCTCCGTCCTGCCGCGCTGGGTCGCCGCCGACCTGGCCACGGCCTTCGCCACGTACCGCCCCGACCTGGTGGTGCACGAGGTGCTCAACCCGGGCGCCGGCTTCGCCGCACGGCTCGCCGGCATCCCCGCCGTCGCGCACGGCGTGGGCCCGATCTCGCAGGACCACGAGGCCGACCGGCTCCGCCAGGAGATCCTCGCCACCGCGGCCGACCTCGGCGTCGACGTTCCGGCCGACCGCGCGAGCACCCTGGGCAACACCCTCATCGACATCTCCCCGCCCTCCATCCAGGACCGGAGCGTCCTGGAGTCCGGCTGGCCGCGCATCGAGCTGCGCCCCGTCCCGTACGTGGAGCAGGGCGAGATCCCGGGCGGACTGGGCGCCTCCGGCGACCCGTTCGTGTACCTCACGCTGGGCACCGCGCTGGGCTCCGCCGACAACCTGCGCACCGCGATCGACGGGCTGAGCCCGCTGGGCGTGCCGGTCCTGGTGGCCACCGGGTTCCGGATCCAGCGCGCCGAACTCGGCGACCTGCCCGCCCACGTGATCGCCGCGCCGTGGGTGCCGCAGTCCGAGGTGCTGGCGCGCGCCTCGCTGGTGGTCCAGCACGGCGGCAGCGGCACGACCCTGGCCACGCTCGCGGCCGGTCTGCCCCAGCTGATCCTCCCGCAGGGCGCGGACGGCCCGGCCAACGGCCAGGCGCTGCACGCCGTCGGTGCGGGCGAGGTGCTCTTCGACCTCTCGGCCGACGCCGTGACGGAGCACGCCCACCGCATCCTGGCCGACGAGAGCTACCGGGACGCGGCCCGCAAGGTCGCGGCGGAGATCGCCGCGATGCCGGCCCCGGAGGAAGTCGCCGCCCGCCTCACCGACTTCACCGCCTGACCGGAGCGTCCCGGGCCGGCGGCCCCCGGCCCGGCTCCGGGCCCGGGGCCCGCCGCCCGGAGCACCCGGCCCCGCAGTACCACCGGAGCAACGGAGCGCCGGTGACACCGAACTCCCGGACGTCCATCCCCCGTCGTCCGGGCCCACGGCATCCGGTGCGCACGGACCTTCCCCCGGTCACGTGCGCACCGGATGTACCGTGGCCGGTCGCCTGGGCCGTCTCTTTCGGATCTTGCCGGGCCCGCGACGCCCGGCACCGCGCCTGGCCGCACTGCCGAGGCGACCACGTACGCCCCGTACGCGAGCGCCCCGACAGCACGCCCAGGCACGGCACCAGACACCGCGGACTCGGCCGACAAGATCCGAAAGAGACGGCCTAGTGCCGTGACCGGAAAGGTTCGCCGGGTCGCGGCGCCCGGCACCTCGCCGCGTTGTCGGACCGCGGCCGTACGTCCCGTACGAGCCGCGGTCCTCCGCCTTGCGATCCACCGCACCGGACACCGCGACCCGGCACACCCTTCCGGCCACGGCACTAGCGGTATCGCCGAAGGCCGGGCAGGTCCGGCCGCGCCGTCGGCGGTACCCGGCAGGTCCTCGACGGGCTCCGGCCCGTCCGCGCGCCCGTCAGCCCGGCGGTATCGCCGCAGCACGGGCAGCTCCGGCCGCGGCCGCACCGTCGGCGGCGCCCGGCAGGTCCTCGACGGGCTCCAGCCCGTCGGCCTCCGTCAGCGCCTCCACACACCCCCGCAGTTCGCCCGCGAGCTCCGCAGCCTCGGCCCGGGTGAACACGCCGGAGGCGAACTCCAGGCTCAGCAGCGGATCCCCTCCCCACCGCAGCACGCGCAGCGTGGCGTCCGCGGTGGCGCCGCCCAGGTGTCCGTGGTGGAAGCGCGAGGAGAGCGGCCCCGCCTCCAGGGTCTCGGGCAGCAGCTCGTCGCAGGCCGCGAAGGCCACCTGTGTCAGCGAGGGCCGGGACCGGTCCCCGGGCACGCCCAGCTCGCGCGCCAGCGCCGCCGAGTCGAGGTCCGCGTAACCGAGCGCCTCGCCGAACGCGCAGGCGACGCCCCGCAGGAAGTAGTCGACCCCGCCCTCCAGCTCGCAGCACACCGGCACCGTCGCCGAGCACGGTGCGACCGTGCCCATCAGCTCGGCCGTCGGGCGCCGCGGCATCTCGGTGCCCACCAGCAGCCGTTCGTGTCCGGAGCGCCGGCCCGCGGTCAGCGCCCACGCCGAGAGCAGGAGGACCGCGTGCGGTACCCCGGCCCGTGCGGCCGTGGCGTCGACCGCCTCGCGCAGGGCCGTACCGAGGCCGAACAGCACCCGGTCGCCGCGGTAGTCGAACACCGCCGGCCTCCGGCCCGATCCGGTCAGGTCCACCACGGCGGGGAAATCGCGCAGCCGCTCGACCCGCTGGGCCGCCAGCGCGCGCAGCGCACCGGACCGGTCGAGCCCCTCGGCCCGCCGCGCGACCGCGTCGGAACCGCAGCGGCCGCTCCGGTCGAGCGGCCGGCTCCCCACGGCGCGGCCGTAGTCGGCGAGCAGCTCCCGCCAGACCAGCGAGACGGACCAGCAGTCCACCGCGGCCTCGTGGTAGAGGAAGGTCAGCAGGTGCCGGTCCGCCGCCAGCCGCGTCAGGGCGAAGGCGAGCGGCGGCCGTTCCGGATGCCCGGCCAGCCGCTCCACGTCCACCACCAGCCGCGCGTGCGCCGCGGCCACCGGGTCCTCGCCCGGGCCGGCGGCTACCTTCGCCATCACGACGAGCGGCAGTGCGTACGCGTACGCGTCGAGAACACGCCGTACGGGGCCGCGCGGTGAGGGCCCGAACGCGGTCCGCAGCCCCTCGTGGCGTGCGCCCAGGGCGTCCAGGGCCGCACGCAGCGCCCCCAGGTCGAGCGGCCCGGTGAGCTCGGCGCTGAGCATCCGGTGCACCGCGGCGGCGCCGGTGTACTGCTGCGCGGTGAGGGCCGCCAGCTGCCCGGGCAGCAGCTCGCGCGGACCGGAGCCCGCCGCGTCGGCCGCGCCGCCGCGCGGAACGGCAGTGCCCTGCGGAACGGCAGCACTCCGCGGAACGGCAACGGCCCGCGCGAGTACGTCCGCCAGGGGGACGGGGCCCAGCAACTGCGGCAGATCCAGCGAGAGTTCCAGCCGTTCGCCGGCCAGGGCCTGCAGCCGCATGGCCTGGCCGAGCCCACCGCCGAGGGTCATGAAGGGCGAACCCGAGGCCCTGGCCGGCAGGGTCCGCCGGTCGTGGCCCAGCAGGTCCGCCGCCAAGTCGAGCAACTGCTCCAGGGGAGTCGGGGTCTGCATGGGGTGGCCTCTCCGTGGGCGGTCTTGCCCCGCATGCTGCCGACCGCGCCTAGAAGTCCACTAGACGACGCCTGTGGAACCCGGCCGAAAAAGAACCCCGTCCAAAGACAGAAACCCTATCACTGACAACTAGAATGTCACCGACAGTGCTACCGTAGTCGGCATGACCCTCCGAGAGCGCCGCGTCCGAGAGCAGGCCCAGCGCCGCCAGTTGATCCTCACCACGGCGCGCGAGATGGCCGAGGCGGAGGGCTGGGACTTCGTCACCACGCGGCGGCTGGCCGAGCGCATCGAGTACAGCCAGCCCGTGCTCTACCAGCACTTCAAGAACAAGGACGCCATCGTCAACGCGGTGGCGCTCGAAGGCTTCACCGAGCTGACCGCGGCCCTGCACGCGGCCCGGCTCTCCTCGCGGGACCCGCACGCGGCCCTGGACGCGGTCGCCCGCGCCTACGCCGACTTCGCCGCCCGCGGCCCGGTCCTCTACGAGGCCATGCTCACGCTCGGCGTGGGCCTGGAGCACTCGGAAGCCGGTACGCCCCAGCCCCTCCTGGCGGCCTTCGCCGAGATCAGGCAGGCCGTCGAGCCGGTGGCGGCCGACCGCGACCCCGACCTCGTCGCCGAGGTCCTGTGGAGCGCCTGGCACGGTCTGGCCACCCTCACCTGGGGCCGCCGCCTGCGCCCCGACCTCACCCGCGAGCGCCTGGCCGCCCTGGCCGACATCCTGACCGGCCCGACATCCTGACCGGGCCGGCGGCCGGCGCACCGTAGGCGACCGTCAGACGGAGCTGTCCACCGACTCGGTCCGCTCGGCCCGCGGCGCACCCTCGTGCTCCTTGACCCGCTTGCCGAGCAGGACGAACAGCAGGATGAGCCCCACGGTGAGGATGATGTGCCCCAACCCGCCCACCAGTGAGAACAGTTCGGGAACCTCGTTGCCGAGCACGGTCTGGGTGCCCCGGTACAGCATGCTGAGGCAGGTGATGGTCAGACCGGTGTTGTAGAACCAGAAGAAGCGCGTGAACTGCTTGTCCCCGGACAGCCCGAACACCTTGTCGAGGCCGAGGACTATGAGGAAGACCAGCATGCCGAGCGCGAGCAGGTGCGTGTGGAGGACCGAGAGCTGGGTGTCGCCCTCGAAGTCATTGATCTTGGTCATCTCGCGGTAGTACAACCCGGAGACGACTCCGACGATCATGTAGATGTGCGCTGCGACGTACGACTTCCGCATCCCCGTGCCCGCTCCCTGCTGATCCGATAGCGCCCCTGACGGTGGCCATTGAAGCACCTCGCCCAGCCCGTTCGGCGGGACCGGGAGCATCGCTCGAGCCCGCTTCGAGCGAGATTCCACGGCCCCTGTAGCCCCGCCCGAGAGACCGTCCCGCCGCCGCGGCGGCCCGCAGCCGACAGCCGGCGCACTCGGCGTCCACTCACTGACCTGCGACGGAGCATCCCCTCCGGCACACCTCCAGGACGCCTGCGCAGAAGGCGCGTTGAGCACGTACGCACCCCTGGGTGACACCCGTCCCCACAGGACCGCCCGGAGCCCGGCGACCACGGTCTGGCGAATTCTTCTCCAGCGGTGGCGGGAAACAGGGCCCGCCCGTGACGCAGGTCACAGCGGCGGGCCTGTCACACGGGGAGGGGCGCCGGTGTCTTGTGCCCGGAACCCCATTCGAGGCGACGGAGGCACATCATGAACGCGTACGGGAACACCGAAGTGGTCGTCATCGGCGGCGGATACGCGGGCGTCATGGCCGCGAACCGCCTGACCCGGCGCGGCGACGTGACGGTGACCCTGGTCAATCCGCGTACGGACTTCGTCCACCGGGTCCGGCTGCACCAGCTGGTCGGCGGTTCGGACGCGGCGGTCATCGCCTACCGCGACGTCCTGGCCGAGGGCGTCCGCCTGGTCGTCGACACGGTGGACCGGATCGACGCGGGCGCCCGCACCCTGGCCCTGACCTCGGGCGCCACCCTCGCCTACGACTACCTGGTCTACGCGGTGGGCAGCGCCGCCGCCGACCCCACCGTGCCCGGAGCGGCCCGGTACGCCTACCCGATCGCCACCCTGGAAGACGCACAACGGCTGCGCCCGGCCCTGGACGCGGCCCCCTCGACGGCCGCGGTGACGGTGGTCGGGGCCGGCCCGACGGGCATCGAGACCGCCGCCGAACTGGCCGAGCAGGGCCGGGCGGTGACCCTGGTGTGCGGCGGGGTCCTGGGCCCGTACCTGCACGCCCGCGGCCGCCGCACGGTCGCCGGCCGGCTGGCCCGCCTCGGCGTCACCGTCGTCGACGGCCCCGGCACCAAGGTGACGGCGGTGACCGAGGACGCCGTCCACCTGGCCGACGGCCGCGAACTGGCCTCCTCGCTCACCGTCTGGACCGTCGGCTTCGCCGTGCCGGACCTGGCCGTCCGCAGCGGCCTGACCACCGACGCGCTGGGCCGCCTCCTCACGGACGAGACCCTGACCAGCGTCGACGACGCCCGCATCGTCGCGGCCGGAGACTCGGCGGCCCCCTCGGGCGTACCCCTGCGGATGAGCTGCCAGGCCGCGATCCCGATGGGCGCCCGCGCCGCCGACACGGTCCTCAGCCGGATCGCGGACGAGCAGCCCGCGACCCTCAACCAGCACTTCGCCGCCCAGTGCATCAGCCTGGGCCGGAACGCGGGCATCTTCCAGTTCGCCGACCGGTCGGACGTGGCGGTGTGGTTCAACGTCAGCGGCCGCCCGGGCGCGAAGCTCAAGGAGCTGGTCTGCACGTTCATCCCCAAGCACCTGGCCGCCGAGGCGGCCAAGCCCGGTTCGTACGGCATGCACCTCACGTCGGGAGCCGAGGCCCGCCGCCGCGCGGTGCAGGCCCACCGGGACGGCGCTCCCGCCGCCCCCGCCCGCATCGCCTGACCGGGTTGACCGTGAAGATCGGGGGCATCCGGACGGTACTGGAGTTCCGCCCTGTGTGAGGAGTTGCCGTGACCAGCTTTGTCATTACGGTCCCGGGTACGTTCGTGTCGGAAGTCACCGGCCCCGTGCGCCGCGCCGTCGAAGGGAAGCTGGCATCGCGGCACACGGAAGTCAGCGAGAGCGAGGGGCTGAGCCTCCTCACCCTGAACGACGACCGTACGTTCTCCGTGCGCCTCGAGGTCGAGGCCCCGGACAAGTTCGAGGCGGAACTCGACGCGCTGCGGATCGTCACGGCGGCACTGGAGGAGGCAGGACTCTCGGAGTCCGACGCCCCGCTCGGCCCGCCGGCGGTGACCGGCATCGACAGCGACATGTGATCCGGCCGTGGGCCACGCATCGCGGTGGCGACGCGCGGCCCGTGGCCTGCCGGAGTCGGGTCAGAAGGCGGAGTTCTCCCCGTAGGGGGCGAGGTAGTCCTCGTTCGCCAGGGGGACCTCCGCGAGGAACGCCTCCGGTACGTCGAAGGCGTCGGCCAGCGTCATCAGGTGCGGGGCCAGCTCCGCGAGGAGGGACTCGACCGTCTCGTGCAGCCCGCGCACGTGCTGCACCGTGAGCTGCTCCTCGGCGAGCAGGTCGCCGGTGTGCCGGCGCAGGTGCTGGAGCAGGAACAGCCGGCACAGGTTGGCGAGCAGCTCCCGGACCGCGGGGTCGGCGGCCCGCTCCACCTCCGCCAGGAAGGCGTCGGCGGCCAGCCGTACCGCGTGGGCGGAGACCATTTCGAGCGCGGCGCCGGAGGACTCGTTCCAGCGGCCGACCGGATCGCCGGAGGGGCCCTGGCGCAGGGCGGTGCGGGCGCGTGCCTGCCACGTCCGCTCGACCGAGACGAGCAGGTCGCGCAGGAAGCACAGGTCCGTCAGGGCGCGTTCGGCCGGCGGCGGGGCGTCCTCTCCTGCGGGGTTCACGCGGTGGCCGAAGACCATCTCGGCGGCGGCCTTCACCCAGATCACCAGGTTGTCGCCCTCCGCGGTGATCCCGCCCTCTATGTTCCCGGGCAGCTCCGAGATCCGGTTCACGGGGAACAGGCCCTGTGCGCCGCACCGTTCGCGGGACTCGGTCGCGATCTCCCGGGCCTTCCAGGTGATCCAGCCCTTGGCGACGGCGACCATCCGCTCCACGTCCTCCCGCTCCGACTCCTCGTGCGCGACGAAGCGGTCGAGCACCGACCGGTGCAGGAACGTCATGGCGTAGGAGTCCGCGAGGGAATGCAGGAGCCGGCTGTGGTGGCTGCGGTGGGCGGCCAGCGGGATGCGCTGGCCGGCCTTCGGACCGGCGATGTGCCGGTGGTGCGCGTAGCGCACCGCGATGGTCAGCGCGCTGCGTGCCATCCCCAGGGTGCCGGCGCTCATGCAGAGCTTGCCCATGGTGACGCGGTCGACGGAGCGCAGGAAGCGCTTGCGCCGGTTGCCCAGGGTGCTGTGCAGGGTGCCGGACGCGTCCAGCCGGCCGTGGTCGCCCTCCAGCATGGCCTCGCGCGGCAGCCAGACGTGGTCGAAGGAGGTGAGGGAGTGGTCGACCGGGGTGCCCGTGCGCTCCGGCAACCGGCGGACGGTGACCCCGGGCAGGTGCCCGTTCCGGTCGCTCAGCGGGGTCAGGAACAGGAAGATGCCGTGGTCCTGGCCCTCGATCAGCAGCCGGGCCGCCACCACGGCGGTCTTCGGGCCGCCGATGAGGCTGGTGTTGGGCATGAACTTCTGCGCGCCCGGGTGGGGCGTGTTGAGGATGAAGCCGTCGGTCACGCGGTCGAACACGGCGGTGGTCTGCAGGGCCGCGACGTCGTTGCCGTGCGCCAGCTCGGTGCACAGGAAGGTGCCGGTGCGCCGCATCGAGGTGAAGGCGGACAGCTCCCGGCCGTAGGTGTCGTGGTCGAGCAGGCTGCCCATGAAGAGGTTGTAGTGGATGCTCGCCAGGGTGCACAGGCCCCCGTCCACGAAGCCCGCCCATTCGTGCAGGCCGGCCAGGAGCCGCGGGTCGTAGACCAGCGCGGCCGGATCCTCGACGGTGCTGTTGACCAGGCGCAGGCGGTCATAGGACTGCGCGGTCCGTTCTTCCGGGTTCAGCCCCGGTACGTAGGCGAAGGGCTCGCTGCTGAGCAGCTCCCTCCAGCGCCCGTGCACGCTCTGCCGGTCCGCGCGGTCGAAGAGCAGGTGGGTCAGTTCCTGGCAGATCGACGGGGCGCCGGACTTCTGGGCGGATCCGCTGGGCTGAACAGGCAGGATGCCGATTCGGGGCGTCCGGCGGCAGGGCGTGGCGTCCTTGCTGTTTCGATGGGTTTCCGGGTGCTCGAGCGTCGGTGCAAACATCAGTCTTCCCCCGTTAAGAACCGTGGTACAGGCCGTGCTGTGCCAAACATACGGACTAAACGGTTTTGTTTTCAAGAGATCTTGGCGAGAAAACCGGCTCGGTGGTTTTGTTCTGGAAGTGTGACGCTATAGACTAGGGCGACCGGATCGTTGCTTCGCTGACCAGCAGTGATATCGGTCAGTGCCGCAAACGTCACGCACTGTCAGGAACAGGTGGGGGTGAGCCGTCCGGTTCGCCCTTGCCTAGAGGGGCACCGGAGGGTGTATGGCACGGCAGGAACGAGCCATTCGTACGCGACAGAAGATCCTGGTCGCGGCAGCGGAGCTGTTCGACGAAGTGGGCTACGAGGCCGCGACGATCGCCGAGGTGCTCAAGAGGTCCGGGGTGACCAAGGGCGCGCTCTACTTCCACTTCACCGCGAAGGAAGAGCTGGCCCAGGCCGTCCTGGCCGCTCAGGTCGAAGCCCTGCCGGAGGTGCCGGAGACGGAGCTGTTCCTCCAGCAGAACGTGGACCGGGCACAGGTCCTGGCCTACCTGCTGTGCAAGGGGGATCCCCTGGTGCGGGGCAGCGTACGGCTCACCGTGGACCAGGGGTCCCCGATCGACGGCCTGGACCGCAGCATCCCCATGCGGGCGTGGAACACCCACAACATGGAGCTGCTCACGCGTGCGCAGGAGAACGGGGAACTCCTGCCGCACACCGACCTGGAGTCCACCGCCAAACTGTTCACCGGGACCTTCACCGGCGTCCAGGTGCTCTCGAAGACGATGACGGGGCACGCGGACATGGTCGAGCGGACCACGGACCTGATGCGGACCCTGCTCACCGCGATCGCCATGCCCGGGGTCCTGGTGCGCATCGACTTCGGCCCCGACCGGGCGGAGCGCGTGTACGAGGCGGCCGTCAGGCTGCGCGACGAGAAGGCGGAGGCCCTGGCACGCGCGGAAGCCGGCGGGGCAGCGGAAGGCTGACCGAAGGGCCCGCGGTCCGGAAACGGACCGCGGGAGCGGGGGGAGGGGGCGCGTCGTTCTCCTCGGTGTGCGTGGGTGTGGTGGGGCACGTAAAACGCAAGGAACTACCGAACGGAGCACGAAGATGGACATGGCCGCTTGCCCGTACGCGCTGGACGTCGCGGGACGGGACATAGCCGGTGAGGTGGCGATGCTCCGCGAGCAGGGCCCGGCGGTCGAGGTGGAGCTCCCCGAAGGGGTGCGCGCCTGGGCCGTGGTGGGCCAGGAGCACGTCGAGCGCCTGCTGCTCGACCCCCGGGTGTCCAAGGACGCCCGGCAGCACTGGCCCGATTTCATCGAGGGGCGGATCACGCCCGAGTGGCCGCTCTACCCCTGGGTGGCCAACGAGAACATGCTGTTCGCCTACGGACCGGACCACTCCCGGCTGCGCCGCCTGGTCGCCGCTGCGTTCACGGCACGGCGGTCCGCGGCGCTACGGCCCCGGGTCGAGGAGATCGCCTCCGAACTGCTCGACGGACTGGACCGCGTACCGGCGGGCGACTCCGTCGACCTGCGCCCGGCGTTCGCCGAACTCCTGCCCCTGCAGGTGATATGCGAGCTGTTCGGAGTCGAGCGCGGTCCCGACCGGGACGCGCTGTCGTCCGCGCTGCGCACCGTGTTCAGCACCACGGTTTCGGCCCAGGAAATGGAATCGGCCCGCACGACGGCCTTCGGGCTGCTGGCCGCGCACGTGGCGGCCCGCCGTGCGGAACCGGGCGACGACCTGACCTCCTCGCTGATCGAGGCCCGGGACAACGGCGAGCGGCTGACCGAACCCGAACTGCTCGGCACGCTCTTCCTGCTGATCGCGGCGGGCCAGGACACCACGTCCGCGCTGGTCACCAACGCCCTGGGCGCGCTGCTGTCGCACCCCGAGCAGCTGGCCCACGTCCGCGAGGGCCGCGCGAGCTGGGAGGACGTGGTCGCCGAGACCATGCGCGTCCACAGCCCCGCGAGCTATTCGCCGATGCGCTTCGCGGTGGACGACATCGACCTCGACGGAGTCAAGATCCTCCGGGGCGATCCCGTCCTCGTCTCCTTCGCCGGCGGCGGCCGCGATCCGCAGCGCTACGGTGCGGACGCCGCGGTGTTCGACGTGCTGCGCACCGACCGCGACAGCCTCGGCTTCGGCCACGGCGTCCACCGCTGCCTGGGTGCCCCGCTCGCCGTGCTGGAAGCAACCACCGCGCTCGCCGGGCTCTTCGAGCGCTACCCGGACATGGCACTCGGCTGCCCGCCCGAGGAACTGCAGCCGCTGCCCACCTTCCTGCTGAACGGCTTCGCGAGCCTCCCCGTGGTGCTGCGCCCGGCCTGAGCCGGCCGGAGCGCACACCATGCGGGACCCCTCCGTGCCCGCGCCCTCACGCCGCCGTCCGCCGCGCCAGTGCCGCGCGGGCGGCGGCGTAGGCGTGGTTCGGGGCGACCGCCAGGTGATCCGCCGACGCCGCTGCGTCCCGGGGGCCGGTGCAGGCGTCCCCGGGGGTCCGTACCGCGTCTTCGAGGGTCCGTACCGCGTCTCCGGGGGTCCATGCCGCGTCCCAGGGAGCCCGTACCGCGTCGCCGGGAACCCGTACGCCGGCCACCGGGATCCGTACCCCGTCCGCCGGCTCCCCGGCCCCGCCCCCGTACCCTGAGCCCGCCGGCTCCCCCGTGCGCGGACCGGGAACCGTCACGGTCGCGGGCCGCGGTGCCACTCCGGCCCCGGGTCCTGGGAGGTGGCCGGGCAGCCCGTCCGGGAACGCCCGGCGCAGCGCGCGGACCTCGGCCCCGAGCTCCTGGCAGATCGCGCACCGCGCGCCCGTGGGCCACAGCCGGCCCGACTCGCAGTGGAACAGCCCACAGCCCCAGCGGGGCAGCGCGGCGCCCAGGATCCAGCGCCCCCCGTCACGGATCTCCGAGACCGTCGTGCCCGCCAGACGCTCCGTCAGGCGGGCGCGCAGCCGTTCGTCCTCGGTGCCCTCGCGCAGCTGGCGGCCCACCTCCCGGGCGATCAGCCGCTGCACGTACGGGGAGCACCCGCCCAGCAGTCCCCGTACCGGCTCCAGTATGGCGTGCACACGGGGGCTGAACGTCAGCTGCGCACCGCCGCGCGGACGCCCGTCCGGGCGCGCCGTGCGCTCCTCCACCGGGGGAGTGGGGGAATGTTCTCCGCCCGCGCGGAGCGCGCGACGCGATCGCGTCTTTCCTACGGTTCCTTCGCCTACGGCGGATGGCTGGAATTGTTTGTTCTCGGGTCGGTCAGTCCTTCTGTCTTCCTTATTCGCGAGCGATGGTTCATCAACTCCGGGACCCGGTCCGTCACCAGGATCGGAGGACGAAGGGACGCCGTGCGCGGTCAGGAGATGGCGTCCCTGGAATCCCGCGCGGCGGTCGACGGACACCCATCCCGATTCCTCCAGGGCGTCGACGATCCGGCCCGCCGCCTCGACCGTGATGGGCATTCCGGCACTGCCCCCGGAATGGTGGCGGAGGAAGTTCGCGAGTTCCCGCTCGGACAGCGGTACGGAAAGGGCCACGCCGTACGCGATGACGGCGTAGGCACGCAGCATCCGGGGGGTGAGCTGCTCGCACGCCGCCACGGGCAGCCAGACGAACGCCTCGTCACGGGACATCGGACGCACCCTGCGACGGGCCGTCGTGCCCCTGCCGCCGGGCAGCGAGCGCCTTTCGCTGTACGGGAGTTCCACCACGCCGTCAGGGGCGGGAAGGCGCAGCCGCGCGATGGCGCGCTCGATGGTCGATTTCGACATGCGCAGGTACGAGGAGAGGGTCCGGATACCGGCCGTGCAGCCTTCCAGCCGCTGTCCCAGTGCCTTTATCTTCATGTACACGCTCAGCGCGGCGTCCGAGTAGAACGGCGAGCTCACCAGCCGCCAGGGGACCTTCACGCGCTGCCGTCGCACCGGGGGAACGGGGGCCGTGATGTCCGGATCCGAGGGGAAAGCGTTCCGGGGAACTTTTCGGCCAGGGTGGAAAGTGGGAGCGGTGTCGCGCATCATTGATGACGTCTCCGAGATTTCATTGGGTGATCTCTTCGGACAACTGACCGGCACGCCTGCGTCCCCGCCCTCGGCGGGAGTGCGCTCTGCCGGTTTCCACGAGGGGCTTCTGAGACCTCTGCCGTGGTTGGTCTCCTGCGGAAGCTCGCTACTTCCGCAGGGGGCCCGGCCCTCTGGGGGCGGATGCGCAAGGGCGCATGGTGCACGGATGCGTGGATGCACGGATGCCGGGGGTTCCGGGATCCGGAGCGATCCGTGGGTGTGCGGACGGACGTCCGCCGATGGACTCGGCGCGGGGGTGAAGCCGCGTCAGGGGCAGCCGGATGCCGGCCCGGTGGTGCTCGGGGCTGCGCGGTGGCGCACCCGCAGGTACGCCGGCGCGGGCCCGGTGCGGCAGGCCGCACGGTGAAGGGCGTCCACGGTTCTCCTCGGGTGGCGTCGGCGGCAGCAGCGAAAGACGGAGCGTCAGTCGAGTGGCACTGCCGACGACGTGCACAGAGGGGACACTAACAAACCGCGCGGACTGTTTGTCAAGATCAGGAGTGGAGGGCCGGCTCCCTGCCCGCCGGGTCGAGATCGGGCAGCACGGTCTCGTGCGCGACGCGGGGCAGCATCAGCTGCCAGAACTCCGTGAGCGCGTACCGCGACATCCACTCGGGGTCGCTGCGGCCGAGCGTCTCGAAGCCGGTGGTCGCCGCGATCACGGTGGTGGTGACCAGACGCTGGGACACGTCGGGCCGCAGGGCGCCCTCGGCGGCCGCCTCCGCGGCCATCCGCCCCACGTAGCCGTGCCATTCCCCGGGCAGGTCCAGCGTGCTGGCGTACGTGGCCTCGCGGCTGAGCCGGAAGCCGGCCCGCGCGATGACGTCGCTGCGGAGCGTGCGCGCGAGCGCGTGGGAGGCGTCGGTCAGCGACTGGAGCGCGGATCCGCGGCCCACGGGCACCTCGCGGACCACCGCGCGCAGCGTCAGCGCGGCGGCGAGCTCCACGGCCGCGCCGACCGCGGCCTTGTTCTCGAAGTGGAAGTGCAGGGCCCCCCGGCTCACGCCCGCGCCTTCACTGATGGTGGCCAGGGTCGCCTCGGCGTAGCCGTGCTGGTCGAGCACCATGGCCGCCGACCGCATCAGCTCGTGGCGAGTGTGCGTGGCCCGTTCCTGTTTGGTCACCGATCGCTCCTGTGTCAGATCCTCGGGGCCGCTATTAAACCAGCTTGCTGGTTTGGTTTTGGCTGGCAGGCGAGAATCCGGCTCGAACCCTTCGGGGCAAGGGGATGAGCCCAGTCTGCGCCAGCAGAAAGCCGGTCGCGACCGGCGGCAGGGGCTGATGGCTGAATCCGAGGGGCGCTCGGGAGGCACGAAAGGGCAATATGAACAAACCGCTGTCGCGGTTTTTGAGGTCGATTTGGGCCCTTACGGGCAGGCGGAGGTGCCTCTTGCGGCCGCCATGCGGCCCCTCGGAGGCCCCATGGCGGCCGGTGCGGCCGATCATGAGAGCATCAAATGTCCCTTCTGTAGGGGTATTTGGCCGCCGGTTGATCCCGCTCCTGCCGCGCTCGGGGGGCTTCGGGTGCTTCCGGGGCCGGCTGAGGCTTTGACAAACCGGAGAGGCGGTTTATATATTCGCGATGCTGGAGAGACGCTCAAGCCGACTGGCCAGGGGGGAAAGATGAGCCGGCGTTCCGCCACCGACCTGGAGCCCCACATGGCGCGTTCCCGTCGCGACGGCCCACCCCGGCACCGGCAACCCCCGTGAGCAGCTCGTGCGGTGGGAGCAGAGCACCAGGCGATTTCCAACGGGGGAGCACGATCAGGATGCGGCGCAGCAGTGTGACGCGGCACAGCAGTGTGGAAACAGCGGGGCCGGTACGCATCAGAACCGCGGGCGAGGGGGAGCGAAAGTGACGCCGGACAAGGGACGACCCGACGCGAGCGTGGCCGAGATGCTGGAACTCCTCGCACGGGAAGCGCCCACCGACGAGTTCGAGCGCATCGTGCGCGCCGCCCGCACCGCCGACACGGGCGAGGAGGACCTCGCCCGTCTGATCCGGGCCAGGGACCTCTCGCTGAGCATCCGCGGCCTCTTCGCCCGCCGGCAGCAACGCGAAGCGGGCCTGAACGCGCTGCTCGACACCGCCCGCGACCTGACCCTCCCGCACGACCTGGACACACTGCTCAAGGTCGTCACCCGGCGGGCCCGGCTGCTCCTGGGACTCGACATGTCCTGGGTCACCTTCCACGGCACCGACGAGAACCACTCCCGCGTCCTCGCCGCGGAGGGCCACACCTCGGCGATCACCGCCGGATTCGCCACGATGACCGGCGGAGTCGGCCGGCAGGCCCGGGACCGGTCCGCCCCCTTCTGGACGGCCGACTACCTCCGGGACGACTCCTTCACCCACTCCGAGGTGATCGACGACGTGGTGCGCACCGAGGGCCTCCACGCCCTGATGGCGATCCCGCTCCGCCAGGGAGCCTCCCACCTGGGAACCCTGTACGTCGCGGCCCGGCGCATCCGGCACTTCGACCCGGACGAGATCTCGCTGATGAGCTCGCTCGCCGACCTCGCGACGGTGGCCATCGGGAAGGCCCGGCTGCTGGACCGGGTCAGGGACGAGGCCGCGGTGCTGGAACTGAGCACCTCCCGCGCCGTGGAGTCCGCCGCCGCGGCCGAGCGCCTCCGCGACACCCGCAGCCGCCTGATCGAACTGGTGCTGGCGGGCGGAAGCCTGCACACCCTGGCCGCCGAGGCCTCCGAACTGCTGGGCGGCACCCTGCTGATCCGCGACCAGGCCGGCCGCAACCTCAACTCCCCGCCGGACCTTCCCGAGCCGGAGGAGAGCGAGGTGCGCGCGGCCTGCCTGGACGCCCACACCGAGCGCCGGGCCGTCCGCTCCGCGAGCGGCATCTGGACCGCCCCGGCCGGTGCGGGCCAGGAGATGCTCGGCACGCTCCTGCTGTTCCCGTACGACCGGGCACAGGAGCGGGAGGCGTCCGACGAGACCCGCCGGACCCAGCTCCTCACCCTGGTGGCCGAGGTCACCGCCATCCTGATGATGATGCAGCGCAACGTCACCACGGCCGAGGGCCAGCTCCGCGAGGAGCTGTTCAACGACCTGCTCAAGGGCGGGCAGGCACAGGGCGCCAAGCTGTCCGAACGCGCCCGGCGCCTCGGCGTCGACCTGGACGGCTCCCACGTCGTCGTGGTCGCCCGCCCCGAAGGCGGCTCCCCGGGCCGGGCGGCCATCTGGGCGTCCTCGTACGCGCACCAGTACAGCGGTCTGCGGAGCGTCGACGACGGCTGCGTCGTCCTGATGCTGCCCGGGAACGACCCGGCGGCCGCCGGGCGGGCCGTGTCGGAGGAACTCTCCGCGGCACTCGGCCACCCGGTGACCGTGGGCACGGCGGGACCGGTCACGGAGCTGTCCGCCGTCGGCCGCACCTACGAGGAGGCCCGCTGCTGCCTGGACGCCCTGACGGCGCTGGGCGGGTCCGGCGGTACGGCCTCGCCCCGTGAACTGGGCTTCCTGGGACTGCTGCTCACCGACAACCCCGACACTGGAGACTTCATCAACAACACCATCGGACCCGTACTGGACTACGACGCCCTGCAGCGCACCGAACTGGTCCGCACCCTGGAGGCCTACTTCGCCTCGGCCGGCAGCCCGACCCGCGCGGCGGAATCCCTCCACGTCCACCCCAACACCGTCTCCCGCCGCCTGGAGCGCATCAGCGAACTCCTCGGACCCGGCTGGCTTGAGCCCCGCCAGGCGCTGGAAGTGCAGCTGGCCCTCCAGATGCTGAGCACCCGACGGGCCCTGATGCGGGGACGGCACGACCGGGCGGGCCGGACCCCCGGCTGAGGACCGGGCGCCCGGTGGCCCGGGGGAGGCGCGGGGATCAGGACCCGAGCGCCCAGGACTGCTGGAGCGAGCTCAGCTGCGCCGCCTCCAGCGCCCGCGCGACCTCGGGCATGCGGATGCCGAGCCCTTCGAGGACGTCCAGCGCACGGCGTTCCTCCTCGTGCGCGGCCAGCAGCGTGTCCCCGTACAGCACCTCTTGCAGCGCGGCGGTCTCCAGCGCCTCCAGGGTGACGGCCTGGGCGGTGTTCCAGCCGATGAGCGCACTGATGTGCCGGGGGCCGACCGTGGTCCACACCAGCGCCGGAGGCATGGCGCCGGCCGCGCGGAGCACCCGCCACCACTCGCTGTCGAGCCGGCGCTCCCGCACCCGGTACATCGCCCGGGCGACGGCGACGGCCGCCGTGTCACGGACCCGGGGACCGGGCGCCGCGGGATCCGCCAGCGCCGCCAGCCGGGTGTTGACCTCCGCGTCGAGCACGCCCACGGGCACCGAGACGGCGGCGGTGACCTCCTGGAGGTCCAGCCCGGCCGCGAGGGCCCGTTCCGTCCCGGAGAGGTAGGCGACCAGGACGTCGTCGTAGCGCTCCGCCGAGAAGACCAGGTCCACGTCCACGCTGATGCCCCGGGCCAGGCACTCCTGGAGCGCGACGAGGCCGGCCCGGGTCGCCGGGATGCGCACGAGCAGGTTCGGCCGCCCCACGTCGGCGTACACGCGGCGGGCCGCGTCCACCAGGGCCGTCGCGTCGTGGGCGAACCGGGGGTCCACCGGCACGGACACCCGCCCGTACCGGTTCTCGCTGGTGAGGAAGGTGTCCCACAGGGCGTCGCACGCCCGGCGGACGGCGGCCGGGGCGAGAGCCGGTGTCACCACGCCCTGGAGGGATCCGGCACGGGCGGAGCGCGACAGCGGTTCGAGGAGGTCGTCCGTGCCGTCCGCGGCCAGCCAGGGTGACACGCCCTCGGACGTCAACTGTCTCAGCAGCTCGATAGCCGGTGGGCTCAACATGGTCCGAACTTAGACCGGCCGGACCGTCGGCCACTACCCGGGCCCCGTGGCCCTGTCAGGTCCGCGGGCCGTACGTCGGGCGTACGCAGCCCGTACGCGACCGGTACGCGGGCCGGTCCGGGTCACTTGACGAAGTGCTCCGGGCGTCCTGGGCACCTCCGCTCCCGTCATTGCAGGGTGGCCGGGTGAGCGGCCCTTCCCACGCGCTCACGCACACCAGCAGCCAAGGAGCCCTGAGCAGATCCGTGAGGACCCCAGCGAAGAGTGAGACCGTACGCTTCGAATGGAGCGAAACGGACCGGCGCGCAGTGGACGTCGCCCGCGCCCTGGCCGTGGACGCCGTCGAGGCGGCCGGGCACGGTCACCCCGGTACGGCCATGAGTCTGGCGCCGGCCGCGTACCTGCTGTTCCAGCGGCTGTTGCGGCACGATCCGCAGGATCCGGGCTGGGCGGGGCGCGACCGGTTCGTGCTGTCCTGCGGCCACGCCAGCCTGACGCTCTACACGCAGCTGTACCTGTCGGGTTACGGGCTCACCCTCGACGACCTCAAGGGGCTGCGCACCGAGGGCAGTCTGACCCCCGCGCACCCCGAGTACGGACACACGCCGGGCGTGGAGACCACCACGGGCCCCCTCGGCCAGGGCCTCGCCAACGCCGTGGGCATGGCCATGGCCGCCCGCCGCGAGCGCGGCCTGTTCGACCCGGAGGCGCAGGCGGGGGAGAGCCCCTTCGACCACACGGTGTGGGCGATCGCCTCCGAGGGCGACCTGGAGGAGGGCGTGGCGCACGAGGCCAGCTCGCTGGCCGGGCACCAGAAGCTCGGCAACCTCGTCGTCCTCTACGACGAGAACCGCATCTCCATCGAGGACGACCGGCAGATCGCGCACTCCGAAGACGTGGCGGCGCGCTACCGGGCGTACGGCTGGCACGTCCAGGAGGTCGACTGGACCGCGACCGGCTCCTACGAGGAGGACGTTCCCGCGCTCTACGCCGCACTGCGCGCCGCCCGCGAGGAGAGCGACCGGCCCTCCCTCGTCACCCTGCGGACCGTCATCGGCTGGCCCTCGCCCGGCAAGCAGAACACCGGGAAGATCCACGGTGCCGCGCTGGGCGCGGACGAGGCCGCCGCCACGAAGGCCGCGATGGGGCTTGACCCCTCGCTCTCCTTCCAGGTCCCCGCCGAGGTCCTCGCCCACGCCCGCCAGGTCGGCGACCGGGCGCGCCAGGAGCGGACGGAGTGGGACAAGCGCGAGCGGGACTGGCGGGCCGGCTCCCCCGAGCGGGCCGCCGAGTTCGACCGGATCTCGGCGCGCACCCTTCCCGAGGGCTGGCAGGAGGCCCTTCCCGCCTTCCCCGCGGGCGGCCAGGTCGCCACCCGCAAGGCCTCCGGCGAAGTGCTGAACGCGCTGGCTTCCGTGCTGCCGGAGCTGTGGGGCGGTTCTGCCGACCTCGCGGAGTCGAACCTCACCACGATGAAGGGTGAACCGTCCTTCATCCCCGAGGAGTTGGCGACGGAGGCGTACTCCGGCCACCGGTACGGGCGGACCCTGCACTTCGGGATCCGTGAGCACGCCATGGGCGCGATCCTCAACGGCATCGCCCTGCACGGTGGAACCCGCCCTTACGGCGGCACCTTCCTGGTCTTCTCCGACTACATGCGCCCCGCGGTCCGCCTCGCGGCCATGATGAAGTTGCCCGTCACCTACGTCTGGACCCACGACTCCATAGGCCTCGGCGAGGACGGACCCACCCACCAGCCCGTCGAGCACCTCTGGTCCCTGCGCCTCATCCCGGGTCTGGACGTGGTCCGGCCGGCCGATGCGAACGAGACCGCCGTCGCCTGGCGCACCATCCTGGAGAACGACGACCGCCCGGCCGGCCTGTGCCTGTCCCGGCAGAACCTCCCCGTTCTGGACCGCTCGACCGGATCGGACATCGAGCCCGCCGAGGGCGCCGCGTACGGCGGCTACGTCCTGGCGGAAGCCGAGGGCGGCCGCCCCGAAGCCGTCCTCGTCGCCACGGGCAGCGAGGTGCACATCGCCCTGGACGCCCGCCGCATCCTGCAGGGCGAGGGCATCCCCACCCGCGTGGTGTCCATGCCCTGCCTGGAGTGGTTCGCCGAGCAGAGCCAGGAGTACCGGGACGGCGTGCTGCCGCCGCGGCTGCGGGCCAGGGTCTCGGTGGAGGCCGGCTCCACGCCGGGCTGGCACGCGCTGCTCGGCGACGCCGGACACGCGGTGGGCCTGGACGGGTTCGGCGCCAGCGCCCCCTACCAGAGGCTGTACGAGCAGTACGGTCTGACGGCCGAGCACGTCGCGGCTGCCGCGCGCGCCTCCGTGATCCGGGCCGCGGGCCGGTCCTGAGGACCCGGGAACCGCGCCGCGGTTCCCGGCGGACGCACCGGAGGCCTCCACCCCGAGGACGTGACAGGGGGTGGAGGCCTCCAGCGGTCCGTGGAGAACCGCGCCGCGAGATCCCTAGAGGTCGCGCAGCAGCTTCGCCTCGTCGGCGGTGAGGTTCACGAGGAAGGTGTCGCGCAGCGTCCGCACCACGTCGTCACCGCTCAGCTCGACGCTCTCGGAGCGCCCGTCCGGGTACTGGGTCACCAGGACCCGGTTCACCAGGCTGTAGCGCACCGCCGCCTCGGGCCGCTGGGCGACCAGGTTGGTGACGAACGGGGAGCGGGGGTGGGTGGAGGAGTAGTAGTTGGCCACCTGGAAGTCGATCGGGTGCTGCCGCTCCAGACGCAGGGCGTACACGTCGAACCAGCCGTCCGCGTGCATGCTGCGCAGGATCCAGTCGGCCCCCTCCTGGTCGAGGCGCCAGGTCCAGTCGCCGGCCGTCAGCTGCGCACCGTCCTCGAAGAGCACCGGTTCCAGCGGCCCCTCGTCGCCGAAGCCGACGTCCGCCAGCCAGACTTCGCCGTCGGCCTCCACGAGCAGCACGGTGTGCGAACGCCAGCGGATGGGGGCGTTGCCCCGGCGTACCCGCGCCAGCAGTCGGGACACGGGGAAGCCGAGGCGTTCCAGTGCCGCGGCGAACAGCAGGTTGTTCTCGTAGCAGTAACCGCCGTGGCCGCCGGCCACGATCTTCTCCTGGACGGCCTCGATACCGATGTCGACGGGTCCGCCGAGCGCTATGGCGACGTTCTCGAAGGAGATCGCGGCCAGATGGGCGAGGTGGAGCCGGCGGAGCGTCGCGGCGGTGGCGGTGCGGGGGCCGTCGTAGCCGATGCGCGCCAGGTACGCGTCCAGATCCAGGAGTTCGGCCCCCCACCCGTTGTCCGTACCGGGCGGTGAGGGCATCGCGTCGTTGTTCATCGTCAGGCCTCTCGAATCTGGCGGGGTGGCGACGGGGAGACCCTTCGAGGGTGCGGCGCGTGCCGCCCGAATCCCCAGCCGCCCGTGCCCAATCCGTCAAGTCCGCCCCGGGGTCCTGCGGGGGCGGCGCGAAAGGACAAGCCCGGCTCCCGGATTCCGTCAGGTAGGCGGCCGGGGATCCGCATAAAGCCGAGGTGCCGACCCGTGAACCATTGCCGGAAAGGGCTTTTCCGGACCTGATGTGAACCTGACGTATTTGACCGGACCCGGTTGACCGTGCATGAGCGGGATCAGCAGCATTTGCGAAGTTGGCAGGCGGTCTGCCGCCCGTTAGTTCGAGCAGATCACCGACGAAAAAAGTGCCCGGGAACGGTTCACAGCCCAGGCCGCATCATGGAGGTGTTTTCTGATGTCGGACGTATCGGCTTCGGAAAGGAAAACAGCCGCGGTACCCACCGCCCCGAACGGGGCGCCGGCGGACACCCTGACCGATGAGGAGCGTGCCGAACAGTTCCCCTTCGGTGCGACCTTGCTGGTGATGGGCCTCGCCGCCGTCGTCGTCGTCAGCCAGGGGTACGTGGCGATCCCGCTGATGTCGGAGATCGCCGGCGCGTGGGACGTGCCGCAGGGGTCGGCCACGTGGGCGACGACCGCGTTCTCCATCGCCTACGCGTGCGCTTCGCTGGCGAG
The DNA here is from genome assembly GCF_055584085.1 of Streptomyces sp. NPDC104226. NCBI lineage: Bacteria > Bacillati > Actinomycetota > Actinomycetes > Kitasatosporales > Streptomycetaceae > Streptomyces > Streptomyces sp. NPDC104226. The sequence goes on from NZ_JBVJMS010000013.1 coordinate 187,379, forward strand.
CGGCTCCCTCGCGAACCGGTACGGCCGACGCGGCGTGGTGGTGGGGAGCATCGCCGTCATGGCCGTGGTGACCGCCATCGTGCCGTTCTCCTCCGACCTGGTGAGCGGCTCCCTGCTGCGCGCCCTGCAGGGCGCGATGGCCGGTGTGTTCACGCCGGTCGTCTACATCTACCTGAGCGAACGGGTTCCGGCGCGCAAGCTCGCACTGGCCCTCACCGTGGTGTCCTGCGCCCTGGGCGTGGCACTGATCGTCGGTCAGGTCCTCGGCCAGGTCCTGGGATCGGCCTTCGGCTGGCGCTCGGTGTTCTGGGTGGTGACCCCGCTGCTGGCCCTCGTGGCCGCGGCCGCCTGGCGGGTCATGCTGCCCGACCTGGCCAAGGACCCGTCGTCCCCCGCGGCCAAGGGGGGCGGGACCCTCGGTGTCCTGCGCGACCCCGCGATCCTGCCGCTCTTCGTGGCCTCCCTCGCCGTCCTCGGCAGCCTCACCGCGATCTACACCGGCGTGCAGCTCTACGGCCCGGAGGAAGTCGTCGGCAACCACGACACCATGCTGGCCCTGCGCGCGAGCGCCCTGCCCGCGATGGTCGGTGCCGTCCTGCTCGCACCGGTCATGGGACGGATCTCCGCACTCACCCGTACCGTGCTCGGATTCTCCGCCGGCGCCGTCGGGATGCTGGGAGCCGCGCTGTTCGGCGACACCGTCATCGGGCTCGGCATCTCCCTCTTCCTCTTCGTGCTGGCGATCTCCACCGTCAGCCCGGCCCTCGTACAGGCGATCGGCACCAGTGCGGGTCCCGCCCGGGCCACCGCGACCGCCGTCTACAGCTTCATCCTCAACCTCGGCGTCGGCCTGGGCGCCCAGCTCCCCCAGGCGCTGGGCAACCTGTCGGGCCTGGCCCTGCTGCTGACGGCCGTCCTGGTCGCCGGTGTCGGGCTCGTCGGGCTCGCCTCCCGGTCCGCACGCCGCCACGCGACCGGCTGACGCTTTCCGCGCAGTGCGGCGGCAAGGAAGGAGAGGAGGTGACGGCTGTTGGCCAGAGATCCCTGCGGGGCCCGCTCTTTTCACGAGCGCGGGCACTGCGCAGGCCATGTAAAGAGAAATTCCGATTAAGGAGAGAACAGTGACGACTCAGGAACAGCAGGGTCCAGAACTCATACACGTTGCCGCGGGCGATGGTGACACCCGGTGGGTATTCCGGGACCACTACACCTTCAAGGCGCTGAAGAACGACACCGGCGGTGCGTTCGGTCTTCTCGAAGTGATCCTCTACCCGGGTTCCGGCGCCCCGCCGCACACCCACCACGGTGAGGACGAGGCGTTCTACCTCATCGAAGGCAGCATGGAGCTCCGCTGGGAAGGCCGCGTCGAGGTGGCCGGGCCGGGATCCTTCGTGTTCCTGCCGAAGGGCAAGGCGCACACCTACAGCGTCCTCGGTGACACGCCGGTCAAGATGCTGGCCTGGTACACGCCGGGCGGTACCGAGGGCTACTTCAAGAAGCTGGGCATCTCGGCCGCCGACGGGGTGCCCCGTCCGCCGGCCGAGCAGTTCGAGATCGACTCCAAGACGGCCGCCCAGGTCGCCCTCGAGTTCGACGTCATCCGCTAGGAAGCCCCGTTTCCCGGGCGCCCGACAATGGGGTCGGGCGCCCTCCGGAACAGGGTGACGGGCGGCTGCCCGCCGGTCGTGGTCACCGCACTGAAAAGACCACGGCCGCGGGTGGCCGCTCTCCTCTTTCCCCCCGCACCCCCCGCACCCCACCCCCCACCCCGCAGCTCTCCGTTGCCGGTGGAGCGCGCGGCACACGACGAAGCTCCGGTGGTCCGGGGCGACCTGCGCAGGTCGCCCCGGACCACCGGAGCTTCGTCGTGCCGTCCGCCGCGGCCCGCACACGGTACGGGGCCCCCGGCCGTATCCGTGTGCGGGTGCGGGAACCGCTCGGGCGATGCGGAGGGGGCGGGGACGCGTCAGCGCCTCCCCGCCCCCTCACGATGCCGGTCAGACCGCGGCGGCCCAGCCGGCCTTGAGCGCGGTCGCGATCTCGACGGCGCGGCGCGCCTGGAACTCGACGGCGGAGAGGTTCTCCTCGTTCACGTTCGAGGCGGCGTTCGCCGAGACGCTGCTCGCGCCGTACGGGTTGCCGTTCGACGGGGCGAACTGCACCGGGTCGGCGAAGCCGGGCGGAACGATGATCGCGCCCCAGTGGTAGAAGGTGTTGTTCAGGGCGAGGATCGTGCTCTCCTGGCCACCGTGCGTCGAGGACGTGGAGGTGAAGGAGGAGCAGACCTTGTTGACGGTCTTGCCCTGGAACCACAGGCCACCGGTGGTGTCGATGAACTGCTTCAGCTGCGAGGCGCACTGGCCGAAACGGGTCGGGGTGCCGAAGAGGACGACGTCGGCCCACTCGAGGTCCGCGAGCGAGGCGATCTCGATGTCCTTGGTCTCCTCGGCGTGGCGGGCCCAGTCCGGGGTCGCGTCGATGACGGCCTGCGGGGCGATCTCGGCGACCCGGCGCAGTCGCACCTCGCCGCCGGCCTTCTGGGCGGCGGTGGCGGCTGCCTCGGCAAGCTGGTGCACGTTGCCGGTGGACGAGTAGTAGATGACGGCGACATTGGTCATGGCCGTGGTACTCCCTAAACGGTTTCGAGGTGGGGGCCTGGCAACGGACGATTCCGGATCTGCGCGGACGCGGCCAGGGCGGGGCGGACAGTCCGTCAAGTCCCGCGTGCACCGGTTGATGACGGGTACGCGGGCCCGCCGCCCGGCGGCCCGGGCGGGGGTGCCCGGGCCGCCCGGCTACCGGGGCAGCGAGGAGACGGAGACGCGGCCCACCTCGATGCGGGCGCCCGCGCCCCACAGGCGGTTCTGCGGGAGCGAGGACTCGTCGAGGTAGCGCTGCGCGTGCGGCGCGCCGAGGTCGGGGTCGTAGGCGGTTTCGGAGGACACCTTCACCAGGCCGCGGTCGTTCTCGCCCTCGGCGTCGAGGAGGTTGAACAGCCCGAGCCCGCACGAGAGCTGACGCGGGGTCACGGATTCCTCGGTACCGCCGTGGTCGAGGACCATCCGGCTGCGGTCGGCGAGCCGGCGGCCCGGGTCGGTGACCTTGAAGACCTGGCGTCCGTCGATCTTCCAGACGGTGGCGCCGGCCGTGCGGTCGTAGGACACCGACAGCCTGTTCTTCTGGCCGGGCGTGCGGTCGGCGACCGGGACCGCGTACGAGAACGACGCGTACGAGGCGCCGGGAGCGGGCAGCCGCTCGTAGAAGGCGTAGATCTTCCGGTTGGTCACGAAGAAGTCGAAGACCAGGCCCGATTCGAGGTCGTACATCGACATGGTGCCCGCGGCGAGGCGCAGGTCGCTCTGCGCGTCGGCGACGTCCGTGCCGAAGGGGTGGTCCGCGGTCCCGAAGGTGCGCGCGGCGTAGCCGTTCGCCTCGCACGTCAGCACCTGGCCGGGCACGGTGTCGAAGCCGGTCACGCCCGCCGTGGAGGTGTGGTTGGCCATCGCGTACCACTTGAGGTGGTCGTAGGCGCCCGCACCGGCCGGCTCCGGCTCGGTGGTGTAGGTGAAGGCCGGGGCCCCGGTGGCCGGGTTCGTGCCCGAGGCGTCGACCCGGAGGCCGCCGTACGGGGAGGTGCTGGGGACGCCGTCGCCGCCCGGCAGGTCACCGGTGGGGGTCAGCTGCCATCGGGCGTCGGCGCCGGTGGTGTCGAAGCCCTTGCGGAAGTCGTCCCAGGTGACCGACCAGCCGGCCGCGGCGCCGCTGTCCGCGGCACCCGGGGCCGCGCCGGCCGCCGGGGCGAGCGATGCGGACAGGGCCAGCGCCAGGGCGGCCGCGGACAGGGCGCGGGCGCGCCGCGGGGTGCGCGCCGCACCACGGCGCGCGCCGCGGTTCGTGTCGCGGTCCGTGTCGTGCTTCACGAGCCGAGACCTCCCGGGGCGTGCGGGACCGCCGCCTTCTGGCCGCGGAGCATCTCGGAGACCGAGAAGGCCAGGTCGAGCGACTGGCTGTGGTTCAGGCGCGGGTCGCAGGCCGTCTCGTAGCGCAGGCCCAGCTCTTCGGCGGCCAGGTTGTGGGCGCCGCCCAGGCATTCGGTGACGTCGTCGCCGGTGAGCTCCATGTGCAGGCCGCCGGGGTGGGTGCCCAGCTCGCGGTGGACCTCGAAGAAGCCGCGCACCTCGTCGAGCACGTCGTCGAAGTGGCGGGTCTTGTGGCCGGAGGACGCGGTGAAGGTGTTCCCGTGCATGGGGTCGCACACCCACGGCACGGCCAGCCCCTCGGCGGTCACCTTGCCGACCAGGTCGGGGAGCAGGTCGCGGACCTTGCCGGCGCCCATGCGCACCACGAAGGTGAGCCGGCCCGGGATCTGGTCCGGGTTCAGGCGCTCGGCGAGGCGCAGCGCCGTCTCGGGCGTCGCGGTCGGGCCGAGCTTGACGGCGATCGGGTTGGCGATGCGCGAGAAGTACTCGACGTGCGCGCCGTCCAGGTCGCGGGTGCGCTCGCCGATCCACACGAGGTGGCCGCTGGTGGCGTACGCGGCGCCGCTGTCGGGGTCGACACGGGTGAGTGCCTCCTCGTAGTCCAGGAGCAGGCCCTCGTGGCTGGCGTACAGCTCGGTGGCGTGCAGGGCCGCCGGATCGACACCGCAGGCCCGCATGAAGGCGAGGGCGCGGTCGATCTCGCTGGCGACCTGCTCGTAGCAGCCGACGGCGGGGGTGGTGTCCAGGAAGCCCTGGTTCCAGCGGTGGACCTGGGTGAGGTCGGCGCCGCCGCCGTGGGTGAAGGCGCGGACCAGGTTCAAGGTGGCCGCGGACGCCTCGTACACGCGGCGCAGCCGGTTCGCGTCGGGGCGGCGCTCGGCCTCGGTGAAACCGAGGCCGTTGACCGCGTCACCGCGGTAGGAGGGCAGTTCGATGCCGTCGAGCACCTCGGTACCGCTGGAGCGGGGCTTGGCGTACTGGCCCGCGAGCCGGCCGACCTTGACCACCGGCAGGGAGGAGCCGTGGGTGAGGACGACGGCCATCTGCAGCAGGGTGCGCAGCTTGCCCTCGATGGCCTGGGCGGTGTTGCCGGCGAAGGTCTCGGCGCAGTCGCCGCCCTGGAGGAGGAAGGCCTCGCCGCGGGCGACGGCGCCGAGCTGGTCGCGCAGCCTGTCGCACTCGGCGGCGAAGACGAGCGGGGGAGCCACCCGCAGCCCGTCCGTGACCCGTCGCAGTTCTTCGGCATCGGGCCACACGGGCTGCTGGGCCGCGGGGCGCGTGCGCCAGGAATCGATACCCGAAGTGGAACTCGAATTTCCGGTCATGTTCGCCTCGTCTGGATTCGGTAGGGGGTCTTATTTTTGCCATCACTCAATAGTGAACGGCCGGAACGGGTCAAGGAATTCGGAAGTGGTCCGCATCCTGAATCGCCAATTGGTCTGGCCGTGCCCGGCAACCTGATGGTTTGCTGCCGACGTCCCTTTACGGGTCGAGGCGAGTGAGGAACTGGATGCCAACCGTAAGAGTCAAAATCAGTACGCAAACGCTTCCGGCTCCGCACGTACCCGGGGATCTGTCCCCCCTGGACCTCTACGTGCGCGTCGCTGCGTGCCTCGGCCCCGAAGAGGCCTTCCTCTTCGAGCACCCGGCCGGCGCCGGGGAGGGCCGCGACACGGCCACGGTGGGCTGGGGGCGGCTGCTCCGGCTGCGGGTCTACCCGGACCGGGTCGAGATCGACGGGATACCGCAGCTCGCGCAGGAGGCGCGGTCCGCGGCGGCCGGTGCCGGGCTGCGCGAGGACGCCCCCGGCGGGCCCTGGCGGGGAGATCCCGGGCAGGTGCGGCGGCTGCTGCGCGCGGTGCAGTCCCTGTTCGCCGTGGACGGCGCGGAAGGCTCCACCGGCTTCGACTTCGGCTTCGTCACCGTCCTCGGCTACGGGGCGGCCCGGCACATCCGCGGGCTGCGCGCGGCCGTGGAGCCCACGAAGGCCGACATCACGATGACGCTGTTCCGCACGGTCGCGCGCTACGGCGCCCACGGCCCCGGCCCCGTCCTGCGCGAGGCGTCCGCCGAGGGCTGGCCCCCGGCCCCGGAACCGGACCTCACCTCCCCGGCCCCGGCCGAGGCCGTACGGGAGGAGCCCGTGCCCGAGCCCCACGGCGTACGGGACTCCATGGAGCGCGCCGCCTTCCAGGCGCTGGTGGAGCGCTGCCTGGAGCACATCCGGGCCGGCGACGTGAGCCAGATCCAGGTGGGCCACCGGATCGACGTACGGAGCTCGCTCACGCCCGTACAGGTCTACCGGCGGCTGCGGGCACGCAACCCGTCCCCGCACATGTACCTGCTCCCGCACGCCGGAGGAAGCCTGATCGGGGCCAGCCCGGAGCTGCTCTTCCGCATCGAGGACGGCACCCTCACGCTGCGCTCCATCGCGGGGACGGCACGGCGCAGCGGAGCCCCGGAGGCCGACGTGCGCCGGGTGGCGGCCCTGACCGCCGACCCCAAGGAGCGGGCCGAGCACCTGATGCTCGTCGAACTCGCCCGGCGGGACCTGGCGAGCGTCACCGTGGCCGGGGAACCCCCGGTGGACATGCTGATGGCCGTCGAGGCCTTCTCGCACGTGTTCCACATGGTCTCCACGGTCAGCGGCATGCTCCGCCCGGACGCCGACGTGTGGAGCGCACTGCGCGCCACCTTCCCGGCCGGCACGGTGACCGGGGTGCCGCGCGAGCGCGCCATGGAGCTCATCGGGACGCTGGAGGACGAGCCGCGCGGCACGTACGCGGGCGCCGTCGGGCTGCTCGACGTGGGCGGCTTCAGCGAACTCGCGCTGTGCATCCGTACGATCGAGCACGACGGGGAGGTGTACTCCACCCAGAGCTCGGCGGGGATCGTCGCCGGCTCCGAACCGGCGGGGGAGTGGCGGGAGTCCCTGGCCAAGATGTCGCCGGCGTACTGGGCGCTCACCGGCGAGGAACTGCTCGGTCCCTGAACCCCGACAGCCCCGACAGCCCCGACAGCCCCGACAGACCCGCCCGCCCCGCCCGCCCGGGCTCACGCGAGCTGCTTCTGGTCGCGGAGGTCGATCGCGCGCCGGACCCCCGGCAGACCCGCGTGGACGGATCCCAGAACCACCGCCGCCTGGCGCAGCCCGGTGCGGGACTGGGCCGCGTAGCCCACCACCAGCGCGGGACGGGCCCGGTGCGGTTCGGCGTGGAACTGCCGGCCGCCGTACAGCAGGACCCCGCGCCGCAGTGCCCCGGCCACCAGCGCCGTCTCGTCGGTGGACCGGGGCAGCCGCAGGTACAGGTGCAGTCCGGCCGCCGCCGGTGACATCGAGGCCTCGGGCACATGGCGCCGCAGGGCGTCGGCCAGGCCCTCCCGGCGGGTCCGGTAGCGGCCGTGCAGCCCGCGCAGGTGCCGGTCCAGGGAGCCGCTGGACACCAGATCGGCGAAGGCCAGCTGGGTCAGCACGTCGGTGCCCAGATCGCGGCCGGCCCGCACCCGTTCGACGGCCGCGAACAGCGGGGGCGGCAGCACCAGCCAGCCCAGCCGCAGGCCGGGGGCGAGCGCCTTGCTGACCGTGCCGGCGTGCACCACCCGCTCGGGGAAGGCGCGTTGCAGGGACAGCGGGCGCTGGCCGCGGTCGAACCAGAGGTCGCCGTCGGAGTCGTGCTCCACGATCCAGCCGTCCACGTCCTGGGCCCAGCGGATCAGCGCCTCGCGGCGCTGCGCACTGAGCACCGCGCCGGTGGGGAACTGGTGGGCGGGGGTGACCAGCACCGCCCGCACCCCGGACCGGGCGAGCCGGTCCACGTCGATGCCCTCGCCGTCCACCGGCACCGGATGCGCCCGCATCCCGGCCTCCTGGACGAAGGCCCGCATCCGCTGGTCACAGGGGTCCTCGACGGCGATCTCGGGCACGCCGAGGCGCGGCAGCACCGAACAGAGCAGCCCGATGCCCTGGGTGAGGCCGGAGACCACCATGATCTGCTCGGGCGCCGTGCGCACCCCGCGCACCCGGCCGAGGTAGCGGGCCAGTTCCTCGCGCAGCCTGCCCACCCCGGCGAGCGGCGGATGGTCCAGCTGCCCGGGCCGTACGTCGTGCAGCGCGCGCTGGTAGGACGTCAGCCACTCGCGGTGCGGGAACGGCGGGGTCCCGGCCGCACCGGTGGTGCGCAGGTCGATCCGTACGGGAGGGCCGGGCGCCGGATGCGGCTCGCGGACCGGCACGGGGCGCAGGGTGCGCGGGGCGAGGTGCCGGGCGACCCGGGTCCCCGACCCCCGGACGGCCTCCAGGTAGCCCTCGGCGATGAGCTGCCCGTACGCCTCCACGACCACGCTGCGGGAGACCGCGAGATCCTGCGCGAGCCGGCGGGTCGAGGGCATGGGGGTGCCCGGGTGGAGCGCTCCGGAGGTGATCTCGTCCTTCACGATGTTCTGCAATTGCGAGGTGAGACTTCCCCCGGAATCGCGTGAAATGGACCGAGAAAACTGCCACACCTCGGATACCTCCTCTTCCTTGCCTGTCAATTCGCGGTCGGTGATTCATCGATTGGACCTGATGCGTGCCCGGAGAGTGGTCTGGCCGGTATTCGCCGAACCGCACCAGACTGGTGGCCTCATCAACGGGAGGTTTTCCGTGGCACGAACGTGGCCCGCATTGCTGAACGCTTTGCTCGCAGGGGAGGATCTGACTTCGGACGACACCGACTGGGCGATGGACCGGGTGATGCGCGGCGATGCCGGGCCCGCCCAGATCGCCGGTCTGCTCGTGGCCCTGCGCGCCAAGGGCGAGACGGTCGGCGAGATCGACGGCTTCACGCGCGCGATGCTGCGCCACGCCGTCCGGATCGAGGTGCCCGCCCGGTCGGTGGACATCGTCGGAACCGGCGGCGACGGCTCGAACAGCGTGAACGTCTCCACCATGTCGGCGGTCGTCGCGGCCGGCGCCGGGGCGTGCGTGGTCAAGCACGGCAACCGCTCGTCCTCCTCTTCCTCCGGCTCGGCCGACGTCCTGGAACAGCTGGGCGTGAGCCTGGACCTGGCCCCCGCCGACGTGGCGGCACTGGCCGAGGAGGCCGGCATCACCTTCTGCTTCGCCCCCCGGTTCCACCCGGCGATGAAGCACGCCTCGGTCCCCCGCCGCGAACTGGGCGTGCGCACCGTGTTCAACGTCCTCGGACCGCTGACGAACCCGGCCGGTGTACGGGCCCACGCGATCGGAGTAGCCGACGCCCGCATGGCTCCGCTGGTGGCCGGGGTACTGGCCCGCCGGGACGCGTCCGCGCTGGTCTTCCGCGGCGACGACGGGCTGGACGAACTGTCGGTGTCCACCACCTCCCGGATCTGGACGGTGACGGACGCGGCGGTGCGCGAGGAGGCCTTCGACCCGCGGGACATCGGCATCCCCTTCGCCCCGCGCGACGCACTGCTCGGCGGGGACGCCGCCCACAACGCCCGGGTGGCGCGCGAGGTGTTCGCCGGGGCCCCGGGCCCTATCCGGGACGCCGTCGTGCTTTCGGCGGCGGCCGGGCTCGCCGCGCTGGAGCCCTCGGCGCGGCCGGTGACCGAGCGGCTCGCGGACGGCGTGGAACAGGCCCGCGCGGCCATCGACTCCGGCGCCGCCGCCGAGGTGCTCCGGCGCTGGGCGGCGCTCAGCGCGAAGCTGGGCCCCGCCACGGAGGCGGCCGCCGGCTGAGCGCGCGACGACGGGGACGGGCCGTTCGCGTCGGCCACGCGGACGGCCCGCCCCCACCCCATCGCTCAGCCCCCGGTGCGGGATCCGGCGGCGATGAACTCCGCGACGCGGCGGCGCGGGTCGCCGCCCGTCACGAGGGCCTCGCCGACGAGGACGGCGTCCGCGCCCTCGTTCGCGTACGCCGCCACGTCCGCGGCGTCGCGCACCCCGGACTCGGCGATCCTCACCACGTCGTCCGGGATCGACCCGGCGACCTTGGCGAACGTCCTGCGGTCCACCTCCAGGGTGCGCAGGTCCCGGCAGTTGACCCCGATGATCCGCGCCCCGGCGGCGACCGCGCGGGCCACCTCCTGCTCGTCGTGGACCTCCACGAGCGGGGTCAGCCCGATGTGCTCGCAGAGCGTCACCAGGGACACCAGCTCCTCCTGGGACAGGGCCGCCACGATCAGCAGCGCGAGGTCGGCCCCGTAGGCCCGGGCCTCCCACAGCTGGTACTCGGTCACGATGAACTCCTTGCGGAGCACCGGGATCCCGACACCCGCGCGCACGGCGGCCAGGTCCTCCAGCGAGCCGCGGAAGCGCCGCTGCTCGGTGAGCACGCTGACCACCGCCGCGCCACCCGCCTCGTACTGCGCGGCGAGCGAGGCGGGATCCGGGATGACGGCGAGCGGACCCTTGGAGGGGCTCGCCCGCTTGACCTCCGCGATGACCTGCACGCCCGAGGGGCGGCGCAGGGCGGCCACCACGTCGACGGGCGGGCAGGCCGTGGTGACCCGGCTCTTCAGGTCGCCGAGCGGCACCCGCATCCGGCGCTCCACGAGGTCGGCGCGGACCCCTTCGATGATGCTGTCGAGCACGCTCGGCCCACCGGCGGCGCTCATGCCGGCTCCTGTGCCCGCAGGACGACCAGCGCGTGGTCCTGCGGGGCCATGAAGAACCCCTGCATCCGGGCCGGCGGCAGGTCCGCGAGGCCCTCGGCGCGCTCCAGGGTGTGCGTGGTGAGCACCCGGGTCAAGATCGCCTTCATCTCGCCGAGCGAGAACCCGCGCCCCACGCACATGCGGCTGCCGCCGCCGAACGCGCCCCACGCGTAGGCCTCGTGGGACTCGCCGAGGAACCGCTCCGGGCGGAACTCCAGCGGGTCGGGCCACACCTCGGGCGAGCGCTGGAGCAGGTGGGCGCAGTGGACCAGGATCGTTCCGGCGGGGACGAGGTACCCGTCGATCTCCATGTCCTGCTTGAGCAGCCGGACCCCGTTGAGCGGGGTGACCGGGTGCAGCCGCAGCACCTCCTTGAGGACGGCCTCCAGGTACGGGGACTCGTTCAGGGAGTCCCGGGTCAGCGGGCGGCCGTCCGCGTGGACCGCGCGCAGCTCGGCGGTGAGCGTCTCGCGCACGCGGTCGTCGGCGAGCAGCCGCAGGAAGGCCCAGGACAGGGTGTTCGCGGTGGTCGAGAACCCCGTGTAGAGCAGGCTGAACACCTCGTCGCGCACGGTGTCGTGGGTGAGTTCCTCGTCCTGCTCGGCGCCGAGGCGCAGCAGGGTGGTGAGGAAGTCGTCCTTGCCCGCCCGGTCGGCGCGCTCGATGTAGCCGTCGATCCGCTTGGCGACGAAGGCGCGCAGCGAGGCGTCCGCGTCGAGCACCTCCTCACGCGTGTACTTCGCGTTCTCGGTGCGCAGGAGCATGGCGCGCAGCTCGTCCTGCTCCTGCTGGTCCATGTTGCCGCAGACCACGTCGGTGATCACCTGGGAGGTGAGGTTCTGGAGCTCGTCGAAGAGCGGGAAGGCCCGTTCGCGGGGCCAGTCCGCGATGACGCGGTCCAGGGTGGACAGGACGAGCGGCGAGTAGTCCTGCCCGCCGCCGAAGGCGGGGTGCAGCCGGCCGCGCCGGCACCGGTGGGACCGGCCGTCGATGTAGCCGACGGAGGCCTCGTTCGTCCCGAAGAACAGCTTGTTGGCCTGCGCCCCGCTGGCCACCGTCTCGGGGGCCTCGTACATGGCCTTGACCTGGTGGGGGCGGGAGAGGAACACCCACTGGCCGTTGGCCGGGATGTGGTCGAAGCCCTCGTTGCCCAGGTTCCCGAGCGGCAGTCGGAAGATGCTGCCGTGGGTGCGTTCCAGCTCCTCCAGATAGCCGAACGGATCGGCGTCGAAGCGGGCGACGATGCTCTCGGGGCTGCCGGCGGGGGCGGGTGGTGCGCCGCTCGCCCCCGCCGCGGGCCCAGTGGGGTGGTCGGTGGCCGGCATCAGATCTCCTCGGGTGAGCGCAGCTGCCGGACGGACCAGGCGATGTCCTCCAGCAGCTGCTCGACGACCGCCTTGCCGGTCCGGGGGTGCAGGATGCAGACCCGGACGACCATGCCGTGGCGCGGCAGCTCGGTGGTGGTCAGATAGACGTTGCCGTGGGAGCAGACGAGCTCGCACAGCTTGGCGTTCAGCCGGTCCAGTTCCGCCCGGCCCAGGCCGGGGGCGGTCAGCTTGAAGTTGAGCACCGGCAGGTGGATCCCGTGGTCGGCGACCACTTCCAGCCCGTCGATGCGGGGCAGCTCGGCCGCCAGGTACTCGACCAGGTCGAGCTTCTCGTCCATGCAGGCCTCGAAGGCCTCCAGGCCGTGCATCTTCAGGGGCAGCCAGGCGGTGAGCCCGCGGATCTCCCGGGAGAGCTCGGGACCGTAGGCGCAGAAGTCCCCGATCTCCTCCTCGTCGACGAGGCCCGGCAGGTAGGAGGCGCCGGGGATCTCGAAGGTGCGCCCCAGGGTCCGGCGGTCCTTGACCAGGAGCGCGGAGCTGCCGTGCGGAAGGAAGAGGGACTTGTGCGCGTCGACCGCGATGGAGTCGGCCTCCTCGATGCCCTTCAGCGCCGCCGCGCCGCGCGCGGTGATGTTGAAGAAGCCGCCGAAGCAGGCGTCGGCGTGGAACCAGGCGCCTTCCTCCCGGGCGATCACGGCGAGGGCCGCCATGTCGTCCACGGCACCGGAGTTGGTGGTGCCGGCGGTACCGACCACGGCCGCGGGGACCAGGCCGGCGGCCCGGTCGGCCGCGATGGCCTCCCGGAGCGCGCCCAGGTCCATCGACAGGTCGTCGCGGACCGGGACCGAGCGGATCCGCGAGCCCGGGATGCCGGCGATGCCGGCCGCCTTGGCGACGGAGAAGTGGCCCTCGGAGGAGACGTAGACGACCGGCTCGCCCGTGGTGGCCTCCGCCGCGCGGCGGGCGCAGACCAGACCCATCAGGTTGGCGAGGGAGCCGCCGGTGGTCAGGTACCCGAAGGAGCCCTCGCCGTAGCCGAGCATCCGGCAGTACCAGCGGATGACGTTGCGCTCGATCTGCTGGAAGCCGGGGGCGGCGATCCACACCCCGGCGAAGCGGTTGACCGAGCGGGCGATGAAGTCGCCGACGGCGCCCTGGAACAGGCCGCCGGAGGGGACGTGCGCCATGAACCCGGGGTGCGGGTGCATGGTGCCGTTCGCGGTGGCCGGGCCGAAGAGCTCGTCCAGCAGCGGGCCGACGGCGGTGCCCTGGCGGGGCACCTCGTCCTCCCGCAGTTCGAGGCAGACCTTGCGGCCGGCCTCGTACGACTCGGTCTCCAGGGAGTCGTTGACGTACGAGGCGGGGTGGACGCCTTCGGCCAGGTCCCGGTGGAAACCGAGGACGCGCTCGGAGACCGCGTCGATCAGCTCGCCCATGGCCTCCGCGGACAGGTTGAGGTCCAGCCCCTTGCCGGGTGCGGTCACTTCTTGCCTCCGGTTCCGGCGGCGGCCGCCTCGACGTCCGTGCCGGTCCGTGCGCCGCCGCGGGCCTTGCCGCCGGTGGTGCCGGTGGCCCTGGCCACGGCCTTCGCCGTCGCCGAGAGCCCCTTGGTCTCGCGCAGGCGCTCCTCGAAGGCCTGGTGGATCTTCTCCGCCTCGGTCTCCGGGTCGAACCGCTCCAGCAGCGAGGTCAGCGCCGACTGGTCGCGCTCGTAGAGCTCCAGCGACACGTCGTACGGGATGGTGGTGAAGGCCACGCGCTGGTACAGCGGCACGAAGTGGTCCGGGAACCGCTCGTGCAGCTCGCGTTCGATGCGGCGCTGCGTGTGGTACTCGCGCTCGCCGGTCTGGGAGCTCAGCTCCTCCAGGTTGGCGCGGGACAGCGCGATGATCGCGTCGCCGGGCGACTTGCGGGCCGCGGTGTAGGCGGCCAGCGTCAGCTGGACCGCCGTGGCCGGCTCGTGCCGCCGCAGCGCGCGCTCCAGGAGCTCGGTGAAGGTGGCCACGTCCTCGAAGCTGCAGTTGATGCCCTGTCCGTAGAACGGGACCATCGTGTGCGCGGCGTCGCCGAGGAGCACGGTGCGTCCGTAGTGGAACGGGCTGCAGCGGACGATCTTCAGTGAGGCCGCCTGGGCGCTGAAGAAGTCTCCGGTGAGGTCCGGCAGCAGCGGCAGCGCGTCCGGGAAGTACCGGTAGAAGAAGGCCCGGACCGCCGCGTTGGTGGTGAGCTGGTTCAGGCCCGGCTGGCCGTCCTCGCCCGGCTCCAGCGGCATGAACAGCGTGGTGGTGTACGAGCCGTCCCGGTTGGGCTGGGCGATGAGCACGAACTGGCCACGGGGCCACAGGTGCAGACCGTGCCGGTCGTCACCCTCGGTCATCGAGCGCAGGGCGTGCTCGCCCTCGCCGCCGGGCGGCATGTGCAGCTCGATGTAGCCGTGCTTGATGAACTCCTGCTGCACCTCCAGCCGCGCGCCGGCCTTGGTCATCTCGTGCCGGACGATGCTGTTGGCGCCGTCCACGCCCAGCAGGAGGTCGCCCGCGGCCTCGTTCAGGCTGCCGTCGGCCTTGTCCACGAAGGTGGCACGGGCTTCGAGGGCGTCGACCTTGATGGCCTCGTGCTCGAAGAACACGCGGGCACCGGCCGATTCCGCCTCGCTCAGCAGCGTGCAGTGCAGCTGGTGGCGCGGAATCGACAGCAGGTGGTGCTCGGGCGCCGTTCCGTACGGCTGGCTGGTGAGGGAGCCGTCGTCGTGGTGCACGACCCGGCGCGGGCACGGGACGCCGTGCTCGTACAGCACCTCCCGCAGTTCCGGGTCGAGCGTGGAGAGCCCGCGCAGGGTGAGGGTGAGGTTGAAGGAGTGGCCGCGCCCCGTGCGCGGGAGCCGTGGATCGGGGCCGCGTTCGTAGATGTCCACCTCTATGGACATCTTGCGCAGCTGGCGTGCGACGAGGCAGCTGACAGGGCCTCCGCCGATAAGGATCGCTCTCAAGGAAAGTCCTCCGGATTCTGTGTACAGGGCGGCGCTTGAGCCGCTTGTCACACTCGGTGATCCTCTGTCCTTGGTTTCCGGCCGGACAACGGCCGGGCGTCCGATGTGTCACCTCGACGGTGGCGGGACCACCGGGGTCAGCCCACGGAAACGGGCATTCTGCGCACGGGGTGGTGGCCGAACCCCTGCTCCGCCGCCGGGCCGCCCGCCGCCGGCCCGTCCCCGCCGGGCGCCGTGACCGCGACGGACACCTGCGGCTTCCGCAGCGGCTGTACGCGCGGCAGGCTCGACGGCGGCTGCGGCAGCGTGGCCGGGTAGACCGCCTCGACCTTGCGGGCGATCGTCACCCGGCTGATCAGCTGCGCGTGGTCGGAACGCGGCAGCTCCACCCCGAAGCTCTCCTCCAGCAGCGCCGGGATGTCCTTGGGCGCCAGCCGGCGCTCGGTCGCGGTGCCGTCGGGCAGCACGGTGGTCAGCACCGTGCAGTCCAGGAACAGGTGCTCCCGCTCGTTCATCTTCTGCGCGACCAGCCGGCACGCGAACGGCGAGCGCGGGTGCGTGGACAGGAAGTGGTTGGACACCAGCCAGTCCTGCGGGTGGCGCTGGTCGAGCGAGAAGGCGTGCAGGTCGAACCAGCCGTCGGGGCCGCTGGTGCGCAGCGCGTACAGCGAGGCGCCCAGCGCGGTGGTCTCGCGGCGCAGCCCGAAGCCCCAGCCGTCACCCGTGGACCGGGCGCCGTCCGCCAGTTCCAGGGGTTCCAGCGGGTTGCGGCCGAAGCCCGGGTCGCACAGCCACACCTTGCCGGTGTCGGCGGTCTCGGCCGTCTCCACCCGCAGCAGCGCGTGCGTGGCGGGGCGGATGCCGTCGGCCCCCACCCGCACGCGGGAGGCCAGCCCCGTGACCCCGAAGCCGATCCGCTCCAGGGCGGCGGCGAGCAGCAGGTTGTGCTCGAAGCAGTAGCCGCCGCGACGCCGCTGGACCAGCTTGTCCTGCACGTCCTCGACGTCGAGGGAGATGGGCCGGCCCAGTACGACGTCGATGACCTCGAAGGGGATCGAGGTGATGTGCGCCCGGGTCAGGGCACGCAGCACGTCGAGCGTCGGGGAGAGCTCTCCGTCGTAGCCGATGCGCCGGAGGTACGCGTCCAGATCGAGTCGGCGGCCCTGCCAGGCCATGGCGTCGTCGTTCTTCATCATGGTGCTCATCGTGCATACCGGCCCCCCTCCCGCCGGATGCCCGGACCCGAGAACGTCAGATCCTCGCCGAATCCATCACCTCCCGTGCCGGGCCCCGCTCCGCGGGGGTGGTGGGTGCCCCACCACCCCCGTGCGCCGCCGGACCCGCCGTCCGCCCCGCACAGCCCCCGCCGGCGGCCGCGTGGTGTCAGGCCCACCGCGGCCGGGCGCAACCAGGTGACGGGCGCACCTCCCCCCGACGGGGGCCCGCACCGGACGGTTGAAGGGCATCCGACGAAGCAAGGGGGGCAAGTCGTGAACACCTTCATGAGCACCATCGCCCGAAAGGAAACCACCCTCACGGGGGCGGGCACGGGGCCCGGTACGGGGACCAGGCCCGGTACCGGGACGAGGACCGGTACCGGTACGGGGACGAGGCCCGGCGCACCTGCCGGCGGCGCACCGATCCGGCTGCACCGCGATCCGGTCGGCGAGATCGCCGAGGACCTGTGCTCCACGGTATTCGCCTCGCTGCGCCGCAAGGACCAGCGGGAGAAGGGCCGGCAGTACGTCCAGGGGCTGCTGGCCACCGAGGGCCGCAAGTCGATCCGCAACATCGCCGGCCAGGTCGGCGGACCGGCCGCGGAACAGAGCCTGCACCACTTCGTCTCCAGCTCCAGCTGGGACTGGGAGCCCATCCGGGCGGCCCTCTCCGGCTACCTGGAGGCCTCGTCGCCGCTGACCGCGTGGGTCGCGCAGCCGATGGCGATCCCCAAGGGCGGCGAGCACTCGGTCGGTGTGGCCCACCGGTTCGACCCGCACCAGGGGCAGATGTTCCGCGGCCAGCAGGCCTTCGGCACCTGGTTCGCCTCCGCGGACCTGGTCACCCCGGTGGGCTGGCGGCTGCTGCTGCCCGACGCGGACGCCGCGGGGGGCACCAAGAGCGCGCTGGGCGCCGTGCACACCGCCGGACCCACGGCCGTCCCGTCCCGCCGCCCGGCCGGGGCCGCCCCCCAGCACTCCTCGTACGAGGAGTGCGCGGCGACCGCCGTCATCGACAGCGTCCGGCGCAGCGGGATGACGGCCCGGCCCGTGGTGCTCGACATCCGCCACATCGGCACCCGCTCCACGATGAACCGTTTCGCCGAGGCCCGGATCCCGGTCATCGCGCACACCAGCCCGTCCACCCCGCTCCTCGTCACCGACCCGGCGCTGCCCGGGCACGGTGCCGGTCCCCTGCACGCGCGGGACATCCTGCACGCGGTCAAGGGGCTGCGGACGCCCGTGGAATGGCCCGACCCGGTGCGCCCGTCCGTGACCCGGACCACGCTCGCCGTCGCCGTCCGCGTGATGATGCCGGACCCGTCCCCCGCCCGGCGCCGGCACGTCATGCTGGTCGGCGAGTGGACCGACCCGCGCCGGCTGCCGAGCCGGATGTGGGTCACCGACCTCGTACGGCACCGCGTCGGCCCCCTGCTGCGGCTCACCAAGCAGGCCCGCCGGGTCGAACTGGCCTCCCAGTACAGCGGCCAGGAGGTCGGCCTGCGCGATTTCGCCGGGCGCTCCCTGCCCGGCTGGTACCGGCACGTCACGCTGGCCTCGGTCGCCCACGCCGCACGCGCCCTCGCGGGACAGAAGGCGGAAGCCGGCGGCTACGCCCCGGCCTACGCCTCCCCCGCCGTCTGCTGACCGGCTGTCTGCTGACCGGCCGTCTGCCGACCGGCGGCGGCCCGCCCGGGCCACCGGTGGCCCGGCCACTGCCGCGGCGCCCAGATGTGTCACCGGTTCACCTTCCGGACGCACCCGCCGAGGCCGGAGTCTGTCAGGGGCACCGACGGGGACGACCGCGGAGCCCGTCCGCACGACAAGCCCAGACACTCCCGGGAGACCTTCCATGGCACTCGTCACCGACCACCGGCGCTCGCCGGAACGCAGCCGGCACTCACCGGAACAGGCCGTCCGCCCGCACACCTTCACGCTGCGCGACGAGGAATGGGACCTGCTGCCGGACGTGTCCACGACGCCCGACTCCCGCGCCGCCGATGTGGCGCTGCGGCTGCTCGGCTACGACGACGCCCTGACGGCCCCGTACACCGGCTCGTTCCTGGAGATCGGCAGCGGCACGGGCGTCGTCGGGGTCTGCGCCGCCCTCGCCGGCTGCGACCGGGTCGTGGCCTCGGACATCAACCCGCGGGCGGTGCGCAACACCGCGCTCAACGCCGCCCGGCACGAGGTGGCGGACCGGGTGCGGGCCGTCGAAGGAGACCTGTTCTCCGGGCTGCGGCCCGAGGAGCGCTTCACCACCGTCTACTGGCGTTCCACCTTCGCGCTCGCCCCCGCCGGCTACCGCGACGGCCGGGACCGGGAGGACTCCCGCACCGATCCCCGCTACGCGGCCCACGGGCGCTACCTGCGCGAGGCCCCGCTGCGGACCGAGCCGGGCGGGGCCGCACTGCTGCACTTCAGCGACCGCGGCGACGTCCCCGGCCTGTGGGACCTGGCCGACGCGTGCGGACGCGAGCTGCGCGTGCTGCGCAGCCGGCGGGTCCGCGAGGACACCGGCATCGTGGAACACATGCTGTTCGAGATCACCGTCGCCGGGGCGCCCGCCGCCCCGCTGCCCGCCGGCCCGCGCGTGACCCTGCCGGCCCCGCGGCACACCGCGCCGGCCCCGCGGTCCGCGTACCGGGTCGCCGCCCTCTGGGCCCGCTGACCCCCGACGCACCCGGAACCGGCCGGGCGCCCCGGGTGATCCGGACGGGCCGTCACCCGGCGCTCGCGCGAAATCCGGCACCGCAGCCGCCCCGCTCAGCCGTCCAGGCCCGGCAGCAGCAGCGCCCGGCGCCCGCGCAGTTCGCCGTTCTCGATCCGGCGGTGCACCTCGGCGGCCGCGCTCAGCGGCAGCTTGTCCAGCGACCGGGGCCGCAGCCGGCCCGCCGCGAGCAGCCGGTTGATCGCCCCGGCGGCCTCGGCCAGTTCGGCGGAGGTGGCGCCGGAGATCACGAACCCGCGCAGCGAGCCGTCCTTCATGTAGAGGGCGCCGGCGGGCAGGACCGGTGTCGTACGGGCACCCGCGAGCAGCACGATCCGGCCGCGCCGGGCCAGCCCCGCGACGGCCGTGGTCAGGTCGTTGGCGCCGGAGGTGTCGACGTGGACGTCGACGCCGTCCGGGGCGAGGCCCGCCAGGACGTAGGCGAGCTCCGGGTCCCCGTAGTCGGCCACCGCGTCGGCGCCGAGGGAGCGGACGTACTCGAAGTCCTTGGGGCGGGCCGTCGCGATGACCCGGGCACCGGCCTCCACGGCCATCGTCACCAGGGCGGCGCCGACGTTCCCGGCGGCGCCGCCGACCAGGACCGTCTCGCCGGTCCGCAGCCCGCCGTGGGTGAACAGCGCGAGGTAGGCGGTGGCGGCCGGGTGCACCACGGCGACGGCCTCGTACGGGTCCACGCCCGCGGGCAGCCGGTAGAGCCGCTCCGCGGGCACCACGGCCAGCTCGGCGGCCGGGCCCTGACGGCCCGCGTGGCCCAGGCTGTTGCTCCAGACCGTGTCGCCCGGGCGGAAGCCCACGGCGCCGGGCCCGCTCTCCACGACGGTGCCGACGACATCGCGGCTGATCACGAAGGGGAACGGGGCCGTCGTCCGGTAGAGGCCGGAGCGGACGAAGGTGTCCACCGGGTTCACGGTGGTCGCCGTCACCCGCACCAGCACATCGCTGGGACCCGGGCGCGGAGCGGGCAGCTCGCCGTACTGGATGGCGTCCGGCGTACCGAGTTCTTCGATGAAGGCAGCTTGCATGCCACGGATTGTGCGGCGGGCCCGGGCGGCTGGCACGCCCCCTCCGGAGAGTCCGTCAACTCCTCGCGCACGCACGGGAGTAGCCCTCGTAGCGTGGCGTCATGCACCTGGAATTCACCGACGTCCCCCCTTCGTCCGCCCTGCTGGAGGGCCACCTCCGGCCCCTGTACCGGGCCCTGCGGCCCGCCCTGTCGGACGCCGCCTTCGCCGCCTTCGTGGGCGAGGCCCGCGAGCAGGGCCTGGTGTTCACCGCGGCGTTCGCCGCCGAGGGCGACTGCGTGGCGGCGGCCGCGCACCGGGTGCTGGCCACCAGCCGGGGCCGGGTGTTCTTCGTGGACGACCTCGTCACCGACCCCGGGCGGCGCAGCGCCGGGGCGGGGGGAGCACTGTGGGCGGAACTGGAGCGCCGGGCCCGCGCGGCCGGCTGCGTACGGATCGAACTCGACTCGGGCGTCACCAACCACAGGGCGCACCGCTTCTACCACCGCCGGCGGATGGAGGTCGCGGCCCTCCACTTCACCCTGGACCTCACCGCGCCGGAGACGACCTGACGGAGTGTCCCGGCCACCTGACGGACCCCCCGGCAGGCCTTTGACCGGCCCCGGCGCACGCGGCGAAGCTTCCCGCCATGTCGCAGACCGTACAGACCGCACAGACCGCCCTCTTCGAACTCAGCGCCTCCCTCCACGTGGACGCGGCGCCGGCCGACGTGTACGAGGTCGTCAGCGACCTCGGCCGCAGCGGGCAGTGGAGCCCGGAATGCGTCGGCGGTGAATGGACCTCGGGCGAGCCCCGCACCGTCGGCTCCGTCTTCCGCGGCGAGAACCTCCGCTCCGAGGACGTCGTGGCCTGGGCCCCCGTCGTGCGCGGCACCTGGTTCACCGAGGCCGAGGTGGTCGCCGCCGAGCCCGGCAAGGCCTTCCAGTGGGCCATGCGCGACAGCTCCGGCGCCCGCCAGCAGTCCGTCTGGGGCTTCGCCGTAGAGGCCGACGGACAGGGCACGAAGCTCACCCACCACTTCCGGATGGCCACCGCCACCGAGGGGATCCGGGGCATCACCTCGGAGATGACCGACGCCGAGCGGGAGAACTTCTTCTCCGAATGGGGCGCGAAGGTCGAAGGCGACCTCGCCGTCACCCTGGACCGGATCAAGGACGTCATCGAAGAGCGCTGAGCCGCCCGCCGGAACCACCCGTACACCCCGGCCGGCCGGATGCCCGGCCCCCACCCGGCCCCCCACGACGACGAGAGCTTGGCTAATGTTTTTGCAGCGCATCGGAAACCGCGGAATCCGCCTGGGCACCCTGCTCGAACGAGCCGCGTCCCGCCACCCCTCGAACGTCCTGATCCTCGACCACGATCTCGACGCCGCCCCCCAGCTGGGCCGGCGCGCGACGATCGCCGAGGTCGCCGACGCCGTGGACGACCTCGCGTCCCGCCTGTGGGCCGCCGGCGTCCGCCCCGGTACCCGCGTCGTCGTCTACAAGTCGGACGGGTTCGACATCACCCTGCTGGCCTGCGCCGCCGCCCGGGTGGGCGCGGTGCCCGTGCTGCTCTCCCCGCAGCTCGACGGCGAGACCGCCGCCGAACTGGTCCGCCGCACCGAGCGCCCCTTCCTGGTCACCGACCGGGCCAAGCTCGACGGGCAGCTCCCCGAGGACGTCTTCGACCTCGCCGAGCGGGTGCTGCTGACCTCCGGCACGCACGAGCGGGCCACCGCACTGGCCGGACTGGCCGGCGTACGGCGCATCCCCCCGGTCACCATGCCCGCCGACCACCCGGCGCTGATCACCCACACCTCCGGCACCACCGGCACGCCGAAGCTGGCCGTGCACACCGGCCGCAGCCTCCAGGCCCGCTACGTCCCGCAGGCCGCGGCCGTGCGCCCGGTCCTGCCGGGACGCGAGACGATCGCCCTGCACGTGTCCTTCGTGCACTCCAGGCTGTTCACCGCCCTCGCGATCTCCCTGCTGCGCGGATTCCCCATCGTGGTGCTGCGCGACTCCGACCCCAAGCACGTCGGAGACCTCTTCGCCGCGCTGCGCCCGGGCGTACTGGAAGCCCACCCCAACTCCTTCATGGAGTGGGAGGAACTGGCCGACGACCCGCGCGGACCGCTGTCCAACGTCAAGCTCTTCAGCAGCACCTTCGACGCGATCCACCCGCGCACCGTCCGTACGCTGCTGGCGGCCACCCGGCGCAAGGGAGCCCTCTTCGGCCAGCTCTACGGCCAGAGCGAGGTCGGCCCCGCGGTCGTCCGGGCCTTCTCGCGCCGCCGCGGGGAGAACGAGGACGGGCGCTGCGTGGGCATCCCCTTCCCCGGAATGACCGAGGTCCGCGTCGTCAGCCGCAACGGCCAGGAACCCGGCCCCGACAACCCGGGCTTCATCGAGGTCCGCAGCGACGGCCGGATCGTCACCTACCTCGGCGAGCAGGAGCGGTACGAGACCCAGGTCTCGGCGGGCGGCTGGTGGCGCATGGGCGACGTCGGCTACCGCACGAAGTGGGGCTGCGTGCACCTGCTCGACCGCGAGGTCGACCTCATCGAGGGCTTCGGCAGCACCCTCGCCGTCGAGGACGCCCTCTTCGGCCGCCTCGACGAGCTCACCGAGGTCATCATCATCCCCGGCCCGGACGGCCGGGCGACCCCGGTCGTGTGCACCAGGGACGACGTGCCCGTGGACCCGGTCCGCTGGGACCGGGCCGTGGCGGACCTCGCGCCCATGGCCGGGCCCGTCCACATGCGGCTGGAGGAACTCCCCCAGACCGCCACGAGCAAGATCAAGCGACTGGAACTGGTCCGGCTCGTCGCCGACCGGCTCACCCCGGTCGCGTAACGGGGGCGGAGACCACCAGATGTCACAGATCGTCATCGTCGGAGGCGGCATCGGCGGACTCGCCACCGCCCTCAGCGTCAGCGAGCGCGGACACGAGGTACTCGTCCTCGAACGCGCCCCGGAGTTCGCCGAGATCGGTGCCGGCATCCAGCTCGCCCCCAACGGGCTGCACGCCCTGGACCGGCTCGGCGTCGGCGAGGCCGCACGCGAGATCACCGTCCGCATGGACGAACTGCGGTTCATGGACGGCGTGTCCGGCCGGCACGTCACCAGCCTGCCGCTCACCGAGGAGTACCGCACGGCCTTCGGCAACCCCTACGCCGTCGTGCACCGCGCCGAACTCCACCGCATCCTGCTGGACCGCGCCCTGGCCGACGGCCGGATCCGGCTGCGCAGCGGCTGCACCGTCACCGGCTACACCCAGGACCCGGGCCGGGCCGGCGTGGTCCTGGACTCCGGCGAAAGCATCCTCGCCGACGCCGTGATCGGCGCCGACGGGATCAACTCGGCGATCCGGGCCCAGCTCGTCGGCGACGGCGCCCCCCGCATCTCCGGGATCAGCGTCTACCGGGCCATCATCCCGATGGACGAGGTCCCGGAGGAGCTGCGGATGCCCCGGGCGGTCGCCTGGTGGGCGGGACCGCACTGCCACCTCGTGCACTACCCGATCGCCGGCGGCACCTACCTCAACCTCGCCGCCAGCAAGGACGACGGCGGCACCGAGGCCTTCGCGGGCGTCCCCGTCGACGAGGACACGGTGCTGCGCGAGTTCGCCGGACTGGGCGAGACCGCCCTGCGCCTGATGCGGGCGGGACACGACTGGAAGTCGTGGATGCTCGTGGACCGCGACCCGGTCGACACCTGGACCGACGGCCGCGTCGTCCTGCTCGGCGACGCCGCCCACCCGATGCTGCACTACGCCGCCCAGGGCGCCTGCCAGGCCCTGGAGGACGCGGTCACCCTCGGAGCCCTGCTCGACTGCGACGGGACCGAGTTCGCCGTCCGCTTCGAGAAGTACACCGCGCTGCGCCGCGAGCGCACCGCCCGCATCCAGCTCACCGCCCGCCGGAGCACCGCCCTGTGGCATCCGGCCGGCGCCGCCGCCTCGGTCCGCAACACGCTGCTCGCCGGCCTGTCGGAGACCGACCTGCGTGACCACGTCGCCTGGATGCACGGGGTCCGCGACCCGCTGACCCAGTCCCTTTCCAGCCTCGAGAACGGATTCACCCCGTGACCACGGACAAGACCTACGTCGAACTCTGCGTAGTGGGCGCCGGCCCGCGGGGCCTCTCGGTCCTCGAACGCCTCCTCGCCCGCGAGCGGCACACCCCGCGCCACGGCGCCGTGGCCGTGCACGTCGTCGACCCCGCCGCCCCGGGCGCCGGGGCCGTCTGGCGCACCGAGCAGTCCCGCCACCTGCTCATGAACACCGTCGCCTCGCAGATCACCGTCTACACCGACGCCAGCTCGCAGATCGAGGGCCCCATCGAGCCCGGCCCGAGCCTCTACGAGTGGGCCCGGTCCCTCGCCCTGCTCGCCGACGACGGCGAGTACAGCGCGGAGACCATCGCCGAGGCCCGCCGCCTCGGCGCCAACACCTACCCCTCGCGCGGCTTCTACGGCGAGTACCTGCGCGACTCCTTCGAGCGCCTGGTCTCCAACGCCCCGATGCACGTGACCGTCTTCGTGCACCGCGCCCGCGCCGTCGCCGTCGCCGACACCCACGGCGTCCCCGGCGGACCGCAGGGCGTCCGCCTGGACGACGGCACCCGCCTCGACGACCTCGACGGCATCGTCCTCGCGCTCGGCCACGTCGCGGCCCGCCTGTCCGTCCGCGAGGAGCGCACGGCCAGCCTCGCCCGCATCCACCACCTCACCTACATCACCCCGGGCAACCCGGCGGACGTGGACCTGAGCACGATCGGTGCCGGACAGCCCGTCCTGCTGCGCGGCCTCGGCCTGAACTTCTTCGACCACATGTCGCTGTTCACCTCCGGCCGCGGCGGCTCCTACGAGCGCCGCGAGGACGGCACCCTCCTCTACCGGGCCTCGGGCCGCGAGCCCAAGATGTACGCCTTCTCCCGGCGCGGCGTCCCCTACCACGCCCGCGGCGAGAACGAGAAGGGCACCGACGGACGCCACTTCCCCCGCCTGCTGACCGCCTCCTTCATCGCCGGCCTGCGCGAACGCGCCGACGCGGGCGACGAGATCAGCTTCTCCGAGGACCTGTGGCCCGCCATCTCCCGCGAGGTGGAGTCGGTCTACTACGCCACCCTGCTGGCGGCGCGCGGCGAGGACGCCGCCCGCCGCGAGGAGTTCACCGGCCGCTACCTCGCCGTCCCCGCCCAGGAGGACCCCGCCGCCCTGCTGCGCGAGTTCGGCATCGAGGGCGCCGACCTGTGGGACTGGGACCGGCTGTCGCGCCCGTACGGCGACCGCGCGTTCGCCTCCCGCGCCGAGTTCGGGACCTGGCTGCGCGAGTACCTCGCCGCCGACGTCGTCGCCGCCCGCGAGGGCAACGTCAGCGGCCCGCTCAAGGCCGCCCTCGACGTGATGCGCGACCTGCGCAACGAGATCCGCCTCGCCGTCGACCACGGCGGCCTGGAGGGCAACTCGCACCGCGACGACCTCGAAGGCTGGTACACGCCCCTCAACGCCTTCCTCTCCATCGGCCCGCCGGCCTCCCGCATCGAGGAGATGACCGCCCTCATCGAGGCAGGTGTCCTCACCATCACCGGCCCCGGCACCCAGGTCCGGCTCGACCCGGCCGGCCGGCAGTTCGTCGCCGAGTCCTCCCAGATCCCGGGCGAGCAGATCCGCGCCACCGCCCTCATCGAGGCCCGGCTGCCCGAGCCCGACGTCCGGCGCACGGCCGACCCGCTGCTCCAGCACCTGCTCAACACCGACCAGGCCGCCCCGTACCGCATCGCCGGCAGCAACGGAACCACGTACGAGACCGGCGGGCTGGCCGTCACCGAGCGCCCCTACCGCCTCGTCGACGGCCGCGGCCAGGCCCACCCGCGCCGCTTCGCCTACGGCGTGCCCACCGAGTCCGTGCACTGGGTCACCGCCGCCGGGATCCGCCCGGGCGTCGACTCCGTCACCCTCGCCGACTCCGACGCCATCGCGGGCGCCGTGCTCTCGCTCCCGCGGCTCGCCCGGGTCCCGTACGGGGTGCGCCCCGTGGTCACCGACGAAGACCTCGCCGGGGTGATTGTGTGACGGTCCGGGCCGCAGCCCCCTCGGACGAGGGGCTGCTCTCCCCGGTGCGGGCCGGCACCCCCGTGGAGGCCGCCGTCGACGACCGGGCCTGGCTGCGCGCCATGCTCGAAGCCGAGGCGGCCCTGGCACGGGCCCAGGCCCGCCTCGGGACCGTGCCGCAGGACGTCGCCGGAACCATCACGCGGACGGCGCTCACCGGCGACTTCGACCTGCGGGCCCTGGCGCTGGCGGCCCGCGAGACCGCCAACCCGGTGGTCGGCCTGGTCGCCGCGCTCACCCGGGAGGTCGCCGCGCACGACCCGTCGGCCGCCGAGTACGTCCACCGCGGATCGACCAGCCAGGACATCTTCGACACCGGCGCCATGCTCGTCGCCTCCCGGGCCCTGCGGATCGTACGGGCCGACCTGGACCGCACTGCCGAAGCGCTCGGCGCGCTGGCCCTGCGCCACCGCGACACCGTGCTCGCCGGCCGCACCCTCGCCATGCAGGCCGTCCCCACCACCTTCGGGCTCAAGGCGGCCGGCTGGCGGCAGTTGGTCCTCGACGCCCGCACCAGGATCACCGCCGTCCTCGACGGCGGGCTCCCGGTCTCCCTCGGAGGCGCGGCCGGCACCCTCGCCGGGTACCTGGAGTACGCCGAACTCGACGCCGGCGCGGCCGGACTCGACCGGCCGCGGTACCTCGACGAGCTGGTCGCCGCGTTCGCCGCCGAGACCGGACTCGCCGCACCCGTCCTGCCCTGGCACACCCTGCGCACCCCGATCGCCGACCTGGCCGCCGCGCTCGCCTTCACCGCGGGCGCGCTCGGCAAGATCGCCCTCGACGTGCAGTCCCTGGCGCGCACCGAGACCGGCGAGGTCGCCGAGCCCGGTCCGGCCGGACGGGGCGGATCCTCCGCCATGCCGCACAAGCGCAACCCGGTGCTCGCCACCCTGCTGCGCAGCGCGGCCCTCCAGGTGCCGGTGATCGCCGCCGGCCTCACCCAGTGCCTGCTCAGCGAGGACGAGCGGTCCGCCGGGGCCTGGCACGCCGAATGGCTGCTGCTGCGCGAAGCGCTGCGGCTGGCCGGCGGGGCGGCCCACACCGCCGCCGAACTCGCCGAGGGCCTCACCGCCGACCCCGCCCGGATGACCGCCAACCTCGGGCTGACCGGCAGCCAGGTGGTCTCCGAACGGATCGCGGCGCAGCTGACGCCCGCGCTCGGCAAGACGGCCGCCAAACACCTGCTCACCGGGGCCTCCCGGACGGCCGGGGCCACCGGACGGCCACTGGCCGCGGTCCTGGCCGAGGCCCCCGAACTCGCCGGCCGGATCGGTCCGGACCGCCTCGCCGCCCTGTGCGACCCGGCCGGCTACACCGGCGCGGCCGGGGACCTCGTCGACCGCGCACTGGCCCCCGTACAAGAGCGCGCGCCGGCCCCCGTGCACGACCGTGTGCCGGCACCCGTACGAGAAGGAGACAACACCCGATGACCGGCAAACGCTGGATCACCGACTGGCGTCCGGAGGACGAGGAGTTCTGGGAGCGGACCGGCCGCCGCGTCGCACGCCGCAACCTGTGGCTGTCGGTGCTCAGCGAGCACATCGGCTTCTCCGTGTGGAGCATGTGGTCGGTGCTCGTCCTGTTCATGAACCCGGGGATCGGCTTCGACTTCACCAAGTCCGAGAAGTTCCTGCTGGTGATCACCCCGACGCTGGTGGGCGCCGTGCTGCGGCTCCCGTACAGCAGCGCCGTGGCCCGCTTCGGCGGCCGCAACTGGACGGTCTTCGCCTCCGCGGTGCTGCTCGTGCCCTGCGGGCTCGCCGCCTGGTTCGTCCAGCGACCCGGCACCCCGCTGTGGGTGTTCGTGGTGATCGGCGCGCTCGCCGGGGTCGGCGGAGGCAACTTCGCCTCCTCGATGACGAACATCACCGCCTTCTTCCCGCTGCGCCACCAGGGCTGGGCCCTCGGCCTGAACGCGGGCGGCGGCAACCTGGGCGTGGCCGTCGTCCAGCTGCTCGGCGTGCTCGTCATCGCCGTCGCCGGGGACACCCACCCTTCGTACGTCGCCGCCGTCTACCTGCCGCTGATCGCCCTCGCGGCGATCCTCGCCGCGGTGAAGATGGACAACCTGGCCGTCGTACGGCACGAGCGCCGGAGCCTGCGCGAGGCCCTCGTCCGCCCCGACACCTGGTGGATCTCCGCCCTCTACGTCGGCACCTTCGGCTCGTTCATCGGCTACGGGTTCGCCTTCGGGCTGGTGCTGCAGAGCGAGTTCGGCTCGACCCCGCTCCAGGCGGCCTCCGCCACCTTCCTCGGGCCGCTGCTCGGCTCGCTGGCCCGGCCCCTCGGCGGCCGGCTCGCCGACCGGTACGGCGGCGCCAGGATCACCCTGTGGAACTTCCTCGCGATGGCGGCGGGCACCGCGGTGCTCCTCGTGGCCTCGCTGCACGGCTCGTTCCCGCTGTTCATCGGCTCCTTCACGGTGCTGTTCGTGCTCAGCGGCCTCGGCAACGGCTCGACCTACAAGATGATCCCCGCCGTCCACGCGGCCGAGGCGGAGCGCGCGGTCGCCGCCGGCCACGACGCGGCCACCGCCTTCGCCCGCTCCCGCCGCCTCTCGGGCTCGGTGATCGGCATCGCCGGCGCCGTCGGCGCCCTGGGCGGGGTCTGCATCAACCTCGCCTTCCGCACCGCCTACGGCAGCTGGGGCTCGGGAACGGCCGCCTTCGCGGTGTTCCTCGCCTACTACGGGCTGTGCATGCTGCTGGTGTGGGGCGTGTACCTGCGCCGACGTCCGCAGCGCCCCGGAAGCGAGGCCGTCCGGCCCGCGCAGCAGGCCCGGAGCACCGCCGGTGTCTGAACCCACGGCCGGCGCCGCGGACGACCGGCGCGACGGGCCCGACGGGCCCGAGTCCGCGACGCACTGCCCGTACTGCGCCCTCCAGTGCGGCACCCTGCTGGCCCCCGCCGGCCCGCACGCGGTGGAGGTCCGCCCCGACCCCGACTTCCCCGTCAACCGGGGCGGACTCTGCCAGAAGGGGTGGACCGCGCCCGAACTGCTCGGCGTACCGGACCGGCTGCGCACCCCGCTCGTCCACGGCAGGACCGCGAGCTGGGACGAGGCCCTCGACGTGGTCGCCACCGGACTGCTCGCCACCCGCGAGCGGTACGGACCCGACGCGGTCGGGGTCTTCGGCGGCGGCTCGCTGACCAACGAGAAGGCCTACCAGCTCGGCAAGTTCGCCCGGGTCGCGCTCGGCACCAGCCAGATCGACTACAACGGCCGCTTCTGCATGTCCTCGGCCGCCGCCGCGGGCAACACCGCCTTCGGCATCGACCGCGGGCTGCCGTTCCCGGTCACCGACCTGGCCGGGGCCGACGTGGTGCTGCTCGCCGGAGCCAACCCCGCCGAGACCATGCCCCCGTTGATGCGGCACCTGGAACGGCCCGCGCTGATCGTCATCGACCCGCGGCGCACCCGTACCGCCCGGCAGGCCGCCCTGCACCTGCAACCCGCACCCGGCACGGACCTCGCCCTCGCCCTCGGCCTGCTGCACGCCGCGGTCGCCGAGGGGCTGGTGGACCGCGCCTACGTGGAACGGCGCACCCGCGGCTTCGACGCCGCGTGGAGCCGCGCCGTGCCGTGGTGGCCGGAACACACCGAGCGGGTCACCGGCGTCCCCGCCGGCCAGCTGCGCGAAGCCGTGAGGATGCTCGCGGGCGCCGGCCGGGCCTACGTGCTCACCGGCCGCGGAGCCGAACAGCACAGCACCGGCACCGACACGGTCTCGGCGTTCATCAACCTCGCGCTCGCCCTCGGCCTGCCCGGGCGCCCCGGCAGCGGATACGGCTGCCTCACCGGCCAGGGCAACGGCCAGGGCGGCCGCGAGATGGGCCAGAAGGCCGACCAGCTGCCCGGCTACCGCAGCATCACCGACCCCGCGGCCCGCGCCCACCTGGCCGGAGTGTGGGGCGTGCGCCCCCAGGACCTGCCCGGACCCGGCCGCAGCGCCGTCGAGATGCTGGACGCCCTCGGCGAGGACATCCGCGCCCTGCTCGTCTTCGGCGCGAACCCGGTGGTGTCGGCGCCCGACGCGGGCCGTGTCCGCGAGCGGCTGGCGGCCCTGGACCTGCTGGTCGTCGCCGACTTCGTGCCCTCGGAGACGGCCCGCACCGCCGACGTGGTCCTGCCCGTGGCCCAGTGGGCCGAGGAGGAGGGCACCATGACGAACCTGGAGGGGCGGGTGCTGCGCCGCCGGCGGGCCCTGACCCCGCCACCGGGCGTACGCACCGACCTGGAGGTGCTGGCGGGCCTCGCCGAACGGCTCGGCTGCGCGCCCGGCCGGTTCGCCGCACAGCCGCGGGCGGTCTTCGAGGAACTGCGCGCCGCCACGCGCGGCGGACGCGCCGACTACTCGGGGATCGACTACGCCCGGCTGGACGCGGGCGAGGCCCTGCACTGGCCCTGCCCGGAGGGCTCGGACGGGACGCCCCGGCTGTTCCTCGACCGGTTCGCACACCCCGACGGACGGGCGGCGTTCGCCCCCGTCGGACACCGCGAGTCCGCCGAACCCCCCTCGCCCGCGTACCCGTTGCTCGCCACCACCGGCCGGGTCCTCGCGCAGTACCAGTCGGGCGCACAGACCCGGCGGGTACCCGCGCTGGTCTCCTCCTCCGGAGCGGAGTGCTTCGTGGAGATCCACCCGGACACCGCCGAGCGGGCCGGACTGGCCGACGGCGCGCACGCCCGGGTCACCTCCCGGCGCGGCAGCACCCGGGCGGTCGTCCGCTACGAGGGCTCCATGCGCCCCGACACGGTGTTCCTGCCGTTCCACTTCCCGGGGGAGCAGAGCGCCAACCTGCTGACGAACCCGGCGCTCGACCCGGTCTCGCGGATGCCGGAGTTCAAGGTGTGCGCCGTCCGGCTGGAGGCCTGCACGAGCGCGGCCGGGCCGGCCGGAGAGACGGGGACCGCGTGACGGGCGTGAAGGGGCCGACCGGCGCGCAGGACCTGAACGACGCGAACGGCCCGCACGACACGGCCGCGTCCTCCCGCGTGGTGATCATCGGCAACGGCCGGTCCGGGCGGGCGCACGCCGAACGGCTCCTCGCCGAAGGCCACACCGGCCCCGTGACCCTGCTGGACGCCGGAGCCGGCCCGCCCGGTCCGCGCGCGCTGCTCCCGTCGGTGCTGGCGGGCGAACTGCGCCCGGCCGCCCTGCGGCTGCCCCCGCTGCCCGCCCCCGCCACCGAGCACACCGGAGTCGCGGCCGTCGCCGTCGACCGCGCGCAGCGGGAGGTGCGGTGCGCCGACGGCACCCGGATCCGGTACGACCACCTCGTGCTGGCCACCGGCTCCGCACCCCGGCTGCCCGGCCCGGCCGGACTCCGGGACGGCCTCCGCGTGCTGCGCACCGCCGCCGACGGGGCCCTGGTCCCGCCCGGCGCCGCCGTCGTGCTCGGCGGCGGACCGCTCGCCGTGGAGACGGCCTTCGCACTGCGCAGGGCCGGCCGCGCCGAGGTCACCGTCGTCCACCGCGGGCCCCGGCCGCTCGACCGGTACCTCGGCGAACGCCCCGGCCGGGCGCTGGCCGCACGCCTCGCGGAAGCGGGCGTCGAACTGCGGACCGGCCGCACGGTGGAGTCGTACGACCGCGGCAAACTCACCCTCGACGACGGGGAGGTGCTCCTGGCGGACGCCCTGCTGCCGTGCACCGGGACCCTGCCCGAGACCGCCCTGGCCAGGGCGGCCGGACTCGCGGTGCGCACCGGGGTGCTGACCGACGCGCACGGGCGGACCTCGGATCCGCGGATCACCGCCGTCGGCTCGTGCGCCGAGACCCCCGCGGCCGTACCGGGCCCGCGCCGGCTGCGGCTGCGCGCCCCGGAGGCCGAGGTCCTGTGCCTCGGCGAGGGCGCCGGCCCGGCCGCGGCTCCCGGCGTCGACGAGACCGTCGTACTGTCCGACCCGGCCGGCCACCGCTATGCCGAAATCGCCCTGCGCGACGGCCTGGTGGCCGGAGCCGTGCTCGTCGGCCTGCCCTTCGCCGCCGCGGCCGTGACCCGGTTGTACGAGCGCTCCGCGCCCGCGCCGCGCGACCTGCTGCCCCTGCTGCTCGGCACCCCGGCGGTGCTCCCGGCGGCCGGAGACCCGCGGGACGCCGTCCTGTGCCACTGCAACAACGTCACCCGGGGCGCCCTGACGGACGCCTGGCACTCCGGCTGCCGGGACCTGCCCGCGCTGGCCCGCGCCACCCGGGCCACCACCGGCTGCGGCGGCTGCGGCGACGACGTCCGGGCCCTGTGCGGTGCACTGGCGACCCGGGAGAACCCACAGCACAGCCCCGAGGAGAGACGTACATGACCCGGAACCTGGTCGTCGTGGGACACGGCATGACCGGCCACCACCTGGTGGCCGAACTGCGCGCCGGGGACCGTGACGGCACCGGCGCCTGGCGTGTCACCGTGCTCGGAGAGGAAGGGCGGCCCGCGTACGACCGGGTCGCCCTCTCGACGTACGCCCACGGCCGCCCCGCCGAGGAACTCACCCTGCCGCAGGGGCCGCTCGCCGGCGCCGACCTCCGCCTGGGCACCACCGCCACCGCCCTCGACCGCGACCGCCGCACGGTGCACTGCGCCGACGGCACGCGGGTGCCGTACGACGCGCTGGTCCTGGCCACCGGCGCCCGCCCCTTCGTGCCGCCCGTCCCGGGGCACGACCTGCCCGGCTGCTTCGTCTACCGCACGCTCGAGGACGTGGAGGCCATCCGCGCCGCCGCCCGGCCCGGCGCCCCGGCCGTGGTCGTGGGCGGCGGCGTACTGGGGCTGGAGGCGGCCAGCGCCCTGCACGCCCTCGGGCTGCGCACCACCGTCGTCGAGATGGCTCCCTGGCCGATGGCCCTCCAGCTCGACGCCGGCGCCGGAGCCGCCCTGGGCCGCCGCATCGAGCTGCTCGGCATCGAGCTGCGCTGCGGGGCGGGACTCCAGTCCGTGGACCCCGGCCCGGACGGCCGCGTCGGCTCGGTCACCCTGGCCGCCGACGAGGTGCTCCCCGCCGGCCTGGTGGTCTTCGCCGCGGGGGTCCGGCCGCGCGACGAACTCGCCGCCGCGGCCGGGCTGGAGCAGGGCGAGCGCGGCGGGATCCTGGTCGACGCCCGCTGCCGCACGCGGGACCCGGCGATCTGGGCGGTCGGCGACTGCGCGGCCGTCGAGGGCCGGGCCTACGGACTGCTGGCCCCGGGCCGGCGGATGGCCGAAGCGGTCGCCGCCCAGCTGACCGGCGACCCGGACGCGGCCTTCACGGGCGCGGACCTCGCGGTCCGGCTCAAGGTGCTCGGGGTGGCGGTCGCCGGCTTCGGGGACGTCCACGGCCGGGAACCGGGAGCGCTGGAGTTCGTACGCCACGACCACCGCACGGACAGCTACGCCCGGCTCACCCTCAGCCCGGACGCGAACACCCTGCTCGGCGCCGCCCTGTCCGGGGACACCGCCCCGTACGCGACCCTGCGCGGCCTCCTCGGCAAGCCCCTCCCGGCCTCCGCCGACCGGCTCCTGTCCGCCCCCGCCGGCTGACCGCGGACGGCCGAAGGCCCCGGCCCGGACCCCCGTGTGGGGGTCCGGGCCGGGGCCTTGCCGCTGCCCGTACGGGCCTGCGGGCGACCGCTCAGCGGTCGGCGGCGACCAGGGCCGCCACCCGCGCCACCCGGCGGCCCAGGTGGCGGATGGTCTCCAGGTCGGCCTTGGTGACGCCCTCCACCCCCTGGTCGGTGTTGGCCTGCGCGCCGGCGCCCAGGTTGATGCCGAGCCGGTTCAGGTCGTGCTCCGAGCCGGTGGAGGAGTTCCAGCCCGGCGCGATGTCCAGGTTGACCCAGTGCATGCCGTGCTGGGCGGCCAGGATGGAGAAGTACTGGAGCGTGTGCAGCTTGTCGCCGTTCATCGAGCCGGCCACGGTGAAGCCGGTGGCCACCTTGTCCTTCCAGGCCTGCGTCGCCCAGCGCTTGGAACTGGCCTCCGCGAAGGCGTGGAACACCGAGGAGGCGCTCCCCATGTAGGTCGGGGAGCCGAACACGATGGCGTCGGCCGCGTCCAGCAGCTCCCACTGGGCGTCGCTGACCGACTCGATGTCCACGAGCACGGCCCGCCCGCCCACCTCGCCCGCGCCGTCGCGCGCGGCGACGGCCAGGGCCGCGGCGTGGCCGCGCCCCGAGTGGAAGGCCACCACCACGAGCGGCGAGTACGCGGCCGCGGCCCCGCCGTCCGTGCCGGCGGGGTGTTCGAGCTGCTGCGTCATCAGGGGGTTCCGATCGGGGTGAGGGCCGCGGCCAGTTCGGCCTCCAGGCGGTTCAGGTCGCGGTCGTGGCCGTGCGCCGCGATGTGGCCGTCCGGGCGCACCAGGTAGTACCCGGGGCGCCAGCAGCCGGTCACGCGCAGCGCGTTGCGGCGGCGCAGCCGCTCCACCCGCACCTGCGGCCAGCGGTCCAGGATGTGCCCGATCTCGGTCTGCCAGTCGGTACCGCCGCTCGACGGCGCCAGCACCGCCAGCGTCCAGAGGTCGGGGTCCGCCGCCGGGCCGGAGATCCGGTGGGTGAGGGCCAGCTTGCGCGGGAAGACGGCGCCGACCTTGAGGCCGCCGGGGAACTTCTCGTGCATGCCGCAGCCGGCCTTGCGCGACGGCCGCTGGGTGTCGCGGACGGTGTCGTACGCGAGCCGGCGCCCCGCCATGACGGGTGCGTAGAAGTGCGAGACGAGCCCGGTGCGGTCCAGCACCCGGAACGCGGCGTCGCGGGCCCGGACCTGGACCCGGCCGTTGAACATCCAGGCGCGGGTCTGCAGGTCGGTGTCGCGCACGATCCGCTGGGTGGCCGCGGAGCGCTCCGGCCCGTAGGTGTCGAGCAGCGAGGCGGGGGAGTGCCCCTTGATGACGGCGGCGAGCTTCCAGGCCAGGTTGTGGGCGTCCTGGAGGCCGTTGTTCATGCCCTGCCCGCCGGCCGGGCTGTGCACGTGGGCCGCGTCGCCCATCAGGAAGATCCGGCCGCGCTGGAAGTCGCTGGCGTGCCGGGCGTGGACGCGGAAGACCGTCTCCCACACCGGGTCGGTGATCCGGACGCCGCGCGGGCCGCGGTCGTAGAGGATCTGCTGCATCATCCTCACGTCGACGCGCTCGCCGCTCGGCGGCATGACCGACAGGAAGCGGTAGACGCCGTCGGGCTGCGGGACGATGACGAGGGTGCCGTTCGGGTTCTGGAAGTACAGCACCTGGTCGGCGGGGAGCGTGCCCTCGATGCGGGCGTCGACGAGGGCGAACTCCATCTCGTACGTGCTGCCCGTGAAGGAGGAGCCGAGCTCGCCGCGGACCTTGCTGCCCGCGCCGTCGGCGCCGATCAGGAAGGGCACGAGGGTGCGCTCGATGAGGCCGTCGCCGTGTTCGAGGACCGCCGTGACCCCGTCGGTGGCGTGGATGTCGCCGGAGTAGTCGATCCTCTCGATGTCGAGCAGGCGCACCCCACGCTCGATCTTGCCGCCGAGCGCGTGCAGCCGCTCCGTGAGGATCCGCTCGGTCTCGGGCTGCGGCAGGTGACGCGGCGCGAGGTCCTCGGGGAAGTCGAAGGTGGCCAGGTGCCGGCGCTCCGAGTAGTAGCTCAGGGCGTTGATCTGCACGGAGGACTCGCGGATGCCGGGGCCCGCGCCGATGTCCTCCAGGATGTCCAGCGCACGCGGCCACAGGGCCAGCGCCTTCGGCTTCTGCAGCGGCTCCTCGGCCTGGTCGATGACGCGGACGCCGATGCCGCGGCGCAGCAGTTCGACCGCGGCCATCAGCCCGGTGGGACCGGCGCCCACGATCAGCACGTCGTAGTCGGAGGTGCCTATGTTCTGGATGTGGCCGCTCATGACGCGGTCACCGCCTCCCCCTGCTCGCGCAGGATCGCGGCCAGCTTGATCCGCTGGACCTTCATGGTGGCCGTACGGGGCAGTTCGGCCAGGGGGATCTGGACGGGGTCGGCCATCGCCGGCAGCCCGGCGACCGCGCTCCGCCAGCGGGCCGGGTCGAGCGGTTCGCCGTGCCGGGTGCACACCACCGGCACGGCCTCGCCGTCCGCTCCCGGTACGAGGACCAGCTCGGCCAGCTCCTCCAGCCGCTGCAGCACCGCGTCCTCGACCTCGAGGGTGGAGTGGATGCCGGGGATCACGTCGACCTCGCGGTCGAGCAGGTGCAGGCAGCCGACCTTGGTGCGGAAGCCCACGTCCCCGCCGCGCCACCACGGGCCGAAGGCCTGCTGGGCGAAGCGCTCGGGCTCGCCGTAGTAGCCGACGGCCCGGCCGGGGGTGCTCACCTCGATGTAGCCGGGGTTCTCCCGGGACGGCGTGTGCCCGCCCCGGGGCACCAGGCGGTACCGGGTGATGCCCGGCATGGGGTAGCCGAGGCAGCGGCCGTCGGCCTTGTGCGCGTTCTTGCGGGTGTAGTGGCGGCCGGTCAGCGGCCCGCACTCGCTCTGCCCGTAGATCTGGAAGAAGACCGGGTTGCTGCGCTGCGACGCCTTGAGCAGCCGGTCCA
This sequence comes from Streptomyces sp. NPDC104226, assembly GCF_055584085.1. NCBI lineage: Bacteria > Bacillati > Actinomycetota > Actinomycetes > Kitasatosporales > Streptomycetaceae > Streptomyces > Streptomyces sp. NPDC104226. The sequence continues at coordinate 223,860 of NZ_JBVJMS010000013.1, forward strand.
TCGTGCCGGGGTGGATGGCGTCGAAGGTGCTGCTGAAGCAGGAGACGTTGGAGAACGGCCGGCGCGGGTCGTCCACGAGGTCCTCCCACTCCATGAAGGAGTTCGGGTGGGTCTCGACGAACGCCGGGCGGATCCGGCCGAACAGCGTGGCGATCTTCTCCGGCTCCGTGTCGTTGACGACGGCCACGTGCAGTCCGCGGCTGAGCAGCACGGCCATGCCCAGGTACATCCGGGAGTGGACGTACGAGAGGTGGATGGCCGCGGTGTCCCCGGTCTTCAGCAGCTTGCCCAGGCGGCGCTGCGGGCGGTAGCGCCCGAACAGGGTGCGGTGCGAGTGGACCACCAGCTTCGGCAGCCCGGTGGTGCCGGAGGTGTGCGTCATCAGCGCGGGCTGGTCGGCGGGGAGCATCACCGGCTCGCGGCGCGGGGAGCCGGCCAGGTCGTGCAGGGAAACGGCCCCGTCGCGGGCCTCGGTGCCCGCGGAGATGACCGTACGGGTGACCGCGCCGAGGTCGGCGCCGTCGAGCGGGCCGTCGAGCTTGGTGTCGTCGGTCAGCAGGAACGGCCGGTCGAGGCGGTCGAGCAGGGCGTAGGCGCTCTCCCCGTCGAGCGCCGGCGAGAGCATGACCGGCACGGCGCCGATGCGGGCGCCCGCGCTGGCCAGGATGTAGATGTCGAAGTTGTTGTTCTTGTAGATCGCCAGCTGGTCGCCCGCGCGGACACCCGCGGCGTACAGCCGGGCGGCCATGTCGTCGACGTGGTCGGCCAGTTCGCCGACCGTCAGGTAGCCCGAGACACCGGGCAGCACGTCCAGGCCGTGGTCCAGCAGGATCGTGGTGTGGGGACGGGCGGCGGCGGCCTGCTCGGGAACGGTCCCTATGTAGAGCCCGCGTGTTCGGGCGGGGTTCCGCAGCATCAGTCTCTCCTCGGCGGGACGTACGGGTGTGGGTGGAACGGGGCGTGGGGGGAGGGGGGGTGGGGGGAGGGGACGGGCAGAGCGGGGAAACGGCGGGGCGCCGGGCGGGCCCCTCGGGGGAAGGGCGGCCCGCCCGGCTCGGAACCGGACGTCTAGCGGGTCAGGACCTGCTCGCGCAGTACGCGTTCGTCGTCCGGGGTCAGGGTGATCCGGAAGGTGTCCTTGAGCGCCGTGATCGTCTCCTCCGCGCTCGGCTCCGCGGTCACGCGGCGGCCGTCGGCGTAGTCCGTGATCAGGGTGCGGTGGCGCAGCGTGTGCCGGACGGTCTCGCCGCCGCGCTGGGCGACCAGCTTGCCGATGAACGGGGACGCCGGGTTGGTGCTGGTGTAGACGTTCGACACCTCGAAGTCGATCCAGTAGTGCTGCTCCTCGCGGAAGCTGTACACGTCGAACCAGCCGTCGTGGTGCAGGCTGCGCAGCACCCACTCCTCGCCCTCCTGGTCCAGGCGCCAGGTCCAGTCGCCGACCGTGACCTCGGTGCCGTCCTCCAGCGGGACGGGTTCGAGCGGGCCCTCGTCGCCGAAGCCGACGTCGGCCAGGTAGCGGCGGCCCTCCGTCTCGACGATGACGACCGCGTGCGAGCGGTAGCGGATCGCGTCGCTGCCGCGGCGCACCCGCGCCAGGTGCCGGGTGGCCTTCAGACCGATCCGGTCGAGGGCGGCGGCGAAGAGCAGGTTGCTCTCCAGGCAGCAGCCGCCGCGGCCGCCGTCGACGATCTTCTTCTGCAGGCTGGGCAGGTCGAGGTTGATGCGGTGGCCGACGGCCAGGTCGACGATCTCCCAGGAGATGGTGCCGACATGGGCGCGGTGCAGCCGGCGCAGGGTCTCGAAGTCGGCGGAGACCTGGCCGTCGTACCCGATGCGCTCCAGGTAGGCGTCGAGCTCCAGGGCCTCGGAGTTCCAGCCGTCGGCAGGAGCGGGCGGCAGGGCGTTCATGGTGATGACCTCTCGTCCTTCTTCGTACGTACGGATGTCAGCCGGCCTGGGCGGGGACGCGCGCGGCGTCCGCCGCGGCCGGCCGCCCGGCGGCGGCCCGCGCGGCCTCGGCCCTGGCGGAGAGCGCGACCAGCGCGATGCCCGCGGCGAAGGCGACGGCGAGCCACAGGGCGAGGTGCGTGAACACGTCGGTGGCCTGCGGGACCTGGGCTCCGATACCGGCGCCGAGGTTGAGCAGGAAGCTGTAGACGGCGATGGCGGTGGCCCGGTCGGCTCCGGCGGCGCCGCCGACGGCCTGGACCAGCGCGGGACCGGCGGTGGCGACACCGGTCATCGCGGCGAAGAGCGCGATGCCGAGGACCAGGGCGCTGTCCCCGGCCAGCGCCGCGCCGACCATGCCGAGCCCGGCGAGGGCCAGGGCTCCGCCGGCCCGGCGGGCGGGGGCGATCCTGGCGAGCGCGGGGGCGGCGATGACGGCGATCACCAGCGAGGGCAGCGCCGAGGCGCGCAGGGCGAACAGGGCGTCGGGGTCGCTCAACGACTTCGGGCCGTACAGCTGGACACCGGTGTAGATGGCGGTGACCCCGCCCAGCACGACGAGCCCGGTGAGGAACAGCGGCAGCAACCGGGGGGAGCCGACCACGTTGCCCAGCGCGAAGCCGGCGCCCTTCGCGGTGCGGGGGGCGTCGGCGACCATCACCGTACGGGCGGCCAGGGCGCCGAGGGCGAGCAGCGGGGCGGAGACCCAGAAGACGGCCGACCAGCCGAGCTGCGACTCCAGCACCTGGGCGGCGAGCTGTCCGCCGACCAGGGTGCCGCCGAGCGCGCAGGAGACGACGGTCAGCGCGAGCGCCACCCGCTGGGCGGGCAGCCGCTCGCCGAAGTAGGCGTAGACCACCGGGGCGAACACGCCGGCCGCGATGCCCTGGGCGGCGCGCAGGGCCAGGCCGCCCGTCTGTCCGCCGGCCAGCGGCACCGCGGCCGTGGCGACGGCGAGCACCGCCAGGCTGGTCCAGGTCGCGGTGCGGCGCCCCAACCGGTCGGCGAGCGGGCCCGCGAGCAGCGAGCCGCAGGCGTAGGCGATGGCGAAGGCCGAGGTGGCCCAGGCCGCCGCGGACTTCTCCACGTGCCAGGACTCGGCGATCTGCGGCATCAGCGGGATGGTGACGTAGGCCTGGCTGCCGAGGACCAGACCGATGAGGGCCATGACCGCGACAGTGGGGCCGAAGGGCGCCTGTGCGGATTCGGCCCGCCCCCTTCGGGGCACGGCGGGTGCGGGATGGGCGGTCATGGAACTTCCTCCGTCGGGGGGCCTACCTGGGTCGCAAGCATCCTGTTGCCGCCCGTACGGCCCTGCCATCGCCGCCGGCCGACTCCGTCAAGTGCATGGCCGGATCCGTCATCTAGTGCCGTGACCGGAACTGGTGCCGTGGCGCTCTCAGCCGTGGGCGACCGTCTTCGTCCGCATCAGGAACTCGGCCAGGAAACCGTCGTGCGGTACGCCCGGCCGCATCCAGTACGTGGGCCGGCGGCCGGTGTGGACGTTGGAGACGGTCGGCTCGGCGAGGAGCTCGCCGATCAGGGTGGCGGGGAGGTCGCCGAGCACGGAGACGACCAGACTGCCGCGCAGCGGGGCCACGCCGTCCGAACGCCGCCAGGGCGCCACCCAGACGCAGGGGAACGGCAGCTCCAGCGCGGCGCGCGGATCGTCGGCGCGCTCCAGCAGGTGCACGGCCGGACGCAGCACCGCACTGCCGTCGCCCAGTTCGGACACGATCCCGGTCCCCGCGCCGCCCAGCAGGGCGCGTGCACCGGCCCCGGCCGCACGGCCGGCGAGGTACGCCTCCAGGGCGCGGGCCTCGTCCACCGGCCGCACCGGGAGCACCGCCCGGCCGTCCTCAGGCGGCAGGTCCGCCAGCGCGGCCAGCCGCTCGGCCAGCGCCTCGGCGAGCGGTCCGGGATCGCCCTCCACCAGCACGGTGGTGGCGTTGACGCAGGCCACCCCGCCCTGGTGGGCGACCGAGTCCACGATCGTGTCCAGGTGCTCCCGCCAGTCGCCGTCCGGGCCCGCGGTGACCAGGATCTTCGAGCGCCCGGGCCCCTGCGGCAGCACCCGGGACCCGCGGTACTTCGCGACGACCTCGTCGCCGCCGTAGACCAGCCCCAGATCGGCCCCGTCGAGGACCGTGTCCGCCACGTCGTGGGCGGTGGGCAGGAAGGCCACCTGGTCGGGGCCGAAGCCGGCCGCACGCAGCGCCGACACGAGCCGGTACGGGGTGAAGGGCTCGCGCCGCGAGGGCCGTACGGCCACCTTGTAGCCGAGGGCGAGCGCCTCCTGCCACAGCGAGTGCGGGCCGGGGTGGTTGCCCGCGGCGTGCACGGCGAAGACCGAGCCGCGCCGTGTCCACACCGCGCTGCCGCCCAGGGTGCGCGGATCGCGCCAGCTGTCGACGGCTCCGGCCGGCCGTGCCTGGTCGAGGACGTACCCGGCTTCGCGCCCGGCCCGCGCGACGGCGTCCGCGGCCGTCCGCACGACCCCGAGGGGCAGTCCGCTGACCCGGGCGACGGTGTGCGCGTACGCCGCCGGACCGAGGCCGCCGACGGTGTCCTCGGCGAAGATCCGCCCGGCCTCGGCCAGCATCGCGAGGCGGGTCGCGGGCGGCGGGACCGGTGCCTCGCGCAGCGCGGCCATGGTGCGCTGCACGTACAGCCGCGGCACCAGCCCGAGGGTGGCGGCCGGCCGGCCGGAGACGTCGGTGAGGGTGATGCGGTTGCGGGCCCGGAAGGTCCCGCCGGGTCCCAGCGCGTCGATCTCGGGCAGTTCCGCGGGCAGTTCCCCGGGCAGGTCGTCGGTCGCCGTCGCGGAGGAGGCGGCGGTGGTCCCGGCGGCGGTCCGGTCGTGGAGCAGCTGCGCGGCCATCAGTAGACCCCCTCGATGACCTTCTCGTCGTCGAACTCCCGCACCGGTGCGATGTCGGCCACCGAGTCCCCGGTCTGCCCGACCCGCCCGGTCCGCGGCGGCAGCGGCCGGATCCGGGTCGCCAGGTCCCGCTCCAGGTTGTTCGGCAGGAAGAAGCTCCGGCTGAGGTGGTGCGTGACCACCTGGCCGCGCTCCCCGTACGCCACCGGCCTGCGGGCCCCGGGATCGCCCGGCTCCGGGGGCTCCACCACGGACAGCGTCATGTACGGGGAGAACGGGTCGTAGGCGCACGGGTCGTCCGGGCCGAGCCCCGGGCGCTCGCTCGCGCTGCCGAGGACCATGGTGCTGCCGTACCCGCTGTAGAGGACCGCGTCGGGGAACACCTCGGTGCGGTACAGGTGGCGGGTGTCGGCGTCCATCTGGGTGCCGACCCAGTTGATCGCCCGTACCTTCTCGCGCACCAGGCCCGCCAGTTCGGCGTCGGCCGCGATCCGCTCCAGGACCGGCGGGGTGCACATCAGGACGCCGACGTCCTGGCTGCGCAGCACGTGCCGGACCTGCTCGACGATGTGCGCGGCGTAGTCGCCCGCCTCGCCGGCGCGGCCGCGGCCGATGAGCTGCTTGACCCAGCGGGGGTCGAGGTCGACGCAGAAGGCGAGACCGCCCCGGTGCGCGGTCTGGCGCCGGACGATGTCGCCGACCATGTGGGGGCCGGTGGGGACCACGGAGAGCCAGTTCACCCCGTGCGGCACACCGTGGGCGTCGAGCTGGGCGCTGCTCCACTCGACCAGCCGGTCCACCCAGTCGCGCAGCAGCACGATCCGCTTGGGCGCGCCGGTGGTGCCGCCGCTCTCGTACACGCCGACGACGTCCGGACGCTCGCCGTAGCCGCGCGGGACGAGGTCCTGCGCGCGGACGTCGCGCAGCTCGCCCGCGAGGTTCGGGAAGCGGGTGAGGTCCGCGAAGTCCCGGATGTCGGTGAGGGGATCGAAGCCGAGCCGCGGGGCCCGGTCCAGCCAGAACGGGGATCCGGTCTCGGGGGAGAAGTGCCAGCGCAGGGTCTCGCGCAGGAACTCCTCGGGATCGGCGGACGGGTCTGCGAGGGGGGCGGCGGGCACGACGGCACTCCTGGGGTCGGTTCGGGTTCTGTCGCCTGTCCGGGAGGAGCGGACCAGGGGATGGGGCGGAGCAGGGGGGAGTGGGGGAGGCGGCCGACTGATCAGGACGCGTGCAGGCGGACCGCTCCGGCGGCGTCCACGTCGAGGTCCGGGGGAACCTCGTCCAGCTCGATGCCGAAGTGCTCGCGGTACACCTCGATCACCCGCGCGTCGTCGGGCAGTTCCTCCGTGGAGCGGTGGCCGCCGCGCTGGCGCAGCAGCGTCCGGCCGATCAGCGTGACCCGCCCGTCGGCGGTCGGCAGCGAGCACAGCTGGCTCTGCAGGAAGGGCGATTCGGAGCTGGTCCGGTACCACCAGAGGGTGGCGCGCAGATCGCCCGGCACGACCGAACGCGGCTCGATCCGGTACTGCGCCTTGCCGCCGAGCGACAGCTCGCGGCCCCCGTCGGGCAGGATGTCGACCCGGTACACGCCGTGCGGATCCACCTGGTCGGCGCCGGCCGCCGCCGGGTCCAGCGCCAGCGGGTGGCGGCTGTTGCGGCCGAAGCCGACGTCGACGAGCCAGGAGCCGCCGTCGGCGTCGCGGACCCGGAGCACGACGTGGCCCAGCGGGACGCCGAGCTCGTCGTTGATCCAGACCCGGGCGGGCAGCAGCTCGACCTCGAAGCCGAGGGCGAGGAGCAGCAGCCCGAAGGACGGGTTCAGCTCGTAGCAGCCGCCGCCGCGCCGGTCGTGGACGATCTTGTGGACGATGGAGACGTCCAGGCTGATCGGCTTGCCCGCGTAGTAGTGCAGGTTCTCGAACGGCACGCTCAGCACGTGCCGTTCCTGGAGGTGGCGCAGGGCCCTGGCGTCGGCCCGGGCGGGGCGCACGGCCCCGATCCGGGACAGGTAGTCGGCCACCAGGCGCGGATCGAGCGTCTCGGAGTTCATGGCAGTCGTCGCTTCCTCCGCCGGTACGGCTACCACCGCAGCAGGGTGAGCCCCATGGTCATCCCGCCGCCGAACGCGGCGAGCAGCACGAGGTCCCCGGCGTTGAGGGTGCCGGACCGGGCGGTCAGGTCGAGGGTCAGCGGTACGGAAGCGGCTCCGGTGTTCCCGTACCGGGTGAAGGAGCCGCGGGTGCGGGAGAACGGGATGCCGACCTGCGCCGCGAGCTGTTCGAGCATGCGGCCGTTGCCCTGGTGCGGCACGAAGTGCGCGACCGCCTCCGGGGGCGTTCCGCAGTCGGCGAGGAACCGGCGCACGGCCGGGGCCACCTCGGCGGCGACGAAGTCCCGTACGCCGCGCCCGTCCATCGTGAAGTGGTGCAGTCCGGCGGCCAGCGTCCGCGCGGAGGCCGGCCGCCGGCTGCCGCCCGCGGCCACGCCCACCAGGCCCCGGGCGGCGCCGAAGGCGGCCAGCCGGGAGGCGAGCAGCTCGCCCCGGCCCGCACGGGCCGGGCCGAGCACCACGGCGCCCGCGCCGTCGCCGAACAGGACGGCGGTGCGCCGGTCGGCGGGGTCGAGGATCCGGGAGTAGACGTCGGCGCCGATGACGAGCGCGTGCCCGTCCGCGCCGGCCGCGCGCAGCAGGCCCTCGGCCGTGGTCAGTGCGTAACTGAAGCCGCTGCACACGGCGTTCACGTCGAAGGCGGCGGTGCCGCGGCCCACGCCCAGCGCGTCGGCGACGAAGCAGGCGGTCGCGGGCTGCGGAGTGTCCGGCGTGGAGGTGCCGAGGACGATGAGGGAGAGGTCGTCCGCGCCGATCCCGGCGTCCGCGAGGGCCGCCCTGGCCGCCCGTACGGCCAGGTCCCCGGTGGCTTCGTCCGGCGCCGCCCGGCGGCGCTCCCGGATGGCGGTCTTCGCGTGGATCCAGGCGTCGTCGACCCCGGCCGGGGCGCCCGCCTCGGCGTTGGGGACCACCCGGTCCGGGACGGCCGAGCCGGTGCCGAGCACGCCCAGCACCCGGGTCGCCGGATCCGCGGCGGTGGTCAGCACGGGGACACCACGGCCGCGGCGACGGCCCGCAGGGCGAGCCGGTAGGAGCCGAGGCCCAGTCCGGCGATGGTGCCGTCGGCGACCGGGGAGATCACCGAGCGGTGCCGGAACTCCTCGCGGGCGTGCGGGTTGGACAGGTGCACCTCGATCAGCGGCGCGGTGCGCTGGGCGGCGGCGTCGCGCAGCGCGTACGAGTAGTGGGTGAACGCGGCGGGGTTGAGGACGACGGGGACCTCTCCGTCGGCCGCCTCGTGCAGCCAGCGCACGATCTCGCCCTCGTCCTCGCTCTGGCGCACGTCGACCGCCAGGCCCAGTTCCCGGCCGGTCCGGCGGCAGTCCTCGGCGAGTTCGGCGTACGAGGCGCTGCCGTAGACGCCCGGTTCGCGGCGGCCCAGACGCCCCAGGTTGGGGCCGTTGAGCACCAGGACCGGGACGGCCGGGGCGACCGGGACGGCCGGGGCGGAACCCTCAGGGGCCGGGGCCGGGCCAGCCTCGGGCGCCGCTTCCACCGCCGTGAAGGCGGCGTCCAAGGCGGCCGGATCCGGGTCCTCCAGCACGGCGGGGGAGCCCAGGGCGTCCAGGACGATGAAGCGCAGCCGGTCGCCGCGGCTCTTCTTGTCGATCCGCATGGTCTCCAGCAGCGCGGCGCGATCGGCCCCCGGGTAGGCGGACGGAAGCCCCGCGGCGGTGAGGACGCGGCGGTGCCGGTCGGCCGTGGCGTCGTCCAGGCGGCCCGTGGAGCGGGCCAGTTCGGCGGCGAAGACCAGGCCGACGGAGACCGCCTCGCCGTGCCGCCAGGTGAACCGCTCGTTCTTCTCGATGGCGTGCGCGAGCGTGTGCCCGTAGTTGAGGAACTCGCGGGGCCCGGCCTCCCTGAGGTCGGCGGAGACGGCCTCCGCCTTCACCCGGACCGCCCGCTCGACCAGCTCGGCGAGGTACGGGCCGTCGGAACCGCCCGCGGTCAGGGCCCCCCGCGGACGGCCCTCGACCAGGTCGAGGATGACCGGGTCGGCGATGAAACCGGCCTTGACGATCTCGGCGAGCCCGCTGACGAGGTCCGCCTCCGGCAGCGTGTCCAGCGCCGCCAGATCGCACAGCACCGCGGCCGGCGGGTGGAACGCGCCGACGAGGTTCTTGCCCTCGGCGGTGTTGATGCCGGTCTTGCCGCCGACGGCCGCGTCCACCATGCCGAGGAGCGTGGTGGGGACCGCGATCCAGCGCACGCCGCGCAGCCAGGAGGCGGCGACGAACCCCGCGAGGTCGGTGGTGGCCCCGCCGCCGACGCCGATGACCACGTCGCTCCGGGTGAAGCCGGCCAGGCCGAGCCGCTGCCAGCAGTCCGCGGCCACCTCGGCCGTCTTGGCCGCCTCGCCCTCCGGCAGCGGGAGGGCCAGGGTCTCGTAGCCGAGCCCCGACAGCCGCGCGAGGACGGTCGCGGCCCGCCCGGCCACCGCGGGAGGGTGCAGTACGGCGACCCGCCGGGCCCGTCCACCGACCAGCGCGGCCAGGTCCGCGGCCTCGCCGGGGCCGGTCCCCAGGTCCCGGCCGATCACCACCTCGTACGACTCGCGGTCCTGGTCACCCGTCACCCGCACCCGGGTGACCGCCTGCTTCGTCATCGTCAGTCCAGTCTCTCGCTCGGCATACTCCCGGCACCGCCCCAAACGGCCCGCCTCATCCATCTCTCGATCCCCTACACCCCCACCACCGCCGTCCCCAGCGGAGCCCGTCCCCAGCGGTGCTCGGGCCCAGTGGTCCCCGCCCCAGTGGTCCTCGACCCTCAGTGGCGCTCGCCCCACCTCCGCCCGGCCACCAGTTGTGCCCGGCCCCAGCGGTTCCTGACCGCCGGCGGAGCTGGGCCTTAGCGGTGCCCGGCTCCCAGCGGCGCTCGCTCCCAGCGGCGCCCGGTTCCGCTCCGGTCGGTCCCCCGCCGCGCGGGATCCCCGCGGCGCGAAGCCCCCGCACCGTGCGGGGTACGCGGAACCACCAGCCGGCCCGTGCGGCGACAGGGGAGCCGCCCCGCGTCAGCGGACGGCGGCCCCGTGGAGCTGGGGCTCCAGCGCGTCGAGCACCGCCTGGGCGACCTCCGCCCGGGTACGCCCGTCGGTGCGGACCACCACGCGGGCGACGGACTCGTACAACGGGCGCCGCTGCTCCCGCAGTTCGCGCCACCGGCGCCGCGGGTCCGAGTCGGCGGCGAGCAGCGGCCGGGCGCGGGCGCCCGACCCGACCCTGCGCATCGCCTCGCGGGGCTCCACGTCCAGGAAGGCGACCGGCAGGGTGGCCAGCAGCCTCCGGGTCGCGGGGTGCAGCACCGCCCCGCCCCCGAGGGCCAGCACGGTGCCGTCCTCGGCGGCAGCGCGGGCCACGGCCCGGTGCTCCAGTTCGCGGAAGCGGGCCTCGCCCGCCATGGCGAAGACGTCCGGGACGGAGCATCCCGCGGCGGTGGCCACCAGCTCGTCCGTGTCCCGGCAGGGAACGCCGAGCCGTCCGGCGAGCAGCGCGCCCACCGTGGACTTGCCGACGCCCATCGGGCCCACCAGGACGATCCGGGGTCCCCCGCCGGTCATCGGATGTGCAGGTGGTCGAGGTACGACCGGACGTTGCGGCGGGTCTCGTCGACCGAGTCGCCGCCGAACTTCTCGACGAGGGCGTCGGCCAGCACCAGCGCGACCATCGCCTCGGCGACGATCCCCGCGGCCGGCACCGCGCACACGTCGGAGCGCTGGTGGTGCGCCACCGTCGCCTCGCCGGAGGCCACGTCGACCGTGGCCAGCGCACGCGGCACCGTGGCGATGGGCTTCATCGCGGCCCGTACGCGCAGCAGCTCGCCGGTGGTGAGCCCGCCCTCGGTGCCGCCGGAGCGCCCGGAGGTGCGCCGGATGCCCGCGTCCGTCCCGACGATCTCGTCGTGCGCCTTGGAGCCGGGCACCCGGGCCAGCTCGAAGCCGTCGCCGACCTCGACGCCCTTGATGGCCTGGATGCCCATCAGCGCCGCCGCGAGACGCGCGTCGAGGCGCCGGTCCCAGTGCACGTGCGACCCGAGCCCGACGGGCACCCCGTAGGCGAGGACCTCCACGACGCCGCCGAGGGTGTCACCGTCCTTGTGGGCCTGGTCGATCTCCGCGACCATCGCCTTCGACGCGTCCGCGTCCAGGCAGCGCACCGGATCCGCGTCCAGCTTCTCCACGTCGGCCGCCGTCGGGTAGACGCCGTACGGGGCCTTGGCCGCGGCCAGCTCCACCACGTGCGAGACGATCTCGATGCCGGCCACCTCCTTGATGAAGGAGCGGGCCACCGCGCCGAGCGCGACGCGGGCGGCGGTCTCCCGGGCGCTGGCGCGCTCCAGGATCGGCCGGGCCTCGGAGAAGCCGTACTTCTGCATGCCCGCGAGGTCGGCGTGACCGGGCCGCGGGCGCGTCAGCGGCGCCCCCCGGCCGGTCTCCCGGAGCTCCGCGGGGTCCACGGGGTCGGCCGACATGACCGTCTCCCACTTGGGCCACTCGGAGTTGCCGATCATGACGGCGACGGGCGAACCCATCGAGCGACCGTGCCGGACCCCACCGAGGAAGGTGATCTCGTCCTGCTCGAACTTCATCCGGGCACCGCGGCCGTGGCCGAGCCGGCGCCGGGCCAGGTCGTCCGCGACCAGTGCGGTGGTGACCGGGACCCCGGCCGGCAGCCCCTCCAGGGTGGCGACCAGCGCGGGTCCGTGGGACTCACCGGCGGTCAGCCAGCGCAACCTGCTCAGCACTTTTGCTCACTGCTCCTTGTCGGGAATCGCGTACTCGGGAAAGAGCCGGTTCAGCTCCGTGTGGAACGCGGGGAAGGTCTTGGCCACGCAGGCCGGGTCGTCCAGCTCCAGCGGCACCGAACTGCCCAGGCCGAGCACGGCGAAGGACATGGCGATCCGGTGGTCGCGGTGGCAGTCGACGACGGCGGCGCGCGGGGTGCCGGGATGGATCGTGATCCGGTCCTCGGCCTCGTCGACGCGGATCGAGCAGGCCCGCAGGTTCGCGGCGACCGCCGAGATGCGGTCGGACTCCTTCAGGCGGGCGTGGGCGATGCCCGTGATCGTCACCGGGCCGTCGGCCAGCGGCGCGACGGCCGCGAGGGTCATGAAGGTGTCGGAGATCTCGCCCATGTCCACGCTGAACCCGCCCGTGAGCCCGCCGCCGGGCCGGCCGGTGACGGTCGTGGCGTGCGCACCGATCTCGACGTCGGCGCCGGTGAGCGCGAGCACCTCGGCGAACCGCAGGTCCCCCTGCAGGCTGCCGCTGCCCAGCCCGGGCACGGTCACCGTCCGGCCGGTGACGGCCGCCGCGGCGAAGAAGTACGAAGCGGTGGAGGCGTCGGGCTCGATCACCAGGTCGGCGGCGGTGTAACCGCCGGGCCGGACGGTGATGGAGGTGGCGTCCTCCTCCACGTCCGCGCCGAAGTGGCGCATCAGGGCGAAGGTCATGTCCAGGTACGGGCGGCTCACGAGCCGGGGCACGTCCACCGTCAGCGGGCCGTCCATCAGCGGTCCCGCCATCAGCAGGCCGCTCAGGTACTGGCTGCTGAGCCCGGAGTCCAGCTCCACGCGCCCGCCGGAGAGGCCGTTCGCGGCCACCGTGAGCGGCAGCCCGCCGTCGGGTCCGGCGGTGACGCCGGCGCCCAGCTCGGAGAGGGTACGGGTGAGGGGCCCGAGCGGGCGTGCGCGCAGCTGGGCGGAGCCGTCGAAGACGAAGGACCCGCGCCCGGTGGCGGCGAAGGGCGGCAGGAAGCGGCCGGCGGTGCCCGCGTCGGCGCACCAGATCCGGCCGGTGCCGAGGGGGCCGCCCCCGTTGCCGGCGATGTCCCACCTCTCGTCGGCGGGCGTCGAGGTGGTGGTGACGCCCAGCGAGCCGAGGGCCCGCCGGAAGGCAACGGTGTCGTCGCTGACCAGCGGCGCCCACAGGCCCGAGGTGCCGCGGGCGGCGGCGGCCAGCAGCAGGGCGCGGTTGGTCAGGCTCTTGGAGCCCGGGATCCGGGCGGACAGAGCGGTGTCGGGGTGGGACGGCGTCGTCAAGGTGACTCCTGGTCGACGGGGGCGGTCGGAGCGCTGCGGACGGGATCCGGTTCGGGCGCGGGGTGCGCGCGCGGCCGCGTGCGGGAGAGTCCGGCCCGGGCGGCGGCCGCGATGCGTGCGGCGGTCAGCCCGGCCTGGGCGTACAGGGTCCGGAAGGGCCCGCCCTGACCGAAGTGGTCCATGCGCACACCCTCACCGGCTCCGGCTCCGCCGAGCATCGCGTACCAGCCGAGGGCGGATCCGGCCTCGACGGAGATCCTGGTACGGGCCTGCGGGGCGAGGACCGCCACCCGATAGGCGTGGTCCTGTGCACGGAAGCGCTCGGGGCGCGGCATCGCCACCACGCGGGTGCCGATGCCGTCGCGCTCCAGGATCTCGCGGGCCTCCAGGGCCACGGCGGTCTCCCCGCCGGCGGCCACCAGAACCGTCAGGGGCGCGCCGTTCGACGCGTCCGCGAGGACGTAACCCCCGCGTGATTCCTCGGTCATGGTGGTACGGCTCCTTGCCGGGTCCGGTACGGGGCGCCCCGCCGTGCCATCGTGGGCGAGGGGCGGCGCCCCCTCCAACGCGGTCCGCTGCGGCTCGTCAGGTCGCGGCCCGGTCCGTCAGGTGCGGGCCCGGGCGCCCCGCCGAACTCCGCGGGCAGCGCTACTGGGCGCCCCGGCCGAGCTCGAGGAAGATGCGGGCCAGCTCCTCGCCGGCGGTGCCGAGCTCCCGCTCGTAGGTGCCGATGATCTGCTCCTCGCGGTAGTTGACGACGCGGGGGCCGCCCGCGCCCATCCGGGCCCGCTGCACGTTGCCGGACAGCCGGGTCCGCTCCTTGATCAGCTGGATCAGCGCGCGGTCGGTCTCGTCGATGCCCCGCCGGTTGGCGAGGACGGTCTCCACGGCCTTGGCCGCGTTGCCGGCGTCGGGGCGGACCCCGGTGCTGACGGGCGAGGTGAGGATCGTGCTGGTCATCGTGATCGTGTCCACGGACATGGGGGGCTCCCTAGAAGAAGGTCGGTGTGCGGTGCGTGCGCAGCCCGTCGAGGGCCACGGCGACGAGTACGTCGACGGGTACGGACGCGGTCCGCCGGGCCACGGCGGAGCCGAGGGTGTCGAGGAGCAGCCCGGCGCACAGGTCCGCCGGCAGGTCCTGCCGTACGGTGCCCTCGCGGCCGGCGTCGCGCAGCAGATCGGCCACGCGGCTCTCGATGTCCGTACGAGGGCCCCGGGGGGACCGGCCGTCCGGACCCAGCAGCAGCTGGAGGTACGGGAGTTCGTCGTCCGGCCGGTCGGGCACGGAGCGGACGAACGCTTCCAGACGGCCGAACGCGGTGTCGTCCGGCCCGGTCCGGGCGCTGTCGTCCAGGGCGTCCAGGAGCAGCCGGTGGGCCCGGCCGACGGCCAGGTCCAGCAGCTCCTCCTTGCTCTGGATGTGGTGGTAGAGGCTGGACTTGCGGATGCCGAGGCGGTCGGCGAGCAGACCCATGCCGGTGGCGGCGAAGCCCTTCTCGTTGAACAGCAGGGCGGCCTCGGCGAGCACCGTCGCCAGGCTGTGGCTCTCGCGGGAGGCCACCGCTCCGGGGCTGGTCACAGGTCCGCGAACGCGCGCTGCGGGTGCTCCACGCAGTCGGCGACGAAGCGGAGGAACCCGCCGGCGGCGCCGCCGTCGCAGACCCGGTGGTCGAAGACGAGGGAGAGCTGGGTGATGCTCCGCAGCTCGATCCGGCCGTCGACGGCCCAGGGGCGCTCCATGATGCGGCCGATGCCGAGGATGCCGGCCTCGGGCGCGTTCAGCAGCATGGAGCTCCCGTCCACACCGAAGACCCCGTAGTTGTTGAGGGTGAAGGTGCCCCCGGTCAGCAGCGCGGGCGGCAGCCCGCCGGAGCGGGCGCGTTCCACGAGCGAGGCGGCCTCCTCGTGCAGCCCGCGGGCGGTGCGTCGGTCGGCGTCCCGGATCACGGGCACGAGCAGCCCCGCATCGGTCTGCGCGGCGATGCCGAGGTGGACCGAGGGGTGGCCGATGATCTCCTCGCCGCGGACCGTGGAGTTGAGTTCGGGGAACTTGCGCAGGCCGGCGACCGTGAACCGGGCCAGCAACGGCAGCAGCCCGATGCCGTCCAGACTCCGCTTGAACTCCAACAGCCGGGTCGCGTCCACATCCACCCAAACGGTGGCAGTGGGAACGGCGGCAGCCAATCCGAGCTTACGAGCAATAGCCCCCCGCACCCCCCGCAACGGCGTCCGCACCTCCCCCCCACCAAACTCCCCCACACCGCGGACCACTCCACCGAAACCGCCCGTGGCGCCGACCGGCCTGCCGGAAGCGCCCGCACCGCCCGCTTGTCCACCGGAGGCGCCCGCGGCGGCGTCCGCCGGACGACCGAAACCCTCCACACCGCCGTCCAGTCCACCGGAAGTGCTCACCCCGGCGGCCGGTCCACCGGAGGCGCCCGCGCCGTTCGCCGGTCCACCGAAACCGTCCGCACCGTCTGCCGGACGACCGGAAGCGCCCGCGGCGCCCGCCGGTCCACCGGAAACGCCTGCGCCACCCACCGGTCCACCGGAAGCGTCCAGGCCGTCCGCAGGGCTGCCGAGGGCGGCCGGGACGGCGGTCAGGGCCTCGGGGGCCTTCCGTGCGGCGGCGGCCCGGCGCAACCCCCGGTCGGCGATGGCGGCGTTGACGTCATGACGGGTGATGACCCCGCCCGGCCCGGTGCCGGACACCTCCCCGAGCACCACCCCGTTGGCCGCGGCCAAGGCCCGTACAACAGGCGAAACAACCCGCGAAGCTTCCACGCCGCCCGCGGCGCCCGCGGCGCCCACGCCCGCGGCATCCATGGCGCCCGCGGCACCTATGGCGCTTGCGCCGCCTGTGCCCGCACTGGCCACGGTGCCCGTGCTGCCTGCGCCCGCGCTGCCCGCAACGGCGCCCACGCCGGCCGCCGCGCCCGCTCGTCGGCGGCGCGTCGCCCCGATGGGCTGGGTCCCGTACCCCACCAGTACCTTGCCCGACCCCTCGTCCGCCGCACCGGCCCCGGCACCGGCACCGGCCCCGGCCACCGAAGCCACCGGCACCGGCCCCGGCACAGACCCCGGCACGGGAACCGGCACGGGAACCGGCACGGGACCCGGAACCGCCCCCGTCACCCGGGCCGCCCCGGCCCCCCGCACCGTCAGCAGCGGCTGCCCCACCTCGAGGCTGCCCCCCTCGGGCGCGTGCAGGACGGCCACCGTCCCGGAGTACGGGCAGGGCACCTCCACCACCGCCTTGGCAGTCTCGACCTCCACCACGGGCTGGTCCACCGCCACCTGCTCGCCCTCGGCCACCAGCCAGCGGACGATCTCGGCCTCGGTCAGCCCCTCGCCCAAGTCAGGGAGGAGGAAGTCGAGGTGCTCCGTGCTCTGCACGGCCGTGCTCATGCGTTCTCCCATTGAAGAGCGTCGACGGTGTCGAGGACCCGGTCCACACCGGGCAGGTGGTGCCGCTCCAGCTTCGGCGGCGGATACGGGATGTCGAAGCCGGTGACCCGGCGGACCGGCGCGTGCAAAGAGTGGAAGCACCGCTCCGCGATGCGAGCACTGATCTCCGACGCGACGCTCGCGAAGCCCGAGGCCTCCGCGATCACCACGGCCCGCCCGGTGCGCCGTACGGAAGCCGCGACCGTCTCCTCGTCGAAGGGCACGAGCGACCGCACGTCGACCACCTCCAGCGAGCGGCCCTCCTTCTCGGCCGCCGCGGCAGCGGCCAGCGCCACCGGCACCGAGGGCCCGTACGCCACGAGCGTCACGTCCGTGCCGGACCGCCGGACCACGGCCCGGCCGATCGGCTCGGTGCGCACCGGCAGCTCCAGCGGCTCCTTGGCCCAGTACAGGCGCTTGGGCTCCAGGAAGACCACCGGGTCCGGGTACTCGATCGCCTCGCGCAGCAGCGAGTACGCATCGGCCGCCGTCGCCGGCGCCACCACCGTCAGGCCGGCGGTGTGCGCGTAGTACGACTCGGAGGAGTCGCTGTGGTGTTCGACGCCGCCGATGCCGCCCGCGTACGGAATGCGGATGACCATCGGCAGGTTCAGCACGCCGCGCGTCCGGTTGCGCATCTTCGCGACGTGTCCCACGACCTGCTCGAAGGCGGGCAGCGCGAACGCGTCGAACTGCATCTCCGCCACCGGCCGGAACCCGTTCATCGCCATCCCGATGGCCATGCCGATGATCCCGGACTCCGCCAGCGGGGTGTCGAAACAGCGGTCCTCACCGAAGGCGTCCTGGAGCCTGTCCGTGATGCGGAAGACCCCGCCCAGCGGGCCCACGTCCTCGCCGAGCACCACCACCGACGGGTCGGCGGCCATCGCGTCGGCCAGCGCGCGGTTGAGCGCCTGGGCCATCGTGGTCCGCGCGCCCGGAGCGGGCCCCACCCCGGTACCGGCGGCTGTCCCCGCCGCACGTGTCACGACTGTCGGCATGGTCATCCCTCCAGCGCCGTCTCGGCGGCCAGCAGCGCCGCCTGATCGGCCAGTTGGGACGAGCCGCCGGTACGGATGTGGTCGAAGAGGGCGTCGGGGGCCGGCGGCGCCGACTGCGGGAGCCGGGCGCGCAGATCGGCCGCGCGCTCGTCGGCCGCCGCCCTGGTGGCCGCGATGTCCTCCTCGGACAGCAGCCCCTCGGCCCGCAGGTAGGTTTCCAGCCGCGCCAGCGGATCCCGCGCCACCCAGCTCTCGGTCACGGCCGCGTCCCGGTAGCGGGACGGGTCGTCGGCACTGGAGTGCGGGTCCATCCGGTAGGTGTGGGCCTCGATCAGAGTCGGCCCGCCGCCGGCGCGCGCCCGCCCGACCGCGACACCGAGCACCGAGAGCAGCGCGGCGGCGTCGTTGCCGTCGACCTGCTCGGAGGGGATGCCGTAGCCGATGCCCTTGTAGGCGAGCGAGGGCGCGACGGACTGCTTCTCCAACGGGACGGAGATCGCGAAGCCGTTGTTCTGGATCAGGAAGACCACGGGGGAGCGGAAGACGGCCGCGAAGTTCAACGCCTCGTGGAAGTCGCCCTCGCTGGTGGCGCCGTCGCCGATCATCACGAGCGCGACGGTGTCCTCGCCGCGCAGCCGGGCCGCGTGCGCGACCCCGACCGCGTGCGGCCCCTGGGTGGCCAGCGGGGTGGCCTGCGGGGCGGTGCGGTGGGCGACGGGGTCGTACCCGCAGTGCCAGTCGCCGCGCATCAGGGTCAGGGTCTCGACCCAGTCGACGCCGCGCGCCTGCACGGCGACGCAGTCGCGGTACGTCGGGAAGAGCCAGTCCCCCTCGGCGAGCGCGAGCGCGGCCGCGATCTGGCAGGCCTCCTGGCCGTGCGAGGAGGGATAGACCGCGAGCTGGCCCTGCTTGGCCAGCGCCGTCGCCTGCTGGTCGAAGCGGCGGCCTTCCACCATCGCCCGGTACGCGCGCAGCAACAGCCCCGGCTCGGGGAACGCGGGTCCCTCCCACGGCCCTTCGGTACGCCTCCCGTCGGCCTCGACGAAGCGCACGGGCCGCTCGGACGGCAGCAGCGGATGACGCACCGAAGCACCCGCGTCGGCCAGGGCCACCGATGCCGACGCCGAAGCCGAAGCCGAAGCCGAAGCCGCAGCCGACGTCGATGCCGCCGACGCCGACACCGGAGCTGGGACCGACACCGACACCGACGCCGACGTGGACGCCGACACCGGAGCCGAAGCCGCAGCCGCAGCCGACGCCGACGTCGCAGCCGCAGCCGCAGCCGCAGCCGCAGCCGAAGGCGACGTCGATGCCGCCGACACCGGAGCGGGGGCCGCAGCCGCAGCCGCCTGCGCCGCCACCTGCGCGGCCGCCTGCGCCGCCGCCCGCGACCTGCTCCGGCGGGTGCGCAGGGCGGAGCTCTGCTTCACCTTCGCCGCCCCGGTCCCGGGCGACCGGGTGTGCTCGATGGTGCTCACGTCTCCCCCTTGTTCCTCAACTGACCTTTCGACCCTGTCAGTCGGGAACACCTCGGGGGGAGGTCGGCCGGCCACCCCGTCGGCCGCCGACGCGGTGCCCCGGCCACACCCCCGGCCACACCCGGCCGCACCCCACACGGGGCACCGCGGGCAGCCGGTACGGCCGCCCCGGCTCAGGCCCCTGAGGCCCGCACGGCGCGGTGGGCCGTCGTACGCCCGGACCGTGCGTGCAGCACGACCGTGTGCCGGTCGCCCTCCCGCCGGATCCGCAGCGTGCGCTCCTCGCTGCGCCCCGCGAGACGGAACTCCTCGCCACCGAGGTGCACCAGCGGAAGCGTCCGCCGCCCCTCGCCCAGCCGCAGTTCGGCCCGGCCGGCGGCCGGGTCCACGGCCAGCTCGGCCGGCAGTCCCCGCCCGCGCTCCAGCAGCGGCGCCGGGTCGTGGCGTACGAGGAAGGACGACGGCAGCTCGAAGGCGAGCGCCACCGCCGGTGACCGCGCCGGGTCCTGCGGCCGGACGGGCCGGTTGAGCAGCACGTCACCGTGCTGGAACCACGGCCGCCAGGCCACCGGGAAGAGCCGCGTCAGCCGCTCGGTGAGCAGCACGTCCAGAGCGAGGTGCACACAGTGCGTCCGGCCGTGGTTGCGCACCTGGTGGGTCCGGCTGAAATCGCCGAACCACAGGTCGCCCGGCCACCACCGGTGCACCTCGCCGTCGAGGAGCAGGAGCGTGTCGTTGTTGGCGTGCACGGGGACGTGCAGCCGCGCGGTGCCCCAGCGGGGGCCGTGCGCGGCCTCGACCCGGCCCACCGCCCCGGACCCGGGTGCCCGGCAGACGAACCGGGCACCGAGCACCGGCGCGGGCACGGCGTTGAGGATGTAGCGGACGTGCGGGAAGCGGTCCAGCACCGGGGCGTCGGTCCGGTCCCCGCCCGCGCCGCCCGGGGTGCGCAGCACCAGCGAGCGCCAGTCGTCGGCGGGCGGCCGGACCTGCTGGAGTTCGGCGGCGAGCCAGCCCGCGTTGAAGGAGACCGAGAGCGGCGCCGCCGCCGTCGGCATCCCGACGACGGCGGCGGCCTCCGGCCCGTCCACCCCGAAAGGGGCGGCCGGCGCCGAAGCGGTCAGCACGGCAGGCTCACAGCACCGAACGGCAAGCTCACAGCACCGGCTCCGCGCCCGCCGCAAACAAACCCCCGGCGAGGCCCGCCACACCCTGAGCCGTGGCCTCGACGTCCAGCACGTGCCGCTCGTCGGGCATCTTGCCGATCAGCTCGGCCGCCCGCGTCGACAGCGGCTGCCCGGCGGCCTCCGCGGACTCCCACAGCTGCAGGGCGCCCCACCGGTTGCGCCCGGGATCGCTGAGCCACACCTTGAGGACCAGCCCGGGATACGCCGACCAGCGCGCCACGGCCTCGTCCTGCAGGAACCCCCGCAGGGACTCGGCGGTCTGCCCGGTCCCGTCCAGGTCCCACCACGCGAGGACGGCCTTCACAGCGTGCCCTCGGCCGCCGCCTGCGCGACGAGCAGTTCCCGGATGAGGCCGCCCACGACGGCCGGCCCGTTGCGGGTGAGCACCGACTCGGCGTGGAACTGCACCGAGGCGAAGTGCGCACCGCGCAGCGCGTGCACCTCGTCCGTCTCGGGGTCGCGGCTGATCTCGACGATGCCGACGTCCTCGACCTCCACCTTGTCCTCGGCCGAGCGCGCCGCGAACGTGTTGTAGAAGCCCACCAGTTCGGGCTGCCCGAAGAGCTGCACGGGCCTCTGCACCCCCTGGTTGGGCGTGTCGCGGCGGGCCAGCTCCAGACCCAGCAGCGTGCTGAGCACCTGGTGGCTCAGGCACACCGCGAAGAACGGCCGCTTCTCGTCGAGCAGCCGCCGTACGGTGCCCCGCAGATGCGCGATCTTCGGGTGCCCGGCCTCCCGCGGGTCGCCCGGCCCCGGACCCATCACGACGAGGTCGTACTCGGCCACGTCGTAGGGCTCGTCGAAGCGGCGTACGGTCACCAGCATCCCCAGCGACCGCAGCTGCTGCTCGATCATCGAGGTGAAGGTGTCCTCGGCGTCGACGACGAGGATCCGCCGGCCCGACAGCACCGGGTCGTGCCCGTCGCGCAGCCGGGCCTCGGCGTCGTCGAACCAGAACCGCGCCACGCCGACGTTGCGGCTCTCCAGCGCGGCCCGGATCTGCGGGTGCTCCGCGAAGCTCCGGCTGCCGCGGTCCTTGAGCGCGCCCAGCAGCGAGGCCGCCTTGGCGCGGGTCTCGGCCACCTCCCCCTCCGGGTCGGAGTGCCGCACGAGCGTGGCGCCGACACCGATCCGGACCTGGCCGGCCGGGTCGATCTCGGCGGTGCGGATGAGGATCGCCGAGTCCATGGTCCGCTCGCCGCCGGCGTCGCGGCCGATCAGCGCGAGCACACCGCTGTAGTAGCCGCGGCCCTGCGGCTCGTACCGGTTGATGACGCGTGCCGCGCTCTCCAGCGGGCTGCCGGTGACGGTCGGGGCGAACAGCGTCTCGTGCAGGATCTCCCGCGGGTCGCGGGTGGTGCGGCCCGAGATGTAGTACTCGGTGTGCGCGAGGCGGGCCATCTCCTTCAGGTGCGGCCCCGTGATGACCCCGCCCGCGTCGCAGATGCGGGCCATCATCTTCAGTTCCTCGTCGACCACCATGTACAGCTCGTCGGCCTCCTTGCGGTCGGCGAGGAAGTCGAGCAGCCCGGGCAGGGCGGGGCCCTGCGGCGGGTAGCGGTAGGTGCCGCTGATGGGGTTCATGACGGCTGTTCCGCCGCTGAGGCTCACATGGCGCTCGGGGCTGGCGC
The DNA here is from genome assembly GCF_055584085.1 of Streptomyces sp. NPDC104226. Lineage (NCBI taxonomy): Bacteria > Bacillati > Actinomycetota > Actinomycetes > Kitasatosporales > Streptomycetaceae > Streptomyces > Streptomyces sp. NPDC104226. The sequence continues at coordinate 245,581 of NZ_JBVJMS010000013.1, forward strand.
CGACCAGGGTGCGCCCGCCCGTGTGGACGATGAAGGTCCAGTACGCCCCGGACTCGGCACGCAGCAGCTTGCGGTAGAAGGAGAGCGCGCTGCGCGTCGAGTAGTCGGAGATGTCGGCCACGAACGAGCGGCGGATGACGAAGTTCGCGCCCTCGCCGCGCCCGATCTCGTCCGTGATGATCCGGCGCACGGTGTCGGCGTACACCTCGTCGCTGACGTCGAAATCTCCCTCCGACACCTCCAGCGGCAGGTCGGGCAGCAGCTTCAGCGCCGTGGACAGCGGTACGTCCACCTGCTCCGTGACGCGCAGCGACAGCAGCGGGGCACCGTCGTCGGGCGCCTGGAAACCCCGCTCGGCGAGCTGCCGGTAGGGGATGAGGGTCAGGACCTCGTGGCCCGGGCCGGACCCGGAACCGTCCTCGGCCAGCGGGATGCCGGCCAGGCTGTCGGACTCCACCACCTCGCCGGTGAGCACCTCCAGCCGGTCGGGGCCGCCCGCTTCGGGGCGGTGCAGCAGGGCGAAGGCCGGCGGGTCCTCGCCCGTGAGGCGGGCGAGCAGGCCGGCGGCGAAGTCGTGCACTTCGGTCATGTGGTGATCTCCTTGGCGGTGGTGACCGCGGCGCAGCGCTGGGCCGCGTACCCCAGGGCCATCCAGTGCTCCTCCTCGGAGAAGTCGGCTATGGCGTCGGCGACGAGGAAGGGCTGGATGTCGTGGGTGAACGCGTCCAGCGCGCTCGCCAGTACGCCCACGTGCGCGTAGACCCCGACGATGATGAGCTGGTCGCGGCCCTGCGCATGCATCCGGTCGAGCAGGTCGGTACGGAAGAAGGCGCTGTAGCGCCATTTGGTGAGCACCTGGTCGCCCGGGCGCGGAGCGATCGGCTCCACGACATCCCGGTCGGCCGGGTCGGTGCGCATGCCGGGGCCCCAGAAGTCGCGCAGCAGACCGCGGTCCTGGTCGGACATGCCTCCCGGCTGCGCCGTGTAGTACGTCGGCACGCCGCGGGCGGCACACCACTCGCGCACCTCCACGGCGTTGCCCACGACGTGCTCGCGCAGCGGACTGGGCAGCGGGTTGAGGAAGTACCGCTGCATGTCGTGGATCAGCAGCACGGCGCGGTCCGGGTCCACCGACCAGTCGGCGGTGTTCTCGGGCAGGTCACCCGTGGTCGGCAACGCATAGGAGGTGATGGTCGGGATCCCGGACATGACGTCCTCTCAGGGCTGTACGGACTCGGATCAGGCGCCGAGCGAGGCGCCGCCGTCGACGGTGAGGACGTGCAGCGTGATCTGCTCCGCCTCGTCGGACAGGAGGAAGGCAACGGCGTCGGCGATGTTGTCGGGCTGGGCGATGCGGCCCAGCGGGATGCCGTTGCGGAAGGTCTCGGGGTTGCCCTCGAGGGTGCCCCGCGATGCCGACTCGTCGGGCCACATGGACCGCAGCATCGGGGTGTCGGTGGAGCCGGGGGCCACGATGTTGCAGCGGATCCCGTGCCGGGCGACCTCCAGGCCCAGCGACTTCGTGAACATGGCCGCCGCCGCCTTGGAAGCGGCGTACGCGGCCATGTCGGCGCGCGGCGTCGCCGCCGCGTTGGAGGCCACCGTGACCAGCGACCCCTGGTTGCGCTGCAGCATGCGCCGGGTCACGGCACGGGACAGGTGGAAGACCCCGTCCACGTTGACCCGGAAGGTGGTCTGCCAGTCCTCGTCCTCGAAGTCGACGACCCTGCCCAGCCGCAGCACGCCGGCCGAGTTGACGAGGTACTCGATGGGACCGAGCTCCTCCTCGACGCGTTCCACGACCTCGTCGATGGTCCGGCTCGAGGTCACGTCGGCGGGGTACGCCGTCACCCGCAGGGTGTCGCCCGGCGGTGGTCCGAGCTCCTCGTAGAGTTCCTCGTTGAGCTCCTTGACGCTCACGCTCAGGTGTTCCGGATCCCGGTCCACCGCGGCGACGAGCGCCCCGGACCGGGCCAGGCGGCGGACGACGCTGCGCCCGATGCCTCCTGCCGCGCCGGTGACGACGGCGACCTTGTCCTGCATCCTGCCCCTCCATTGATATCGCTCCCGCCGTCCGGGAACGTCCCGGCCCGGCAGGGCCGTTGCCGCGGCGCCCGCGCTGTCAGGCTCCGGGCGTCACTTCTGCCAGGCCGTGACGACGCCGATGGCCTGCGAAGGATTGAGCCGCGGGTCGCAGAGCGTGGTGGACGCGGCGCCCGCGCCGCACACCTCGTACCCCTCCGAAACGCATTCGGTGACGTGCTCGGGAGTGGTCTCCAGGTGCAGTCCGCCCGCGACGCCGCCGGCCGCCTCCACGGCGAACTGGAATGCCTGCACCTCGCGTTCCAGCGTCGCCACGAAGCGCGTCTTGTGGCCCTCGGGCGTGGGCACGGTGTTCCCGTGCATCGGGTCCGTCAGCCAGATCACCGGGTGCCCGGCCGCCCGTACGGCGTCCACCAGCGGCGGCAGCTTGTCCACGACGGCCTCGGCGCCCATCCGGGCGATCAGGGTGAGCCGCCCGGGCTCGCGGTCCGGGTCGAGGGTGCGGCACAGCGTCAGCAGCTCCTCCACGCTCATGGACGGCCCCACCTTGCAGGCGACCGGGTTGGAGACCTCGGCCAGCAGCGCGACGTGGGCGCCGTCGCTCTGGCGGGTCCGCTCGCCGATCCACGGGAAGTGCGTCGAGGCGAGGTAGGTCCCGCCGTCGCCGTCCTCGCGCAGCTGCGGCAGCTCGTAGTCGAGCAGCAGCGCCTCGTGGCTCGTCCACACGGAGGGCTCCAGGGCCGGCTCCGGGGCGCCCGACCAGCCCAGGTGCCGGGTGATCTCGCTGGCGGCCATGTAACCGGTCAGCATCCGCAGCGGGTCCGGCCGGCGCGAGTCCTCGTCCGCCTCCGGGGCGTTGACCAGGTGCCCGCGGTACACGGGCAGCTCGACCCCGTCGACGGTCTCCGTCGCGTTCGAGCGCGGCTTGGCGAACTGTCCCGCGATGCGCCCGACGCGCACCACCGGCTTGTGGCTGATCATCTTCAGCGCGCCCGCCAGCAGGTCCAGGACGGCCGTCTTGCGGTGCACGTCGCGCGCGGTGCTCTCGTCCGGGTCCTCGGCGCAGTCACCGGACTGGATGATCAGCGCCTCGCCGCGGGCGACCTGGGCGAGGGCCGCGCGCAGGGTGCGCACGTCCTCGGCACGGACCAGCGGCGGCCGGCCGGCCAGCTCCCGGCGCACGCGCGCGACCTGGGCCGCGTCGTCCCAGTCGGGCTGCTGCCGAGCCGGCTTGAGTCCGATGTCGAGCAGTGCGTTCTCCACGGGTTTCTCCCTGGTGGTGTCGTTGGTGGTGTCGTTCACGTCAGACTCCCCGGGGGATCCGGGAGGCCGCATCGGCGAGGGCTCCGGCGAACCAGGTGGTACGGGCCGCCTGGAACCGCACGGCGGCGAGGCTGTCCTCGCCGACGCTCCCGGGCCGCTCGCCGGAGGCGGCGTGGGTGCCGTAGGGGTTGCCGTTGCCGGGCAGGTACAGCACGGGGTGCGCGGAGCCCATCGGGATCACGGCCGCCCCCCAGTGGCAGAACACGCCGTGCAGCGACTGGATGGTGTGCTCCAGCCCGCCGTTGCGCGAGGACCCGGCGACGAAGGCGGAAGCCGCCTTGTGCACGAAGACCCCGTCGTGCGACAGGTCGGGGGTACCGTTCACGAACTCCATCAGAGGCGCGGCCGGAACCCCCCAATGACAAGGACTGCCGAGGAGGATCCCGTCGGCCCAGGCCAGGTCCTCGGCCGTGGCATCAGGAGTCCCCGGCGCCCGCCCGCCCTCGGGCGTCCCCGGCACGGCCCGCAGCCGCACCTCCGCCCCCGCCTCGAGCGCCGCGGAAGCCGCCTCTTCCGCCAGACGACGCACCGTACCGGTGGCCGAGTAGTAGACGACGGCGACAGAGGTCATCCCAAGAGCTCCTCAACAAAATCCACGAACGATGAAGTCCTCCCGATCGTGTCCAAACCGCGAACCCCGTCCAATGCCCTCCACACCGATCCGTCAAGTACCCCACCCAGTGCGTCACCTCGCCCCACCCCCCACAAGCCGCCTGCCACCGGACCTGCGCAACCACCAGCCCCCTGACCTGACGTCTACGCAGCTCCCCTGAACACCCCGACGACGGTGCTCACTCGCCGAATACCGCGCAGCTCCGCTGACCCCCGACAGTTCTTGCGACGGGGAGTCCTGAGGTCCGCATGGGAGCCTGCGTTCCAGAGTCGATCCGGACTCCAGAATGAAGCAGCCTGTTGAGGCTGGCATGATCGGGGCATGTTGCGTGTTGTTGAGTTCTTTGTGGCTGCGGATGACGGGGCTTCCGCTGTCGTGGGGCCGAGGCGTCGGGGTCATGGGTTTCCGGCGTTCGGGTGTGCGGATTTCTTTCCCGATGAGGCGGTGGAGGACTGGGAGATTCTCCTCCTCGGGGGTGTGGCCTCGGACTCGCGTGTTGTGGTGCCGATGACGTGTGGCGGTTTTATGGTGTTCGAGGTCCCAGGGAGACTGTGTTCGGCGTTGGCGGCGGCGAGTAGGGGCCGGCTTGCCGAGGTTGCGACCCGGTGGGTCGAGCTTGCCGAGGCGAAGGACGGGGCGCCGGCAGAGATGGCGGTTGAGGTCCTCACAGAGGTAGCTGGCCTGGCTCGTACAGCAGAGGATCTGGGCCAGTCCTTGTACTGCTGGTACTTCGCACCTTGAGCCGGGAGTCTGAGTGACTGAGTTTGTTGAGAATCCGTGGACTCCTGCGCATCAGGCGGTGGAGTCGGGTGATCACGCGGAGCTGACTCGTCTCCTTGACGCGGGGGTGGATCCGGAAGAGGTTTGTTGCGGGATGACGCTCCTGCTTCACGCGATCGATGTGGAAGGGGACGGGGCTCTCCAGTCCGGTGAGCCGCTCGATTCGGCGCTCACCGCGATCCTCCTGGCCTACGGGGCCGACCCCACTGCAACACCTGACGGTGAGACTCCGCGGGAGTTGGCGGTCTCCTACAACCACGACATGGCAGTCAGGCTCCTGGATCAGCACACGGCACCCCTCGAGGTTCCTGCTGCTGGCCTGCGGCGATGGTTTTGGCCCTGGTAGTGGACGGAGAGGCTGAGGGAAAGCCTCGGGATCCTTAACTCAGGCCAGGTTGGAACGACAGGGCGTCTGTGTTGCCTGGCAGTCAGGGGCGTCGGTAGAACGACGGGTCTACGCCGGGTTCTGGTTTTCGGCTGAGGGTGACGTAGATAGGGAACTCCTCGGGCCCTACTTGTAGGGCGAGCCATTGATCGAGGTCGTGGATGGCGTATCGATGGAGGTATTGGATGAAGAGTTCTATCTCGTCGTTCGATAGTGGCTCGTCGTGCTTCTCGTTGCGCATGGCTACATGATCGCGGGTCTGGAAGACTGCGTGTACGGCGCCTCCCGTAGGTCGGTCGGGTCAAGAAGTGGTGTGGGTGCCAGCCGCACGCGTGGCATACGTTCGATGCCTTCGCGAACCTCCCCGGATCTATGACAAACCGAAGGCTCGTACCCCGTGAAGCGGGGTTGGATGAGTGCCGTGCGGTTTCGCTGGCCGATTGGCCGATTGGCCGATTGGGTAAGAGGGAGTGTTCGTGGAGTTTGAGGCCGGGATCTATCAGGTCAGGGCCACCGATGTGGAGTCGCTCCTGAGCGGTTGGGCCGATTCCGGGGTACGGGTCTTCAGCGTGGACACCGGTGACGTGGTGGAGCAGGCCGAGCTCATCCAGTCCCTCGCCAGGGTGCTGCCGACGGAGCCGCCGGCGCGTGGTCAGAGCTGGGATGCCTTCGAGGATTCGCTATGGGAAGGCATCTTCCAGCTGAAGGAGGCCCGTGTGGCGATCGCACTGCGGGGAGAGCATTGGACGAAGCAGCCCTACGGGGGCGTGCAGACGGTGCTGGACATTCTTCAGGACGTGGTGATGGTGCTGGGAGACGAGAAGGCGACGATGGGCAGGCCGACGGAGCTGCGTGTCCTGCTTGCCGGCAACGACTGACCAGCTGCCCTTCGCTGCTGCCAGCGGGGTCCGCGGAGCGGTCCCTGGTCCTGGAGGCGAAGCCGGAGGGACTTGGGGTGGGAGCGAAGCGGACACTCCAACGGGCCGTAGGCCCGGACCCCGTGAAACGGGGTCAGCTCCGGGGGAGCGAAGCGGACCCGGAGCAGGTCCGAAGCGAAGCGCAGGACCCCGGCCGAAGGCCGGCCATCTCGCTCGGAGCGAAGCGGAGCGCCATGCCCGAAGGGCCCCGGCCGAGCGCAGCGAGGCCGTTCAGGAACTCGCTCCGGGGGACGGTCTGGGTCGGTACCTGTCTTCCCGGCCGGACAACGACGGTCCGGCCGATCCTGGAGTGATGGTCTGGGAAGGCGCCGTGTGCCAGTCTGGGTTTCGCGGTCGAGTCACTGGGGGGCGCATGGCTGGCGAGGGTTACGAGGGACGGGTCATCGCGGGGCGCTACCGGCTGGTGAGCGAGCTGGGATCCGGCGGTTTCGGTGAGGTGTGGAAGGCTCGGGACGAGAACCTCCGCGTGGACGTGGCGTTGAAGGTGGTCTCGCTGGCGCAGGCCGGAACGCCCGTGGAACGGGCTGAGCGGCTGATGCGCGCGGAGCGTGAGTCACGGCACGCCGCCCAGTTACGCACGCACCCGAACGTGGTGGCGGTCCACGATGTGGTGGTGGAGGAAGGTATTCCGTGGATGGTCATGGAGCTGGTCTCTGGACGTTCCCTGGAACAGGCGATACGGGCTGAGGGCCTGATATCCGTGGAGCGCGCCGAACGCATCGCGGAAGCCGTACTGGAAGCCCTGCGGGCGGCGCATGCGATGGGGATCGTGCACCGGGACGTGAAGCCGGCAAATATCCTCCTGGCCGGTGACGGACGCGTCCTGCTCGCCGACTTCGGCATCGCGGTCCGCGACAGCGATACGAAGCTGACCGGCACAGGGTTGGTCATAGGCTCGATGGAGTACATCGCCCCGGAACGGGCTGAAGGCGAGGAGGGCGGACCTGCGAGCGACCTCTTCTCGCTCGGTGTCACCCTCTATCAGGCGGTGGAGGGCTTTTCTCCCTTCAAACGGGCGAGCGTCTCGGCCTCCCTGCGAGCGGTCCTGGCCCATGATCCCGCACCTTTGCCGCACCCGGGACCGCTGGCCCAGCTCGTCATGAGGCTGTTGGCGAAGGATCCGGCCAACCGACCCACGGCCGAGGCCGCCCTGGGTATGCTCCGCACCCGTGTGCCGATGCCCACTGCGGTTACCGAACCCCTCTTCACCGCTGATCCGCCGCAACCGCCGGGGTCCCAGTCGTCACAGGCGCAGCGGGTGGTTGCCGCGGTCTTCGGGGTGGTCTGCATCGGCATGAGCATCGCCCTGGCCGTGGGCTTCGGGTTCTTCCCGAACGCCGCCGACCTGGCCGATCCCACGGTCGGATTCCCCACTATCGGCATGTTGTCTGTCTTCGTCTTGGGCTGCAACTGGATCGGTTTCTTAGCCCTGAGCGACTCGATCATCCCGAAGCGGGCCGCCTTCGGACTCGCGAGGTACGGCGGTGGTGCCCTCATGCTGCTGGCCGTTGCCGGCGCCTCACAATGGGCCGACTTCACCGTCCTCTAGTGTGAATGAGTGCGGCGGTGGCACCGGGTGGGCGTCAACGAGGACGGGTGGGCTGTCCCTGTTTGTGGGCCCAGCATTAGTGATCATGGCCGTCATGAGGTGATCAAGCTGCTTGCCGTCAGGCGCCTAGCACGAGGACAGATGGCTGCCACGGGCCTGCCTTGTTCACAGGCCCGCTGCCGCCTATACGAGGAACCTCGGCAGCAGCCCCTCTGCTGCAAGCTGCCCGCGGAGCGGGCTGATCCTGGAGGCGGAGCCGGAAGGACCCTGGTGGGGGAGCGAAGCGGACCCACCCAACGGGTTGAAGGCCTGAACCCCGTGAAACGGGGTCACCCAGGTTCACGGAGTGAACCGTTTGGAGACCGAGCGAAGCGAGGCCCCCGGACGGTCCGGAGCGAAGCGCAGGACCCCGGCCCGAAGGGCCCGCTATAGCTCGGAGCGAAGCGGAGAGCTGGGCCCGAAGGGCCCGGCCGAGCGTAGCGAGGCCGATCGGTCCTGAGCGCGTAGCGCTCAGGTACCCGCTCCCGAAGGGAGCGGGCCCTAGCTCCGCGAAGCGGAGCTCCCCCAAGCGCAGCGAGGGGGTCCCTCTCCTAAGCGCGCAGCGCTTAGGCACCCGCTCCGCGGG
>NZ_JBVJMS010000014.1:0-58348 GCF_055584085.1 Streptomyces sp. NPDC104226
ACGACCGCTGGTGGAACCCCGCCGTCGAGGAACAGGCCACCGACCGCGCCTACCGCATCGGCCAGACCCAGCCCGTCCAGGTCCACCGCATCATCACCGAAGGCACCGTCGAGGACCGGATCGCCGAACTCCTCGAACGCAAAAGGGCCCTGGCCGACGCCGTCCTTGCGGGAGGCGAGGCCGCGCTGACCGAACTGAGCGATGCGGAGCTGGCCGAACTGGTCGCGCTCCGCCCGACCGCCTCCGGGGAGTGACACGGATGAACGCGAAGGACCCGTACGCGAAGGACCGGTACGCGAAGGACCCGTACGAGAAGACCTTCCCGCCCCTGCCTCCCGCCCCGGGCCGCGCCTTCGCCGGCACCTGGTGGGGCCACGCCTGGCTGCGCGCCCTGGAGGACAGCGCACTCGACGGCCGGCAGGTCAAGCAGGGTCGGCGGTACGCGCGTTCGGGCGCCGTCGGGGCCGTGTCCGTACGGCCGGGCGGGCTGACGGCCGTGGTGCGCGATCCGGACGGGACGGCGCACCGGACGGACGTGCTGGTGCAGGAGTTCACGGAAGCGCAATGGGACCGGCTGCTCGGCATGGCGGCCGCCGAGTCCGGCCACATCGCGGCGCTGCTCGACCGGGAGGTGCCGCCGGAGCTCGTGGAGGACGCGGCGGCGGCCGGGGTGGAGCTGCTGCCCGGGATCGGCGACCTCGACCCGCGCTGCGACTGCGAGGAGTGGGACCACTGCCCGCACACGGCGGCGCTCTGCTACCAGGTGGCGCGGCTGCTGGACCAGGACCCCTTCGTGCTGTTGCTGCTGCGCGGGCGGGCGGAGGCCGGTCTGGTGGCCGAGCTGGAGGAGCGCAGCACGGCGGAGGCGGAGACGGGATCCCCGGATTCCGCGGGCGGGGCCGACGACTCGGGTGTCCCCGGAGTCCTCGCCTCCGAGGCGTACGCCGCTGCGTCCGCCCTGCCCCCGCTGCCCCCGCCCGCGGCGCTGCCGGAGGCGCCGGGCCAGCCTCCGACGCTGGACACGGAGTCGGGGACGCAGCCGCCGGGCCTGGACGTGGACGGGGTGGAGTTCCTGGCGCAGGCGGCCGCGACGGAGGCCTACCGGCTGCTCGCGGAAGCACTCGCTCCGGCCCACGCGGAGCGCGCCCCGCAGCCCGGTCCCACGCCCGGGCACGACGCCGTACGGCTCACGGCACAGGCCCACGACCTTCGGGTCCGCTCCCGCCTGTCGGCGGCTTCCGACAGGGACCGGGCCGCCATGGACCGGGCCGTACTCGCCTGGGGCTTCGGCGGGGCACAGGCCGTCGAGGTGCTGGAGGAGGACTGGACTCCGGACCGGGCGTCGCTCGCCCGGGCCCGGGCCGCCCTCGCGTGGGCCTGGCCCGACGGGGCGGACGGGGTGGACGCGGACGCCGGCGCCCCCGCCCCGGTGCTCCGCCGGATCCGGTCCCGCTGGACGGAGCCGGGCGGTGACCGCCAGCTCCGGCTGGGCCGCGAGGGCCGCTGGTGGCCGTACCGCCGGGTCGCGGACCAGTGGCTCCCGGCGGGCCCGCCGTCCACGGACCCGGCGGCGGCGCTGGCCGCGCTGGACCCGGAGGACCCGGAGGCCTAGGGGGACCAGGAGGACCCGGCGCCGGGGAGGAGGCCCGGGGCGCACCGGCGGGGACCGGCCGACCCGGTCCCCGCACTGGCCGACGTACCGCTTGCCGGGGCGTCGGGCCGGTACGACGATGGGGCGCTCCGGGTACCAAGGCACCGCGAGAGGGCGACATGGACGATCCTTCGGTGGCTCTGCCGGGCGGGGCCGACCCCGTCGAGCGGACGCGGGAACTGCGGCGGGCGCACGCCGCGTTCACCCAGGACGGGCGGCTCGAGGCCCCGGTGCGGGCGGTCATCGCGAGGTCCTGGCACCGCTGCGCCCGGGCCCGGGTCAGCCCGGAGTGCACGCCCCGGGTGGAGCTGGCCGGGGCGGAACTGCGGTCGTACCGGGAGCAGCACCCCCTGGCCAGGGTGCTCCCGCTGTTCCGGGACCTGGTGGGCGCCTTCGCCTCGGACGGGGCCCATCTGCTGGCGGTGTGCGATGCGCGGGGCAGCCTGCTCTGGGTGGAGGGCGAACCCGCCACGATGCGGCGCGCGGAGGGCCTCGGCTTCGTGCCGGGCGCCCATTGGGCGGAGACGGCGATGGGCACCAACGCCCCCGGCACGGCGGTGGCGGTCGGGGAGCCGGTCCAGGTCTTCGGCGCCGAGCACTTCAGCCGCCGGGTGCACCCGTGGACCTGTGCGGCGGCTCCGGTCCGCGATCCGCGCACCGGAAGGCTGCTCGGCGCCGTCGACGTCACCGGGGGCGACTGGCTGGCCCATCCGCACTCCCTCGCCTTCGTGCGGGCGGTGGCGTGCGCGGCGGAGGCCCGGCTCGCGCTGCTCGATCCGGCGCCGCTGCCCTCCGGCGGCTTCCTCGCCGCGCTCGGCCGCGACGAGGCGCTGCTGACCGGCCCGGGCGGCCGTGAGGTCCGGCTCGGGCGGCGGCACAGCGAGATCATGGCGCTGCTCGCGCACCACCCGGAGGGCTTGTCGGGGGAGGAACTGGCGATCGCCCTGTACGAGGACGAGTCGGTGTCACCGGTCACCCTGCGCGCCGAAATGTCGCGGCTGCGCGGTCTGTTGGGGCCCCGTACCCTGCTCTCCCGCCCCTACCGCACGGCCGCACCGCTGGAGGCCGACTTCACCGCCGTCACCCGCCACCTGGCCTCCGGCGCCGTATCGGCGGCGCTGGCCCGCTGCCCGGGGCCGCTGCTGCCCGCGTCCACGGCGCCCGGAATCGTCCGGCTCCGGCGCCGCATCGAGGAGCAGGCCCGGGCCGCCGTGATCGCGCGGGCCGACCCGGGGCTGCTGACCGACTGGGTGTCCAGCCCGTGGGGCGCGGAGGACGCCGACGTCTGGCGGGCCCTGGCCGCCGTACTCCCGGCTGCGGGCCGGACGGCCGCACTGGCCCGCGTACGGGCCATCGACGCGGAACTCGGCGTACCCCCGCAGGACGTGCCGGGCGAGCGGCGGGGCCGCGCCGCGCCGGAACGGACGGCCACCGCACCGCCGTCCGCGGCCCGTACCCCGCGCGGCCGTGCAACGTACCGGCAACCTGCCCGCCCCTAGCCTCACGGCGAGCACCGGCCGACGGCGGCCGGCGCCCGGCAAGGGGAGGTCCTTCCATGGCCCGTTACGCTGCGCCCGGTACCGAAGGCGCGCTCATGTCGTACGCGTCGCGCTACGGCCACTTCATCGGCGGCGAGTACGTCGAGCCGGCCCGCGGGCGGTACTTCGCCAACCCCTCCCCCGTGACCGGTGAGACGTTCACCGAGGTCGCGCGCGGTACGGCCGAGGACGTCGAGCGCGCCCTGGACGCGGCGCACGCCGCGGCGCCCGCGTGGGGGCGTACCTCGATCACCGAGCGGTCCACGATCCTCCTGCGCATCGCCGACCGGATGGAGCAGAACCTGGAAGCGCTCGCGGTCGCGGAGACCTGGGAGAACGGCAAGCCGATCCGCGAGACCCTGGCCGCCGACCTGCCGCTCGCCGTCGACCAGTTCCGCTACTTCGCGGGCGCGCTGCGCGCCCAGGAGGGGACCCTCAGCCAGATCGACGAGGACACGGTGGCCTATCACTTCCACGAGCCGCTGGGGGTGGTCGCCCAGATCATCCCGTGGAACTTCCCCATCCTGATGGCGGTGTGGAAGCTGGCGCCGGCCCTGGCCGCGGGCAACACGGTGGTGCTGAAACCGGCCGAGCAGACCCCGGTGTCGGTGCACTACCTGATGAGCCTGATCGCGGACCTGCTGCCGCCGGGCGTGGTGAACATCGTCAACGGCTTCGGCGAGGAGGCCGGCAAACCGCTCGCGTCCAGCCCGCGCGTCGCGAAGGTGGCCTTCACCGGGGAGACGTCCACCGGGCGGCTGATCCTGCAGTACGCGGCGGAGCACCTCAAGCCGGTCACCCTGGAGTTGGGCGGGAAGAGCCCCAACCTCTTCTTCGACGACATCTGGACCGCCGACGACGACCTGCGGGACAAGGCCCTCGAAGGGTTCACGATGTTCGCCCTCAACCAGGGCGAGGTGTGCACCAGCCCGTCGCGCGCCCTGATCGAGCGCGGCCGCTACGGGGACTTCCTCGACGCGGCCGTGGCCCGCACCGAACGGATCGTGCCGGGGCATCCGTTGGACACCGACACGATGATCGGCGCGCAGGCCTCGGCGGAGCAGCTGAAGAAGGTCCTGTCGTATGTGGAGATCGGCCAGCAGGAGGGCGCGAAGATCCTGACCGGCGGCGGGCGCATCGACCACGGCGGCGAACTGGCGGGCGGCTTCTACGTCCAGCCGACCATCTTCGAGGGCGACAACCGCATGCGGATCTTCCAGGAGGAGATCTTCGGCCCGGTCGTGTCGGTGACCTCGTTCCAGGACTTCGACGACGCGCTGCGCATCGCGAACGACACGGCGTACGGCCTGGGCGCCGGCGTCTGGACCCGCGACATCAACACGGCCTACCGCGCGGGCCGCGCGATCCAGGCGGGCCGCGTCTGGACGAACTGCTACCACGCCTACCCGGCGCACGCGGCCTTCGGCGGCTACAAGCAGTCGGGCATCGGCCGGGAGACCCACAAGATGATGCTGGAGCACTACCAGCAGACGAAGAACCTGCTGGTCAGCTACTCCCCCAAGAAGCTCGGCTTCTTCTAGACGGCTGAGCCCGGTGCCCGACCTGTACGGACGACAGGTCGGGCACCGGGCTGCGCGTGGCTGCTTCCGCTGCTGCTACGGCTGCAAGGGATCTTCCGGCGCGCTGATGGGCGCACCGTCCAGATCGGTCGCGTAGTCGCGGTGGACGGGCTTCTTGTCCTTCGGCCCGGGGAGGTCCGGGCATGCGATGCCGTCGCCGTCCCGGTCCAGTTCGTTGGGGTCGAGGGCGTCTGCGCGCAGCACCGCCTGGGCGTCGGCCTGGCTCGCGAACGCGTCGCAGTCGGCCACGTGCCCCTTCTTGACGTACGGGGCCACGTCGAACGTGTGCTGCATGGTGTCCCCGCCCGCGCACGCGGTGAGCGTGAGCGCCGCGATCACGCCGACCGCCGCGGCCGCGAGGCCGGCACGGCGACCCGGTCGCCGGCCCATGGTGTATGACTGCTCCGGCACGGCCCTATGCTCCCTGTCCGTCCCGGAACACCGAGACCTGGGCCGCCTCCGGGTTGACGGCGTACAGCTTCCCCGTGGTGTTGTTCACGGCCATCGAGCCGAACTGGCCGCTCGTGCCGAGCGGAGCCTGCTGGAGCAGTGTGGTGCCGTCGGTCACTCCGAGACCGCCCGGTGACAGGATTCGGCCCTTGTCGTCCTTGGTGAGGAGTTGCGCGACGAAGACCTTGTTGACGTTCTTCAGCACGGTGAGCTTGTGCGCCGGGTTCGTGGCGACACCCGAATTGGCGCAGGCCGGTGCCAGCCCCTTGAACGTCGCGCCTTCGATCCGGGTGATGCGGCCTCCGGAGGTTCCGCAGCCCGGTGTCTTCGGGCCGCCCGTGGAGAAGACGTAGACGGACGCGGCCGCCGGGTTGTAGACCACCGCAATGTGCCCGGGATTCGCCTCGGTCCCCGACAGCGGCATCTCGTCGAGCGCTGTGTAGCTGCCGTCGCCGGGGTTGACGACGACCGTCGAGGCGACCGTCTTCACACCGGTGTTGCTCGTGGGAGACTCGACGCACTTGCTGGCGAGCAGGTAGACGAGGCCACGGGTCGGATCGACGGCGGTCACACCGCGAACGGAGCCGAGCATGAAGTGCCCGGTGACACTGGTGCTGCCGCAGCCCATCTTCGTCGGGAGTTCCGCGGCGATGCGCGCCTGGTGGGTCTGCGTGGAGACGGCGAAGAGGCCGAGCCCGGAGCCTGAGGCGGCATTGGTGACCTGCTTCGCGAAGTACACCTCGTGGCGCGCGGCGTCGAAGGAGAAGTCCATACCGCTGACCGCGGCCGCGATCCCCGCGGCGGGCAGCGGGATCATCGTCGCAGCGGTGCCGCCGGCCGCGATGTAGCCGACCTTCGAGGCGCTCACCGAACCGCCGCCCACATAGACGTCGCCGTTGTCGGGAGAGACGCCCAGAGCGCTCACGGTCGCGGGGAAGTCGACGCGGGTCACCTGGTTGCCCTTGGTCGTGTCGATGATCGCGACGCCGTTGACGCCCCCGACGTAGACCTGTCCCGTGCCGGAGTTGACCGCGATCCGGGTCGGCGACGGTGCGGCGGCGGACACGTCGATCGGCGCGCCGATCGGCTTGTCGGTCTTGCCGTCGATCACGGTCACGACGCCCGTGGGGTCGTTGGACACGACGTACACGCGGTCGGCCTTCTCGTCGACCGCGAGGTCGACCGGGTTCCCGCCCACCTTGACCTGGTCACCCGTGCGCTCCATCGGCGAGTTCTCGTACACCACGTACGAAGACTGCGGGCCCTGACCGCACTTGTTCTCCTGGCCGACCGCCACCGTGTTGTAGACCGGTTCGCCGGTGATCAGCTTGGCGTCCTTGAGTTCGTCGATCGTCGCGTAGCGCCCGTTCTTGGCGCAGTAGGCCTCCTCCGCCGTGCGCAGGGTGGCCGCGTCCGCGGCGACCGCGCTCCCGCGACCCTTGTCCCCGATGCCCCTGACGGAGAACACCACGATGGCCGCGAGAACGCCGAGGATCACGATGACCACGAGCAACTCGATGAGCGTGAAGCCGTCCTGGCGTCTGGTGCGCAAGGGGAACAGGCGAGGGTCCGGTGTCATGGGAGTGGGGCTTTCCTTCAATCGATGGGTCTCGTCCGGCCCGGGCACGCGCGCGGGCCGCTGCCGCGTCACGGAGTTCCCCGTCGCACGGGCTTGACGTCCTTGGGTTCCGGCAGGTCCGGGCACGCGATGCCCTTCTTCCCGCCGTCGAGGCGGTTCGGGTCGGTCGGTGCGAAACGCAAGACGGCCTGCGCGTCCGCCTGGCTGGCGAAGTCCGCGCAGTCGTAGGCGTCGTTGCCGTAGCGCAGGAAGTAGCGGGCCTCGAAGGCCCGGTCCGGCTGCGGGCAGAGCGCGCTGCGGAAGTCACCCGGAGTGCACGTGAACTTCTGCGCGCTCTGGGGGACGGCTTCGGTGTCGCGCGGTTCAGACAGTCCGCGGCAGGCGACACCGCCGCCGTCGTCCAGTTGGTTCGGGTCGGTGGGATCGGCCCGCAACACGGCCTGGGCGTCGGCCTGGTTGGCGAAGTTGATGCAGTCGAAGGCGTCGCCGTGCGTGGCGAACTCCTTGGCGTCGAACGTCTTGCCGTTCGGGCAGAGGACGGTGCGCGGGGTGCCCGGTGTGCACCACTCGCGCTCGGGCCTCTGCGCCTGGGCTCCGCTCTCCGATCCGCCGCGTACGAACATCACCACGCCCAGTACCGCTGCGGCCACCGCGAGGACCAGGACGCCCCGCTTGATCGCGCGCGAGCGCGTGAGCCTGCTCAACACTGCCATTCCATGCCTCTGCCCATCGTGCCGCTCGTTTCTTTCCCGCGTCCTGCAGCAGTCCGAGGACACACGCGCCCACCAGGCCAGTTGCAGTTTTGATACGTGCATTACATCCACAGCACGCGCGGTTGTCAACGATTGACTACTGAGGCTCCGCATGAGCACCATCTAGGCGCGTGCGGCACGTTCATGCCGGAAACCTCGCAGATGCCCATGCGATTCCGGCATTTGCCTGATGCCACCCGTACGGCACCCGTCCGGCCGGCCGCCGCCCAGCAGATCAATGAGGAGTAGCACATGCAAATGCGATTCAGTCGCGCCCGAAACGGTCAGAGCGCTTCCAGAACCGGGATGCACCGGGTCCGGAGGGCGTTCGCGGTGGGTGCGCTCGCGACGGCCCTGATCACCGCCACGGCCCCGGCGGCGTCCGCGACGACCGACGCGGAGGTCGGTGTCGCAAACAACATGTACCCCGCCCTGAAGGACATGAAGGGCTACATCGCGACACTCAAGTCGTTCACCCCGTTCACGGCGAACGGCGCGTCGCAGGTCGGCGGCTTCTGGAACAAGCCCGCGATCGACACCTCCACGATGCGCGGCATCACCTCGGGAAGCCTGCGCCAGCAGCTGAAGAGCGCCGGTCCCTACACCACCTGCAACCCCGCCGCGTCGAACAACTGCGTCAACGGACCGCTGCACATCGACGCGTTCCTCTCTGCGGACGCAACCAACGTGGACGCGGTCATCCCGACGGCGGACGGCGGCACGTGCACGGCGAGCGGTAGCGTCGAGTGCAACGGCGACATCGACAGCAAGCACCTCGTCGCCGTCGGACGCCTGGCGCTCTACAGCTGCAGCGGCAGCTGGGCGGGCTCGACCAAGGGCGACGACCCGTCCAACGCCGGCAGCCCGCCGCTGGCATTCGGGTCGGATGTCAACGGCAGCGGCAACGGCAAGGCCCAGTCGCCCCGTTGTGACGCCACTCCGCTCTCCGGCGCTCCCACGACGATCCCGCAGGTGCTGACCTGGCTCAGCGCCGCGAGCACGAACCGCATCGCGGTCGCCGACCCGGCTTCCGCGCCGTTCGGCGCGGCGTCCAAGCAGGCGCTGGTGCAGGCGGGATTCACCTGGACCGACAGCGGTCCGGGCCAGAACGTGTTCCGGGGAAGCGCGTGCGACAGCGCGGGCACGGCGTGCAAGGTGCGTCTGGAATCGGGCATCAGCCAGGTGCGCGGCGCAGTGACGGCGAACGCCGGCGGAAACACCCAGCTGGGCCTCGTCGCGAAGTCGAACGTCATGAACGTGAGCTGGACGTCGAGCTCGCTGAACGGCACCACGACCAATGACCCCAACACGTGGACCGAGGTCAACCCGAGCGCGTACTCCGGCTACGGAGACATCGAGCAGTACGGCGTGGCACTGACCGGTGGAAACGCCGGCGCGGCGGCCGTCTGGACCGACCTGTTCAACAACGACTGGGACTTCGACTCCACCATCCAGGGGACCCTCGCCGCCTACGGCTACTAGCCGATCCGCAACACAGGGCAACGGACCGTCGGCCGGGCGCGAAAGGCGCCCGCCGGCGGTCCCGGCCCGGCGGCATCCGTCGGCGGCACCCCTGTCCACCGACGGCACGCATCTCCCTTCAGCAGACCCTTAGGAGGGTCCTCCCCCATGCACAGATCCACACGTCGGCGGCTTCGGGTTCCGACGCTCGTCTTCGCGATGGCGACCGCGGTGATGGCCACCGCCGCCCCGGCCTCGGCGGCCGGCGCCAACACGACCGGCTTCGGCACCGCGGCGAACCTCGACGACACCGGCCGCGGCAGCTCCGCCGTCGCGATCGGCGATCTCGACAACGACGGGAAGCCGGACCTCGTGACGGCGATCCGCTCCGAGGGCCTCGGGGTGTTCCTCGGTTCGGGCGGCGGCGCCTTCGGCGCCGTGACCAAGTACGCGGCGCCGCTGACCTCGACGAGCGTCTTCCTCGGCTCGGTGGAGATCCGCGACCTCGACGGCGACGGCCACAAGGACGTCATCAGCCAGGACGCGCGCGGCAACGTCGCCCTGGTCTGGCTCGGCGACGGCTCGGGCGCGCTCGGCGCCGGAGCGGCGGTGCAGCTCAACCCGACGCCCGGATGCGACACCACGGGCGACAACCCGTGCGTCGTGCGCTTCCCGACCGGCGTCACCGTGGGCGACTTCGACGAGGACGGCAAGCAGGACCTCGCCACGTCCAACTCGAACACGAACAACGCCGCGGTCGTGCTCGGCAACGGCGACGGTACGTTCGCCACCGCGGCGCAGTTCGGACTGAACGGCGGCACCGGCCCGCAGTCCATCGCCACCGCCGACCTGAACGGCGACGGCCACCTGGACCTCGTCACGGCGAACCTCACGACCGGCACCCTCTCCGTCCTGCTGGGCGACGGGAACGGCGGCTTCGGCACGGCGTCGAACGTCTCCGCCGGCACGACGCTGCCGTCGAAGGTCAAGCTCGCCGACGTCAACGAGGACGGCAAGCAGGACATCGTCGTCGTGGCACCCGGCACCCCGGGCCGCCTCGCCGTCCAGCTCGGCGACGGCACGGGCGGCTTCGCCGCCGCGAGCGTCCTGTCGGCTGGCGCGAACCTCAGCTCCGCTTCGGTGGCCGACCTGAACGGCGACGGACACGTCGACCTGGTCGCCTCCAGCGCCGGCTCGCACGAGGTCGTGGTGCTCGAGGGCGACGGTGCGGGTGCGTTCGGCAGCCCGCTGGCCTTCGGGCTGAACGGCGGCAGCAACCCGCAGGCCACGGCGGTCGCCGACCTCGACGGCGACGGGCGCCCTGATGTCGCCACGGCCAACAGCAACGGCTCGGCGACCTTCGTCAAGGACGCCTCCGTGCTGCTCAACGCGACGAACCGGACGCCGACGGCCGCGAACGACTCGTACAACCACGTCGGGGCCGACACCCCGCTCGTGGTCGGCGCTCCCGGCGTCCTCGGCAACGACACGGACCCCGACGGCAACACGCTGACGGCCGCTCTCGTGACCGGGCCGGCGCACGGCACCCTCACGCTCAACGCCGACGGTTCGTTCAGCTACCAGCCCGAGAGCGCCTACGTCGGAAGCGACAGCTTCACCTACAAGGCGACCGACGGCACCGTCGACTCGAACAACGCGACCGTGACCCTCAACGTAGCGGCCGGCTGCAACGGTCTCGCCGCCACGATCACCGGCAACGGGATCGTCAACGGCACGGGCGCCTCGGACGTGATCGTGACCGGCAACGGGAACGACGCGGTCACCGGCAACGGCGGCAACGACACCATCTGCACGTTCGGCGGCAACGACGCCGTGGCGGCCGGCAGCGGCAACGACTACGTCGACGCCGGTGACGGCAACGACGCCGTCAGCGGCGGCAGCGGCAACGACGTCGTCAAGGGCGGGGCCGGCGACGACGCGCTCTCCGGTGGCTCCGGCAACGACACCGTGGTCGGCGGCGCCGGCAGCGACACCCTCTCCGGCGGCAGCGACACGGACGTCTGCGCCGGTGACGCCAACGGCGGCGCGGCCCTCCCGGGCACGGACTCGATCGTGTCCGGCGGCTCCTGCGAGACGGTCGTCGAGGTGCCGTAGGCAGCTCTGACCCGAAAGACGTACAGGACGGGCCCGGTGATCGCGATGATGCGATCACCGGGCCCGTCCCGCTTGCGCGTGCGCATCGTGGGGGCCGTTGACGTCACCCGGTCGTGACCGCCGCCTGCACCGAGTCGACGTCGCCGTCGACGTCGACGGCGTCGAGAAAGCGGCGTGCGGCGCGGACGTGCTCCAGGCGCCAGGCGTAGATCGCACGGGGAAGGTAGTCACCCACGTGCTCCTTGGCGCGCAGGGACTCCTCGATCTCGTCGATGACGACCCGTTGGCGCTCGACCAGCTGAGAGGGGCTGGCGGCGCGGCGCTGGAGCAGCAGGAGCTTGCACGTGAGCTCGGCGCGGACGTCGAACAGCTGGGCCACGGGTTCACCGAGCCACCGGCTGACCGCGGCCTTCGCGGAGCGGGTGGCGGCGTAGATCATGCGCTGCGGTCCGCGGTTGCCCTCCTCGGAACCGACCGGCGTGATCAGTCCGCGCTCGACCAGCCGCGTGATCGACCGGTAGACCATGGGGCGCGAGATGTACCAGAACTCGCCGATTTCCGCGCCCTCGGCGGTGAGGGACGCGATGGCGAAGCCGTGGCTGGGGCGTTCGGCCATGATCGCGAGCACGATCCACTCGGCCAGCGGCAGATCAAGATCAGGTTCCTTCATGGTGACCAGCGTAGGGATTGCCGCTGGTATTTGCGATGCCGACCGCATGTCCCGTGAGCGGCGTACTCATCGCGTACGGGTCACTCGCGCTCTCGTACCAGTGGATGACGGGGGCGCCCACGAGGAGGGCCGCGATGGCTCCGGCGGCGAGGAACACGCCGAAGGGGAGGCGGGTGTGGCGGGTCGCGCGCCCGGCCGCCATGAGTCCGATGGCCAGCAGCAGGCCGGCGGCGCTGCCGGCCAGCAGCGCGAAGACGAAGTAGGACGGGCCGAGCCAGCCCAGCCCGGTGCCGAGCAGGCCCGCCAGGCGCACGTCGCCGAAGCCGAGCCAGGCCGGCCGTATCCAGTGCAGGGCGAAGAAGAGGGCGAACGCGCCCACTGCGCATGCCGCGGTCACGCCGAGCCTCTGCCACTGGCCGGTGGCCGCGGTGGCGGCGAGCAGACAGGCGGCGGTGAGCCCGAGCGTGGGGTAGACCAGCCGCCGCGGGAGCAGGAAGAGTTCGGCATCGCAGGCGGCCAGGGCCAGCAGTCCGGCGGTGAAGACGAGTGCGGCCGGGAGCGTTTCCGACCAGCCGAAGCGCAGGGCCTCGGCGGCGAACAGGAGCGCGGTGAGCGCTTCCATGAGCGGGTAGCGCGCGGGGATCGGAACCCGGCAGGCGCGGCAGCGCCGGCCCAGCAGGAGCCATGACACGACGGGGATGTTGTCCCGGGGCGCGATCGGCGTGGCGCACTGCGGGCAGGCGGAGCGGGGCCGTACGACCGAAAGGCCTGCCGGAACCCGCGAGACGGCGACGTTGAGGAACGAGCCGACTGCGAGGCCCAACAGGCCGATGATCACGACGAATATGGCTGACATGGCGGACATGGTGCCGTATCCGGCATATGAGCCGCTACCAGCACTTTCCACCCTCTCAAGGGGTGTTTCAGGCGGGAAGGGAGCCAACAGGAGGCACCGGGCCGGCCGGCGGTGGAGCCGCCGGCCGGCCCGGCGGGCGCCTCCGGGTCAGGCGGCGGGGCAGGTCGTGACGCCGTTCTTCGGGATGACCTTGAACGTCTTCTTGTCCGTCGGCAGTTCGACTTCGTGCCAGGCGGACACGGTCGAGAGGAAGCCGTCCTTCTTCAGGTCGTCCACGCTCGCGTAGTAGCCGCGGTTGCCGGTGAGGAAGTACGCCTCCTCCGCGGTCTCGATCGTGGCCTTGTCCGTCTTGCAGGCCGTCCCCTGACCCTTGTCGTTGATGCCGCTGACGGAGAACACGACGATGGCGGACAGGATGCCGAGGATCACGATGACCACGAGGAGCTCGATCAGTGTGAAGCCGGCCTCCGTCGTCTCGCTCTGCGCACGCATCCGGCGGCGCAACTTGCCTTGCAGGTATGTGGACATCGTTCTCCATCTACGGCGACCGGTTCAGCAGAACCGGGCACTAGTAACAGCCTGATTAATCAGCAGCAGACTACTGAGCGAGCCGGAGCCCCACAAGAGGAGCCATCCAGGTAAAACCGCTGATTGCGGTGGCAGATGACAGGCTGATGGCGTGCTGTAGCATGCATCCGAGTAATCAGCGGCTGACAGTTCTATGGAACGCGCTCCGGGCGAATGAGCGACCTCGGGGGGCGAGTGACCGGCCGCTGTCCTGGATGCACGAAAGGGGTGGGTTCCGTGGCGAACCGCCGGCTCTTCCGGGGCCGCTCGGCCCCAACAGACCCCGCGGACGAGGTCGGTACCCTGCCCGACGGAGCGGGGGACCCGGCGCCCTCGCCGGCCCCGCGGCAGCAAGGCCCCCGCATCGGGGAACTGCTCGTGCAGCGCGGCCTGCTCACCCCGGCGCAGGTGGAGGAAGCCCTCCTGCAGCAGGCGGCGTCGGGCAAGCGGCTCGGCGCCCTGCTGGTGGAACTCGGCATGGTCGACGAGCGCTCCCTGATCGAGGCGCTGGCGGTGCAACTCGGCGTCCCGGTCGCCGACCTGCGCCAGAGCGAACCGGATCCCGAGGCGGCCGCCCGGGTGCCGGAGGCGCTGGCCCGCTCACTGGGCGTCGTCGCGGTGCGGCGGACCGAGGGCACGCTGCTGGTCGCCGCGGGCGACCCCGCCGACCCGCGCGTGCTCGACGAGGTCGGGCGGGCCGTCGCGCCGGACCAGGTCCGGCTGGCGATCGCGGCTCCCGCGGACATCCGGCGCTCGATCGACAGCGCCTACCGGGCGCTGTCCGGGGTCAGCAGCCTGGTCGAGGCCTTCAAGGCGACCGAGACCGGCCGCGAAGCCACCTCCGGTTCCCGGGTGGTGAGCGAGGACGCGCCGGTCGTCCACCTGGTCAACCTCATGCTGACCCAGGGCCTGCGCGACCGGGCCTCGGACATCCACATCGAACCGCACGGCGACCGGGTCCGGGTCCGGTACCGCATCGACGGCGCGCTGCACGACGTCTTGAGCCTGCCGGAGAACATGGGCCCGTCCGTGGTCAGCCGGATCAAGATCATGGCCAACATGAACATCGTCGACCGGCGGCGCCCGCTCGACGGTCAGATCGCCACCGAGATCGACGGCAGGTCGGTCGACATCCGGGTCGCGACCACCCCCACCATCTGGGGCGAGAAGGCGGTACTGCGGCTGCTCGACAGCAACCGCACCCTGTTGCGGCTGGCCGAACTCGGCATGCCCGCGGCGACCTACGAACGGTTCTCCTCCCTGCTGCGCTCCCCGTACGGCATGGTCGCCTGCGGCGGACCGACGGGCAGCGGCAAGACGACCACCCTGTACGCCACGCTCGGTGAGCTGAACCAGAGCGAGCGCAACATCACCACCATCGAGGATCCGGTGGAGTACGTGGTCCCGTCGGTCAACCAGATCCAGATCAACGATCAGGCGGGCGTCTCCTTCGCGACCGGACTGCGCTCGATCCTCCGGCAGGACCCCGACGTGATCCTGGTCGGCGAGATCCGGGACGCCGAGACGGCACGGATCGCGGTCGAGTCCGCGCTCACCGGCCACTTCGTGCTGTCGTCCATCCACGCAGCGGACGCCTGCTCCGCCCTGCACCGGTTCGTGGACATGGGCATCGAGCCGTTCCTGCTCACCTCCACGGTCGCCGGGGTGGTGAGCCAGCGCCTGGTGCGCCGGATCTGCGACCAGTGCCGCGAGCCCTACCAGCCGGGCGTCGACGAACTGGCCTTCTTCGCCCAGGCCGGCGGATCGCCCGACACCGGGTTCTGGCAGGGCCGGGGCTGCAACTTCTGCTCCCGGACCGGCTACCAGGAGCGGATCGGCGTCTTCGAGCTCCTCGTGATGAGCGACACGATCAAGCGGCTGCTCGTCGAGAAGGCCCCGGTCAACAGCCTGCGCAAGGCCGCCCGCGAGGAGCACATGGACAGCCTCCTGGACGGCGGCGTCCGTCTGGTGGAGGAGGGCGTCACGACCATCGCCGAGATCATGTCCAGCGTGTACGTGGCCTAGGGGGGCCGGCGGCCCCGGCGCCCGGCCCGCCGGACGCCGGGCACCGACCCGAAGCGCACCCACCCGAAACGCACCGCACCGCACCGCCGCGGACGACGCGAACCCCTGAACACCGCACACCAGGAGACTCGGCATGGCCACCTTCAAGTACGCCGCGGTCGGCCCGGACGGGAAACAGGCCACCGGCGTGCTCACCGGCTCCAGTGTCGACGGCGTGACCGACAGCCTGACCCGGCAGGGCTACGAGGTGCGGTCGGTCAAGGCCGCGAGCCGCAGCCTGCTGCAGCTGGAAATCACGACGCAGAAGGTCGACCTGGTCGAACTGAGCAACTTCTCCCGCCAGATGGGCGCCTTCATCAAGGCCGGCGTGCCCATTCTGGACGCCTTGGAGATCATCCGTGCCGAGACCAAGGACAAGAAGCTCGGCAAGGTGCTCGTCGACGTCATGGACTCGCTGCGGTTCGGCGAGAGCTTCGCCGCCTCGATGGCCGTGCACACCGCGGCGCTCCCGCCGTTCTACATATCCGTCCTGCGATCGGCCGAGGCGACCGGTGAACTCGACGTGGTCATGGGCCAGTTGGCGCGCTACATCGAGCGCGACGTCGAGGCCCGGCGCAGCATCCGCTCCTCCCTGACCTATCCGAGCCTGGTGATGGTGCTGGCCCTCGCGGTCGTCCTCGTCCTCGTGATCTTCGTCCTGCCCCGTTTCAAGGTGTTCTTCGAGTCCTTCAACGCGGAACTGCCGCTGCCGACCCGGATCCTGCTGGGCTTCACCGACTTCGTCGCGGCCTGGTACCCGGTCATCGCCGGTGTGCTCGTCACGCTCGTCGCGGCCCTGATCGCCGGTCTGCGGACCGAGCGGGGAAGGGCGCTGCGCGACCGGTTCCTGCTGGCGATGCCCGTGGTCGGCGACGTGGTCCGCTTCATGGTCATCGAACGGTTCTGCCGGATCCTGACCTCGATGATCAAGGCCGGTGTGCCCATCCCGGACGCGCTCAGCCTGGCCGGGGCGGGCGCCAACAACCTCGTGTTCGAGCGGGCCATCGCGACGGCCCGGACGGAGATGCTCGAAGGCGGCGGCATCTCCCGGCCGATCGCCCGCACCAAGCTGTTCCCCGGGGCGGTCACCCAGATGATGCGCGTCGGCGAGGAGACCGGAACCCTCGACGACCAGCTCCAGAACGTGTCCGAGTTCTACGAGAAGGAACTGCAGCACAAGCTCAAGCGGATGACGAGCCTGTTCGAGCCGACCGTGGTGATCCTGGTCGGGGTCGTCGTGGGCTTCGTGGCCGTCGCCCTCCTCACGGCGATCTACGGCGTCTACAGCCAGGTCGAGGTCCAGTGACCGGCTCCGCACGGCGTGCACGAGGCGCGTGGCGCCGCCGCGGCGAAGAGGGCGAGACGCTGGTCGAGGTGCTCGTCGCCGTGGTGCTCATGGGCGTTGCCTTCGTGGCCATCCTCGGGGGCATGGGCACCGCGATCATCAGCTCGGCCACGCAGCAGCAGGTGACCGGCGCCGACGCGGTCGTCCGCAACGCCGCCGAGAAGGTCGTCAGCGACCCGTACGTGCCCTGCGCCCGTACGTACGAGACCCCGGCGCCGCCGGACGGGTACACCGTGACCCTCGAAATCGAGTACTGGGACGGGGTGGGTGCGTTCGCCCCGGCCTGCCCGACGGCCGATGCCGGAGTCCAGAAGGTGACGCTCACCGTGCGCTCGACCGGACCGCGCCCCGTCAGGGACGCGAGGCTCGAAGTCGTCAAGCGGGAGTCGATGCTGTCATGACGGAGCAACGCCCCACAGAGCGCTCGGAGTCGGGGTTCACGCTGACCGAGTTGCTGGTCACGATCGTCATCGTGGGCATCATCGGAACGCTGCTGCCCACCGCGATCATCCTCGGACTGCGCTTCACCGCGGGCACCGGGAAGCGGGTGGCCGCCACCAGCACGGTGGGCACGCTGGGCCGCTACTTCTACGGCGACGTGCAGAGCGCGGACGCCGTCACGACCGACCCCGCGTGCGGGGTCGCCGACGTGATCGTCCACCTGAGCCGGCCCGGCACCGACGTCGTCTACACCTACGACCGGCCCACCGGCGCCCTCACCCGGGTGAAGTGCGACGCCGGAGACGTCTTCACCACGGTGCTGGGCCGGTTCGACGACCCCGCAACGACCCATCCGGTAACTCTGAGCTGCGGTGCCGAGACCTCGTGCACCTCGCCCATGGAGGTAACGCTGACCGTGCAGAGCGACCCCGCCGCACCCCCGACGACCTTCACCGCCGTCCGCCGATCGAGCGCGTCATGACCGGCCGCCCGAGTCCGCGCCGCCTGACTCCGCGCCACCCGAGTCAGCGCCGCCTGCGCGGCGACGAGCAGGGGTCGACGCTGATTCTCGCCCTGGCCTTCATCGTCGTCTTCAGCCTGGCCACCGTAGCGATCCTCTCCTTCGCCGCCACGGGACTGAAGACCGCGAGCGTC
Organism: Streptomyces sp. NPDC104226; assembly: GCF_055584085.1. NCBI lineage: Bacteria > Bacillati > Actinomycetota > Actinomycetes > Kitasatosporales > Streptomycetaceae > Streptomyces > Streptomyces sp. NPDC104226. Next base: position 17,724 of record NZ_JBVJMS010000014.1, read on the forward strand.
TACGTCGACCAGGGCAAACGGGACTACAGCGCGGACGGCGCCACGCAGCTCGCGGTCAAGAACTTCTCGCAGGGCAACCCGTGCGCCGACTACACCGCCCCGCCGATCAACGGCCGCCAGATGATCGTCCACTGCGACCCGCAGAACACGTCTCCCGCCGCCACGCGCGCGACCCAGCCGCAGGACGCGCTCCGCAGCCTGGGCAGGGGGGCGACCGACGGCATCAACGTGACCACGCCCGGGCTGCGCGTCCAGGGCAGCGTGTTCTCGAACTCGACGGTCAGCACCGGCGCCGGCGCCTCGATGGTGGTGTCGGGCGACGTGTCCGCCGTCGGCGACTGCTCCCGTGCCGTGTCGCAGGCCCAGCTGGCACCGACCCAGGCGCCGTACGCGCGCGGCTGCGCCAACGACACCCCGTCGGCTCCCGCCGACCCGGTCGTGGGCGGCGACCCTGACTACGCCCCGCCCCTCACGGCCGTCCCGGCCCGGCGGACGGTGCCCGCGTGCCCCGGCCCCGGTTCCTGGCTGGTGCGCCTGCAGCCCGGCTCCTACGACGACGCCCGCGCCCTCACCCGCCTCACCGCCGGCGCGTGCCCGGGCGTGGTCGTGTGGCTGCAACCGGGCACCTACTACTTCGACTTCGACTTCACCGGCGGCTCAGCCGTCTGGACGGTCGCCGACCCCACGGTCAGCGTGATCGGCGGTACGCAGGCGGGCTGGGATCCCGGAGCCCCCGCCCGCCCTGCCCTCCCCAACCCGGGCGGCTGCGACAGCACCCGGCCCGAAGGCGTCACGGTCGTGATGGGCGGCGGCAGCCGGTTCCAGGTCGACCGCGGTCAGGCCGAACTGTGCGCCCCGGTGGTCCCGGGCGCACAGCAGGTGGCGGTGTACGGGGTCCAGCCGCCGAAGCCGTCCCACACGCTGAGGCCGACAGAGGTGGTCACGAACACCGGCTTCGCCCACCCCGGCCATGCCCTGACCGACGGCGAACGGCCGACGCTGCCCGGGTGCCCGCAGCCGGCGGGCACCGCGGGCTGCACGGCCGACGCCGTCCTCGACCCGGTGAAACGCCGCTCGGCCTCGTTGCAGTTCGCCGGTTTCACCCCGCGGGTGCCGGCCGGCTCGGTCGTCACCGGCGCGCAGCTGCGTATCGCGCACCAGGACGAGGGCGGCCTGACCGCCCCCGGCGCGCTGAAGATCACCACCGCCGTCGGCGCGGACACCTGCCGCACCGACGACCTGCCCCGGCACGCGGCGCTCGCCACGGATCCCCCGATCGACCTGCTGGGCGCGTGCGGGCTCACCGACCCGGCCCGGCTCGCCGGCCTGACCGTGACCTACGCCGCCACCCTGGACGCCGACGGCACCGCCGCCACGGAACGCCTGGACGGCATCTGGCTGGAGGTGGCCTACCGTACGCCGACCACGTTCAAGCCCACCGCCGTCACCGCGTCCACCGGGTTCACCGCCACCGGGACCGATCCCGGCAACGCCCTGGAGATCGGCGAACAGCCGACGCCGTCGACGGCCGGCGCCGCGCTGACTGGGGCCGCCCGGTCCGCGTCGATCACCCTGGCCGGGTTCGGCCTGCCGCCTCTGCCGCCGGGGTCGACGATCGGCTCCGCCGTGCTGCGGGTGGCCCATCAGGAGACCGGTGACGTGGCGGCGCCCAGGATCAACGTCACCCCCGCGGGCGGTGGCGGCAGTTGTACCAACCTGCCGCTCACCGCACGGGCCGGTCTGGGTGACGACCGCATCGACCTGAAGGCGTGCGGCATCGTCGACCCCGCACAGCTGACCGGCCTGACCGCGACCTTCGCCGCCGGGCTGAACGTGGGCGCCGCCGCGGGCTCCGTGTCCCTGGACGGCATGTGGCTCGAGATCGTGCACGACGCCCCGGCGCCCCGGCCGGCGACGAGCGCGGAGTCGACGACGTTCACCGCCGCGGCCGACGCCAAGGCGATCGACGGCGCCGACACGGCCCGCGCCGCGCTCTCGGGCACGACGCCGACGGCCACCATCGCCCTGGGCGGTTACGACGCCCCCGCGGTGGCGCCCGGCTCGGTCCTGGACGGGGCCCTGCTGCACGTCGCGCACCGCGACGATCCCGGGGCGGCCGGAGGACCGCCGCCGACGGCCTCGGTGACCCTGACCGGTCCCGGCATGCCCCGCTCCTGCACCACCCCGCAGAAGCTCCCCGCGCGCCCGGACGCCCTGGCCACCGACACCTTGGACCTGGTCGCCCTCTGCGGCCTGACCGACCCGGCCCAGCTGACCGGTCTGGTCGTGACCTACACCGCCAGCCTCGCCGCCGGCAGCGCCGCCGCCACCGATCGGCTCGACGGAGTCACCCTGGAACCGGCCTACCGGTCCCCTCTCCCGGTACGGCCCACCCAGGCCACCAGCACCGCCACGCCCAGCGCCGCGGCGTTCCTCGATCCGAAGAACGCGCAGGCGATCGACACCACCGCCTCGACCGCGACGCTTTCCACGGCCACCCCGTCGGCGTCGGTCCGGCTCGGCGCGTTCGCGATGCTGCCCCTGCCGGCGGGGGCGGTGATCGACAGGATCGTGCTGCGCGTTGCGCACCAGGGCGACGACACCACCCCGGCACCGGTACCTCCGACGACGCCACCCGCGCCCGAGGTGCCGCCCACGGCCGCGCTGGCCGTCTCCGGCACCGGTACCGCCTGCGACGCGCACCACTCCCTGACCTCCCGCGCGGGGACGCTCGGCGTCGACTCGGTCGACCTCGGGGCCTGCGGGGTGACGAAGGGCGACCAGTTGTCCGGGCTCGCCGTCGACTACACGGCGAAGCTGGGCACGGGCGGTACCGACGCCTCCGTCCGGCTCGACGGCGTCGAGCTCGACATCGTGTTCCGCGCCCCGTCCGTACGGGCCCTGTCCGGCTGCCTCACCACGGGCGGCGGTTGCGCGGTGCTCAAATCGACCGACGACGCCGACACGGCCACGCAGCACAGCCGCCTGGTGATCAACGGCACCGTCTACGCGCCGACCGCCGCCGTCGACCTGTCGATGAGCCAGGTCGGCTCGCAGGTCGTCACCCGCGGCATCATCGCCCGGACCATCGCTCTCGGCATCAGCCCGACCGCCCGTTACCTCCGACCGGTCATCGGAGTCCCGCCGGAGCCGGTGCTGTTCACGGCCTATCCGGCCGTGAGCGCGAAACCGGCGTCGGTCGCCGCGGTCACCGGGTTCACGCCCCCGGCCCCCGGCGCGCCCGTGGACATCACGGACGCCACCCTCCGCGGCGGAGGCCGGGCGTCCCTCACGCTCGGCGGCTACCCCCAGCCGGCACCTTCACCGGCCGGACCGCTCGACCATGCCGTCCTGCAGGTGGCGCACCACGAGGAAGGCGACGTGGAGTCGGTGAAGGTGTCGGTGGACTTCCCCGGCAGCACCTGCACCGGCGTCGGCAAGGCACTGGACGTTCCCGTCCACCTCGGCTCGGCCGGCCCGGTGACCGACCGGTTCGACCTGGCGCCGTGCGGCCTGACCACGGCCGCCCAGCTGACCGGGCTGACCGTGACCTACGTCGTGACCGCCGGTTCCGGCGGCGCGACCGGGCACCTCGGCGGCACCCGGATCGACCTGCTGTCCGGGCCGCTCGTCCGGGCCGCCGTGTCCTTCGACGGCCACGCCGGCACCGTCACCCAGTGGACGGTCCTGCCATGACCGCGTACCAGCACACCACCTTGGAGACCACCATGTCCGGGCCGAGTTCCGCGATCATCGACCACCTGCTCGGCGAGCTGTGGGCACGGGGCGGCAGCGACCTGCTGCTCACCAGCGGATCGGCGCCGTTCCTCCGCGTCGACGGCGCCCTGCGAGCGGCCGAGGGGGCCGCGCTGACCGAGCCGGAGGCCGACCGCCTGGTGACCGGGGTGCTGGGTCCGGAACTCACGGAACGGTTCCGCCGGGAGAAGCAGGTCGATTTCGCGTTCAGCTGGGGGGAGAAGGCCAGGTTGCGCGGGAACGCCTTCGTGCAGCGCGGCGCGTCGGCGCTGGCCCTGCGGATCATCCCGTACGACGTGCCGTCGGCCGGCCGACTCGGGCTCCCCCCGGTCGTCATGGGGTGGGCCGGCATGCCGCGCGGGCTCGTCCTGGTCACCGGGCCGACCGGGTCGGGGAAGTCGACGAGCCTGGCCGCGCTCCTCGACCACGTCAACACGCACCGGTCGGTGCACATCCTCACCATCGAGGACCCCATCGAGTACCTGCACCAGCACAAGCGGTCCGCGGTCAGCCAGCGCGAGGTCGGCACCGACACCGACTCGTTCCCGGCCGCGCTGCGTTCGGCCCTGCGCGAGGATCCCGACGTGCTGCTCCTCGGCGAGATGCGCGACCCGGAGAGCATCTCCGCGGCCCTGACCATCGCCGAGACCGGGCACCTGGTGTTCGCCACCCTGCACACCAACGACGCTTCGCAGACGCTGGACCGCATCGTCGACGTGTTCCCGGCCGAGCAACAGCCGCAGATCCGGCTGCAGTTGACGCACACCCTGGTCGGCATCCTGAACCAGACGCTCATCCCCCGGACCGGCGGGGGCCGGGTGGCCGCCTTCGAGGTGCTGGTCGGCACGTCGGCGATCCGCAATCTGATCCGCGAGGGCAAGACCCGCCAGCTCCGCAACATGGTCGCGACCGGCCACCGTGACGGCATGCAGACCCTCGAAGCCGGCATCAACGCCCTCCTCGCGGCGGGCACCATCACCTACGAGGAGGCCGTACTGCACACGGCCCACCCGGAGGAGATCCGGCGGCCCTAGGGCTCATCGCCGGTCTGCGCCGCGTCAGGGCGAGCAGCTCGGTGAACGCCGCCGTGGAGCCGCGCCGGTCGGTGTCACACCAGGTCGAGGAGCTGCTTGAACGCGCCCCCGAAGCCGCTGAACTCGTCGATCAGGCGTATCTCCAGGATCCAGTGAGCCCGCCACCCTCCCGCGGCGGTGCGGCGGAGCGGCTCGTCGTTGTCCGGACCGATGAAGGAGGAGGGCTCCGGATCGGATCCGCCCCCGGCGGGGGCCTGCCCGCACAGCCGGCCCACCTCCCACGCGCCCAGGCTCCAGCCGGCCTTGCCGGCAAGGGCCCGCACCTCGGCGTGCAACTGGCTTCCGGTGATGCCGTCCTGGCCGAGGAACGTCTCGCGAGCTGCCGCCCCGACCTTGGCCATGTCCTCGACGAGCCGGCGCCGGCCCGGGTCGTCGCCGACGACGACCGTGCGGGCGAAGTCCGTCTCGTGACCGGCGAAGAGCGGGCCGAGGTCGATCACGACGATGTCGTCCCTGCCGATGACACGGTCCGGCGGGCACTGTCCGTACGGAAGCACCGTGTGCGGCCCCGAGCGGACGAGCCGGGCGGGCCACCCCACGGCCGTGCCGAACACCTCGCCCGCCGCGTCCCAGATCCGTTCGTCCACCTCGGACTCCGTGCTGCCGGGTGAGATCAGACCGCCTCCGATCACCTCGGCGAACACGGCCTGAGCCATCCTCTGCTCCTCCACCAGCCGCAAGGCCCGCAGGCGCTCGTCCATCCGGTCGGGTACAGCCATCGTGCCGCTCCTCTTCCTGCCGCCCTTCGGATGAAGGCGCACGACCCCGTGTTCTCACAGCAGTCAACACGCCGGGCGGCGGACGGCACATTGGTTGCGCCACCAGTTCCCGGGCCTGCCGGAGGGCTCCGTCTTGGTGATACATCCGAACCCACCGGTCGTGCGGCGTCGGGTTCGGGGGCAGCATGGAAGCGGAGCCCTCAACCGGTTCGTACCCCGGACGGGCTGCGCCGAGGAGGGAGCCGTCGAGGATGGGTGCACACGAGCCGCTCCCCGATGAGGCGCGGGACCGGGCGGAGGGGCCGTCCCCGCCGGGAGGCCTTCTCGATCTGCTCAGCGTGGCCGCCGTCGTGCTGGACACGCGCGGACGGATCGTGTTCTGGAGCCCGCAGGCCGATCAGGTGTTCGGCTACACCGCCGAGGAGGCCCTGGGCCGGCCCGCGGCGCACCTCCTGGTCCGCGAGGAGCACGAGGACCTGGTGACGAAGCTGTTCGCCGAGGTGATGGGCACGGGGGCGAGCTGGGCAGGCGCGTTCCCCATCCGCCACAAGGACGGCAGCACGCGGCTGGTGGAGTTCCGCAACATGCGGCTGCTGGACGACCTCGGTGACGTCTACGCCCTGGGCATCGCCGCCGACCAGCGCATGCTGCACCGGGTGGAGACCGACCTCGCCCTGTCCCAGCGGCTCGTGGCGCAGGCCCCCATCGGGCTCGCCCTGCTGGATGCGGACCTGCGCTACATGCTGGTCAACCCTGCTCTGGAGCGGATCAACGGCGTCCCGGCCGCCGACCACATCGGCCGCCGGATCCACGAGATCCTCCCGTTCCTCGACGTGGACACCCTCGAGTCGGCGCTGCGGCAGGTGCTGGTGACGGGTACGCCCCTGCTCGACCACTACTCCGTCGGCCGGACCCCGGCCGACCCGGACCGCGATCACGCCTGGTCGGTGTCGTTCTACCGGCTGGAAGGCCCCAGCGGCCGGGTGATCGGCGTGGCCAGCTCCGTCGTGGACGTCAGCGAACGTCACCGGGCGGCGACCGAGGCGGACCGTGCCCGGCGCCGCCTGGCCCTGATCGCGGATGCTTCCGCCCGCGTCGGCACCACGCTGGACGTGGAGCAGACCGCCCACGAACTGGCCCGGGTCGCCGTCCCCGGCCTGGCCGACCTGGCGGCCGTGGACGTCCTGGACGCCGTGCTGTCCTTCCGCCGGAGCTCGGGTGCCCGCGACGGGCCGGAGGTATTCCGCGCGCTCGCCGTGGCCTCCGCCTACCCGACCGAGGCCGCCGCCGCAGCGGACGCGGTCGGCGACCTGGCGTCGTACGGGGCGGACCGGCTGATCACCCAGTGTGTCCACACCGGACAGCCGGTGCTCGTGGCCCGCGTCGGCTCCGAAGACCTCCTGCGCATAGCCCGTGACTCCGATGCGGCCGCGACCCTCTCCCGGGAGGGCGTGCACTCCTATCTCGCGGTGCCGCTGATCGCCCACAACGAGGTCCTCGGCGCCTTCGACCTGCTGCGCGCCCGCAACCCGCTCCCGTTCGACGAGGACGATGTGATCCTCGCCGGGGAGCTGGCCGCCCGCGCCGCCGTCGCCATCGACAACGCCCGCTGGCACCAGAGCGTCCGCAACGCGGCCGAAACCCTCCAGCGCAGCCTCCTGCCCGGCCACCCGCCCGAAGCCCACGGTCTGGAGGTCGCCTCCCTCTACCAGCCCGCCCAGGCGTCCCACGAGGTCGGAGGGGACTGGTACGACGTCATCCCGCTGGCCGGTGACAAGACGGCCCTCGTCGTCGGCGACGTCATGGGCAACGGCATCGACGCCGCCGCGACCATGGGCCGGCTGCGCACCGCCACCGTCGCCTTCGCCGACCTCGACCTGGCCCCCGACCAGGTCCTGCGGCATCTCGACAAGATCACCCGGGGGCTCGAGCACTACATCGCCACCTGCGTCTACGCCGTCTACGACCCCCACGACCACCGCTGCCACATCGCCAATGCGGGGCACCTCCCGCCGGTCCTCGCCGCAGCGGGCCGGCGCCCCCGGCTCCTCGACCTGCCCACCGGCGCACCCCTCGGCGTCGGCGGCGTCGCCTTCCACACCACCGTGTTCGACCTGAACCCCGGCGACCGGCTGCTCCTTTACACCGACGGCCTCGTCGAAACCCGCCAACACCCCATCGACGAGCGCCTGAACACCCTGCTGCACACCCTGGACGGACCCCGCCGACCGCTGGACGGGACCTGCCAGTGGCTCCTGAACTCCCTGCGCCACCCCGACGACCACGACGACGTCGCCCTCCTCATCGCGCAGGCCACGACGGCGAGCGGTGAGGTTTGATGTACCTCCGACCAGAGTGATGAGGCTGCGATGAGTGAACCGACCAAGCCCGAGATCGAGCTCCCGGCGGGAGAGGCCCCCGAGGAGCTGACCCTGCGGGACCTCGTCGTCGGGGACGGGCCCGAAGCGAAGCCGGGCCGGGTCGTCCGGGTTCACTACGTCGGGGTCACCTTCGCGTCCGGGAGGGAGTTCGACGCCTCCTGGGACCGGGGCGAACCGTTCAAGTTCGCCGTGGGCGGCGGCAGGGTCATCAAGGGCTGGGACCGGGGGATCCGGGGGATGAAGGTAGGCGGCCGGCGCGAGATCATCGTCCCCCCGCGCCTCGGCTACGGGAAGCAGTCGCCCTCGCCGCTGATCCCGGCGGGCTCCACGCTCGTCTTCGTCGTGGACCTGCTCTCCGTGGTCTGAGGAAAGGCCCGTTGAACGGGCGACGCCCCGTCAGGCCGGGGTGCACGCGCGGCGTACGCTGAGGCCCCGCCCCACGGCGCGTATAGCGGCTCGAGGAAAGGCTGATCGTGCGCACTCCCCTCTCTTGGCTTGCCGACAGGTACTCGCTCGGAGCGAGAAGCGTCAGAGTGGCCGCACTGGGTTCGGTCGTGGCGAGCATCGCGATCATCGTGACCGGCGGAATCGTCCGCGTCACCGGATCCGGCCTCGGCTGTACCGACTGGCCCATGTGTACGGGAGAAACCCTGGCCCCCACCGCGGAGATGGGGGTGCACGGCGCCATCGAATTCGGAAACCGGCTCCTGACCGGGGCGCTGTGCGCCGTGGTGGGCTGGGTCATCATCACCGCGCGCCTCCAGGAGAAGCCCCTGCCCGCGGTGCTGCGGGGCGGCTGGGCGCAGTTCTGGATCGTCGTGCTCAACGCGGTCGTCGGCGGAGTGACCGTCTGGATGCGGCTGAGCCCGTACATCGTCGCCGCGCACTTCCTCGCCGCCACGCTGCTGCTCACCGCCGCGGTGTACACCTGGCACGCGGCGTACGCCGATGCCGGTGCGGACCCCGGTGCGCGTGCCGGTGTGGACGCCGAGGGCACCCCGCCCGTCGCGCGGGTCCGGTCCCTGTCGGCGGCCCTGGTCGCGGTGACGGCCCTGCTGGTCTTCGTGGGCACGCTGGCCACCGGCTCGGGCCCGCACGCGGGCGACTCCTCGGACGTGCCGCGGATGCCCCTCGACTGGACGGCGGTGACGGTCGTCCACGGACTGCTGGCCGCGACGGTCCTGGTGCTGACCGGAGTGCTGCTTTCCGCCCTGCCCAAGGACGGCTTCGGCGCGGCGCGCCGCAAGGCGGTCGTCTTCCTGGCCGTGCTGCTGGGCCAGGGCCTCGTAGGGCTGGTGCAGTCGGTGACGGCCCTGCCCTCGCTCCTGGTGATGCTCCACCTGCTGGGTTCGGCGCTCGTGTGGACCGGAGTGCTCCAGGTGCACTTCACCGTCAAGAGGGCCTGCTCCGGCCCGTTGGCTCCGCCGAGCGGAGCACCGCTGCCGCGCGCACGGGCTGCCGCGACGCACGCCTGACCGGCCGCGCGACCTGCGCGTACGCCGACCCGCGCGTACGCCCGACCGGACGGGCGTTGCTCAGGATGCGGAGAGGCGTACGGCCAGGGCTGCGATGTCGTCGTCGAGGCGTCCCCTGCTGTAGCGGAGCAGATCGCGGTGCAGGGCCGTGAGCAGGTCGCGGGGCGGCGCCGGGGGCTGGCGGCGCATCCAGTCCGTCAGCGGGAAGAACTCGCCGTCGCGGGCGCGCGCCTCGGCGATCCCGTCGGTGTACAGGAGCAGCACGTCGTCGGGGGCGAAGCCGAAGGTGTCGACGGTGTAGTGGTCTCCGATCAGCTCGGCGAGGCTGAGCAGCGGGGAGGGGGCGGCCGAGTCGAGGACGCGGATCTTCCCGCGGTTCAGGATCAGTGGCGGGGGGTGTCCGCAGTTGAGGACGTCGATGTGCCCGGCCCCGTGCGGGATCTCGACGAGGAGGGCCGTGGCGAAGCGCTCCATCGGCCCCTCGGGGGGAAAGGCCGAGTTGTAGCGGGTACTGCTGGCGTCCAGTCTGCGGGCGATGTCGACCAGGTGGGGCTCGCCGTAGGCTGCCTCCCGGAAGGCGTTGACGATCGCCGCGGCCGCCCCCACGGCCGGGAGTCCCTTGCCCCGCACGTCACCGATGAGCAGCCTGATCCCGAACGGGGTGTCGACGACCTCGTAGAAGTCCCCGCCGATGCGGGCTTCCGCCGCGGCCGCGAGGTACAGCGACTCGATCTCGATGCCGCCGATGCGGTGGGGCATGGGGCTCAGCACCACCTGCTGCGCCGCGTCGGCCACGAGCCGCACCTGGAAGAGGGTGCGCTCCCGCTGGAGCCGGACGTGGCTTCCGTACGCCGCGGCCACGGTCACCGCGATGATCCCCGAGGCCGTCCACCACGTCCCCAGGTCGGGGAAGACGAGGCTGAGGCCGATCATCAGGAGGAGGCAGACCGTACCGAGCAGGACCGTGGGGAGCACCGGCCACATGGCGGCGGCGAGGGCCGGAGCGGCGGGCAGGAGGCGGCTGAAGGCCATCTCCGGCGGGGTGGTGTACGCGAGGCTGGCGATGACGACGGTCAGGAAGACCGGCGACAGCCGCACAAGTCTTCCCTGGCCGCGGCGCGTGCGGAGCCGCGACCGTGCAGACTCGATCACACGTACCAGGGTATCCGCGCACGGGGGATACAGCGCCCCGACGGAGGGGCGCCGGGCCCGGGGGGCCGCCGGGCCCGGCGGCGGTTCAGCCCTCGCTCGGGACACCGCGATCGGGAGCGCCCATGTCTCCCGTCGCGGGAATGCCGTCGGTGAGCCCGTACCGCAGGTGCACGGTGCCCTTCGGACCGGCGGCCGGGGGTGCGAGCAGGGCGAGGTTCGTGGGCACCGCGCCGCCGTCGAACACCTTCTTGCCGACACCGAGCACGATCGGGTGCACCCAGAGGTCGAGACGGTCGAAGAGCTTCTCGCGCAGGAGGGTCTGTACGAGGTTCAGGCTCCCCACGACCTTCACGTGCTCGTGCCGCTCGCGGATCTCGCGCACCGCTGCGGCCAGGTCCGGGCCGAGGTGCGTGGACCCGGCCCAGGAGAGGTCGGGCCTGCCGCGGGAGGCCACGTACTTCGGGACCCGGTTGAAGAGGGTGGCGATGTCCTCGTCCTCGCCGCCCTTCTGGTGGGGCCAGTAGGAGGCGAAGATGTCGTAGGTCCGCCGCCCGAGCAGGAGGGCGTCCGTGCCCTCGTACGCGGCTCCGACCTGCTCCCCCGTGACCTCGTCCAGCAGGGGCGCCTGCCAGCCGCCGTACGGGAACCCCACCGGGTCCTCGTCGGGTCCCCCGGGCGCCTGCCCGACGAGGTCGAGGGTCGCGAAGAGTTCGATGTGGATGAGGCCCATGGCGTGCTCCAGGTGAGTCGGTCGTCTCCGTCAAGGGGTAGACCCGCGGGCCGCCGCAAACTCATCGCCGCGCCGGAACCGGCTGCGCCCGGTTCGCCCACGGGGGTGGATCGCCGCTCCCGGAGTGCTCGCCCCGGCCCCGCCTCGGCCGCCCGGCGCAGGTCCGGCACGAAGCTGCTGCCTGCTCGTCCCCCGGCGCGGTTCGGAGGTCCGTACGCCCATGATCCACTCACATCCCGGCCCACCCGGAGAGCGCCGCCGCCCCGGCCGGACGGGTGGACGGGCGGCCACGGTGCCGGCAACCGCGACGGCCGTCGCGACGGCGCCGGTTTGCCGTGTGGCGATGAGTTCGGGCGCCGGCGCCGGTCCACCCTTCAGACCCCTGCCTCGAAGGAGCCTCACATGACCGATACGACACCGCTCGACCTCGGACCGCAGGCCCGGATCGTGGCCCGCCTCGTGGCGGGCGTTCCCGACGCCCGGCTCGCCGGCCCGACACCCTGCCCCGCTTACACGGTCGGCAACCTGCTGGGCCACCTCTCCGGCCTGGCCGTCGCGTTCCGCGACGCCGGCCGCAAGGACCTGGGCCCCACCACGGACACGGATCCCGGCACGGCCCTGCCCGCCCTCCCCGCCGGCTGGCGCGAGGAACTCCCCCGCGTCCTCGGTGAACTGGCCGAGGCCTGGACGGATCCGGCCGCCTGGACCGGCATGACCCGGGCCGGCGGGGTGGACCTGCCGGGCGAGATCGCGGGTCTGGTGGCCGTCAACGAACTGGTCATCCACGGCTGGGACCTGGCCCGGGCCACCGGCCAGGCGTACGCACCCGATCGGGCCGCGCTGGAGACCTCGTACGGCTTCCTCGTGGCCGCGGCCGAGGAGGAGGGCACGCTCGGGGAGATCTTCGGCCCCGTCGTCCCGGTCCCGGAGGACGCCCCGCTGCTGGACCGGGCGGTCGGGCTGAGCGGGCGCGATCCGGGCGGCGCCGACTTCAGCTGAGCGGGCGCGATCCGGGCGCCGCCGACCTCAGGTGAGCGGCCCCGGTACCGGGACGGGCCCGGGCAGGGGACCCGGCTGCGGATGCGGTTCGGGCCCCGGGGGCGGCGGCGGTACGGGGTCGGGTCCGGGCTGCGGCGGAGCCGGCGGTACGGGGTCGGGCCCGCCGGGACCCGGGACGGGACCGGGCACCGGTCCGGGCTGCGGACCGGGACCGGGTCCCGGCGCCGGGGTGGGGTTGGGCGGAACGGGGTCACGGGGCGGAGTGCCCATGGGCTGCTTCCCTTCGGGCGGTTCTGGTGGCTTGTCTCGTCCCGCGCCTGCCCGCGCCCGTCCGGGTCAATCGCTCGCCCCGGCTCCGTGCCTCATCTGTCGGGCTCGGCCGCGGAGATGGCCGCGAGGGTCGACCCCGGGTCGTGTTCCACCGCGAGGTCCCCCAGCGTGACGACGCCGACGAGGTCGCCGCCCTCGGTCTGCACCGGCAGCCGCCGCAGCGCGTGCCGCCGCATGAGATCGGCGGCCTGGTCCACGTCGGCGCCGGGCTTGACGGTCACCGGGTCGGAGCTGCAGACCGCCCCCACCGTCGTCTGGGAAGGGTCCCGGCTCTCGGCCATGGCCCGGACGACGAGGTCCCGGTCGGTCACGATGCCGTGGAGCCGGTCCCCGTCGACGACCAGGACGTCACCGATGCCGGCATCGCGCATCACCCTCGCGGCTTCCGCCAGGGACGTCAGCTTCTCGACGGTCACCGGATTGCCGGTCATCACCTCGTGGACTCGCCGGGTCATGGTTCCTCCCGTGGGTGCCCGCAGCACCGGTCGGCGCTGTCTGGCCGGGAGGCGGGTGCAGCACCGCTCAGGACCTTCCGCCTCCCGTACCCGGCGTCTTTCCGCCCTGCCCGGCGGCAAACCCCGCCCGCGGGAGGTGTGCCGGTCGCGGGGTTAGGCTCGGAACAGGCCGCGAAGGGGATGGTGCGGATGTGCCGGTGGCTCGCCTACTCGGGTTCCTCCATGCTGCTCGACGCCGTGCTCTACCGTCCGGAGCACTCGCTGATCAACCAGAGCCTCCACGCCCGGATGGGCGTCGAGACGACCAACGGCGACGGTTTCGGCCTCGGCTGGTACAGCGGCAACGGGGACGGCACCCCGGCCGTCTTCCGGGACATCGCCCCGGCCTGGAACAACCGCAACCTGCGCGAGCTCGCCGCGCACGTCCGCTCACCGCTGTTCTTCGCGCACATCCGCGCCTCGACGGGCTCGGCCATCCAGCAGACCAACTGCCACCCCTTCCGTCACGGCCGGTGGCTGTGGATGCACAACGGGTCCATCGGGGACTTCCCCCGGCTGCAGCGGGACCTGTGCCTGGCCGTCGACCCGGCCCTCTTCCCGTCCATCGAGGGGTCCACCGACTCCGAGGTGATGTTCTACCTGGCGGTCACCTTCGGGCTCGACCAGGACGTCCCGGGGGCCGTGGCCAGGATGGCCGGGCTCGTGGAACGTCTCGGCAAGGAGCACGGCGTCGCCGAACCGCTCCAGATGACGCTGGCGATCAGCGACGGCGACCGCCTCTGGGCGTTCCGCTACGCCAGCCGGGGCGCGGCCCGCTCCCTCTTCTACAGCAGCCGCGCCGAGACCGTCCGCCACCTCCATCCCGAGGTGGAGTTCCTCCGCGAGATCTCCGACGCCTCGCGCATCGTGGTCTCCGAACCGCTGGGGGACCTCCCCGGCGTGTGGAACGAGCTCCCCGAGGCCAGCTACACGGTGATCCCCTCCGCTCCGGACCGGGACTGGCTCCCCTTCGTACCGGAATTCGTCTGACGGCCGGAGACCTGCGTGGGCGGCGCGCCGGCGGGTAGGCGCGGCTCCAGGAGGTTCCTGTGAGCTACGTGAAGCCCGACCGTGCGTACGCGCGCGACAGCCGCTACCTCACCACCCGGATCACCGCCGACGGGCGCGACGGGTTCCCCGTCGAGCCGGGCCGTTACCGGCTGGTGGTGAGCCGTGCCTGCCCGTGGGCCGGGCGGGCGGTCATCGTACGGCGCCTCCTGGGCCTTGAGGAGGCCCTCCCCATGGCCGTGGCGGGCCCGGTGCACGACGAGCGCAGCTGGACGTTCGACCTGGACCCGGACGGCCGGGACCCGGTTTTGGGCATCGAGCGGCTCCAGGAGGCCTATCTCGCCCGCGACCCCGGCTACGACCGGGGTGTCACGGTGCCCGCGATCGTCGATGTGCGCACCGGCAAGGTCGTGACGAACGATTTCGCACAGATCACGATCGACATGTCGCTGGAATGGTCCGCACACCACCGTGAAGGCGCACCCGAGCTGTATCCGAAGGCGCTCCGCCCGGAGATCGACGCGGTGAACGAGGCGGTCTACCGGGACGTGAACAACGGCGTCTACCGCGCCGGCTTCGCGGGGTCACAGGAGGCCTACGCCTCGGCGTACGATTCCCTGTTCACCCGGCTGGACCGGCTCGGCGAACGCCTCGGGGCCTCCCGCTACCTGGTCGGCGACACCATCACCGAGGCGGACGTCCGGCTGTTCACGACGCTCGTGCGCTTCGACGCCGTGTACCACGGCCACTTCAAGTGCAACCGGCAGAAGCTGTCGGAGATGCCGGTCCTCTGGTCCTACGCCCGCGACCTGTTCCAGACGCCCGGCTTCGGTGACACCGTCGACTTCGACCACATCAAGCGCCACTACTACCTCGTCCACCAGGACATCAATCCGACCGGCGTGGTACCGGCCGGCCCCGACCTGTCGGGGTGGAACGAGGCCCACGACCGGGAGGCGCTGGGCGGGCGCCCCTTCGGCGACGGCACACCGCCCGGCCCGGTCGCTCCCGGAGAGGCCGTACCCGCGTCCGCGGCGGCGGGTGCGTAGCGACCTCGTTCACCCGGCCCAGCGGTCACCCGGTCCAGTGGAACCTCCCGCCTCCGACCCAGCGGACCTCCTCCGGGTCGTCGAGGTCGTGGATCGTGATGCCGGCCGTCGCCGCGGTCCGGACCACGTCCGTCATCGACCTGGCCGTGCCGGCCACCTGGCCGTCGATCTCCACGATGCGGAACGGCGGGTCGGCGTGGCACACCCCGAGCACCGTGACCCGAGCCGGGGAAAGGTAGGGAATCGCGCCTTCGGTCATGCGGCATCGCCTCCCGGGTCTCGTAAGGCCCCTGCCCGGACGCCCGGCCGGAAAACCTCCCGGGTGCCGGCCGGACGGAGCCGGGGGGCGTGCCCGCGCGCTTTCTGGGGAGACGCCCTGTGGGACGGCCACGACCGTCGCCGCACACGGATTCGCCTCGCACGGAAGGGCACGCGCCATGAGCACGGAAGAGATCTGGGGCTACCACCGGGACGCCGGGTACCAGCAGGGGATCGACCTGGTCGGATACAAGGTCGAGGCCACCGACGGCAGCATCGGGAAGATCGACGAGCACTCCGAGGACGTCGGAGCATCCCACGTCGTCGTCGACACCGGTGTCTGGATCTTCGGCAAGCACGTACTGCTCCCGGCCGGCACCATCAAGCGCATCGACACCGTCGAGGAGAAGGTCTACGTGGACCGGAGCAAGGAGCAGATCAAGCACGCTCCCGAGTTCGACCGGGCCAAATACGGCGGCGGGCCCACGTACCTGGACCAGTTCGCCCGGTACTACGACCAGCCCCACATGTGACGGCGGGGTGGGACCGCGGGAAAGGGGTGCACGATGGCCACGACGGACGACGACCGCTTCGCGGTCGAGGTACGGCCCGTCGAGGGAGCCACCGTCCTCGCGCTGGCGGGCGAGCTCGACCACGGCACCGCCGAACCCTTGCGGGTGGCCATCGAGGCCGCCCGGGCGGGCGGCGGGCAGCGGCTGCTCCTCGATTTCAGCAGGCTGGACTTCTGCGACTCGACGGGACTGAACGTGTTGTTGCACGGCCGGCTCGCGGCCCGGGAATCGGGTGGCAGTCTCGAACTGGTCGGCCTCCACCAGCCGATCGAACGCATGCTGAGCGTCACGGGCGCGGCCGGACTGTTCCCGCTGCACCCCGACGTGGAGGCGGCGCTGGGACGTCACCGGCGCGCGTAGCGAAGGAGCACGACGCACGATGAGCGAGCACCGGTCGCCGGAACGGACCCGGCGTCCGGACCCGGCGCGGCCCGGAGGCCACGGGCTGGTCATCGTGGAACGGCTGGCCCGGAGGTGGGGCTGGGAGCCGGTGGGCGGCGGGAAGTGCGTACGGGTGGAGCTCGACGCACCGCAGTACGTCCGGGCCGTACCTCCCCACACCGGCCACACCGGCCTCGCCGGGCCGGTGGACCGTGGGAGGCTGGGGCCATGAGGCTGAGATCATGAGCGCGCCGTCCGCCGCCCGCCTGGTGCTGCTGCGCCACGCCAAGTCCGCCTGGCCCGACGTCGAGGACCACGACCGGCCGCTCGGCCCGCGCGGTCTGCGGGACGCGCCCGCGGCGGGCCGCTGGCTGCGCGACGCCGGCTGCGTACCGGAACTGGTCATCTGCTCCACGGCCCGGCGGACCCGGGAGACCTGGGCGCTGGCGGCCGCACAGCTCGGCGTCGAGGTCCCGGTGCGCTTCGACGAGCGGGTGTACGCCGCCGAGCCGGAGGAGCTGCTGGAGGTGGTGTCCGAAGTGCCGCAGGAGGTGGGGACGCTGCTGCTCGTCGGCCACAACCCGGGCCTGGAGGAGCTGGCCGTCGGCCTCGCGCGGGATGCCGGGGAAGCCTCCGAGGCCGAGGCGCTCGCGCGCCTGTCGGAGAAGTTCCCGACGTCCGCGATCGCGGTGCTCGCCTGCCCCGGTTCCTGGCGGGAGCTCGCGCCCGGCTCGGCCCGGCTGACCGGCTTCGCCGTCCCGCGGGGCGCCGCCCGCTGACGCACCACGGCGGGAAGGGCCGCTGCGGATCGCTCCGCAACGGCCCCGCGTCCCGCCCGGGCCATCTCAGACGCCGGACCGGCGCCTGCCCCTCTGGCGGCGCGGGTACGGCAGGAGCCGCGGTGAGCGCTTGGCGGCCACGTCCTCGATCCAGCCGAAGGTCAGGACCAGCAGGCCGATCAACGGGATCGCCACCAGCAGGGTGAACCACTGGCTGGTCAGCAGCCACTGGAAGTTCTCGTAGAAGAAGGGGACGCTCCAGAGGGGGTCGATCAGCGGGATCGCGGCCACCAGGGCCACTTGGTGCCACAGGTAGACGCTGACCGCGCGCGAGTTGAGCAGGCTGACCAGGCCGTTCCAGCGTTCCAGCAGTCTGGGCCACCGATCCCAGGACGGGCTGACGTGCAGCAGGATGGCGACGAAGCCCAGGGACCACAGGGCCTGGGCGATCGGCCAGGCCTCGATGTCGGTGTGCACGGTCGGATCGACCGGGCGGGTCTGCAGGTACCAGAGCCCGGCCACCATGACGAGCGGCGCGATGGACGGCAGGACGTACTGCGGGATCTTCTTGAGCAGCCCCTCCTGGTGGGCCATGCCGAGGATCCAGCAGGAGCCGAACATGGCGAAGTCGTTGGCGTTCTCCCAGACCCGGCCGTAGAGGAAGTCCTGGTCGGCGAGGAAGGTGTGCATGACGACCAGCACCGCCAGGGGGCTGAACAGCGTCACCCACGGAAGCCGTCGCAGCGCCCAGAGCATCAGCGGGGAGAGCAGCACGTACCAGAGGTAGGCGCGGAGGTACCAGAGCGGGACGGTGATCTGCAGGGCCCAGCCGCCCCCCGTCAGACCGAATCCGTGGAGGTCCTCCGCGTACGGCGGAGTGCTCAGCGGCAGGATCCAGAACGCCATCTTGGCCCACCACCAGGTGGGGTGGCCCTCGGCGTCGGGACCCCAGCCGTCGATCAGCTGGAGGGTGATCAGGATCGCGCCGAACAGCCACATCGGCGGCAGCAGTCGGCGCAGTCGGCCGCGGATCACGCCGAGGGCGGGACGGCTGAGCGAGCGGGCCATCAGCGAACCGGCCAGCGCGAACATCACGCCCATCGACGGGAAGACGAGGGGCAGCCAGGCCCAGCCGAAGTTGTGGTAGAAGATCACGCGCACCAGGGCCAGCGCGCGCAGCAGGTCGAGGTAGCGGTCGCGGCCGCCCTTGCGCGGGGACGGTGCCTTCTGCCGGGCCTCCGGCTGCGGGTCGGGCCGGGGCTCGGGCTCGGGCTCCGCCTCCCACCGCTGTCGCAGGAGGTCGGGGACCCTCAGCTGGACGGTGTCCTGATGGCGCCCGGGGTGGGTGTATCCGGTCACGGTCAGGCCTCCACGGGTGCGGCGACCTCGCCGGTGCGCCGGAGCTTCTGCCAGCGCAGTCGGCCACCGGTCATCGCCGTGATCGCGGACTGCAGCAGAACGATGTACATGAGCTGCCGGTAGACCATCTGCTGGATCGGCAGGCTGATCAGGTACCAGGGCTTCTCGTGGTCGAGGTGGAACGCGTACCAGGACAGCACGGCCTGGAGCAGGATGAAGCCGCCCCAGCTCATGAGCGTGATCTCGGCGTCCCCGAAGAACACGCCGTACAGCAGGAACATGTCGACCAGCGGCGCCAGCAGCGGGGCGATCACGCCGAACAGCACGACGAGCGGCAGCCCGATCCGGCCGAAGCGCCCGGCCGGGCCGCGGGAGGTCACCGAGGCCCGGTGCTTCCACATCGCCTGCATGCTGCCGTAGCTCCAGCGGTACCGCTGGGACCAGAGCTGCTGGAGGCTGGCGGGGGCCTCGGTCCAGGCGCGGGCGTGCTCGGCGTAGACGATCCGCCAGCCGTCGCAGAGCACCGCGATGGTGATGTCGGTGTCCTCGGCGAGGGTGTCGTCGCTCATCCCGCCGGCCCGTCGCAGGGCCTCCTTGCGGAAGGCGCCGACCGCACCGGGGATGGTCTGGATGACGTTCAGCATGTCGTACATCCGGCGGTCCAGGTTGTGGCCGAGGACGTACTCGATGTGCTGCCAGGCGCCGATCAGGCTGTCGCGGTTGCCGACCTTCGCGTTGCCCGCGACCGCGCCGATCCCGGCGTCCCCGAAGGGCTGGACCAGCTCGCGCACGGTGGACGGTTCGAAGACGGTGTCGCCGTCCATCATCACGATGATGTCGTGCGAGGCGGCCGCGATACCGGTGTTGAGGGCGCTGGACTTGCCGCCGTTGGCCTTGCGGATCAGCCGGACGAACGGCAGGTTCATCGCCTCGACTATGTCCGCGGTGCCGTCCGAGGATCCGTCGTCGATGACGATGACCTCGATCGGATAGTCGCTGAGGGCCAGGGAGTTGAGCGTGTTGGCTATGCACTCGCGCTCGTTGTACGCCGGGACCAGGACCGTCACCGTTTCGGTGACGGGAGGCCCCCAGGCGTCCCGCCGCTTGGCACGGCGGGCGTGCATCGGTGCGAGGACCAGCATCAGCCCGAACCGGCCGAAGTTGAGGAAGCCGACGAGGGCCAGCATCCCGACCAGCACCGGCAGGGTCTGCACGGCGATCTGGGTGGCCCAGATGTACCCCTTGCCCGCCCACAGCTGGAATCCGGTCACCGGCACGGTGGCGCTGGTGGCGCCGAGCGCTTCGGAGATGGTGGTGAAGCGGTAGCCCTGGGCCTGCAGCGTGTCGATGATCTGCTCGAGCGCCGCGATGGTCTGGGTACGGTCACCACCCGCGTCGTGCAGCAGGATCATGGCGCCCGCACCGGGCTTGGCGGGCATCGCCGCCTTGACGATCGCCTCGACGCCGGGACGCTTCCAGTCGTCGGTGTCCCGGTCGATGAAGGCGGTCAGGTAGCCGCGCGCACCCACGTACTTGACGACCGGATAGTTCCAGTCGTCCATCGCCGAGGCGTCGGAGGAGTACGGCGGGCGGAACAGCGCGCTGTGGACGCCCGCGACTCCGGCCAGCGCCAGCTGGGTCTGCGCCAGCTCCCAGCCGACCCGGCCGTGGGACTGCAACGCCATGTCGGCGTGCGTGAAGGTGTGCACACCCAGTTCGTGGCCGCCCGCGACGATCTGCCGGATCAGCTCCGGGTTGCGCGTGGTCATCGCGCCGGTCACGAAGAAGTCCGCACGGACCTT
Source organism: Streptomyces sp. NPDC104226 (assembly GCF_055584085.1). Classification (NCBI taxonomy): domain Bacteria; kingdom Bacillati; phylum Actinomycetota; class Actinomycetes; order Kitasatosporales; family Streptomycetaceae; genus Streptomyces; species Streptomyces sp. NPDC104226. The sequence continues at coordinate 38,062 of NZ_JBVJMS010000014.1, forward strand.
GCGGGCCTCGAGCAGCTCCAGGATCTTCGGGGTCCACTCCGGGGAGGGGCCGTCGTCGAAGGTCAGGACCGCGGTGCGGTCGGGGATGTGGTAGCTCACGGGCTTCGCGTTCTTGCTGCCGCGCGCGTCGATGACCGGGCCGCCCTTGAGCAGGTCCTGCGGCACGGTCGTCTTGTCGACCGAGATGGCGATCCGGTCGTCGTGGAAGGCCTCGTTGGTGGCGAGGCCGCGGAGCACGAGCAGCGCGAGCAGGCACGCCAGCAGCGACAGCGGCATGAAGAAGCGCAGCGGCGGCGCGGCCAGTCGGCGCGGCCTCAGCAGGGACTGCCGGCGGCGCTGATGGCGGGACAATGACGCTCCTGGAGATGGGTGGTGCGGACGATCAGGGGTTCTTGGCCGACTGGCCCGAGGGGCCCGCGCCGGGCGGCGCGGCGGCCGGGGGGTCCACTGCGCCGGCCATCGGCTTCGGCGCGCTCGCCCGGGGCTGCGGTGTGACGGCCGGCGGTTTCGGCTTGGCGGCCGAGGACTTCGACGGAGCGGCCGACGGCTTCGGCGTGCCGGCCGAGGGTTTCGAGGCAGCGGACGAAGGCTTCGCCTGGGGTGTCGCGGACGGGGTGGCCGTCCGGGCCGAGGGCGACCCCGAGGGCCCGACCGACCCCGCGGGCCCGGCCGGCGCCGCCGACGGGGCGGATGCGGGCACGGGTGCGGGCGGTGCGCCGGGCGACCGCGAGGGCTGTACGGGGATGCCCATCGCCGGGGCGTCGGCCTGCAGGCCGATCAGGCTGCTGCCCATGGCGACCGCCAGGACCGCGCCGATCACGGAGACCGGCCAGGCGAGGCCCCGCAGCAGGCGCCCCCGCAGGCCTGACTGGTCGACGAAGACCGGGTCCGGAGCGGGCTCTTCGAAGTCCGACACGGACATTTCAGACAGTTCCTGGTACGCGGATCCGCGCTCGTGGGAACTGATGACTGGGCGCACCTTGCGGGGCCTTTCAGGGCAGGGTACGTAGACCGTGGGATGGCAGGGCGAACGCTAGTGCACCCGCCCGAATCGACTTGGACCCGATGTGCACCTTTGGAGCGATCTGCCCCCTCGCCGTAATCGGATTGGAATATCAATTGGCAGTACCAGCCGGTAAGCCTGTACGCACAGTTGCGGATGATGATCGGCCCGCATTCGGCGCGGACCGTTTCACCGGAACGGCGATGACGCGACTGCGGAGGCCGTGGTCGCGCGAGCTTCCCGGAACCTTAGGATGACCACTTCGTGCGATCAGCAACTGATCTTCATGTAAGGGCGTTTCCAACCGCCCCTACACCCCAAGGAGCCCGTGTGAGTCACCCCCGCCGCACCTCTCGCCGCCGCGCGTGGACCGCGCTCACGCTGCCCGCCCTCCTGTGCGTACTCGCCGCGTGCACCAGCGGCTCCGGCGGCGCCGGCCGCGATGACGCCACGCCCGCCAAGAGCGTTTCGCCGAGCCCCTCCGGACCGCCGGGAACCCTGTTCGACACCTTCCAGTACAGCGGCCCCGAGGACCCCGCGCTCAAGACCAACGGCTGGGAGGTCCGCACCGGCGGGGGCGGCCCGGGAATCAAGGACACCTGGACTTCGGCCGGCGCCAGCTTCCCTTCCGACGCGACCGCCCAGGGCGGCAGGGCCCTTCAGCTGCAGTCTTCCACCGACGGCACCAAGCAGGGCACCAAGCAGGTCGAGATCCAGACGACCGGAACTCCCCTTTTCACGGGAACCTACGCCGCCCGCGTCTACCTGAGCGACAAGCCCGTCAGCGGCCGCAACGGGGACCACGTCGTCGAGACCTTCTTCCCGATCTCCGCCTCGGACTCCTCGCCGAACTACAGCGAACTCGACTACGAGTACCTGCCCAACGGCGGCTGGGGTTCGGTGGGTCCGCAGCTCGACACCACGAGCTGGTTCAAGGCCGATCCGCCGGACCGGGTCACCCACGCGCTCAAGAAGCAGCGCCTCGAGGGCTGGCACATCATGATGATCACCTTCATGGACGGAAAGGCCACCTATTCGCTGGACGGAAAGGACCTGTTCACCAGTTCCGGCAAATACGTCCCGCGCGAGAAGGTGGACATGCATTTCAGCAACTGGTTCATCGACCTTCCCTTCACCGGTGGTTCACGCACGTGGAACATGAAAGTCAACTGGTTCTACTACAAGGCCGGTGAGGCGGTTTCCCAGGCCGACGTCCAGAAAACGGTGGACGGTTTCTACAACGCCGGAACCCACCACATCAACACCGTTCCCAAGTCCTGACCCCGGGTCCGCGCCCCCGCCGCCCACCCGGACGGGGTTGGCCACCCGTCAGGCCGGGGGCGCGACCAGGCCGAACTCGTAGGCGAGGATCACGAGTTGGACCCGGTCACGCGCGTCGAGCTTGGTGAAGAGCCGTGCGAGGTGGGCCTTGGCGGTGGCCACGCTGATGGTGAGCTCCCCGGCGATCTCCGCGTTGGACAGGCCCCGGCCGACGAGGGTCAGGACCTCGCGCTCCCGTTCCGTGATGCCGCTCGCGGCCGCCCGACGGGCTCCCGGGGGGCCGGCCGTCCGGGCACCGGGGGAAGGGTCGGGCCGTGCCGCGAACTCCTCGATGAGTCGGCGCGTGACGCTCGGTGCGATGAGGGCGTCCCCGGCGGCGACGACGCGGACCCCGTCGAGGATGGACTCCAGGGGCATGTCCTTGACGAGGAAGCCGCTCGCGCCGGCGCGGAGCGCACCGTAGACGTACTCGTCGTCGTCGAAGGTGGTGAGGATGAGCACGCGGGTCGCCACCCCGGTCGACGAGGGATCCGCACCGATCAGGCGGGTGGCCTCGATCCCGTCCGTGCCCGGCATCCGGATGTCCATGATGGCGACGTCCGGCCGCAGCCGGGCGACCAGTTCCGCGGCATCGGCGCCGTTGCCCGCCTCCCCGACCACCTCCAGGTCCGGGGTGTCGGCGATGAGGACGCGCAGGCCCGTACGGATCAGCGGCTGGTCGTCGACCAGCACCACGCGGATCATCGGGCCGCCTCCACCGGTATCGGCAGCACGGCCGCCACGCGGAAGCCGCCGTCCGGGAGCGGACCGGCGCTGAACTCGCCGTGCAGCAGGCCGACTCGCTCCCGCATGCCGGCGATGCCGTAGCCGGAGCCCCCGGCGCTGCCCCCGCGGCCGCGGTCGAGCACGTCGACGGCCAGTTCGCCGCTGCGGTAGTCGACGGTCACGGTGCAGTCCCGGGTACCGGAGTGCCGCACCACGTTGGTGACCGACTCCTGGACGATGCGGAAGGCCGCCAGGTCCACGTCCGGGGGGAGTTCGCGCCGCTCCCCCAGCCTGCGGACGTCGACCCGGACACCGGCGGCCGCGCTGCGCCCGACCAGGAGGTCGAGGGCGGCGAGGCCGGGGACCGGATCCAGCGGCGCCGAATCCTCCTCGCCCTTGCGCAGGGCGCCCAGCATCCGCCGCAGGCCCGCGAGGGTCTCCCTGCCGGTGGCCTCGATGGCATCGAGCGCCTTGCGCGTCTCGGCGGGCTGGGTGTCCATGACCCGGCTGCCCACGCCGGCCTGGATGGTGATGATGCCGATGGCGTGGGCGACCATGTCGTGCAGTTCGCGGGCGATCCGCAGCCGCTCGGCGGTGACCGCCTGCCGCGTGGCCTGGGCGCGCACCGTGTCGGCGTACGCCCGGTTCTGACGGATCGTGTTGCCGGTCAGCCAGGCGATGGCGACGGTCGACGCGAGCCCGGCGGGCGCCGTGGGGTTGAAGAGGATTCCGCGGGTCAGCTGCCAGGCCGCGTAGCCCGCCAGCGTGGCCACGCAGAGCAGGGCGGCGGACACCGAGACCCGCCGCGGGCGGGTCGCAGCGGTGTAGCCGACGGCCGCGTCGGCCAGCAGGAACAGCACGAAGGTCGTCTCGCGCACCGCCATCCCGAGCGCGAACACGGAGCCGGCGAGCGCGATGGCCACGGCCGCCAGGGGCGCCCGGAACAGGAGCAGCGCACCGAGGGTCGTGACGACGGCGGTCACCAGGAGCGGGGCGTCCTCGATGTTGCCGTGGTACTGGACCAGGTGGCGGAGCTCGTCCGGCCGTTGCACCGTGCGCACGAGGATGAGAACCACCCAGAAGGCACCCACCCACGCACCCGGTGGCACGCGTCTGAGCAGGGATGGAGGAGGGGTGGCGGTCATCGGCCGATCGTATCCGCGCCCGCCCGCCGGGACATTGGCCCACGGGCCTAATCCCCCGGGCCACCGGAGGGTTCCGCAGTGTGGACCGCCGGCCGACGCGCGGCCCGTCCCCGTACCGGCAGCGTGGAATCCGTGATCGAATCGACTGGGCTGACCAAGCGGTACGGCGACACCGTCGCCGTCGACGACCTGACCTTCACCGTGGCACCGGGCCGGGTGACGGGCTTCCTCGGCCCCAACGGGGCCGGCAAGTCCACCACCCTGCGGATGATCCTGGGCCTGAACACACCGACCGCCGGGACCGTCACCGTGGACGGCGTTCCCTTCGCCCGGCGCCCGCGCGGACTGCGCCACGTCGGCGCACTGCTGGACGCCCACGACGTGCACGGCGGGCGGAGCGCGCGGGCCCACCTGTCCGCCCTGGCCCGCGGCAACCGCATCCCCGCGTCCCGGGTGGGCACGGTCCTGCGGGACGTCGGGCTGACGAAGGCGGCGGACCGCCGGATCGGCGGGTTCTCCCTCGGGATGAAGCAGCGCCTCGGCATCGCGGGCGCCCTGCTCGGTGATCCGCCGGTACTGCTGTTCGACGAGCCCCTGAACGGCCTCGATCCCGAGGGCGTGCTGTGGGTGCGCGAACTGCTGCGCCAACTGGCCGTCGAGGGCCGTACCATTCTGGTCTCCAGCCACATGATGGCAGAGATGGAGCACACCGCCGACCGGATCCTGGTCATCGGCCGGGGCCGTCTGATCGCCGACGCGAGCCTGGCGGAGTTCTCGGCACGGCACGCCTCCCGGGGCGTGACGGTCCACACCCCCGACCCGGCGGCCCTGGAGGGCGTACTGGTCGCCGAGGGTGCGTCGGTGCAACGGGAAGGCGGGCCGGCCGTCAGCGTCACCGGCCTGACGGCCGCCCGGATCGGCGACCTCGCCCACCGGCACGGCATCGTACTGCACGAACTGGCCACCCTCGCCCCGTCCTTGGAATCGGCGTTCATGTCCCTCACCGCCGACAGCGTCGAATACCTCGCAGGAGAACCCCGATGAGCCCGCTCGCCCCCTCCGCCGCCCGGCAGTTCACCCGGGCGGCCGAACCCGGGGCGGCCCGGTTCACCGACCTGCTCGCCGCCGAGTGGATCAAGATGCGTTCGCTCAGGTCGACGTACTGGGTGCTCGTCCTCAGCGCCGTCGTCGCGATCGCGATCAACGTGAACGCCGTCCACTCCGACCTGGCGTACATCGACCGTCCCCATCCCCCGATCCCCGGCGAACCCCCTTACGCGTACGACCCGTTGTTCCACGGCCTGAACAGCATCGCCGCCGGCCTGACGACCCTGGCCGCGGCCTCCTTCGGGGCCATCACCGTCTTCGGCGAGTACGCGACCGGAATGATCCGCACCACGTTCGCCGCCGTCCCCGACCGGCGTGCGGTGATCGCGGCCAAGGTGGTCCTGGTCACGGCGGTCACGCTGCCGCTCGGCGCCATCGTCTCCGTGACCTCGTTCTTCACCGTCAACGCGATGCTGGCCTCGCGCCACGTCGGGCTCTCGATCCACGACCCCGGCTGCCTGCGGGCCGTCACGGCCTACGCGCTGGTCGTCCCGGTGTGCGCCCTGATCGGCATGGCGTTCGGGGCCGTCCTGCGCCACGCCACGGCCTCGATCGTCGCGGTCGTGGGCATGCTCTTCATCCTGCCCCTGCTCTTCGGCGGCGACCGGTACCGGGCCCTGAAGGAGATCGGCAACCATCTGCCGCTCGCCGCCCAGGGACGACTGGCCCTCAACCCGGACGGATACACCAGCCTGGGCGCCCACCCGGGCACCGTCACCGGCTCCTGGGTCGCGCTCGGAGCCTGGGCGCTCGCCTCGGCGGCCGTCGCCGTGACGGCCGTACGGCGCCGGGACGTCTGAGAGCGGCGGCCCCGGCTCGGGCCGGCGCCCGGAGGCGGCTGCTAGCGGGTGGCGAGGCGTTCCAGGAGGGTGGCGCTCCGGGCCAGTACCGTCCGCTCCTCGTCGGTGAGTTCGGCCTCGATCGCCTGCGCGAGCCAGCCGGCCCTGCGGCCGCGCTCCGCCTCGAGTGCGGCCCGGCCCGCGTCCGACAGTTCGACCAGCGACTTGCGGCCGTCCGTGGGGTGCGCGCGGCGCGTGATCAGGTGCTGCTCCATGAGGAGTCCCACCGCCCGGGCCATCGACTGAGGGCGCACGCGCTGATCGGCGGCGAGGTCGCTGGTGGTCATCGCGCCCTCGCGGTCCAGCACGCCGAGCACGGCGACCTGACCCAGCGGGATGCGGTCCTCGTGTTTGACGCGCCGGGTGAGCTTGCCCATGGCGGTACGCAGTTCTGCGGCGATGGCGGCGGCTTCCGAGGTGGACATGAGGCACCCTACCGCGCTGGTCAGCGTCGGTGCGCGAGTGACCAGTACAGCAATGCTGTTCAGCCAAACTGAACAGCATTGCTGTAGGGTTTGGTTCGCCGGGCTCAGCGCCAGCGCTGTCGCAGCCGGGGCCACGGCACGTGAAAACGGGGAGGAACCACCCATGTCCGCACAGGTAGTTGAAACCACCGAAAGCACCGGAACCACCGATACCACCATCCAGACCGTCACGGCCCGCCGGATCATCGACAGCCGGGGCAACCCCACGGTCGAGGTCGACGTCGTCCTGGCGGACGGATCCCTGGGGCGCGCGGCCGTCCCCTCGGGCGCCTCGACCGGTGCCCGGGAGGCCGTGGAACTGCGCGACGGGGACGCGACGCGCTGGCACGGCAAGGGCGTCGACCAGGCCGTGGCCCACGCCAACGGGGAGATCGCCGCGTCCGTGCGCGGCCGGGACGCGGCCGACCAGGCCGGCCTCGACGCCGCCCTGATCGCCCTCGACGGGACCGCCACGAAGTCGCGGCTCGGCGCCAACGCGATCCTCGGCGTCTCCCTCGCCGCCGCCAAGGCCGCAGCGGCGGCCCACCGCCTGCCCCTGTACCGCTACCTCGGGGGCGCCGACGCCCACCTCCTGCCGCTGCCGATGATGAACATCGTCAACGGCGGTGCCCACGCCGACAATCCGCTGGACTTCCAGGAGTTCATGATCGCGCCCGTGGGCGCCGACACCTTCGCCGAAGCCGTCCGCATGGGCAGCGAGGTCTTCCACACCCTGCGCCGCGACCTCCTGGCCGCCGGCCACTCCACCGGCGTCGGCGACGAGGGCGGCTTCGCACCCGCGCTGCGCACCGCCGAGGAGGCCCTCGACTTCGTGATGGCCGCCATCGAGCGCACCGGCTACCGTCCCGGCACCGACATCGGCCTGATCATGGACCCGGCGTCCTCCGAGTTCTTCCGCGACGGGGTCTACGACTACGCGGGCGAGGGAGTGCGCCGCACCCCGTCGGAGAACGTCGACTACCTGGTCAAGCTCATCGACTCCTACCCGATCCTCTCCATCGAGGACCCGATGGCGGAGAACGACTGGGGCGGCTGGCGCGAGCTGACCGCCCGCGTCGGCGACCGCTGCCAGCTCACCGGTGACGACCTCTTCTGCACCAGCGAGTCCCTGCTGCGCGAGGGCATCCGCACCGGCGCGGGCAACTCGATCCTGATCAAGGTCAACCAGATCGGCACCCTGACCGAGGCGATGGCCGCAGTCGCCACCGCCCACGAGGCGGGCTGGACGGCCGTCATGTCGCACCGCTCGGGCGAGACGGAGGACACCACCATCGCGGACCTGGCGGTGGCTTCCGGCTGCGGTCAGATCAAGACCGGCTCGCTCTCCCGTTCCGACCGGACGGCCAAGTACAACCAGCTGATCCGGATCGAGGAGGAGCTGGGCTCCGCAGCCCGCTTCGCCGGCCGCTCCGCGCTGCGCGGAGCGTGACCGCCAGGGCCCCGCACCGATGGGTGTGGGGTCCACGGCGGCTCAGCGGACGAGCTGCTCGGTGACCGAGCGGGTGCTGAGCCCGGGCCATCCGCTGAGTGCAGTGGTGAAGGCGAACCTTGAGCATGCCCGATCTGTGTAGGGCGTGTGGGGAGGCTGCCGTCGGTGCGGACGGTGCTCGAACGGTTTGGGTGGCCAGGTCCCGCAGCCGGGTGTGGGTACGGTCGTTGCCGTAGGAGCGCGTAGCTCTCCATGAGAGTCTCGGACCACTTCCATGCCCACTCACCTGGAGTCGTCGATGGCCGTACGCCGTGTGGTGCCCAACATCCAGTCGGAGGCTACGCAGGAGAGCCGGGAGTTCTACGGCCTGTTGGGCTTCGAGGAGGTCATGAACCACGGCTGGATCATGACGCTCGCCTCCCCGTCCAGTCCGGCGGCACAGGTCAGCTTCATGAGCAGTGACAAGACCGCTCCGGTCGCCCCTGACATGAGCGTCGAAGTGGACGACGTGGACGCGGCCTACGTGGTCATGCGGGACAGCGGTGCGGAGATCATCCACCCCTTGCAGGACGAGGAATGGGGAGTGCGGCGGTTCTTCGTCCGCGACCCCAGCGGCCGAGTGGTCAACGTGCTCGGCCACCGCTGACATCCCTCCCGACTCCACCGGCTCCTCTGAGGACGACCCCGCCCCGGTGGCCGGGTCCGGTGCCCGTCCGGTATCGACAGGCCGCTGGACCGGCCACAGGGGCCGCCCTGAGCAGCGGCAGTCAGAGGGCGGGTGTGCGCCAGCCGGTGAGGCCGCGTTCGTCGGCGTTCTTGAAGCCGACTGCGGCCGGGGTGTCGCCTTCGGCAGCCAGGTGGACGGTGCATTGCGTCACGGGGTGCGGCGCCGCGGCTCGTCGTCGAGCTTGATGTCGGCGCTCGCGCCGGCGAGGTCGGCGGGTCGGCCCTTGCGTACGGCCTTCAGCGTCGCGGGCAGTCGGAGGACCCCGCCCTTGTCCTTGCCGGAACCCCACCGCACGGCGACCGTGTCGCCCACGTCCGCCATGTTCTTCGACCCCGCGGCGAGACCGCCGTCGACCGGCCAGGAGACGACCCGCCTGGCCGGGTGATGAACCCGCCCCCGACCGTGTGGACCACGGCCATCGCCTCGGCGTCCTTGGCCACCATGAACATCCCCCACGAGGTGTACGAGGCGCCGGGCGCACGCGGGCCGACTTCCCGAAAGAACACATACCCGGCATTTCATCGCCCTCTCGCACGGCTCCCGTGGTTGCATCCTCATTTGAGGGGTGGGTTCACGGGGACCTGGAGGTGGCTGGATGTCCGGCTCGGCTGACGACACCGGGCGTCTGCGGGACCGCGCCGGGCGACGCGGGCGGAGGTCGGCATTCCACCGCCCCCGGCGGGCGATGCGCAGGGATCTGGCCCAGCTCGTCTGCGCGGGCGGCGGGCTGGCGCTGGGGGTGCTGGTCCCCAGGCTCTCCGTGGGTCCTCAGGTGGACGCGGGCCCCGTGGTGACGCTGCTGTTCACCCTCGGATTCGGTGTCATCAGCCTGGTGAGCATCATCTACTCGATGCTGTTCCTCGTCATCCAGTTCTCCGCCACCACCTTCACTCCGCGCCTCGGTCTCTTCCGGGACGACCCGATCGTGTGGCGTGCGTTCGCCTTCACCGTCGGCGTGTTCGTCTTCAGCATCACCGCCGGGCTGGCCGTCGGTGCCCGCAGGGCGACCGTCTCGACCCTCGTCCCGGGCACGGCCATGGTGCTCACCCTGGTCGCGCTCGCGCTCATGCGGTCCCTGCAGACGGGAGCGTTCCAGTCGATCCAGCTCGGCCACTCCCTGACCGCGATCGCCACGCGGGCGCACCGGCTCTTCGACGACCTGTACCTACGGCCGTACGTCCCGGCCGCCGCGACGGGCGGCCCGGACACGGCCCCGCCGCCCCCGGCGGCCGGGACCACCACCGTCCTGTGGTCCGGACCGGCGGCGGTGATCCAGCAGATCGACGTACGCTCCCTGGTCGGCGCGGCCAGGGAGCGCGACTGCTCCATCGCCTTCCTCGTCCCCCCGGGAACGACCGTGTCGCGGGGCATGGCGCTGGCCGAGGTGACCGGCGGCGGCGTACCCGAGGCGGTTCTGCGCGGCGCTCTGGAGACCGGGGTCGAGCGCACCTTCGCCCAGGATCCCGACCTGCCCTTCCGGCTCCTCGCCGACATCGCGCTGCGCGCCCTCTCCCCGGCCGTGAACGACCCGGCCACGGCGGTGGAGAGCCTGGACCGCATCGAGGACCTGCTGAGCCGCCTCGCCGGACGCGAGCTGAACATCGGTCACTTCACCGACGGGAGCGGCCGGTTGAGGGTGACGGTCCCCGTGCCCGACTGGGAGCGGTACCTGCGGACGGCCCTCGACGAGGTCCTCCATGCCGCCACGGGCTCCCCGATGGCGCTGCGCAGGATGCACGACCTGCTGGCCGGGCTTGCGGAGCGGGCGCCGGAGAGCCGGCGGGGTCCCGTACGGGACCGGCTCCGGTGGGTCGACCGGGCCGGGCGCGAGCGGTACCCGCTCACCTGGCCGGCCTGACGAAGGACGGCCGGCGCACGGGCGTCCCGTACACCGGCCGGACTTCGGGGATCAGGCGTTCGGCCGGAGCTCCGCACGCACGCGGCGGGCGGCCTCGACGAGGTGCTCCAGCGACTCCCTCGTCTCGGACCAGCCGCGGGTCTTCAGCCCGCAGTCGGGATTGACCCAGAGGCGTTCGACGGGGATCGCCCCGAGTCCCCTGCGCAGCAGGGCCGCCGCTTCACCGGCCGAGGGGACGCGCGGGGAATGGATGTCCCAGACTCCGGGGCCGACCTCGCGCGGGTAGCCCACGCCGGCGAGCTCGTCGGCGACCTGCATGTGGGAGCGGGCCGCCTCCAGGCTGATGACATCGGCGTCGAGGTGCTCGATGGCCTCGACGATGTCCCCGAACTCCGCGTAGCACATGTGGGTGTGGATCTGGGTGTCCGGCCGGACGCCGCTGGTGGTGAGGCGGAAGGATTCCGTGGCCCACGCCAGGTAGTCGGCGTGGTCGGCGGCCCGCAGCGGCAGCGTTTCGCGCAGGGCGGGCTCGTCGACCTGGATGACCGCCGTACCGGCCGCTTCCAGGTCGCCGACCTCGTCGCGCAGGGCGAGTCCGACCTGGCGCGCGGTCTCGCCGAGGGGCTGGTCGTCGCGTACGAAGGACCAGGCGAGCATGGTGACCGGGCCGGTGAGCATGCCCTTGACCGGCTTGGCCGTCTGCGCCTGGGCGTACGTGGTCCAGCGGACGGTCATCGGGTCGGGGCGGGAGACGTCCCCGGCGAGGACCGGCGGGCGGACGTAGCGGGTGCCGTAGGACTGGACCCAGCCGTGCTGGGTGGCGAGGTATCCGGTGAGCTGTTCCGCGAAGTACTGCACCATGTCGTTGCGTTCGGGCTCGCCGTGCACGAGCACGTCGAGGCCCGCCTTCTCCTGGAAGGAGACGACCTCGCGGATCTCGGCCCGGATGCGCTCCTCGTAGGCCGCCGTGTCGATGCGTCCGGCGCGCAGGTCGGCGCGGGCGGTGCGCAGTTCCGTGGTCTGCGGGAAGGAGCCGATGGTGGTGGTGGGGAGCAGCGGCAGGCCGAGGTGGGCGCGCTGGGCGGCGGCGCGTTCGGCGTAGGGCTGGGCGCGGCGGCCGTCGGCCTCGGTGATCGCCGCGGTGCGGGCACGTACGGCGGGGTCGTGGGTGATCCGGGAGGCAGTACGGGAGGCCAGGTCGGCCCGGTTCGCGGCGAGTTCGGCGGCGATCGCGTCGGTGCCCCCGGCCAGTCCGCGGGCCAGCGTGCTGATCTCGGTGGCCTTCTGGCGGGCGAAGGCGAGCCAGCGCCGGATCTGCGGGTCGGTGTCCCGCTCGGCGTCGGCGTCGATCGGGACGTGCAGCAGGGAGCAGGAGGCGGCCACGTCGACCCGGTCGGCGAGGCCGAGCAGGGTGCCGAGGGTGGTCAGCGACTTCTGGTGGTCGTTGATCCAGATGTTGCGGCCGTTGACCACGCCCGCGACCAGGCGCTTGCCGGGGATTCCGCCGACGGCGGCCAGGTCGTCGAGGTTGGCTGCGGCCCGGTCGGTGAAGTCGAGGGCGAGTCCGTCCACGGGCGCCTTGGCCAGGACGGGCAGGGCGTCGCCGAGCCGGTCGAAGTAGGAGGCGACGAGCAGCTTGGGGCGTTCGGTGAGGCGGCCGAGCTCGCGGTAGGCGCGGGCCGCCGCGTTCAGTTCGGCCGGTGTGCGGTCCTGGACCAGGGCCGGTTCGTCGAGCTGGACCCATGCGGCGCCCGCCGCGCGCAGCTCCGCGAGGACCTGGGCGTAGACGGGGAGCAGCCGGTCGAGCAGGGTGAGCGGCTCGAAGCCGGCGGAGACTCCGGGTGCGGGCTTGGCGAGGAGGAGGTAGGTCACCGGTCCGACGAGGACCGGGCGGGCCGTGTGGCCGAGGGCCAGGGCTTCCTTCAACTCGGCTACCTGCCGGGCGGGTTCGGCGGTGAAGACGGTGTCGGGCCCGAGTTCGGGGACCAGGTAGTGGTAGTTGGTGTCGAACCACTTGGTCATCTCCAGCGGGGCCACGTCCTGGGTGCCGCGGGCCATCGCGAAGTATCCGTCCAGGGCGTCCGCCGCGACGGCGGACCGGTGGCGGTCGGGGATGGCGCCGACCATGACCGTGGTGTCCAGGACGTGGTCGTAGTACGAGAAGTCGCCGGTCGGAACCTCGGTGATGCCGGCCCCGGCGAGCTGGGCCCAGTTGGTGCGGCGCAGGTCGCGGGCCGTGGCGCGGAGGGCTTCGGCGGTGACGCGGCCCTTCCAGTAGCCCTCGACGGCCTTCTTCAGTTCCCGGTTCTGTCCCTGGCGGGGGTAGCCGTAGACGGTGGCCCGTACGGGCGCGGCTGCGGACTCGGTGGTCACGGAACTCTCCTTCGCGAGCGTGTCTCCATGAACCCGGTGACGGGTCGCGGAGGCGAAGGGTGCCGCAGCGGGCGGACCGCCGGGGTCGCGTACGGCCGGGTACGCGACGGGAGGATCCGCCTGAGGTGCACGCCGACCCGCCCACGAGGTCACCGGGAAGCCGTGCGCGGTCGATCGCGCACGGGCAACGGGCAGGTCTTCGGACTCGCGGGCTCGCCTGCCGGTCTCCCGGCGGGCTCCTACTGGCCGTCGCTTCCCAGGACCGGTTCCGGTCCCAGTGCGTATGACGGCGGTCGTTCCCGCTCACCGCTGCGGGGCAGTCCCGGATTCCCACCGGGTTCCCTCTTACGACGCGTCCCGCCTGGCGGACGGGGGCGAACCAGCTGCGAGGTCCACAGTAGGGCGGGCGGCCGCCCGGTGGGCACGGCTTTCCACATGCCGGACGGTGACATGAGACACGACGGGCCTCGGGCGGTCGGGTACCGCCGAACGGGCGAATGACGCTGACGGCCCGACAGATGACCAAAGGTCACGAAAGAACTAATTGTGGTCAATTGTCCGATTGTGGGTTGTACTGGATGCCGGCAACACCGCCCATGAACTGGAGTGTTACGTGGCATCCACCACCCTCACCGTCTGGAAGTTCCCCACGCCCGAGGGCGCGCAGCAGGCGGAGTCCGCCCTGCTCGCCCTGCAGAAGGAACAGCTGATACAGGTGCACGACGCCGCGGTCGTCACCTGGCGCACAGATGCCAAGAAGCCCAAGACCCAGCAGCTGAACAGCCTCACGGGAGCCGGCGCGCTCTCCGGCACCTTCTGGGGGATGCTCTTCGGGCTCCTCTTCTTCGTTCCGCTGCTCGGCGCCGCCGTGGGTGCGGCGGCCGGGGCCATCGGCGGATCGCTGTCCGACGTCGGCATCGACGACCAGTTCATCGAAGAGGTGAAGTCCGAGGTGAAGCCCGGGACTTCCGCGCTGTTCCTGCTCTCCTCCGACGCCGTGGTCGAGCGCGTGCGCGGCGCCTTCCCCGGCGGTCAGGCACAGCTGGTCCGCTCCAACCTCTCCGGCGCGCAGGAGCAGCAGCTCCGCGAGGTCTTCGCGGCCTGAGGGTCCGTCGCCCGAACCGACACCGTGGCCCGCGACCGGGGCCCCTCCCCCGGCCCCGGGCCACAGAATTCCGAACTGGTAAGGATTTCCATGAAGCGTCTCCCGATCACCGCAGCCCTGGGCGCCACCGCGGTCCTGTTCCTCACCTCGTGCTCCTCGGACGACCCCAGCCCCAAGGCGCAGGCGACCCATGCCGCCTCGGAGCTCTGCACCGGCCTCTCCACCCTCAAGGGGGATCAGGCCAAGCTGGCGGCGCTGGACCCGGCTTCCGCGACGAAGGACCAGATCAAGGACGCCGTCGACGCCGTCCAGACGGACTGGGACAAGGTCTCCTCCTCCCTCGAGGACCTGGATGCCGCGAAGAAGTCGGCCGTGGGATCCGCCGTCGGCGATCTCAAGTCCGGCTTCGGGAACCTCCCCGGCGACACCACCGGATCGCAGGCCCTGACCCAGCTGAAGCCCCAGATCCAGAAGATCGACGAGACCCTCGTCGCAGCCTCGGCCGGCGTCACGTGCCCGTGACCCCCACCGGGCCGGCCTAGACAGCCCCGGCAGGCGCGGGCAGCGGGGGAAGGGCCGGGGTGGAGAGCCAGGATGCGAGCAGGTCCTCCAGCGGGGCGGTCGCGAAACGCGCCACGTGTGCGGTGAACCCGGCCGTGGTGACCACGCCGTGGCGGTTCACGGTGGCCCACTCCCGCAGCATGCGGAAGAACGGGCCGTCGCCGAGCGCGCAGCGGATCGCGTGCACGGCCAGGCCGCCGCGCTGGTAGAGGCGGTCGTCGAACATCAGCTTACGTCCCGGGTCGGCCAGCAGCAGGTCCTGCGGCTGCCCGGACAGCAAGCGGTGTGCGGCGGCCGCCAGTTCGTGCGCGGAGCGGCCGCCGGAGCGCTCCGACCAGAGCCATTCCGCGTACTTCGCGAAGCCCTCGTTGAGCCAGATGTGCCGCCAGTCGGCGATGGTCACGCTGTTGCCGAACCACTGGTGCGCGAGCTCGTGGGCGATGAGCCGCTCGGAGCCCCGTACGCCGTCCACGTGGTTGGCGCCGAACAGGGAGAGCCCCTGCGCCTCCACCGGCACGTCCAGCTCCTCGTCGGCGACGACCACGGCGTACTCCCCGAAGGGGTAGGGGCCGAACAGCTCCTCGAACAGCTGCATCATGGCGGGCTGCCGCGCGAAGTCGCGGGAGAACCGGGGCAGCAGGTGCGCCGGTACGTGGGCGCTCTGCGGGACCCCGCCGAGCCCGGGGTCGCCGAGCAGCACCGTCTGGTACATGCCGATCGACAGGCCGACCAGGTACGTGGACGTCGGCGCCGGCTGCTCGTACACCCACGTGGTCGTGGAGGCGCGGGTCGTCCGCGTGAGCAGCCGTCCGCCGGCGACGACGGTGTAGGCGGAGGGCGTGTTGACCGAGATCTGGTACGAGGCCTTGTCCGCGGGCCGGTCGTTGCAGGGGTACCAGGACGGCGCGCCGACCGGCTGGCTGGCCACCAGCGCGCCGTCGGTCAGCTCCTCCCAGCCGAGCCCGCCCCAGGGGCTGCGCACCGGGGTGGGATTGCCCGACCAGTGCACGTCCACCGTGAAGGCGGCGCCGGCGGGCAGCGGCTTGGGCGGACGGACGCGGAGCTTGCCGCCGCGGTGGCTGTAGTGCGGCGCGCGGCCGTTCACCAGGACTCGGCCTATTTTGAAATCGGCCAGGTTGAGGTGGAACTCGGTGAGCGGCGCCCGCCCGGCGATCGCGCTGAGCCGGGCCGTCCCGGCGAGCCGGTTGGGGCCGGGACGGTACTCCAGAGCGAGTTCGTACCGGTGCACGCGGTAACGGGGGTCGCCGTTGGCCGGAAAGTACGGGTCCGACGCCGCTGTCTTCTGGCCGTTCACTGCCGCTTCCGCTCCCTGCGTTGTGCTCGTACGACGTGCTGGTGGTGCCGGGCCCGTCCTGTCGGACCCGCCCGTCAGGGCCGCCACGCCTCGATCGGGTTGCCCAGCCAGCGGGTGTCGGCGGGAACGGATTCCCCGGCCATCACGAGGGAGGCGGGACCCAGTGTGCTGCGGGCCCCGACCGTGCTCCCGGGCAGGACGATTCCGCCCGGGCCCAGGGTGGCGCCCTCACGCAGGACCACAGTATCCGTCCTCAAGATCCGGTCGTGGAAGAGGTGCGTCTGCAACACGCAGCCGCGGTTCACGCTGACCGCGTCGCCGAGGACGACCAGGTCGGTCTCGGGCAGCCAGTAGCTCTCGCACCACACGCCCCGGCCGATCCGGGCGCCGAGTCCGCGCAGCCACAGGGACAGCAGCGGCGTCCCGGGCACCGAACCGACCAGCCACGGCACGGCCAGGACCTCGACGAAGGTGTCGGCCAGCTCGTTGCGCCACACGAAGCCGCTCCACAGCGGGTGCTCCCCCACCCGGTGGCGGCCCACCAGCAGCCACTTCGCGGCCGCGGCGACCACGCACGCGGCCACCCCGGCGGCGAGCAGGAGCGCCCCGGACAGCAGCGCGGTCCCCCACGGGCCGGGTCCGTCCGCACCGGCCAGCGCGCAGAACGCCGCCACGGTCAGGACGCCGAGCGCGGCCGAGGAGAACACCGGGACGAGCCGGCACAGCTCCACCAGCCCGCGCGCCCACAGCAGCCGTGCGGGCGGGTCGTAGGTCCGGCTCTGGTCGGCGTCGGCGGCGGAGCGCGGCAGCCGTACCGGCGGCAGGCCGAGGTAGGAGCTGCCCTTCTTGGCCTTCTTCGGCGTGGCGGACAGGACGCCGACCAGCCCGTCGTCCGGCACGGAACGGCCCGGCGCGGTCATGCCGGAGTTGCCGAGGAAGGCCCGGCGGCCGATCTCGGAGTGGCCGATGCGCAGCCAGCCGCCGCCCAGCTCGTAGGGGGCGGTCAGGGTGTCGTCGGCGAGGAACGCGCCCTCGCCGACGGTGGTGAGGCTCGGCAGGGCGAGCACCGTGGACACCTCGGCGCCCCGGCCGATCTTCATGCCGAGCAGCCTCAGCCACACCGGTGTGATCAGCCCGGCGTACAGGGGGAAGAGGGTTTCCCGGGAGAGGTCCATCAGCTGGGTGACCGTCCAGGCCTGCCAGCCGATCCTGCTGTGCGTCGGATGGGTTCCCGTGCGCAGCCCGAGGCTGAGGAGGCGTACGGAGACCAGCAGCAGAGCGGCGTACGCGAATCCGAAGGCGAGCGCCCCCGGCACCACGGCGAGCAGCGCTCCGGCCAGGGCCCGGCCGAGTCCGGCGTCGGCGGGCACGAACCGGCCGGCCACGAGGAGGGCGGGCAGGGCGGCGACCACGGGCAGGGCGGTGAGGCAGAAGCCGGCCGTCCCGTAGGCGGCGCGCCAGAACAGACCGCGCGGCGGGCGCTCCTTGGGCCAGTTCCGCTTGGCCTTGCCGAGCTTGCCGGCGGGGGCTCCGGCCCAGCGCTGGCCGGTCGGGATCTGCCCGACGACGGCGGAGCCGGGGGCCACCTCGGCCCGCTTTCCGACCTTGGCGCCGGGGAAGAGGATGCTGCGGGTGCCGACGACGGCGCCCGCGCCGACCTTGACGGCGCCGATCTCCAGCCGGTCCCCGTCCAGCCAGTGGCCGGAGAGGTCCACCTCGGACTCCACGGCGCAGCCGCGGCCTAGTTTGAGCATGCCCGTGACGGGCGGCAGCGAGTGCAGGTCCACCTCGGGGCCGATCTTGGCGCCCAGGGCCCGTGCGTAGCGCTCCAGCCAGGAGCCGGTGAGCGAGGTCGCGCCGGAGTACTCGGCGAGCCGCTCGGCCGTCCACAGCCGCAGATGAACGTTTCCGCCGCGCGGATGGCGCCCCGCCGTCACCCCGCGCAGCAGCAGCCGGGCGCCGCCGGCCGCGATCGCGAGGCGGCCGGGCGGGCTGAAGAGCAGGGCGGCGCCGGCGGCGACGAGCCACCAGGAGGCGGCCGGCGCCCACGGGTAGGCCCCGAACCAGTGCAGTACGTTGCCCAGGGCGAGCAGCGCCACCGTCCAGCGCAGGCCGATCAGGGTGAACAGCGGGATCAGCAGCAGGGACTGGACGACCTTGGTCCGCAGCGGCACGGGTGCGATGGTCCGCACCGCCCCGTCGTCCTGGGCGGACTTCTCCAGGTGCCGGGCCAGCTTGCGCAGGGTCGGCTGCTGGTAGATGTCGAGGACGGCCGCGCTCGGGTAGCGGGTGCGCAGCCGGGTGGTGAGCTGGGCGGCGGCGAGGCTGTTGCCGCCGATCGCGAAGAAGTCGTCGGCGGCGCCGGTGACGGCCACGCCCAGGGTCTCGCTCCACTGCTCGGCGAGCCAGGCCTCGGTCCCGTAGAGCTGCTCGGTGGGACCGCCGGTCTCCAGTTCCGGGAGCGGCCAGGGCAGTGCGGCCCGGTCCACCTTGCCGGAGGTGCGGGTGGGCAGTTCCTCCACGGGTGCGAGCAGCGGTACGAGGGCTGCGGGCAGCTCGGCGCGCAGCCGGGTCACGGCCGCCGCGTGGTCCCAGCCGTCCTGGGTGACCAGGTAGCCGACGAGGAGCTGGTTGCCGCTGCGCGCGGTGCGGACGGCGGCGGCCGCGCCGGCGACTCCGGGCAGGGCCTGGAGCGCGGCGTCCACCTCGCCGAGCTCGATGCGGCGGCCGCCGAGCTTGATCTGCTCGTCTCCGCGGCCGAGGAAGACCAGCCCTTCGGGTTCCGCGCGGACGAGGTCGCCGCTGCGGTAGGCGCGCTCCCAGCCGAGCGATTCCAGCGGGGCGTACTTCTCCGCGTCCTTCTCGGGGTCGAGGTAGCGGGCCAGCCCGACGCCGCCGATGACGAGCTGGCCGCTGCCGCCCATGGGCACCGGTTCGCCGGATTCGTCGACGACGGCCAGTTCCCAGCCGTTCAGCGGGAGGCCGATCCGGATCGGCTCCTCACCGGTGAGGAGGGAGGCGCAGGCGACGACGGTGGCCTCGGTGGGGCCGTAGGTGTTCCAGACCTCGCGGCCCTCGGTGACCAGGCGCTGGGTGAGCTCGGGCGGGCAGGCCTCGCCGCCGAAGATCAGCAGCCGTACCTCGTTGAGGGTCTCGGGCTCCCACAGCGCGGCCAGGGTCGGCACCGTGGAGACCACGGTGATCTCCTGCTCGGCCAGCCAGGGGCCGAGGTCGGCGCCGCTGCGGACCTGGGAGCGCGGGACGGGCACGAGGCAGGCGCCGTAGCGCCAGGCGAGCCACATCTCCTCGCAGGAGGCGTCGAAGGCCACGGACAGTCCGGCCATGACCCGGTCGCCGGGGCCGATCGGCTCCTCGGTGAGGAACAGCGCGGCCTCGGCGTCCACGAAGGCTGCGGCGCTGCGGTGGCTGACGGCCACGCCCTTGGGCTTGCCCGTGGAGCCGGAGGTGAAGATGATCCACGCGTCGTGTTCGGGGCCGGGGCGGGCGGCATGCCCCGGGGAGGGAGCGGCGCCCTTGCCCGGCGCTGCGACCTCGATGCGCTGGTCGGCGCCCAGTACGGCCCGTACTCCGGCCTCGCCGAAGACCAGGTCGGCCCGCTCGTCCGGGTCCTCGGCGTCCACGGGCACGTAGGCGGCGCCGGCCGCGAGGACGGCCAGGATGCCCGCGTACAGCTCGTTGGTCCCGGACGGCACGCGTACGCCGACCCGGTCGCCGAGCCCCACTCCGGCGGCCGCGAGGGCCCGGCGGCGGCGCTCCACCTCGGCGGCGAGCGCCCGGTAGGTCAGGCGGGTGGTGCCGTCGTCCAGGGCGAGCTCGTCGGGGTGGGCCCGTACGGAGGCCTCGAAGACGTCGACCAGGGTGCGCGCCGGGGCGGCGGGCCCGGCCGAGAACCGGGCCGATTTGCCGGAATCCTCGGGCTGTTCCCCGGCGTACGCGGCGTACCCGGCGTCGGCCCCGGGCCCTTCGCCGAGCCCGGTCCCGTCGTCGAGCAGAGTGACTTCACCGTGCTCTGGTGTGGCTGCCATCGGCCCTCGCGTCGTGTTCCCGGAAGCCTCCGGGTCGCCGGGCGGAGCCCGGGTCTGCCCAGGTTGTTCCGGTCCAGCGCCAAACAGCCCGCCAGTCTAGTGCGACATCGAGGATTTTCTGGTTCAAGCCTTGCGCTTGGCCGGGAAGGGACGGTACAAGGCGGCGGGGGGGGGGGGGGGGGGGGGGGGGGGGGGCTGTTTCTGTGGGTGGGCCGGGGTCCCCCTTCTTCTGAGGAGTTTCGAAGCTT
>NZ_JBVJMS010000014.1:58358-250784 GCF_055584085.1 Streptomyces sp. NPDC104226
GGGGTTTTGTTGTCGAAGTTTTGCCGCTGGGCAGGGAAGGGAGGAAAAAAGGGGCCCCCCCCCACCCCCAACCCCCCCCCCCCCCCGCGCCCTGGTGCGGGACCCGGCCTCAGCGGCTCGCGAGGAGTTCGAGCGTGTCGATGACGCGGTTCGAGAAGCCCCACTCGTTGTCGTACCAGGCGACGACCTTGATGTGGCGGCCCTCGACGCGGGTGAGCTCCGAGTCGAAGATCGAGGAGGCGGGGTTGCCGGTGATGTCGGAGGACACGAGGGCGTCCTCCGAGTACTCCAGCACGCCGGCGAGCGGGCCTTCGGCGGCGGCGCGGTAGGCGGCCAGGACGTCCTCGCGGGTCACGTCGCGGGCGACGGTGGTGTTCAGCTCGACGATGGATCCCACCGGGACCGGGACGCGGATCGAGTCGCCGGAGAGCTTGCCGTCGAGGTTGGGCAGGACCAGGCCGATGGCCTTGGCGGCGCCCGTGGTGGTCGGCACGATGTTCACGGCGGCGGCGCGGGCGCGCCGGGGGTCGCGGTGCGGACCGTCCTGGAGGTTCTGCTCCTGCGTGTAGGCGTGCACGGTGGTCATGAACCCGTGCTCGATGCCCGCGAGTTCGTCCAGTACGGCGGCCAGCGGCGCGAGCGCGTTGGTCGTGCAGGAGGCGTTGGAGACGATCGTGTGCAGGGCCGGGTCGTAGGAGTCGCTGTTCACGCCGAACGCGAGCGTGATGTCGGCCCCGTCCGCCGGTGCGCTGACGAGGACCCTCTTGGCCCCGGCGTCGATGTGCGCGCGGGCCGCCTTGGCCGTGGCGAAGCGGCCGGTCGCCTCCAGCACGATGTCCACACCGAGCTCGGCCCAGGGCAGCTGCGCCGGCTCGCGCTCGGCCAGCACCTTGATGCGGCGGCCGTCGACCACCAGGACGTCCCCGTCCACGCTCACCGGGCGGCCGAGGCGGCCGGAGGTGGTGTCGTAGGCGAGCAGCCGCGCGAGGGTGGCGGGCTCGGTGAGGTCGTTGACCGCGACGATCTCGAGCTTGCTGTCCCGTTCGAGCAGCGCGCGGAGCACGTTGCGTCCGATGCGGCCGAATCCGTTGATGGCGATGCGAGTCATGGTGTCTCCCTTGTCCCTGTCCCTGGGGTGCTCCACCAGGTTCGCCGGTCGGGAGCGCCCGCGACAGCGGCGCGATCGCCACGGTCCGCAAGGATCGCGCCACACGGCGGCCGGGGGGCCGCGGGGGTGGTCACCGTCGGGCCGGGTGGCTCATCCTGTGCGCATGGACGACCGGGGCGGTGCTGGCGTGTCGGTGTGGCGGCTGGGCGGGTGGGCTCGCGTGGCGGGCTGTGTGACCCCGGCTGCCGCGGGAGTCAAGGCCCTCGTCTACTGGGCGGGGTGGCTCGCCTCCCCGGCGGCGGGGACGGCGCGGACGGCCGGCTGGTGGACGGCACTGGCCGTCGGCTCCGCACTGTTCTTCTGGTGGGGGGTTTTCAGGGTCCGCCTCGAGGTCGGCCCGGACGGGATCGTGGCGGTCAATCCGTGGGGGACCCACCGCCTGGGGCTGGACGAGGTGGCCGCGGTGCGGCTGGGCTCCTGGGGCGCGGAGTTCCATCACGCGGACGGCTTCAGGACCACGGCCTACGCGCTGAGCCCGCGGGCCGCGGGAACCCCCCAGGACCGGCGCTTCGCGGAACTCCGGGCGGCTCTTGAGGCGCGTACGGATCCCTGACCGCGGCTGCACCGCGTGGGGACGTCGGGGCACGGGACGCACAGCCCCGGCCGGCCGTCGGTCACTCGCCCCGGGCGAAGGTGCGGCGGTAGTCGCTCGGTGTGGTCTGCAGGATGTGCTGGAAGTGGAGTCGGAGGTTGGCTCCGGTGCCCAGGCCCACGTCCGCGGCGATCTGCTCCACGCTCCGCTCCGAGAGTTCGAGGAGTTCGCGGGCCACGTCGATGCGGGCGCGCATGACCCACTGCATCGGGGTGTATCCGGTGTCCTCGGCGAACCGCCGCGAGAACGTGCGCGGGGACACCGCCGCGTGCCGGGCGAGCGCCTCCAGGGTGAGGGGTTCGCCGAGCCGGTGCAGGGCCCACTCGCGGGTGGCGGCGAACCGCGGTCCGAGCGGCTCGGGCACGCTGCGCGGGACGTACTGCGCCTGGCCGCCGCTGCGGTAGGGGGCGGCGACCAGCCGCCGGGCCGTGTGGTTCGACGCCGCCACGCCGAGGTCGCTGCGCAGGATGTGCAGGCACAGGTCGATGCCCGAGGCGGCTCCGGCGGAGGTCAGCACGGAGCCCTCGTCGACGAACAGGACGTTCTCGTCGACCCGGACCAGCGGCCACTTCGCCGCGAGGGCCCGGGCGTAGTGCCAGTGCGTGGTGGCGCGCCTGCCGTCGAGCAGGCCCGTGGCGGCGAGCGCGAAGGCTCCCGTGGAGATGGCCGCGAGCCGGGCGCCCCGTGCGTGGGCGGCGACGAGTGCGTCGACGACGGCCCGCGGGGGGTCCTCGCGGTCGGGGAACCGGTAGCCGGGGACGAAGACGGTGTCGGCCCAGCCGAGGGCTTCGAGGCCGTGGGCGACGGCGTACGACAGGCCGTCACCGCCGGTCACGAGTCCCGGCGCGGCGCCGCAGACCCGGACCTCGTAGGGCATGCTCGCGCGGGTCGTGAACACCTGCGCGGGGATGCCGACGTCGAGGGGTTTCGCCCCTTCGAGGACGAGGACGGCGACGTGGTGGGGGCGGGAGGCTGGCACCGCGACATGTTTCCGAAGGGGCGGGAGGCTTGTCAAGCGTCAAGGTTAGTAAACCTTCCGATTGAGATAACCATCTATCAGTTGGTCCAGACCTGTTGACGGCGGTCCTTCCGGAGGATTAGGTTCCCGGCCACGAAGCGGATACGTCGTCAACTCCCCACGCCCGCCCGGCCACAGGGCCCACCGTCCATGACCCCGCCGCCCGTCCCCACACGTCCC
This sequence comes from Streptomyces sp. NPDC104226, assembly GCF_055584085.1. Taxonomy (NCBI): domain Bacteria; kingdom Bacillati; phylum Actinomycetota; class Actinomycetes; order Kitasatosporales; family Streptomycetaceae; genus Streptomyces; species Streptomyces sp. NPDC104226. The sequence continues at coordinate 61,317 of NZ_JBVJMS010000014.1, forward strand.
CGGCGGGCCGCACGCCCACGCTTCGCGCTCCACGCCGTCCCCCCACTCCCCCTGGAGGCACTCCCTTGCGTACCCCCGACCGAACCCGTACCCGGCTGGCCTGCGCCCTCGGCGCGACCCTGCTCGGCGCGGCCGCGGTACTGACCTCTCCCGGTGCGGCCTTCGGCGCCAACATCCTCTCGAACGGCGACTTCGAGGCCGGCAGCACGGCCGGCTGGTCCTGTTCCGGCGGGCTGGGCTCCGTGGTCGGCTCCCCCGTGCACGGCGGGAGCAAGGCCCTGGCCGGCGCGGCCAGTGCGAGCGACAACGCCAAGTGCGTCCAGACCGTCGCCGTCCAGCCCAACACCAGCTACACGCTCTCCGCCTGGGTCCGCGGCAGCTACGTCTACCTCGGCGTCACCGGCGGCGCCTCCACGTGGACCCCCTCGGCTTCCGCCTACACCAAACTGTCCGTCTCCTTCACCACCGGCGCCTCCCAGACCAGCGCGGAGGTCTACCTCAACGGCTGGTACGGACAGGGCACCTACTACGCCGACGACATCACCCTGGACGGCCCGGGCGGCACGGTGGACACCCAGGCGCCCACCGTGCCGGGCAGCCTCACCTCCACCGGCAAGACCTCCACCACGGCGTCCCTGAGCTGGACCGCGTCCACCGACAACGTCGGCGTGAACGGCTACGACGTCTACCAGGGCGGGACGAAGGTCGCCACCTCGGGCACCACCAGCGCGACCGTCACCGGCCTGACCCCCAGCACCGCCTACGCGTTCACCGTGCGCGCCCGCGACGCCGCGGGGAACACCTCGGCCGCCTCGAACACCGTCAACGTCACCACCGACACCGGGACCACCCCGCCGACCGGCTTCAAGCAGGCCGCGCCGTACCTCTACCTCGGCTGGGGCAACCCGCCCAGCGCGACCACGGTGATGAACGCGACCGGCACCAAGTGGTTCACCATGGCGTTCATCCTCTCCTCCGGCGGCTGCAACCCCTCCTGGGACGGGCAGCGCCCGCTGACCGGCGGCGTGGACCAGAGCACCATCGCCTCGATCCGTGCGGCGGGCGGCGACATCGTGCCCTCCATCGGCGGCTGGCAGGGCAACAAGCTCGGCCCCAACTGCTCCAGCGCCGAGGCCCTGGCCGGCGCCTACCAGCAGGTCATCAGCGCGTACGGCCTCAAGGCCATCGACGTGGACATAGAGAACACCGACGAGTTCGAGAACGCCGTGGTCCAGGACCGCATCCTCGGCGCCCTCAAGATCGTCAAGCAGAACAACCCCGGCCTGAAGACCATCCTGACCTTCGGCACCTCCACCAGCGGCCCGACCAGCTGGGGCAACCGCCTGATCGAGCAGTCCAAGGCACTGAACGCCGGCATCGACGTCTTCACGATCATGCCCTTCGACTTCGGCAACGCCTCGACGGACATGTACGCCAGCACCGTCAGCGCGACCGAGGGCCTCAAGGCCAAGCTGAAGTCCGTCTACGGCTGGGACGACGCGACCGCGTACTCCCACATCGGGATCTCCGGCATGAACGGCATCAGCGACACCGGGGAGACCACGACCGTCCAGAACTGGACCGACATCCGCAACTGGGCCAACTCCCACCACATCGCGCGGCTCGCCTTCTGGTCGGTGAACCGCGACCGCGGCTGCCCCGGCGGCGGCCTGCAGGAGACCTGCTCCGGCATCGCCCAGAGCGACTGGCAGTTCACCTCCATCACGGCCGGCTTCACCGGCTGATCCAGCACCTCGCAGCACCGGGGGCCGTCGCGGGGAACCGCGGCGGCCCCCGGTCGTTGCGCGGCGTCAGGAGCCGGTCGGGGCCTGTCCCTCGGTCTCGGCCCGGACCCTGGCCCGCACCACCTCCGGATACTTCTCGGTGAAGCGCAGGGCCGCGACGATCGTGAGGATCTGGATGATCCAGCCGGTCCACATGTTGTCCGGGTCGCGCAGTACGAGGTCGCCGTACGCCCCCACGATCGCGTTGATCAGGAAAGCCAGCCCCCAGACCCCGGTGATCATGTAGTTGGTCCGCTTGAAGACCGGCGAGTCCCAGAACTTCCGGTCGACCTGCTCCCGGGCGTACTGGAGGGTGAACGGCACCCGGGCCAGCATGGAGCCGAGGGCGATGACGAAGAGGGCGATGTTCGAGATCTCGCCCGCATACGTCTCCAGCCAGCGGCGCGTGCCGTCGCTCGCGAAGGCACCGATCACCGTCAGGATCGAGAAGAACACGACGTCGGAGAGTTCCAGGATCTTCAGGGAGGAGCCGGGACGGAGCATCCGGCTGCCGACGACGAGGCAGACGGAGATGGCCAGGGCCAGCCCCACCGCCCACTCGAAGCGTCCCGGCCCCACGACGAGGGCGAAGACGATCCAGGGGGACAGCCCCACGAACGGGCTCTCCAGGAACTGCGCCGCCTTGTGCGTGCCGTGGGCACCAGCCGTGTGCGCCATGGGTCGGCCCTTCCTGCAGCAGCCCTACGGGGTATCCGGTCTCCCCTTCCCAACGTACGCCGCGTCCCCCGTTCCGCACCCGGCGCGGGCGGCCGCAGCCACCGGCGCAGCTCCTGTCAAGTAACGAGAAGCCGGGTCTACGGCCTCGCGCCGCCTCCGGGCACGGTGGAAGGCAACAGTCCTGCACACGGCAGGAGCCACGGGCCACCGGGACCGAAGGCAGGCAGCCATGACCGACACCGCCACCATCGCCTGGACCAGCACGTCGGCGCGGCACTCGCCGTACTCGACGCGGCGCACCGTACGCCGCTGGCGGCCGCGGCCCCCGTTCCGGGGACGCCCGGGCACTGCGTTGGTGCTCCCTGCCGCGCCGGATGATGCTTGACAGTGGAGCCCCTGGCCAGCGAAGGCGAGATGAGCGGCGATGGAGCAAGTTCCCACCCCTCCCGGTGAGCGGCAGGCCCGGACCACGCACGCCTCGCCAGGGGCGGCGTACACGGCCACGGCCACCGTCAGCGAGCAGGGCATCGTGACCGGGTGGAGCGAGGAGGCCCGCCGGCTGCTCGGTTACGCGCCCTCGGAGGTCGTGGGGCGGCCCGCCGCGGAACTGCTCGCGGACCGGTCCGACCGGTCCGGCGGATCCGGCGGATCCGGCGGTACGGACCCTGCGCCCGGTGCGGACCCTGCGGCGCGGCCGGTCGCGCCCGGACAGGAGCGGTGGAGCGGCACCGTCCCGCTGCGCCACCGGGACGGCCGGCGGCTGGAGGCGGGACTGCTCGCGCACCGCAGGGCGGCCGCCGGCGGAGCCGCCGAGTGGTTCGTGATGTCCGCCGTGACGGCCGGGCCCGAGGCCTCCTGGGACGGGCCCCTGGGCGAGTGGGCCTTCGACCGGTCCCCCTGCGCCCTGGCGGTCTTCGACGAGGACCTGCGGCTGGTGCGGTCGAACGCGGGCATGCACCGCGCGCTCTCCCTCACCGAGGCCGAGATGCACGGGCTGCGCCTGTCGGAGATCGCCCCCGACGCGGTGAGCGAGGAGACCGAGCGGGGGATGCGCCGGGTGCTGGAGACGGGCGAGCCGCAGTCCGTGGAGGGCTTCGTCCGGCCGCCCGGCGCGGGCACGGCGCACGGCTGGGCCACCTCACTGGCCCCCGTACCGGGCCCGGACGGCCGGGTGCGGGCCGTGTACCTGGCCGCGCACGACAAGGCCGCGGCAGACACGGCCCCGCGGCAGGCGCTCCCGCCGACCCTCGCCGGTGCCCGCACCGGAAACGGCAGCGGCCCGGGCACCGGCACGGGTGCCGGCCCCGACAGCGCGAGCACCGGCACCGGCACCGGCACCGGCACCGGCCCGGACAGTGCCCACACCGTGCAGGACCTGGCCGACGCGGCCGTCCCCCGGCTCGCCGACCTGGCGATCGTCGACCTGCTGGAACCCTCCCTCCGCAGTGAGGGCCCGGCCCGGAGTCCCGGGACGGGTGCCCTCACGATGACCCGCAGCGCCGTACGGTCGGTCCTCGGCGCGAGCCGGGAGAGCCGGTTCGCGGTCGGGGAGACGACCGTCTACCCGGCGCTGTCGCCCCCCGCGGAGTGTCTGGCCGCGGGGCGGGGCGCCGTGTACGGGACCGCCGACCCGGCCGTCGCCCGATGGGTCGCACAGGATCCCGCGGCCGGCTGGATCGGCGAGTACGGGACCCATTCGATGATGCTGGTGCCGCTGCGCGACGGCGTCGCCACCCTGGGCCTGGCCGTCTTCAGCCGTCACCAGAACCGGGAACCCTTCGACCTGGAGGACCTGCGGCTGGCCGAGGAGCTCACGGCCAGGGCGGCCAGCGGCATCCACCGTGCCCGCCGGACCGCCCGGGAGCACACCAGCACCATGACGCTGCAGCGCAGCCTCCTCCCCCACACGCTGCCCGTGCAGTCGGCGCTGGAGATCGCCTCCCGCTATCTGCCGGCCGCGGGCGAGGCCGGTGTGGGCGGCGACTGGTTCGACGTGATCCCGCTGTCCGGAGCCCGCGTGGCCCTGGTCGTGGGCGATGTCGTCGGCCACGGCATGCGCGCCTCGGCCACGATGGGGCGGCTGCGCACCGCGGTCCGCACCCTGGCCGACGTCGACCTGCCGCCGGACGAACTGCTGACCCACCTCGACGACCTGATCATCCACCTGTCGGCGGACGAGTCGGGCGTGGTCGGGGAGGCGGCCGGGGGCATCGGCACCACCTGCCTGTACGTGGTGTACGACCCGGTGACCCGCCGGTGCACCGCCGCGCGGGCCGGTCATCCCCCGCCCGCCGTGGTCTCCCCCGAGGGCTCCGCGTACCTGCTCGACGTCCCGGCGGGGCCGCCGCTGGGCCTGGGGGGCCTGCCCTTCGAGACCGTCGAGGTCGAGCTTCCCGAGGGCAGCCTCCTCGCGCTGTACACCGACGGCCTCCTCAAGGCCCGCGACCAGGACATCGACGAGGCCCTGGACAGCATGCTCGCGGCCCTCGTCCGGCCCGCCTCCACCCTGGACACCGTCTGCGACCGGGTGCTCACGGCCCTGCTGACCCGGCGTCCCGATGACGACGTGGCCCTGCTCGTCGCCCGGACCCGGGCCCTGCACACCGACAAGGTCGCCGTCTGGGACCTGCCCTCCGACCCCTCCCTGGTCGGGCAGGCCCGCCGCAACGCCACCGACCAGCTCACGGTCTGGGGGCTCGACGAGGCCGCCTTCGTCACCGAGCTCGTGGTCAGCGAACTGGTCACCAACGCCATCCGCTACGGCGAGCCGCCCGTGCAGCTCCGGCTGATCCACGAGGGCACGACGCTGATCTGCGAGGTCTCGGACGCGAGCGGCACCGCCCCGCACATGCGGCGGGCCCGGATCTTCGACGAGGGCGGGCGGGGACTGCTGCTGGTCGCACAGCTCACCCAGCGCTGGGGCACCCGGCACACCCTCGTCGGCAAGACCATCTGGGCCGAGCAGTCCCTGGCCGGGTTCTGAGGACCTTCTCCCCTGCCCTGTGACACGCCCGTGACAGACGACGGACAGGCTCATGAAGTACCGCCGACATCCTCTTTAACACGGACATACATTCACATTCGTGGACATGTCCTCTGCTTTCAAAGGTGCGAGCAGCCGTGTTGACTGAGCCGAAGCGGAGGAAGTCCCATGAGCCTCACACTGGTCGCGCCGCACACCGAAACCGAAGCCCCCGCAGCCGCCCTGGCCCTCGCCCCGCGTGAGCAGGAGGCCCTGCGCCACATCGCCGCCGGGTGCACCTACGTGCAGACGGCCCGCTCGATGGGCCTCTCCAAGCACACGGTCGACGCCTACCTGCGCCGCATCCGGGCCAAGCTGAACATCAACACCACGGCGGAGATGACCCGCCTGGCCATCTCTCTGGGACTGTGAACACCGGCCGGGCCCACTCCGGAGGCTCCCTGGGCGGCGCCGCACTCCCCGGAGCCCCGGACTGCGGGGCGGCGGCCCGCCGGACCGGGGCGGGGGCGGTAGCGGTGGCGGCACGCAGCGCCGCCACGAATTCCAGGCAGGAGTCGTAGCGGTCCTCCGGGACCTTCGCCAGAGCCTTCGCCAGTACCGCGCCGGCGTCCGGCGCGATGTCGGGCCGCTTCTCCGCCAGGGGAGGCGGCTCGTCGTACTGGTGCGCCCACAGGAGCGCCGGGGCGTCGTCCCGGACGAAGGGCGGCCCGCCCGTGAGGGACTCGTAGACGACACAGCCGAGGCTGTAGACGTCGCACCTCCCGTCGACCGGGCGCCCGGAGATCTGTTCCGGCGCCATGTAGTCGACCGTGCCGACGAACTCGCCCGCCGTGGTGAACCCGGTGAGCGCCAGCGACTTCTTCGTCAGCCCGAAGTCCGTGAGGTAGACGTGCTCCGGGTGCTCGCTGTCGGTGCCCTCGGCGACGAGGATGTTGGCGGGTTTGACGTCCCGGTGCACGAGATCGTGGTCGTGGGCCGCGTCGAGCGCCGAGGCCACCTGCCCGGCGATGCGCAGCGCGGTCGGGACGGGCAGGGGGCCCTCCCGGTCCAGCAGGATCCGCAGGTCCGGCCCGGTGACGTAGCGCATGGCGATGTAGAGCACCCCGTCGGTCTCGCCGGCTTCGAAGACGGGCACGATGTGCGGGTGCTCGATCCTGGCGGCGACCCGGGATTCGTGGGCGAAGCGGCGCCGGAAGACCTCGTCGCGCACGCGCTCCGGGGCGATCAGCTTGAGCGCGACGGTACGGTCCAGGCGCAGGTCCTTGGCCTGGTAGACGACGGCCATGCCGCCCCGGCCGATGATCCGCTCGATCCGGTAGCCGGCGATCTGCCGCCCGATCAGGCCGGAGGCACGGCCCGTGTAAAGGCCCCGGTTCGCTGCCGTGCCCATCAGGCGCCTCCCGTGGCAAGTCTATCCAGTGGTCCACACGCCCGCCCGCCCGCCCGTGGGACGACGGGCGGGCTCCGGCGGATCAGATGCCGCGGCGGCTGCGCCCGGCGACCACGGAGATCCACAGCATCGCCGTGACGGCTCCGACGGCCAGGGTCAGGGTGCCGGCCCGGCCGCCGCCCATCGCCCAGCCGTTGCCGATCAGGAGGGCCGTACCGGCGACCCGGGAGGCCACCGCGTACCGGCGGTTCCCGGCGCGGCCGAAGTGGCGGCCCAGGACGTAGCAGGCGGCGATCAGCGAGGTGAAGGTGACCGACCCGGCGGCGAAGTGGGCGTAGCTGTGCCAGGTGAGCACGGCGGTCTCCGCGGAGGGGGCTCCCGCGGGGAAACCGTCGACCGGGTCCATGACGAAGGCTCCCGCGGCGATCATGCCGAAGCCGCCGATCCGGACCAGCCGCGGCGCCCAGGTGCCTCCCGGGGTGCCCCGCAGGGCCCGGCGCAGGCCGCTCGCCCCGAGGACGAGGAGGGTTCCGGCGAGCAGGAAGTTGGTGATCTGGAGCCAGCCGAGGCTGCCGTTGCTCAGGGCGCTGAGCGGGTGGCGGGTGATGTCGAAGCCCTGGCGGGTCGCGGCCTGGGTCAGGGAGACGACCGCCCACAGCGGGGAGGCCACGACCGCGCAGGCGAGGAGGGAGCGGGTGGCGGTGGAGGATCCGGCAGAGGAGGAGACGGTGGCGGTGGGGACGGTGGCGGTGGGGACGGTGGCGGTGGCGGTGGGGATCCGGGTGCTCATGGCGGGTACCTCTCGGGTTCGTCGTAGGCGGCTCTCGTTCGGTTCTCGCTGATACGTCGAAGCAGAAAAATGACAGGGAATGCGCGCGTTCCCTGTCACATCGGCCGTTCGACGTGTAGGCAGGGTGCGGGCAGCAGCTCGGCACCACGAGACGAGGAGTCCCCATGCGCTACCTGATGACGACGAAGCCTTCCGACACCGCCCCCGACGAGCGTCTGTACGCCGAGATGGGCAAGTTCATCGAGGAGCTGACCGCGGCCGGCGTGCTGCTGGCCACGGGCGGACTGGAGCCGGGCGGCATCCTGGTGACCTCCGCCGGCGAGGAGATCACCGTGACGGACGGGCCGTTCGCCGAGGCCAAGGAGGCCGTGGCCGGTTTCGCGCTGATCGAGGTCCGGTCCCGGGAAGAGGCGATCGAGCTGGCCCGCCGCTTCCGCAGGATCGTCGGCGACGGCGAGAGCGTGGTCCAGCAGGTCTTCGGCCCCTGATCCGTGCCGGACATCTCGCGGACGATCGACGCGGTCTGGAAGCTCGAATCGGCCAGGATCATCGCCACGCTGACGCGCATGGTGCACGACGTCGGCCTGGCCGAGGAACTGGCCCAGGACGCGCTCGTCGCCGCGCTCGAACAGTGGCCGGGCGCCGGGGTCCCCGACAACCCCGGCGCCTGGCTGACGACCACCGCCAAACGGCGGGCGGTCGACCACATCCGGCGCTCCCGGATGCTGACGGACAAGCAGGAGCAGCTCGCCCACGAGCTGGAGGAAGGGCAGGATCGGCAGGAGCGGCAGGAGCCCGAACAGGACGACGTCCTGCGGCTGATGTTCCTCTCCTGCCACCCCGTGCTGCCGACCGAGGCCCGTGCGGCGCTCACGCTCCGGCTGCTGGGCGGTCTGACGGCCGGGGAGATCGCACGGGCCTTCCTCGTTACGGCGGCCGTCGTCACCCGGCGCATCGCCGCGGCCAAGCGCACGCTGGCCGAGCACCGCGTGCCCTTCGACCTGCCGGAGGAGTCGGAACTGCCCGAGCGGCTGTCCTCGGTGCTGGAGGTCATCTACCTGATCTTCAATGAGGGTTACTCGGCCACCTCGGGCGACGACCTGATGCGCCCCGGACTCTGCCTTGAAGCGCTCCGGCTGGGCCGGCTGCTGGCCGAGCTGGTCCCCCGGGAGGCCGAGGTGCACGCCCTGGTCGCACTGATGGAGATCCAGGCCTCCCGTACGGCGGCGCGCACCGGGCCCTCGGGCGAGCCCGTGCAGCTCCACGAGCAGAACCGGGGGCGCTGGGACCAGCTGCTGGTCCGCCGCGGTTTCACCGCGATGCTGCGCGCGCGGGAGGCCGGCGGGGCGCCCGGCCCGTACGTGCTGCAAGCGGCGATCGCCGTGTGCCATGCCCAGGCACGCACCGCCGAGGAGACCGACTGGGCCCAGATCGCCACCCTGTACGGGGCGTTGGACCGGCTGCGGCCGACGGCGGTGGTCCGGCTCAACCGGGCGGTGGCGGTCGGGATGGCGTACGGGCCGCAGGCCGGCCTCGACCTGGCCGACTCCCTGGTCGCCGATCCCGTACTCCGCGACTACCACCTGCTCCCCAGCGTCCGGGGTGACCTGCTGCTGCGCCTGGGCCGCGGCCCGGAGGCGCGGCTGGAGTTCCTCCGGGCGGCGGCCCTCGCCAAGAACGCCGCCGAGCGCGCCTTCCTGCACCGGCGCGCACAGGAGGTGCCCGCCACCGGCGGCCCGGACGGCCCGGCACCGGATCCGACCCTCGGCGGGACCGCACGGGGGTTCCTGGGCCGGGCGGATCTGGACGCCGCGACGGTCCGCTCGTACGGCCAGACCCTGCGCCGGCTCCGCCTGGACCTCGGCGACGACCTGCCGCTGTCCCGGCTGACGGCCGAGGAGGTGGCACGGGTGTGCGCGGCCGCCTGGGGCGGTGCGGCGGCCAGGACCTGGAACCGGCACCGCTCGGCCGTACGCTCCTTCGGCGCCTGGGCGGGCCTGGACGGGCTCGCGGCCGGGCTGGAGCGGCGCGCCGAGACCCGCCCCCGGGCGTCCGCCCTGGGACCCGCGCAGCTCGACGCACTGTGGAGCGACCCCGAAGTGCCGCTCCGGGAGCGGACGTTGTGGCTGCTCCTGCACGAATCGGCGGCGGGGGTGAAGACCGTCCTGTCCCTGAACGTGGAGGATCTGGACCTGGAGGACCGCCGGGCCCGCGCGGGCCGCACCTGGGTGAGCTGGCGCTCCGGGACGGCCCGGCTGCTGCCCGCCCTGCTGGCCGGCCGCACCCGGGGCCCGCTGTTCCTCTCCGACCGGCGTCCCGGCCCGGCCCGGACCCCCGGCCCCGCCGACCTGTGCCCGGACACGGGCCGACGCCGCCTGTCCTACGAGCGGGCCGAGCACCTCTTCAAGAAGACCACCAGACCCCTGGACCCGAACCACGAGGGCTACACCCTGCACCGCCTGAAGCCCGGCAGCCCGTTTCCGTGATTGTTCTGACTCCGCCCGACGGAGGTGGAATCATCGACAGCACGTCCTGGGGGCAGGCGAGTCAGCGGACAAAGGGGAGACGATGACGGGTGTCGATTTGATTCTGGCCGCGTTGGCCGCCGGAGGGGCAGCCGGGCTGACCGATGCCGCCGGCAGTGCCGTGCGAGACGCGTACGCGGGGTTGCGCGGCTCGTTGGTGGGGCGGTTCGGGTCCGGTGGGCGGATGCAACAGGCCTTGGACGAGGCCGGAGGCGATCCCACGGAACTCGCCTCGCTGGTCGGCCCTGAACTCATCGCGGCGGGAGCCGACTCCGACGAAGAGGTCCTGACCGCCGCACGCCGGATCCTGGAGCTGCACGGGGAGGCCGAAGGGCAGTCCACCACCTACTCGGTTTCCGTGCAGACGAGTTACGGTGCGGCCGGCACCTTCACCGCGCCGGTGTCAATCACCTACCAGCAGCCGCCGGTCCCCCCGACCTCGCCGGGCGCGGCCTGACGGCAGTCGCGTCCGGCAGTCCGGAGGGCCCCGCCCCGACCACCGTGTTCGGGGCGGCCGGGGTCTTCCACGGGCCGGTGAGCATCGCGTTCGCGCCCACCGTCCGCTTCCCGCACCGGATCGGCACACCGGCGCCCCTCGCGGACTGCTGGCGCAGCCGCGAGGCGGGGCGGCGGGTGATGGACCACCTGGTCGGAAACGCGGGCGTAGGCGGTGCCGGGGACGCGAGTCCCGCAGGGCCTCCCCCGGTCGTGCTGACCGGGCTCGGCGGGGTGGGCAAGACGCAGATCGCCACGGGTGCCGTACGGCAGCTGTGGGACGGCGGGCTGCTCGACCTCGTCGTCTGGGTGCCCGCCACGTCCCGCGCCGCCGTCCTGCTCGCCTTCGCGGGAGCCACCGCCGAACTGACCGGGTCGGCCGGCCGCGACGCCGAGGAGGGAGCCGCGCGCTTCCTCAACTGGCTCGGCGAGGTACAGGACCTCCGGTGGCTGGTCGTGTTCGACGACCTCGGCTCCGCCACCGATCTCGACGGGCTGTGGCCTCCCCCGCACACGCTCGGCCGCACGCTCGTCACCACCCGCCGCACCGACGCGGCCCTCGTGCGCGGTCGTACCGTTCTGAGCCCCGGCGAGTTCACTCCCGCCGAGTCCCTGGCCTACCTCGGCGAGAAACTCGGCGACGACGAGGAACTGCTGGCCGAGGCAGTCGAGCTGGCCGACGACCTGGGACACCTGCCACTGGCACTCGCCCAGGCCGCCGCGTACCTCGTGGACCGGAACCTGACCTGCGCCGAGTACCGGGTGCGCTTCGCCGACCAGCGGTTACGGCTGCCGGACGTGCTGCCCGATCCCGATGAGGAGCCCCTGCCGGACGCCTACCGCATGACGCTCGCGACGACCTGGTCCCTGTCGGTGGAGGCCGCGGACCGCCTCAGACCCCGGGGGCTCGCCCGGCACCTGCTGGAATTCCTCTCCGTGTTCGACCCCCACGGTGTCCCCGAGGAGGTCACCCGCGGTGAGCGGGCCCGCGAGTACGCGGCCGCTGCCACGGGCACCGACGCCGGCGCGGAGACGCTGCCCGAAATAGGCGACGCCCTGCACAACTTGCGCCGGCTCAGCCTCGTGACCGTCGACGAAGGCCTCGTACGCGTCCACTCCCTGGTCCAGCGCGTGACGCGGGAGAGCGCGGAGCAGGAGTCGCTCGTACGGATCGTGCGGTTCGCCGGCCGCGCCCTGGTGGAGGCCTGGCCCGATGACCCGACCGGTCGGGCCGCGCTGGTCGACCGTCTGATCGACAACGGCAACATCCTGGTGACCCGGCACGGAGCGCTGATGGTCGCCGGCGGCGAGAACCCCCTCGTCGCCGCGCTCGTCAACACCCGCGGCATGAGCGTGCTCATCGACTTCCTCTGGATATCCGAGCTGTACGCCGTGCTCTTCGAGCACGCCGTCCGCATCCTCGGGCCGACGCACGACTACACCCTCGAACTACGCACCAGGCACATTGAGTTCAGGGCCGCGCACGGTGACATCGGCTGGGCCCTGCGCGCCTTGTCCGAGCACCACTGGGTCTGCGTCGAGGCCCTGGGGCCGGACAACCCGGTCGTTCTCGAGACTCGCTTCACGCTCGCGAACCTCTGGGGGCGGATCGGCGAGGGCGAGCGGGCTCTGAGCATGCTGGAAGCCCTCGTCCCCGCATTCGAGCAGGTCCTCGGGCCCAAGAGCTCCCGCACCTTCTCCGTCCGGGGCGAGATACTGCGGTGGCGGGCAGAGTTGGGGGGCGGGCCGGCCGAAGCCGTCCGCACGATCCCCCCTCTCATCGAGGAGGCGATCCGCGCACTCGGTGCGAACTCCCCCATCGTGCTGACCATGCGCGCCGATCTGGGGCAATGGCACATGGAAACGGGTGACCACGCGACCGCGATCACCTACTTGCGGACCACCGTGGACGAGCTCGTGCGCGTGGTCGGAGAGGCAGGCCCGCAGACCCTTCGCATGCGCGCCCAACTGGCGGAGGAGCTACGCGCGTCCGGTGACCCTGGGGCAGCCGCCGCGGAGTACGGGATCATCGTCGCGTTCTCGCAGCAGTCGGCGGACTGGGGCGAACTGCCCATGGGCCTCTACGTGCACCAGCACACGCTCCGCATGATCTGCCTCGTGGAGGCGGGCCTGCCGGTCGAGGCCGCCGAGTGCGCATGGGAGCTCATGGACTTCGGTCTGCGCAAGTGGCCACACGCGAATGGCTGGCTCGCGAACCTCGTCGACTATCTACACACCCTGGCCCGGGAGATGGGACGGGGCGGCAGTCCCGGGACGGCCGTCGAACACCTGGCACGGCTGGCCGGGATCGTGCCGCGGGCCCTCGGCGGCGACGATCCGCGGATTCCCGTGATCCGCCACGACCACGCCCGGTTCCTGGGTGAGGCGGGCGAGCCGGGACGGGCGGTCGAGGCCTTCAAGGAGCTTCTGCGGCAGCTGGTCCCGACACAGGGAGCCACCAGCGCCCGGGCCCTCCAAGCACGCGCCGCGCTCGCCCACTGGCAGGAGGCGGCGGGCGACTTCGCGTCCGCCACCGCGACCCTCGACGCAGTGCTCACGGACTGCGTGGACGCCGGCGCCGAGGACCTGATCACGCCGTTGCGCGCCGTGTTCGCGGCCGCGCTGCGGCTCTCCATGAGCGGCCGGCCCGAGGCCGCGTACCTCCATCTGCGAAAGCTCCCCACCCTGTTCGCCGATCAGGTGGGACCGGACGCCGAGGAGACGCTGCGTGTGCGGCAGTACGTCCTCTCGGTGCTCGGGTTGACCGGCGAACGCCGGGCCGCCCTCGCGGGGATGGAACGTCTGCTGCCCGATCTGGTGCGCGTGCTGGGGCCCGGCCACGTCGCCTCCGTGGACGGGGCCGCCATGATCGCGGCGCTGCGGAACCGGACCGGCGACGCCACCGGGGCGTACACGGTGTACCTCGAGGTCCTCCCCGATCTGGTGCGGGTGCACGGACCCGACCACACCACCACGCACGGAACGCTCGAGGCCCTGGAGCAGATCGCGGAGGCACTGCCCGCGCCCGGTTCCGCCTGGTCCGAACTGGTCGAAGTCCTGACCCCCGTCCTGGGCACGTCTCACCCGCGCACCCTGCGGGCCCGGGTGGGCAGGGTCTGGTCCCTGTCCGGGGACCGGCGGTTCGCCGAGGCGGCCCCGGAGGCGCGGGCCCTGTACGAGGACCAGGCCGCCGCGCTCGGCGAGAACGATCCGCACACCCTGGCCACCTTGGGCGAACTGGGCTACGTCCTGGACGCCCTCGGGGACCAGGCGGCGTCGCTCACCGCCTACCGGAAGGAACTGCGCGGGCGGCTGGCGGCGGCCCGGCCGGCCGAAGGCCCTGCGCAGGATTCCGGCGCCGCCCGAGCCGCCCTCGGCAACCTGCGCACCGTGACGGACCGCGAGTCGGCCCCCGCCGTGCGCGCGATGAACCTGAGCGCGCTCGCGGACGACTACGCACTGGTCCACGGGCCCGACCACAGCGACACCCTGTGGGTACGGCTCGAGGAGGCCACCGCGGTCGCCGCGAAGGGCGACCCGGCGGGCGCGGTGATGCTGCTCGACGATCTCCTGAAGGACTGCGGACGGATCCTGGGCCCCGACGCCCCCCTGACCATGGGCGTCCGGGGCGACCGGATCGTGCACCGGGCCACGGCGGGACACGCGCAGGAGGCCGTCGCCGAGATGGAGGACCTGCTGCGGGACCGCACCCGCGTGCTCGGTCCCGCGCATCCCCACGTGCTCCACAACCAGGAGGAACTCGCCCGGCTGCGGGGCATCGCGGGGCGCCCGGCCGAGGCGGTGGCCGACCTCGACGCGGTGCTGGCGCAGTACGAGTCGCTGCCGGGATCCTGGGAGGGCGACGCCGAGCGCGTCCGGAGCGCAATCGCGGTCTGGCGGACGCGGGTGCCGCCGGATCCCGGCCCCGGTCCGCCGACGGGGTGAGCGACCCGGCGGGGGTCAGCCGAAGCGGCCCTGGACGTAGTCCGAGGTGCGTTGGTCGGCGGGGGTGGAGAACATGGCTTCCGTGGGGCCGTGTTCCACGATCTGGCCGGGTGTGCCCTGTTCCGCGAGGAAGAAGGCGCACTGGTCGGAAACCCGGGCCGCCTGCTGCATGTTGTGGGTCACGATCACGATGGTGACCTCGTCGGCCAGCTCGCGGACGGTCTCCTCGATGCGGCGCGTGGAGGTGGGGTCCAGGGCCGAGCAGGGTTCGTCCATGAGCAGGATCCTCGGCCGGACCGCGAGGGAGCGGGCGATGCACAGGCGCTGCTGCTGGCCGCCGGAGAGCGCGCCGCCGGGCTGGCGGAGCCGGTCCTGGACCTCCTTCCAGAGCCCGGCCTTGGTCAGGCATTCCTCCACCAGCGCGTCCTTCTCGGCCACCGAGGCGCGGGTGCCCGTCAGCTTGAGGCCCGCCGTGACGTTGTCGTAGACCGACATCGCCGGGAAGGGGTTGGGCTTCTGGAAGACCATGCCGATCCGTCGGCGGGCGTCGGTGAGGCGGCGCCCGCGGGCGTAGACGTCCTCGCCGTCGAGGAGGACCTCGCCGGCCAGTTCGGCGCCGGGGATCAGCTCGTGCATCCGGTTCAGGATCCGCAGGAAGGTGGACTTCCCGCAGCCCGAGGGGCCGATCAGGGCCGTGACCCGGCCGCCGGGCATCGTCAGGGAGACCCGGTTGAGGACCTTGCGGCCGCCGAACCACGCCGAGATGTCGCGGGCGTCGAGGGTGGACGCTCCTGTTGCGGGGAGCGCGGGAAGGGGGAGCGTCTGGGTCGTCATCACGGCCTCGTTCACAGGAGGTTGGGCAGGAGGAGGGCGGCCTGGTCGGCGACCGCCAGGCCGAGGGCGGCCATGACCGGGAAGCCGACGAGCCAGGTGTGCGCGCGGCCCCAGCGGATCCGTGCCCAGGCCAGGGCCGCCGCGGCGAGCAGCAGTGCCTGCGCCCACAGGACCAGCGGGAACCAGGCCGAGGTCTGGCTCCCGAGGGGGGCCTCGTCCGCGGCCAGCCGTCCCGGGGTGCGGCCGCCGGACTGCTGGACGGGTGTGGTGAGTTCGGCGTCGACGTGGACCACGCCGTCCGGCATGTACGGGGTCCCGTCCGCGGTCATCAGGGTGAGCAGGGCCGCGTCACCGGTCGGCCGGGCCGGCTGCGGGTCGCCCGCACGCCGGACGCCCAGCACCTTGTACGTGTGCTCGCCCTGGCCGGTGACGACCAGGAAGGTCTCCCCGCGCTCCAGGTCCGCGATGTGGGCGAAGGGGCCGCCGTAGCCCGCCTGGCGGCCCATGAGGATGCTCGTCCCGGGCTGGCCGGGCAGGACCGTGTCGCGCCGGTGGCCGGGCCCGGAGGCCAGTACCGCGGAGGTGGTCGCCTCGCGGACCACCTCGCGCAAGCCGATCTGCGGGATCTCCAGCAGGGCGACGGGGGTGCCCGGGGTGGTGGGACCCAGCGGTGCGGTGGCGTTGGCGAGCCCCTCGCGCAGCTGCGCGTACCCCACCCGGCGGTCCCGTTCGTGGCGCAGGTGGCCGAGCGGGCCCACTTCCGCGACGAAGCCGAGGAGCAGGGCGCCCAGGATGGCCAGGGCCGCGCCGGTGGCCCAGAGGCCGGGTGGGCCCGTACGCCCCGCCGGGGCCTCGGGGGCTCCGGCGGGGTCGGGGCGCACGTCCACCGGCGGGGTGGAGGTGGCTGTCATCGTGTCTTCTCCGAATCGGGGTCAGTTGCCCGCGAAGGTGAGCAGGCCGCGGCGGCGGGCCCACCAGACGAGCGCGCCGCCGGTGACGACGAGGATCCCGGCGAGCAGGCCGGCCGTGGTGGCGTCGGCGCCGGTGTCGGCCAGTCCGCCGCCGGGAGTGCCGGAGCCGCCGGCGGCTCCGCCCGTGACGTTGGTGGAGACGCCGACGCTGCCGCCGCCGCTCGTGCTCGTTCCCGTGGAGGCCGACGCGGACGGCGAGGCCGTCTCGGACGGGGTCGGGGTGGGGGACGCGGATTCGGAGGGGGTCGGCGTCGGGGTGGGCGTCGCCGTGGGGGTCGGGGTGGGCGTCGGGCTCGCGGTCGGGGTCGGCGTGGGGGTGGGCGTCGGGTTGCCCGTCCCCGGGTCCGTGGTCTGGTACTCGGTGTTGGAGGTGAACCACAGGGAGGCCGCGAACGTCCCGTAGGTGTCCGTGCCGAAGGCCTTGCGGCACACGACCGTCAGGTCGTAGCGGCCTTCGAGGGTGGTGAAGCCCGCCTGGTTCGCGTAGTCCCGCATGGTCATCGTCAGCGGGACGTTGATGCCGCCCGACGGCGCCGGCGGGTACGTGGCGATGGGCGAGTTGCCGACGACGTTGAGGCCCTCGGCCGGGAAGCCCTTGCCGACGACCGTGACCAGGATGTTCGTCGCGGGCTCCGGGCAGGCGGCCGGGGTGGTCAGGTCGACGCTGCTGCCGTCGTTGCCGGTCGCGGGGTTGATCTTCGCCGAGCCGGCCGGGGCGGCGTGGGCCGTCGTCGGCACGGTCAGGGCGGCCAGGCCCACGAGGGCGGCGGCCGCGGTCGCGGCGCCTGCCGCGGATCGCCGGCGGGTGCGGGTGAACTGCACGATGGGCTCCTTCTTGGCGTTCTGGCGTTCGTTGCTGTCGGTGGGCTCGGTGGCGCGCCGGCGTGCCGAGGCGGCGACCGCGGCCGCGGCCCGGGCCAGGCGCCTGCGGCGCCACACCCACAGCCCGCCCCCGGTGATCACGAGGAGCAGCGCGAGCAGCGCCCACGGGACCGTCCACAGCGACACCGACCGGGTCAGGGAGGGAAGTCTGGGGTCCACGCCGTCGCGGGCGGCGACCGGCTGGACGGAGACGACGGCGGAGGAGCGCAGCACCTGCGCCACCCCGTCGGCCTTGGCGGTGATCGTCAGCGAGGTGCCGGGCAGGAGGTCGCCGAGGTCCTTCGCGCCGTCCGCGGTGACGGAGCTGCCGAACAGCCCGTTGATGCGTACGGCCTGCCGGGCGCCGAGCCGCACGTTGCCCGTGTTGCGCAGGGTGTAGGTGACGGTCGCCGAGCCCTCGGCGAAGGGGTTCGCGGATCCCTCGTACGAGGCGGCGACCTGCTGGACCTCCAGGCGCGGGGTGAGGGTCCCGGCGGCGCGGATGTAGACGCGGGCGCCGACCCGCTGGTCGAGTTTGACCTTGTTGCCCTGACTGTCCTCGGCGCCTGCGGCGAGCGAGGCGACGATGCCGCCGGTGTGGTCCCCGGGGGTGACCTCGCGGGGGACGGTGACGGTGAAGGGGACGACGACGTTGCCCTTGGGCGGGACGGTCACCTTGTCCTTCTCCAGCTTGATCCAGCTGCCCGCGTCCTTCGGGGCCCGGCCGGCCGGGAGCAGGTCGAAGCCGCCGTCGAGGGTGTTCACCGCGTCGCTCGCGTAGACGTCGAGGGTGAGCGGTTCCTCGCCGTAGTTCCAGACGGCGATCTGGTCGCGCGTCGTGGCTCCGCCGGTGACCCCGTAGGAGAAGTGGGGCCGTGCATCGGGCCCCTTCGGCCCGGCGGGCTGCACGCCGAAGGTGGACTTGCGGTCCTCCCCGGGAGCGGCCGGGGCGAAGGACGCGGCCTGCGCGGGCGCCGCGGTGAGCAGCCCGACCGGGACGAGCAGCCCGGCCAGCGTGAGCAGGGCGAGCAGCAGGGTGGGGAGCGGGACGGCCACGGCCGGCGGGCCGAAGGGGCCGCCGCGTCCGGACGGCCTGGTGGAGGGGGCGATGGGGTTCATGGCTCGGGCGTCCGATCCGGGGAAGGGGGGCGGCGGGTCCAGGCGTCAGGGGCGGGTCGGAGCGGGCCGCGGGGAAGTGCGGGCCGCTCCGACCCGGAGCTCATGCCTGGATCAGATGGCGGTGAGCGTGAGGGTCGCGGAGTAGGTGCCGGCGACCGTGGAGGTCGGGACGTTCAGCGCCAGGTCGGCGGTGACGTGGGCGGTGCCGAGTCCGGTGCCGTTGGCGAGCGTGCGGGCGGACTTGAGGCCCGCGGTGCCCGCGTCGCCGGTGGCCGCACCGTGCGCGGCGGCGACGGCGGAACCGGCCGTCACCGTCTGCGCGGGCGCCTTGTCGACGAGCTTCGGGGTCCAGCCCAGGTTCTGGCCGTTGATGGCGTGGGTGGCACCGTCGGAGAAGTCGGTGACCTGGCCGCTGACGGTCCAGCCCGGGTTGCCGGCGCGGGTGTCGGTGAGGGTGACCGGGTTGATGGAACCGGCCGTGGTCAGCAGGTCCCCGTCGGAGTTGAGCACCGGCGAGGGCAGGGTGACCTGCGGGTTGGCGACGCTGATGGCCAGCGCGCCCGAGTTGACGGTGGTGGTGATGGTCTCGGAGGCGGAGACACCGGCGAAGGCGCCCACCACGTACGGGATCGCGCCCGAGTCGGAGCCGGTGAAGGCGCCCGCGTCGGCGGGGACGAACACGGCGGTGAAGGAGTGGTTGCCGACCGGGAGGCTGCTGGTGTTCAGCACCGCGGTGCCGCCCGCCACCGGGACGGTGCCCAGGGTGACGGTGGAGCCGCCGGCGTTGTCGGTGAACTTCACCGATCCCGCCGCGCCCGCGGGGGTGACCGTACCGGTCAGGGTCACCGGGCTGTACTGCGGCGCGGTGCCGGCCGGGGAGACGGCCAGGGCGGTCGTGGTCGTCGCGGCCGGGACGGCCGTGACGACGTAGGAGACGGCGGAGGAGGCCGAGCCGTTGTACGAGGCGCTCGCCGGCGTGAAGACGGCCGTCAGGCTGTGCGTGCCGGCGGTCAGGTTGGACGTGGTGAGCGCCGCGGTGCCGTTGTTCACGGTGACCGGGGTGCCCAGGTCGGCCGCGCCGTCCTTGAACTGGACGGTGCCGCCGGCGCCGGCCGGGGTGACGCCCGCGGTGAGGGTGACCGGGGTGCCCGCCTGCGCGGGACCGGCCGGGGTGACCGCGAGCGAGGTGACGGTGTCGGTCTTCACCGCCGGGTCGGTGTTCTGGTAGGTGGTGTTCGAGGTGAACCAGATCGCGCCGGTGTAGTCGCCGAGGCTGGTGCCGTTGAAGGCGGTCCGGCAGATCACGGTGAAGTCGTACTTGCCCTGCAGGGTGGTGAAGCCCGCCTGGCTGGCGTAGTCCCGCATGGTGGAGGTCAGCGGGATGACCATGCCGCCGTTGGGGGCGGTCGGGTAGGTCGCGATGGGCGAGTTGCCGACCACGTTCAGGCCCTCGGCCGGGAAGCCGGAACCCGCCACCGTGACCAGCACGTTGGTGGCGTTGGCCGGGCAGGCGGCCGAGGTCGTGAAGGCGATGCCGGAGGTGTCCGCGCCGGTCGCCGGGTTGATCTCGATGGTGCCGATCGGGGCGGCGTACGCGGAGCTCGCCCCGGCCAGACCCGCCGCGAAGGCGGTGGTCACGGCGGCGACCCCCAGGGCCATGGTCCGCAAAACTCTGTTCTTCAGCACAGCGTCTCCAGAATGTGAAGCTCGGGCGGCGGTCAGGGCCGTGGTCAGGGGGTCTGCTTGGTGGTGTCGCCACAGTTCGGGCTGGTGGCGAAGCCGTAGGTGTTGATCACCGAGGTCTGCTTGCAGATCTCCGAGTTGGCGCCGACGAAGACGGTGCTCCACGGGGCCACGGCGACCTTGCTGGTCGGGATCACGTTGTAGACGTCGCGCTTCACGCCGAACCCGCTGTTGAGGACGGTGGGCGCCGTGCCGTCGACCGTGCCGAGGATGGCGCGGCCGCGCAGGTCGGCGATCGTCTGCGAGGACTGCGACTGGTACTGGGCGATGGAGAACGGCACGATCGACTTGTCGTCGAGGAGGCGGCCGTCGTGCTCCTGCACCGGGGTGGTGCCCTTCTTGTCCTTGATGCAGGGGTAGATGCCCGCGACCACATCGGCGTCCGTGATCCCCATCTGGGACTCCCAGAAGCTGCGGGTGCCCGAGCCGGCCTGCGGCAGGTAGACCGTCATGGCGTAGTTGGGGCCCGTGCCGACGTAGTTCGGGTCGCAGTGGTAGATCGCCTTCAGGTCGGTGAGCGACAGCTTGCGCGGGATCGCCGAACCGGGGGTGATGGCGTAGGTGACGCCGTCGACCGCGAAGGGGACGTAGGTCAGGCCCGGGGCCGCCGCCGCCAGGTTCAGCGAGGAGGAACGGGCGAAGTCCAGACAGCCGTTGTTCGCCTGGAGGGAGGTGAGCAGCGCGGAGCGGCCGGCGCCCGAGCCGTTGGGGCGGGCCATGGTGCAGTTCGCGTTGACCGCCGGGTCCTTGGTGGTGATGTTGGCGGAGCCGGTGGAGTCGTAGGAGCCGATGACCTTCTGGCCGCCCACGGTGATGGCCGCGGCCAGGCCGTTCATGACGTCCTGGGTGGTGTCGGAGCCGACGCCGGAGAGCTGGCGGTACGGCGGCGGGCCCGACGGGTCGGCGGCGGCGAGGCCGGCTCCGGCGAGGGTGGCCGCGAGAGCGAAGGCCGAGACGCCGAAGGCGATTTTCTTCTTGTTCACTTGGGATGACCCCTCAGCTAGGCTGCGCCCGGGGTGGTGCCCGGCGCGCGTGGGATGAAGTTCCGTTGGCGCGGATTGGTCAGACGGTCGTCGCCGGGCACCACCTCCTTTCGTCGTGCGGGGCCGGGACGCGGGCTTCGGTTCGGTCCGGCGGTCTTCGGTTCGGGGTCCGGCGGTCTTCGGATCCGGCGGCGGGTTTCGGTCGGGGTCCGGCGGGCTTCGCTTCCGGCACCCCGGCGGACCTCAGTCCTGGTCCGGCGGGCTCCAGTCCCTCGGGCCGGTCTTCTTGTGGGTCGCCCAGTCCGCCGGCAGGTCCGCGGACCCGCCGGACGCCACGGGCGCTCCCCCGGCCGCGCCGCGCAGCGACCGCAGCCAGAGCAGGGCACCGGGCAGGTAGCGCGGGAGCACCGGCCCCGCGAAGGCGGCGAGCGCCCCGACCACGAGGCAGATCAGCAGGACGTTGCGGATGGCTCCGACGACCCAGTCCGGGGTGGTTCCCGTGGCCTGCGCCGCCGGGGCGCCCGAGGTTCCGGTGGTGCCGGTGGCCCCCGCGGCCCCCGCCGGGGTGCTCGGTGAGGCCGCGGCGGGACCGGGCGCGGCCGCCCCGCCCGCTGCGGAGCCGCCGCCGGCCGCCGCGGCCCCGGAGGTTCCCGTACCGGCCGGGCCGGAGCCGCCGGTGGCCGCCGCGCCGCCCGTGCCGGACGGCGTACCTCCGGCGGTGCCCGGGGCCGTCGGGGCCGGGGGCTCCGGAGCGGGCGTCGGCTTCTTGCCCGCCTCGGTGCTCACCCGCTGCGCCGCCGCCCGGGTCTGGGCGCGCAGGGCTTCCGGCAGCGGGGCGTAGCCGTGCGGCAGGCTGCCCGCCGACACTCCGGGGGTCTGCCCCTGGGCGGCCGCGTAGGCCAGCATGGCGCCGTAGTCCTTGCCCTCCGCCTCCGTGAGGTCGGCGGGCACGGTGGCGGCGTAGGTGAGGACGGTGAGCGGGTAGGCCGTCGGGTCCGCGGCCGCCGGGTCGGCGGAGCTGACCCCGTCGGCGCCGGCCTTGCGGGCGTTCGCGGCGGCGATCAGCGCGGCCGGCTCGGGGGCGACGAACGCGCCGCTCGCGTTGAGGAGTTCGGCGCGCACCAGGCCGTACCGGTCGGCGGTCGCGGTGTCGGTGACGGCGAGCACGGCGCGGGAGCCCGCGAGCTGCGGCGGGTCCTTCTTGTACGTGGGCGGGGTGGCCGTGGCGTCCCAGGAGGTACGGGCCAGGGTGTCGCCGCGGCTCGCGGCGCGCGCGGCGGCGTGCATGTCGGTGGCGTAGGGGTGCTTGTCCTGGATGCAGAGCGGGGACTCGGGGTGCTCTTCGGGGAAGGGCTGGCAGTACGGGTCGCTCTTGGGGAAGGTGTCCAACGGCATTGAGAGGCCCCGGTAGTTCGGGTTCACGGCCATTCCGGCGTAGGCGGGGTCGCCGTGCGCGCCCGTGTTGTCGGGCGTGCCGTCGAGGAACTCCCGGGCGGCCGGGTCACGGGCCACCCACTCCCACAGCTGCCGGGTGGTGTCGGCGAGCGGCTGCGGGACCAGGGCGTCGCCGAGTTTGCCGCCGAAGTCCAGGCCCGCGTAGGTGGGGTTGTGCCGCATGAACTCCGGGTCGTGGCCCAGGTTCACCGGGTTCTTCGCGGTGCTTTCGGCGAAGCGCGAGTTGCCGTCCTGGTAGGACTCGGTCAGCAGCTTCGCGACCAGCCTCGGGGTCAGCCGCAGGCTGCCGAGCCGGGTTCCGTTGCGGGCCTTGACCTCGTCGGGGGCCTGGAATCCGGCCTGGCTCTCGATGAAGAAGCCGATGGTGATGCCGGAGAGGGCCACGGGTGCGTAGACGGGTTTGCGCACGGGGTCGGGCGGCGCCGGCCGTCCGAGGAAGACCAGCCCGGGGGTGCCGGAGAGCAGTTTGACGCGGGCGGTCTCGTCGGGGACCTGGGCGTAGCCGTAGATGGCCTTGCCGCCGGTCTGGCACAGGGCGGGCTGCCAGCGGGTGACCGCCTCGGCGGCCATCTCGCTGCCGAGGGTGCCGCGTTCCTCGGCGCCGATCGGGCAGTAGCTGCCCAGGGGTTCGAAACCGAGCGGGACGACGATGCGCTGCTTCCAGTTGGCCGGGCTGAGCGGGGAGGACTGGAGCTGCCCACCGGACTGCGCGGTGTGCGGGCTGCCGTCGACCTCCTTCTCGCCGCGCGGGACGATCACCAGCCAGCAGCCGCGTCCGGTGACGGCGCCCTGGGCACCGGGGACCGCGGAGCCGCAGCCGAGGCCGGGGGCCTCGACGGCGGTCTGGGTCTCGAACCAGACTTCGCCGGCGCCGCGGGCGTTGGTGCGGGCGTACGGGACCTCGTTGGTGCTGTTGACGTCGTAGAACTCGTTCCAGTTGCCCGGACTGACCGGGTCCCCGCCGACCGTGCGGAAGGGTGCGTACGAGATGCCGCTCGGGGTGGGTGGCGGCAGCGGCTCGTGTTCCGAGTCCTGGAGGTTGGCGCCGTAGTTGAGCTGGCGGGTGTTGGTGTAGGCCCCGGCCTGGCTGCCCGCGCCCGCGCCGAGGGCGGAGGAGCCGCCGAACTGGCACTGGTCGACGCCGGGTCCGGTGGGCGCGTCGCCCCAGCACTGCATGATCTGGAGGTAGTTGGCGCTGTAGGCGGTGTCGGAGACGGTGGGCTTGCCGCCGGTCCAGGAGATCTTGACGACCTGGCCGACGAGGTTGCGGGTCTGGCCGACCGTCACCTTGAGGTCGGCGAACTCACCGGCCCCGGACACGGTGACCTCGGAGCCCTCCCCGCCGGCCGCGTACGCGGCCTGCGGTCCCAGGCCGGCGGGCCCGGAGGTGGCCACCACAGGAAGCAGCGCCAGGCAGAGCGAGCCGAAGAGCAGCCGGATCCGGCGCGTGCGGAACGGGGTGCGGCCCTCGGCGGGGACCGGAGTCCGGACCGGAGTGCGGAACAGCGTGCGGAACGGAGCACGGAACGGAGCGCGCATCAGGACCCGCCCCCCGTGCGCCCGCGCCGCGCCAGGCGCCGGGTGAGCAGCGGCGGAGCGACCGTGACGGCCAGCAGGAGCAGCGCGCCGAGCACCATCAGGACGGTCTGCAGGGTTCCGCCGATGCCGGTCGAGGTGGTGACGGGGATCCCGAACAGGTCGGCCGCGCCTGCCGCGAGGGGCTGTCCCGTCACCGGGTCCACTCCCCCGCCGTCCGCGCCGCCCCCGCCGTCGGCTCCACCCGTACCGCCGGTGCCGGCTGCGGCGCCGCTCCCGCCGTCGGCTCCGCCCGTACCGCCTGAGGCGCCCGCGCCCCCGGAACCTCCGGTGGCTCCGCCGGAGCCCGCGCCGCCCGTGCCGCCGCCCGTGCCCGTACCGCCGCCGGAGGCGCCCCCGCCACCGGAGGCCGCGCCGCCTCCGGAACTGCCGTTCTGGGTCGGGGTCTTGTTGCCGCCGGTGCCGGTCTCGCACTGGGTGGGGCCCTGCTTGTCGCAGGCGGGGGGCTTCGGGGCGGTCTCGGCCAGGATGTTCCTGCCGTCGGGCGAGAAGGTGGGGTTGCGGCAGTTCTTGATGTCGATGTCGGCCACGACCACGCCGGGGATGCGGCGCACCTGCTCCAGGCCGGCCTGGACGAGGTTGATGGGGAGCGGCGAGTAGCCGAGCCGGTCGACGGAGCGCTGTCCCTCGCAGAGGAAGTAGTAGGCGAAGGCGCTGAGCGCCTTGCCCTTCTGCGGGTTGAAGTTCGACTCCTGCGCCGTCGGGATGATCATGTAGCTGTAGCTGGAGAGCGGGTAGGTCCGCTCGTCGGAGCCCGTGTAGACACCCTCCAGCTTCTGCGTGAGGTCGACGGGGTCGATCTGGGCGTTGCCGAGGGACACGGCGACGTTCTGCGCGGTGGGTTCGGTGTAGTAGCCCGACTTGTTGAGGACCTTGACGACCGGGAAGCCCGTCGTGGAGACCGCGTAGGAGTACTCCACGTACGTGATGGTGCCGATGTTGCCCTCTTGGGCCACGTAGCCGGAGACACCGTTGGAGCCGGACTGGCCGACGAACCCGCGGCCCGCGACGGTGGGGAAGTTGGAGGTCTGGCCGCAGGGGGTGGAGCGGCCGGCCTTGCCGCAGTAGGCGTCCCACAGCGCCCCGTGCTGCGTGCTCATCCACTTGGTCAGCTGGGCCGTCGTGCCCGAGCCGTCGGAACGCACGACGGGGACGATCTTGCGGGCGGGGAGGGAGGCGGCGAGGCCCGGGTTGTCGGCCTTGATCGCCGGGTCGTTCCAGGTGGTGATCACACCGGTGAAGATCTTGGCCACGTTCTCGCCGGAGAGGCGGAGGTTGGTGACCCGGCGGTTGCCGATCTTCAGGTTGTACATGAAGGCCGTGCCGCCCGCGACGATCGGCATGTACGCGAACTTCCGCGCGGGCGGCGGGTCGACGACCCCCGAGTCCTTGATCCCGTAAGGGATCTCGGAGACCGCGTAGTCGACGGTGCCGTTGCGGAACTGGTTGCGGCCGTCGGACGATCCCGTACCGCTGTAGTTGACCGTCATGCCGTACTGCTTGACGTTGGCCCGCCACTGGTCGAGGGCGTTCTGACTCCAGGTGGAACCGGCGCCGGAGACCGGCACGTAGCTCTCGGCGGAGGCCGGCACCGCGCCGGGCAGGACGGTGGCCAGCGCCGCCAGGAGCAGCGCGAGTCCGCGGACGAGGAGCCGTCCGCGCCGGGCGGGTGCGCGCTCGCCCGAGGGGGCGCGCACCGGGTGTGCCGGGGGTCGTCCGGGCATGGGTAACTCTCCTGATCGGTCACAGATCGTACGAATGGACGCGGCGCGGGCCGCGAAGAGCGGGGCGGGCTACGACCGGGGCGGAGGGAGCGCGTGCCACCCCTGCGGCTCCGGCCCCCCGGCCCCTTCTTCGGCCAGGGCGAGGTCCCGCTCGGCGGCCCGGGCCCGCATCCGCTCCAGGTCCCGGGCGGACGCCAGCACCCGGCGGTGCTGCGCGCCGCGGCCGAGCTGGCCCGGGGCCTTGCCGCCGATGACGCGGGCGAGCACGAAGAGCAGCAGCACCAGCCCCATCAGCAGGGCGGCGCAGCCGAACCCCCGGGCGATCATGGACTTCTCCGGGGACTGGACCAGGCTGAACACCGCCAGCGGGAGCGAGAGTTGCGGACCGTCGAAGGGGTTGGCGTTGAGCCCGTTCGCGATGCCGGAGGTGAGGAGCACCGGGGAGGTCTCCCCGATGCCGCGGGCGGTGCCCAGGATGACGGCGGTGGTCAGTCCGGAGCGGGAGGTGGGCAGGACCACCGTCCACACGGTGCGCCACTGGCCGGCGCCCAGGGCGTAGGAGGCCTCCTTCAGCGAGCCCGGCACCAGCCGGATCACCACGTCGGAGGCCCTGATGACGATCGGCAGCATCATCACGGACAGCGCGAGGGCGGCGGCGAAGCCGGACTTGTCGAAGTGGAGCAGCAGGATCCAGGTCGCGTAGACGAACAGCCCGGCCACGATGGAGGGCAGCGCGGTCATGGCTTCGACGATGGTGCGGACGAACCGCGCGTAGCGGCCCGGGACTTCGTTGAGGAACACCGCGCAGGCCAGCCCCAGCGGCACCGAGACGGCCAGGGCGATGCCGATCTGTTCCAGGGTGCCGACGATGGCGTGCAGCGCTCCGCCCTGGCTCAGCGGCTCCAGCGGGCCGGTCGCGGCCATGTCCTCGGTGAAGAAGTTGAGGTGGGCCAGGGCGCTCCAGCCGCGCATGAGCACGTAGCCGACGACGAACACCAGGGCCGTCATGAGCAGGGCGGCGATGCTGTGCACGAGGGCCTGCGCGAGGCGCGCCCGCACGGTGGCGGCGGATTCGTCGAGGGACACGAGGACGGCGTAGAGCGCCATGAAGGCCAGGTAGAGGACGACCGCGAAGCCGAGGGGCGCGTCGAAGGGCAGGAGCCGGCCGAACAGCAGGGCGGTCACGGCGAGCGCGGAGGCGGCCGCCCCCACCATGGCGAGGACGTCGCGCAGGTGCAGGGTGGCGGTGTTGCGCCGCTGCTCGGGCGGGACCCCGGCTCCGTCGAGCAGCACGGGCGGCCGGACGGTGACCCCGACGGGGGCTTCCGGAGCTCCCGGAGCTCCCGGAGCGTCGGCAGCACCCGGGCCGTGCGGCCGGTGCGTGAGGGCGGTCATGCGTCGGCCCCCGCTCCGGAGCGGCTGCGGGCCACGACCGAGGAGGCGATGAAGTTGACGACGAGGGTCATCAGGAAGAGGGTGAGGCCGGCCGCCATCAGGGCGGATATCCCGAGGGGGCTGGCCGAGCCGTAGCGCAGGGCGATCAGGGCGGACACGGAGATGGCGCCGTTCTGGAGGATGTGCGGCTGGATCACGAAGACCGGGGAGATGATCAGGTAGACGGCGATCGTCTCCCCCAGGGCGCGGCCGAGCCCGAGCATGGTGCCGCCGATGATCCCGCCCCTGCCGAAGGGCAGGACGACGGAGCGGATGACGCCCCACGGCGTGGCGCCGAGGGCGAAGGCGCCCTCGCGCTCGCCGGGAGGCGCCTGGGCGAAGGCCTCGCGCATCACCGAACAGGCGATCGGCGTCACCATCAGCGCGACGACCATGCCCGCGATGAAGGTGGAGGAGGTGTAGAAGGTGTTCGGGCTGAGCGGGTCGCGCGGGCCGTCGCCGTCGACCGCGAAGGGCGGGAACCAGCCCAGGTAGGTGGTGAGCCAGCGGGACAGGCCGACCACGTGCGGCTGGAAGAGGAACAGCCCCCACAGGCCGTAGACCACGCTGGGCACCGCGGCCATCAGGTCGACGAGGCTGATCAGGGTCTGCTTGATGCGGCGCGGTGCGTACTCGGTGATGTAGAGGGCGGTGCCCATCGCCAGCGGCAGCGCGAAGAGGATCGCGACGCCCCCGATGAGCAGGGTGCCGATCAGGACCGCCGCCACACCGAAGTTGTGGGAGTCGGGCTCCCAGGCGGAGGTGGTGAGGAAGGAGCGTCCGGCATCGTCGAGGGCCGTCAGGGCGCGGCCTCCGAGGAAGACACCGACCAGGGTCATGACGAGCAGGACGACGGCGCCTGCGGCGCGGGCCGAGCCCCGGAAGATCCGGTCGGCGGGATCACCGCTCCGGGCGAGCGCCCGCGGGGTGACGTGCTCGTCCCCGGGGGCGGCCGGGGGGATCACCGTGGTCGCGGTCACCGCGGGCCTCCCCCGCGCAGGGCCAGCCCCGGGGCCTCCCCGGCGCCGGGCAGCCGCAGACCGCGCAGCCGCCGGGTGTGGGTGACGCCGGAGGCCACCTGCGCCTCGGCGGCGGCGGACAGGAACAGCTGGAGGCTGTGGCGGCATTCGCGCTGGCGGCGGAAGGTGCGTACGGCCACGGCCACGCACTGCTCGTCGAGGGCGAGCTGCCAGGTCCAGGCCCCGACACCCGGCACCCCGGCCGCACCGGTGGACATCGCCACGATCGGGACGGCCTCGCCGATCCGCCCGCGGAGCCGTTCGACGGCCGTGCAGCAGGCACCGAGGGTGCGGAACACGGAAGGGCTGCGGCCGAGTTCGTGATTGTTGGAGCCGACCAGGCGCCAGCTCACCCCGTCGGGCCCGCCTCGATGGCTGCCGTGGCCGCCGTCCCCCCGCACTCCGTGCGGTCCCCTCCCCATCGGCGCAGGCGCCTGACGTCTTTCCGCATCCACCCAGGACACGAACAGAAAACGTGGCTGCGACACCGGGCCACCCCCCTTCCCCACAAGCCGTGCGTGGCCGGAAAACGGCCACCCACCCATGGCCGCGGGCATGACAATCCACGGGGCGTAGGGCTCTGGGGCACACGGATCGGTGAAGCAGAAACGGAGAACACGTGAACGCGCGGCGGAGGCGCATCCCGGGTGATGCGGCCGATTTCCCTTGGGGCGGCCGGGGTCACACGCCTCTCGGGCATCGGGCGACCTTCACAAGAAAACCCCGAAGGGACCCGGGACCCGGGGGGCGGAAGACGCCGCACCCCCCGGTCCGGGGCCCCGCACCGGGCGCCGGGCCTCCCGCGCGACTCCCCCTCAACGGCCCCGCTTCCCGACACCGGATGGCCGAAACAGGATCCCGCGACCGGTTCGCCCCGCGGTGCTCACCGGTGCATGCGAGCCCCTTTGAGCACCTTGTCCACGGAGTTGCGCGCCCCGTGGACGGCGATCCCGACGAGGTCGAGGTGCTCCCTGCCCACCGCCGCCACGGCCGCCCGGTTGGCCCGGTCGTGACCCGTGCCGAACAGGTCCGAGGTGAACACCGCCGTCCGCAGCCCCCGCCGCACCGCCCGCTCGTGCGCCGCCGTCACCGTTTCCTTGCCGCCCTCGAAGACCAGTACGGGCTGGCGGAACATCGGGAGGTAGGGGGTGCCGTCGGCGTCCTCGTACGGTGCGCCGACGACCTCGGGGACCGCCGTACCCAGCCCGCTGACGAGGAACGCCGTGACGTTCAGCCGCTGCCAGGTCTCCAGGTCGTCGCGCAGCAGCACCGCGATCTTGGTGTCGAACCGCACGGGCACGCCCTCCCCGGCCTCCGCGCCCACGCCCGCGTCCCTGCTGCTCTCGTTCTTCTTCTCGTCACTCATGCCCCGAGACTGCCGGGTGCCCCCGCAGGCGGTCTTGTACGTTCCTGGCGTGCAGCCCCAGCAGGAAGTCTCGGCCTGGCGTCCGCGGGTCGCGGGTGCCGTCGAGGTCTTCCACGCCCGTTTCACCGCGCACGCGCACCCCCTACACGTCCACGACGCCTGGACCTGACACCACGCCCATCCGGCCCACCTGGTGCGCGCCTTCAGCGGCGCCTTCGGCATCGCCCCGCACCAGTACCTCCTCTCGCGGCGGGTCGCCCTGGCCCGCCGGCTGCTCCTCGACGGCCGCCCGGCCGCCGATGTCGCGGTCGCGGCGGGCTTCTACCACCAGTCCCACTTCACCCGGCACTCCAAGCGCGCCGTCGGGACCACCCCCGGGCGCTACGCCCGTTCCTCCGCATCCCGCTGACGGCGGCCCGCCGGAGCAGTAGGGTGACGCTCCATCAGGTCAGGTGACCCGGACTCTTGACTCTGTACCCGGCAGTAGCGATTCTCGTCCCCATAGCTTGCGCGGGACATGACAAACAGGTGCCTGGGCGGCCACGCCTCCGGTGGACCGTGTCCTCGACCGCGCCCTCCGCCGACCGAGGACGTGAGTAGTGGCCATGACCCCAGAACCACAAAGACAACGACCGGAACCGCACTCCCGCCGACGGCGGGGGCCCTTCGTGATCCTGTCCCTGCTCCTCGGGCTGCTCGCCATGGTGCTCGCCCCCGTCCCGGGAGCCGCCGCCGACAACAACTGGTGGGAACCCACCGCGCGTCCCGCGCCCGACTCCCAGATCAACGTGACCGGTGAGCCCTTCAAGGGCACCGACGCCCAGGGCAACGTCCGCGGCTTCGTCGACGCACACGACCACATCATGTCCAACGAGGGCTTCGGCGGCCGCCTGATCTGCGGAAAGCCGTTCTCCGACGCCGGCATCGCCGACGCGCTCAAGGACTGCCCGGAGCACTACCCCGACGGCAGCCTCGCGATCTTCGACTTCATCACCAAGGGCGGCGACGGCAAGCACGACCCCGACGGCTGGCCCACCTTCAAGGACTGGCCCGCCCACGACTCCCTGACCCACCAGCAGAACTACTACGCCTGGATCGAGCGCGCCTGGCGGGGTGGCCAGCGCGTCCTCGTCAACGACCTCGTCACCAACGGGGTCATCTGCTCGGTCTACTTCTTCAAGGACCGCAGCTGCGACGAGATGACCGCCATCCGCCTGGAGGCGAAGAAGACGTACGACATGCAGGCCTACGTCGACAAGATGTACGGCGGCCCCGGCAAGGGCTGGTTCCGCATCGTCACCGACTCCGCCCAGGCCCGCGACGTGATCAAGCAGGGCAAGCTGGCCGTGGTCCTCGGCGTCGAGACCTCCGAGCCCTTCGGCTGCAAGCAGATCCTGGACGTCGCCCAGTGCAGCCAGGCGGACATCGACCGCGGGCTCGACGAGCTGTACGACCTCGGCGTGCGCAGCATGTTCCTGTGCCACAAGTTCGACAACGCCCTGTGCGGGGTCCGTTTCGACGAGGGCGCCCTGGGAACGGCCATCAACGTCGGCCAGTTCCTGTCGACCGGCACCTTCTGGAAGACCGAGCAGTGCACGGGTCCCCAGCACGACAACCCCATCGGCCTGGCCCCGGCGGCCGCCGCCGAGAAGGAACTCCCGGCGGGCGTGAGCGTGCCCTCGTACGCCTCGAACGCCCAGTGCAACACCCGCGGACTCACCGACCTCGGCGACTACGCGGTGCGCGGCATGATGAAACGCAAGATGATGCTCGAACTCGACCACATGAGCGTGAAGGCCGCCGGCCAGGCCTTCGACATCATGGAGAGCGAGAACTACCCGGGCGTGATCTCCTCGCACAGCTGGATGGACCTCGGCTGGATGGAGCGGCTCTACAAGCTCGGCGGTTTCGCCGCCGCGTACATGGGCGGCTCCGAGGGCTTCAGCGCCGAGGCCAAGCGGACCGACGCGCTGCGCGAGAAGTACGACGTCGGCTACGGATACGGCACCGACATGAACGGCGTCGGCGGCTGGCCCGGCCCGCGCGGAGCGAACACGCCGAACCCGGTCACGTACCCCTTCCGCAGCACCGACGGCGGCTCCGTCATCGACAAGCAGACCACCGGCCAGCGCACGTGGGACCTCAACACCGACGGCGCCTCGCACTACGGCCTGGTGCCCGACTGGATCGAGGACATCCGCATCGTCGGCGGGCAGGGCGTGGTGGACGACCTGTTCAAGGGCGCCGAGTCCTACCTGCGCACCTGGGGCAACTCCGAGCAGCACAAGGCCGGTGTGAACCTCGCCTCGGGCCGTCCCTCCTCCGCGAGCACCTCCGAGTGGTGGAACCCCTTCGTCAGCTTCGCGCCCGGCCTCGCCTTCGACAACAACCGGGGCAGCCGCTGGGCGAGCGAGTGGAGCGACGACCAGTGGCTCCAGGTCGACCTCGGCTCCGAGCACCTGGTCAAGCGCGTCACCCTGGACTGGGAGGCGGCGTACGGGCGTTCGTACCGCATCGAGGTCTCCGCGAACGGGACGGACTGGAAGACGGCCTGGTCCACAACCGCGGGTGACGGCGGGGTGGACACGGCGAGGTTCGCCGGGGTTCCGGCCCGTTACGTACGCGTCCACGGAGCGGGACGCGGGACGAAGTGGGGTTACTCCCTGTACGAAGTCGGCGTATACAGCAGCTGACGGCGTCGAGCGGGGTGGTCGCGGCTGGGCTGGTGCCCCCCGCGGCCGCCCCGCTCGGGGCGCACCGCAACGAAGGGGAACCCGTACATGGCACGGATGCCGTTGACCGACCGGCGCAGGCAGCTGACGGAGGCGGCGATCCGTGCGATGACCCGCGACGGGGTGTCCAGGACCACGACCCGGTCCATCGCCGCCGAGGCGGGCGTCTCCCTGAGCGTCTTCCACTACTGCTTCGACTCCAAGCAGGCGCTGCTGGAGTCGGTCATCGAGACCATCACGGCGCACTACGTCACCCTCGTGAAGGCCGCGATCCTGCCGAGGCCGACGCTGCGGGAGACCGTCCGGGCCGGCTTCCAGGCGTACTGGGACCATGTGCAGGCGAGCCCGGGGGCGCACCTGCTCACCTACGAGCTCACCCAGTACGCGCTGCGCCAGCCGGAGTTCGGGCACCTGGCGCGCAAGCAGTACGAGTCCTACTGCGAGGCGTACACCCTGCTCCTCGAGGAGCTGCGCCTGATCCATCCGTTCGAGCTCCGCGTGCCGGTGACCGTGCTGTCCAGCTATCTGGCGGCCATGACGGACGGGGTGACCCTCAACTTCCTGGTCCTCGGCGACGAGAAGGCCGCCGCCGAGATCCTGGACATGGTCACCGATCACGTGGCGGGTCTCGCCATCGAGGTACCGCGCCCCTGACCGGCCCTCAGGCGGCCACCCGGAAGCCGATGTTGGACGTGGAGCTGTCGGGGGTGTTGGAACTGCGGGCCGCGACCCGGTAGCGGTTGCAGTACGAGTCGTGGCAGAGGAAGGAACCGCCGCGCATCGTGCGGGACTCGTGGCCGGGTGCGAAGGGGTCCTCGCACCATTCCCACACGTTGCCCACGGCGTTGTAGAGCCCGTGGCCGTTGGGGCGGTACGACTTGACCGGGACGGTGCCGAGGCGGGGGCCGGTGTGGGTGGCGGGGAAGTCGCCCTGCCAGATGTTGAGCAGCGTGCGTCCGCCCGGGGCGAGTTCGTCGCCCCAGGGGTAGCGGCGCTGCTCCAGGCCGCCGCGGGCCGCGTACTCCCATTCGGCCTCGCTGGGCAGCCGGGTTCCGGACCAGGAGCAGTACGCCCGGGCGTCGTTCCACGAGACGTGGACGACGGGGTGGTTCTGCCGGGTCGTGACGGACGATCCGGGTCCCTCGGGGTGCTTCCAGCTCGCTCCGGACACCGCCCGCCACCAGGGGACCCCGGCCACGGGCGGTGCGGTGGCGGCGAGTTCCTGCCCGAGCAGCCCGGCGAAGACGAAGGAGAACCCGAACTCCTCCGCCTCCGTCACGTGTCCGGTGGCCTTGACGAACGTGGCGTACTGGGCGTTGGTCACGGTCGTCGGTGCGATCCTGAAGGGATCCACCACCACCTTCCGGACCGGGCCCTCGCCGTCGGCCGGGAACCCGTCCGCATCCTCCGTGCCCATCAGGAAGCGCCCCCCGGGCAGGTCGAGCAGACCGCGTACGGCCCGGGGCGCGGCGCGTACGGGGGCGGCGAGCAGGGTGACGGCGCCGTGCGGGGAGCCGTGCCCCGGGGTGCAGCAGGAGGGGATCGAGAGGGGCGCAGAGGACACGGCGGCCTAGCCGACCCGGTCGGCGGCGAGCTGGGCGGCCAGGGCGGGGATGCCCAGGGCGCGTTCCTGCGCCGGGGTGGCCTGGTACAGCTTGTTGACCAGCTGGTGCGGGTCGGCGGCGAGGTCGTAGTACTCCCGGAAGGTGACCTCTCCGGTGCCGGACACGGTGCCGTTGGCGTCGGTGTGCAGCTTGTAGTACTCCACGTACTGCTTGTCCTTGGCCACGTAGGAGGACCAGGTCCGGTGGTCGGGGGCGGTCCCCTGCTTCCACCATTCGACGAGCAGGTGGTCGCGGCTGTACGAGCTCAGCAGCGACCGGCCGTCCTGCGGGGTGTTCGGGGTGATCCCGGCGGCGTCGAGGATGGTGGGCGCGATGTCGATGTTGGCGACGATGCGGTCGTCCACCGTGCCGGCGCCGAGGCCTCCGGCGGGCCAGGAGAGGTAGAACGGCACCTCGTGGGCGGGGCTGTAGGGCACCGACTTCGCGGTCCACCCGTGGTCGGCCCAGCCGAAGCCGTTGTCGCCGATGTAGATCACGAGGGTGTTGTCGAGCTGCCCGGTGGCCGTCAGCTTGTCCTTGAAGGCCTGGACGGCGTCGTCGACCGAGAGGAGCACCCGCAGTTGCTCCGCGCGGATGCGCTTGCCGTCCTCCAGGGTGCCGGTGGCGTCCTGGATGTAGGGCGGCTTGTCGCTGCGGTCGGTCTCGGTGACGGAGGGGCGGCCGTTCCACGCGGGCACGGGGGTGCCCGCGTACTTGGCCTCGGGCGTACGGGGGCCGTGCGAGGCGTACGGGGTGACGTAGGCGAACCAGGGGCGGGTGTCGGTGGCCGCCTTGTCCAGGAAGCTCAGCGTCCGGTTCTTGATGATGTTCGTGGTGTAGCCGTTGATCGTCTGGACCGCCCCGTTGACGTTCCACTTCGCGTCGACGTATCCGGGCTGGAGCAGCGCGAAATCCTCGAAATGCGGGGGCGCGTCGGCGATGTTCCAGGAATTGAGGTATTTACCGAAGAGGCCCGTGCGATATCCGGCCTGCTTCAGATAGCGCTGGACGGTGGTGTTCTGGTCCAGGGCGGCGGAGGCGGCGTTGTTGCGGACCCCGTGGTTGTGGGCGTGGCGGCCTGAGAAGACCGAGGAGCGGGAGGGCGCGCACAGCGGGGTGGTGACGTGGCCGTGGCTGAACTTCACACCCTGGCCGGCGAGCCAGCCGATGGTCTTCTGGAGGGCCCAGTCGGTCTGCTTGGGCTGGTCGTCGGTGACGATCAGGAGGATGTTCGGGCGGGTCGCGGAAGCCGCTCCTGGGGCCGCCGCCGCCTGGCCGATCGCGGGCACGGTGGCGGCGGCCGCCGCCGCTGCCGTGCCGGCGAGGAATCCTCTCCGACTGACGTGCGCACGGGCTCTCTTGCTCATGGGTATTTCCTCCTGCTCTCCGAAGGGGGGTACCTCTGCATCGCGAAATGACGTGGCGGCCACTGCCATGCGCAGAGCGTAGAGCGGGGGGAATGCGCATTCCATGTACGGAGTGTGAAATGACGTCAGTCCATGGCCGGGTGGGCTTCCGGATGCTCGTCCCACCAGGCCCGGTGGAAGGCGTTGTTGTCCACATTGGCCAGATACGCGTAGGCGGCCGACCGGTAGAAGAGTTCCGCCTGGCGGGCCGAGACCGTCGAGCGGTTCCAGGCCAGCCGGATGCGCCCGGTGACGGGGGCTCCGATCAGCGGGCGCATCACCGTGCCCGCCACGGCGGGTGCGGTGGGCTGACTGAGGGAGACGGCCCGGCCCGCGGAGATCAGGTCGTACTGCATCATGCGGTCGGTGATCCGGTAGCGCAGCGCGGGGACGAAGCCGGCCTTCGCGCAGGCCTCGACCAGCGCCTCGGGCCCGCCGTCGTCGTCCTCGACCAGGGTCATCCACTGCTCGTCGGCGAGGTCCGCGAGATCGAGGGCCTCCAGCCGGGCCAGCGGGTGCCGGGCCGACATGCGGATGCAGAAGGGTTCCTTGGGGATCAGGGTGCGGGCCGTCACTCCCGCGGGCAGCGGCACCTCGTGGTCGTTCACCTCTCCGTACACGATGACGTCGTAGCGGCCCGCGCCGAGCATCCGCACCAGGGCGGTCACCGAGTCCTCCAGGTCGACGGTGATCTCCCGGCCCGCCAGGGCCAGGTCCTGCCGGGCGATCAGGCCGTCGATCAGCACCAGCAGGATGCAGCCCAGGCGCAGCGGGGCGTCGGTGGTCCGGGCCCGCGTCTCCGCGCCGAGGGCGTCCATCTCGCTGAGCACGCGGCGCGCCTTGGCCAGGACGAACTGGCCGAGCGGGGTCGGTTCCACCCCGAGGCGGCCGCGGACGAAGAGTTCGCCGCCGGTGACCCGCTCGATCCGGCGCAGCTGGGCGGAGAGCGCCGGCTGGGAGACCCCGAGGACCCGCGCCGCGCCCCCCAGGCTTCCGGTCTCCGCTATCTGGCAGACGGCTTGCAGATGTCTCAACTCCAGCTGCATCCCGGCAGCTTACGCAGCGTCATCCGCCGGCACCATAACGCCGGTCTTATGTCGGCAGAGATGTCCCGATGTCGTCATGGACACGCCCATACTCGGCCGCGAACAGCCAGACCGCCTTTCTCAGCTCTCCCCTCCCCGCACCACCCCCCACACGATCGGAGTGGACTCTTGCAGCCCACCAGATGGATGGCCGCCGTCGCGGCCATGGTGCTGACCACGGGCCTCGCCGGCACGCTGGCCACCACCGCCACCGCCGCGCAGAACGCGGATCCCCTGCCGCCCACCGCCGCCGAACGGGCCGTCGCCGCGGCCGACGCGGCCGTGCGCAGCGGGCTCGACAGCCTGGTCAACTCCCCGCAGCAGCAGTACGACCGGCGCCTGGTCACCCCCTGGGTGAAGGACCTCTTCTCCGTCGCCTACGAGCGCAGCTACCGCGGCCTGCCGGTCGTCGGCGGCGACGCGGTCGTCCTCGCCGACGGCCAGGGCCGGGTCCGCGCCCTCCAGTCGGCCTCGGCGACCGTGATCGACGTGTCCACCACCGCGTCGGTCTCGGCGCAGGCCGCCGAGACGGTCTCGCGCACCGAGCAGCTCAAGACCGACAAGGTGGAGAGCCGCCGGCTCGTCGTCAAGCTGAAGGACGACAAGGCGGCGCTGGCCTGGGAGACCGTCCTGGTCGGGCGGACCGCCAAGGCGCCGAGCAGGCTCCACGTGTTCGTGGACGCCCGCACCGGCAAGGTGCTCGACCGCTTCGACGAGGTGGTCGCGGGCAGCGGCAACAGCAAGTGGAACGGGCCGAACCCGCTGACCATCGACACCACGGCCTCGGGGAGCACGTACTCCCTGCGCGACCCGAACCGGACCGGGCTGAGCTGCGCCGACTACAGCTCCGGCACGGTCTTCTCGAAGTCCTCCGACTCCTGGGGCACGGGCAACCCGACCTCCAAGGAGACCGGCTGCACCGACCTGATGTTCGCGGCGCAGAAGCAGTGGGACATGCTGAGCCAGTGGCTCGGCCGCAACGGCGTCAGCGGCAACGGCCGCAGCTTCCCGGCCAAGGTCGGCCTGAACGACGTGAACGCGTACTGGGACGGCAGCTCGGTCAGCATCGGCCACAACAACGCCAACGAGTGGATCGCCAGCATCGACGTGGTGGCCCACGAATACGGGCACGCCATCGACTCCAACACCCCCGGCGGCACCAGCGGCCAGGAGTCCGGGCTCGGCGAGGCCACCGGTGACATCTTCGGCGCACTGACCGAGGCCTTCGCCAACGAGCCGTCCCCGTACGACACTCCGGACTACCTCGTCGGCGAGACGATCAACCTCGTGGGCAGCGGTCCGATCCGCAACATGTACAACCCGGCGGCCGTCAACAACGACCCGTCCTGCTACAGCTCCGCGATACCGGGCACCGAGGTCCACGCGGCGGCCGGCCCGCTGAACCACTGGTTCTACCTGCTCGCCGAGGGCACCAGCCCGGGCGGCGGCAAGCCGAACAGCAGCACCTGCAACCAGTCCACGCTGACCGGGGTGGGCATCCAGAACGCCGGCAAGATCTTCTACGGCGGCATGCTGCTCAAGACCTCCAGCATGTCCTACAAGAAGTACCGGACGGCGACGCTGAGTTCCGCCAAGTCGCTGGACACCACCTGCAACCTGTTCAACAAGACCAAGGCCGCCTGGGACGCCATCAGCGTGCCCGCGCAGAGCGCCGACCCGACGTGCACCCCGAGCGGCCAGGAGAGCGACTTCTCGCTGGCGCTGAACCCGTCCTCGGGCACCGTCCAGCAGGGCGCTTCGACCACCACCACGGTCGCCACCGCCATCTCCACGGGCACCGCCCAGCAGGTGACCCTCACCGCGTCGGGCCTCCCGGCCGGCGTCACCGCGTCCTTCAGCCCGGCCACCGTGCAGTCCGGCCAGTCCTCGACGCTGACACTGACCGCCTCCTCCAGCGCGGCTCCGGGTTCCTCGACCGTCGTGGTGAAGGGCCAGGGCACCAGCCTCTCGCACACCGTCGACTACGCGCTCACCGTCGGCGGCACCACGCCGAACCCCGGCGCGCCGAACATCGACGTGGCCGCCGTCCAGGCGCACCTCGCCCAGTTCGGCACGATCGCCTCGCAGAACGGCGGCAACCGCCGTGCGGGCAGCGCCGGTTACACCCAGTCGCTGGCGTACGTGAAGGGCAAGCTGCAGGCCGCCGGCTACACGGTGACCGAGCAGAACTGCACCTCCTGCACCTACCCGTCGAACAACCTGATCGCCGACTGGCCCGGCGGCCCCGCCGACCAGACCATCATGTTCGGCTCGCACCTCGACGGCGTCTCGGCGGGCCCGGGCATCAACGACAACGGCTCCGGCTCCGCGACCCTGCTGGAGAACGCCCTCGTCCTCGCCCAGAAGAACCCCACCATGACGAAGCACGTCCGCTTCGCCTGGTGGACCGACGAGGAGCAGGGCCTCAACGGCTCGAGGTTCTACGTCAACCAGCTCACCAGCACCCAGAGGTCGGCCATCAAGGCCTACTACAACTTCGACATGGTCGGCTCGACCAACGGCGGCTACTTCATCAACAACGTCAACTCCACGGCGGCCGCCCCGCTCAAGGCCTACTGGACCTCCCTGAACCTCGCTCCCGAGGAGAACACCGAGGGCCAGGGCCGCAGTGACGACTACTCCTTCCAGCAGGGCGGGATCCCCACCTCCGGCTACGCGGCCGGCGCCAGCGCCCGCAAGACCTCGGCGCAGGCCTCGAAGTGGGGCGGCACCGCGAACGCGGCGTACGACCCCTGCTACCACTCCTCCTGCGACACGACGAACAACATCAACGCCACGGTCCTGGACCGCAGCGCGGACGGCGTGGCCTACACGATCTGGAACCAGGCCGTCGGCGGCACCACGCCCGGACCGGACTTCTCGATCAGCGCCTCCCCGGCCACCGGCAGCGCCGCCCAGGGCGGCACCGCCACCTCCACGATCAACACCGCGACCACCAGTGGAGCCGCCCAGACCGTCGCCCTGTCGGTGACCGGCGCCCCCGCCGGAACCACCGCCTCGCTGAGCCCCACCTCGGTCCAGTCGGGCAGTTCCTCGACGCTCACCGTCCAGGTCGGCGCGAGCACCGCGCCCGGCACCTACACCCTGACCGTCACCGGCGCGGGCTCGGTCAGCCACACCACCACCTACACCCTGACCGTCACCGGAACCGGTCCCTCCTGCACCCCGCGCCAGCTCATCGCGAACGGCGGGTTCGAGAGCGGCACCGCCCCGTGGACGACCACCTCGAACGTCATCACCAACCAGGCCGGCCAGACCCCGCACGGCGGCACCTACAAGGCCTGGCTCAACGGCTACGGCACGACCCGCACGGACAACGCCTCGCAGTCCGTGACCATCCCGACCGGCTGCTCCTCGTACCAGCTCGGTTTCTACCTGCACATCGACACGGCCGAGACCGAGAACACGGTCTACGACACCTTCACGGTCTCGGTGGGCGGCCAGACGCTGGCGAGCCTGTCCAACGTGAACGCGGCGGCCGGCTACCAGCTCAAGACGTACGACGTCTCCCGGTTCGCTGGCCAGACGGTCACCCTGAAGTTCCAGGGCCTGGAGGACGCCTCCCTGCAGACCTCCTTCGTCGTGGACGACGTCACCCTCCAGGTGAGCTGACGCCCGCGGCACCCTGAGCACCACCGGGCGGCACCCGCCCCGGCCCCACGGCCGGAGCGGGTGCCGCCCGGCCGTGTGCGGTGTATGCAGGAGGCATGGCCCCCTCAGCGCCGCACCCACGCACCAGCCGGTTCCGGGAATCGCGCGCGGTGCTGCTGGCGGTCCCGTTCCTGCTGATCGCCGCCGTCACGGTGGTGGACGTGCTGGCTCCGCCCGAGGTCCACCTGGGCCCCTTCCTGGTGGCCGCACCCGCCCTGACCGCTTCCTTCGCCGGGCCGCGCACGACCGGATGCGTCGGTGCCGCGGCGGTCCTCGCGCAGGTGGCGGTGGCGATCGCACGGACCTCCCTGACGGACCTCAACCACACCTTCCAGATCATCGCCCTCGTCCTGATCTCGGCCTTCGTCACCTTCTTCGCACACTTGCGCGAAGTACACGAGCGGCAGCTGACCCAGCTGCGCTCCGTGGCGGTCGCGGCGCAGCAGGTGGTCCTACGACCGCTGCGCGACCGGATGGGCCCGCTGCGGATCGCCTCCGTGTACCTGTCGGCGGAGGCCGAGGCCCAGATCGGCGGCGACCTGTACGCGGCCGCCCGCACCGCCGACGGCACCCGGCTGATCATCGGCGACGTCCGCGGCAAGGGGCTGGAGGCGGTCGGAGAGGCCTCGGTCGTCCTCGGCGCCTTCCGGGCCGCCGCCCACCTGGAGGCCGACCTGCCGGGGCTGGTGGGCTATCTGGAGGCCGCCGTGGCCGCCGACCCGGACCGGGGCTCGGACGGCCCCTCGGGCCCCGGACGGCCGGACGAGGGGTTCACCACCGCGGCCGTCCTCGACGTCCCCGACGGGGAGCCCTCGCTGCGGGTGGTCAGCTGCGGACACCCGCCGCCGCTCCTGCTGCGCGCGGGCCGCGTCGTCCCCCTCCAGGTGGACCATCCGGCTCCGCCGCTGGGACTGTCCGAATTCGTGGACACCGGCTTCACCCCGCAGACCTTCTCCTTCGAGCCCGGGGACGTGGTCCTGCTGTACACGGACGGAGTCATCGAGGCCCGCGACGCGTCGGGGGCCTTCTACCCCCTGCCGGAGCGGGCCGCCGACTGGCCCGGAGACGGTCCCGAGGCCCTCCTGCGCCACCTGTGCGCTGACCTCCTCGCCCACACGCCGGACGGCCTCCTGGGCGACGACGCGGCGATGGTGGCCATCGAGCGCGTCGGCCGGCTGCCCTGAGCGGGGCCCGTCGGGTGGACGGGCCCCCTCGGGGGCTCAGCCGCCGTCGCGGACCGCGACGATGCCGTTGAAGACGCCGACGTAGGCCGTCCCGTCGGGGCCCAGCGTGATCGGGGCCCAGTTGTTGTCGTACAGCGGGCCGGTGCCCGTCAGCCGGCGCCAGCGGCGCTCACCGGTGCGGAAGTCGACGGCCGTGAGGTACCAGGCGTCGATCCCCCAGATGTTCGGCTCCTTCTCGTAGAAGTAGAGCAGCCCGTTCGCGGTGGAGAGCTTGGGGACCACGGAGGGCGCGCGGATCGCGCTCTGCCAGACCGTGTCGCAGCCGCTGCCGTCGGCGCGGACGTCGATGCGGCTGACGCCGCCGACGACCGACTTGCCGAGGACCAGCGACGTGACGTTCTCGTAGCCGTAGTTGTTCTCGACGACGATGCTGTTGCCCCAGGTGATCAGGGAGTTGTCGGTGGTCGAGGCACCGGATCCGAAGACCGGGACCTTGCAGACCAGCCGCTGCCCCTCGGGCACGTTCAGGCCCCGCTTGAAGACCAGCACGTTCATCCGGTCGTCGGCGTTGTCGGTGATGGCGACGTAGCCGTTGCCGAAGAGGTCCGGGGTGGTGCCCGAGCCCTGGTTGACCGAGCCGGGCTTGGTTCCCGTACCGCGGTCGTAGGTCTGGCGCCACTGCACGACGGGGGTGCCGTCGGCGGCGGCGGTGAAGCTGTAGAGCGCGTGGTCGGTGACGATGGAGACGCCGTCCTCGCCGACCGAGAAGGAGTTCTGGATCTCCTCGCCCGGCAGCCGGATCGAGCGGATCACCGAGGTCTCCGGGTCCACGGTGCCGACGCGGCCCTGGCGGGTGACCCACCAGATGCGGCCGTCCCAGTCGGGCATCACCGAGGTGACCGGGTCACAGGTGCCGGTGGGCCACAGGTTGGTCCAGTCGACGCAGTCGTGCGGGACCTGGCCGGTGAGGTCCCAGTCGTCGTCGACCTCGAACGCCCAGGACCCGTCCGGCTTCTGTACGTGCGAGAGCCTCAGGACGTGCTGGCGGGAGTCGGCCAGCACCGCCCGGTCCTGGTTGTCCAGGTAGAAGTAGGCG
The DNA here is from genome assembly GCF_055584085.1 of Streptomyces sp. NPDC104226. Classification (NCBI taxonomy): domain Bacteria; kingdom Bacillati; phylum Actinomycetota; class Actinomycetes; order Kitasatosporales; family Streptomycetaceae; genus Streptomyces; species Streptomyces sp. NPDC104226. The sequence goes on from NZ_JBVJMS010000014.1 coordinate 103,791, forward strand.
CCGCCCGAGGTGTCCTTGAAGATCTTCGAGAAGTCGAGCGAGGTGATCGCCTGGACCGTCGAGGAACGCTGCGGAAGCTGGTACTCCGCGAGCGTGGCGAGCGTACGGGGCTCCAGCAGTTTGACCTTGAACCCGCCGAAGGTGCCGCACACCGTGACCAGCCGGCCGCCCGAGTCGAAGGTGGCGGTGGCGCATTCGCCGCCGAGGGCGGCGATCTTCTCGCTGGTCACCTTCGGGTTCTTGCCGAGCGGTCCCGACCAGGGCGAGGTGGCGCTGCCCGACGCGTCGGAGTGCATGCCGCTGCGGCCGTTGGGCGCGAGGAAGGGGTGCTGCGGCGGGGCTTCGCCCGGCAGCGGCGCGGCGGTGGCCGGGGCGCCCTCGTAGTGGCTGACCAGGCGGTGGCCCGGGGCCAGGGGTATCTCCCCCGCGGCGGCCGGCGCCACCCCGTACAGCACCGCGCATGCGGCGAGCGCGGGTATCACGGCGCAGTTCAGCGCTCTTCGGAACATCCGGTCTTCCTCCTTGTTCCTCAGCCCTGTTGACATTGCGTATGACGTCGCGCCGCGGCCAGACGCTAGATCGCACGGGGGGAAGAGTCCATGGAAGGACCGGATGATTCACGAACGCGCAACAGTCGATCACCGCACGGCATGGTCGGGTCAGGTCAGGGCTTGAGGCCGCCGACCACGTTCGCCGTGGCCGAGACCCCGTTGTGGATGGTCTGCGCGAGGCTGCTGCTCGCGAGGTAGAAGCCGAGCAGGACGCAGACGAGCGCGTGCGACAGCTTGAGGCCGCCACCGCGCAGGAAGATCCACGCGAGGACGAGGAGCAGGACGAGGACGGAGAGGGAGATCACCATCGGAACACCTCCTTGAGCGCCGCCATCGTGGCGCAGCAGGAGGGCCCTTCGGGCGAAACTCGTGTCCGCCAAAAGGGTGTTGACGGTCCGTGACCGGAGCTCAGTCCTTGACGATCTCGTCCCAGTGCACCGTTCGACCGCACCAGCGCCCGAGCAGCACGGCGTCGTGCCCCACCGCCAGCAGCCCCGCGCCGGACTCCGCCCGGTACTCCTCCACTACGCCGACCAGCGCGGCGGTGGTCGACGCGTCGAGCATGGCGGTCATCTCGTCGCACACCAGCCAGCGCGGTCGCAGCACCAAGGCCCGTGCCACGCAGGCCCGTTGCAGCTGGCCGTCGCTGACCTCGTGGGGGCGCCGGCCGAGCAGGTCCGCGCCCAGGCCGACCCGGTCCGCCAGCGCGGGGACGGTGGCGTCGATCTCGCCGCGCCGTCCGGTCGCCCGGAGCGGTTCGGCGACGAGGTCGCGCAGCGTGAGCCGGGGGTCCGCCGCCAGTCGGGGCTGCTGGAACACCATGCCGACCGAGGTGCGCAGGGCGCGCGGCGCGCGGTGCCGGAAGCCGGCCACGGCGCGGCCGTCGAAGGCCACGGTCCCCCGGTCGGGGCGGTGCAGCAGTGCGGCGACCCGCGCCAGGGTGGACTTGCCGCAGCCGCTGGGGCCGAGCAGTCCGAGGGAGGCGCCGGGGGCGAGGCTCAGGTGGGCTCCGCGTACGACGGGGGTGCGGCGGTCGTAGCCGGCGGTGATGCCGGTGAGCTCAAGCATGGTGGCAGGCCACCCCTTCGGTGAGCGGGGGCAGTTCGGCCCGGCAGCGGGAGTCGGCGCGCGGACAGCGGGCGGCGAAGGCGCAGCCGGGCGGCAGCGCACCGAGTTCGGGCGGGGCACCCGGGACGGGGGTGAAGGCCCGCTCGGGGAGGGCGTCGAGGAGTCCGCGCGCGTAGGGGTGGCGGGGGCCCGGAGCGCCGAAGAAGGTTCCGGCGGGGGCCGTTTCCACGATGCGGCCCGCGTACATGACGGCCACGGTGTCGGCGATGCGGTGGGCGGCCGCGAGGTCGTGCGTGATCATCAGCAGCGCCCGGCCGGCCTCCCGGGTGTGGGCGCGCAGCTCGTCGACGGTGCGGTCGACGAGGTCCCGGTCGAGGCCGGTGGTCGGCTCGTCGGCGAGCAGCAGGGGTGCGTCGCCGATCAGCGCGAGTGCGGTGGCGGCGCGCTGGGCGAGCCCGCCCGAGAGTTCGTGGGGATGGCGGTCCAGGTGGGTGGCGGGGAAGGACGCCCGCCCGGCCGCCGCTTCGGCGGCTTCGCGCAGCTGCGCCCTGGACTTCCGTCGGGCGGCGCCGGTCAGTTCGCGGACCGTTTCCTCCAGGTGGGAGCGGATGGTGCGGACCGGGGTGAGGTGCGCGGCGGGGCTCTGCGGGACCAGGCCGACGCGGCGGCCCCGGACGGTACGGGCCAGGGTGCGCTCGTCGAGGGCGAGCAGGTCGGTGCCGTCGGCGAGCCGGGCCGCGCCGGCGGTCTCGGCGTTGCCGGGGAGCAGGCCGAGCAGGGCGGAGGCGAGGACGGACTTGCCGCAGCCGCTCTCGCCGACGAGGGCGAGGCATTCGCCGGGGGCCAGGGCGAGCGTGGCATCGGTGACGGCCGCGACGTACCGGCCGCCGCGCATGCGGAAGCGTACGGAGAGCCGGTCCAGGGCCAGGACGGGCGCGGCGGCCGGCGTCGGCTCCGGTTCCGGAGGGGTGGGGGTCTTCACGGGCTGGGCTCCTTCACAGGCTGAGCTCCGAGCGGCGCCGGGGGTTGAGGCGTTCGCGCCAGGCGCCCGCGAGGCCGGCGATGGCCAGGGTCGGGACGATCAGGAGGAGTCCGGGGAAGAGCGTGGGCCACCAGTCGCCGGCGAGCAGGGAGCCGCGTGCCGTCTGGACCAGGTTGCCCAGGCTCGCCTGGTGCGCCGGCAGGCCGAGGCCCAGGAAGGACAGGGCCGACTCGTGCCACATGGCGTGCGGGACCATCAGCACGGCGGCGAGCCCGGCCTGCGGCAGGACTCCGGGTACGAGGTGGCGTACGGCCACCCGCGTGCGGGAGGCTCCGCCCGAGACGGCCGCGTCCAGGTAGGGCCGCGAGCGCAGCGAGAGCACCTCGGCGCGGACGATGCGGGCCGTGGACAGCCAGTGGGTCAGCGCCACGGAGACGACCACCGGCCACACCCCCGGCCGGAACATCGCCACGATGAAGATGCCGAGCAGCAGGTGCGGGATCGAGGACAGGGCGTCCACCACGCGCATGAGGCACCGGTCGGGCCAGCCGCCGAGGGCTCCGGCGAGTGCGCCGACCGCCGTGCCGAGGACGGTGGCGACCAGCGCCGCCACCAGCCCGACCAGCAGCGAGACGCGCAGCCCGTAGATGCAGCGCAGCAGCAGGTCGCGTCCCACGTCGTCGGTGCCGAAGGGGTGGGCCCAGGAGGGCGGCAGCAGCTTTGCCGACAAGTCGACTGCCTGCTGGTCGAGTTGGACCAGCGGCGGCACGAGCAGCACCGCCAGCGCGATGAGGACGACGATCACCGCGGAGGTCCGCACCCGCAGGTTCCGGGTGGAGCTCCGGTCGCGGCCGTGGGACCGCCAGAGCTGCGCCCCGGTCGCCTCGGTCGCGCCCTTCTCGCCCGTCGCGCCCTTCGTGCCCGTCGTGTGAGTGGTGTCAGCCATCGAAGCCCACCCTCGGGTCCGCCAGTCCGTAGAGCAGGTCGGACAGCAGGTTTCCGGCGAGCACGGCCGCCGTGGCCAGCACCGTCAGCGCGGCCAGCAGCGGGAAGTCCACCGAGGTCGCGGCCTGCACGGTGGCCGCGGCGATGCCCGGCCAGCTGAAGACGGTCTCCACCAGGAGGGCGCCGGTGATCAGCTCGGGCACCCGGGATCCGATCAGGGTCAGCATCGGGAGCATGCCCGAGCGCAGCCCGTGGCCGAGCAGCACCCGCCGCTCCCCCAGGCCCCGCGCGCGGGCGCCGCGTACGGGATCCTCCTCCAGCGCGTCGGCCACGCCCTGCCGGACGTACAGGAAGAACCAGGGCAGTTGGGAGATGCCGAGGACCAGCGCGGGCAGCACCAGGTGGCGGGCCACCTGTCCGGCGGTGACCACGTCGCTCCCCGCGTCGGTGAGGCCGCCGGACGGCAGCACGCCCAGGCGCACCGAGAAGAACCAGACGGCGAGCAGGCCCAGCCAGAAGGCCGGGGCCGCTTCGAGGGTGTACGCCAGCCCGGAGACGGCCCGGTCCAGGCGCCCGCCCTGCCGCCGTGCGGCCAGGACGCCGAGTCCGGTGCCCAGCAGGACGGCGAAGGCGAAGGCGCACACCGCGAGCAGGGCCGACCAGCCGAGCCGCTCGGCGATGACGTCGGAGACGGGCTGGCGCATCACGGCGGAGGTGCCGAGGTCGCCGGTCAGCGCCGAGGTGAGCCACTCCCACCAGCGCGCGAGCAGGGGCTGGTCCACCCCGAGGTTGACCCGCAGCTGGTCGAGTTCGGCCTGGGAGGCGGTGAGCCCGGCGGTGCCGGCGTAGGCCTTGACGGGGTCGAAGGGCGACAGCGCGGCTACAGCGAAGACCCCGAAGGTCACGAGGAGCAGCACCGGCCCGGCGAACAGGGTGCGCCGCCCCGCCATCCGCGCCATCGGCCCCCACGGGAGTCGGTGGAGACGGTGGGGACGGCTCACTTCTGCTTCGGCTTCCAGGTCTCGAGGTTCCACCAGGGGCCGGTTCCGAGGCCGTGGTCGTGCGGCTCGACCTGGGTGGTGGGTCCGTCCCACTTGTCGGCCACGACGTAGAGGTGGTCGATGTGGGTGAGGTAGACGTAGCCCGGGTTCTTGACGAGCTCGCGCTGGACCGTGTCGTACGCGGCCTTGCGCACGGCCGGGTCCGCGCTGCGGCGGCCGTCGAGCAGCGCCGCGTCGACGGCGGGGTTGTCGTACCGGGCCATGTTGTTGAAGCCGTCGCCCGCGAGCGCGGAGTTCAGCGTCAGGTACTGGTCGAAGTCCGGGTCGGCCGGGGAGCCGCCGCCCGCGAGGACGGCGTCGGTCTTCATCCGGGGCTCGATGACCTCCCAGCTGCCGGACTCGGTGGTGACCTGGATGCCGGCCTTCTTGGCGTCGGAGGCGAAGGCGAGGGCGTGGTCCTGGCGGAGCTTGTCGCCGGAGGGGTACCAGAGCGGGAAGGCGGCGCGGACCCCGTCCTTGGCGCGGATGCCGTCGGAGCCGGGGATCCAGCCGGCGTCGTCGAGGATCTTCTTGGCGCTGGCGAGGTCGTACGGGCGCTCGGTGCCGGCGGTGAACCACGGGCTGCCGGTCGGGACCGGGCCGTAGGCGGCCTTGCCCGCGCCTTCCAGGAGCTTGCCGACCATCGTGTCCCGGTCCACGGCGATGTCCAGGGCCTGGCGCACGGCCGTGTCACCGGTGACGGGGTTCTGCGTCGGCAGGGTGACCTGGCGGTAGTCGTAGGTCTTGGCCGCGTAGGTCTTGAGCGCCTTGCCGGACGCGAATCCCTTGGCCAGGTTCGGCGGCAGGACGGCCCCGTCCAGCTCGCCGGAGCGCAGCCGGGTGGCGCGCACGTCGTCGTCCTTGATGACCGCCATGGTGAACTTCTTCACCGCGGGCTCGCCGCCCCAGTAGGCGGGGTTGGCCTTGAAGCTCAGCTTCTCGCCCTTGGACCAGGCGGTGAGCACGTACGGTCCGGTGCCGACGGGCTTGGTGGTGAACTCGCCGCTGTTGACGTCCTGTCCGCCCGCGAGGTGCTCGGGGGCGATGGGCAGGACGGTCCGCTCGGCAAAGGGGGCGTAGGGGTACTTCAGGGTGAAGACGACGGCGTCGTCGCCCCGCGCCGTGACGTCCGCGATCGCGTCGAGCTCGGACTTGGACGCGTTGTTCGTCTTCGCGTCGAGGATCGTCCTGTAGGTGAAGACGACGTCCTTGGAGCCGAAGGGCTGCCCGTCGCTGAACCGCACGCCCGGGCGGAGCGCGTAGGTGTACGTGAGCCCGTCCGCGGAGACCTCCGGGAGCGCGCGGGCCAGCGCGGGCTTCAGCTTCATGTCCGCGTCGCGGGCCAGCAGTCCGTCGAAGATCTTCGAGTTGCCGTCCTTGCCGTAGCCCAGCAGCGGGCTGAGGCTCTCGGGCTCGGTGGCTATGCCGACCACGGCGGAGTCGGCCGCCCCGGCGCCCGCCGCGGCACCTCCCCCGGGGTTCGAGCAGGCCGCCGCGCCCGTGACGATCACCGCGGCCGCGGTCGCCCCGGCCATTCCCCGTACGGTCCGGGCCTTCATCTGGTGCACTTCCTTCGTTATTGCAAAGAGCTCGCAATAATGCCAGACGGGGGCGGGGGAACACGAACCGGGCACCGTCGGCGGGAAGGGGCCGCGCAGGGGTCTTGCCCGGCCGCCGCGGAGCATGCCATATATGTCTAGACCTTTCCGGGGGACCGGGAGAACCCGCAGCGCCGGAAAGCCCTGAGTCCCGGAAGACCCGAAGCACCGGAAGACCCCGAAGCACCGGAAGAAGAGGGCGCCCGCCGTGCACGACCCCGCACCCAGCACCGCGCCGCACCCCCCGCACCCCTTCCGGCGGCCGTCCGTACGCGGAACGGCTCCCGCCCTCGGCCTGACCGTCGCCCTCGCCCTCGCGGCTGCGCTGTCGGGATGCGGAGCCTCCGACACCACACCCCCGTCCGCCCCCGCCGGACTCACGGCGCAGGCCGGCAGCGCCACCACCGTGCACGTCATGTGGCAGTCGCCCGCTCCCGCCGAGGGGGTGACCTCCTTCCTCGTCTACCAGGCGGACCGCCTGGTCCGGGAACTGCCCGCCGACAAGACGATGACGGACATCACCGGCCTGGCCCCGCAGACGGCCTACGCGTTCACGGTCCGCGCCCGGGACGCCGCGGGGAACACCTCCCCGGCGGGTACGGCGGCTTCGGCCACGACTCCCGCCGCCAAGGCCGAGGACCGGCTGCCCCCGACCGCCCCGCCCCGTACGGAGGGCCAGGCCCTCGGGCCCACCTCCGCCCGGCTGACCTGGGCCGCGGCCACCGACGACACGGGCGTCACCGGGTACGACGTCTACCAGGGCGACGCCCGCATCCACACGGTCGACCCCGGCGTCACCACGACGGTCCTGGAGGACCTCCGGCCCGACAGCGTGTACACCTTCACGGTCAAGGCCCGCGACGGTGCCGACAACTCCTCCCCCGCGGGCCCCGCCGCCGACGTGACCACCCCGCCCGGGCCGGGGCAGCGGACCGGCACCGCACCGGCCGATTTCACCGCGGCCGCCTCACCGGGCACGGTGACCCTCGCCTGGACCGCACCGGCGACCGGCCGGGAGACCAGCGAGTACGAGCTCTACGTCAACGGCCGCCCCACCACCGTCATCCAGTTCGGCGCCGGCGCCGTCCCGGCCGGGCGGGCGGAGCACCGCCTCACGGTCGCCGAACCGCCCGGAACCGTATGGACGGTGAAGCTCCGGGCGCGGCTCCCCGACGGCAGCTGGGGGGCCTTCTCCGCCGAGCGGCGGATCGTCCTGGCTTCGTGAATCCCGGGCGAAGGAGCAGGTCCCGACAACCAGTTCATACCGATCTGGCCCGAACGACACTACGAGGAAAGAAGATCGCGCAGAATACTTCCGTGTTCGGTGAGTACTCGGTCAACAACAATCAGGCAGATTCCGCGGGCGGCGATCCTGCACCAGACTCTGGCGCCGTGACGGGAAACCTGCCGCCGGAAACGGCGAGCTTCGTGGGCCGTGAGCGTGAACTCGGCCTCCTGTCCGACCTGCTGCGCGAGAAGCGCCTCGTGACGCTCACGGGCGTCGGCGGCGTCGGCAAGTCCCGGCTGGCCCTGCGGGCCGCCGCCGACCCCCGCCAGCGCCGGCCCGACGGGGTGTGGTGGGTGGAGCTCTCCCCGCTGCGCGACGCCGAGCTGCTCACCGCCACCGTCGCGCACACCATCGGCCTCGCCCACCAGTCCCCGCGCCCCCTGGACGAGGAACTGTGCGCGTGGATGGCCGACAAGGAACTGCTGATCGTCCTCGACACCTGCGAGCACCTGGTGGCCGCCTGCCGGCACCTGGTGGGCGAACTCCTGCAGTCCGCACCGGGCCTGACGGTGCTGATCACCACCCGCGAGCCGCTCCACACCCCCGGGGAGCACCTCGTCGAGGTCAGCCCGCTGCCCAGCGACGGACCCGAGAGCGACGCCCTCGCCCTGTTCCGGGCCCGCGCCCTCGCCGCCACCCCGCACGCCGCGGCCGCCTTCGCCGACCCGGACCGGGCGGCCCTGGCCGCCGACATCTGCCGCCGCCTGGACGGGATCCCGCTCGCCCTCGAACTGGCCGGCGCCCGGATGCGGCTCTGGACCCTGGAGCAGATGACCAAGCGCCTCGAAGGCCGCTTCGACCTGCTCTCCGGAACCACCACCGCCCGGCTCCCCCGGCACCAGACGATGCGCACCGCCATCGGCTGGAGCCACGAACTGTGCGAACCGGTCGAGCGGTTGCTGTGGGCCCGGCTCTCCGTCTTCACCGGGGACTTCGACGTCGCCGCGGCGCGCGCCGTGTGCTCGGGCGGCCCCCTGCCCGCCGCGCGGGTGGAGCGGGTGCTGGCCGGCCTGGTGGCGAAGTCGGTGGTCCGGTGCAGCAGGGAACGGGGCGCGGGCGCCCGCTACCGGCTGCTGGACACGATCCGCGAGTACGGGCAGGACTGGCTGGCGGAACTCGGCGAGGAACGGGTCGTCGCCGACCGGCACGCCCACTGGTACGCCGCCCTCTCCAAGGCCGCCGATCCGGGATGGATGGGTCCCGGCCAGCTGGACTGGTACCGCAGGATGACCGCCGAGCACGCGCAGCTGCGCACCGCCCTGGAGCACCTGCTCCGCTCGGATCCGACGGCGGCCCTGGAGACGGTCGGCGCCCTCTGGTTCTTCTGGTTCTCCTGCGGCCACGTCAGTGAGGGCCGGTCCTTCCTGGAACGGGCCCTGAGCAGGGGCCCGCGCTCGGGGGCCGCCTACGTCCAGGCCCTGTGGGCGCTGGGGATCACCACCATGCTCCAGGGCGACCTGGCCACGGCCGAGGAGCTCGGCACCGTGTGCACCGCCGCCGCGGCCGCGCTGGCCGACCCGGAGCCGGAGCTGCGCGCCGCGTACCTGCTCGCGGTGTCGGTGCTGATGCCGGGCGATCCCGTACGGGCCCTGGCGCTCGCCGGGCCCCGGGCCCGCGGGGGCCACGGCGGGAGACCCACCGGCGTGGGCTGGCTGCTGTGCCGGCTGGCCACCGGCTACGCACTGTGCGACCTCGGCCGCTTCGAGGAGGCCGAGCGGGAGGCGCGGGGCCTGCGCGAGGCCTGTGCGGAGCTGGGCGAGCGCTGGCTGCGGGCGTACGCGGACTACATCCTGGCCGTGGCGGCGTTCGGGCTCGGCCACCACGGAGAGGCGGCCCGGCACGCGCGGGCGATGCTGTCGGGCAAACGGCTGCTGGGCGACCGCTTCGGGATCGCGCTCGGTCTCGACCTGCTGGCGGCGGCGGTGGCGGCCATGGGAGACGGCGAGCTGGCGGCCCGGCTGCTGGGCACGGGGCACGCCTGGTGGCGCACGGTGGGGCGGCCCCAGATGGGCTCCCCGTCGCTCGCGGCCTTCCGCGACGAGGGCGAACGGCAGGCCAGGGCGGCGATCGGCGACGAGGCGTACGAGAGCGCCTTCCTGGGCGGGGCGGCGGCGTCCACCGGCTGAGGCCCACCCCGCGGGGGGCGGTCCGGGCCGGTGGCGCCGTGACGTAACTCCTGGGCTCCCGTCAGTACGGGAGGGGTCTGCCCGACGGTGTGCGCAGATCCAGGTCTCGGGGTGCGGGCTTGGGAACGGGCTTACGGATCAGCTGCTGGCGCATGCTGCCTCCTCGCTCAGACCAGGGCCGGGCGGCGGGGTTCCACCGTGCGGCCGTCGGGGAGCAGTTCACCTGTGTCGTCGAATACCACGGCGCCGTTGCAGAGCAGGTTCCAGCCCTGTTCGGGGTGGAAGGCCACGGTGCGTGCGGCGTCATGGTCGACGCTGTCGGCGGACGGGCAGGGGGGCTGGTGGGAGCACATGGCGCACCTCCTCGCAGTGTGGGGCGGGAAGGCCGGTGGTCACCCGGTCGAATCCGCGATCCACGGTGGCGGTGAGTATTACTGATCGCCACCCCCGGGCGGAACCCATATTCGCCGCCCAGTTCAGGGTGTGTATGCCCGCTTACGATGCGCTCATGCCCGCTATCCGGATCATTCGCCACACACTTCTCGGCCCGGAGGAGGCGTGGAAGAGGCTGACGGACTGGGAACGCCACGGCGCCGCCGTCCCGCTCACCCGGGCGATCATCGAAACGCCTCCTCCGACGCACACCGGGACCCGTTTCACCATGCGTACGGGCGTGGGAAGGGTCACGTTCGACGACCCCATGGAAGTCACCCTCTGGCGGCCCCCTCGGGACGGCTCGGCGGGGCTGGTCCGGCTCGTCAAGCACGGCCGCGTGGTCCTCGGCCGGGCGGAGATCGAGCTCCGCCCCTGGCCCCAAGGAGGCTGCGAGGCCGAATGGCGCGAGGAACTGCGCGTACGCGGCCTGGGCCGCCCCTTCGACCCCCTGGTGGCGGCGGCCGCCCGGGTCTTCTTCACGCGCGCCCTGGACGCCCTCCTGCGCCCCTGAACGCCCCGCCGGCCCCCACCCGGACGGAAAGGGGCCCGGAACCGCCTCACGGCGTTTCCGGGCCCCTTCTCGCCCGAGCCCCGCGCTAGCGGATCGGCATGCCCGAGAGGGTGCGGGCGATCACCAGCCGCTGGATCTCGCTCGTTCCCTCGAAGATCGTGTAGATCGCGCTGTCGCGGTGCATGCGCTCCACCGGGTACTCGCGGGTGAAGCCGTTGCCACCGAGGATCTGGACCGCCTGGGCGGTGACCTTCTTGGCGGTCTCGCTCGCGAACAGCTTGGACATCGAGCCCTCGGCCGAGGTGAAGGGCTTGCCCGCGACCGCCATCCAGGAGGCCCGCCACACCAGCAGCCGGGCCGCGTCGATGGAGGTCCGCATGTCCGCGAGCTGGAAGGCGACGCCCTGGTTGTCGATGATGGGCCGGCCGAACTGCGTACGGGTCTTCGCGTAGTCCAGCGCCACCTCGTACGCGGCGCGCGCCGTCCCGACCGCCATGGCGCCGACGGCGGGTCGGGAGGCCTCGAAGGTGGCCATGGCCGCGTTCTTCACGCGCTCCCCGCCACCGGCCTTGGCCCGCTCGTGGGCCCGCGCGAGCCGCTCGTCCAGCTTCTCCTTGCCTCCGAGCAGGCAGGAACCGGGGATCCGTACGTCCTCCAGCACCACCTCCGCGGTGTGCGAGGCGCGGATGCCGTGCTTCTTGAACTTCTGCCCCTGGGTCAGTCCCGGGGTGTTCGGCGGCACGATGAAGGAGGCGTGTCCCTTGGTGCCCAGCTCCGGGTCGACGACGGCCACGACGATGTGGACGTTGGCGATGCCGCCGTTGGTCGCCCAGGTCTTGGTGCCGTTCAGCACCCACTCGTCCTTGGCCTGGTCGTACACGGCGCGGGTGCGCATCGCGCCGACGTCGGATCCGGCGTCGGGCTCGGAGGAGCAGAAGGCGGCGACCTTCACGTCGTCGGGGGTGCCGTACATCTGCGGGATCCAGGTGCCGATCTGCTCCTCGGTGCCGTTGGCGACGACGCCGATGGCGGCGAGCCCGGTGCCGACGATCGACAGCGCGATGCCCGCGTCGCCCCAGAACAGCTCCTCCATGGCCATCGGGATGCCGAGGCCGGTGGGGTCGAAGAACTGCTGGGCGTAGAAGTCGAGGGAGTAGATGCCGACCTTGGCGGCCTCCTGGATGACGGGCCACGGAGTCTCTTCGCGCTCGTCCCATTCCGCGGCCGCGGGGCGGATCACGTCGGCGGCGAACCCGTGGATCCAGTCCCGGACCTGCTTCTGGTCGTCGTTCAGCTCCATGGTGAACTCCGCCATGTCCCCTCCAGCTTTCGTCTCGCCTGCCACACAAGAGGTTACCTGCGGTAACCCTTACTTCGACTCCAGTCTGTTACCGGCTGGTAAGCACTGTCAAGCAGCGTCGATGACGGACCGCCGATGAGATCACCGGGGTGTGCGGGGTGTTACGTTGCGTGGGCCTCAGGACAACGCAAGGGCGGGGAGAGACACGGCATGGAGACCACACGGCAGTCCGGCGAGCCGGGAGCGGGCGAGCGCCGGCGGCGGGAGCTGCTGGAGGCCGCCGACCGGGTCGTCCTCAGGGACGGCCCCAAGGCGTCCATGAACGCCATCGCGGCGGAAGCCGGGATCACCAAACCGATCCTCTACCGCCACTTCGGCGACAAGGCCGGCCTCTACCAGGCCCTGGCCGTCCGGCACACCGACGCCCTGCTCGACTCGCTGCGCGCGGCCCTCGACGCCCCCGCCGAACGGCGCAGCCGGGTGGAGGCCACCCTCGACACCTATCTCGCCGCGATCGAGGCACGCCCCCAGGTCTACCGCTTCCTCATGCACCCGGCCGAGGATTCCCAGACCCCGGAGCGCGGCTTCGACGTCGGCCTGCACTCGGCCCCGCTGCTGCGCCGCCTGGGCGAGGAACTGGCCCAGGTGATCGGCGAGCGCGTGGACCTCGGCCCCGGCGGCGAACGCCTGGCCCGGGTCTGGGGCCACGGCATCGTCGGCATGATGCACGCGGCGGGCGACTGGTGGCTCGGCGAACGCCCCTGCGCCCGCACGGAACTGGTCAGCGCCCTCACCGACCTCCTGTGGGGCCGTCTCGCCACCGCAGGCAACCGCCCGGACGGCCCGGGCTTCTGACGATCCCGCCCCGCCGGGCAGCGCTCACTCCCCCAGCGCGTGGATCCCGGCGGTACCCCAGTCGGTCTTCCGGATCTGCCTGCGCAGCTTGCGCGCACGCAGCCCCGTAACCCGCTCGGCATAGACGACACCGTCCAGGTGATCGCACTCGTGCTGCAGGCACCGCGCGAAGAACCCGCTCCCGGAGATCCGTACCGGCGCCCCGTCCGAGGTGACGCCCTCGACGACGGCCTCGTCGAAACGGACCGTGGACGCCTCCAGCCCGGGCAGGGACAGGCACCCCTCGGGGCCGGCGAACTCGTCCCCCTCGGCGGACACCAGCCGCGGGTTGACGATGTGCCCGACGTGGCGGACGTCCTCGTCGTCGGGGCAGTCGTATACGAACACCCGCTGCCCGACGCCGATCTGGTTCGCGGCGAGGCCGACGCCCTGGGCGGCGTACATCGTGGCGAACATGTCCTCGATGAGCCGGTCGAGGGCCGGACCGAACTCGGTGACCTCCGCGCAAGCGGAATGGAGCACCGGGTCGCCCAGCAGGCTCATGGTGCGGACGATTCCGGAGGTACCGGGGAGGGGGCGGGGGCGCTGTCGCATGGCCGTAAGGGTACGACGGGCGACTATATGAGGAGATCTTCGGCAGACCGGGGGCGCCGCGGTCGGGGCGCGGGCAGGTCATGGATAGGCTGGGGGCGACCGACGCAAGGAGGACAAGGGACGATGGCAGGCAACACAGAGCCGCTTTCGCCGCGGGCCAAGCTGGCCGTGACGGCGGGCAAGGCCGCGGCGGCGGTGTCGCGGGCCGCGGGACGCGGAAGCGGATCGGTGATCGGGGGCAAGGTCGCACTCAAACTCGACCCCGATCTGCTCGGGGCGCTCGCGCAGCATCTCGACGTCGTCCTCGTCTCGGCGACGAACGGCAAGACCACGACGACCCGGCTGATCGCCGAGGCCCTGCGGGCCAGCGGCCCGGTCGTCTCCAACGCGCTGGGCGCGAACATGCCCGCGGGCATCACCTCCGCCCTGGCGGGCGGCTCGGACGCCAAGTACGGCGTCATCGAGGTGGACGAGAAGTACCTGGCCGGAGTGGCCCGGGACGTCACCCCCAAGGTGATCGCCCTGCTGAACCTCTCCCGCGACCAGCTGGACCGCGCCGCCGAGACCCGCATGCTCGCGGAGAAGTGGCGCGAGGGCCTCTCGGGTTCCAAGGCGGTCGTCGTCGCGAACGCGGACGACCCGCTGATCGTGTGGGCCGCCTCCTCCTCGCAGAACGTGGTGTGGGTCGCGGCCGGCCAGGAGTGGAAGGACGACGCCTGGTCGTGCCCCTCCTGCGGTGGCGTCATGCAGCGCCCGGGCGACGACTGGTTCTGCGGCGAGTGCGGTTTCCGGCGCCCCACCCCCAGCTGGGTGCTCTCCGGCGACCACGTGCTCGACCCGCACGGCAGCGCCTGGCCGATCAGCCTCCAGCTCCCGGGCCGCGCCAACAAGGCCAACGCGGCCACCTCGGCCGCCGTGGCAGCCGTCTTCGGCGTTCCGCCGCAGGTGGCGCTGGAGCGGATGTACCAGGTGCAGGCCGTCGCCGGACGCTACGACGTGGTGAGCTTCCAGGGGCGCGAACTGCGGCTGCTGCTCGCGAAGAACCCGGCCGGATGGCTGGAGACGTTCTCCCTCATCGACCCGCCGCCGACCCCGGTGATCCTGTCGGTCAACGCGCGCGGTGCGGACGGTACCGACACCTCGTGGCTGTGGGACGTGGACTACCCGCGCCTGGCCGGCCACCCCATCTTCGTGATCGGCGACCGCAAGCTGGACCTCGCGGTCCGCCTGGAAGTCGCCGGCCTGGACTTCCGGGTGTGCGAGACCCTCGACGAGGCCGTGCAGCTGGCGCCGCCCGGACAGATCGAGCTGATCGCCAACTACACCGCCTTCCAGGACGTGCGCCGCCGCGTCGGCAACTAGTACCCCTAAGGACAAGAGCATGAGCGACAACAGCCTGCGTCTGGTGTGGGTCTACCCCGACCTGCTCAGCACGTACGGAGACCAGGGCAACGCCCTGGTCGTCGAGCGACGGGCCCGCCGGCGCGGCCTGGACGTGCAGCGCGTGGACGTGCGCAGCGACCAGCCGATCCCGACCTCGGGCGACATCTACCTGATCGGCGGCGGCGAGGACCGCCCGCAGCGGCTGGCCGCGGAGCGGCTGCTGCGCGACGGCGGTCTGGAGCGCGCCGTCTCGAACGGGGCGATCGTCTTCTCCGTCTGCGCCGGGTACCAGATCCTGGGGAAGGAGTTCGTCAACGACGTCGGCCAGCGCCAGGAGGGCCTCGGCCTGCTGGACGTGGTGACCGTGCGCGGCGAGGGCGAGCGGTGCGTCGGCGACGTGCTGGGCGACATCGACCCGCGGCTCGGACTGCCGCAGCTGACCGGCTTCGAGAACCACCAGGGCGTCACGCACCTCGGCCCGACGGCCAAGCCCTTCGCGCGGGTCACCATGGGCCGGGGCAACGGCACCGGTGACGGCACCGAAGGCGCGTACAACGACACGGTGTTCGGCACGTACATGCACGGTCCCGTGCTGGCGCGCAACCCGCTGATCGCGGACCTGCTGCTGAAGCTGGCCCTCGACGTGAACGCGCTGCCGCCCATCGACGACCGCTGGTACGAGGCGCTGCGCGCCGAGCGGATCGCGGCTGCCACGCAGCCCGCGTAGCGGTCCTTCGCGACACCTGGCGTTCGGCCCGGATCCCCCTGGGGGGATCCGGGCCGACGTGCGTTCGTACCACTAATCTGACCAGCATGTGGAGGATGGTTCAGTCCACCCTCGATCCGCTTGTAGGGTGCTGGTAGTTCCAACCGGACGACGTGGTCCGGTCGTCGGCCCACGTTGCAAAGGTCCTCCTGCCATGCGCATTGGTGTGCTCACTTCCGGAGGCGACTGCCCCGGGCTCAATGCCGTCATCCGCTCCGTCGTGCACCGCGCCGTCGTCGACCACGGGGACGAGGTCATCGGTTTCCACGACGGCTGGCGCGGCCTCCTGGAGTGCGACTACCGCAAGCTCGACCTGGACGCCGTCAGCGGCATCCTGGCCCGCGGCGGAACGATTCTGGGCTCCTCCCGGGTCCAGCCCGCCCATCTGCGCGACGGCGTGGAGCGGGCCCGCGGCCACGTCGCCGATCTCGGTCTGGACGCCATCATCCCGATCGGCGGCGAGGGCACCCTGAAGGCCGCGAACCTGCTCTCGCAGGGCGGTCTGCCCATCGTCGGCGTCCCGAAGACGATCGACAACGACATCGCCTCCACCGACGTCACCTTCGGCTTCGACACCGCCGTCGGAGTCGCCACCGAGGCGCTGGACCGCCTGAAGACCACCGCGGAGTCCCACCAGCGCGTGATGGTCGTGGAGGTCATGGGCCGCCACACCGGCTGGATCGCCCTGCACTCGGGCATGGCGGCCGGTGCGCACGCCATCGTCGTGCCGGAGCGCCCGTTCGACATCGACCAGCTGACGGCGATCGTCGGCGAACGCTTCGAGCAGGGCAAGCGCTTCGCGATCGTCGTGGTGGCCGAGGGCGCCAAGCCCGCCGAGGGCAGCTCGATGGCGCTGGAGAGCGGCGGCACCGACATGTACGGCCACGAGCGGTTCGCCGGCATCGGCAACCGTCTCGCCGTCGAGCTGGAGGAACGTCTCGGCAAGGAGGCCCGGCCGGTCATCCTGGGCCACGTCCAGCGCGGCGGCACGCCCACCGCGTACGACCGCGTCCTGGCGACCCGCTTCGGCTGGCACGCGGTGGAGGCGGCCCACCGGGGCGAGTTCGGGATGCTCACGGCGCTGCGCGGCACGGAGATCGAGATGGTGCCGCTCGCGGACGCGGTGCAGACGCTGAAGACGGTTCCGGCCGAGCGGTACGACGAGGCGCAGAACGTTCTGTGATCTTTCCCCCCTTCTGCGTGTCACTCCCTTAATGGGCGCCCCCGGACGATTTCCCGCCCGGGGGCGGCATTACTGTGGTGGGGCACCGCAGTCAAGGGAGTGAAGAGATTGAGTTACCTCGCGCACGGCACCATGGACATGCACGACATGCACATGGACCTGCCGCCCTTCACTCTCGGGCGCGGCCTCGCGTTCTCCTTCGACGCCTTCTTCCTGATCGGCTCGCTCCTGGGCCTCGGCCTGTACGCGTGGGGCGTGCTGCGGCTGCGGGCACGCGGGGACGCCTGGCCGGTCGGCCGGACGGTCGCCTTCGTCATCGGCGTGCTGAGCGTGGCCCTGGTGATGTGCACCAAGCTGAACGACTACGGCATGGTCATGTTCAGCGTGCACATGGTCCAGCACATGGTGATCAGCATGCTCAGCCCGATCCTGCTGCTGTTGGGCGCGCCCGTGACGCTGGCGCTGCGTGCGCTGCCGCCGGCGGCCCGCGGCCACAAGGGGCCGCGCGAGCTGCTGCTGATGCTCCTGCACAGCCGGTACATGAAGGTGATCACCCATCCGGTGTTCACCATCCCGATGTTCATCGCCAGCCTCTACGGCCTGTACTTCACCCCGCTCTTCGACTTCCTGATGGGGTCGAAGGCCGGTCACATCGCGATGATGGTGCACTTCCTCGCCGTCGGCCTCGTCTTCTTCTGGCCGATCATGGGCGTGGACCCGGGCCCGCACCGCCCCGGCTACGTGATGCGGATGCTGGAGCTGTTCGCCGGAATGCCCTTCCACGCCTTCTTCGGCATCGCGCTGATGATGGCCAGCGAGCCGATGATCAAGACGTACGCGAACCCGCCGGCCTCCCTGGGCATCGACCCCCTGCTCGACCAGCAGTGGGGCGGCGGCATCGCCTGGGCCTTCAGCGAGATCCCCTCGGTGCTGGTGCTGATCGCGCTGGTCTACCAGTGGTACCACTCGGAACAGCGGGCCGCGAAGCGCTCCGACCGGGCCGAGGAGCGCAACGGGGACCAGGAGCTGGAGGCGTACAACTCGTATCTCGCCTCGCTCCAAGCGCGTGGCCAGTAGCGCGGGACCGCCTTCAGGCGCCACCATGGGGCATGACCGGATCCGTGAAGGCGATGGCAGTGATGACCTTCGCTTCTCTGGTGGCGATCGCCACGTATTCCGTGGCCCTCGGAAGCAACGGCTGGCTGTGGTTCGGCTGGGTCGTGCTGGGGCTGCTCACCGCGGGCATGGCGGCCTCGGGCGGTACCTGAGGGGTGCGGTACCTGAGTAGTACGGAGCAGGTACCTGAGTAGCCGCGCCCTCCACCCCCTGACGCACCGTCCGTAGGATGTCCATGACCACGGGACGTCGACGGGAGCCGCCTGGTGTTCTACCACTTGCTCAAGCACGTGATCCTCGGGCCGCTGCTGCGGCTCCTGTTCCGGCCCCGCATCGAAGGACTGGAGAACATTCCGGAGGACGGGGCCGCGATCATCGCGGGCAACCACCTCTCCTTCTCCGACCACTTCCTGATGCCCGCCGTCCTCCATCGGCGCATCACCTTCCTCGCCAAGGCCGAGTACTTCACCGGGCCCGGTGTGAAGGGACGGCTCACGGCCGCCTTCTTCCGCAGCGCCGGCCAGATCCCGGTCGACCGCTCCGGCAAGGACGCCGGCCAGGCGGCGCTCCGCGAGGGGCTCGGGGTGCTGTCCAAGGGCGAGCTGCTCGGCATCTACCCGGAGGGCACCCGCTCCCACGACGGGCGGCTGTACAAGGGCAAGGTCGGTGTCGCCGCGATGGCGCTGGGCGCCGGGGTGCCGGTCGTGCCGTGCGCGATGGTCGGGACCTTCGAGATCCAGCCGCCCGGGCAGAAGATCCCCAAGATCCGCCGGGTCACGATCCGCTTCGGGCGGCCGCTGGACTTCTCCCGGTACGAGGGGATGGAGGGCGAGCGGGCCGTGCTGCGGGCCGTCACCGACGAGATCATGTACGAGGTCCTCGCCCTGTCCGGCCAGGAGTACGTGGACCGGTACGCCGCCGAGGTCAAGGCGGAGGAGGAGCAGGCACGGAAGAAGGCCCGGCGCAGGACGCGCTGAGCCTTCTCCCGTACGCGGCGGAACCGTTCCCGCCCGGTCCGGCTAGCGGATGGCCGGGAGCTCGTCGATCGCCTGCTCGTCGGCGGCCGGGGCCGGGGCGAGGAGCTTGGCGGCGACGGGGGCCGGGGCCACCGGGGTGGCGTGCGGGCCGCACGTCACGTTCTGGGCATCGACCTTGCCGGTGAGCAGGTAGGTGTCGACCCGGGTGTTGATGCAGGGGTTCACCAGGTTGGTGACACCGTGCGAGCCGGCGTCCTTCTCGGTGATCAGACGCGAGCCGGCGAGCCGCTTGTGCAGGGAGACCCCGCCCTTGTACGGCGTGGCGGCGTCGCGCTCGGACTGGACGACCAGCACCGGCGGCAGACCGCGGTGGGGGCCGACGCCGACCTCGATCGCGTTGTACTGCTTGGACTTCCAGGTCGCGCAGGGCAGGTTCATCCACGCGTTGGCCCAGGTCATGAAGGGGTACTGGGCGTGCAGCTTGGTGTTGTCCCGGTCCCACTTGGACCAGCTGGTGGGCCACTTGGCGTCGGCGCACTCCACGGCGGTGTAGACCGCGTTGCCGTTCTCCGCCGAGGCGTTGCCCGCTGTGTCGCTCATGTCGGGGGCGATGGCGTCGATCAGCGCCTGCTCGTCGCCCGCCTCGTACGCGGCCCAGGTCTGGGCGACGGGCACCCAGGAGGAGTCGTAGTACGGGGCGCTCTGGAAGAAGCCGATGAGCTCGGCCGGGCCGACGATCCCGCCGAGCGGGTTGGCCTTGGCCTTGGCGCGCAGGGCCAGCCACTTGGCCTCGACCGCGGCGCGGGTGGTGCCGAGGTGGAAGGAGGCGTCGTTCTTGGCGACCCAGTCCTGCCAGTCGTTCCAGCGCATCTGGAAGGCGACGTCCTGGCCGAGGTTGGCCTCGTACCAGATGTTGTCGCGGGACGGGTCCACGACGCTGTCGACGATCATGCGGCGCACGTGCGTCGGGAACAGGGTCGCGTAGACCCCGCCGATGTAGGTGCCGTAGGAGACGCCGATGAAGTTCAGCTTCTTCTCGCCGAGGGCGGCGCGGATGACGTCCAGGTCACGCGCGATGTTCGGCGTGGTCATGAACGGCAGCATCTCGCCGCTGCGCTCCTTGCACCCGTCCGCGTACTCCTCGGCGAGCTTGCGCTGGGCGTTCTTGTCGGCCTTGCTGTCCGGCACCGGGTCGGCCTTGGGCGCCTTGACGTACTCCTGCGGGTCGATGCAGGAGATCGGCGCGGAGTGGCCGACGCCGCGCGGGTCGAAGCCCACGAAGTCGTACGCCTTCGCGGTGTTGACCCACAGCGGGCTGTTGGTGGTGGTCCGGCGCGGGAAGCGCATGCCGGAGGCGCCCGGGCCGCCCGGGTTGTAGAGGAGCGCGCCCTGGCGCTCTTCCTTGGTGCCGGTGCTGACGGCGCGGTCGACCGCGATGTCGATCGTCTTGCCGAAGGGCTTGCTGTAGTCGAGCGGGACCTTCACATAGCCGCACTGGATGGGCGCCGCGAAGCCCCAGTCGGGCGGACAGTCCTTCCAGTCGATCCCGGCGCGCGCCGCGCGGGCGGCGGCGATCTGGGTGCCGAAGGCCTCGGCGAGCCCGCTGTCGCGGCCGGACGGGCCGGACGGGAAGGCCTGCGCGGCCGACGCGGACGGGGCGAGCAGCAGGCTCGCCGCCAGCGTGCCGGTGATCAGGGTGGCGGCGCTCCCCAGCGCCGCGTTGCGTATCACGTGGTTGTTCCCCCTGCGTCATCTGCCGCCGTGGGCGGCCTGGTTCGTGCCGGTGTGGACGTGCATCGGCATGTGCAGGGGATACTTCCGCCTGACCGGGAGCGGGCGACAGAGCGCGGAGCGGTTCTTTGCCAACCCGATATCCGGAAATGGGTGTACCGCTGAGCGGTGTCGGGTTCGTCCCGGGTTCGCAGGCCGTGGGCGGCGGGAGGGCCGTGGCCTCCCTACGGGTTCACCAACCGTGGTCGGCGCAGGCGGAGTCGAGCAGTTCGCGGAGCCGCAGGGCGTCCGGGGCCAGGGCCGTCACCAGGACGGCAGGTCCCGCCAGCGGGGTGAGCGCCGCGAACTCCCCCAGCATCCCCGCCTGCGGCGGGGCCTTGGCGAACTCCGGGTCCACCACCAGCAGCTGGCCCAGCGCCCGGTGGCCCGCGAGTCCCGCCGGACCGTCCCAGCCGCCGGGCGCGCCGGGCCCGGCGACCAGTTCCTGGTCCAGCAGCGGCTTCCCGTCCCGGGTCACCGTCAGCCGGGACCGGAGCAGGCCCGGAGCCTCCCCCGTGCGGCCGAGCACCTGCTCCTCGCGCAGCAGGAGCCGGGCGGTGGGGGCCAGTTCCGCGCGGGTGCGGACCCGCAGGTCGCTGCCGCGCACCGAGACGAGGGGCTCCGGGAGCCAGCGCACCGCCGCCCCGTCCCCGAGCCGGAGCCGTACGTCGTACCGCGCGGGTTCCCCGTGCCGGCCGGGCAGCGCCAGGGTGGCCGCCGCGGAGCGGAGCACCAGCCGGGCGCCCGGTCCGGCGGTGGCCTCGACCCTGAGGTGGTCGCCGCCCAGGGGGGCGCTCATGGCGCCGACCAGCATGACACCGGCCTCGCCGGGCCCGCCCCGGGTGCGGCGCAGGGCGAGCGGCCCCTCCCCGGCCAGCAGCGGCAGGGCGGTGGAGCCCCGCCCGTCGGCGGCGGCGCCGATCCGGGCGGTGGCGCGCAGGCCGGCGGGGGGCCGGGGGTGGGTGGGGGCCTCCGGGATCGCCTCCGGGATCGCGGTGGGGCTCACCGGGCGGTCCAGGCGGCGATCCGCTCCCGGACCCAGGCGGCCACGGGGCCCACTCCCTCCTCGCCCCGCAAGGACTGGAAGGCGACGGGCAGTTCGCCGCGCTGCTCGGCGGCGTCGCGGGCCATCCGGTCCAGGTCCGAGCCGACGTGGGGGGCAAGGTCGGTCTTGTTGACGACGAGCAGGTCGGCGGTGGTGACGCCGGGCCCGCCCTTGCGCGGGATGTCGTCGCCGCCGGCCACGTCGATGACGAAGATCTGGGCGTCGACGAGGCCCCGGGAGAAGGTGGCGGTGAGGTTGTCGCCGCCGGACTCGACGAGGATCAGGTCGAGCCGTCCGTTCCCGTGGAAGGCCTCCTCCAGTTCCTCCACGGCCTCCAGGTTGGCGGAGATGTCGTCGCGGATGGCGGTGTGCGGGCAGGCGCCGGTCTCGACGGCGCTGATCCGCTCGGGCGGCAGGACGGCTTCGCGGAGCAGGAACTCCGCGTCCTCGCGGGTGTAGATGTCGTTGGTGACCACGGCCATGGACAGTTCCGCGCGCAGGGCCCGGCAGAGGGCGGCGACGGTGGCGGTCTTGCCGGAGCCGACGGGCCCGCCGAGGCCGATGCGCAGGGCCCGGCGGGTCCCGTCGGCCCGCAGCGGCTCGGCGCTGTGGGTGTGGCGGTGCGGGAAGGCCGCGCCGCCGAGGGAGTGGTCGAGGTGCATGGGGATCTCCTTGGAACGGGGCAGGGGGTGCGGGATGGGCTGGGGGGTGTCGTCGAACTCGCGTCGTCGCCCGTAGCCGGGAGTCCGACGACACCGCCTGGGCGGGATCAAGAGGCGAACAGCCGTACCGGCCAGTCGGCATGGGCCTGAGCCGCGATGTCCAGCAGCGGCGAGGAGGCCGCGGGCAGGGTGTGGGTTCCGTCGGTGCTGGCCCGCAGTGCGGCCCGCTCCGCCTGCCGGGACACGGCGTCCAGTTCGGGGGCGAGCCCGGCCAGGACCCGGCTCGCCTCGAAGGGGTCCAGTCCGAGCAGCCGTACGGTTGCGGTGGCCGGCCCGCTCACGCTCTCGTACGCCGCCACGTGCGCGGCGTCGAGCGGCCCGAGCCCCGCCGACCGGGCGGTGACGCCGAGCACCACGGGCTGGTGCGCCCCGCGCGGGAAGGCGGCAGCGAGCGCATCCAGTTCCGCGCCGGGCCAGGTGGCGCGGGCGGCCCGCATCAGCTGGCGTCCGAGCCGCCTCCCGGCGGCGCGCAGCGCGGGTGACGGGGTCCGTGCGTCGGCGGCTTCGTCGAGGGCGGCCGGGTCGGTCCCCAGGGCGGCCGCCGCGGCGAGGGCGGCCGCCACGAGCCCGGCGGTGTGCAGCCGGCCCCGGCAGAACTCCGCCAGGGTGGCGGCGTCGTGGATCCGGCCCGCCTTGCAGGCGGCTTCCGCCCCGCCGGAGTGGGCGTGCCCTCCGGCGGGGAAGCGGCCGTCCGCGAGGACGAGCAGGGTGGCGAGGCTCATCGGTAGGCCCTTGCTCTCAGAAGAGGAAATAGCGTTGGGCCATGGGGAGTTCCGCCGCCGGGGCCGGTTCCACCACCTCGCCGTCGATGGTGACGGTGAAGGTGTCGGCGTCGACTTCCACCCTCGGCATGGCGTCGTTGTTCCGCATGTCCGCCTTGGTGACCTTGCGGGTGCTCTCGATGGCGACGAACTCCTTGCCGAGTCCGAGCCGTTCGGGCAGTCCGTCGTCGAGGGCCGCCTGGGCGGTGAAGTTCACCGAGTTGAGCCCGGGGGCCCGCCCGTAGGCGCCGAACATCGGGCGCGGCAGGACCGGCTGCGGGGTCGGGATGGAGGCGTTGGCATCGCCCATCTGCGCGTAGGCGATCTGGCCGCCCTTGATGACCAGTTCGGGCTTGACCCCGAAGAACGCGGGATTCCACAGCACCAGGTCGGCGAGTTTGCCGGTCTCGACGGAGCCGATCTCGCGGGCCAGGCCCTGGGCGACGGCGGGGTTGATCGTGTACTTGGCGACGTAGCGACGGGCCCGGTGGTTGTCGGCGGGTCCGTCGCCGGGGAGGAAGCCGCGCCGCTTCTTCATCACGTGGGCGGTCTGCCAGGTGCGCAGGACCACCTCGCCGACGCGGCCCATGGCCTGGGCGTCGGAGGAGATGATCGAGATGGCTCCGAGGTCGTGCAGGACGTCCTCGGCGGCGATGGTGGAGGGCCGGATCCGGGACTCGGCGAAGGCCAGGTCCTCGGGGACGGCGGGATTGAGGTGGTGGCAGACCATCAGCATGTCGAGGTGTTCCTCGACGGTGTTGACGGTGTGCGGCCGGGTCGGATTGGTGGAGCTGGGCAGGATGTTCGGCTCGGAGACCACGGTGATGATGTCGGGGGCGTGGCCGCCTCCCGCGCCTTCGGTGTGGTACGAGTGGATGGTCCGTCCGCCGATGGCGGCGAGGGTGTCCGCGACGAACCCCGCCTCGTTGAGGGTGTCGGTGTGGATGGCGGCCTGGGCGCCGGTCTCCTCGCAGACGGTGAGGCAGGCGTCGATGACGGCGGGGGTGGATCCCCAGTCCTCGTGGAGCTTGAAGCCGACGGCTCCGCCGCGCAGCTGGGAGTACATGCCCTCGCGGGACATGGTGTTGCCCTTGCCGAGGAGGCCGATGTTGACGGGGTGGGACTCCAGTGCGGCGAACATCCGGGCCAGGTGCCAGGGTCCGGGGGTGACGGTGGTGGCCTTGGTGCCCTCCGCGGGGCCGGTGCCGCCGCCGACGAGGGTGGTGATGCCGGAGACGAGGGCTTCCTCGATCACGGTCGGGGAGATGAAGTGCACGTGGGCGTCGACGGCGCCGGCGGTGAGGATCTTCCCGTTGCCGGAGATGATCTCGGTCTCGGGGCCGATCACCAGCGCACGGTCGACGCCGTCCATGGTGTCGGGGTTGCCGGCCTTGCCTATGCCGCAGATCCGGCCGTCGCGGATGCCCACGTCGGCCTTGACGATGCCCCAGTGGTCGAGGATCACCACTCCGGTGATGACGGTGTCGGCGGCCCCTTCGGCGCGGGTGGTGCGCGCCTGGCCCATGGATTCGCGGATGACCTTGCCGCCGCCGAAGACGGCCTCGTCGCCGGCCCGGCCGGGGCCGCCGCCGAGGTCCTGCTCGATCTCGACGAAGAGGTCGGTGTCGGCGAGGCGGATGCGGTCGCCCGTGGTGGGCCCGAAGAGGTCGGAGTAGACCTGGCGCGATATCTCAGCCATCGAGCGGCCCTCCGGTCTCCCCGCGCAGTCCGGGCACGGTGCGCAGCCCGGCCAGCGGTACGAGGTCCACGGCGACCGGGATGCCCGGCTCGAAGCGGACGGCGGTGCCGGCGGCGATGTCGAGGCGCAGTCCGCGGGCGGCCGTGCGGTCGAAGTCGAGGCCGGGGTTGGCCTCGGCGAAGTGGTAGTGCGAGCCGACCTGGACGGGTCGGTCGGCGGCGTTGAGCACGGTGAGTCGGGTGACGGGCCGGCCTTCGTTGAGGCGCACCGGGCCGTCCCCGTAGGCGATTTCGCCGGGGATCATGCGGGTACTCGCTCTCAGACGATGGGGTCGTGGACGGTGACGAGCTTGGTGCCGTCCGGGAAGGTCGCCTCGACCTGGACGTCGTGGATCATCTCGGGTATCCCCTCCATGACCTCCTCGCGGGAGAGCACGGTCCGTCCGGAGGCCATCAGCTCGGCCACCGTCCGCCCGTCGCGGGCCCCTTCGAGGATGTGCGCGGTGATCAGGGCCACCACCTCGGGATGGTTGAGGAGCACACCCCGCGCCCTGCGTTTCTCGGCCACGTCCGCGGCCACGTGGATGAGCAGTCTCTCCTGCTCGTGGGGGGTCAGCTGCACAGCAATCACCAAGCTTCCGGGACATGACCAACATCGCGCCGGGCCGACCTTATGGGCCTTCAACACTTTGTTGACCTGCGCATATCCGAGCCAAGCGTCTCTTGCCCAACGCGGGGAAAGGCTTTCCCTCCCGCCCACCGCCGCTTTGCCGACCCATGGGTGATCATTGGGAGAAGAAACGTGCCGCCACGCTAGGCGTCGCACTTTTCCGCCGAGTTAACCCACGTTTCGGGCAGGTACCCGGTTCAACTCCGTTCACCGAAGGACCCGTCCGCCGTATACGGAAGCAGTTCTCAATGAGCAGCACGTTCGTCAACCCCGTCCGCCACATCACCTTCGACGCGCAGGAGCCCTACCGGCTGGCGCAGTTCTGGTCCGCCGTGACCGGTTTCCCCATCCACCCCGACGACGAGCCGGACGACGACGAGATCCTGCTGGACCCGGGCCAGCCGGGCGTGCCCGGAGTGCTCTTCGTCCGTGTTCCCGAGGGGAAGTCCGCGAAGAACCGGGTCCACTTGGACATCCAGCCCGTGACCGGGACCCGCGACGAGAACGTCGAGCGGCTCATCGGGCTCGGCGCCAAGGTGCAGGCCGACCACCGCCGGGAGGGCGGCATGGGCTGGGTCACCCTGACCGACCCCGAGGGCAACGAACTGTGCATCGAGCGCAGCGTGTCGGAGCGCACCGAATCCTGAGGGTTCGGGCCCGACCGGCTCAGCAGCCGGTACGCGTCCCCGCCGGAGCCCCGGCGGCCGAGGCCGTCCAGGGCAGGGCGATCCACACGGTCTTGCCGCCGTCCTCGGTCGGGCTGACCGAGAGCCGGCCGCCCGCCTCCGCGGCGAGCCAGCGGATGATGACCATCCCCCGGCCGTTGTCCTGCTGGACGGCGGCGGGGAGCCGCTTGGGCCAGCGCGGGTGGCTGTCGGTGACCCCGATGCGGAGCCACTCCTCGCGCTCCAGGCGGATGTCCACGGTGAAGGTCGGCGACTGGCCGAAGGTGTGCTGTACGGAGTTGGTGGCCAGTTCCGAGACGATGAGCCGGATGCTGTCGGCCGTTTCGGTGTCCTCGGACAGTCCCCACTCGCCCAGCACCTCCGCGACGTAGCGGCGGGCGGCCGCGACCGAGGCGGGATCGCTCGGCAGAGTGACGGATGCTTCCTGGTGATCTGCCATGGCGACGGTCCCTTTCCCACCGGGGCGAAGCCGCCCCGGATCTGTGCTGGACGCCAGAGTGCCACCCATCGTCCCGCCGTTTCCGCCGATCCCTCAAGATATGCATATATCTGTCGCTCAATGCGGTGAACTCTGCTACGGAAGAGCGTATTTGGACGGCAGACTGGTGCGACCTGTGCCGGTGGAAGGAGGCGGATGTGCAGCACGGTCCCGCGGTGCGCCGGCGCAAGCTCGGCGAGGAGCTGCGTGCCCTTCGCGACCGGTCCGGACTCACCAGCGGTGAGGCGGCCCGGCTCGCGGGATGGCACCAGTCGAAGATCAGCCGCATCGAGACGGGGCGCAGCGGCGTCAAGGTGGAGGACATCAGGCTGCTGCTCGACGTCTACGGGGAGGACGTCGTGAGCGCGCAGCAGCGCGCCCTGCTGGAAGCCCTCTCGGCCTCGGCGGCGGGACCGGCCCCGGACGAGGACACCGGGCGCGGGCGCCAGTGGTGGCACGACTACCGGGGGCTGCTGCCGCAGGAGTACCGGGACTTCATCAGCCTGGAGGCGGGCGCCCGGTCGGCCCGCACCGTCGAACTGTCCGTGGTGCCCGGACTGCTGCAGACCCCGCAGTACGCGCGGGCCGTGACCCGGGCCGCGCTGGGCGGGCTGCCGGAGCCGAAGGTGGAGGCGCTGGTCGACGTACGGCTGGCACGTCAGTCCGTGCTGCGGGCGGATCCGCCGCTGGAGCTGAGCGCCGTCCTGGACGAGGCGGTGCTGCGGCGCGCGATCGGCGGGGCGGGGGTGATGGAGGAACAGCTGAGGCACCTGGTGGAGGTGGCGCGTTTGCCCCAAGTCCGGCTTCAGGTATTGCCGTTCAGCGTGGGGGGACATCTCGGCCTGACCGGACCGTTCGTCATCTTCTCATTTCCGAACATCGCCGATCTGGATGTGGTGGTACTCGACCATTTGACGAGTAGCCTCTATCTGGAGCGGAAGGAAGACCTTGAGGCGTACAGCGCCGCGTTCCGCACCATCCAGGCGCACGCCCTCCCGCCCCGCGATTCGTCGGATCTCATCAGCGCCCTCGCTGACGACGCGTAAGGAGGCACCTCCGTGTCCGCAACCCCCTTATACACAGGCGGACTTCTGAACAGCGCGCGGTGGCGGCGAAGCAGCCGCAGCACCGGAATGAACAACTGTGTGGAAACGGCCGTCCTCGGCGGCGGCCTGCTCGCCGTCCGTGACTCCAAGCGGGCGGACGGCCCGGCCGTGCTCTTCACCGGGCCGGCCTGGCACGGCTTCCTCGTCTCCGTCCGTGCGGATCTCGGGACGTAGGAACGCAGACACGCAGGAACGCAGGAACGAAGGACCAGAGGAACGCAGGAGCGCTCCCCACGGCTCCGTTCAGCGGTCCGTGGCTCCGGCCGGAGCGGTCCCCAGGATCGTCTCCACCGCACGGCTGATCTCGTCCCCCGTGAGATCCGCCCGCGCGGTCAGCCGCAGCCGGGAGATGCCGTCCGGCACGGACGGCGGCCGGAAGCACCCCACGGACAGACCTGCCTCGCGGCAGTCGGCGGCCCAGCGCAGTGCCGCCGAAGCCGACGGGGCCCGTACCGACACCACGGCCGCGTCCGGCCGGGCCGCGGTCAGGCCGGACGCGGTGAGCCGCCCGTACAGTTCGGCGGCCACCGCACGGGCCCGGTCCGCGCGCTCCGGTTCCCGCTGGAGCAGGCGCAGGGCCGCCAGTGCGGCGCCCGTCGCGGCCGGGGCCAGTCCGGTGTCGAAGATGAAGGTCCGCGCCGTGTTGACCAGGTGCCGGATCACCTTGGCCGGGCCGAGCACCGCACCGCCCTGGCTGCCCAGGGACTTCGAGAGGGTCAGCGTCGCGACCACCCCGGGAGCCCCCGCGAGCCCGGCGGCGTGCAGCGCCCCGCGGCCTCCCTCGCCCAGGACCCCGAGGCCGTGCGCGTCGTCCACGAGCAGGGCCGCGCCCTCCGCCCGGCAGGCCTCGGCGTGGGCCGCCAGCGGGGCCGCGTCCCCGTCGACCGAGAACACCGAGTCGGTGACCAGCAGCGCCCGGCCCCGGTGGGCGGCGAGCGTCTTGCGGGCGGCCTCCGGGTCGCTGTGCGGGACGACGGCGGTGTCGGCGCGCGACAGCCGGCAGCCGTCCACGATCGAGGCGTGGTTGCCCGCGTCCGAGGCCACCAGGGTGCCCCGGTCGCTGAGCGCGGTGACGGCCGCCAGATTGGCCGCGTACCCGGAGGAGAGGACCAGCGCCGCCTCGAACCCGCAGAAGGCGGCGAGCTCCCGCTCCAGCTCGGCGTGGAGTTCGGTGGTGCCGGTGACGAGCCGCGATCCGGTGGCCCCCGCCCCCCAGCGCTCGGCGGCCTCGCGTGCGCCCCGTACGGTCTCCGGGTGCCGGGACAGCCCGAGGTAGTCGTTGCTCGCGAGATCGAGGAGCGGGGAGTGCGCCGGCCGCGGGCGCAGGGTCCGGACGAGTCCGGCCTGCTCCCTGGCCCGCTCCGCGTCGTCGATCCAGGAGAAGACGTCCAGGGGGGCGGGGCTGTGCTGGTGCGGCATCGACGGTCCTCGGGTTTTTGTCGGCAGTCCACAGACCTGCCCGACCCTAACCGCCCGTGACCCCTGCGTCAGGTGTGGCGATACACACACTCTCTTCCGGCCATGTTGTTCGATCTCTCCTTGGCCGGGAGTGCCCGGGTGGGACAGGATCGGCATCATGGACCTGCTGAACACCCTCGTGGACAAGGGGCTGCGGCGCGAGCTGCCGACCCGCGAAGAGGCACTCGCCGTGCTGGCGACCTCTGACGACGAACTGCTCGACGTGGTGGCCGCGGCCGGCAAGGTGCGCCGACAGTGGTTCGGCCGCCGGGTCAAGCTGAACTACCTGGTCAACCTGAAGTCGGGGCTCTGCCCCGAGGACTGCTCGTACTGTTCCCAGCGGCTCGGTTCCAAGGCCGAGATCCTCAAGTACACGTGGCTGAAGCCCGACGAGGCCTCCCAGGCCGCGGCCGCCGGCGTCGCCGGCGGGGCCAAGCGGGTGTGCCTGGTGGCGAGCGGGCGCGGTCCGACGGACCGCGACGTGGACCGAGTCGGCAAGACGATCGCGGCCATCAAGGAGCAGAACGAGGGCGTCGAGGTGTGCGCCTGCCTCGGTCTGCTCTCGGACGGCCAGGCCGAGCGCCTGAAGGACGCGGGTGCCGATGCCTACAACCACAACCTCAACACCTCCGAGGCCACGTACGGCCAGATCACCAAGACCCACACCTACGCGGACCGGGTCGACACGGTGCAGAAGGCGCACGCCGCCGGCCTGTCGGCCTGCTCGGGCCTGATCGCGGGCATGGGCGAGAGCGACGAGGACCTCGTCGACGTCGTCTACGCGCTGCGCGAGCTCGACAGCGACTCGGTGCCGGTCAACTTCCTCATCCCCTTCGAGGGAACCCCGCTGGCCCAGGAGTGGAACCTCACTCCGCAGCGCGCCCTGCGCATCCTCGCGATGGTCCGCTTCGTCTGCCCCGACGTCGAGGTCCGGATCGCGGGCGGCCGCGAAGTGCACCTGCGCACCCTGCAGCCGCTGGCCCTGCACGTGGCGAACTCGATCTTCCTGGGCGACTACCTGACCAGTGAGGGCCAGGCCGGACAGGCCGACCTCGACATGATCGCGGACGCCGGTTTCGAGGTGGAGGGCGCCGGTACGACGACCCTGCCCGCGCACCGCTCCGAGGTCGCGGCGGCCACCGGCGGCTGCGGCTCGCAGGGCTCCGGTGCCCCGGTCTGCGGCTCCTCCGCCACGGCGGACGCGGCCGGCTGCGGTTCGGCGTGCGGCGGCTGCTCGGGGCACGCCGGGCACGAGGCCCCCGTACCGGCCCAGGCGGAGGCGGGCGACGTCCGCTCCGACCTGGTGGCGGTACGCCGACGCGGCGCGGGAACGGATCTCGCTCCCAATGCCTGATCCGCACCACTCGCCCGACGCGCTGCCGGCCGCCGAACTGCTCGCGCTGGACCGGCAGCACGTCTGGCACCCGTACGGCCCGATGCCCGGGCGGCAGGAGCCGCTCGTCGTCGCCTCCGCCTCGGGGGTCCGCCTGCGGCTGGCCGAGCCGTCGCAGGGGCACGACGAGCTGGTCGACGGCATGTCCTCCTGGTGGTCGGCGATCCACGGGTACAACCACCCGGCGCTCAACGAGGCGGTCACCGGGCAGCTCGGCCGGATGTCGCACGTGATGTTCGGCGGGCTCACGCACGAGCCGGCCGTCCGGCTGGCCGCGAAGCTCGTCGAGCTCACCCCGGCCGGCCTGGAGCACGTCTTCCTCGCCGACTCGGGCTCGGTCTCGGTCGAGGTCGCGGTGAAGATGTGCCTGCAGTACTGGCGTTCGGTGGGGCGCCCCGAGAAGAGCCGCCTGCTCACCTGGCGGGGCGGCTACCACGGGGACACCTGGCAGCCGATGGCCGTCTGCGATCCCGAGGGCGGCATGCACGAGCTGTGGTCGGGCATCCTCCCGCGCCAGCTCTTCGCGGACGCCCCGCCGAGCGGGTTCTCCGCTCCCGTCGACGAGTCCTACGTCGCCCACCTGCGCTCCCTGTTCTCCGCGCACGCTGACGAACTGGCGGCCGTGATCGTGGAGCCGGTGGTCCAGGGCGCGGGCGGCATGCGCTTCCACAACCCGGGCTACCTGCGGGTGCTGCGGGAGCTGTGCGACGAGTTCGGCGTCCTGCTGATCCTGGACGAGATCGCCACGGGCTTCGGCCGCACGGGCGCGCTGTTCGCGGCCGACCACGCCGGGATCACCCCGGACGTGATGTGCCTGGGCAAGGCGCTGACCGGCGGCTACCTCACCCTCGCCGCCACGCTGTGCACGGAACGGGTCGCGGACGGCATCTCGCAGGGCGAGGTCCCGGTCCTGGCCCACGGGCCGACCTTCATGGGCAACCCCCTGGCCACCTCGGTGGCCCTGGCCTCCATCGACCTGCTGCTGGGTCAGGACTGGCAGGGCGAGGTCAAGCGCATCGAGGCGGGCCTGCTGGAGGGCCTCGCCCCGGCAGCGGACCTGCCGGGCGTCCGGGAGGTACGTGTCCTCGGCGCGATCGGCGTCATCCAGCTCGACCGCCCGGTCGACATGGCCCGTGCCACGGCGGCGGCGGTCCGGGAGGGCGTCTGGCTGCGGCCGTTCCGGGACCTGATCTACACGATGCCGCCGTTCGTCACGGCCGACGCCGACGTGGCCCGCATCTGCCGGGCCGTGGTCGCGGCCGCGAAGGAAGCCTGACATGACGGTACTGGAGGCCTGACATGACGGTGCTGATGGTCTCGGGGACGGGAACCGAGATCGGCAAGACGGTCGTCACCTCGGCCGTCGCGGCGGCCGCGCTCGCGGCGGGCCTCTCGGTGGCCGTGCTGAAGCCGGCCCAGACGGGCGTCGGCCCGGACGAGCCCGGGGACGCGGCGGAGGTGGGCCGGCTGGCCGGCTCCGCGGTCACCTCGGCGGAACTGGCCCGCTATCCGGAGCCGCTGGCCCCGGACACGGCGGCCCGGCGCTCGGGACTCCCGACGGTCTCCCCGGAGCGGATCGCCGAGGCGGCCCGCGAGCTCGCCCTCTCCCACGATCTGGTCCTGGTCGAGGGCGCGGGCGGCCTCCTGGTCCGCTTCGACGAGTCCGGCCACACCCTGGCGGACGCCGCCCGGCTGCTCGGCGCCCCGGTGCTGATCGTGGCTCCGGCGGGGCTCGGCACGCTCAACTCCACCGCCCTCACGGCAGAAGCCCTCCGGGCCCGCGGCCTGACCTCCCCGGGCGTGGTCATCGGCAGCTGGCCGGCCGAACCCGACCTGGCGTCCCGCTGCAACCTGGCCGACCTGCCCTCGGTCTCCGCCCTCCCCCTCCTGGGCATGGTCCCGGCGGGCGCGGGCACCCTCCCGCCGGCGGTCTTCCGCACCTCGGCGCCCGGCTGGCTCGCCGCCGCCCTCCACGGAACCTGGTCGGCGCCCACCGGCTGACCCCGTCCGGGGGGCCGGACGGGGGAACGGGCGGCGCCGCCCGTTCCCCCGGCGGTGTCGTGGTGGGCCGTCGCGGCCGGGCACCTGAGGATCGGGGAGTGGGCTTCCTCGTACCGGTCCTCTTCGCGCTGTTCGCGGCGCTCAGCAACGCCCTCGCGACCGTGCTCCAGCGGCGGGCGGCGCTCATCGTGCCGCAGAGCGACGGATTCCGCTTCGGTCTGGTGCTCGACCTGCTGCGGCAGCCGCTCTGGCTCGGCGGGATCCTGGCGGTCGTCGCGGCCGGCGCCGGGCAGGCCGTGGCCCTGGCCACGGGCCCGCTGGCCCTCGTACAGCCCCTGTTCGTACTGGAGCTGCCGCTCGCGCTCCTGATCGCCTCGCTGGTGACGCGCTCCCGGATGCCGGGGCGGTTGTGGCTCGCCGTGGGAGGAGTGGTGGCCGGGCTCGGCATCGTCCTGGCGGCCGCCTCACCGAAGGGGAACCGTACGGACGTTCCGGCCGACAGGTGGGTCCTGGCCCTGGCCGCGTGTGCGGTCGCGGTGGCCGTGCTCACCCTGACCGGCCTGCGGCGCCGGCCCGGCCGGACACGCGCCGGATGCCTCGGCGCGGCCACCGCCGTCTGCTACGCGCTGACCGCCGCCCTGATGAAGTCGGCGATGCACGTACTCGACGACGACGGCCTCGGCGCCTTCCTGCGCACCTGGGAGACCTACGCCTTCGCCGCCGCCGGCATCTGCGCCCTGCTGCTCCTCGAACACGCCATGCAGGGCGGCCCGCTGATCGCCTCCCAGCCCGCGCTGACGCTCGGCGACGCGGGCGTGAGCGTCGCCCTGGGAGTGCTGCTGTACGAGGAACACCTCCGGGCCCACTGGTGGCTGCTGCCGCAGCTCCTGGGCCTGACCCTGATCTGCGCGGGCATCCTCACCCTGTCCAGGAACGACGCCCCCGCCGACGCCGGCGCGCCATGACCCGCCCACCACCACGGCCTCCCCGAAGGGCCACTCGCCTGTCGCACGGGCCGCCTCCGAGAGTTGGGCGCCGTGCGTCAGTGGCCTCCGCGGGGCTCCAGGCAGCCGCCCTCGACGTACACCCCGTGGGCCTTCACGGTCGGCGGCGGGCCGAGACGGCCCGTCACGCACGGGCCGCTCTCGGGGACCGACAGGACGAAGGAGACGTTCACCGCCCCGGATCCGTACACGCCCCCGGCGTCGAATCCGTACCCCAGCCCGGTCAGGACCGCGCGGAGCTCGTCCACCGTGTGCGGGGCGCTCTTCCCGCCGGAGCCGCCGGCCAACGCCGCCTTGATCCGTGCGGCGTGCGCGTCGCCCCGGCAACGGGCCCCCGGGGTGAGCTCCGCCTGCTGTGTGTAGGCGTGGTTCTCCGCGTACTTGCCCGCCTCGGGATCCGCGGGCAGCGGTCCCGCCGTGGCCCCGGGACTCGCGGCGCCGGGGCCCACGTCCGCGCACCGCGCCGCGATCTCGGGGAACAGCGCGTCGTGGCGCGCGACCGCCGCGGCCGCCAGGGCCGCGTAGTCCACGGAGGGCGGCGCCGAGGGGATCCCGGACGGCGTCGAGGGCTCGGCCCCCGCGGTCCTCGTACCGCAGCCGGTCAGCGCGACCGCTCCGACCGCTCCGACCGCCAGGAGGAGCGCGGCGGCACGGGTACCCGTACGGGGACCGGGGATCACGGCGTCTCCACCAGCGGCTTGACCCAGCGCCGCCAGCGCTCCTCGCGGTGGTAGCCGGCCGCCGCCCAGGCCTGCTGCGCACGCTCGTTCGCCTCCAGGACCATCGCGTCACCGCGGCGGCCCCCCAGGGCGACGAAACGCCGCTCGGCCGCGTCGAGGAGCGCAGTGGCGATCCCCTGGCGACGGTGGGAGGGCAGGACGGCGAGTCGGTACAGGGACGCCCGCCAGCCGTCCCAGCCCGCGATCACGGAGCCGACCAGGACCCCGTCGCGTTCCGCGAGGATCAGCGCCTCGGGATCGCGGGTGACGAGCTGGGTCACGCCGTTCGCGTCGTCAGTGATCGACGTGCCCTCGGCGGCTTCCTTCCAGAAGGCGAGGACGGTCTCGGCGTCGGCCGCCACGGCGGGGCGTATGTGCAGATCAGTCATGCTGCGGAGCCAAACACGACGGGCCGGTGCCCCGCCACCGACTTCCGCCCAGCGAGACGCACCGGGAGGCACGGGACCGCACGGGGAGCGCCCCTCCCGGGTCCGTCCCACCGCAGGCCGACGCGGGCAGGATGCGAAGGTCGTTCGCATCCGGCACCATCGGAACACCGCAGAGCGAAGCGCGGCGCTCCCGTCCGGCCGACACGCTCCGCCGAACGGATGATCCGCCCGCTTTGCCTTTCCTTTACTATGGGAGCAGCAGTTCTCCTCCGCCCCTCCAACGAAAGGTGTGAGCGTCCGCCCATGGGCGAGCCTCCCAGTCCCCACCCTTCCCGTCCGCGACAGCGCGCGACACTCCTCCTCCTGACTGATCATGGGACGGAGGTGAAGGACCGATGACCGAAGTGCTCCTGCTCGTCGTGGCGCTGCTGCTCTGCCTTGCCTGCGGAGTCTTCGTCGCGGCCGAGTTCTCGCTGACGACCATCGAGCGCAGCGAACTGGAACGGGCCGTCGAGCGCGGCGAGCGCGGCGCCGACAGCGCCCTGGCCGCCGTCCGCAGCCTGACGTTCCAGCTCTCCGGCGCCCAGCTCGGCATCACCGTGACCGGCCTGGTTATCGGCATGATCTCCAAGCCCTCGATCGCGGCCCTCCTCCAGGGCCCGTTCGAATCCATGGGGCTGTCCGCCGGCGTGGCCTCCTCGACCGCCCTGATCCTCGGCACCGTGCTGTCGACCGTCGTCCTGATGGTCGTGGGCGAGCTCGTCCCCAAGAACTGGGCGATCTCCTCCCCGCTGACCGTCGCCAAGCGGGTCGCCACCTTCCAGCGGGTCTTCAGCCGCGCCTTCGGGCCCCTCATCAGCCATCTGAACACCACGGCGAACCACATGGTCCGCCGGTTCGGCATGGAGCCCGCCGAGGAGCTCGCCTCGGCGCGCACCCCGCAGGAGCTGGCGGCCCTGGCCCGGCACTCCGCCAGGGCCGGCGCCCTGGAGAAGGACACCGCCGAGCTGTTCACGCGGACCCTGAACCTCGCCGACCTGACCGCGGAGAACGTCATGACCCCGCGGGTCCAGGTCACCGCCCTCGACCTGCAGACCACCGCCGAGGACGTGGCGAACGCCACGCTCGCCACCGGCCTGTCCCGCTTCCCCGTCTACCGGGGCAGCCTCGACAGCGTCGTCGGCACCGTCCACATCAAGGACGTACTGGCCCTGCCTGCGGAGGACCGGCACCGCACCCCGGTGTCGCAGCTGCTGCGCGAGCCCCTGCTCGTACCGGAGTCGCTGACCGTGGACCGGCTGCTGGACCGGCTGTCCGGGAAGCAGACGATGGCCGTGGTCATCGACGAGTACGGCGGCACGGCCGGTGTGGCCACGCTGGAGGACATCGTCGAGGAGGTCGTCGGCGAGGTACGCGACGAGCACGACCCGCACGAGGCCCCCGACCTGGCCCCGGCCGGGGAGGACGACTCCGGGCGCTCCCTGTTCTCCGCGGACGGCTCCGCGCGCACCGACCAGCTCCAGCGGATCGGACTGCGCGTGCCGGACGGCCCGTACGAGACGCTGGCCGGTCTGATAGCGACCGAGCTGGGCCGGATCCCGCTGGTGGGCGACAGCCTGGAGCTCGACGGCTGGCGGCTGGACGTGGTGGACGCGAGTGGGCGGCGGGCCGCGCGGGTGCTGTTGCACGTGCCGGTCGAAGCTGCTCCCGGTGATGGTGTGGAGGAGGCCCGATGACCGCCGTCCAGTTGCTGATCGGCCTGGCGACCCTGGTCGTCAACGCCTTCTTCGTCGGCGCGGAGTTCGCCATGATCTCGGTCCGGCGCAGCCAGATCGAGACGTACGCCGAGCAGGGCGACCGCAGGGCGCGTGCCGTGCTGTGGGGCCTGGAGCACGTGTCGGCGCTCATGGCGGCGGCCCAGCTGGGCATCACGCTGTGCACCCTGGTGCTGGGTGTGGTGGCCGAGCCGGCCATCGCCCACCTGCTGACCCCGGCGTTCGACTTCCTCGGGGTGCCGTCCGGGCTGACCCACGCGATCTCCTTCGTGGTGGCGCTGGCCCTGGCCACGTACCTGCACATGCTCTTCGGCGAGATGCTGCCGAAGAACGTCGCCCTGGCCGAGCCGGTGCGGACCGCCCTGGTGCTGGGTCCGCCGCTGGTGGCCCTCACGCGGGGGCTGAGGCCGGTGATCTTCGCGATCAACGCCTTCGCCAACACCCTGCTGCGCCTGCTGCGGGTGGAGGTCAAGGACGAGGTCGCGGCGACGTTCTCGGACGACGAGCTGGCCCGGATCGTCAAGGACTCCAGTGACGCGGGGCTCATCGACGACCGTGCGAGCGAGCGGCTGCACGACGCCCTGGAACTGGGGCGGCGGCCGGTGACCGATGTGGTGCTGCCGGCGGACCGGGTGGTTCCGGCCCGCGAGGGCATCACGCCGGCCGGACTGGAGCGGCTGTCGGCCGAGTCGGGGTACTCCCGGTTCCCGATGATCGACGCGCAGGGCCGGATCCTCGGGTACCTGCACGTCAAGGACGCGCTGGACGCGACGGAGCGGGACGAGCCCTTCCCGGTCAGCGCACTGCGGCCCATCGCGCAGGTCCGGGCGGAGACGCCGCTGGACGACGCGCTGACCGCGATGCGGCGCAGCCGTACGCACCTGGCCGCGGTGCTCGCTCCGGACGGGGTCATGACGGGCCTGGTCACCATGGAGGACCTGCTGCGGGAGCTGTTCGGCCGGCCGGCTTCGACCTAGCGGCAGGAGCACCACGTATGCACCCCGGTACCCCCGGCCCGCCTGCGGGCCGGGGGTACCGCGCGGTAGCATCGCTCCCGCCATGGAGATGAATGTGCGGTACACCAGTTTTGTCGCGGTCGGCGACTCCTTCACCGAAGGCATGTCGGACCTGCTCCCCGACGGCTCCTACCGGGGCTGGGCCGATCTGCTCGCCGACCGCCTCGCCGCCCGCGAGCCGGGCTTCCGCTACGCGAACCTCGCGGTCCGCGGCAAGCTGATCGGGCAGATCGCCGGCGAGCAGGCGCCCGCCGCCGCCGAGATGGGCGCCGATGTGGTGACCCTGGTCGGCGGGCTGAACGACACCCTGCGTCCCAAGGTGGACATGGGGCGGGTGCGCGGGCACCTGGAGGAGGCCGTCGGCCTGCTGGCGCCCTCCTGCGGGACGCTGGTCCTGATGCGCTCGCCGGGCCGCAACGGCCCCGTGATGGAACGTTTCCGCCCGCGCATGGAGGAGCTCTTCGTCATCATCGAGGAGCTCGCCGCGCGCCACGGCGCCCTCGTGGTCGACCTGTACGGATCCGCCGCGCTC
This sequence comes from Streptomyces sp. NPDC104226, assembly GCF_055584085.1. NCBI lineage: Bacteria > Bacillati > Actinomycetota > Actinomycetes > Kitasatosporales > Streptomycetaceae > Streptomyces > Streptomyces sp. NPDC104226. The sequence continues at coordinate 141,732 of NZ_JBVJMS010000014.1, forward strand.
GGCGATCCGCGGATGTGGGACGTGGACCGGCTGCACCTGACGGCCGAAGGCCACCGCAGGGTCGCGGAGGCGGTCTGGCAGACCCTGGGCCTGCCGCCCGAGGCGGACTGGAACGCCGACCTCCCGCCCGCCGTGCCCCCCGGCTGGACCGCGCGCCGCTCGCAGGACCTCAGTTTCGCCCGGCAGCACCTGCTCCCCTGGGTGGGCCGGCGCCTGACGGGCCGCTCCAGCGGGGACGGCCGCCCCGCCAAGCGCCCGGACCTCCTGCCGTACGAGGCTCCGGCGGGCGACCGGCTCGTCTAGGCCGTCCCTTCCGGATCTTGCCGGGCCCACGGAGCGGCCCGTGGCCGCCTTGCACCCGCCCCGGCCCGCGCCCGCCCGCTCTCGTAGCAAGCCACAATCCGGGCCGGGTCCCCTACCTGCGTAAACGCACAGCCGAGGCCCAAGTAGAATCCCTTTACGTGACTGCCAAGCCCCGCATCCCCAATGTCCTGGCCGGCCGCTACGCCTCCGCGGAGCTCGCCGTCCTGTGGTCCCCCGAGTACAAGGTGACGCTGGAGCGGCGGCTGTGGCTCGCCGTGCTCCGCGCCCAGAAGGATCTCGGCATCGAGGTCCCCGACGAGGCCCTCGCCGACTACGAGCGCGTCCTGGAGACCGTCGACCTCGCCTCCATCGCCGAGCGCGAGAAGATCAGCCGGCACGACGTGAAGGCCCGCATCGAGGAGTTCAACGACCTCGCCGGCCACGAGCACGTCCACAAGGGCATGACCTCCCGCGACCTCACCGAGAACGTCGAGCAGCTCCAGATCCGGCTCTCGCTGGAACTGGTCCGGGACCGCACGGTCGCCGTCCTCGCCCGCCTCGGCAAGCTGGCCGGCGAGCACGCCGAGCTGGTCATGGCCGGCCGCTCCCACAACGTCGCCGCTCAGGCGACCACCCTGGGCAAGCGCTTCGCCACCGCGGCCGACGAGCTGCTGGTCGCGTACGGCCGCCTGGACGACCTGCTGACCCGCTACCCGCTGCGCGGCATCAAGGGCCCGGTCGGCACCTCGCAGGACATGCTCGACCTGCTGGGCGGCGACGCCGCGAAGCTGGCCGACCTGGAGCAGCGGATCGCGGCCCACCTCGGCTTCGGCCAGGCCTTCACCTCGGTCGGCCAGGTCTACCCGCGCTCGCTCGACTACGACGTGGTCACCGCCCTGGTCCAGCTGGCCGCGGCCCCTTCCTCCATCGCCAAGACGATCCGCCTGATGGCCGGCCACGAGCTGGTGACCGAGGGCTTCAAGCCCGGCCAGGTCGGCTCCTCCGCGATGCCGCACAAGATGAACACCCGCTCCTGCGAGCGCGTGAACGGCCTGATGGTCATCCTGCGCGGCTACGCGTCGATGACCGGCGAGCTGGCCGGCGACCAGTGGAACGAGGGCGACGTCTCCTGCTCCGTGGTCCGCCGGGTTGCGCTGCCCGACGCGTTCTTCGCCCTCGACGGCCTGATGGAGACCTTCCTGACGGTGCTCGACGAGTTCGGCGCCTTCCCGGCCGTCGTGGCCCGCGAGCTGGACCGCTACCTCCCCTTCCTCGCCACCACGAAGGTCCTGATGGGCGCCGTGCGGGCCGGGGTGGGCCGCGAGTCCGCCCACGAGGTCATCAAGGAGCACGCGGTGGCCTCCGCGCTCGCCATGCGCGAGCAGGGTGCCGAGCGCAACGAGCTGCTGGAGAAGCTGGCCGCCGACGAGCGCATGCCGCTCGACCGGGCCCAGCTGGACGCCCTGATGGCCGACAAGCTCTCCTTCACCGGCGCGGCGGGCGACCAGGTCGCCGCGGTGGTCTCGCGCATCGAGGAGATCGCCAAGGAGCACCCCGAGGCCGCCGGCTACACCCCCGGGTCGATCCTCTGACCCCCGAAGAGCTGAACGCCGCCCGTGACCGCGTCCTCCCGGACGTGGTCGCGGGCGGTCTTCGTGTCCTCTTCTGCGGCATCAACCCGGGCCTCCTCTCCGCCGCGACGGGCCACCACTTCGCCCGCCCCGGCAACCGCTTCTGGCCGGTCCTGCACATGTCGGGGTTCACTCCGCGGCTCCTCTCCCCCGCCGAGCAGGAAGAACTGCCGACCTACCGCCTCGGCATCACGAACGTCGTGGCCCGCGCCACGGCCCGCGCCGACGAGCTGAGCACCGAGGAGTTCCGCGAGGGAGGCCGCATCCTGACGGCCAAGGTGGAGCTCCTGCGCCCCCAATGGCTGGCCCTGGTCGGAGTCACCGCCTACCGCACCGCCTTCGGCGACCGGAAGGCCCAGATCGGCCCCCAGGAGCGGACCATCGGCGCCACCCGGATCTGGGCCCTGCCCAACCCCAGCGGCCTCAACGCCCGCTGGACCGCCGCCGCCATGGCCCAGGAGTACGCCCGCCTCCGCGCAGCCGCCGAGTCCGCCGAGTCCGCCGATCCCATCGATCCCGCCGACGTCGATCCCTAGCCCGCCTCGGCCGCCCCGGGACAGGGATCTATCATCCGGGGATGATCAACAAGCCGATCGAACTCGTGATCTTCGACTGCGACGGGGTCCTCGTCGACAGCGAACGCATAGCCGCCCGGGTCCAGGTAGCTCTGGGCGCGGAGCTCGGCTGGCCGCTCACCGAAGCCGAGGTCATCGACCGGTTCATCGGACGCTCCTCCGCCTCCATCCGCGAGCAGATCACCGGCCGGCTCGGCCCCGATGTGGCCGCCCACTGGTGGGACCGTTTCGAGCAACTCCACCGGGAGGCCGTGGACTCGGGGCTGTCGCCCGTGGATGGTCTGCCCCAGGCGCTCGACGCGATCACCCTGCCGACGTGCGTCGCCTCCAGCGGCTCGCACGAGAAGATGCGGCACACCCTCGGCCGTACCGGCCTCTACGCACGCTTCGAAGGCCGCATCCACAGCGCCACCGAGGTCTCCCGCGGCAAGCCCGCCCCGGACCTCTTCCTGTACGCCGCCCGGCGGATGGGCGTCGATCCCGCCGCCTGCGCGGTCGTCGAGGACAGCCGCCCCGGCGTCCAGGCGGCCCGCGCCGCCGGGATGCGGGCCTTCGGCTACGCCGGCGGGCTGACCCCCGCCGAGCAGCTCGAAGGCCCCGGGACCGTCGTCTTCGACGACATGCGCGCTCTCCCCGCCCTCCTCGCCGGCCACTGACCCCGCCGGACGGCGGGGTCCCGCGGCCGACAGGGTCAGGCGTCCCGCCGCCGGAGCGCCAGCCAGCCGCCGCCCACCGCGGCCAGCGCCCACAGGGCCAGGACCCCGAGCCCGGCCCAGGGGGCGAGACCCACCGAGGTGTCCAGCCGCATCATCATCTGGCCCGCACGGTCCGGAAGGTACCGGGCGATGCCCCCGGCGTGCGCCGCGAGGACGAACGAGACGATCAGTGTGAAGGGTATGAGCAGGCTCAGGACGGCCGTCGTGCTGCGCAGAACCGCCGTCAGTCCCGCTGACAACAGGGCCATCAGCGCGAGGTAGACACCGCAGCCGAAGATGGCGCGGTAGGTGCCCGGACCGCCCAGTTCCACGGTGTAGGGGCCCATGAACGCCTGTCCACCGACGAAGGTGGCCAGTCCGGTCAGCTGACCCACCAGGAAGGCGAGCACGCCGATCACGGCCATCTTCGAGAGGTAGAGCCGCGCCCGGTTGGGTACCGCCGTGAGCGACGTGCGCAGGGCGCCGTTGTGGAACTCGGACGACAATGCGGTCGCGCCGAAGGCGAAGGCGGCTATCTGGCCGAAGTTGAGGCCGTAGAAGCCCGCGAGGAGCGGATCGTCCCCCATGCTGCCCGCCTCCGCGTCGCCGATCAGCCAGGCCGTCAGCGTCTGGATCCCCGCGGTGGCGGCGAAGACGGCTATCAGCGCCCCGAAGGTGCCGCGCAGGGACCGTATCTTGATCCATTCCGAGTGCAGGACGGGGACGGTGGGCAGAGCGGTGCTCATGGGGAGGCCTCCTTGGAAGGTGTGGGTCAGCGGGTTGCGGCGAACTGGGCGCTGTCCGCGGTGAGATCGAGGTAGGCCTGCTCCAGGGAGGCCCGCTCGTCGATCAGTTCCAGCATCGGGATGCCTTCGCGGGCGGCGATGACACCGAGCTGCTCGGCCTGTATGCCGTCCACGGTCCACCGCCCGCCCTCGGCGGTGACCAGCTCGAAGTCGTCCCGGGCCAGGGTGGCCCGGAGCCGGACGGGGTCCGTGGTGCGCAGCCGCACCCTCGGGGTGCTGCGGGAGTCGATGAACTCCTCTATGGAGGTGTCGGCCAGCAGCCTGCCCTGCCCGAGCACGATCAGATGGTCGACGAGGGCCGCCGTCTCGGTCATCAGGTGGCTGGAGACGAGGACCGTGCGCCCCTCGGCGGCCAGGCCGCGCATCAGCTCCCGGATCCAGATGATGCCCTCGGGGTCGAGGCCGTTGGTGGGCTCGTCCAGGAGGAGCACTTCCGGGTCTCCGAGCAGTGCGGCCGCTATGCCGAGGCGCTGACGCATGCCCAGGGAGAAGGTCTTGATCCGCCTCTTGGCCGCGGAGGCGATCCCCGACTGCTCCAGGACCGCTTCCACCCGGCTCATCGGGATGCGGTTGGCCGCGGCGAGGAAGCGCAGGTGGTCCCGGGCGGTGCGGCCGCCGTGCGCCGCCTGCGCGTCCAGCAGGGCCCCGACCCGGTGGAGGGGGTCGGGGAGTTCGGTGAACCGCCGGCCGCCGATGGTGGCCGTGCCGGAGGTGATCCGGTCCAGGCCCAGCAGCAGCCTCATCGTGGTCGACTTCCCGGCCCCGTTGGGTCCGAGGAAGCCGGTGACGCGGCCGGGCATGACATCGAAGGTGAGGTGGTCCACGGCCCGGGTCCGGCCGAATTCCTTGGTCAGTTCTCGGATCTCGATGCTGTTCATGCCTCAAGGTTCGCTGCCGGCCCCACCCCCCTTCCTCCCCCATGCGAGGGTTCCTTCTCCCCCACGTGGGGGAGGAGCCGCACCGCCCCGAACTGCGACGATGAGGGGATGCACCGATTGTTCCGCGCCGTACTGCGCCCCGTGACCTACTCGCGCTGGGTGCATCTGTGCGTGCCCATCCTGATGTTGGCCGTCTGGATGTTCATCGAGCCCGCGGCTCCGTGGGTACCGCTCGTCCTCGTGATACCGCTGGGACTGCTGCCCTGGATGCGGGTGGCCGAAGGACTCCAGGCGCAGTTCCTGCTCACTCCCTCCGAGCGCGACGCCAACGGCGCGCGGGAGGACGAGGAGAACAGCTTCAGCACCGTCGGGTCCCAGACGTGGAGCGACCGTTGGCGGACCTTGTTGTGGCTGGAGATACGGCTCGTCGTCTCGCTCGCCACGATGATCGCGACGGTGTGGCTGCCGATGCTCACGGTCCAGCTGGTCACGGCCGGACTCGGCAGCAGGGTCGCCTCCGAGAACCTGATACCCGCCGGGTTCCCGGTCTGGGCCGCGTGGGCGCTGGCTCCGCTGCCGCCGGTCCTCCTGGTCGTCGTCGTGGTCCTGTTCGGCGACATGATCACGGCCATCGCCCGCCGCCTGCTGGGGCCTTCGGCCGCGGAGAAGCTCACCGCCCTGGAGGTGCGCACCGAGCAGCTGTTGGAGCGCACCCGCATCGCGCGGGAGCTGCACGACTCCATCGGCCATGCCCTGACCGTGGCCGTCGTCCAGGCGGGTGCCGCGCGGGCGGCGGGCGATCCGGAGTTCACCGACCGCGCGCTGAGTGCGATCGAGGAGACGGGCCGGGCCGCGTTGGAGGACCTGGACCGGGTGCTGCGCGTCCTGCGCGAGTCCGGCCAGCGGCCGTCCCAGCGGCCGACCCTGGTGGAGGCCGACCGGCTGTTCGAGTCGGCGCGCGCCTCCGGCGCCACCGTCGACGCACAACTGATCGGCCCGCTGGACCAGTTGCCCGAACCGGTGAGCCAGGAGGGGTACCGGATCCTGCAGGAGGCGCTGACCAATGTGCTGCGGCACTGCGGCCCCGTAGCGGTACGGGTGCGGATCGGCATGGTCGCCGACCGGCTGGACCTGGAGGTGACCAATCCGCTGCCGGACCGGCCCTCCGTCATGACCGGCGGCGGCACCGGACTGCGCGGAATGCGGGAGCGGGCCGCACTGCTCGGCGGGAACACCGAGACCGGTCCGTACGAGGGGGGTTGGAGGGTGCGCGCGCGGCTGCCGCTGGAGCGAATACGCTGACCGGATGCCGGTTACCGTACTGCTCGTCGACGACGAACCCCTGGTGCGCGCGGGTCTGCGCGCCGTCCTGGACGCCCAGCCCGACATCGAGGTGATCGGCGAGGCCGCCGACGGCGCCGCGGTGGTCCCGCTCGTGCGGCAACTGCGCCCCGACGTCGTGGCGATGGACGTACGGATGCCGCTGCTCGACGGGATCGAGGCGACCCGGGCGGTCCTGCGGAGCGTGGACGCTCCGCCGAAGATCCTCGTGGTCACCACCTTCGAGAACGACGAGTACGTCTACCAGGCGCTGCGGGCCGGCGCGGACGGGTTCCTGCTCAAGCGGGCCCGTCCGTCGGAGATCGTGCACGCGGTCCGGCTGGTGGCGGAGGGCGAGACGCTGCTCTTCCCCTCGGCCGTCCGCTCACTGGCCGCCGAGTACGGCAACCGGCAGGCGCGGACGGTCCTGGAGCGGGCGGCGCTGACCGAGCGCGAGGAGGCCGTGCTCCGGCTGATGGCCAAGGGGCTGACCAACATCGAGATCGCCCGCGAACTGATCGTGGGGACCGAGACGGTGAAGTCCCACGTCAGTGCGATCCTGGCGAAGCTGGGGGCGCGGGACCGGACCCAGGCCGTGATCACCGCGTACGAGTCCGGGTTCGTAGCTCCCGCATGACCGGTCCCCCGGGTCGTGTCTTTCGGATCTTGCCGGGCCCACGGCGCCCGGCAAGATCCGAAAGACACAACCCGGGGGAAGGTCTGGTTCCGGCCTATGGGGGGCCGCTTCTCGCCGCTGCGGTCGGTGCGCAGTACGATCCGGCTGACACGCTCGCTAGCTGGGAGGACACACGTTGGGGCAGCTGACCGGCGGGGACCCTTCTCTGCTGCGGCGGATCAACTCCGCCGTGGTGCTGCGGGCCCTGCGCGCGGCCGAATCGCCGACGCTCACTGACCTCACCCGGGTCACCGGGCTCTCGCGGCCCACCGTCGAGGGCGTCGTCGAGGGGCTCATCGGGACGGGCCTGGTCGTCGAGGCGGGCGCGGAGGAGGGTGCGCGGCGCCAGGGGCGCCCGGCCAGACGGTTCCGCTTCCGGGCGGAGGCGGGGCACCTGCTCGGCGTGGAGATCGGCGCGCACCGGATCGCGGTGCTGCTGTCCGGACTGGACGGCCGGGTGATCGGCGCCGGCACCAAGGAGGTCACCGAGACGGCCTCCGCCGACGAGCGGCTCGACCGGGTCCGCGGTGCGGTGGCCGATCTGCTGCGTCGTGCCGGGGTACCCCGGGACTCCCTGCGGGCGGTCGGCGTCGGCAGCCCCGGGATCGTGGAGGCCGACGGCACCGTCCGTCTCGGCACGGCCCTGCCCGGCTGGACCGGGCTGCCGCTCGGGGAACGGCTGCGCCGCTCGTTCCGCTGCCCGGTGCAGGTGGAGAACGACGCCAACGCCGCGGCGGTCGCCGAGCACTGGAAGGGCGCCGCGACCGACACCGACGACATGGTCTTCGTCATGGCCGGGCTCAGCCCGGGAGCGGGTTCCCTGATCGGGGGCCGGCTGCACCGCGGCTTCGGCGGGGCGGCCGGGGAGATCGGCGCACTGCACCTGCTGGGCCGTGAGGTCACGCCCGAGAAGCTGCTCTCGACGACCGGCGAACCCCTGCACCCCCTGGACGAACGGGCGGTGGCGGAGGTCTTCGCGATGGCCAGGCGCGGGGACGTGGGCGCGGTGGCCGCGGTGGAGCGGTTCATCCAGCGGCTGGTCCACGACGTGGCCGCGCTGGTCCTGGCGATGGATCCGGAGCTCGTCGTGGTCGGCGGCTGGGCGGCCGGGCTGGACGGGGTACTGGATCCCCTCCGCCGGGAGCTGGAGCGCTACTGCCTGCGCCCGCCGCGCGTGGCGCTGTCCCTGCTGGGCGAGGCGGCGGTGGCCACGGGAGCGCTGCGGCTGGCGCTGGACCACGTGGAGGAAGAACTGTTCGCGGTGGAGAAGACGGTCACCGCCCGGCGCCGCTGATCCCTCCGGGGGTGGTACGGGCTCACAGGCGGGGGCCCCGCTGCTGCCGCCGGTTGCTCCGGGGGCGCGGAGTGGGGTTCAAGGATCCGCGCGCGTGCGACCACCGCCCGGGTCCCCGCGCGGCCGGGCCCCGGATTCCGCACCGGTGAGCCCCCGGAGAGGAACGCCGTACGGGCCGGGGAGGCCGAAGGGCCCGCCACCCCCGTGGTGGCCCCGATATCAGCCGACGCCCGCGAAGAGGCCCACGAAAGCCGACAGCCCGGACGCGGCCCGGGAACAGCCGATAACCCGAACGCGGCCCGGGAACAGCCGGTGATCGGGACGCGGCACGTGACAAGCCGACGCCCAGGACAAGGCCCGGTCCCAGCCGATCATCAGGAACCGGCCCGGGATCAGCCGACGCCCGCGAAGAGGCCCACGAAAGCTGGCAGCCCGGACGCGGCCCGGTATCAGCCGACGGCCCGAACCCGCCCCGGGATCAGCCGGTGATCGGGACGCGGCACGTGACAAGCCGACGCCCAGGATGAGGCCCGGTCCCAGCAGATCGTCAGGACCCACCCCGGGATCAGCCAGTGATCAGGACCCGGCCCGCGACGAGCCGGCGCCCAGGATGAGGCCCGGTCCCAGCAGATCGTCAGGACCCACCCCGGGATCAGCCAGTGATCGGGACCCTACCCGCGACGAGCCGGCGCCCAGGATGAGGCCCGGTCTCAGCCGGTGGTCAGGAAGCGACCCGCGTGTCGTGGGTGATCTGCACGTCGCCCGAGTCGCCGAAGGTCAGTCGGCAGGTGTCCGCACGGTAGGTGGCCACCGAGACGGCCGCCGTGCCCGCCTCCGTGAAGTAGCGGGTGGTGACCAGCAGGACCGGGGCGCCGGGCAGGCGGTCCAGTTCCTTCGCGTCCTCAGGACGGGCGGAGCCGAGCTCCACCGAGCGGTCCTGCCCGTCGAGGACCAGCTTCTGCAGCTCGCGCATGACGGCGCGGGCACGCGCCGGACCGGCCGGGGCGTCGATCGCGGAGAGGCCGGGCACCGAGGAGGCCGGCACGTACAGCAGCTCGGCGGCGAGGACCTGGCCTTGCTCGACGCGGCTGCGGCGCACCGCGAGCACCATCTCGCCGGGGGTGGTCCCGAGGAGCTTCAGGAGGGCGGGGGACACCACGGCTTCTTCCGCCGCGTCCACGGGCTCCCACCCGTCGACGCTCTCGCCGGGCCAGCTGTGCTGCGCACCGCCGACATCGACGCCGACGCGCGGCGGGGCGACGGTGGTGCCGACGCCCCGGCGGCGCTGGAGGCGGCCTTCGAGCTCGAGCTGCTCCAGGGCCTGGCGCAGGGTCGCCCGGGCGACACCGAAGCGGGCGGCGAGCTCGCGCTCGTTCGGCAGGATCTCGCCCACGGCGAAGTCCTGGTCGAGCGCCTCACTGAGGACGGTCTTGAGGTGCAAGTACTTCGGCTCCGGCACCGATTCGAGCTGCATGGTCCCCACCCTGACTCCTCCTGCAATCGCCGCACTCGCCGTGTTCCAGCGTGAGTTCCGCGCCTTTGTTTATTAAAGGTTCCTGCACTATGCCTGCGACGATAAGACTGCGCACCCCCTTGGTCAAGACCAATGCTCACCGCTTTACCGGGCAGATCGGGCATATGCATCAAGCTGTTCACGGGATGTTCGCGAGGGCCGCGGAGAGCGCCCGGAAAGTCGAAGCCCTGCCCCCAGGGACTACCGGTCGGTAACCGGTCGGGAGACACTACTGACAAGCCGTCTCACACGGCCGCCGATGCCGCCCGACCCCCGACGAGGAGCAGCATGACCGCCACGGTCTCCTTCACGATCGATTCGCCGCTAGGCCCCCGCACCACCACCGCCGCCTACGAGCGCAAGGGCGCGGGCGAGCCTCTCCTGCTGCTCCACGGCATCGGCCACCACCTCCAGGCGTGGCACCCGGTGACCGACGTCCTGGCCGCCGAGTACGACGTGATCGCCGTCGACCTGCCCGGCTTCGGCGCCTCGGAGCCGCTGCCGCACGGGGTTCCGTACGATCTGGGCACCATCGCCCCGGCGCTCGGCGCGCTCTGCACGGCGCTCGGCATCGAGCGGCCGCACGTTGCGGGCAACTCCCTCGGCGGGCTGCTCGCCCTGGAGATGGGGCGCGTCGGCCTGGCGCGCTCGGTCACTGCCCTCTCCCCCGCCGGGTTCTGGTCGGAGGGGGAACGCCGCTACGCCTTCACCGCACTGCGCGCGATGCGCGCGGGCGCCGGCGCCCTGCCCCGCTCCGCCGTGGAGCGGCTCGCCCGCAGTTCCGCCGGACGCGCCGCGCTCACCGGCAGCATCTACGCGCGACCGGGTCGGCGTTCGCCCGACTCCGTGGTCGCCGAGACCGTCGCCCTGCGGGAGGCCACCGGTTTCGAGCAGACCCTGGCCGCGGGCGGCTCCGTACGGTTCACCGCGGACGTGCCCGGTCTGCCCGTCACCATCGCCTGGGGCAGTCGCGACCGGCTGCTCCTGCGCCGACAGGGCATCCGCGCCAAGCACACCATCCCCGGCGCGCGCCTCGTCAGGCTCGACGGCTGCGGCCACGTGCCCATGAACGACGACCCGGCCCTGGTCGCCCGCGTCATCCTGGACACAACCGCCCGCGCCCGATGAGGTGTTGACGGGGCGTCGGCCGTGCGCACCAGTGTTCACGCATGGTTCGCGCGCCCGACGTGGGCGGTCCGGTGTGCGGCTGGTGTACGGCGGCACACTGGTCCGGCCCGTCCCCGCCGGCCTCTGGAGACGCACCGATGGCACCTCTGCCGCACACCCGACGCTCCCTGCTCGGCGGTTCCCTCGCCGTTCCGGTGGGCCTCGCCCTGTCCAGCGCCCTCACGGGCGCCCTCGCCACGCCCGCCCACGCGGCGGTGCCCGCCTTCGTCCGCTCCGACCGCCCGAACGCCTTCTGGGGGGTCCAGTCCGGCGAGATCACCGCCCACTCGGCCACCGTCTGGACGCGTTCCGACCGGCCCGCGCGGATGTACGTCGAGACCTCCCCGAGCGAGTCGTTCCGGTACGCCGTCCGCCGCCACCGCGGCCCGCTGCTCGGCCCGGACACCGATTTCACCGGCACCACCACCCTGCGCGAGCTCCCGCCCGGGCAGCAGATCCACTACCGGGTGCTCCTCGCCGACCCCGACGATCCGCGCCGCAGCGGCGAGCCGGTCCACGGAACCTTCCGGACCGCCCCCGCCTCCCGCCGACGCGACGTGCGCTTCCTGTGGTCCGGGGACCTCGCCGGCCAGGGCTGGGGAATCAACCCGGAGCTCGGCGGTTACCGCGTCTTCGACGAGATGCGGCTGCGGGACCCCGATTTCTTCCTGTTCAGCGGGGACACGATCTACGCCGACGGGCCGATCCAGGCCTCCGTGCCGCTGCGCGACGGAACCCTGTGGCACAACGTGACCACCGAGGAGAAGGCGAAGGTGGCCGAGACCCTCTCCGAGTTCCGGGGCAACTTCCGCTACAACCTGCTCGACCGCAACCTGCGCGATTTCAACGCCCAGGTGCCGGTCCTCGCCCAGTGGGACGACCACGAGGTGCGCAACAACTGGTACCCCGGCCAGATCCTCGACGATCCCCGCTACACCGTGAAGGACGTCGACACCCTCGCCGGCCGGGCCCGGCGGGCCTTCGGCGAGTACTTCCCGGTCACCGACCTGCGCGGAGGCCGCGCCGAAGGGCGGATGTACCAGGTGGTGCGCCACGGGCCGCTGCTCGACGTGTTCGTCCTCGACATGCGCACCCACCGCGACCCGAACTCCCCCGGCCGCCAGACCGACGACCCCGTCGGCATCCTCGGACCCGAGCAGCTGGCGTGGATCAAGCGCGAGCTGTCGCGCTCCCGCGCCACCTGGAAGGTGATCGCCGCCGACATGCCGCTGGGCATCGTGGTGGCCGACGGGGCCACGAACTTCGAGGCCGTCGCCCAGGGCGACCCCGGCGCACCGCTCGGGCGCGAACTGCAGATCGCCGAGCTGCTGCGCCACATCAAGCACCAGCACATCACCGGCACCCTCTGGCTCACCGCCGACGTCCACTACACGGCCGCGAACCACTACGCGCCCGAGCGTGCCGCCTTCGGCGACTTCGCCCCCTTCTGGGAGTTCGTCTCGGGCCCCATCGGTGCGGGCGGTTTCCCCGCCGGGCGGCTGGACGCCACCTTCGGCCCGGAGACGGCGTTCGTCCAGTCCGCGCCCTTCGCCAACATGTCCCCGTCCGAGAACCCCCCGTACTACGGGGAGGTCGAGATCGACGGGGAGTGCGGCGAGCTCACCGTCCGGCTGCGCCGTCAGGGCGGCGGCGTACTGTTCACGCGGACCCTGCAGCCCGGACGGGTGGGACAGTAGGGGCCGGTCGGTTCGGTCCGGCCCGGCCCGGTCCCACACCTGAAATCGGCCGGAAAACAGGGCGAAATCGGCCAGATGGATCCTTAACCAGTCGGTCACAGATCGTTCGTGATCACGCAACACCCCTGCGTCACAGTGGTCTGCATGACTGAGCGTATTCCTGCCTCTGCCCACCGTCCCCACCGCCACCACTGGCGCCGCGACGTCGTCGAACTCGCCGCACTCTTCTGCGCCGTCGCGGTCGCCGACGCCATCGCCAATCTCGTCGTGCACGGCCCCCGGGGCCCGGTGCTGCTCGTCGCCTCGGCCGTCGCACTCCTGGTCACGGCGGCGTTCCACACCTGGTGGGCACGCCGCCACAGCCATGCGCCGCCTCCCACGGACACCGCGCTCCCGGACCCGGCCGCCGCGGATGCCCGTACTGGTACGGGCACCGGGGCGGTCACGGAGGCGGCCCGCCCGGCCGGTACGGACGCCCCGTCGGCCTCCGCCCTGTGGCGGATGCGGACGACCGTGCGCGACGAGCCCGGCAGCCTCGCCGCGCTCTGCACCGCCCTCGCCCGCAGCGGGGTCGACATCCTGACCCTGCAGACGCACCCCCTCCCCGAGGGCGGCACGGTGGACGAGTTCCTGCTGCGCGCCCCGCAGCAGCTTCCCTCCGCCGAGCTCACCCGGGCCATCGCCGGCGCCGGCGGCCACAGCACCTGGATCGAGCGCGCCGACGCCCACGACCTGGTCGACACCCCGACCCGCGTCCTGGGACTGGCCACCCGCACCGCACTGGACGCCGCCGAACTGCCGCTCGCCCTGCGCCAGCTGCTCGGCCGGTGCACCATCCACTCGATCCCGGCGACCACCCTCTCCGGGCGCCCCAACGCGGGCGCCGACGCGCCCGTCGAAGGCGTCCTGGAGGCCACGGTCATGCGGCTGCGCGACCCGTCCGGCGGCGCCATCACCATCGAGCGGCCCTACCTGCCCTTCACCCCGACCGAGTTCGCCCGCGCCCGTGCGCTCGTGGAGCTGGACGCCCGGCTCGGGCCGCGGGTCCCGCGCAGCCGGGACGTACTGACCCTCCCCGAGGGCAACGAGATCACCGTCCGCCGCGCCGACGGCTCCGACCTGCCCGCAGCCCGCGCCATGCACGACCGCTGCTCGGAGCGCACCCTCGGCCTGCGCTACCACGGCCCCGTCGCCGACGCCGACCGCTACCTCGGCCACCTGCTGAGCCCGCGCTTCGGCCGCACCCTCGCGGCGACCACCGCCTCCGGCAAGCTCGTGGCCCTCGGCCACCTGCTCTGGGACGGCGACGAGACCGAGGTGGCGCTGCTCATCGAGGACGACTGGCAGCGCCGCGGCATCGGCTCCGAGCTGCTGGGCCGGCTGATCGGGATGGCCGTCGAGGCCGGATGCGACAGCGTGTACGCCGTCACCCAGGCCCAGAACACCGGCATGGTCGCCGCCATGCGCGGTCTCGGGCTCCCCCTCGACTACCAGATCGAGGAGGGCACCTTGGTGATCACGGCCCGGCTGGACGCGACCCCGGTCAGCTCCCGGCTGCCGTACGAGGTCCCGTACGAGCTCCCGGGCGAATCCCGCGGCCTGCCGCGCGGTCGGCAGTGACCCTGAGCCACACGATCCGGCCAGGCCCCGCGCGGGCCGCAGGCGCTGCTCCGCGCTCAGGTGAACCCGTACGGCCATGAGCTCGCGGGGCGCCGCCAGCCCCTGCGCCGGTCTGCTGACGATCTTCACGTCGGCAGGCCGGCGCTTCGCGTCAGCAGGCCGTCGACCTTCCTGTCAGCAGGCTGGCGATCTTTGGTGATGACGCGGACCCGTCCCGCATACGAAGATGTCCACATGTCAGACATCATCACCAGTGACAGCGCCGCACGACTGCCCCGGCAGGTCGCCGATGCCTACGTCGACGACCTCATCGCCATCGACCCGATCACGGGCACCTACCTCGGTGTCGCCGCGAGCTCCGGCAAGCTCCCGGACCTCTCCCCCGCGGGCCGCGCGGCGGCCGCCGAACTCTCCCGCGCCACGCTCGCGAAGCTCGACGCCGCCGAGCTCCTGCCCGGCGCCGACAGCGACGTCGAGCGCCGCTGCGCCCGGCTGCTGCGCGAGCGGCTCACCGCGGAACTCGCCGTCCACGAAGCCGACGAGGACCTGCGCGCGGTCAGCAACATCCACTCCCCCGCGCACTCGGTCCGCGAGGTCTTCTCCCTGACCCCGGCCGAGACCGACGAGGACTGGGCCGCGATCGCCGAGCGGCTGCGCGCCGTACCCGTCGCGTACGCGGGCTACCGCGAGTGCCTCGCGCTCGGCCTGGACCGCGGCCTGTTCGGCAGCCCGCGCCCCACCGCCACCTTCATCGAGCAGCTCACCAACTGGGCGGGCGAGGGCGCCGAGGCCGGGCCCGGCTTCTTCGCCGAGTTCGCCGCCGCCGGTCCGCAGGCGCTGCGCGCCGAACTCGACGCGGCGGCCGGCGCCGCGACCGCAGCCGTCGTGGAACTGCGCGACTGGATGCGGGACGTGTACGCCCCCGCCGTCGAGGGCAAGCCCGACCCGGTGGGCCGCGAGCGCTACGCCCGCTGGTCGCGCTACTTCAACGGCACCGACCTGGACCTCGACGAGGCCTACGCCTACGGCTGGTCGGAGTACCACCGGCTGCTGGCGGAGATGAAGACGGAAGCCGCCAAGATCCTTCCGGGCGCCGGTCCGTGGGAGGCGCTGAAGCACCTGGACGAGCACGGCACGCACATCGAGGGCGTGGACGAGGTCCAGGCCTGGCTGCAGGGCCTGATGGACGAGGCCATCGAGAACCTCGACGGCACGCACTTCGAACTCGCCGAGCGGGTCAAGCGGGTGGAGTCGCGGATCGCGCCTCCGGGCGGCGCCGCGGCCCCGTACTACACGAACCCGTCCGAGGACTTCTCCCGTCCCGGCCGCACCTGGCTGCCCACGATGGGCCAGACCCGCTTCCCGGTCTACGACCTGGTCTCCACCTGGTACCACGAGGGCGTTCCGGGCCACCACCTCCAGCTGGCGCAGTGGACCCACGTGGCGGACCAGCTCTCCCGCTACCAGGCCAGCGTCGGTCTCGTCAGCGCCAACGCCGAGGGCTGGGCGCTGTACGCGGAGCGGCTCATGGACGAGCTGGGCTACCTCAAGGACGCCGAGCAGCGCCTCGGTTACCTGGACTGCCAGATGATGCGCGCCGCGCGGGTCATCGTGGACATCGGCATGCACCTGGGTCTGGAGATCCCGGCGGATTCGCCGTTCCACCCGGGCGAGCGCTGGACGGTGGACCTGGCGCAGGAGTTCTTCGGCCTGCACAGCGGCCGGCCGGGCGACTTCGTCGAGAGCGAGCTCACCCGCTACCTGTCGATGCCGGGCCAGGCGATCGGCTACAAGCTGGGCGAGCGCGCCTGGCTGCTGGGCCGTGACAACGCGCGCGCCGCGCACGGTGACTCCTTCGACCTGAAGGCCTGGCACATGGCGGCGCTGTCCCAGGGTTCGCTGGGTCTGGACGACCTGGTGGACGAGCTGTCGAAGCTCTGACCGGCGGGACCCGCACCGCGCACGGACGGGCCGACTCCCTCGGGGGGCCGGCCCGTCCGCCGTCCGGAGCCGCTTCAGCAGCCGCAGTCGTCGGAGTCCGTGGGGGCGGTCAGCGGGTCGGCCTCGGGACGCTGCTCACGGCCCTGCCAGGTCTCGACCTCGAAGCCCTCGCGGATCCAGTACTCGATGCCGCCGAGCATCTCCTTGACCTGGAAGCCGAGCCGGGCCAGGGCGAGCGCGGAGCGGGTGCCGCCGTTGCAGGCCGGGCCCCAGCAGTAGGTCACCACGGGAACGGCCTTGTCGAGGAGGCGTTCCGCCTGCTCGGCGACGAGGGCGTTCGGCAGGTGGACCGCCCCGGGCACGTGGGCCTGGTCCCAGGACGGGGTGGAGCGGGAGTCCACGAGCTGGAAGCCGAGCTCGGCGCCCTCCTCCCGGTGCGCCTTGAAGGCGGCGGCGACGTCCGAGACGTCGGCGTGGAAGGCCAGGCTGGCCGCGAAGTAGGCGGCGGCGGCCTCGGGTGCGGCCGGCGGCACGCGGAGCACGGGGTTGGTTGCGGCGGACTGGGTGTTCAAAGTCGTCATGGCGGCAAATCTACAATCTGTTGATCATTGCCGAAAACGCATTTTCGCAGGTCACACCCTATGCCCGGGTCTGTCCGTCGCCCGCCGTGCGGTGCCGCACCACCGAGCCCCCGCGCTGCTTGACGATCTCCAGCTGGGCCTGCACCCGGGTCCGCAGGTCGGCGACGTGGCTCACGATGCCGACGCTGCGGTCGCGTTCGCGCAGCGAGTCCAGCACGTCGAGCACCTCGTCCAGTGCCTGGTCGTCGAGGCTGCCGAAGCCCTCGTCGATGAAGAGGGTGTCGAGCCGCATGCCGCCCGCTTCGTCGGTGACCACGTCGGCCAGACCGAGCGCGAGGGCCAGCGAGGCGAAGAAGGTCTCGCCGCCGGAGAGCGTGGCGGTGTCCCGCTCGCTGCCGGTCCAGGCGTCGACCACGTGCAGCCCGAGCCCGGAACGCCCGCGGCCGCTCGCCTTGGCGTCGGAGTGCAGGAGGGTGTAGCGGCCGCCGGACATGCGCAGCAGCCGTACCGTGGCCGCGGCGGCGACCTGCTCCAGCCGGGCGGCGAGCACGTAGGCCTCCAGCCGCATCTTGCGCTCGTTGTCCGCGGAGGTGCCCGCGGTGAGTCCGGCGAGCCGGGCCACCCGTTCGTAGGCCTCGCGCAGCGGTCCCAGGGAGCGCAGCTCCCGCTCCACTTGGAGGGAGAGTCCGTCGAGGTCCTTGCACCGGACCCGGGCCGCGTCCACGGCGGACCCGGCCGTACGAAGCTTCGCCGCGGCCAGCGCCGCGTACTGCTCGGCGGCCTCCGGCGCGGCCGGGGGCAGGGCCGCCGCCGCGGCGGTGTCGGCCTCGCCGAGGCGGTCGGCCAGCATGGCCTCCTCCGCCTGCCAGGTGTCGGTGCGGCGTTGGAGCGCGCTGCGTTCGTACTCGGGGAGCACGGCGTCGGCCGCCTCCTCGGTGGTGTCGAAGCCGGCTTTGAAGGCGGCGTCGGCGAGCTGGTCGTCGGCTTCCTTCAGCCGGGCGGCGGTGGTTTCGGCCCGGCGCAGCGAGGCGGCCGCGGCCGTGACCATGCGGACCCGGTCCTCCAGGACTCCGGCGCGGGCCGCGACGCTGGGCGCGTCCGCCCGCACGAGGGCCAGCTCCGCCTCCAGCGAGGCCTGTTCCCGGTCGAGGGCCTCGCGGCGCGAAGCCCGCGCCGCGGCCCGGGCCTCGGCTTCGCTCCGCTCGGTGCTGCGCACCGCGTGCTCCCGCTCGGCGCGGGCCAGCCGCTCGCGGGCGGTGTGCAGTCCGGCGGCGGCAGCGTGCGCCTCGGCGTGACGGGAACTCAGGCCGGAGGTCAGTTCCATGAGTTCGGCGGTGGTGGCCTCACCGGCGGCGGCCGCGGCCTCGGCGCGGGCCTCCCGGACGGCGGCCAGCCTGCGCTCGACGCCGGCCCTGCGCTCCTCGGCCCCCTCGAAGCGGGCGTGCGCCGCCTCCTCCGCGGCCCGGTCGACGTGACCGGGGGCGGGGCGGGCCGGAGCCGGGTGCTCCGCGGCCCCGCACACGGTGCAGGGCTCCCCCTCCACCAGGGCGGCGGCGAGTTCGGCGGCGATCCCGCGCAGCCGGGTCTCCTTGAGCTCCAGCCAGCGCTCCCGGGCGGCGGCCGACTCCTCGCGCGCGGTGAGCAGTTCGCCCGAGGCGCGCTCCGCCTCGCCGTCGAGGGCGTCGCGGCGCCGGGCGGCATCCATGCGCAGCCGGGCCGGCTCCAGTTTGCCGGCGAGCTGCTCGGCCAGGGTGGCGGCCTGCTGGGCGGCGTCCGCGCGCCCGGCCAGCCCGGTCCGGGTGGCGTCCCAGCGGCCGAGCCATTCGGCGGTCTCCTGCTGCTGTTCCTCGGCGGCCCGGGACTCCCGTTCCAGGTCGGCCCGTTCGCGGCCGATCTCGGCGCTGCGCTGCTCGGAGCGGCGGGCGGCTCCGAGGGCTCCCAGGTCCTCGCGCAGCCGCTGCTCGACCGCGGCCAGCTGCTCGGTGCCGGCTTCGGCGAGCTGCGGCGGCAGCTCCGCCCGGGCCACCGACTCCGCGTGCGCGGCGGCCATGTGGGCTCCGGCGGCGGCTCCGCGCAGCTCCAGGGCTGGGGCGACCAGGGCTCCGCGCCGGGCCCGGTCGAGCAGGGTGCGCACCCGCTCCCGCTCCGGACCGGCCTCGGCGAGCAGGGCCGCCCGCCGGGTGGTCTCCGCGTACCGGTGCTGCAGCCGGTCGAGTTCCCGCGCCTCCTCCGCAGCCCGCCGGGCGGCGTGGTAGCGCCCCTCGACGGCGGCGAGTGCGTACTCGGCGACGGTGAGCCGCTCGCGGGCGGAGCACCGTGCGACGGCGGCCCAGGCACGGATCGCCCCGGCCAGCCCGGGGTCGCCCGGCTGGTGCCGGGGCAGCGGCCAGGCGCGCAGGTCGGGGGCGTCCCCGGCGGCCTGGGCGAGCCGCTGGGCGGTGTGCAGCACCTGCTCGTCACCGGCGCGGACCCTGGCCTCGGCGGCGCGGCGGCGCTCACCCAGCAGGGTTTCGACGGCGGCGAAGCGCCGGGTGTCGAAGAGCCGCCCCAGCAGCCGCCCCCGCGCCACTTCGTCGGCCCGCAGGAAGCGTGCGAACTCCCCCTGCGGCAACAGCACGACCTGGCAGAACTGCTCGCGGCTCATGCCGAGCAGCTGCTCGATCTCCTCGCCGATCTCCTGATGGGACCGGCTCAGCGCGGCCCACTTCTCCCCGTCGTGCTCACGCAGCCAGCTCTGCGCCTTGTCCTTGGTCGTCCCGGTGCCGCGCTTCTTGGGCCGGTCCTGTTCGGGCCGCCGGGTGATCTCCAGGCGCCGTCCGCCCGCGGTGAGTTCGAGGGTGATCTCGGTCGGGGTGTCCGGCGCCGCGTGGTCGCTGCGCAGCGTCGTGCCCGGGGCCTGCCGGGAGCCGGGGACGGACCCGTAGAGGGCGTAGCAGACGGCGTCCAGGACGGAGGTCTTGCCCGCGCCGGTGGGACCGTGCAGCAGGAAGATCCCGGCGCCGGAGAGGGCGTCGAAGTCGATCTCCTGGGGTTCGGCGAAGGGCCCGAAGGCGGTGATGCGCAGCCGGTGCAGCCTCATCGGTGGGTCTCCTGCCGGCTGTCCTCGGCCCGTACCTCGTCGAAGGCGCCCTGGAGGACGGCCCGTTCGGCGTCGTCGGAGTAGCCCCCGCCCCCGCGCACGTGGGCGACGAAGTCCTCGGCGATCTCCCGGTCGCTGCGGCCCTTGAGCCGCTGGGCGTAGGATCCGCCGGCGTCCTCGCCACGGCCCTCGGGGTCGAAGGCGAGGCTCAGCACGTGGGGGAAGCGCACGGCGAGCCGGGCCATGGGCTCCTCGGGCCGGACGGCGTCGGTGAGCGTCGCCTCCACCCAGCAGTCCTCGTACCGGGCGTACTCCTCCTCGGAGAGGAGCTCCTCCAGCGATCCCCGCACCCGGGCCAGACCGCGCGGCACGGGGGTGTCGACGCGCTCGGCGCCGACGATCTCCCCGCCCTCGCCGAGCTCCACGATCCACATGCTCTTGCGCTGATCGGCTTCGGAGAAGGAGTAGGCGAGGGGGGAGCCGGAGTAGCGCACCCTTTCGTTGATCCGCTGGCAGCCGTGGAGATGGCCGAGGGCGGCGTAGTCGACCCCGTCGAAGACGGAAGCCGGCACGGCCTCGACCCCGCCGACGGTGATGTCGCGCTCGCTGTCACAGGCCAGTCCGCCGGCGACGAAGGCGTGGGCCAGCACGACGGACCGCGTGCCGGGTGCCCGGCCGGCGAGGTCCGCCCGGATCCGGTCCATGGCCGCACCGAGCACGGCCTCGTGGCTCACCTTCCCGGCACCGAACTCGTCCCGCACCAGCGCGGGCTCCAGATACGGCAGCCCGTAGAACGCCACGTCACCGTGTACGTCGGCCAGCACCACGGGGTCGGCGCACCCGGCGGGATCGGTCCGCAGGTGGATCCCGGCCTGCCCGATCAGCCCGGCCCCGACCCCGAGACGCCGTGCGGAGTCGTGGTTCCCGGAGATCATCACGGTGGGCACACCAAGATCGGCAAGCCGGTGCAGGGCCTGGTCGTACAGCTCCACGGCGGGCAGCGGCGGCACGGCGCGGTCGTACACGTCACCGGCGACGAGCACGGCGTCGACTTCGTGCTCCCGGACGGTCTCGACGAGGTGATCGATGAAGACGGCCTGGGCCCCGAGCAGGTTCACCCGGTGAAAACTCCGCCCCAGATGCCAGTCGGAGGTGTGCAGGAACTTCACGGACTCACCCTGACCTGCACGTCCACCCCACTGCCCCTCAACAACCGGCACGACCCGGCCCGGGGCCGGCCGTGGCCCCCTGCCACGCTAACGCATGCCGCCACCCGACCCGTCACGCTCGCCGTCTCCGTACGGTTCGCGGCCCCCTCAGGGGGCGTACGTCTCGCCGCCCGGTGTGAGGGTGGCGCTCCCGGCGGTGCTGTCGGCCAGCCAGGCCTCGAAGGCGGGCAGGTCCGCCTCGGGCAGGGCCACCTCGATCTCCACGGCTGCCCCGTAGCGGACGTCGAGCACGGTCCTGCCCGTGGAGCGCAGGTCGTTCTCGGTCTTGCCGGCCCGCTGGTGGTCGACGGTGACGGTGACGAGCCGGTAGCGGTGGCGGGTGACGGTGCCGAGCGCGTCGAGCGCTTCCCCGACGACCCCGCCGTAGGCGCGGATGAGCCCGCCGGCGCCCAGCTTCACGCCGCCGTAGTAGCGGGTGACGACGGCGACGGCGTAGCGGATGTCGCGGCGCGTGAGCATCTGCAGCATCGGCACGCCGGCGGTGCCGCCGGGTTCGCCGTCGTCGCTCGCCTTCTGCACGGAGGCGTCGGCGCCGATGACGTAGGCGTAGCAGTTGTGCGAGGCGGTGGGGTGCTCCTTGCGGATCCGGGCGACGAACTCCTGAGCCTCCTGCTCGGTCGCCGCGGGCGCGAGCGCGCACAGGAACCGGGAGCGGTTGATCTCGGACTCGTGCACGCCCTCACGGGCCACCGTCACGTACTGGTCTGCCTTCACCCGTCCACCCTACGGGGAATCCGACATGCGTCTTTTCCGTTGATCGGGGTGGCGGCGATCAGCTGCCGGACGCAGCAGCAGCGACATCATCAGCAGCAGGAGGCGGCACGCGTGTACGGCGATCCGGGAACCATCCGCAAGATCCTCACCGAGCTCGGCGACACCTGGGCCGTGGTCGGCCTGTCCAACAATCAGGACCGGGCCGCGTACCGGGTGGCCGAGGTCCTCCAGCGGTACGGCAAGCGCGTGGTCCCCGTGCACCCCAAGGCCGAGACGGTCCACGGCGAGCAGGGCTACGCGTCGCTGGAGGCGATCCCGTTCAAGGTGGACGTGGTGGACGTCTTCGTGAACAGCTCCCTTGCGGGTGCGGTCGCCGACGAGGCCGTCGCGAAGGGGGCGGAGGCGGTCTGGTTCCAGCTGAACGTGGTCGACGAGGCCGCCGCCGCCCGCACCCGCGCGGCCGGCCTGGACATGGTCATGGACCGCTGCCCGGCGATCGAGATCCCCGCGCTCTGAGGCGCCGGCACCCCGACCGCGACGCCGGCCGAGGGGGGGCCGCCGGCCCACTGACCCCGGGCCGGCCTCGCGGGCGGTAAACCGAGGCCCCTCACCCCTTGGCGGTCACCGGCGGGATGGAGACCGCCATGGTCATCTCCATCGGACCGGGCCCCTCGTTGCGGTAGGCGTGCGCCGCGTCCGCCTCGAAGGAGACGGCCCCGCCGGCCGGCACGGCGTACGTCTCGTCGGCGACCAGCAGGGTCAGCTCCCCCACGGTGACGTGCAGCATCTCGAAGGTGCCCGCGGGATGCGGGTCCGAGGCGGTCCCCTCGCCGGGCTCCAGCCGGTAGGTCCACATCTCCACCGGCCCGCGCCGGTCGTCGCCGAGCAGCATGCTCGCCCCGCTGCCGCCCTCGGTGGACCACATCCGCACCCCCTGGCCCGGCAGGACCACGTTCACCCGTGGACCGCGGTCGTGGTCGAGGAGGGTGGTGATGCTGACCCCGAGCGCGTCGGCCAGTTTGACCGTGGTGCCGACGCTGGGATTCGTACGGGCCTGCTCGATCTGGATGATCATGCCGCGGCTCACCCCCGCACGGGCGGCCAGCGCTTCCAGGGTGAACCCGCGTTCCCCGCGCCAGCGCTTGAGGTTGCGGCCGAGCGCCTGGGTGAGCTGTTCGAGATCCGACACCGTTCCATCCACTCCGTACAATATTTTGGATGACAGGGTTCACTGCGTTGAACTATGGTGCGTTGTACTCCACCGTTCAACGCACTGTACTGCGAGGCCCCCCATGACCGCCCTGTTCGCCTTGGCCACCGCCGTCCTGTGGGGCCTCGCCGACTTCGGCGGAGGACTGCTCACCCGCCGGATACCGGCCCTCACGGTGGTCGTCGCCTCCCAGGTCCTCGCCGTCCTCGTGCTGGGCGCGGTGGTCCTGGGCACCGGGGCCTGGCGGGAGGCCGGACCGCAGCTCTGGTTCGCCGTGGGGGCGGGGCTGGTCGGACCGGTCGCGATGCTCAGCTTCTACAAGGCGCTCGCACTGGGCCCGATGGGCGTGGTCTCCCCGCTCGGATCGCTCGGCGTGGTGGTGCCGATGGCCGCGGGGCTGCTCCTGGGCGAGCGGCCCGGCGCCGCCCAGCTCGCCGGGATCGCGGTGGCCGTCGTCGGCATCGTCCTCGCGGGCGGACCCGAGCTCCGCGGCGCTCCCGTACAGCGGCAGGCCGTCGTCCTCACCCTCGTCGCGGCCTTCGGCTTCGGTGCGGTGATGGCCCTGATCGCCCACGCCTCCTCCACCGTGCCGGGTCTGTTCCTCGCGCTGTTCGTCCAGCGCGTCACCAACGTCACCGTCGGCGGCACGGCCCTGTGGGTGCGGGCCCGGCGCGGCACCCCGGCCCTCCCGGCGGATGCGGGCGGCCTGCGGATCCTCTGGACGCTGCTGCCGGCGCTCGCCTTCGTCGGCCTCGCCGACGTCGCGGCGAACGGCACCTACTCCATCGCCGCCCAGCACGGCCCGGTCACCACCGCCGCCGTGCTCTCCTCCCTCTACCCGGTGATCACCGCCCTGGCCGCCTTCGCCGTACTCAAGGAACGCCTGCGCACCGTCCAGGCGGCGGGCGCGGGCCTGGCCCTGGCGGGCACGGTCCTGCTCGCGGCGGGCTGAGCCGCCTGGGACGCCCTCACTCCGGGTCCGTCACGTCCGCCAGAGCGCGCAGCTGTTCCGGCGTCACCCCGTCGGGGATCGGGACCGGCGCCGGGGTGCGCAGCGGCGGCTGCCAGCCCGTCTCGGGATCCCAGCGGCGGACGATGCGCGCCGGCGCCCCCGCCACCACGGCGTGGTCCGGCACCTCGCCCCGTACGACGGCGCCCGCCGCCACAACGACGTTGCGGCCCAGCCGCGCCCCGGGCAGGATCACCGCGCCGGTCCCCAGCCAGCAGCCCGGGCCTATCTCCACCGGAGCGCTGCGCGGCCACTGCTTGCCGACGGGCTCGTGCGGGTCGTCGTAACTGTGGTTGGTGGAGGTGATGTACACCCCGGGACCGCAGAAGGTGTCGTTGCCGATCGTGATCCGGGTGTCGGCGATGACGTGGCTGTCGCGGCCGATGACCACGCCGTTGCCGAGGACCAGGACCGGTTCGGCGCCGAGGTCGAGGTCCGGCATCATCCCGGCGGTGAGCGTGACCTGTTCCCCGATGATGCAGTGGTCGCCGAGCCGGATCCAGGGCGCGCCGAAGACCGTGCCCTGCGGGAAGGCGAGCCGGGTGCCGTGCCCGATGGCGCCGAAGCGCAGCCCTCCGGGGGTCTGGGCGGTGACCGCGCCGGCCCGCTGCATCCAGCGCCAGCCCGCGTGGACCGCGCGCCCGGCGAGCCGGCGGCGCAGCCCCGTCAGAGAGGAGAGCGCCGCCTGAGAAGAGAACGTGTTCTGGTTCTTCGCCACCGGGTCACCGTAGCGCGCCGGGAGCCCGGGCCGCGCCGTGATCTTCACCCCATCTCCGGGGCGCGGGCGGCGTGGCCTACGGTTCCGGTAGCGCGACGCGACGTACCGGAAGAGGAAGAGAACACATGACGCAGCAGGCGGCCCAGGCACTCGTGGCGGGTGTCGGCGGGAAGAACCCCGAGATCGACCCGACCGCGTTCACCGCTCCCACCTCCGTCGTGGTCGGGGACGTACGCCTCGGCGCGGGCGCGAGCATCTGGTACTCGGCCGTGCTCCGCGCGGACTGCGGGCCGATCACGCTCGGCGCCGACAGCAACGTGCAGGACAACTGCACCGTGCACGTGGACCCCGGTTTCCCGGTCTCCATCGGCGAGCGCGTCTCCATCGGGCACAACGCCGTCGTGCACGGCTGCACGGTCGAGGACGACTGCCTGATCGGGATGGGCGCGACGGTCCTCAACGGTGCGGTCATCGGCGCCGGCTCGCTGGTGGCCGCCCAGGCGCTGGTCCCGCAGGGCATGGTCGTCCCGCCCGGCTCGCTGGTCGCCGGCGTCCCGGCGAAGGTGCGGCGCGAGCTGACCGCGGAGGAGCGCGAGGGCATCAAGGTCAACGCCCTCATGTACACCGAACTGGCCAAGCAGCACAGCGCCTCGGTGACCCCGGGCGCGTAACGGGCACCGCCGGTGCTCGTGTTCCCCGCCCGAGGGCGGGGAACAACCCTCTCAGTCGGTGAGCGGACTCAGTCGGTGAGCACGCTCGGAGCGGCCGAAGCCTGCCCCGGCACCGCGGCCGTGTCCGCACCGGCCTCGGCACGCGCCGCCGCGGCCGCCTTCTTCATCCGGCCGCGCACCACCAGGGTCATGGTGAGCCCGCAGATGACGGCCAGCGCGAGGCCCGCCCACGAGAAGCCCTTCAGCCACGGCTCGGCGACCTTCCCGACCGTGTAGATGACGGCCGTCGTGCCGCCCGCCCACAGGATCCCGCCGAGGACGTTCGCGATGAGGAACCGCCAGTACGGCATGTGCAGCACGCCCGCCAGCGGCCCCGCGAAGATCCGCAGCAGCGCCACGAACCGCCCGAAGAAGACGGCCCACATGCCCCACTTCTCGAAGGAGCGCTCCGCCATGGCCACCTGGTCCGGCCCGAAGTGCTTGGGGAAGCGCCGGCCCAGCCGCTCCAGCATCGGCTTCCCGCCCTTGCGCCCGATCGCGTAGCCGATCGAGTCGCCGACGATCGCCCCGATGGTCGCGCAGATGCCCAGCACCACGGGGTCGATGTGCCCCTGCTGCGAGGCCAGCAGCGCCGAGCTGACCAGAACGATCTCCCCCGGAAGCGGGATGCCGAGGCTCTCCAGTCCGATGACGAGCCCCACCAGGAGGTAGATGCTGACCGCCGGAATCGTCTCCAGCCATTGCTCGACCACCGGTACGTCCTCCCAAGCTGTTCCGCCCGGCGCGCCCCCTGTGGCAGGCCGAACGGGCAGCCTATCCGGTCGTCATCCGGTCGCCACCACAGCCTTTGCCCGCAGCGGCAGTTCGCGGGAGGAACGCCCCGCGAACACGTCGCGGCGTCCCGTCCCCACCACCCAGGCGTCCCGCCCGGGATCCCAGGAGGACAGGGTGCGCGCGTCGAGGTCCATGACGATCCGCCGTTCCTCGCCGGGTTCGAGGGTGAGGCGCCGGTACCCGGCCAGGGCCCGGACCGGCTGGTCCAGCTTCAGGTCCGGGGACGGGCCCACGTAGACCTGGGCCACCTCCGTGCCCGTGCGGCGTCCGGTGTTGCGGACGGTGAACTCCACGCGCAGCCCGCCGTGCTTCCCGTGCGCACCGCCCCGCCGGACCGTCAGCTTCTCGTACGCCCAGGTCGTGTACGAGAGCCCGTGCCCGAAGGGGAACAGCGGAGCCACCCGCTGCTGGTCGTACCAGCGGTGGCCCACGTGCACCCCCTCGGTGTACTCCTGCCGCCCGCCCACGCCCGGGTAGCGCACCTGGTCCGCGCCGACCGGGGTCGCCCGCTCGTCGGCCGGGAAGGTCTGGGTGAGGCGGCCGCCCGGTTCCGCGTCGCCGAAGAGCACGTCGGCGGTGGCGGCCGCGCCCTCCTGCCCCGGGTAGTACATCTG
The DNA here is from genome assembly GCF_055584085.1 of Streptomyces sp. NPDC104226. NCBI lineage: Bacteria > Bacillati > Actinomycetota > Actinomycetes > Kitasatosporales > Streptomycetaceae > Streptomyces > Streptomyces sp. NPDC104226. The sequence continues at coordinate 168,507 of NZ_JBVJMS010000014.1, forward strand.
GAGGACCGCTCCGGTGCGCGGGAGCCACGGCATGGTCGTACCGGAGGAGGTGTTGAGCACCACCGTGGTGTGCGGGTTGGCGGCGGCGACCGCCTCGATCAGCGCCGGCTGGCCGCCGGGGAGCCCCAGGGAGGTGCGGTCGCTGCCCTCGGTGGCGTCCTCGTAGGCGAACAGCACCACGCTGCGGGCCGCCTTGGCCGCTTTGACGGCCTCGGCGAGGTCGGCGGCCCGGGTCGCCCTCGTGGTGTGCCGCAGCCGCAGCCGCTGCCCCGCGGGCCCGCCCTCGGCGAAGACGGCGAGGCGGTGGTCGCCCGCCTTGAGCGCGAGGGTGCGGCGGCGCACGGTGCGGCCGTCGGGCGCGGCGCCGAGGAGTCCGCCGGCGAACTGCTCGGCCACGCCCTGCCGTACGGGGAACAGCTCCTCCCCGTCGAGCCGGACGGCCGGCCGTTTCCCGGTGTAGTGGACGAGCAGGGTCCACTCGTCGTCGGCGGCCAGCCGGAAGGTTCCCTCGTAGCCCCAGGTGCGCCCGGGTGCCACCGCACGGTCGTCGAGGCCGGCGTCGGGCGTCAGCAGTTTCGCCGGCAGCGGGCGCCCGTAGAGGTCCTCGCCGAGGGCGTAGCTCACCGTGGAGCCGCTCCCGGCACGCCGCCGGATCTCGTCGAGGGGGGCGGCGGCCTTGTCCGGCACCACGTGGGCGCTGCCGCCGCCACTGACGAAGGGGGTCCGCCCGGTGGGTCCGATCACGGCGATGGAGCGGGCGGCGGGGCCCGTCAGCGGCAGCGTGGCCCGCTCGTTGCGCAGCAGGACGGCTCCGGCGGTGGCGATCTGCCGTGCGGTGCGGGCTCCTGCGGCGGCGTCCCGGGCGGGCCGGGCGGCGGGGTGCCCGGCGAGCAGTCCGAAACGGTCCATGGTGGTCAGGATCCGGCGCACGGCGCGGTCGACGGTGTCCTCGTGGACGGAGCCGCCGCGCACCGCCTCGCGCAGCGGGGCGCCGTAGTGGGTCCCCGCGGGCATCTCCATGTCGAGGCCGGCGCCGATCGAGGCGACGGTGCTGTGGGTGGCGTCCCAGTCCGACATCACCCAGCCGTCGAACCCCCAGCGGCCGCGGAGCAGTTCGTCGAGGAGCGGCTTGTTCTCGCAGGCGTAGACCCCGTTGACCTTGTTGTAGGCGCCCATCACGGCGCCGGCCCCGGCGGCCACGGCGGCTTCGAAGCCCCGTAGCTCCGTCTCGTGGAGGGTCTGTTCGGCGGCGATCACGTCGACGGTGTCGCGGCCCTTCTCCTGGTTGTTGAGCGCGAAGTGCTTGACGGTGGCGATGAGCCCCTCGTCCTGGATGCCCCGGACGACCTCGGCGACCAGGTCGGCCGTCAGCTTCGGGTCCTCCGAGAACGTCTCGAAGTTCCGGCCGGCGTACGGGGTGCGGATGAGGTTGGCCATCGGCGAGAGGAGCACGTCGATGCCGAGCGCGCGGCCCTCGCGGCCGATGACCCGCCCGTACGCGCGGGCGAGCGCCGGGTCGAAGGCGGAGGCGAGCAGGACCGGCGCGGGCAGCGCAGTGGCGGGCTTGGCGACGCGTACCCCGGCCGGGCCGTCGGCGAGGCGGAGCGCCGGGATGCCCAGGCGGGCGATGCCCGGCACGTAACCGGCCTGGCCGAGCGGTTCCGGGTCCGGGCCGCCGTGCAGCAGGACGGTCTTCTCCTCCAGGGTGAGCCGGTCCAGCAGCGCGTCGATCCGGGCGGCACTGCCGGCGGCCGGAGCCGCGGCGGGGGACGCCCCGGAGCCGGAGGCCTTACGGGGCTGCGCGCCGGGCGGCGGCGCCGGTACGCAGCCGGCCGCGCCGAGGGCGGCGCCCATCGCCCCGAGGAGGCGCATCGCACGGCGTCTGGACACGGCCTCGCTCATGGGCGCTCCCTGCGGCGTGGGCATCGGCGTCAGGTGGCGGGAGCGGCCCGCGCCGGACCGCTCCCGCCGCCCACTGTGCGCCGCCCGCCGCGCGGGCCCGCTTCAGGCGCGCCACCGCGCCGCCGATGTTCAGCCCTGCGGCGGCTGCCGATCGAGGTCGGCCTCGCGCCGGGGCTCGTCCTGGAGCTGCACCCGCGCCTCGGTGCGGTGGCCGCGCTCGATGTAGTCCCGTACGACGGCCTCGACCGCGTCCTGGGGCGAACCGATCCCGGCGAGGACCATCACCTCCACCACGAGCTCGGCGTCGAGACTGATGCTGACCTTGGCTCTCCCCGGCACGGGACCCCCTCCATCCATCCGTCCGTCCGTCCGTCGTCGGAGGAGGGACTCTAGCGGGCGCATGCCGCGGGGCGCAGGGTCTCCGGGCCGTCGCCGTCCCGCCGGGAGGAGCCGGGGGAGCCGGGAGGAAATGCGGAAGGAGCGTGCCGCAGGCCTGTCGTACGACCACCCGCGGCACGCTCCGTCCCGGGTCCGGAACTACGCGTTGGGGCGCAGCGTCCAGACGACGGTCATCTCGCCCGTCACGGCCTCGTCCTCGCGCTGGATGGCGATGGTGACGGGGAACTCCGGGCGGCCGCCCGCGTCGAGTTCGGCGACGACGTCGGCGGCCGGGCGGCCGAGGGTGGCGGTGGCCGTCACGACGCCCTTGGCGAGCTTCTTGTAGCCGATCTCGGCGCTCACCGCGAGGGGCACGGCGCGGGAGAGCTGGTCACCGAAGGCGGCCAGGACGATCGCGCCGCTCGCGGACTCGGCGAGGGTGAACATGGCGCCGGCGTGCGGGCCCCCGAGGTGGTTGTGGAAGTCCGGCTGGTCCGGGAGCCGGACGACGGCGCGCTCGGGGGTGGTCTCCAGGAACTGGAGGTTCAGGGTCTTGGCCATCGGCACGGTCGCGGCGAGCAGTTCGCCCACGTTCATCTGTTCAGCGCTCATGGCACGCGATGTTACCCGCGAGTAGTCACCCTTGGCCAGACCCGGCCGGGGGTGGCCGTGGCTCCCCGCGCGCACTCCCACTATCGTTACCGGCCATGTGGCCAGGACAGCAGCAGCCGCCCGGGGGAGAACCGAACCCCCAGGACGCGCATCAGAACCCGTACCAGCAGCAGCCGGGAACGCCGAACCCGTACCAGCAGCAGCCGCCGACGGCGGCGTACGGGGAGCAGCAGCAGCCCGGCTACGGGTACCCGCAGCAGCCCCCCGCTCCCCAGGGGTGGGGCCAGCAGCCCCCGACCGTTCCCGTACCCCAGTGGGGCGGCACTCCCCCGCCCCCGCCCCCGCGCGGCGGGAGCCCGTTCTCGACCAAGACCGTGGCCATCGTGGCGGCCACGGCCGTCGTCGTGGCCGCCGTGGCCACCGGGGCGTTCGTCCTGACCCGGGACGACGACGCCTCCAACCAGGCGGACGACAAGCCGAGCGCCTCCCCCTCCGCCCCGGCCTCCTCGGGCGCGTCCGCCCCGGCGAGCCCGAGCGCCAACCCGCGCGGCGGCGCCGAGGCCAAGCCGGTGATCCCCGGCTGGAAGGTCGTCCTCAACCCGAAGTACGGCACCGCCTTCGACGTCCCGCCGGACTGGGAGGTCAAGTCCTCGGGCCTGTCCATCGGCTTCGAAGACCACAACAAGACCGACGGCAGCGCCCTGGTCATGATGGGGGCGCCCGCCATCCTCAAGGAGGACTGGTGCAAGGTCGACGCCAACAAGGACGGCAAGGAGGAGTCGACCGAGCTGGCGAGCACCGGAACCAAGGGCGGCATGGGTGCGAAGGGCACCGCCGAAGCCGCGTACAACGAGGCGGGCAACTGGGCCTTCGCCGCGTACGCGCAGAAGGCGCCGAAGGGCACCACCAAGGTGACCGAGGCGAAGGAGTACACGACCTCCTCCGGGCTCAAGGGCCACATGGCGACCGCGACCGTCAGCGGCCTGCCCAAGGAGAACAAGTGCTCCACGGACGGCAAGTCCGTGGCCTTCAGCTTCCTCACCACCAACGGTGACCTCTCCACCTGGGTCCTCTACGGCGCCGCCGGTGTCCCGGGCGAAGTGAGCAAGGAGACCTACGAGAAGATCCTGAGCAGCGTCCGCCTCCAGACGAGCTGATCTTCCCCGCGCCCCGCCCCTGGCCGGAAATCCGTTTGGATTTCCGGCCAGGGGCGGGGATAGTCCGGAGGTGAGCTCTCCCTCCCCCTCCCCCCAGGCCACCCGTCCGCCGGCCGCGCGCCGCAGACCCGAGTGGGCCGGCCGCAACTACACCCTGCTGACGGGTGCCGCGGTCATCACGAACCTCGGGAGCCACGGAGCGCTCATCGCGACCGCCTTCGCGGTCGTGCAGGCGGGCGGCTCCGCCGGCGACGTCGGCCTGGTGGCCGCCGCCCGTACGCTGCCGCTCGTCCTCTTCCTCCTCATCGGCGGAGCCGTCGCCGACCGGATCCCCCGCCACCACGTCATGGTCGCGGCCAACGCCCTCAACGGCGTCTCGCAGGCCGTCTTCGCCGTCCTCGTCCTGACCGGCGATCCGCAGCTGTGGCAGATGATGCTGCTCACGGCGCTGTGCGGCACCGGCACGGCCTTCTTCAACCCGGCCGCCGAGGGCATGCTCATGGCCACCGTCTCGGGCCCCCAGGCCACCCGCGCCTTCGCCCTCTTCCGGATGGCGATGAGCGGCGCCGGCGTCGGCGGAGCCGCCCTCGGCGGAGCCATGGTCTCGTTCATGGGCCCCGGGTGGGTCCTCGCCGTGGACGCGGCCGCCTTCGCCGCCGCCGGAGCCCTACGGGCCTTCCTCGACGTCGGCGACGTCGCCGAACGCGCCCCCGGCGGCGGGCTGCTGGCCGATCTGCGCGAGGGCTGGGTGGAGTTCAGGAGCCGTCCCTGGCTGTGGAGCATCGTGCTCCAGTTCTCCGTGGTCGTGGCCGTCATCGGCGCCGCCGAAGCGGTCTACGGCCCCCTGGTCGCCGTGGATCAGCTGGGCGGGGCGGCCCCCTGGGGCGTGGCCCTGGCCTTCTTCGGCATCGGCACCATCGGCGGGGCCGTCCTGATGATGGTCTGGAAGCCGCGCCGGCTGCTGCTGGTCGCCACCCTGTGCATGTTCCCGTCGGCGCTCCCCGCAGCGGGACTCGCCGTGCCGCTGCCTGTGTGGGGCCTGTGCGCGGCGATGCTCGTGAGCGGCGTGGGCCTCGAGCTGTTCGCCGTCAACTGGATGACGACGATGCACCAGGAGATTCCGGAGGAGATGTTCTCCCGCGTCTCCGCCTACGACTGGTTCGGCTCGCTGTCGATGCTCCCGCTGGCCACGGCGGTGGCCGGGCCGGTCGAATCGGCGATCGGCCGCTCGTCGGCCCTCTGGGGCTGCTCGGCCCTGGTGATCATCGCCACGGCCGCCGTCCTCCTGGTCCCGGACGTCCGCAACATGACCCGCAAGCAGCCCGCCTCCCCCGCCGGACGGAGTCCGGTCGAACCGGGTCAGACCGAGTCGGGGCAGACCGAACCGGGTCCGGCCTGCTCCAGCCCCGTGCCGTCCAGCCCCGCCGCCGTGTGAGGTGCGGGGTCCGGGGCAGGGCCCCCGAGCCGCCGGAGGGCCCGCTCAGCCGACGCTGAACGCCCCCTCCGGCGGCTCGGGCGAGGCCACCGCATCGGCGTCGGAGACCGGCAGGGCCCCCCGCATCAGCCGCGCGAGGGCCGCCCCCGCCTCCACCCGCGCGGGGAACGCGTCCCCCGCGCACACCCGCGAAAGCTCCGCCACCGGCAGCTCCCGGTCCGAAGCGAGCAGCACCGCGTTCCCGAACCGCCGCCCCCGCAGCACCCCCGGCTCCGCGATCAGCGCCAACTCGCCGAAGGCCGCCCCGAAGTTCGCGAGCTGCCCCCGCAGAAAGGCGAACGGCGCCCCGTCGGCGAGGTTGGCCGCGTACACCCCGCCGGGCCGCAGCACCCGCGCCACCTCCCGGGCGTACTCCACCGAGGCCAGCGAAGCGGGCACCCGGGATCCGCCGAAGACGTCCCCGACCACCACGTCCGCGCTCGCGTCGGGCGCCCCGGCCAGCCAGGCCCGCGCGTCGGCGACGTGCACCGTGATGCCGCTCCCGGCCGCGACCGGCAGGAACTCCCCGACCAGCGCGACGAGCCCGCCGTCGAACTCGACCACGTCCTGCCGCGACCCCGGCCGGCCGGCCGCCGCGTACCGCGGCAGGGTCAGCGCGCCGCCGCCCAGGTGCAGCAGGTCCAGCGCGGCCCCCGGCTCGCCCACGCAGTCCAGGACGTGCGCGAGGCGGCGTACGTACTCGAACTCCAGGTGCTCCGGATCGTCGAGGTCCACGTACGACTGCGGCGCCCCGTCCACGGTGAGCAGCCAGGCCCGCTCGCGGTCGATGTCCGGCATCAGTTTGGCGGTGCCCTGGGCCACGTCCCGGATCACCGGGATCTGTTCGTCACTCACCGCACCATTGTCAGGCCCCCGGAGCCGCCCACACCTCGCGCGCCTGCTCCACGTGCTCGGCGGCCTGCTCCAGCCCTGCCCGCGCGGCGGGATCGCGGCGCGCGGGGTCCAGTACGTTGCGTCCGAAGATCTTGCGGGCCTGCGCCGACGGGGTGATCAGCAGCACCTTCGCCCCGGCCTCGCGCAGGCGCGCGGCCTGCGACGCGGGCGAGGGGATCAGCCCGGCGCCGGTGGCCATGGGCGCGAGGATCACCACGCGCCCGTAGCCGGAGGCGAGATCGGCGTTGGTCGCGGAGCGGATCCCGCCGTCGACGAACCGGCGTCCCGCGACCGTCACGGGCGGCCACACCCCGGGGACGGCGCAGCTCGCCGAGACGGCGTCGACCAGCCCGGCCTCGCTGCCGCGCTCGAAGGCGGCGAGTTCGCCGGTCAGCGCGTCCACCGCCGCGACGACGAGACGCCGCTCGGGCCAGTCGTGCGACACCAGGCGGGCTTCCAGCACCTTGCGGCGCACGCCCTCCGGCTCCGTGTCGGCGGCCAGGGCGAAGGCGCCGATCCGGCGCCGGTAGGACTTCGCGTCGCGGGAGCGCACCATCGCGACGGCGTACCGCCCGATCAGGGAAGCGCCCAGTTTCGCGGGGAGTTCCCCGCCGGGGTCGCCGAGCTGGCGCTCGTACAACTCCTGCGGGGTGAGCAGTCCTGAGGTGAGCTGCGCGCCGACGACGGAGCCGGCCGAGGTCCCGACGACGAGGTCGGCGCCGGTCAGGTCGACGCCCGCGCGGGCGAGCCCGTAGAGCATCCCGGCCTCCCAGCCGACGCCGGTCAGCCCGCCGCCTCCGAGCACCAGAGCCGTGCCCTTGTCCGCGCCGCCGCCTTCGCCCGCGCCGCCACTCGCGCTGCCGTCCTTCACGAACCGCTCCCTCCCCGCATGCCTGTGGTGACGGCAGTCTGGCGCAAGCCGACCACCGCCACCACAGGGGGTACCGCCCGGCCGCTGCCGGGCGGCTCTACCCGACCTCGGTCACCGTCCCGGCCCCGACGGTGCGTCCGCCCTCGCGGATCGCGAAGCCGAGCCCGCTCTCCAGCGGGACGTCCCGCCCGAGCTCGACGGTCATGGTGACCGTGTCGCCGGGCCGGGCCGGGTCCGCCCCGCCCAGGTCCACGTTCCCGACCACGTCGGCGGTGCGGATGTAGAACTGGGGCCGGTAGCCGGTCGCCACCGGCGTGCTGCGGCCGCCCTCGCGGGCGGACAGCAGGTACACCCGCGCCGTGAAGCGGCGCCCCGGTACGACGCTGCCGGGCGCGGCCACCACGTCCCCGCGGCGCACCGCGTCGCGGGGCACGCCGCGCAGCAGCAGCGCGACGTTGTCGCCGGCCTCGGCGGACTCCATCGGCTTCCCGAAGGTCTCCAGTCCGGTGACCACGGACTCCACGGCCGCACCCGCGCCTCCGCCTCCGCCGCCGCCGAGCAGGGCGACGCGGTCGCCCATGGCCACGGTGCCGCGCTCGACGGCGCCGGTGACGACGGTGCCGCGACCGGTGATGGTGAGGACGTTCTCCACCGGCATCAGGAACGGCGCGTCGGTGTACCGCACGGGCATGGGCACGTACGTGTCCACGGCGTCGAGCAGGGCCTCGATGGACGCGGTCCACTGCGGGTCGCCGTCCAGCGCCCCGAGCCCGGAGACCCGTACGACGGGCGCTCCGTCCCCGCCGTAGCCGTGCGCGGTGAGCAGCTCGCGGACCTCCAGCTCGACCAGGTCGGTGAGCTCGGGGTCCCCGGCGTCGGCCTTGTTCAGCGCGACGACGATGTGGTCGACGCCCACCTGCCGGGCGAGCAGCACGTGCTCGGCGGTTTGCGGCATGACCCCGTCGAGCGCGGAGACGACGAGGATCGCCCCGTCGAGCTGGGCCGCACCGGTGACCATGTTCTTGATGTAGTCGGCGTGGCCGGGCATGTCGACGTGGGCGTAGTGCCGGGTGTCGGTCTCGTACTCGACGTGGGTGAGGTTGATGGTGATGCCGCGCCGGGCCTCCTCGGGGGCCCGGTCGATGCGGTCGAACGGCACGAAGGAGGCGCCGCCGCGGTCGGCGAGGACCTTGGTGATGGCGGCGGTCAGCGTCGTCTTGCCGTGGTCGACGTGACCCATGGTGCCGATGTTGAGGTGCGGCTTGGTGCGTACGAAGGCCGTCTTGGCCATGGTGTCTTCCCGTGTGATCCGAAGCTGGAGAACGGGACCCCCGAGCGAACCGACCCTCCCCCTGTGGGGTCCGCCGGACGATCCGGGAAGGGTCAGCTTCGTGCGCCGCCGAATGCGGGTGCGAGTGCGCCCGCGGCGAGCTGTGCGGGGACGGCAGCCTTCGGCGCGTCCGCGACTGCGGACGGCGCTACGGGGAAGGCGTGCCTGGACATGCGGTCGATCCTGCCGGAGCGGGCGCGGCAGGGCCAGTGAATTACGCGGAGGGGGGCCCGACTTGGCGCGCGGGGCGCTGCTGGATCCCCGCTGTCCTACGCCCCGCCGGTGTTCTTCAGTGCCTCGCGCACCGAGAGCGGGGACAGCGACTCGCGCTCGGCGGTGACGAAGGCGCGGACGGCGGCGGGATCCGTCTTGGCGTACTCGCGCAGGCACCAGCCGATGGCCTTGCGGACGAAGAAGTCGGGGTGGCCGCTCTGGCGGCGGCAGTACGCGAAGAGCCGGTCGGTGTCGGTCGCGGACTTGTACCGGAGCTGGTGGAGCAGGGCGGTGCGGGCCACCCACAGGTTCTCGTCCCCGATCCAGTCGTCCATGACGGCGGCGAGCGCCGGGTCCGCCGCCACGAGCGGGCCGACGGTGTGCGCGGCGAGCAGGTCGACGGTGTCCCACCAGGGGTCGGTCTCGATCAGGTGCCGGACCACGGGCAGGAAGCCGGAGGAGCAGCGGGAGACGTGCCGGCGCAGGTAGTCGACGGCGAAGTAGCGGTACTCACGCTCCGGAAGCTCCCAGCAGCGCAGCGCGACGGCCGTGCAGTCCGCTTCGGACGGTTTCGGGGTGTCCTTGGTCACGGCCCGGGACAGCTCGCGGCGCAGCGGGGTGGGGATCCCCAGGAAGGGTGAGACGTCCTTCATGTACGCGGCCATGGGCGCGGCCCGGCCCGCGTCGGCCGCGCCGCCGTAGGACTTCGTGAGGCGCGCCGCCAGCAGGTCGGCGAGGTCGCTGTCCGGAACCCGCGGGCGCCTCCGGTCGTTCGACTGCATGAGGCCCAGATTACGGCGCTCGGACAGGGGGGTCGGTTAGTCTCCCGGAATGTCCCTCCTCCTCGCGCCGTGGACGCGGCTCTCGCTGCTCGTCGTGCTGCTCCTCGCGGCCGGTGTCTGCGTCGTGCTGTTCGAGCCCCAGCGCCTGCTCTCGGAGGGCTGGCCCCCGGGGCTCCCGGTGGGCGCCGCCGTCCTGCTCTTCGCCGCGGCGTACGGGGTGTGCACGGCCGCCCTGGTGCCGCGCCCGCTGCTGAACCTGGCCTCGGGGGCCCTCTTCGGCTCCCAGTTCGGCCTGGTCGCCGCGGTCGGCGGCTCGGTCGTCGGTGCGGGGATCTCCTTCGGGCTGGGCCGGATGATGGGGCGCGACGCCCTGCGTCCGCTGATCCGCGGGCGTTGGCTGCAGGCGGCCGACGACCAGCTGGCCCGGCACGGCTTCCGTTCGATGCTCGCGGTGCGGATCTTCCCTGGTCTGCCCTTCGCCGTGGCCAACTACGCCGCCGCGCTGTCCCGCTGCCGCTGGGTCCCCTTCCTCCTCGCCACCGCGATCGGCGTGGTCCCGAACACCGCCGCGTACGTGATCGCGGGGGCCAGCGCCTCCTCCCCGACCTCCCCCGCGTTCCTCGCCTCGTTCGGCTTCATCGCCCTCTCCGCGGTGGGGGCGGCGGTCGTCGCCTGGCGCAAGCGGCACCGGCTGGCGCCCGTACGGAAGCCCGAGCCGAGGCCCGAGCGGCCCGTGTCCGCACGGGAACTGACGGCCGTACACCCCCCTGTGGTCACGGCCGCACCTCACGGGCCCTAGCATCGGACGCGAACTGCCCGACGATCACAAGGACGAGCGCACCCCGACATGAGCTGGTTCGAATCCCTAATCCTCGGTCTCGTCCAGGGGCTTACGGAGTTCCTCCCGATCTCCTCCAGCGCCCACCTGCGGCTGACCGCGGCGTTCGCCGGCTGGCACGATCCGGGAGCGGCCTTCACCGCCATCACGCAGATCGGCACCGAAGCCGCCGTACTGATCTACTTCCGCAAGGACATCGCGAAGATCATCTCCACGTGGTTCCGCTCGCTGTACACCAAGGCGCTGCGCTCCGAGCAGGAAGCCAAGATGGGCTGGCTGGTGATCGTCGGCTCGATCCCGATCGGTGTCCTCGGCCTCGCCTTCAAGGACCAGATCGAGGGCCCGTTCCGCGATCTGCGACTGATCGCCACCACCCTCATCGTGATGGGCGTCGTGCTCGGCATCGCCGACCGGCTGGCCGCGCGCGACGAGGAGGGCGGCCGGCACCGCGCCATCCGTGAGCGCAAGACCCTGAAGGAACTGGGCGTCAAGGACGGCCTCATCTTCGGTCTCTGCCAGGCGATGGCCCTGATCCCCGGTGTGTCCCGGTCCGGTGCCACCATCTCCGGCGGTCTGCTGCTCGGCTTCACCCGCGAGGCGGCCGCCCGCTACTCCTTCCTCCTCGCCATCCCGGCCGTACTGGCCTCGGGCCTGTTCGAGATCAAGGACGTGATCGAGGACCCGGGGCACATCGCCTGGGGGCAGACCATCTTCGCGACGGTCATCGCCTTCGTCGTCGGCTACGTGGTCATCGCCTGGTTCATGAAGTTCATCTCCAGCAAGAGCTTCATGCCGTTCGTGATCTACCGGATCCTGCTCGGCATCCTGCTGTTCGCCCTGGTCGGCATGGGTGTGCTCAGCCCCCACGCGGGTGAATCCGGCGGCTGACAGGGCGGTGGGATACCCCCCACCACGACGTACCGGGACGACAACACGCTGCCCTGCACCCCGATCGGGGTGCAGGGCAGCGTGGTCGGTCGTCGTGCTCTCAGGACTCCCGTGTGCCCTGCTCGGCCCGCGCCTGATCGATCAGCTCCTGGTACGGGACGCCGTCACCGGCGTCGTCCGTCCCGGTGGAACGGTCGAGCAGGCTGACGGACCAGGGAACGGGGCACGGCGGCGCGTGCTCGGGCTCCGGGCACAGCAGCCGCGTGATGCGCTCCTTGATTTCCTCTGCCTGTGCGGGGGTGGCATACAGGCCGAGGCGGATCTCGTGGACGCGTGGGGTCTCGGATGTCATCGGGTCGCTCTCTTCCCGGTGGGCGACGGGCGCGACTCTGGTGGTCCTACCAGATGCGCTTGGTGTCGCAGTGGCGCTTGTAGTGACCGGACGGGACGGGGATGTTGCGGGCCGCGTCCGTGACGGCCGCCTGCTCGGTGTTGCCCTGTCCGTCGGCCCGGTCGTATCCAACGACATTGTTGTCGCTGATGCGCACGATCTGGCACTGGACAGTGGCGTGCCAGAGCTTCTGTATGCCGAACTTCGCCTGCGAGGCCTGGGACACGGACACCGTGGCAGGGGAGTCTCTTCGGCACGTGCTACCACACGACTCTCGCGGCCGCACTCGCCGCGGCGGTGACCCTGCGCTCCGTCCCACCCGGGCCGGACCCCGGAGTCCCGATGCCCCGCGCGAACCGTACGGAGATGCTCGCCTGGGCCGACGAGGTCCGCACGCGCCCCGCAGCTCGTGACGCGTGGCGCGACCAGCTCGACCCCCTCCTGGTGATCGCCGTGCAGGATGCCGACCCGATGTTCCTGGACGCGATCCTGCACGCCGCCGAACACCTCGGGTTGCAGACCGCGCCCCTGCCCCGTTCGGCAACCGCGCTGCGCCTCGCCGTCGCTCGGGACCGCCCCGAACCGTGACCGCCGTACGAACGGCCCGCTCACCGGTTCGCGTGAATCGGAGGCCGCCCGGGAACGTTGCCGGGCGGCCTCCGCGTCGTTGTGGAGGGAGAGACCTGAAGACGAGCAGCAGGGGGTGTCCCATGGGTCGAGTGGTGTTGGAGCGGTTTCCGGCCGGAAGTCCGAGGGGGAGTTGGCCGGCCGAGGAGTACGCGGCGCAGCGGATGCGCGAGGGCGTGCCCGCGGAGGTGGTCATGGATCTGGCGAGCGACGCCTACCTCGTGGTGGTCCGTCCCCGGGAGGCGCGTTCCGGTCACTGATCCGGCGTCCGGACATCCGGGCCGCGCACGCCCCTTGGCCTTCGCGGCCCGCGCCCCCACACTGACCCGATGACGCAGCGTGTGGACCTTGCGGGCGTGATGGACCGACTGGCGATCGACGAGCTGGTCACGGGATACGCCATCGCCGTGGACGACGGTGACTGGGACGCCTACCGCGCCCTGTTCGCTCCGGGCGGGCGGGCCGACTACGCCTCGGCCGGCGGGATCGAGGGCCCGGCCGGGGAGGTAGCGGACTGGCTCGCGGAGACGATGAAGCTGTTCCCGGTGCGCCAGCACCTGATCGTGAACCGGCTGATACGGATCGCGGACCCGGGCGGCTCCCCCGGTGACACGGCGGAAGTCCGGGCCGACTTCCTCAATCCCATGCGGCTCGCCGGGGAGGAGCCCGACGACGGCGGGCCCCCCGTGACCGCGCCCAACTTCGTCGCGGCGGGCCGCTACACCTTCGCCGTCACCCGTACCGCCCGGTCCGGCTGGCGGCTCTCGCGGGTCACCGTCCACGAGAAGTGGCGGCACATGTCGTTCTGATGGTCCGACGGCCAGCGCAGTTCCACACTGGAAGCGGAGGCCCTTCATGACGCTCGTGGTCCCGGCGTTCCCGAAGCGGGTTCCGGGGTGGCGCGCGGCGGCGGCGGTCACCTCGGGGGCCCTGCCCTGCCTCGCCTTCCCCGCCCCCGCGCTGTGGTGGTTCGCCTACGTGGCCCTGGTGCCCTGGATCCTGCTGCTGAGGTCGGCTCCCACCGGCCGGCGCGCCGCCCTGGAGGGCTGGCTCGGCGGCGCCGGCTTCGTCTTCGCCGTCCACCACTGGCTGTTGCCCAGCCTGCACGTGTTCCTGTTCGTGCTGGCGGCGCTGCTGGGCCTGCTCTGGATCCCCTGGGCCCTGCTGGTACGGGAGTTGCTGGGCGGACGGCCCGGCGGGGCCCGGGCGGGCGCCGCGCTGCTCCTCGTGCCCGCGGGCTGGCTGCTGTCGGAGCTGGCCCGGTCCTGGCAGGGGCTGGGCGGGCCGTGGGGGCTGCTCGGCGCCAGTCAGTGGCAGGTGGCGCCCGCGCTGCGGCTGGCTTCGGTGGGCGGGGTCTGGCTGGTCGGCCTGCTGGTCGTGGCGGTGAACTGTGCGGTGGCACTGCTGCTCACGGCGCCGGGGGCGCGGGTTCCGGCGCTGGCCGGGGTGACGGGCTGCGCGGTACTGACCGGGGTGGTGTGGCTGTGGGCGCCCCGCCCGGAGGTCTCCGGGGTGCTGCGCGTGGCCCTCGTACAGCCGGGTCCGGTCGAGGACGGTCCGGACAGCGCGGAGCGGCGGTTCGCCGTCGGGGAGCAGCTGACCGCAGCCCTGGCCGGGCCCTCGGCCGGGCCGCGCCCCGACCTCGTGGTGTGGGGCGAGAGCAGTGTCGGCGAGGACCTGACGGCCCGCCCGGACCTGTCCCGGCGGCTCGCCGCCCTGTCGGCGCGGGTGGGGGCTCCGCTGCTGGTCAACGTGGACGCGCGGGCCGCGGACCGGCCGGGGATCCGCAAATCGGCGGTGCTCGTCGGTCCCGCGGGCCCGACCGGTGACCGGTACGACAAGATGCGCCTGGTCCCCTTCGGGGAGTACGTGCCGGCCCGCGAGCTGCTGGGCTGGGCCACCTCGGTCGGCAAGGCGGCGGACGAGAACCGGGTTCCGGGCGACGCACCGGTCCTGATGGACCTGCCCGGGCGGCCGGGCGTCCGGCTCGGGCCGCTGGTCTGCTTCGAGTCGGCGTTCCCCGACATGAGCCGGCGCCTGGTCCGCGACGGGGCCGCCGTGCTGATCGACCAGTCGGCCACGTCCACCTTCCAGGACGGCTGGGCCCCGGCCCAGCACGCCTCGCTGTCCGCGCTGCGGGCTGCGGAGACCGGGCGGCCCGAGGTGCATGCCGCCCTGACCGGGGTCAGTGCGGTGCACGGGCCGTCCGGCGAGCGGATCGGTTCCGAGCTGTCCACCTCGGCGCGGACGGCGCGGGTGTACGAGGTCCCGCTCGCCCGGGGCACGACCCTCTACGTCCGCTTCGGGGACTGGGCGGTGGGCGCGGCGCTGGCCGCCCTGGCCGCGTACTGCACGGTCGCGGGCGCCCGCTCCGTACGGCTCCGGCGGCCCCTGGGGCAGCCCCTCGGGGCGCCGGCCGGGGATCCGGCCGGGGCGCCCCCGGGGGAGTCGCTCAGGACGCCTGCTCCAGGGCCGAGCGCACGACCCGCTCGCACAGTTCGTGGGTCAGCAGCGCGTCGCGCGCGCTGAGGGTCGTACCGGCGGCGACGGCTTCCAGGAAGGAGTCGACGACCTGCTCGATGCCGCGCTGGCGGGCCACCGACACCCAGTCGCCGCGCCGCCGCACGGTGGGCTGGCCCTTGTGGTCGATGACCTCCGCGAGGTTGACGACCTGGCGCTTGGTGTCCTGCCCGGAGACCTCCAGCACCTCCTCCGTGGAACCGGAGAGCCGGTTCATGATGCCGAGCGCGGTGAAGCCCGTACCCGACAGCTGGAGCACCACCTGGCTCATCAGGCCCTCCCGCACCACGGCCCGTACGTCGACCTGGTCGGCCTCTCCGGGCAGCAGGAAGCGCAGCGTGTCGACGACGTGGATGAAATCGTCCAGGACGAAGGTCCGCACGTCCTCGGGCAGGCCGACCCGGTTCTTCTGCATGACGATCAGCTCGCGCGCGTGGTCGGCGCACTGCGCGTAGCCGGGCGCGTGGCGGCGGTTGAAGCCGACGGCGAGGGAGACCCCGCGCTCCTCGGCCAGTTCGACCAGGCGGCGCGATTCCGCGAGCTCGTAGGCGATCGGCTTGTCCACGTAGGTCGGGACGCCCGCTTCCAGCAGCCGTTCCACGATCTCGGGGTGGACGGCGGTCGGGGCGTGCACGAAGGCCGCGTCGAGCTTCTGCGCGAGGAGCGAGTCGAGGTCGGTGTGCAGGCGTTCGGCGGGGACGCGGTGCTGGGCTCCGACCCGTTCGAGGGTGGCCGGGGTCCGGGTCTGCAGGTGCAGTTCGAGCCCCGGGCGAGTGGTCAGGACGGGCAGGTACGCCTTCTGCGCGATGTCGCCGAGTCCGATACAGCCGACCTTCACCGGGACCTCCAGGTTCGTTCCTTGTGGGAGTACGCAGCCTAATCGGTGGTGACCAAGGACGTGTTCGACCAGGATGGCACGCATGACGATCAGCGACGGATCCCACCGTTCCGAACCCTCCACCACGGCCGGCGAGCGCGAGATGCTCGACGGCTGGCTCGACTACCACCGCTCCACCCTGGCCTGGAAGTGCGAGGGACTCTCCGAGGCGCAGCTGCGCTCCACCCCGCTGCTTCCGTCGGAGCTGAGCCTGCTGGGGCTGGTGCGCCACATGGCGGAGGTGGAGCGGTACTGGTTCCGGGAGATCATGCTGGCCGCGGACCTGCCCGAGCTGTACTGCACCAGCGAGGACCGGGACGGGGACTTCCACTTCACCGAGGAGGACACCTGGGCCGAGGCCGAGCAGACGTGGCGCAACGAGATCGAGCAGGCCCGGAAGGCCGCGGCCGGCCGGTCCCTGGACCTGGCCTCCAAGGCCGAGAGCCACCACCGGGGCGAGGTGTTCAGCCTGCGCTGGGTCTACAACCACATGATCGAGGAGTACGCGCGCCACAACGGCCACGCCGACCTGCTGCGGGAGCACCTCGACGGCGCCACGGGCGAGTAGCCGTCACCCGTGCGGGGTGAATATCGGCTCCGGGTTTTCGCAACGGGGTCTTCGCACAGCAGAGTTGTGTGAGTGCATCCAACCCGAACCACGACAAAACTGCTGCTCGGCGTCGCCTGTGCGGTCTCGGCCGTTTCTGGCTGCGTGAACGTGACCCCGCCCCCCGTCCAGCCGGCGCCCGCCCCCGGCACCCCGGGCGCGCCGCCCCGGCACGAGCCGCGCGGCGGGCCGGGGGCCGCGCCGGTGGTCGTCCGGGCACCCGCCCTGGAGGCGCTGGAGGCCGTGGAGGCGCTGCCGGGCCGGCCTGCCGGGCCGGCGCCCTCCACGTCCGGCCGGGCCGCCGTCCCGCGGGCCGGGGAGCCCGCCGCGGAGGCGGCCGGGAACGGGCGGTCCGCAGGCCGCGGAGCCCCGGCGGCCGCTGCGCCGGTCCCGGACATCCCGGAGCCCCGGCAGCACGGCGGGCAGCGGGACCGCGCCGACGGGGGTCCCGGCGGGCAGCACCCCGGGCGGCCCGGGTCCGAGGGCGCCGAGGTGCCGCGGGAGCTGGTGCAGGAGCTGCCGGTGCGGCCGGCCGATGTGTGCGCACTGGGCCGACGGCACGGGCGCTGGCATCCGGACAGCCCGGAGGCCCGTATCTGCGCGGGCGTCCAGGGCGGCTGACGGCCCGGCTCCGGTTCGCGGCCCGACTTCCCCGGGTCCGCTCCCCCGGCTCCGCTACTGGTTCTGCTCCGGGAACGGCCGGGGCTGCTCCCCCGGCTCCTCCGCGAGCCGGCGCTCCAGCCGGGCGATGGCGGCCCGTACGCCGTTCCCGTACCCGTCGTCGGCCAGGGCCCCGGTCGCGGCGCGGGCCCGCGCCAGGTGGATCCTGGCCGCCTCGGGGCGTCGTAGCTTCACGTAGTCGGCGGCCAGGCTCAGGTGCAGCGACGGGTAGAAGACCCGTACGGCCGAGGGCGGGCCGGGGCCGTCGGAGTCGGTGTGCGCGGCGGCCAGGGCCCGCAGGTCCCAGGCCAGCTCCTCGGCGGGGTCGTCCTGCGCGTCGGCGAGGTAGTGGGCGAGCGTGCAGCGGTGCAGGGAGTCGCCCTCCGCGCCGATCTCGGCCCAGATCTCGCCGAGCCGGTTGCGGGCCTCCTCGCGGTCGCCGACGTGCAGCAGGATGGCCGCCTGGCCGATCCTGGTCATGACGGCGTCCTCCGACGCCTCCTGCTGCTCCGTCAACGCGGCCTCCGGCTCGTTCCCGTCAGACCTGCTCCGGTCCGATCATCAAGACGCTAGCCGGAGGCACCTGCAATGCCGCCGAGGCGCGGTCGGTCAGCGGCCCAGGTCCGGGATCCGCCAGTCGATCGGCGCATGGCCCTGGGCGGCGACGGCCTCGTTGATCTGGGTGAAGGGCCGGGAGCCGAAGAACTTCTTGGCCGACAGCGGCGAGGGGTGGGCGCCCTTGACGACCGCGTGCCGCTCCTCGTCGATCAGCGGGAGCTTCTTCTGCGCGTACGCCCCCCAGAGGACGAAGACGGCCGGGTCGGGGCGTGCGGCCACCGCGCGGATCACCGCGTCGGTGAACTTCTCCCAGCCCTTGCCCTTGTGCGAGTTGGGCTCGGCCTCGCGGACGGTGAGGACCGCGTTGAGCAGCAGGACGCCCTGCTCGGCCCACGGCATCAGGTAGCCGTTGTCCGGAACGGGCGTGCCCAGCTCGGCCTGCATCTCCTTGTAGATGTTGCGCAGCGAGGGCGGGGTCTTCACGCCGGGCTGCACGGAGAAGCACAGGCCGTGGCCCTGGCCCGCGCCGTGGTACGGGTCCTGACCGAGGACCAGCACCTTCACCTCGTCGAACGCAGTGGCCTCCAGGGCCGCGAAGACCTGCTCGCGGGGCGGGTAGACCGGCCCGTTCGCCCGCTCCTTCTCGACGAACTCGGTGAGTTCTTTGAAGTAGGGCTGGTCCAGCTCCCCGCCGAGGACGGGGAGCCAGGACTCGGGCAGCATCTGGGTCACGGCGAAAACCTCCGGTACACGTTGTTCGAGACGACTGGTCCAGAACTTACCGGGGGCCACTGACAACCGGGCGCCCGCCCGCCCCGCCCGGGTGGGCGGCGCGGGCGGGCGCGGCGGCGTACGGGCCTGCTACCAGCTGGTCTTGCGGTACAGCTCCCACACCTGCATGACGGTCTGCGGGTCGAGCGCCCGCTCGGCGCCGGCGATGTCGTCGCGGGCGGCGACGTACAGCTTGCCCTGCCACAGGGGCAGCAGCCGGACGTCGTCGGCGAAGATCTGCTGGGCCTTCTCGAACTCGTGGATGCCGGCCGACCGGTCGCTCTCGCGGCGGGACTTGGGCAGGATCACCTTCAGGATCTCGTCGGACTCGTACGGGGTGCCGACCGCGTTCTCCTTGCCGACGAACGGCGCGATGAAGTTGTCCGGGTCCGGGAAGTCGGGGAACCAGCCGCGGCCGAAGACCGGGTACTCGCCCTTCTTGTAGCCCTCCTGGAAGGTCTTCCAGGGCTGACCGCGCAGGGTGATCTTGAAGAGCCCGCTCTCGTCGAGCTGGCGCTTGAGCTCGGTGAACTCGTCCGCGGTGGAGGCGCCGTAGCGGTCGGTGGTGTACCAGAAGGTCAGGTTCACCGGCGTGGGGATCCCGGCGTCCTTCAGGGCCTTCTTGGCCTTGGCCACGTCCGGCTGGCCGTAGGAGTCGTAGAACGGCGTCTTGTGGCCGACGACCCCCTTGGGGACCATCGAGTAGAGCGGCTCGGCGGTGCCCTGGTAGACCTTCGAGACGAGCGCCCCGCGGTCGACGATCTGCGCGATCGCCTGCCGCACCTCGACCTTCGCGACCTGCGGGTCCGTGGGGTTGAAGATCAGGTAGCGGATCTCCGAGCCGACGTTCTCGACGACCTGGACGCCCGCGTCGTGCGAGGCGGGGGACTGGAGGTCCTTGACCTCGTCGGCGGAGAGGCCGCGGTAGGTCGCGTCGATCTCCTTGCCCTTGAGGGCCGCGATCATCTTCTTGGAGTCCGCGAAGTAACGGATGGTGACCCCGCCGTTGCGGCGGTTCGCGAAGCCGTTGTAGCTCCCGTTGCGGTTCAGGACCGCCTCGCCGGCCTCCTTGTACGACTCCAGGGTGTACGGGCCGGAGCCGGTCACCTTGTCGCCCTGGCGCAGCTTGTCGGCCGGGTACTGCTTCGGCGAGACGAGCGAGGCGGCCGGGGAGCCGAGCACGAAGGGGAAGGTGGCGTCCGGGGTGTTCAGGTGGAAGACCACCGTCTGCGCGTCCGGGGTCTCGATCTTGTCCAGGCTGCCGAAGAGGGCCTTGGGGCCGGACGGGGCGTTGATGGTCCTGATCCGGTCCAGGGAGTGCTTGACGGCCTTGGCGTCGAGCGGCTCGCCGTCGGAGAACTTCAGGCCCTTGCGCACGGTGCAGCGGTACGACTCGTTCCCGGAGTCGGTGAACTCGCAGTTCGAGGCCGCGTCCGGCTGGGGCTTGGTGGCACCCGTGGGGAAGGCCAGCAGGGTCTGGTAGACGTTCCGGTAGAGCTCCCAGGAGCCGTCCCAGGCCGCGGCGGGATCGAGGGTCGTGGGTGCGCTCGTCGTTCCGACGACAATCCGCTGTTCTCCATTGCCGCCGTCGTCCGAGAACAGGCCGCATCCTGAGAGCAGGGATATGGACGCAAGGGCCGCAGTGATCTGCAGGCATCTGGTCCGGTTGAACACGTGCACGCTCCTCGATCAGCCAGGGGTGCGGCAGACCCTACCGCAGAGCATCACGAATCCAATGGATAGGTTTCGTGCGGCACTTGACCGATTACGTGCCTATTCGGTACGCATTTGCCTCCCCTTAGGAGGCAAATGCGTCCGATTATCGGTCAATGCACTCCGGCATTGAGGAACATTCCCCCGTCGACGACGAGAGTTTGTCCCGTGATCCATTCCGCTTGTGCAGATGTAAGAAAGGCCGCGGCCCCTCCGATGTCCTCCGGGACCCCCAGCCGGCCCAGCGGATAGGCCGCCGCGGCCTCCTGCTCGCGGCCCTCGTAGAGCGCCTGCGCGAACTTGGTCTTGACCACCGCGGGCGCGATCGCGTTGACCCGGACCCCCGGCGCCATCTCGTGGGCGAGCTGCAGCGTCAGGTTGACCATGGCCGCCTTGCTCATCCCGTACGCCCCGATGAAGGGCGAGGCGGAGACTCCGGCGATCGAGGCGATGTTGACGATCGCCCCGCCGTTCTCCTTCTGCCAGGCGTGCCAGGTCCGCTGGGCGAAGCCGAGCGCCGAGATCACGTTGGTCTCGAAGACCTTGCGGGCGACCCCGAGGTCCAGGTCGGCGATCGGTCCGAAGACCGGGTTGGTCCCCGCGTTGTTGATCAGGAAGTCGACGCGGCCGAAGGCCTCCATCGTGCGTTCCACGGCAACGGCCTGGTGGGCCTCGTCGTGCGCCTTGCCCGCGACCGCGATCACGCGGTCCGCGCCGAGCCGCTCGACGGCCTCCTTGAGGGCCTCCTCGTTCCGGCCGGTGATGCAGAGCCGGTCACCGCGCGCCACCAGGGCCTCGGCGATGCCGTAGCCGATGCCCCGGCTCGCACCGGTGATCAGCGCTACCTTGCCGCTGTCCGTTCCGTCGTACGTCATAGCGTGCGCCTGCCTCTCGTCAGCTGAGCGGGCCGCCGGCCACGTACATGACCTGGCCGGAAACGAAGCCGGCGTCCTCGCCGGTGAAGAAGGCGATGGCGTTCGCCACGTCGTCCGGGCGCCCGACGCGCTGCACCGGGATCTGGGTGGCGGCCGCGGCCTGGAAGTCCTCGAAGTCCATGCCGACCCGGGCGGCCGTGTGGGCGGTCATCTCGGTGACGATGAAACCGGGGGCGACGGCGTTCGCGGTGATGCCGAACTTGCCGAGCTCGATGGCCAGGGTCTTGGTGAAGCCCTGCAGGCCGGCCTTGGCCGCCGAGTAGTTGGCCTGGCCGCGGTTGCCGAGCGCCGAGCTGCTGGACAGGCTCACGATGCGGCCGAACTTGGCCGCCACCATGTGCTTCTGACAGGCCTTCGACATCAGGAACGCACCGCGCAGGTGCACGTTCATGACGGTGTCCCAGTCGGTGTCGCTCATCTTGAAGAGCAGGTTGTCGCGCAGCACGCCCGCGTTGTTGACGAGGACGGTCGGGGCGCCGAGCAGGGTCACCACGCGCTCGACAGCCGCCTCCACCTGCGCGCTGTCGGAGACGTCGCAGCCGATCGCCACGGCCGTGCCGCCGGCCGCCGTGATCGTCTCGACGGTGTCCTTGCAGGCCGCCTCGTCCAGGTCGAGGACGGCGACCGCCCGGCCTTCGGCGGCCAGGCGTACGGCAGTGGCGGCGCCGATGCCCCGGGCCGCCCCGGTCACGATCGCGACGCGCTGCTCGGTGGTGGACATGCTGGATCTCCTCGCCCTCGGAAAAGCGGCCCCTCAGGGGTGAGCAACCGCTTAGTAGCTTCAGCTGAGGAGACGCTAGGAGCCCTGGCACTCCGTGTCAACGGGGAGCAGATCCAGCCGACTACCGGACCAGCAGGTCCAGCAGCCGCTCCACCTCGGCGGCGGGGTCGGCCGTCAGGCCGGTGTGCACCGGGCCCGGCTGCACGACGGTGCTCCGCGGGGCGATCAGCCACCGGAACCGGCGCCCGGCGTCGTCGCCCGCCGCCTGCCCGGCGGAATCGCCGCCCGTGCACACTCCCTCGACCCCGCGCAGGGCGGCCCGCACCCCGGCCACGTCGGCCTTCGGGTCCAGGGCGAGGAGCTTGGCCTCGTCGAGGTGGGTGCGCGCGGCCACGTACCCGTGCGCCCGGCAGTAGACGATCACGCCGGCGTTGAAGCACTCGCCGCGCTCCATGCGGGGCACCACACGCACCACCGCGTACTCGAACACGTCCCGCTTGATCACTCGCTGTCGCTCTTCATCTTCCGGGGACGGGGGTCGAGGCGGTCGGCGAGCCAGCCGGGCGGACCCGACCGGACCTTCACCTCGGCCTCCATCGTGATCCTCTCGTGGATCGTGGCCGCGCGCGGCAGCAGGGCCTCCACGTAGGCGCGGCGCAGCGCGTCGGTGGAGTCGAAGCCCGGCTCGTCGACCAGCCACTCGTCGGGCACGTCCGCCGCGACCTCGGTGAGCAGCTCCTCGGTGACCAGCGGGGCGAGCGCGGCCGCCGCCGCGGCGATGTCCGGGCCGACCGGGGCCAGTACGTGGTCGGAGGCGTTGTACGGCTTGGCGGCGGCGCTCTCGGCGGTGGGCCAGTTGTGGTGCCAGATCATGGTGGCGCCGTGGTCGATGAGCCAGAGGTCCCCGTGCCAGACCAGCATGTTCGGATTGCGCCAGGACCGGTCGACGTTGTTGATCAGCGCGTCGAACCAGACCACGCGCCCCGCCTCGACCGGGTCCACCTGGTAGGCGAGCGGGTCGAAGCCGATGGAGCCCGGGAGGTAGTCCATCCCGAGGTTCAGCCCGCCGCTGGCCTTGAGCAGTTCCTGGACCTCCTGGTCGGGCTCGCCGAGCCCGATGACCGGGTCGAGCTGCATCTGCACCAGCCTGGGCACGCGCAGCCCCAGCCGCTGGGCCAGGCGGCCGCAGATGACCTCGGCGACCAGGGTCTTGCGCCCCTGGCCGGCGCCGGTGAACTTCATGACGTACGTGCCGAGATCGTCGGCTTCCACGATTCCGGGGAGCGAGCCGCCCTCCCGCAGAGGCGTGACGTAACGGGTCGCGATCACTTCTGTGAGCATTTCCCCAGGCTAACCGGCCGCCCGGCCATGCATCCAAGGCATATCCGCTCACCCCCGCTCACCCCTGCAGGCACCATTCGGTGAACCCCTCGATGCTGTCGTCCACGCGCGCGTCCTCGTCCGCCACGGCGGCCGTGCGGAAGAACCGGACCTCCTGGAAGTGCAGCTCCATGGCGCTGACGAGGCTCCGCAGACGCAGCACCTCGCAGAGCCAGGTCCGCGCCTCGCTGCCGTCGAGGCCGGCCGGTACCAGGCCGTGCTCGGCGAGCAGGTCCGTCTTGCTGATCGCGACCGCCAGGCGGGCGCGCTTCAGCGGGGCGCCCATCGCGGCCACCGCCTGGACCGACCGGGCGAAGACCTCCTCGGGATCGACCGTGGAGCCGAGGGTGCGGTCCAGCCGGGTTCCCGCCGCCGGGTCCGCCGCGGCCCAGAACTCCTTCACCGCCATCGGGTCGAGGACGAAGACGAAGGTGCGCGCGGCCCGCGCGTAGCGCAGGGCGTCCGTCTCCTCGCGGTCGACGAACCGCTCGCCGGCCGTGTCGAAGAGGTGCACCAGCCGCTGGGAGCGGCCGCCGCCGAGGACGAACGAGTGCGCCCGGGGCAGGGCCTTCTGGGTGGCGCGCGTGTTTCCGCGCATCCGCAGCACCTCGCGCAGCACCTGGTAGTTGGCCTCCGACTCCTCGTCGGCGAGGGTGAGCGCCGCCCCGCCGTTCGCAGCCGCGCGCTCCAGGGACAGCAGCATGGCCGCCATCAGCTGCGTCTTGCCCGCCGCCCGTCCGCCGATCAGCGGTATCACCACCTCGGGCATGTGGCCGGCGTCCGTGTTCATCGGCTTTCCGCAGGAGGGGTGGACGCAGTACGCCCGGAGCCGCGCGTCCCGGCTCATCAGCATCAGCAGGGTCGGCATGCGCTGTCCGCACTGGCAGCGCCGCCGGAAGATGCCGTACGTGCCGGGGCGGATGTCCGCGTGCCGGCGCCGGCAGGTGGGGCGCGGGCATTCGTACGCGGGATAGGGGACGCGTTCGAAGCAGTGCGGGCACAGCATGCCCGTGCGGAGGTGCTTCACCCACAGCACCGCCCGGTCGACGGCCCGCAGCGCGCCGGCGAGGAGTCTGGCCCCGCCCGCCAGCAGGGCCAGCACGGACGCGTGCAGGGCCATCAGCAGGGCGACCGGCGGCAGGGCGGCCACCAGGCCCGTGCAGAGTCCGAGGTAGAGCGCCAGCCCGTACGGGACGGTGAAGGCCCGGTTGCGCGCCGGAGCGGTGAACTGCCGCGTGGTCACGGCCCTGAAGGAGTCGCGGACCGTGGTGGCGTACGACCGGCGCTCCAGCACGAGGATCTGGCGCAGGTCGCGGGAGGCCGGTCCGAAGAAGTAGTTGCGGTACGCCTTCACCTGCTCGTCCTGCGGACGGTACGGGGCGATCGTCCGGAACTCGGGGGTGCGCCGGTGCACGACGCCGACCACCGTGCGTCCGTACCCGGCGAGCACCTGCATCACCAGGGCGAGGCCCCGCAGGGCGGCGATGACCGGGACGAAGGGCAGGAACAGCCCGAGCCCGACGAGGTAGAAGACCGGGACGAGGACGAAGGTGATGATCTCATCCATGGCGCATCACTGTCCCTTCTTCTTCCGGGGCTCCTCGGAACTCTTCTTCCGGGACGCGTCGGCTTTCCCCGCGTCGGGCGCCGAAGGCGCGGACGCCCTCGGGCCGGGAGGATCCGCGGCTTCGGGCTCGGTGTGGCGGCCGAAGGGCCAGACCCTGCGCGGCCGGCGCTGCGGGCTGCTGCGCCGGGCCTCGGCGTACTCGGCGTACTGGTCGGCGAGTCCGGGCTGGTGGGGCCGTACCGCGGCCTCCAGCCGTGCCAGGTCGGCCAGCCGCCAGTGGGTGGCGGGACGGGCGCGGATCGCCGTCACGAGCTCCAGCTGGGCCTGGGTGCGCAGGTTCCGCCGCGTCAGGGTGGCGGCGGTGGCCACGTGGCTGAGCAGGGCGTCGCCGATCCCTTCGCCGCCGCCCGTGACCCTGCGGTGCACGTCCGACAGGTAGCGGTCCAGGTCGCGGTCGCTCAGCTCCTTCAGCCGGCCGTGCAGCCGCGCGGTGTCGGCGGGCAGCCACAGCATGGCGGGCACCAGGCACAGGTTCGTGAGCGCGAGCGTCGCGGACCACCGGAGCTTCGGTGGGACGTCGAAGGCCGCGAGGAGTTCCGTGGCCTCGACGGCCTCACTGAGCGCCCTGTTCAGATCGAGGGCGCTGCGTACGCGCTCCCCCACGTCCGCGGGCAGCCAGGCGAAGCGTCCCGGCTCGGCGAGCAGCCCGCACAGGCGCAGACAGGCCGTCAGCGACTCCACTTCCTGGATGTCCTGGCCCAGCGCGCGGCGGAACCATGCGCCGACCGCCTCGTCCACCGGTTCCCCTGCGGGCAGCAGCCTGGCGATCCAGGCCGCTTCCTCGTGGGACCAGGTCCGCGAAGGGCGCCAGAGGGCGCTCACCAGCTCCTCGTCGGGCGACGTGCGCCCCCGGATCTTCAGGATCTTGAACATGATCGGAACCGTGTCCGAGGGCATCCGCTCGGCCCTGGCCCGCAGGTAGTGCTCCAGGACCAGGGGGCGCTCCGCCAGGTCGGCTTCACGCAGGAGGTTGGCGGGGAACAGCGACATCAACTGCTCCTGGCCGGAGCGTCCCTCCAACACCTCCTGCACCGCCGAGGCCAGGGACTCGCGCATCACCGGCAGGACGCGCAGCAGTTCGGACACCTCGTCGAGCAGGTCGTCGGCACTCGAAGCGAGCAGCGCGTGGGCCAGGCCCAGGGTCTCCCGCTCCTCGGCCTCCCGTGTCAGGGAGAGCCGGGCGCCGACGGCCCAGAGCAGCAGGCGGGTCCGCTCGCGGGGGGTCCGCGCCTCCGCCGCGAACCGCTCCCACAGGGCGGTGGCCCGCTCGCGCGTCGCCGGGTCCTCGATCGGCACCGGCGGGGCGGCGTTCCGGGCGGAGCGGAGGTAGGCCCGCATCCGCGACGCGTGCAGCTTCCCCTCGATCTCCCGGTGGACACCGATGTCGCCTCCGGCCTTCGCGGCCGCGCTCAGCTTGGCCAGCCGGCCGTCGTCGAGGTTGCGGTGCTTGCGGTGGATGTCGTCCGCGACGGTCGCCCCGAGTGCGCCCAGGTGGTCGGCCCCGGCCAGCCAGTCGACCACCGCGTGGGCGTCGGCCTCGGTGAGCGCGATGCCGCCCGCGCACGCCGCCGCGGCGACGGGGGCGTGCCAGTCGTCCGGCGTCTCCTCCCCGCCCCGCGCGTAGTCGGCCGTCCAGGACCAGACGAGCCGGACGGATTCGACCCCGATCCGGGTGAGGAGGCGGACCAGGTCGCCGACCGGCACCTCCGGGAACACGCCCCGCGAGAAGTCGAAGACCGTGTAGGCCGCTTCGTCGTCCGTGCCGAAGGCGAGCTGCGCCTCCGGCACGGTGCCGATCAGGTGCAGCCGGCTCCGGGCCGGGCGGAAGACGTAGGTGGCGAAGGAGAGCCCGCGGGCGAGCGGGGGCGGCAGCAGGTAGGAGACGGCGGCGAACCAGCGCGCGATCCGTTCGGTGTCGCGGTCGACCACCACCACCGAGCCGTGTTCGGTGAGCGCGGCGAACACGGCGGCCAGCAGCTGGGGCAGCCGGGCCGCGTGGGGATGCCCGCGCAGGAACTCGGCCACGGCCCGGACACCGAGCGGTCCGGGCTCGGGCGCCGCGAGCGCCGGAATCTCCGTGGCAGGGGCCACCGTACGGGTCCACACGGGCGAGTTCCACAGCTCGATCCCGAGCATCCCGCCCGAGGCCTCCCGGAAGTCCTCGCTGTGCAGGGCGTGGGCGAAGTAGTTGCCGAAGCGGCGGGCCGAGTCGCGGCCCACGTACCGCACGCACAGCGCGGTGGCGCGGCGCCCGTCCCGGTCGTAGGGCCGGTAGCAGAGGTTGACCGGGCAGCGCTCCAGCAGCTCCGGCGTGTCCGACTCCACCAGGGAGCGGGGCGGCTCGTACCCGGCCAGGGCTTCCACGGCCTGCCGGGTGCCGGCGGTGACGCCCGGGCTGACGGCGTTGAACTGGAAGCCGGAGAACCCGCTGAGCCCGTGCTCGCAGGAGGTGTAGTAGAGCTGCTGGAAGTGCTTCATCCCCGGCCCGCCTTCGGCACCGAGCCGAACTCGCTCAGGAGCCACAGCAGGGGGTCGGCCACCCGGTACGGCTGGATGCCGGTGGGGGCGACCCGGGCATCGGTGGTGGGGTGGCGGCCGAGCGCGGAGACTCCGAAGTACCGATAGCGGGAGTAGTGGTTGTCCAGCAGGTGGTCGATCGGCACGCCGTCCCAGTCCTTGAGGAGCCGGCGCACCTCCTCGTGGACGTTGAGGCTGTCGCCGACGTCGAAGCGGTCACGGGCGGGCGCGTGGTCGCGCAGCGGACTGCCGGCATCGAGCAGGTGCCAGAAGGCGTCCATCTTCGAGAAGACGACGGCGATCGGGATGTCTATCTTCTGGGCGGCGCGGCCGGAGTGGCGGGACAGCAGCAGGTTCGTCACCCGGGAGAGGACGCTGATGGGTGGGTCGAGCCCCTCGCTGCCCGGCAGCGGGGTGCCGGGCAGGGCGTTGTCGCGGGCGCCCGGCATCTGCAGCGGGTCGAGCAGCAGCACGATGCCGTCGGCTCCGGCCAGATAGCGGGTGTTGAGTTCCACGTTCTCCCGCGAGTTGAAGTCCTCGCCGGCCGTGTCGAAGAAGGACAGGACGGTGTGCTGCGGACGTTCGCCGAGCAGCGTGCGCCGGCGCAGGCCGAAGCGGAAGACCAGCGGGTCCACCCGGTTGAGGTTGGTGGAGGCCGTCTGGGTGCCGGGGAACATCTGGTTGTCGCGGTAGAGGCGGTCCTCGTAGTCGGAGCTGAAGCGCCGCATCGTCTCGTCGTCCGAGCCCATCAGGGCCGCGCCGAAGGCCTCTCCGACCCGGTTGCGCATCTCGTGGAGCAGCACCGTCATGTAGACGGTCTTGCCGGACGCCTTCGGACCGACCATGGCGATCAGGCGGTTGTCCATCATGCCGAACTGGACGGGCAGTTCGGAGTGGCAGACCGGGCAGATCCGGTAGGTGGTCTCTCCGTCGCAGTCCGGGCAGACGGCCGTGGGCTTGCGACCGTCCGCGGCGAAGTCCGGTCCGAGGTCGTGGC
Source organism: Streptomyces sp. NPDC104226 (assembly GCF_055584085.1). Classification (NCBI taxonomy): domain Bacteria; kingdom Bacillati; phylum Actinomycetota; class Actinomycetes; order Kitasatosporales; family Streptomycetaceae; genus Streptomyces; species Streptomyces sp. NPDC104226. The sequence goes on from NZ_JBVJMS010000014.1 coordinate 196,747, forward strand.
TGCGGCGCGGCCCCTTCCGCTGGTCGAGCACCTGGTCGCGGCGCCGCTCGCACTGCTTTCCCGTCCGGGTCAGCCGGCTGTGGCAGCGGAACCGGATCTCGCGCGGGGCGAAGTTCTCGTAGCAGTAGGGGCAGATGAGGCGTTTGGCCATCAGGTGACTCGCAGTCTGTGCAGCGCCGTCGGGCGGATGTCGATACCGAAGTCGGTGCCCGCGTCCGCGTGCGCCGGGAAACAGACCAGCCAGGACGGGCCGCGCGTGGCGGGCAGCGGGAACTCCACGGTCAGGGGGGTGGCTGCGGACAGCCGCTGGGCGGGCACCTCGTGCAGGACGGTGCCCTCGGCGGTGCTGGTGGGGCGGAAGCGGCCGAGGCTGTGGACGATGCGCAGACCCGGCAGGTCGCAGCCGTCCTCGGTGGTGAAGGTCACCGAGGCCACCCGGCCCGTGAGGCGGCGGCGCACGCTCGGCTCGTACGAGACGACCGTCGGGGCGGCCGGGACCAGCAACGAGGAGGCTCCCTCGCAGTCCTGGCCCAGATCCGCGACCAGGGCCTCCACGGTGAGCGTGACGGCCCCGTTGCCGACGGCCAGGTCGAAGCCGCCGTCGTGCTCGTACACCCGGCGACGGCACACGGTGTCCCCCGCGGCCGCGGCGGTCCCGGAGGTGTTCCCCTCCCGGCGCCAGCGCACCCGAGCGCTCAGGGCCCCCTCCGGCCACGCCCACAGCACGAGGAGGTGGTCCCCGCGCCGGACGTACTGGAGCTGGCCCACCGGGACCGCGTACCGGGGCCGCGGATCGGCGGGAGACCACGGCGGGTCCTCAGCCACGCTGTCGTACGGGTCGCCGGGTGGTGGGGGCGGGGAGCCGTACGAGGGCTCGGGCGCAGGCTCGGGCTCGGGTTGGTGAGCGCTCGGCGGGGGCGGTGGCTCCGGAGGGCCGGGGGCGTCGGTGGGGCCGGGTCCGGCCGTCGGGGGCTCGGCGTACGGGGCCTGCGCGGACTCGGCGGGTGCGGACTCGGCGGGTGCGGACTCGGCCTGCGCGTACGGGGCCTGCGCGGCATCGGCCTGCGCCGGCCCGGCGGCTTCGGGCTCGGGGGCTGCGAAGCCGCCCTCCGACCCGGCAGGGCCGCCGCCGCCCTGCCGCGGGGCGGGCTCGGGGTCCTCCACCGGGGGGCGCCCGCTGCGGGGCTCCGGGTCCGCCTGCGCCGCGCCGGCGGGTTCGGGGTCCAGGAGGGTGTCCACGGAGTCGGGGCCGCCCGGGTGCCAGGTGTTCCCGCCGGCGCGGCCGGTCTCCGTACGCGGGTAACCAGAGTCCCGGCCGGTGTACGCGCCTTCCGCCCGTCCCGGCCTCCCGGCGGATCCGGTGACCACGCGCAGCACTCCGAAGTCCCGCAGCGCCGACAGCCCGAGCACGACGGCGAGTTCGGGACGGTCGCAGCGCACCGTCAGGCCCTGCGCGGCCGGGAGGGCCTCGATCCCGGCCGGCAGCCCGGGCTCGGCGCCCATCCCGCCGGCCAGCAGCACCGTGTCCACGGCCGGTTCCGCCGTGGCGAGCTGGTCCGCGACGGCGGCGAGCAGACGCTGCCGCAGGGGCGCCACCGCCCGCTCGAACCGGCTCCGGTCCAGGGTCACCGCGTGCAGGCCGCCCGCGGCGTCCTCCACGGCCTCGGTGACGGCGTCCGATGCGCCGAGCGCCCGTCGCAGGACCTCGGCCGCGCCGAGCGGGTCCACGCCGTCCGGCAGCCCGCCGGCGAGTTCGGCGGCGATCGCCGCGTCCCAGTCGTCGCCGCCGAGCCGGAGGCTGAGGCAGCGGACCACGTGCACGGTGAGGTCGGGGGCGACGGCCAGGACGCTCAGGTCCAGGGTGGTCGCCCCCTGGTCGCAGACCAGGACCGTGTGGTCCACGCCCTGCGCGACGGCCCCGTAGTGCAGGGCCACGGCCACGGGCTCCGGTACGACGCGTCCGACCGCGAGCCCGCAGCGCTCCGCCGCGTACCGCAGCTCGTCCTCCCGCCCGCCCGACACGGGGAGTCCGAGAGCGGCCGTACGGTCCCCTTCCGCCCCGTGGGCCCCCTCTCCCGGCGGGGCGGATCCGATCAGCAGGGGCAGGGCCCCGACCGGGTCGAGGACGCCGTCCGCACCGGTGAGCCGGGTCGTGGTCACCTCGGGCAGGCCGTCGGGGCCCACCCGCGCGACCCGCCCGAAGCGGTGTCCCAGGTCGATGGCGATCATGACCGTACGCTCCCTTCGCCCGCGAACGGCCCCGCACCGTCGGCAGTGACCCACGGCCGGCCGTCGGCCCCGAGGCCGACCCGGATCCGGCTGCCCGGCTCCGGACGGTTCACCAGCAGATGGCCGACGACGGCCGAGCGCACCCGTTCCAGTTCGTTGCGGATCTGGCGCCCGCCGTACGCCTGGTTCCCGGGGTCCGACATCCGCTCCGTGATCCACGGGTGCAGGGTGTCCGTGTCGGGAACGAGCTCCACGCGGTGGCGTTCGCGGACCGACTCGGCGAGCTCCGCGAGCAGCCGGTCGGCGATCCTGGCGACGTGCTCGGGGCGCAGCATGTCGAAGACGACGACGCCCGGCTTGAGCCGGCCGTAGATCTCCGGCCTGCCGATCTGCCGGAACTTCTCCTCCACGGCGCGGGTGAAGTGCGCCTCCAGCAGGGCGTACGGGAGCGGGTCGCGCTCCTCCAGCAGGCTCCGGATCCGGTCCGCGCCCGTGTTGGAGGTGAAGATGATCAGGCACTGGGAGAAGTACGCGGTCTGGCCGCGGCCGTCGGTGAGCCGGCCGTCCTCCAGGATCTGCAGGAACTTGTCCAGCACCTTGGGGTGCGCCTTCTCGATCTCGTCGAAGAGCAGCACGCTGAACGGCCGTTCCTGCACGCGCCGGGTCAGCTCGCCCCCCTGCTCGTGGCCGATGTAGCCGGGCGGCGCGCCGGCCAGGCGTTCGGCGGCGTGCTCCTGCTGGTACTCGCTCATGTCGAAGCGGGCGTAGGCGCTCTGATCACCGAACATCAACTCGGCCACGGCCTTCGCCAGTTCAGTCTTGCCGACGCCCGTCGGTCCGACGAAGAAGAAGGCGCCCCGGGGGCGAGCGGTCCCCGAACTTCCGAAGTCGACTCCCACGAAGGCGGATTGGAGTGCCGAGGCCACGGCGTTCACGGCGCCGCTCTGGCCGACCACCCGGGCGCCGAGGACCCCGGCAGCGCCCGCGACGGTCTCCCGGTCGAGCTGCGTCCACGGGTCGACGCTCACGTTCAGCCGGTGCAGTTCCAGCAGCTTGTCCGGTTTCCCCAAGGGTGCGTTGCGCATCCACGAGGTCCTGGCGAGGGAGTCGATCTCCCAGCCCGGCATGCCGTCGGTGGCTCCCACGAGGGCTTCGAGATCGGCGCGCGAGGCCTCGTGCGCCCCGTTGAAGGTGCGGAGCAGCCAGGTGAGCCACAGCCGCCGCTCGCTGGGGTCGGGCGGGCCGATGTGGAGTGCGGCGACCCTCGGATCCTCCAGGTGGAACCAGCCGGGCAGCCGCCCGACGTCGCCCACCGCGCACAGCACCGCGTTGCGCGCGTGCGGGGCCGGGCCCGCGGCGGAGCGTGGGGTCACGGCGTCCGTCATCGCGGCGCGCAGCATCAGGTAGCCCAGGTGCGATTCGGGCCGGCCGGGCGGCAGGTGGTGATCGACGTCCTCGAAGACGAAGGCGACCGCCGCGTCGGGCAGGGCCACCAGGCGGTGCACGGTGGCGACGACGTCCTCGAAGGAGCGGGGCCGGCCCGACTGCCGCGGCGCCAGCAGGCGTTCGCGGCCCCGGTCCCGCTCGTCTCCGCGCCGGGCGCGGGCGGTCGCGTCCGGCGCGCCGTCGAGCGGTGCCTCCGCGTGCCCGCGCCCCGGTGACGGCCGCGCTCCCGCCGGGTCCTGGGGCGTTCCGGCCGCGGCGGCCCCGCCGACGGTGGCAGCCCCGCCCGCGGTGCCGGAACCGCCCGGGGTGCCGGAACCGCCCGGGTCGGCAGCCCCGCCCGCGGTGCCAGGTCCGACCGGGGTCCGCGTGCGCTCGGAGGACCGCCCCTCGCGCAGCTCGTCGAAGCGCTCGGCGTGGCCGTCCAGCGGAAAGGTGAGCCCGCCCACCGGATCCCACCAGCCGACCACCTCGGCGCCGCGCGCTTCGAGCAGACCGGCGACCACCTCGCGGAAGGAGGCCGGCCGGTCGGCGAACCACCAGCGGTCCCTGATCTGACCGTTGAGGATCACCTGGCGCCCACGCCTCAGCTCCCAGTCGAGGGAGACCGCCCACAGCGGCATCATGCCGTCCGCGACCACCGGTTGCCCGTCCCCGGCCGGCCGGCCCGCCCGCTCCGTACCCGCGGGGCGTCCCGCGCCGCCGGCATCGTCCAGCTTCACCCACTCGACGGAGTTCACCCGGTCCAATTCCACTCCTCCGCGTGCGGCGCCGGCTCCGCGTCCGGCAGCGTCTTGCCCCGCGAGCCCGGCGGCTTGCCCTGCCAGGTGAGTTCCCCGGGAAGGAAGCCGTCCCCTACGACGATGGCCTCGTGCACCCGCAGCAGGAGGTCCTCGGTGCGGTCGCACACCGCGACCTCCGGATCCGGGCGGAGGGTGACATCGGGCTCGCCGTCGACCTGGTAGACGAGGACGGGGGCGCCGCCGCCGTCCGTGGTGATCGTGGTCTGGTACGTGGCCCCGGTCGGGCGCTCGAAGCTGAGCAGCAGCTCTCCGGCCTGCTCCGCTCCCCCGGTGAAGGCGAAGCCCTCGCCGATCATGGCGTCCTGCAGCGCCTGGGCGAGGTCCATCCGGCGCGCGTACGCCAACTGCAGCTCGTCCAGCCGGGCTTCGGCATCGACGAGCGCGCCCTCCAGCGCCTCGACCGCGGCCAGCGCCTCCGCCGGCGCCCCCGCCGCGAGCGGGCTGGTGACGGCGGTCAGCGCCGTCTCGATGCGCTCGGCGAGCTCGGGGGCGCCGAGCTCCCGGGCCTCGGCCGCCGCCTCTCCCACGGACTGCCGTACGACGCCGAGCCGGTCGGTGGCCTCCGCGAGGACCGCCGCCACGCGCTCCTGCTCGGCCTCCAGCGCGGCCTGCCGTGCCGCCTCCTGCTCGTACTCGTGCTCCTGCGCCCGCAGTTGCTCCTCGCGGGCCCGCTCCGCCCGACGGCGCTCCCCGGCGGCCCGCTCCCCGACGGTCGCGGCATGCCGGGCGAGTGCGTGCTCCGCGGTGCCGAGCAGCGCCTGGAACCGCGTCTGCGCCCCGGGACCGGCCGTCGCGCGCAACTCGGCGAGCAGGTCGAGGCAGCGCCGGTGTCCCTCGGGGTCGCCCTCACGGGCTTGCGGCCCGATCCCGGCGAGCCGTTCCTCCAGCCCGGCCAGCACGGCACCGTGGTCGGCGCTCCGGCCCGAAGCCTCCGCCCCCTCGGCGAGCAGGACGACCCGGCCGCGCAGTTCCTCGATGTCCCGGCCGGTGTCCTCGCCCCGCTCCACGCGGCTCCGGAGCTGGTCCAGGCGCTCGCGCAGCACGCGTACGCCGGAGTCCTCGGCGCGGGCCCGGGCCAGCAGTTGACGTACCTCGGCCAGCCGGCGCGCGTCGGCGTCGCTCTGCTCGCGCCGCACCCCGGCGGCGTGGGCCTCCCGCTGCTCGGACCGGCGCCGGGCGAGCTCCGCCTCCCGGCGCCCGGCCTCCGCCCTGGCCCGCTCCCGGCGGGCGGCGAGTTCCCGGGCCCGCTGGGCGGCGCGCTCGGCCCGTTCCCGGGCACGCTGCGCCTCCAGCCGCCGACGGGCGGCCTCCCGGGCACGGCGCCTTTCCGCCTCGATCCGCGCGTAGGCCGGCGCGACCGACACGATGCTGTACTTCGGTGATCCGCTCATGCTTCCCTCCGTTCCTCGGCGCGCAGGACGAAGCCCCGTGCCGCGAGTCGTTCCTCGAGCCCTTCACGGAAGCCGGGAGTCGGCGGCACCCCGGCCCAGGACAGTGATCCGTCGGCTTCCAGGGACAGTTCGACGCCCGCGCTGTGGTCGGGCTCGGTCCCCAGGTCCGCGTAGCGGCCGGTGAGCGCGATGAGGCGCTGGTTGGCGGAGCCCCGCCAGCGCAGCCCGTGCTGCCGGGACTCCACGTAGGGGCCGTCGACGAGCAGGTCCAGGCGGCGCAGCAGCGCCTGCCGGTCGGGGCCGCCCCGGCGCAGGGCCTCGTAGCGGAATCCGGAGTAGGCCATCGCGCCGAGCTCGGGGCGCCGCGCGCGGACGGCGTCGAGCAGCGAGGCCAGCCCGGCCGCCTGGCTGAAGGGTTCGCCGCCGGAGAGGGTGACGCCTTCGATGTCGGGCAACCCGCAGAGCCAGTCGGCGAGTTCCTCCACGGTGTGGACGGTGCCCCCTTCGAAGGGCAGCGTCTCCGCGGCCACGCAGCCCCGGCACCGCAGCGGGCAGCCCTGCACCCAGATCACGGCTCTGACCCCCGGGCCGAGGACGGTGCAGCGGTCGAGCCGCCGCGCCACCGAGAGCCTGGTCACCTCTGCCACAACGCCCCCTCCGGCCTCTTCACGCCCTTGCCGTCGTTCACGCCCTTGCCGCCCTCCGTCTCCGCCCGCGCCGCCCCGCCCGTACGCGGCTTCGGGTCCGGCTCCGGCCCCGGATAGCCGTCGGCCCCGCGTTCGGCCAGGTCGCACCAGGGGCACCAGGGCCGCTCGGCCGTGTGCACGTGCAGGGCGTTCCTCCGGCAGGTCCTGAGCCGCGCGGGGTCCGACTCCGCCGCCAACGCCTCGCTCCAGACCGCGGCGGAGGGCCGGATCCCGCCGAACGCGGCCCGGAAGAGCGCGGTGAGCCGGCGCGGGAGCAGGTCGAGGGGCGGCGCGGAGCGGGGCAGGTACACCGAGGTCCGGTCGAGCAGCCGGCACCGGCCGTGCAGGACGTTGTCGTCGTACGAGAGGTAGTCGCCGCCTCCCGAGGGATGGCCGGCGAACGGGTGGAGTCCGCACATCAGCAACTGGTGGACGAGGACGGCGAGGACGAACTCGTCGGAGGCCCGGTCCGGTGCGGTGCCGGCCGGTGCGCCGATCCGTTCGGGCGCGGTGTGGCCCGGGCTTCCCATCCGCCCGGGGAACGTCTCGCCCCCGTCCGTGAACTGCCAGGAGTCCACGTCCGCGATGCCGACCCTGCCCTGCGGGTCCACCCAGAGGTTGTCCGGCTTCAGGTCGCCCACCACGTAGTCCTCGGCGTGCAGGTCCGCGAGGAGGCGGGCGAGCGAGAGGGCCGCCGCCAGCGCGGTGGCCCACGTCGCGCGGGGCAGCAGCACCTGGCGGGCCTGCGGGGTGAGCAGGTGCGCGAACGGCTGGTGGGCGTGGCGCATGTCGGTCATCACGTACCCGTCCACGCCGTCGCCGCCCGGCCCGCCGGCCCGGACCCCGGCCATCGGCCAGGCGACCCGCGCGGGTGTTCCCGAGAGCAGCCGGACGGAACGCGGCTGACGGCGCTGCCGGACCAGCCGGGCGATGCGACGCCGGTAGGCGGAGGGGTCGGGCGGGTCGAGGACGAGTTTGGCCACCAGGGGGCGTGCGTCGTCCACGGCGAAGACGACCCCTTCCGAGCCGCTGCCGATCTGCTGTGTGAGGTGCCATGTGCGTCCGCTGTCGGACACCACCGTGAGGGCCATCGTCACCTGCCGTCCGTGAGGGCGCAGAGCACCGTCAGGTCGTCGCCGGTCCGTGCCGCCCCGGGCCCGGAGAGCAGGGCGCGCAGGGGGGTGGCGTCACCGCCGTTGGCGCGGAGCGTGGCCGCGAGGCCGCAGAAGAACCGCTCGGAGGGCAACGGTCCCGCTTCGGGCGGGAGTTGCCGCACGGAGGGGTGGTCGAGCGTCAGGGCCGCACAGCCGTCGGTGGCGAGCACGACCCCGCTCAGCCGCGGCTCCCACACCACGAAGGTCCGTAAGCGCAGGGCGGCTCCGGGCGACGAGAGGAAGACCGTCTCCGGTGCGCCCGGGGCCGGCGGCGGCAGGACCAGATGGCACCGCTCGCGCTCCTCGCGGCCCGGTCCGGGCCCGTCGGGGTCCCGGGTCAGTACCGTCCCGAAGCAGTCGCCGACGGAGAGGAACGCCACCCAGGGCGGCCGGACGACGGCCGCCGCCAGCGTGGCGGCCAGCGCCCCGGCGTCCACCGGCTCCGAGGGCCCGGCCACCGCCTCCGAGGGCGCGGCCACGGCCGACAGCACGGCCTCCACGGCACGCCGGTAGTCCCCCAGAATCCTGGCGCCGGCCGCGGCGATCCACCCGGTCCACGCCTCCGGAGCATCCACCGCCCCGGGAACGTCCTCGGCCAGGATCCGGCAGGCGGCGTCCACGGCGAGGTGCGCGCCGAGCGCGCTGCGCTCCCTGCCCCCGGCGCCGTCCGCGACGGCCAGCACCGCCGTCCCGTCCCACTGGACCGCCTTGAAGGCGTCCTGGCAGCCCTGTCCGCGGGCCAGGTGCGCGGTGCCCTGGACCGCGGCCCCCGCGACGATCACCGGTACCGCTCGTCGAGCAGGCGCAGGCGCCGTTGGCGCTCCACCAGGTCGGCCACCTGTCCGTGGATCTCGTCGGCGGCCTGGACCGCCCCGATCCGGTCCGAGCTCTGGAACAGCAGATCGAGGATCTGCCCGAAGTCCAGGCCCTCCAGCATCAGCGCCCCCTTGGGCGCGAGGACCCGCAGCAGCTCCAGGTCGGCGCCGCTCACACCGATCGCCTGGAGCACGCATTCACCCCGCTCCTCGCCGCGCCGCACCTTCTCCGCCGTACCGGCCAGGGCCGCGGGGTCCATCGGCTCCCCGTCGGCGTCGCTCGGGGCTCCGTCCGTCAGCACCCACAGGAACGGCCTGCGCACCTGGACCCGTTGCTGCTGCAGCGTCCGGTGGCGCGCCCGGCCCAGGTCGAGCGCGATCTCGACGGCCTCCGTCATCCGGGTGAGTCCGGACGCCTCCAGCCGCGGCGGACGCATCCGGTCCACCGGTACGAAGAGCCGGTCGGGCACGGCTTCCCCGACCGGAACCAGCTGCTCCCGGTCCGGGTCGAAGACGCGGACCCGGGAGTCGAAGGTGATCAGGCATACCTCGACCCGCGCACGCAGCCTCGGCTCCGCCCGCACCCCGTCGAACCAGCTGGTCAGGGCGCGGCTGAGCTCGTCGATCCGGGGACTCCCGGCCGGGCGCCCCATGGAGGCCGAGGTGTCGAGGAGCAGCACGACGGGCTGCCGTTCGTCGTTGCCCTGCGCCAGTCCGAAGCCGTACTCACTCATCCCCCCACACCCCACCCTGGTCCGTCCGGGCCGCCTCTCGGGCGACGCGCAGCTGCCGCGAGGCCTCGTACGTCACGACCACCTCCGCGCCCGGCGCCGCTCCCGGGAGCTCCGGGAGCATGCGCAGCAGCACTCCTTCGACCAGGACGTACGCGTCGGGATCGGGCCAGGTGATCACCCGGCCGGTTGCCCCGTGCCCCCACTCTTCCATCCCACCGCTCATGCGCCCACGCTAGGTGACAGATCGTCAACTATGGTCGTGACAAAGAAGATTACCCAGGCCATGATCCCCTCGCACCCCCCTTGTGCGGCCCCGGTGCGCCCCTCGTACGCACCGGGGCGCCCCTCCATTGCACCGGGTCAGCCGGTCGGCCTCTGGTCGTGCGCCGGGCGGATTCCGGCGGCGATGCGCTCCACCACCGCGGCGGCCTGCGGGGTGCGCACCACGAAGTGCACGTCCCAGCGCGCCCCGCGCGCCAGCTCCGCCTCGACCGCCGCCCACACGGCCCCCAGGCTGACCTCGTAGGACAGTCCGCCGCGGCCGGAGCCGATCAGCGGGAAGCACACCGAGCGCAGCGGCGGCACGTGCCGGTCGCGCTCCTCGGCCAGCAGGGCCAGGACCCGGGACGCCGCCCGGGTGACGTCGGCGGGCAGCACGTCGTAGTCGTTGGTGCCGGCCCGGGGCACGGCGATCGCCGCGTGGTAGATGCGCCGTACGCCCTGCGCCGCCAGCGCGCCCGCTCCGGTGGCCGCCACCGTGCCGGGCCGCACCGCACGTCCCGTGGTGCCGTGCCGCTCCGCCCACCTGCGCAGCTCCGTGGGCAGCGGGTCGTCCAGGAGCTCGCCGGTCATCCCGTGCACCGCGGCCGCCCGCCGCAGCGATGCGGCGATGGACGATTTGTAGGCCTCGGGCAGCGCGAAGTGGACGTTGGACGGGGAGACGACCACGTCCACGTCGCGCAGCAGGTCCACGGGGTGCACGTGCACCGTGAGCCCGACGGTCCGGCCGGCCGCCCGGACCTGCACGGACCGGTGGGTGCCCGCCCCGCCCGCGTCCACCGGGCCCGCCGGTACGCCCTGTCCTCCCGGTTCTCCCTGCCCTCCCGGTCGACCCTGTCCTCCCGGTCCGCCGTACGCGGCCGCGGCCGCCTCCGCGTCCGCCGCCAGCCGCACGATCTGCTCGGCGACCTGGTCCAGGACCATCACCTCCTGGTCCTTGCGGAACCGCTCGACGCTCACCCCGTAGACCGAGGCCGCCCGGGCGCGGCGGGAGGACGCCGGCCAGTCCCGGGTTCCCTGGGCCAGGCCCAGGGTGTACTCGGCCGCGGTGCGCAGCGTCCCCGCGTCCAGGCGGGCCACCGCGTTCCGCAACAACGCCTCGATCGGCGCCCCCGACGGACGTGCACCCGCAGCGCCGGACGCGACCGCCGTCGCCGCCGCCTCCAGGCCGGGCAGCGCACGCCCCCGCAGCCGGATCAGCCCCGCGCGCCTGACCTCCTTCAGTTCGGCGAGAAGTGACGCGTAATCAGAAAGAGGTAAGGCCATGGCCTCACGATGACATCACCCTTCACAGCCGGACAAGCCGCGGGCGGACGCCCGACCGGCCTCCGTACGCGGAGTCACCACCCCAGGGGCTCCGACACCTCCGCCCACAACGGGTCGAGGAGCCGGTTGACTTCCTTGAGGCCCGCCGGTGATCCGAGGTCCTCCACACCCCGGTCCGGCAGCACTTCCAGGGCCCGGCCGTGGCGGTCGTCGAAGCGGTCGTGGAAGAGCACCACGGCGTTCTCGGGCCGGTTGCGGCGGGACTGCCACACGAGCCCCGTGGCGTCGGGAGCCTGGGCCCGGATCTCGCTCGCCCAGCGCCGCGCCTTCGCATAGCTCCGTTCGTCGTCCAGGAGCTCGGCGTTCCGGCGTACGGCCGCGAGGTCGGCCTCCCCGATCAGGGAGACCACGGTCAGTGCGCACGTGGTGCGCAGCACGCTCAACGACCGGCCCTGGACCAGGGCGTAGGGGATCACCCGCTTCTCGCCCGTCCAGGGCACGGAGCGCAGCACGCTCTCCGCGACGGCCGTCAGCGCGCTGTCGGCCAGGTACAGGCTCTGGTACGGGTCCAGCACGGTGCCTTCGAAGCGGCCGCCCGCGAAGTGGATGTCCGCCAGGGTGGGATTGAACTGGGTGGGCCGGTACTTGGCCTTGTGCACCCGCCACAGTTCCGTGCCGGCCGGGATCACCTTGAAGTTGGGGTGCAGTTCCTCCTTGATCATGGGGAACAGCCTGATCATCGGCATGGAGTTGCCCCTCATCACTCCCCCTCCACGAGTGCGGTGGCCGCACCGACGAGTTCGTGGTCCCGCATCCGGCCCAGCAAGGACACCGGGGGCCCGCTCAGCCAGCTGTTGCCGCCGTACCACCACGCGGCGGCGCCCCGGGGGTCGACCTCCGCCATGAGCAGCCGGTTGACCTCCAGCACCACCTCGTACGGGGTGCCGCCGCCGGCGGGGAACTGGAACTCCGGGTACCGGTCGCCGTTCGGCGGGTCCGGCAGTCTGATCAGCTCGGGCGGCGGCGCCCCGCCGCAGCGGGCCCTCACCTCGGCCGCCGAGAGGGCCGGCTCCCGGAGCAGCGGGTCGGCCGCACGGTCGCCGCGCCCCGCCGGGCCGGTCGCGGGGGCGGCCTCCGGAACAGCCTGCGGTTCCGGATCCGGGTCCGGATCCGGCGTCCCGCCCGGTGCCGCCAGCAGGTCGACCAGCTTCAGCGCCTCCGTCACGGTCTGCGGCCCGGGAGGTGCGGCAACCAGCCGCACCCCGTCCACCGCGGCGCGCGCCGGATGCTCGCGAGGCAGCGGCCGCAAGGCCAGCCTGACCCCCTGCAGCGCCCTGCGGACCGCCATGCCGTCGTCCGGTGACGCTTCGGCGAGCGCCTTCAGCCGGGTGAGCAGCAGGGCGTGCTGCGCGGCGTCGAGCGCGGTACGGATGGATTCCAGGTGCTCGCCGATCAGGGCGAGCAACGGCTCCGCGGACGGCCCGCGGCCCTCCTCGTTCATGCTGTCCCTTCTGCCGTGTCCGCCGAGCTCCGGCCCGGATGTCCCTGGTGGATGAAGGCGGCCCAGAGCGCGGTCCGTTCCAGTCCCGGCTGTTCCATCTCCCGGAGCAGGTCGCCCCGGAGCGAACCGGGGTTCTTGCGTTCGGGGTCGAGCATCCACAACTGCGCGGCCCTCAGGGCGTCCACGGCGCTGAGCCCGTCGACGGCCAGGTGGTGGTGGAACACCGCCATGAGCAGCGCCGACGCACTGTCCTGGGCCAGCCACCGCGATCCCACGACGTCCCGGGCTCCGGCGGCGGCGAACGCGGTGGTGAGGGTCAGTGCCTCGTCGTGGTCCCGCATGCTCAGATCGGTCTGGCACGCACTCAGCACGACCAACGGCCCGTCGGAGGCCTCCTGTCGGCCCCCGTGGTCGAGCAGACGGGTCACCGTCAGCGGGTCCGGGGTGTACGCGTCGTCGGCCACGAGGTCCAGGGCCGAGACCGTGGGCCGGGTGCCCGCGGACCCGTGCGAGACCACGTGCAGCAGGGAGGTGCCGTCGGCGAGGAAGCCCAGGACGGCGTCGGGCGTGCCGGGCGGCAGTTCCTCGTCGTAGAGCGCGCCGCACAGCCGGGCCTGCGGATAGAAGACGTCGCGCAGGGTGGTGACCTCGGTATCGGCGTACGCCAGGCTCATCATCGGGTCGGCCAGCAGGACGGGGAGGGCGGCCGGGTCCCGGCGTGCGCGCCGTGCCGTGCGAAGGAACTGGCCGCCGGACGCCGCGTAGCTGATGACCGTCGTCTGTACGAGCCGGTCGTGTGCGGCCCCGGCCGGGAGCCTCGCCGCGTGCCACGGCACGATGCCCAGGCGCCCGCAGGGCACGAGGACGATGCGCGGCGGCCCGTCCCGGCCGTCACCGGCTGCCGTCAGGCGCTCCTCGATCTCGCCGAGGAGCGGGCCCAGGGCCTGGAAGGCCCACTCGCACAGCTCCTCCAGGGCCTCTTCCCACGCTCGGGCGAGGGACGGGTCGTGCGGGCTGCCGTCCCGCGCCGCTGCTGCTTCCACGTACCGGGCGAGGGGCCCGTCCTCGGCGTCGCGCAGTTGCGGCAGTGCGCCCGCACCGGCTCCGAGTTCCGGCCCCACCACGATCGCCAGGCCGGGGCCCGCGGTGTCTCCGGCCACCAGGTAGAGGAGCGCGTCCGCACCGGCGTCGGCGAGCCCGTCAGCGAGTTCGTTCAGCGTGGGAGTGCCCAGGAGGCCCCCTTCCCCGCGGTACCCGAGGGCGTCGAGGGCCTCGCGGCGCAGCGTGCTCGGGAGCAGTCCGGGTACCTCGCCCGCGTCGCCGGGGGCACCGTCCCCGGCGGCCGACCGCCAGGCCTCCGCGAGGTCGTGGCGTCCGGCCGCCTCCAGCAGTTCGGGTACGGCCGAGGCGGTGGAGGCCGCCTGCAGGACCAGGGCCCGCCCCAGTTCGAGGGCCGCCACGGCCTCGTGCAGCCTGCCGTACGAGGCCGCCATGCGGGCCGCCCGTACGCCGCGGCTCGCCCCGGTACGGGCAGCCAGCAGTCCGTGCTCGACGCCCGACTGGAGGAGGACGTCGGCGGCGAGCGCCGTCAGCGCCTCCGCGGCGGCGTCCACGACGCCGGTGTCCTCCGGGTCCGGCTCGGCCTTCGCGAGGCGCCGGCGCAGGTGGTACGACTCGGCCAGCTGCCACAGCGCGTCGGCGGCGATCCGCGGCGCACGGCCCTCCCGTACGCCGACCCGGAGCCGTTCGAGTTCCCCGATCAGGGCATCGAGCACCGCCGGGTCGCCGTCGAGGCCGAACCGCATGCCCAGGGAGAGCGTGGAGGTGTACAGATCCTCCATCGAGGCGTCCGGGGCCGGGGGAACGTAGTCGGGTACCGGGCCCTCCCGGTCGCCCGTGAGGGCGGCGCGGATCAGCTCGAGCTCCCCCGCCCACGGCATGGACAGCTCATCGGCGAACGGCAGCCCGCTCCCCTCGGCCCGGGCCATCCCCCGCTCGATGTGGGGCAGGGCCTCCAGCAGGGCCTCCTTGTCCCGGGTCAGCATGCCGAGCGAGGCGTGGACCGTACCGAGTGCCCAGTCGGCGGCGAACCGGAGCGGGACACCCTCCGCGACGTCGGCCCCCAGGGCTTCGGCCTCCCCTACGAGTTGCCGGATCGCGGGGACGTCCTCCGCCTCCCTCGCCTCCATCGCCCGGAAGATGATCTCCATCGCACGGGAGAAGGCCGCGGGGTCCCCCAGCCCCGGAGGCAGCTTTCCTGCCGAGTTCTCCAAGTGCTCGGCGACCGCGCCGATGTGGGCACGGCCGGCCGACAGGTCCTGGTAACTGCCGCCCACGGTGGAACTGATGCTCAGCAGCAGTGCCCGCAGGCTCTCCAGAGCCCCCGCCGCCGACTCCAGGCCCGGCATGGGCAGGTCCTGTAGCGAACGGAGCCTCTGGAGCAGCTCGTTGAGTGCGTGCGGGTCACCGCTGTCGAGGAGGGAGTCGAGCCCATGGCTGGTCGCGTTCACGGCATCCAGGGCGGCGACCATGTTGCGGAAGGCATCGGCGTCGAGCGGGGGCCGCGACCCGGGCTCCGGGCCCGGGACCGCGCTCGGTACAGGGGCCGCCTCGGGAACCGGCTGCGGCTGCGGCCCGGGATCCGGGGCCGGGCCCCGGGCCGGGGCGGGTACCGGGACCGAGACCGGGACCGGCTCGGGAACCGGCTTCGGCTCGGGAACCGCCTTCGGCTTCGGCTTCGGCACGGGGTCCGGCTCCGGGGCCTGGACCGGGTCCGGGATCGGGACCGGGACCGGGACCGGGACCGGCTCGGGAACCGGCTCCGGCTTCGACTCCGGCACGGGGACCGGGGCCTGGACCGGGTCCGGGTCCGGGTCGACGTCCCGCTCCCACACCGGCCCGGGGGCGCGCGCGGCGGAGGACGGTCCCGCCGACGCCATCGCCCCGAGCATGCCCTCGACCATCTGGTTCAGCTGGTCCGCGAACGGCGAACCGGGCGGCACCATGCCCGTCAGCAGATCGGAGAGTCCCTGGGCGGAAGGGGCCGCGAAGAGCGCCTGCCCCTGGCGCAGCGGACCGAGCATCTCCGGCGACAGCGGCAGCTCGGCCGCTTCGTCCATCAGCGTGCCCAACTCCGCCGCCTTGGCCATCATCCCGGCGGCACCCGCTTCCCGGAGCCAGTCGAGGTAGCCGGAGAGGTCCGGCGCCGCCGCGAAGGGTCCCTGCTGCGGTTTGACGGGCGTGACGTGGCTCATGAGGAACAGCGCCGCCCACCGCTGCTCTTCCCGGGTCACCGCCTCCCCCGGCGGCGCCGTACGGTCCCGGGCTTCCCGCAACAGCCGTTCGGCCCGCTCCCGGTCCCCCGCCGAGCCGGCCCCCGCCGCGTCCCGCAGGGTCAGCGCACCTGCCAGCCACACGTTCACCGAGCCGCGCAGGGCCTCGTCGTGGTCCAACAACCGCGCGAGCTGCTCCAGTTCGCCGACCGAGGCCGTGGAGGCGTACGGCGACGGGGGACCGCCGCCCATGCCGGGGAGCTGCCGCTTCACCCGCTCGATCGCGTCCGACACCCAGGTGCGCAGCCCCTCGACGCCACCGCTCTCCTCCCCCGCCACCCGCATCCCCGCCTTCCGGGCCCCCCGTACACGGCCCTCGACCGTCCCCGTCAGCCCCCGACAGCCCTCACCGGCCTTCGACGGCCCGTGGATCACCCCCACTATGCCGACCCCTCGCGCGGTCCCGCACCCCCTCCGACGGCGTGGACATCGGTGCGCCGGCGAGCACGACCGCTGCCGGTGCGGCGGTCGCCCCACCGATGTCCACGCCGCCCCTCCCCCTCGCCCCCCGCACGATCAGCGAAGCATCGGACGGCCCGGCGGTGAAGGCCGCACCCGGTTCTCGCCCGCTGTTCGACCCGTTCCCGCCCCGACGGGCCTTCCGGGGTGCCTTCCGGTCGAATTCAGGTCGGCTGATGGGAAGTTGGCGACGATCAGGTACCGGCGGAAGCCACCGTCCGGCCATCATGGGCCGCAGGGAACGACCGTACGGATTCACCGGGGCGGACGGGGGGCGTGGAGACATGGTGGGCGAGGAGGAGAGCGGCGGGGTCCGGGCACTGCGGGCCTGGGCCGACGGGGCGGCGGAGCGCGCGGCCCGTCTGCTCGGGCCGGAGGACGGGAACCACCTCGCTTCGGCGGAGGAGTTCGAGGCGTCGGTCGCCGAACTCTCCAGGCTCCGGGAGCTCCTGGACCACGACCGGCTGCTGCTCGGCAGGGTCACCCTGATGCTCGGCGGCCTGCTCGCCATACGCCACTTCCAGGCGCGCGGCGTACCGGACGACCCGGAACGGGCCCGGCGCCTCCTGGAGGAGGTACGGGATCCGGCGACGCCCGCCGGGGAGCTGATGACGGACGAGGACAGGCAGTGGGCGGCGACGTTCCTGTTGATGGTGTCGAGCCCCGCCCAGGACCGCTCAGCCGGGGTGCCCACGGACATGTGGTCGCTCATCGACCGCGCCTTGGTGACGGATCCCGCGCAGAACGCCGCCGAGATCGCGCGGATCTCGGCGCTGGCGGCCGAGATAGGCAAGCTGCCGGCGCTGCCACCGGAACTCCAGGGCCAGTTCCAGCAGATGCAGGACATCCTGTCGTACGCGAAGGGCGACCGGTTCGACCCCGACACGCTGCTGAGCATGCTGCCCCCCGATTTCCCGCTCATGGAGCAGTTGCAGGCCATGGCGGGCCTGATCCCGCCGAGCCCCGGCCCCTCGGACCCGCGGGAGCCGGGCACCGTCCCCTCGCCTCCCGAGTCCGCGCCCACGACGGGGAAGGCTGAGGACCAGACCGAACCCGCCGTCACAGCCGCGTTGTTCACCGCCATGGTGGGCCTGACGGAAGCCGTGCGATCCGGCGACCCCGAGTCCGTCAACCAGCTTCTCGAGCGGCTCGGCGGACATCTGGACAGTCTGCCGACGGGGCACGGCCAGGCCTCCGAGATCCAGAACCTGATGCGCATGGTGTTGCAGACGGCCGCGCCGCTCGGGGGCAGCCGGGTCGACGGCGTCGAGGCCCTCCGGCACAGGGATTCCTTCGTCGACCACTACACGCAGAGGGGAACCGCGCACCCCGGAGAGGCGCATCTCACCGTCGCGGCCCAGGCGATCGGCCTGCTGCTCGGCATCCGGGCCGCGCAGGAAGCGCAGGACGTGGACGGGGCGCTGCGGCTGATGCGCGAACTGGACGCGCTCGAAACCTCCGTGCCCGCCGACCATCCGTTCCGCTGGATGGTGCTGCTCGTCCACGGTTCCTCACTCGTATCGCTCGGCGAACTCACTCGCGACGACGAGGCCGTCGTACGCGGCCTGGAGGAGCAGGAGACAGCGCTGACGAGCAGGCCCGACGAGACCGCGTTCTTCCGCGCGGAGGTCGCCACCGTCGTCGAGGGACTGCGGGCCTCCCGGGCCGTGATGAGCCGCACACCGGACCTCATGCCCGGCCCCACCGCGCCTGACGCGCGCGGCACGACGGGTACCCGGTACCTCGCCGCCATGACGGCGGGCCTCCGCTACTCCACCTCTCGGGACCCCGCCGATCTGGACGCCGCCATCAGCGGACTGGAGCACGTCCGCGACGAGGTCCGCCAGGGCCGGTCGCAGCTCTTGGCCTTCTCCGCGCTGTGGCAGCTCGCGGAGTACTACCGGATGCGTCTGGGGCTCACCCGCGACCCGGCCGACCGGGACGCCGCAACGGACACGGCGATGGAGTCGCTGCAGGCGCTCGCCGGTGACGTCGTCCTGCAGTCCGGCCCCGACCACGGCCTGCTGACCGCCCGCACCGGGGCCGAGCGCGGGGTGCAGGCCGCCATCTGGGCCGCTTCCCACGGCCGCGTCGAGGAAGCGGTGGCCGCGCTGGAACTGGGCCGGGCCCTGGTGCTGCAAGCCGCGTCCGCGTCCCGGGCCGTACCGGAACTGCTGGAGGCCCGCGGCCACCACGGCCTCGCACAGGAGTGGCGCACGGCAGCACCGGCACCCGCAGCCGCACCCGCACCCGCACCCGCACCCGAGGGAGCCGCACCGGCGACCGAGGCGCTCCCCCGCGAGCTGCCCAGTTCCCTACGGCGCCGGGCCCTGGAGGCGCTGGGCCACCGCGAGCGGGACGGCGCCCTCTTCCGCACCCCCACGGTCGACGAGCTCAAGGCCGGGCTGGCCGAGGGCGACGCGGACGCGCTGGTGTACCTGCTCGCGGGCGAGGGCGACACACCGGGCATGGCCGTCGTACTGGGCCCGGACATGGGCACGGGCGTACGGGCCCTGCCGCTCCTGTCCGGGGAGAAGAGCGGCCCCCTGGAGCGGTTCCTCGACGCCTCGGCCGCGTACCAGGTCCGGTCCCCCGCGCCCGGGGCCGCGCAGACCTGGGAGGACGCACTGTCCGAGCTCTGCGACTGGGCGACGGAAGCGGTGATCCTCCCGGTGATCACGGGCGTCGGCGAGCGGCTCGCCGCGAACGAGAACCGGCGCAGGGACCGCCCCGGCGGCCCCAGGATCGTGCTGGTGCCCTGTGGCCGCCTGGGTGTCGTGCCCTGGCACGCGGCACGGCTGCCGGCCGCGGCGCCCAGCGACTACGTGTGCCAGATCATGTTCATCAGCTACGCGGCGTCCGGCCGGCAGTTCCTCAACACGGTCCGGCGCGGCAGGCGGGCCCCGGCGGACGCCCCCGTCCTGGTGGCGGACCCGACCATGAGCCTCCCGTACGCGGAGCTCGAGGTCGTGGCGCTCCAGCAGACCCTCTACCCGCGGGCGCGCCTGTACGGGGAGTTCTACGAGCCCCCCGTCACCCCCTCCGCGGCCGGCACGCCGAGCAACCTGCTCGCCGCCCTCGCCGGGTCCCCGTCCCTGCTCCACGTGGCCTGTCACGGTTCGGCCGGTACCAACCCGACGGCGTCGGCGCTGCGCCTGGCCCCCGAGACGGGCGGGCCGGAGGGAGACGGGAGCAGCGATCTGCTGACCGTCGCGCGGCTGCTCGATCACCCGGCGGGCGAACAGCACGCCCCCGATGGCCCCCTGGTCGTACTCAGCGCCTGCGAGACGGACCTGAGCAAGCGCGACCACGACGAGGCGCTCACCCTGACCAGCGCCTTCGTGGCGAACGGCGCGCGGGACGTGGTGGGATCCCGGTGGGCGACCAGGGACTCGGCCGCGGCCCTGATGATGGCCGTGTTCCACCACTACCTGACCGTCGAGGGACTGAGTCCCGTGGACGCGCTCCACTCGGCCCAGAGCTGGATGCTCGACCCGGAGCGCCGGAACCCGGGCTCCCTCGACGACAGCCTCCTCGAGGAACTGGCCGGCGGTCCGGAGCTGGACCACCCGGCGGTCTGGGCCGCCTTCGTCCACCAGGGCCATCCGGGCCCGTCCCGGGTCGGGAACCGGGCCGGCTCGACTTCGTGAACGCGGCGCGGGCGAACCGCCCGGAGCGGCCGTTGCGGTAGCGGTAGCCGTACCAGTACCGCCAGTTGAAGAACGTGCCCGGGGTGCCGGGCGGGGTGTGCGGCCCGCCGTAGCGGCAGGTGACGCGCAACTCCCGCATGCCCGGGGGCATGTCCACGGGGACGTACCCGAAGTCCGGGCGCCGGGCGGCATCATGCCGACGGATCGCGCCCGGGGTCTTGCGCGACACCCCGTTCCGTTCCTACTCTCTCCGCCAATGGTTAGGAACCATTCCTAACCATTGGCGGAGAGGCCGACCCGAGGCCGACCCGAGGCCGACCCGGCCGCTCCCCCCACTCGCGCAGCACCCACCCGAGGACGCCCGATGTCACGAGCACATCAGCAACGCCCCGCGTACAGAGACCGCCGCCCCCACTGGCACCGCCCCCTGGCGGGCGTCGCCGCCCTCGCCGCCGCCATGGCCGGCCTCAGCGGCCTCGGCGCCCCCGCGGCGACGGCCGCCGTGGCCGGCGTATCGGCCCGCGCGACCGCGGCCGCCGCCCCGGTGCTGGTCTCCGCAGGAAAGCCCACGACCGCATCCTCGGTCGAGGCGAGCGGCTTCGAAGCGGCCAAGGCCGTGGACGCCAACTCCTCCACCCGCTGGGCCAGCGCTGAAGGCGTGGACCCGCAGTGGATCCGCATCGACCTCGGAACGGCGCACACCATCAGCCGGGTCAAGCTCAGCTGGGAGGCCGCGTACGGGAAGACGTACAAGATCCAGACCTCGAACGACGGGACGAACTGGACCGACGTCTACTCCACCAGCACCGGGAACGGAGCGACCGACGACCTGACGGTCAACGGGACCGGCCGCTACGTCCGCATGCACGGCACCGCGCGGGGCACCGCGTACGGCTACTCCCTCTGGGAGTTCGAGGTCTACGGCTCCCCGGTCTCCGGCGGCTCCGACACCACCGCCCCCAGCACTCCGGGCAGTCTGCGCGCGACGGCGACCACCTCGAACAGCGTCTCGCTGGCCTGGAACGCCGCCACCGACAACGTGGGCGTCACCGGCTACGACGTCTACCGCGGCGCCACGCAGGTGGGAACGGCCACCGGGACCTCGTACACGGACACCGGCCTCACGGCCTCCACCGGCTACGCCTACACGGTCAAGGCGCGGGACGCGGCGGGCAACACCTCCGCGGCGAGCAACGCCCTCAGCGTCACCACCCAGCCCGCGAGCGGCTCGGGTCCGGCCGTTCCGTTCGGCAGCCACACCCGTCCCTACACCGCCGGGACGCTGAAGCCGACCGGCGCCCAGGGCACGCTCGACCAGAAGACCATCGACTACTACACCCACTGGAAGTCCGCGTTCGTCCGGCAGAACTGCGGCAACGGCTGGTACCAGGTCATCTCCCCCGACGCCGACCACCCCTACGTGGCCGAGGCGCAGGGGTACGGCATGGTGATCGCCGCGACGATGGCCGGCGCCGACCCCGACGCGAAGAAGATCTTCGACGGTCTGACCAAGTGGACGATCGACCACCCCTCGTCGGTCAACCCGGACCTGCTCGCCGCGGAGCAGGACACCTCCTGCCGGAGCGTCAACGGCGGTGACGGCGCGACCGACGGCGACATGGACGTCGCGTACGGGCTGCTCCTCGCCGACAAGCAGTGGGGCAGCGCGGGCACGTACAACTACAAGGCCCTCGCGATCAAGCACATCAACGCCATCAAGAAGGACGAGCTCAACCCGTCCACCAACCTGCTCAAGCTGGGCGACTGGAGCAGCTCCGGCGACCAGTACTACTACATCACCCGCACCTCGGACTGGATGGTCGACCACTTCCGGGCCTTCCGCACGGCGACGGGCGACTCCACCTGGGACACCGTCCGCACCGCGCACCAGAACCAGATCACCAACCTGCAGGCCTCCTACGCGCCGAACACCGGGCTCCTGCCCGACTTCGTCGTCAACACGAACAGCACCCCCAAGCCGGCCCCCGGCCAGGTCCTCGAGGACCCGAACGACGGCGCCTACTGGTGGAACGCCTGCCGGACCCCGTGGCGCATCGCGGACGACGCGGTGACCAGCGGGGACGCCAAGTCCCTCGCGGCGGCCCGCAAGGTCAACACCTGGATCAAGGCCAAGACGGGCGGAGACCCGAACAAGATAGCCATCGGCTACAAGCTCGACGGCACGCAGATCTCCGCCGGCAGCGAGGCCGCGTACTTCGCCCCGTTCGCCCTGGCCGCCATGACCGACCCGGGCAGCCAGGCCTGGCTGGACGCGCTGTGGAACAAGATGCTGGCCGCTCCGATCGACACCAGCAGCTACTTCTCGGCGAGCATCCAGCTCCAGGTCATGATCACCGCCTCCGGCAACCACTGGGTCCCGTAACCCCAGGGGACGTTGCGGGTACGGCCGCGCCGGCGGGCGCGGCCGTACCCGTGGAGGTCAGCGCTCCGGGGCCCACTGGGCGATGAGGGCTTCGGCCGTGGTGATGGCCGCGACGAGGGAGAGGGAGTTGCGGATCACCTCGGCGGTGCAGGTCGCGGGGACGCCCGCGATGGCGTCGGAGGGGACGACGACCTGGTAGCCGAGGTTCACCGCGTCGAAGACGGTGTTCGGGATCGCGATGTTGGAGGAGACCCCGGTGACGACGAGGGTGCGGACTCCGAGGTTGCGCAGCAGGGCGTCCAGGTCGGTGCCGGCCATCGGGGAGAGTCCGTGCAGCCGGCGCACCACTAGGTCCTGCTCGGCGACGGTGATGGGCGCGGCGACCTCCACGGCCGGACTGCCGGTCAACTGGCGCACCGGCAGCTTCCCCGCGGCCCGGAACAGCCGGGCGTTGGCATTGGCCCCGAGCCCGTCCGGCCGCCGCTCGGCCACCGCGTGCAGCACCTGCACCCCGGCCCCGCGCGCGGCTTCGACCAGCGCGGCCACCCGGTCCAGCATGCCGGAGTCCCGCGCCTCCTTCGCCAGTTCCGGGAGGGCGCTCTCCTCCCCGACGACACCGTTCTGGCACTCGACGGTGAGCAGTGCGGTGGTGGCGGGATCGAGATCGGGCATGGCTCCCCCTGGCGTGGTGACGGAAGAGCACGCATGATTCCTGACACATAGTCAGATGTGAAGGGGCGCGGGCCATATGGACAGCACACCGGTGGACGGCACACTCGTGAACGGCACACCCACGGACCAGACGTCCACGGACGGGGCGTCCGCGGGCAGGCCGCAGCGGCGGGGCCGCCGCATCATGATGACCGGCGAGGAAACCGACGCCTTCCTGCGCGAGCAGCGCACCTGTCGGGTCGCCACGGTCTCCCCGGACGGGCGCCCGCACGTCGGCGCCCTCTGGTTCGTCTGGGACGGCACCTCCCTGTGGCTGTACTCGATCACCCGCAGCCGCCGCTGGTCCGACATCCGCAAGGATCCCCGCATCTCGGTGGTCGTGGATGCCGGCGAGGCCTACGACGAGCTGCGCGGGGTCGAACTGTCCGGTACGGCCGTCTTCGTGGGCGAGGCCCCCCGTACGGGCGAGCCGTGCGAGGAACTGGCGGAGCCGGAGCGGCTCTTCCCCGTCAAGAACTTCGGCATCACGGAGATGCCGCACGACGGCCGGCACGCCTGGATCCGGCTGACACCGGACTCGATCGTGTCATGGGACTTCCGCAAGATCTAAGCCGCCCCGCCGACCGCCCCGGCGGCCGTCCCGCCCGCCACCGGGGCCCCGCCGGCCGCGGCGGAAGCCACCCTCCTCAAGGTTTCGACGGCGGCCCGGATCGACGGGCGGCGGTCGGCATCGGCCCGCCAGACGACGTACACGTGGCGCCGTACGCTGTCGCACACCGGCAGCAGCCGGACCCCTGGCGGCACGGGTCCGCGCCCCAGCCGGGGAGCCACGCACACACCCAGCCCGGCCTCGACGAAGGCCAGTTGGGTGTGGTGCTCCTCGGCGATGTGCGTGATCCGGGGCTCGATGCCGGTGCCGCGCAGGGTGGAGACCAGCCACTCGTGGCAGAACTGCCCCTCGGTCCAGGAGATCCAGTCGTCT
The DNA here is from genome assembly GCF_055584085.1 of Streptomyces sp. NPDC104226. NCBI lineage: Bacteria > Bacillati > Actinomycetota > Actinomycetes > Kitasatosporales > Streptomycetaceae > Streptomyces > Streptomyces sp. NPDC104226. Next base: position 220,526 of record NZ_JBVJMS010000014.1, read on the forward strand.
CCGCCGAATTCGGCCAGGGAGATCCCGGCGCGCCCTGCCAGCGGATGCCCCGCCGGCACCGCGATGTCGATCGAGTCGTCCAGCAGGTGGGCCCGCGTGAGCTCGGCCGGTACCGGCATCCGCTTGCTGTGCCAGTCGATGGCGAGGGCCAGATCCAGGTCGCCCCGGACCACGGCGGGCATGCTGTCCTCCGGCTCCTGTTCCCGTACGCGGGGCCGCAGTTCGGGGTGCTCGGCCCGCAACTGCGCCAGCACCTGCGGCAGCAGCCCCCGCATGGCCGTGGGGAAGGCTCCGATGCGCAGCTCGCCGACCGCGCACCCGCGCCGGGCCTCGACATCGGCCTGGGCGAGCTCGACCTGGGAGATGATCCGGGCCGCGTGCTCGGCGAGGAGCCGGCCGGCATCGGTGAGCCGCACCCCGCGCCCGTTCTTGGCCAGGAGGGGCTGGCCGACCTCCCGCTCCAGTTTGGCCATCTGCTGGGACACGGCGGAGGTGGTGACATGGAGCCCGTCGGCGGCGCCGCTGACGGAGCCGTGGCGGGCGAGGGCATCGAGGGTGCGCAGCCGCTCCAAGTTCAACATGTAAGCGATCCTACGACGTGACACCCAACAACTCTCGCTTGTCCTACGAGGTCGCGAGGGGCGAAAGTGGCTGTCATGAGCGCCCCAAGCACCCCGCTTCCACCGAGCACCCCGTTTCCGCCGAGCACCCCGCCCGCACCCGGCACCCCTGCCCCGCACCCGTCGCCGGCCCCCGCCGACGAGGTGCGATCCACGACCACCCCCCGACTGGACTGGCGCCTGCGCTTCGCGGTCCTCTCGGTGATCTGGGGCTTCAGCTTCCTGCTGATCAAGGTGGGCACGGAGGCGTACGCCCCGTTCCAGGTCGCCCTCGGCCGGGTCTTCTTCGGCGCGCTCGCCCTGCTCACCGTGCTGCTGATCCGCCGCGAACCGCTCCCCCGGGGCCGGCGCACCTGGGCCCACCTGTCGGTGGCGGCGCTGCTGCTCAACACCGCCCCGTTCTCCCTCTTCGCGTACGCGGAACTGAGCATCCCCTCCAGCCTGGCGGGCATCTGCAACGCCACCTCCCCGCTATGGGGCATGGCCCTGTCCCTGGTCGCGCTCTCCGAGGACCGCCCGACGCGGCGGCGCGTCGCCGGTCTGGGCCTGGGCTTCCTCGGCGTCCTGACCGTCCTCGGCGCCTGGCAGGGCTTCTCGGGCCTCGACGCCAAGGGCACCGCGCTCGCCCTGCTGGCCGCGCTCTGCTACCCGATCGGCTGGATCTACGTACGCCGCACCCTGGCCTCCACGCCGGGCTCCCCGGTCGCCCTGACCGGCGCCCAGCTCCTGGTCTCCACCCTGCAACTGGCGGCGGTCAGCGCGGTGTTCACCTCGACCCCCACCTCGTTCCCGCTCTGGCCGACCCTGTCGGTGATCGCCCTGGGCGCCCTGGGCACGGGCATGGCCCTCCAGATGCAGTACGGCCTGGTCACGGAGATCGGCCCGACCACCGCGCAGATGGTCACGTACTTCATCCCGGTCATCGCGACGACGGCGGGCGTCCTCCTCTTGGACGAACAGCTCCACTGGAACACCCCGGTGGGCGCGGCCGTCGTCCTGGCCGGCGCGGCCCTCACCCAGACCCGGCGCCGATAGGCCGATCCCGGGCCGGGGGCGGGGCCGATCGACACGACACCGATCGGCCCCGCCCCCACACCCGCCCCTGACGCCCCGCCGTCAGTCGAGCCGCCCCCCGGCCGCCGGGCGGACGGCCGAGGCCACCGCCTCCGCCAGCCCCGGTACGTCCGCCGGGGACAGCGTCGACATCGTCATCCGCACGGCCGGCCCCGATTCCACCCGGAACCGGGCTCCCGGAGCGACCGCCCAGCCCGCGCCCAGCAGGCGCGTCACCACCGCCGTCTCCTCGGCGACGGGCACCCACACGTTCATCCCGCTCCGCCCCAGCGCGTGCACCCCGCGCCGGGCCAGCGCCGCGACCAGTCCGTCCCGGCGCTCCCCGTAGGACCGCGCGACCGCCGCGTGGTCGACCGCTCCGGCCTGCCACAGCTCCACCGCGGTGTACTGCAGCAGCCTGCTCACCCACCCGGGGCCCAGTCGCTGCCGCCCGCGGACCCGGTCGAGCGTGACCCCGTCACCGGTCAGCACGGCGAGCCGCAGGTCCGGTGCGTACGCCTTCGCGGTGGAGCGGATCAGCACCCAGTGGCGGGTCACCCCGCCGAGCGCGTGGAGCGGCAGGTCCACGATGCCGTGCCCGTGGTCGTCGTCGATGACCAGCACCTCGGGGTGGCCGGCGAGCACCGCCCGCAGCTCCGCGGCCCGCCGCGCGCTCACCACCGCCCCGGTCGGGTTCTGCGCCCGGGCCGTGACGACCAGCGCCCGGAGCCCGTGCGCCAGCGCCCGTTCCACCGAGTCGGGCAGCGGCCCGTCGTCGTCCACGGCCACCGGCACGACCCGTAGGCCCAGCGCGGGGACGAGGTCGAGGACGCTCCCCCAGCCCGGGTCCTCGACCCCGACCGCGTCGCCGGGCCGCAGGTGCGCGGCCAGGACCCGTTCGATGCCGTCCAGCGCTCCCGAGGTGACCGCCACCTCCCCGGCCGGCACCCCGTCCGCGTCGAAGGCGGCTCTGGCGAGCCGGGCCAGCTCCGGGACGACCGGGTCCTGGCCGTAGAGCGTCGGCCCGGCGGCGTACCGGCGGGCCGCGCCCGCCAGCGCCTCGTCCAGCGCGGGCAGCAGCCGTACGTCCGGGTTGCCGGAGGCGAGGTCGCGCACCCCCGCCGGGACCGCCATCCGCAGTTCGTCGCGCGGCGCGGTCGCCGGGCGGGCCCGCACCCGGCTGCCGCGACGCCCGTCGGTCTCGATGACCCCGCGTTCGCGCAGCGTGCGGTACGCCGCCGCCACGGTGTTGGGGTTCACCCCCAGCACACCGGCCAGCTCCCGCATGGGCGGCAACAGCGCTCCCGGCGCGAGCGCGCCCGAGGCGACGCCCGCTTCCACACTCGCGGCGATTTCCGATGCGCGCCGCCCGACGATCAGATACTCTCCTAGCACAAAGCCAAGTATGCACTAATACAACGGAGAACGCGATGAGCGTCACCCCTGTCCCCGAGAACATCACGGGAACGCCGACGGCCGCGGCGGCGCCCCCGCCCGCCGAGCCGTCGGCCGCCGGGTACGCGCCCACCGGCCGCACCGTGCCCAGCCGGTACCGCGACCGCGCGCACTACGACCACGAGACGGTGCACTCGATACTGGACGCGGCCTACCTCTGCCACCTCGGCTTCATCCGCGACGGCGCGCCGGTGGTCCTGCCGACCCTCTACGGCCGGGTCGGCCAGACCCTCTACGTGCACGGCTCCACCGGCTCGGGTCCGCTCCTCGCGGCCGGCAAGGCCGACCCGGGGCTGGCGGTCTGCCTCACCGTGACGCACCTCGACGGCCTGGTCCTGGCCCGCTCCGCCTTCCACCACTCGCTCAACTACCGCTCGGTGGTCGTGCACGGCACCGCCTACCAGGTGACCGACCCGCAGGAGCGCCGGATCGCGCTCGACGCCCTCGTCGACCAGGTCGTCCCGGGCCGCTCGGCCGACTCCCGGCCGGCGAACGCCAAGGAGCTCGCGGCCACCGCCGTGATCCGTCTGGACCTCGACGAGGTGTCCGCCAAGGTCCGCACCGGCGGCCCGGGCGACGACCCCGAGGACGTCTCCCTGCCCTACTGGACGGGCGTGGTCCCGGTCGCGCCGGCGTACGGGACCCCGGTCCCGGCCGCCGACCTCGCCCCGGGCATCCCCGTCCCGGACTACATCACCGCACTCTGACGGCCGCCTCGGCGGCAAGGGCGGGCCGGACCTCCGGCCCGCCCTCCGGCATGTGCGGGTCCCGGACGCCCGCCGGCCGCCGCGCCTCGGCGGCGATCAGCGCCCCCACGGCCGTCAGCAGGAGTACGGTGCCCAGCGCCACCGGTCCGGTCAGCCGCTCCCCGAGCACCAGGACGGCGATCGCCGCCGCGCCGACGGGCTCGATCAGCATGATCACGGACACCGTCGCGGCCCGCACCGCGGCGGCCCCGCTGAAGTAGAGGGCGTAGGCCAGCGCGGTGGGCACGGTGGCCATGTAGGCGAGCAGCCAGAGCACCCGGACGGGCTCCGCGGTGTGCGGCACCAGCCCCTCCACCAGGGCGAACGGCAGCAGGCACGCCGCGCCCACCCCCACCGACCAGACGGTGGTGACCAGCGGCTCCCCGCCCGTGCCGCGCCGCCCGAGCAGCCTGGCCCGCAGGGTCATGGCCCCGTAGCCGGCGGCGGACAGCAGCGCCCAGCCGACGCCGAGCGGCCGCACCTCGCCGCCTCCGCTGCCGAGGACGAGTACGGCCAGCCCGGCCAGCGCCCCGCCGACCGCGAGGATCCCGCCCCGGCCGAGCCGCTCCCCCATCCAGTAGCGGGCCCCGAGGGCGATGAGCACGGGACCGGATCCGAGGGTGACCACGGTGGCCACCGCGAGGCCGGTCTCGCGCACGGCGGCGAAGTACGCGGACTGGAAGAGGGTGAACAGCAGCCCGGTCCCGATGAGCGACCCCACCGAGGCCCGCGCCCGGACGGCACGCCCCGCCGCCCCCGCGCCCCGCGGGCGGCGGCGTACGGCGAGGACCGGGAGCAGCACCGCCAGCCCGCCCGCGCACCGCCAGAACGACAGGGCGAGCGGACCGAGGTCACTGGCGAGGTAGAGCAGCGAGGCCGCCGCCCCCGCCGTGCCCCAGGCGGTTCCGGCGATGACGAGGAAGAGCAGGCTGCGCCCGGTGGCGGGCGCGTGGTCCGAATGGACCGGGTGATCCGACGGGATCGACTGAATCGACACGAGAGGTCTCCGCGCGTGCGTGAAGGATGAAAGGAGCAGGTCATCGCTTCGCGGGCAGCGCGAATCCGCCCGGGTCACGGCCCGGGCCGGGTTCTCCTACGTGGTGGCAGCCGCCCGCGCTAGGCGGCGGGAGGCGGAAGCACGGTCGTCGGCATGATCGAGAGCCTAGACCTTGCTCGGGTCGCGGTCCAGGGCGGCCACCGGTTCCGCGACCCCTGGCGCGGTCTGCCGGGAGGTCTGCGCGATGAAGGCCCCGCCCAGCACGAGCGCGCCGCCGATGATCTGCCAGGTCGAGAGGTGCTCACCGAGGAGCACCCAGGCCAGTACGGTCGCCACGACCGCCTCCAGGCAGGCCACCACACCCGCGACCTGCGGCGACAGCTTGCGCACGGAGACCACACCGGTCAGGTACGCGAACACCGTGGCGATCAGCACCACCCAGCCGAGCAGCACCGGCGCGGGCACGGTCAGGTCGCCGAGGGCCGCGTCGCCGCCCAGTACCTGCCAGTCAATCTGCCAGGGCCGGGCGATCACGGTCATCACGAGGGTGCCGACGATCATGCCGTACGCGATCATGCCCATCGGGTCGGGCACGTCGTCCCCGTCACTGCCCTGGTCGGCGAAGACGAAGTAGAAGGCCTGGCAGCAGGCGGCCGCGAGGCCGAGCAGTACGCCCAGCAGGTCGAGGCTCAGCCCCGCCCAGATCTGCACCACGCAGGCGAGGCCCACGACGGCCACGGCGGCGCCGGCCGCGGCGGCCCGGGTCACGGGCCGGCGCTGCACGAAGCGGATCCAGCCGAGCAGCAGCGCCGGGCCGAGGTACTCCAGCAGCAGGGCCACGCCGACCGGTATCCGGGACAGCGAGGCGAAGTAGAAGGCCTGGACGCCGGCCACGGCGACGAGCCCGAAGCCCGCGAGCAGCAGGGGTTTGCGGCGTACGAGATCGCGATGGCGCCAGGCCAGCGGGGACAGCACGAGCGCCGCCCCGGCCACCCTGAGCCAGACCATGTGGAGCGGGTCCAGACCCGCCTCGATCAGCGGCTTCGCCGCCACACCCGAACCACCGAACGCGATCGCCGAAATGAGGGCGAGGCCCAGTCCGGCATGTCTCCCTGACGCTTGCATTCGGACATCATGGCAGGCCGCGTCAGGAGCGACAGACGCGTGACACCTGTTGAGACGCTCCCGAGACCGACCCGACACCGGCGGGGTCCGCATCCACCCCGCCTCCCAGAATCTGACAGGTCGTCAGTCTTGAATGTTGCGTCCGCCGGGACTACCTTCCGCCGCACGTACCTGACGAGAAGGGGTGGTCGCATGGCTGAAGTCACCGCGGAATCACGCATCGAGGCGTCCGCCGCGAAGCTCTGGTCCCAGCTGACCGACTGGGACGCTTACGGCCAGTGGAGCATGACCCACACCAACTTCCCGAAGGGCGGCCCCGAGACCCTGGCGGTGGGATCCACCTTCGCCGAGAACATGAAGATGATGGGCTTCCCCGCCGAGGTCCTCTGGACGGTCTCGGAGCTGGAGGACGAGCGCGTCTTCGCGATCACCGGCAAGGGCCCTATGGGCGTCGCCGTCCTGACCCGCTACACCCTGATCCCGGACGGCGGGGCCACCACGGTCCGCATCGACGGCGAGTTCTCCGGCGCCGCGGTCGCCCTCATGGCGGGCAAGCTCAAGGACTCGGCCACCGCCGCCCTGAACGAGTCGCTCCGCAAGCTCTCCGGCCTGGTCGCCTGAGCCCCACCCCCGAACGAGCAGGCCCGTACCCCCACGGACACGACGGCGCGCCCCGCGAGGAATCCCGCGGGGCGCGCCGTCGTACCGGAGGATCCTCCCGGCTCGCACTCAGTGCTCGTCGGCCAGGATCAGGTAGAGCTTCTTACGGGCGTCGTTGATGACGGCGAGGGCCTTCTCCCGCTGCGCGGGCGTGCCGGTCTTGAAGACCTGCCCGAAGGCCTCCATCAGGCCGAAGCCGGCCGTCCGGACCTCGTTCATCGCCTCGAAGTCGAAGCCCCGGCCGGCCTCCGCCCAGGGGGCGTCGGGGCCGGACTCGGCCTCGGTGCGACCGGCGTCGGTGAGCGTGAACAGCTTCTTGCCGCCCTCGCTCTCACTCGTGATGAGGCCTTCGTCCTCCAGCAGCTGCAGGGTCGGGTAGACCGACCCCGGGCTGGGCTTCCACGCCCCGCCGCTGCGCTCGCCGATCTCCTGGATCATCTCGTAGCCGTGCATCGGCCGGTCGGCGAGCAGCGCCAGGATCGAGGCGCGCACATCACCCCGCCGGGCCCGGCCCCGCGGTCCACCGCGACCACCGCGCCCCCCGAAGGGCCCGCCGCCGAAGGGCGGCCCGAACGGCCCGAAGGCGGCACGCCGCCGCTGAAACTCCTCCCGACGGTCCGGCCCGCAGTGGCCGTGACCCCGTCCGTGCTCATGCCCGTGGTCGTGTCCGTGCTGTCCGTGTGAACGCATGACTGCGCTCCTTTCCTCTTCGGTGCTTGGTTGTCACTGATGCGATGCCTCTACTATCACTGACCCATCGCGATGCGTCAACGATATATCGGAAACTTCTTCAACGAACACCCTCCGAACAGTCCTCGGATGTCCTGTCTCACGCAATCGAGTCGTTCGAGGTCACTCATGTCCGGGGCGGATGCGGCGGGAGACCGGCTGAGGTTCTGCACGGCCTACCGCCGGATACTGCGGAAGGGATCAAGCCCCGGCCGGAGTTCGATCCGACACGGTGCTCGTGGGCCCAGCGCGAGCAGGACAAGGCAGGGCCTGACGCGTGACTCCGGGGAAGTTCCGCCAGGGCTGTATCCCGCTCGCGTCTCTGGCTAGCCTGCGGACATGACGGAGCACCCTGGGTTCGGCACGATGCTGGCGTGGTTGCTGGACCACAGAGAGTCCGGCGCGCAGGATTTGGCCGACCACGCTGAGCTGAACGCAGACGAGGTCCGTGCAGTGCTGGCAGGAGATGGCCCCGGCGAGGAACTGCTCCGGCGGCTCGCTCCCGCACTGGGATTTCACACCGTCGATCTGTTCATCCTCGCAGGGCTCGCGGTCCCGGATGACATGGCGCCGTTGGACGCCGCGGCTGTGATGTGGGTGAAGAACGCAGCGACGGATACGGCGAGGCTCCCCGCAGCGGGACGCCGTGCACTCCTGCAGGTGATCCGCTCAATGCCGCAGGAGGAACGGCGTTCCGGCTTCGTACCGAATCCGATCATGCCCCTCGCTGGCGGCCCGGGCGCTCAGGTGATCCGCATGCTCCAGTACCGCAACCTGAACTGGTCGGGAATGGCGCAGACGCTTGCGTCCGTGACGCCCACATACCTGTCGGCAGCCACCTACGGTGTGATCAGCTCTGATCGCAAGGCGCTGACCCCACGCTTGGTGGTGGACATCGCTGCTGTGTTGGGCATCGATGCGCGCGACCTGGCCGCGCTGACGGGTGTCATTCTGCGTGAGGTACCCCCGCCCCCGACCCCGGAGGCCATGGACATCGCAGACCTGCTGTGGGAGGCGCGGCGTCTGTCCGCCGAGCAGGCACGACGCGTCTCCGAGCTTGCACGCTCCACGCGTGGATACTCCCGCGACACACACGTCATGGATGTGCCCGGCCTCTGAGACCTTCCAGCAGTCCTAACGGAGCAGGTCATGTGAGAGCGGTATGCAGACGACCAACTGCGTCGAGACAGGACACCTCAGAAGTGGGTGGCGATCCCGAAGACCCGGCGGAGTTGAGCCATGTCATGCCGATCGCGGCCCCTGGGCTCGTACCCCTGATGGAAGGAGACCTGCTGCTCGGCGGACAGGCAGGGGACAGCCGTCCCCTCGACCGTGCCCGTCACGAAGCACGAGGCGGGATAGACGAAAGGCCGCTCCGGTTCGAGTGACACCTGCACCGCCGAGCCGTCGCCTCCGAAGACGAGGGGATGAAGGTCGATCTCTCGGCCGTCCGGAGCCGTCACGACGAACCGGACGGGCCTCCAGCTCAGGCTCTCCACGAAACCCGCCCCACGGAGAGCAGCCACCACGTCGGCTTCCTGCTCTTGCCGATGCATCAGGTCCAGGTCGCGATGGTCCCGGGTCTGCTCGCCGACCAGAGTATCGATCCCCCATCCCCCACCGATCCAGACATCCACCCCTGCCCGTCGCAGCAGAGTCAGGACGGACACCACGTCTTCAGCCGTCATCACGCGACGCAGGCTAGAACCGACCACCCCGGACAGCGAACGATTTCCTCACCTGCAGCCCAGCCGATCAGAACCTGCCTCCCGGAACGGTCGAGGCCGGCGGTGTCGGAGGCCTTGGTTACGGTTGCCGGGTGAACGGATCAGAAGCATCAGCTGGCGTGCCCACCCTCTCCGGCGAGTTGCTGCCTCTTCTGGCTGCCGAAGCAGCGGTCGTCGACTTCTTTGCCGGCGTCGCGGACCTCGACGCAACGGATCCGGCCGACTGGCTGCTGGAGGACGGCGTCCGGCTCGACTCCGGGGCTCGACTGGAACAGTTCGCCCGGGCGGGTTCCGGGGACGCGTTCTGCTTCGTCGGCGAGGGCGGCGAGGAACGCCCAGTGGTGTACGTGAGCCTCGACGGTGAGGCCGGACCGCTCGCCATCGGACTGCCGGAGCTGATGCGGCTTTGCCTGGTGGCACCGTGGTGGCGCGATGCCCCCGGGCAGACACCCGGACGCCTCCAGGCGATTGCCGACGAGTACCGGGAGGACGTACCCGACCTCGACCGGCGCCGCGACCTCGCGGCCCGGGCGCTCGGTCTCGATCCGGCCGGACTGCCGTCCGAGTCGGAGGTTCTGGCCCGACTCGTAGAACTCTCCCAGGGCCCCGTCGCTGTGGCCTGCCTAGTCGTCGGGTACGAGGGTGATCCGCTCGACCCCTTGTTCGACCCCAGCCCCGACCTGCTCTGACCGGCCGACTTCTCGGCCCGGGGGCGTGTCGAAGAGTCGCCCGCAGCCTGCCGGCCGGCGGGCCCGACGGGCACCTGCTCGACGTGCCGGCCTCCGAGCTCCCCCGTCTGCTCGTCGGCGTCGAGCGCGACCTGACCGAGTTTCTCGCGGCCGCGACGGGCTGGATCGCCGAGCAGCTGCCCGGCCACTCCGTTCCGCTGGCCGGGGCCCTCGCCCGCGTTCTGGCTCTGCCCGTGCGCCCCGGTACGGGACGGTTCTGACTGCCACCGGCGGCGACCAGTCCAGTCCTCCCGAATTGGCCTTTGCAGCCGGCTCCGCCGCGTCCCTACGGTCGAAGGCATGCGCATCCGAATCGTCGACGCCTTCACCGACCGCCCCTTCGGCGGCAACCCCGCCGGGGTCCTGCTCCTCGAGGACGGGTTCCCCCGGGACGCCTGGCTCCAGCAGGTCGCCGCCGAGGTCAACCTCTCCGAGACCGCCTTCGCCCACCCCCTCCCGCCCGGCGGCGAGGCGGACTGGGCGCTGCGCTGGTTCACCCCGGCCGCGGAGGTCGACATGTGCGGCCACGCGACCCTGGCCACCGCCCACGTCCTGGCCACCAGCGGCCTGGCCACGGGGACGGTCCGCTTCTCGGCGCGCTGCGGCATCCTGAAGGTCACCGCCGCCGAGGACGGGACGCTGGTCATGGACTTCCCGACCTCTTCCCTGACGGAGGTAGAGCCGGACGCCGCCGTGGAGCGCGCACTGGGCGCCACAGCCAAGTCGGTCCACGACACCTCCGAGCACATCGGGGACCTCGTGGTGGAGCTGGCCGACGAGCGGACCGTACGGGAGCTCACGCCGGACCATGCCGCCCTGCGCGGCTATGCCCGGCGCGGGGTCATCGTGACCGCGCCGGCCGAGGACCCCTCCCGCGGCTACGACTTCGTCTCGCGCGGCTTCTTCCCCGCGGTCGGCATCGACGAGGACCCGGTCACCGGCAGCGCCCACACCGCGCTGGCCCCCTTCTGGGCACAGCGGCTGGGCCGCACGGAGCTGGTCGGCCTCCAGGGCGGAGCCCGCACGGGCCTCGTCCGGGTCCGGCTGCAGGGCGACCGTACGCTGCTGATCGGGCGCGCGGTCACGGTCCTCGACGGCGAGCTGCTCACCGCACCGTAAGGGCCGGGCGACCGTACAGCCAGGCCGCCCCGGCCGCCGGCCGCCTACGGCGTGGGCAGCCAGCCCACCTTGCCCGCCAGCAGGGCGTATCCGCCGAAGGCCACGATGTCGAGCAGCGCGTGCGCGACGACCAGCGGGCCCACCCGGCCCCAGTGCCGGTAGGCGAGGACGAAGACGACGCCCATCACCACGTTGCCGATGAAGCCGCCGATGCCCTGGTAGAGGTGGTACGAGCCGCGGAGCACGGAGCTGGCCACCAGCGCGGCCATCGGCGACCAGCCGAGCTGGCCGAGCCTGCGCAGCAGGTAGGCCAGCACGATGACCTCCTCCACCACGGAGTTCTGCACCGCGGAGAGGATCAGCACGGGGAACTTCCACCACACGTCGGGCAGCGCCTCCGGCACCACCGTGAGGTTGAAGCCGGTCGCCCGCGCCCCCAGGTAGAAGGCCAGCCCCGCACTGCCGATGCAGGCGGCGACGAGCGCGCCCCGGCCCAGGTCCCACCAGGGCCGGGTGCGGTCGAAGCCCAGCACCTTCAGCCCGGGCGCACCCTCACGGGTCAGCAGGTGGGCGACGAGCAGGACGGGGACGAGCGCGCTCGCGATGCCGAACAGCTGCCAGGCCAGGTCCAGCCAGGGCCGGCCGGGGGCGTACGAACCGTTGAGCGTGGCGGCCTGGTCCTTGAGCCCGCCCGGCTTGGTCAGCGAACCGATGAAGCTGATCAGCGCCGAGACCCCGCTCGCGCCCAGGGACAGCGCGAGCACGAGCAGCGTCTCGGAGCGCAGCATCCTGCGCTCGCTCGCACGCCCGCCGAGTTCGAGCTCCCCGACCTCCGGTTCCGGCTCCGTCCGCACGCCCGTCTCCCGTCCCGCCACCGCTGCGACATCCCGCGGGGCGTCCCGCCCCGATCACCCCATACTGCCTCCTCCACGGGCCAAGGGGATCACCGGACGGGACCGGACGGGACGACACACGACGGCGCCGGACCCCGGGATCAGTCCACGTCCGCCGCTCCGGCCCCCGCGGCGCCACCCCCCAGGCCCGCCGGCCAGGTGTGCACGGGATCGCCCCGGTGACTCAGCTCGCTGTAGCGGCGCGTGGTCGCGGCGAGCGCCGCGTCCCGCTCCAGGCCGCCCGCGAGCGCCCGGTGGTACGTGTCCACCTGCCAGGTGGCGCCGTTCACCCGGCGCCGGCACCGCTCCTCGATGATGCCGAGGTAGTGGTCCCGGTCGGCGGGCTCGATGCCCCACGCGTCCAGTCCGGCGGCCGCCATCGGCAGCAGTTCCTCCAGCACCAGCCGGACCGCGGGCACGCTCGCCAGTCCCCCGCCCCGGCCCCGGCGCGGCCAGCGCAGCCGGGCGTCGATGCCGTAGCGGCAGGCCGCGTCGAAGTTGGCCTCCGCCTCCGCGAAGGGCAGCCGGCTCCACACGGGGCGCTGCTCGTCCGCGAGGGTCCGTACGAGCCCGTAGTAGAAGGCGGCGTTGGCGACGACGTCGGCCACCGTCGGGCCGGCGGGCAGCACCCTGTTCTCGACGCGCAGGTGCGGCACCCCGTCGGCGACCCCGTAGACGGGCCGGTTCCAGCGGTAGACGGTGCCGTTGTGCAGCACCAGCTCCTGCAGGCTCGGCACCCCGCCCTCGGCGTGGACCCGCAGCGGCTCCTCCTCGTCGCAGATCGGCAGCAGGGCCGGGAAGTAGCGGATGTTCTCGGCGAAGAGCTCGTACGCCGAGTCCACCCACCGCTCGCCGAACCAGGTGCGCGGGCGCACCCCCTGCGCCTGGAGCTCGGGCGGCCGGGTGTCGGTGGCCTGCTGGAAGAGCGGCGGCCGCGACTCCCGCCACAGCTCCCGCCCGAACAGGAAGGGCGAGTTGGCGCCGACGGCTATCTGTACGGCCGCCACCGCCTGGGCCGCGTTCCACACGTCCGCGAAGCGTGCCGGGGTCACCTGCAGGTGCAGTTGTACGGAGGTGCAGGCGGCCTCCGGCACGATCGACCCGGAGGTCCAGGTGAGCCGCTCGACTCCCTCGATGTCGAGGACGAAGTCCTCTCCCCGCATCATCAGGATCTGCTCGTTGAGCAGTGAGTAGCGGTCCACCGCCGAGAGGTTGGCGGTGACCAGGTCGGTGCGGGAGATCGTCGGCAGAATTCCGATCATGACCACCCCGGCGTCGACCTCCAGCGCCTGCCGGTGGGCGTAGCCGAGACCCGCACTCAGTTCCTCGGCGAGCTGGTCGAATACCCGGCCGCCGAGCCGGTGCGGAAGTACGTTCACCTCCAGGTTGAACATTCCCAGTTCGGTTTGGAAATCGTTGCTCGCAATACGCTCGAGGACCTGCGCATTCACCATTCTCGGCAACCCGTCGGCACCCGCGAGATTCAACTCGATCTCCAGCCCCATCATGTTCTTGGGGCGATCGAACCTCTTCTCCTCCAGAAGTCGCTCCAGTACCTCCAGGCACTCGTGAAGCTTCCTCCGGTACCTTTGCCGATCGGACAGGTCGAATCCGCCCGCCACGACCTTCTCCCCCATCGGAGCGTCCCTCCTCGACTGGGCCCGGCCGGTGGGCAGTGGATCCCCCGCCCGGGCGCGCGTTACGGTCGATGATGCCCCGGCGGCGTGATCGATAACGCGGAAGGGGTGCGACTGGCGGGGAGCGCGCGCCGGTTTGGCCGACGGGCGCTTTGGCACATTCACCTGGCAAGCACGATTCTGCAAATACACCGTTGACTTTGCCGGTTATCGATAACCGATGCTTTTCAGCCGAGCCCCCATCCGGTAACCTCCGAGGTCAGCGCGGAAATTTTGCGCGCACCCGGCATGAATGCCACGTCAGCGGGACCGGTATCCGCCTTGTCGGAAATAGGCGGGACAGCTAGCCGAAACACTGCGTGAACACATGTCAGATAAACTCCGCATGCGAGGCAGAGAGTTGGCGCGCGGCCATTGCCCCTCAGCCCCCCTCTGACCCCAGAATGCGACAGCGTCGTCCGCACCCCGTACCCGCCCCGTTCCACAGGTCTCCCAAGCGAGAGGCGACCCACCATGCCGCTGCACGTCCCTCCGGCTCCCGCGCCCGCCCTGCGCAGCGTCCTCGCGGCCCTCGGCTCCCCCACCGCCGTCCATGAGGCGCACACCCCGGCCCTGCGCTCCCTCCAGGGGCCGATGACCGCCGAACTGCCACTGCCCGTACACGTCTTGGACCGGCTGCACATCTCGGGCCTGACCGCCGGCGGCAGGCCGCCGCGTACCCGGCTGACCGGCTGGCGGTTCCTGATCCGCAGCGGGGACCGCTACGTCGCGGCGGCCGACACCCGGCTGACCCCGGACGGTTGGGCCTTCTCCCACTTCTTCGAGGGCCCCTACGTCGCCGCCACCGAACGCGCGCTGCGCCAGGCCGAGTCGCTCGGCAAGAACTACCAGCCGCGCCTGCTGTCCGTACCGGAGCTGTACATGCTGACCCTGTGGCTGCACGGATCGGTGGGCGCCGACGCCTCCGCCGGCCTGCCGGCCGCCGCCGACCTCCTGGTCCCCCTGGCACCCGCCCCGCCCGGCATCGCCGCCTACCGCCCGCACCCCGTGTCCGAACTGCTCCCCGTACTGACCCACCGGCTCACGCCGACGGCTCCCCCGGTACCGCCTTCCATGGCCGCACCGGCCGCCTGACCCGGCCCCTGGCCGGTTCTGCCCATTCGGCCTAGCCCACTCGGGCCACCGGGTAACCATCCGAAATGACAGGGGAGTTGAGCTGAACCGCCCGCACGGGTGATGCGTCATCAATCTATGAGGACAGCTGCCGGGAAATCCCTCCGGACACCGCGCCATGGGGGAACACTGGGGGCTCTGACCGAGCCAAGTCGTTGATACGGGGGGCGGCCATGAACCACGCGCACAACGCACCGAGCCGCAGCACACAGACCACACCGCAGCGAAAGAACGCATCCATGTGCCAGCACAAGCCAGCATGCCCGTCCGCCGACTCCGCCGACCGGGAGGCCGCACACCCCGTGGCCGTTCACCCGGAACAGGGCTGGAGCCTGCTGTGCAACGGCGTCCTGCTGTTCGAGGACACCGGTGAGCTGCTGCCGGACGGCCGGATCATCGCCCCGCACCGCCGGCTCGCGGCGACGCAGGTGATGAAGGCGGCCTAGCCGACGACGGAAACGAAAGGGGCCGGCCCAGGAGAGCGAACTCCCGGACCGGCCCCTTCGTCATGTCACCGCATCAGTTGTCGTACTCGTCCAGCGGCGGGCAGGAACACACCAGGTTCCGGTCACCGAAGGCACCGTCGATGCGGCGCACCGGCGGCCAGTACTTCTCCGCGGCCGACACCCCACCGGGGAAGACGGCCTCGTCGCGGGTGTACGGGTGGTTCCACTCGCCGCCCAGGGCCGCCGCCGTGTGCGGGGAGTTGGCCAGCGGGTTGTCGTCCACCGGCCACTCGCCGCCCGCGACCCGCTCGATCTCGGCGCGGATGGCGATCATCGCGTCGCAGAAGCGGTCGATCTCGGCGAGGTCCTCGGACTCCGTCGGCTCGATCATGAGCGTGCCGGCGACCGGGAAGGACATGGTCGGCGCGTGGAACCCGTAGTCGATCAGGCGCTTGGCGATGTCGTCGATGCTCACGCCCGTCGCCTTGGACAGGGGGCGCATGTCGATGATGCACTCGTGCGCGACCAGGTTGCCCGGGCCGGTGTAGAGCACCGGGTAGTGCGGCTCCAGGCGCTTGGCGATGTAGTTGGCGCCGAGCACCGCCACCTGGGTGGCGCGCTTGAGGCCCTCGCCGCCCATCAGGCGCACGTACGACCAGGAGATCGGCAGGATGCCCGCCGAGCCCCACGGAGCGGCCGAGATCGGGCCGACGCCCGTCTCCGGACCGGCGGTCGGCTGGAGCGGGTGGTTGGGCAGGTACGGAGCCAGGTGCGCACGGACACCGACCGGGCCGACGCCCGGACCGCCGCCGCCGTGCGGGATGCAGAAGGTCTTGTGCAGGTTCAGGTGCGAGACGTCGCCGCCGAAGTGACCCGGCTTGGCCAGGCCCACCAGGGCGTTGAGGTTGGCGCCGTCCACGTAGACCTGGCCGCCGGCGTCGTGCACCTGGGCGCAGATGTCGGCGACGTGCTCCTCGAACACACCGTGCGTGGAGGGGTACGTGATCATCAGCACGGCGAGCTCGTCGCGGTACTGCTCGATCTTGGCGCGCAGGTCGTCCGTGTCCACCTCGCCGTCGTCGCCGGTCTTGACGACGACGACCTTCATGCCGGCCATCACGGCGCTCGCCGCGTTGGTGCCGTGCGCGGAGGACGGGATGAGGCAGACGGTGCGCTGCTCGTCGCCGTTCGCCCGGTGGTAGGCGCGGACGGCCAGCAGGCCGGCGAGCTCACCCTGGGAGCCGGCATTCGGCTGAATGGAGACCTTGTCGTAGCCGGTGACCTCGCAGAGACGTTCCTCCAGCTCGGTGATGAGCGTGAGGTACCCCTCGGCCTGCCCGACCGGGGCGAACGGGTGCAACTGGCCGAATTCCGGCCAGGTGACCGATTCCATTTCGGTGGTCGCGTTGAGCTTCATGGTGCAGGAGCCCAGCGGGATCATGCCGCGGTCCAGCGCGTAGTCCTTGTCCGAGAGCTTGCGCAGGTAGCGCAGCATCGCGGTCTCGGAGCGGTGCTGGTGGAACACCGGGTGGGTCAGGTACGCGTCCTCGCGCAGCAGCCCCTCGGGCAGCGCGTCGGCGGTGGCGGCGTCCAGCGCCTCGATGTCCGCGGTGACGCCGAAGGCCGCCCAGACGGCCTCCACGTCGGCGCGCAGGGTCGTCTCGTCACAGGCCAGGGAGACCAGGTCGGCATCGACCTGGAAGAGGTTGACGCCACCCTCGCGGGCGGCGGCCACGACCTCGGCGGCCCGGCCCGGCACCCGGACGGTGAGGGTGTCGAAGTACGAGCCGTGCACGACCTCGACCCCGCCGGCCGTCAGACCGGCCGCGAGCAGGGCGGCGTAGCGGTGCGTCCGACGGGCGATCGTCCGCAGCCCGTCGGGGCCGTGGTAGACGGCGTACATGCCGGCCATGACGGCGAGCAGCACCTGCGCGGTGCAGATGTTGCTGGTGGCCTTCTCACGGCGGATGTGCTGCTCACGGGTCTGCAGCGCCAGGCGGTACGCCTTGTTGCCGTCCGCGTCCACGGAGACGCCGACGAGGCGGCCGGGCAGCGAGCGGGCGTGCTTGGCCTGGACGGCCATGTAGCCGGCGTGCGGGCCGCCGAAGCCCATCGGGACGCCGAAGCGCTGGGTGGTGCCGACGGCGATGTCCGCGCCCAGCTCGCCCGGCGAGGTCAGCAGCGTCAGGGCGAGGAGGTCGGCGGAGACGGCGACGATCGCGCCGAGCGCGTGCGCCTGCTCGATGACCGGCTTGATCTCCCGCACGGCGCCGGAGGCACCCGGGTACTGCAGGAGCACGCCGTAGACACCGCGCTCGGCGATCTCGGCCGGGATCCCCCCGGACAGGTCGGCGACGACCACGTCGATGCCGATCGGCTCGGCGCGGGTCTGGATCACCGCGATGGTCTGCGGCAGCGCGTCGGCGTCGACGAGGAAGACGTTGCCCTTGGCCTTGCCCACGCGGCGGGCCAGGGTCATGGCCTCGGCGGCAGCCGTGCCCTCGTCGAGCAGGGAGGCACCGGAGGTCGGCAGGCCGGTCAGCTCGGCGACGACGGTCTGGAAGTTCAGCAGGGCTTCGAGGCGGCCCTGGGAGATCTCCGGCTGGTAGGGCGTGTACGCCGTGTACCAGGCCGGGTTCTCCATGACGTTGCGCAGGATCACCGGCGGCGTGAAGGTCCCGTAGTAGCCGAGACCGATCATCGACGACAGCACCTGGTTGCGGTCCGCGAGCTCACGCAGCTCGGCGAGCACCTCGGCCTCGGTCCGCGCCTCGGGCAGGTTCAGCGCGGCGGTGGTCTTGATCACATCCGGCACCGCGGCAGCGGTGAGCTCGTCCAGCGAGCCGTAGCCCACATGGGCGAGCATCTTCGCCTGCGCCTCGGCGTCCGGGCCGATGTGGCGCTGCTCGAAGGGGATGCCTCGCTCCAGCTGGGAGAGCGGAATGCGGTTGGCGGTCATGTACGGAGGCCTCCTGGGTCGTACGACCTGCGAGGGGCACCACGGCGCGGGCACCCGGACGGCCTCCCCCTCTGTCATCACAACCTGAGAGCTTCACCGGGCCGCGCGGGGGTCGCCCACGGGGTCCGGCTTTCACCGTCGGTGAGGAGAGGGACCGGCACTGCGCGCCCGGGACCCCGCTCCTGCTTTCCAGAGTGGCCTCACCACGTGCGGTACGTATGCCTGAGAGATTCCGGGGAGGATTTGCTCCTTCGGCGCCTCCGTCTCACTCATTCGGAGGACTCTCCCGCACAGGGTCAACAGCCATCACCCAGCCTACCAGCGAGGATCTGCGGGCCTCCCTCGAGTGGCCCCCTCTCCGGAAATGCACTTTTGTAGTCATTACGGAGGAGTTGCGCCCAATGGAGGGACCGGACCGTGCAGACCGACATCGATCCCCGCAGCCTGATCGGCCGCAAGGCGTTCGACCGCAATGGCACCAAGATCGGCACCGTCGACGAGGTCTACCTCGACGATGCCACGGGCGTCCCGGAATGGGCCGCCGTACGCACCGGACTCTTCAGCCGGGACGCCTTCGTCCCGCTGGAGCCCAGCGAGATGGTGGGCGACACCCTGCGCGTGCCCTTCGAACGCTCCCTCATCAGGGACGCCCCCGACTTCGGTGTCGGCCGCCACCTCTCCCCCGAACAGGAGCTGCAGCTCTACCACCACTACGGCCTGGACCTGGCCCTGCCCTCCGACTTCCACCACGACTTCGGCCACGCGTCCCCCGACACCCCCTGACCCCGACCCGCTCCTGCGGCCAGCAGGGCAACGAGTGCCCGGCGGCACCGATGACCGCGGCGGCCGGTCAGCCGGGAGGTTCTCCACTTCCCGGCCCCGGCCGGTCCAGCACTTCCGCGCCCCGCCGATGGCGCCCATCCCGTACGCAGGAGGCGGCCGGGCGAGGACGGCGGAGGCAGCCCGGGCAACGGGCCCGGGGCATCAGCCCCAGACAACGGCTCCGGGGCACAGGCGCGTGCCGGCCAAGCACGGCGTCCCTGCCCGCGTCCGCAGCCGTTCAGGCTCCTACGGGGCCGCCGCGCCCCCGACCCCCACGGCCCGGTTCCCCACCAGCGGCAGCGGATCGGACGGCTCCAGCTCGGGATCGTCCACCAGGAACGTGCGCACCCGGCCCGGCTCGGATCCGGGCTGCTCGAACCGTACGGTCACCCGCCCGACCCCGCTGCCCTGCACCCATCCGGGCCCGTACACCGCATGCCGCGCATCACTCCCGGCCACCCACAACCGCTCACCACCCTCCGAGCGCCCGGCCCCCCGCCCCTGAACAAGGCCCGGCCCCTGATCGTGGCCCTCACGGGACCCCTGCCCGGCACTCTCCACCGCCCCGGCCCCAGCCCCCTCGCCCAGACCCTCGCGAGACACCCTCCCCTCCCCGTCCCGCGCCACCTTCCCGGACCCAGCACCCGGGCCCGGCTCCTGGCCCTCACGGAATGCCCGCCCCTCCCCGTCACACGCCACCTCCCCGGACCCAGCACCCTCGCCCGACCCCTCGCGGGACGCCCCGTCCTCCCCTGCACGCGCCACCCACTCGGACCCAGCACCCGGGCCCGGCTCCTGGCCCTGGGCCTCACGGGATGCCCCGTCCTCCACGGCACTCTCCGCAAGCCGGCGCCCAGCGCCCGGCCTCTCCTGGGCGGCCCGGTCCTCCCCGGCACTCTCCACAAGCCCCGCCCCAGCGCCGTGCCCCTCGCCCGCGGCTTCGGTCAGCGCTACCGCAGAACCCTGTCCCGGGCCCGGGGACTCAGCCATCGCTACCGCAGCACCCTGCGCCTGCCCAGGGGCCTGCGCCGGGCCCTGCTGTGCCCCCTGCCTCTGCCCGGCGCCCTCGTCCTGGCCCGGCCCATGCCCCGCACCCGCACCCGCACCCGGAGCATGGCCCGCCCGACCCCCGTCAGCCTCGACCACGCCCCCGGCGAACGACGCAGCCTCCTCGCCACGATCCGCACCCGCACCCGCAGCCGGCCCCGGCTCCGCAGCCGGCCCCGGCTCCGCACCCGGCCCGGACCCCCCGTCCGACTCCGCCCCCACCCCGGCCCGCGCAGCCATCGCATCGGCGAAAGCGAACAGGTCCTCCTGGGTGTAATCCGCCAGCCCCGTGACACCCACCCCCAGCAGCCGCACCCCGCCCGTGGTGTCCACGGCCTCCAGCAGCCGCGCCGCCGCCTCCCGGACCACCGCGGGGTCGTCCGTGGGCCCCCGCAGGGTCTCCGAGCGGGTCAGCGTGGAGAAGTCGTACCGCCGGACCTTGAGCACGATCGTCCGCCCGGAGTGCCCCGACCCCCGCAGCCGCTCCACGCACCGGTCCGCGAGCCGCTGCACCTCGGTGCGGATCCGCACCCGGTCGTGCAGGTCGACGTCGAAGGTGTCCTCCACGGAGACGGACTTCGCATCGCGTTCGGCGACCACCGGCCGCTCGTCCACGCCCAGCGCCATCCGGTACAGCCCGACCCCGTGCGAGCGGCCCACCATCCGGACCAGCTCGTCCTCGCCGGCCTCCGCCAGCTCCCCCACCGTCGTGATTCCGGCCCGCCGCAGGTGCTCCCCCGTGGCCGGCCCCACCCCGGGCAGGGTCCGTACCGACATCGGGGCGAGGTGCGCCCGCTCCGTGCCCACCTCGATCAGCAGCAGTCCGGCCGGCTTGGCCTCCTCGGAGGCGACCTTGGCCAGCATCTTGGACCCCGCGAGCCCCACCGACCCGCTCAGCCCCGTCACGGCGGCGATGTCGGCCCTGAGCCGCTCACCGACGGCCCGCGCGGCCTCCGCGTCGAAGGCGACGCCCCCCGCCTCCAGGTCCACGAAGGCCTCGTCCAGGCTGAGCGGCTCCACGAGGGGGGACAGTTCCCGGAGCAAGGCCATGACCGTGTCGCTGACCTCGCGGTACAGGCTGAAGCGCGGGATCAGGCACGCGCCGTTCGGGCAGAGCCGCCGCGCCTGGGCCATCGGCATGGCCGAGTGCACTCCGAAGCGCCTGGCCTCGTAGGAGGCGGTGGCGACGACCCCGCGCGGCCCGAGCCCGCCGACGATGACGGCCTTGCCGCGCAGGCTCGGCTTCGACGCCTGCTCCACGGAGGCGTAGAAGGCGTCCATGTCCAGGTGCAGGATGGTCGGCGCGGATCTCACAGCTCCGATGCTGCCCTACACCACTGACAATCGGCCCACCGCCGCGGCCGCGCAGCCGGCCCGGAGGGCCGGCCACCCGAGCGACCGGCCGACCGGCCAAGGGGGCCGGTCTCAGACGGCCCGGTTCCTCCGGGCGGCCAGCTCGTCGGCCGGGTTGTGCCCGACGACCGTCTCGCCCGTGTCCACGCGTTCCCCGTGCAGCTGCGACAGGGCGTTCTCGACATCGCGCCAGACCACGCCCACGGCGATCCCGAAGACACCCTGGCCGCCCTGGAGCAGGCTGACGACCTGATCGGGCGAGGTGCACTCGTACACGGTGGCGCCGTCGCTCATCAGCGTCATCCGCTCCAGGTCCGAGAAACCCCGGTCACGCAGGTGCTGTACGGCGGTGCGGATGTTCTGCAGCGCCACCCCGGTGTCCAGGAAGCGCTTCACGATCTTGAGGACGACCACGTCCCGGAAGCTGTAGAGGCGCTGCGTCCCCGAGCCGTAAGCGGGGCGCACCGTGGGCTCCACCAGCCCGGTGCGGGCCCAGTAGTCGAGCTGCCGGTACGTGATGCCGGCCGCGGCACACGCCGTCGGCCCCCGGTATCCGACCTGCTCGGGTGCGGACTCGCCACCCACCGACTCGACCGACCCCACCGGTCCCACCGAACCGACCCGCGCGGGCTCCGGCTGACGGCGCGCGGAGCTCACCGCACCACCGTGCAGCGGGTACGGCCCACCGTCACTCCGTGCGGGGATGCCCCCGGTCATACCGTCGCCCGTGACTCTCACGCCGACCCTCCGTCCTTGACCTGCCATCTCGAAGGTAGGCAGTCACCGGGGGTGCGTCAACGATCGCCACACTCGGCACGCCGAGTGATAATCACCCTGAGAGTGGTTTCCCGTACCTCGTTGCGGGGAAAGGCTACTCGAATGGGCTGAAATATCCGGGAGGACGGCGCGACCCGCGCCTCACTGCGGGCCGGTGCCGAAGTCCTCTGGCGAGATCTGGTCGAGGAACTCGCGGAACTTCTCCACCTCGTCCTCCTGCTCGTCCGGGATCGCGATTCCGGCGTCGTCGAGCACGCCGTCGCTGCCGAAGATCGGCGTCCCGGTCCGCAGGGCGAGCGCTATGGCATCGGATGGCCGCGCGCTCACCTCGACTCCACTGGCGAAGACGAGCTCCGCGTAGAAAACGCCCTCCCGCAGATCCGTGATCCGGACCTCGGTGAGCTCCTCGCCGATCGCCTCCAGCACGTCCTTGAAAAGGTCGTGCGTCAGCGGCCGGGCAGGGGCCATGCCCTGCTGCGCGAAGGCAATGGCGGTCGCCTCCCCTGGTCCGATCCAGATGGGGAGGTACCGGTCGCCTCCCACTTCACGCAGGAGCACGATCGGTTGGTTCGAGGGCATTTCCACCCGGACACCCACAACGTCGAGCTCGTTCACACAGCAACCCTAGGACCTGCCCGGCAGGTTTGGGTAGTCGGGCTCCCCCAAGCCTGCCCCGAAGCTCCTCCGAAGTCGGCCGAAGTCGGCCCGAAACCCCCGCGGGATCGCCCTCGGAATCAGTGCAGCCGCACCCCGAGAGCAGTCTGTACGAGGGCCTCGTGCAGCCGTACGGAGAGCCCCGCGATCTCCTTCATGGTGGCCTCCGCATGGGCCCTGGTCTGCGGATTGCGGTGCCGGCGCAGCGGCGAGACCACCTGCTCCACCAGACCGGCCTCCCGGTCGGCGGCGGCCTTCATCGCCCGCAGGTGCCGCGGCTCCAGACCGAATCGGCCGAGATCGGCCACCAGACGGGCCACGGTGACGGCCTCGGCGTCGAAACCGCCGCCGGGCGCCTCCGCGAGGAGCCCGTACGACTCCCACTCCACGAGCTGGACCTCGTCCACCTCCGCCGCGGCCATCAGCTCGGCCCGGCCCACCCGGGCCACGGTCGGACGTTCCCGGCCCACCTCGCCGTAGAGGGCGACGGGGCTCGTGGGGTCGACGGCGTCCCCGTGCGCCGTGGGCGCCGGGATGCGGATCTGCTCCCCCCGCGCGAGCGCGTCGAGCTGCTCGCGGATGACCTTCAACGGGAGGTAGTGGTCGCGCTGGAGCCGGAGGACGTGGGCGAGGCGCTCCACGTCGTCGGTGCTGAACTTGCGATATCCGGAAGGTGTGCGCCGGGGCTCGACGAGCCCTTCCGCTTCCAGGAAACGGATCTTCGAGATCGTGACTTCGGGGAACTCGTCACGCAGCATCGTGAGCACCGTGCCGATGCTCACCAGCCGCACGCCCGAGGAGGCGGCGGTGGCGGTGCCGCTCTTGGCGGCACCGCCTGCCGGGATACGCAGCATGGGACCTTCCCTTGAAGGGTCAGTGCCCCCGCAGGCTCGCGTAGAAGACCAGCCGGTACTTGCCGATCTGCACCTCGTCGCCGTTGTGCAGGGCGACGGAGTCGATCGGTTCACGGTTCACGTACGTGCCGTTGAGGCTGCCGACGTCGGAGACGGTGAAACCGTCGTGGCTCCTGCGGAACTCGACATGGCGCCGGGAGACGGTGACGTCGTCCAGGAAGATGTCGCTCTGCGGGTGCCGGCCGGCCGTCGTCAGCTCGCCGTCCAGGAGGAACCGGCTGCCGGAGTTCGGGCCGCGCCGCACGATCAGCAGGGCGGAACCCGGGGGCAGCGCTTCCACCGCGGCCTGGGCCTCGGGGGACAGCGAGGACGACACGTGCGTCTGTCCCGACACCTCGGCCTCGTAGGCCTCCAGGCCCGAGATCGAGATGGTGGACGTGGTCTCCGAGGCACGCTCCGGCGTCAGACCCGCCCGCAGCGGCGCCCCGCAGTTGGAGCAGAACCGGCTCGCCGCATCGCTGCGGTGCCCGCACCTGCTGCAAATCTGCTCGGCCGACATGGACGGCTCCTCGCGCCGCGGCTGCCCCGCGGAGGCATTGGTGGCATACGGGTCGGGTGCAAACCCTCCACCCGTACTTGAGGTTGATGGTTCACCGAAACCTATGCGTCCGGTACCGGCAGGGTCAACAGCCGACGCGCCGTGCGCGCCCGAAATGTCACCCGCCCCGGCGACCTCGTCGCGGAAGAGCGGCCGGTCGCCCTGCCCTTCCACGTCCCCATGCCCCGCGCGGTGCCTGGCCGCACCGCTTTCCTCGCGGTTCTTCTTGCCGAACAACTTCTCAAACAACTTCACGGGCGATTCCCCTTGACCGAAACAGACCCGCCCGTGGGGCAGGACGAACTCCGAATGCAACACCTGCCGACCCGGACATACTTACAACGTCCGTAACCATCAGACAGTTTCCACCACACACCGCGACTTCGGTGCGTCGACCCCCCGCAGGCATTCGCCCGCGTGAGCCCGTCTCCCGCGCCTCCCGCATCACGACGATGACGACCGAGCGTAGTCAGGCTGCTTCGCAGCCCGCAAGGCATCCACAACGATCTTCGCCGGACGTGTGACGCTGACGACGGCCTGCTCCTTCTCCAGCGACTGGACGACGCCACCGGGAATGTTGAGCGCCGGCTCCAGATCCTGCGGCTTGCCGATCACCTTGAACTCGTAGGGCTGTGTGATCTTCTTACCGTCGATGGCAACCCCGTCCTCCTCGTCCGAGAAGTACGAGTCCGCCACGATCCGCACCCCGTTGATCTGGATCGCCTCGGCCCCGGCCGCCCGCAGCTCCTGGAGGGTGTCCAGCAGCTTGTCCGACTGCACCTGGGCCTTGGGGTCCGTGATCTTCAGCACGATGCCCGGCCCTTGCGCCGCCACCGTACCGGCCAGGATCCCGAGTTGGCGCTCCTTCTCCACGGTCTGCTTCCGGGCCTCCTCGGCCTGGTTGGAGCTGCTCTCCAGCTCCCGGCGCTGGTCGTCGAGCTTCTGCTTCTCGTCCTCCAGCCGCTTGGTCCGCCCGTCGAGCTCGTCGAGGATCCGTACGAGGTCCTCCTGGCGGGCGCCCCGCAGCGCGCTGGAGTCGCTGTTCGACCGCACCTGGATGGCCAGGCCGAGCCCCAGGACGAACAGCAGCACCGCGACGATCAGTTGGGCACGGCTCACCCGCGGCGGCCACAGACCGGCCGCCAGCCGCTGCCGCCCGGTCTGCTCGGGGGCTGTCTGCTCCGGTCCCCGCTCCTCGTCCGCCGGTCCGGGCTCGTGGCGCACGGGCCCGGCCGACAGCTCCAGCGGAGGCTGCGCCTTCGGCCGCTGTGCCGCGGCCCCGGGCTCCTCGGGCGGGGTGTCGTTCGTACTCATCGGCCTCACGCCCGGAACACGTGCCGACGGATGGCCGCGGCGTTGGAGAAGATGCGGATGCCGAGGACGACGACCACACCCGTGGACAGCTGCGAGCCGACCCCCAGCTTGTCGCCGAGGAAGACGATCAGCGCCGCCACGACCACGTTCGACAGGAACGACACCACGAAGACCTTGTCCACGAAGATGCCGTCCAGCATCGCGCGCAGGCCCCCGAACACCGCGTCCAGCGCCGCGACCACGGCGATCGGCAGATAAGGCTCCACCACGGCCGGCACTTCGGGCCGGACGAGAAGTCCGACCACCACTCCGACCACGAGGCCCAGTACCGCGATCACGATGCACCCTTCTGCTGCTCTGCTGCTGTAGCCGTACGTACGGTCAGGCTCGACGCGGCCGGAAGGCGCATCTCCGCCTCGGACGACAAGGAGTAGCGGATGCCGTAGTTCTCCTGCAGCACGTGCAGGTACTGGCCGTCCGCGGAGTCCTGGAAGGCGGTCCCGAGGCGCTTCTTGTCGCCGATCGCCAGTACTTCGTACGGCGGCACCAGCGGCCTGTTGTCGACCAGTATCGCGTCACCCGCGGCCCGGATCGCCGAGAGCGACGTCAGCCGCTGCCCGTTGATCGAGATCGCTTCCGCCCCCGACTGCCACAGCCCGTTGACGATCTTCTGCATATCGCGGTCGCGGAGCCGACCGGTGTCCGAGAATCCGGCGCTCTCGCGCGGCTTGGTGCCGTTCCCGGACGTCGAGCCCTTCGCGTCGTCCACCGTCAGCTTGATCCCGGGCCCCTGCACCTCGGTGGCTCCGGACAGCAGCGCCACGAGCTGGCCCTGTTCGCCGCCGTGCTGCTTGAGCGCCTCGCGCTGCCGGGCGGCGACGGTGTCCCGGAGCCCTTCGATCTGCCGCTCCAGACCGTCCGCGCGCGCGTCGGCCCGGTCGACCCGGTCGATCAGTTCCTGACGCTCCTTGGCCAGCACCGGCGCGGTGGCCCGCGCCTGGGCGGCGCCCAGGGTGACGACACTGGCGGCGAGCACGAGTCCGGCGGCGAGACCCAGTTTGGCCTTGAGGGTCCGCGGCAGGCCGGAGGTGCCCTCGGCCTCGCGACGGGCCGAAGCCTCCGCGTAGCCCTCGTCGAGGGAGTGGTCCATCACGTGCGTCAGCAGCGACATGGAGGCGTCCGGCCGCGCGGGAGGTGCCGAACTGCGGTTGTGGGGCGGCTGCGACATGCCGCACATCGTCGCATGTCGGCGCCGCTCCCACCGAATGCGGACGTCCGGCGGACCGGCCGGGGTCTGCACCCCGCCCGGTCCACCGGACTTCCGGCCCTACGACGTCCCGTACGGGCCTACGTCCTGCCGTACGGACCTACGTCCTGTACGGGCCGCTCAGTGCCCGGCGCCGTCCACCACCGCGGCCCAGCCGTCCAGCAGCGCCTGCGCGGACGCGTCGTCGGGACCTTCGGCCCACAGGTGGGTGACCGCCTCCGCCGGATCCGGCAGCACCAGCGCCCATCGCCCGTCGGCCTCCACGACCCGCACCCCGTCGGTGGTGTCCACCTGCCGGTCCCCGGCCGCCTCCACGACCCGCCGCATGACGAGCCCCTTCACCGCCCACGGGGTCGGCACGTCCCGCTTGAGCACGTGCGCCCGCGGGATCCGGGCATCGATCTGGCTCAGCGTGAGCTGCGTCCGCGCCACCAGCCCGATCAACTGCACGAAGGCGGCCGAGCCGTCGAACACGCTGCTGAACTCGGGGACGATGAATCCGCCCCGCCCGTCACCACCGAAGATGGTGTTCTCCGCCCGGCCCACCCGGGTCAGGTCGTCGGGAGAGGTCGTCGTCCACTCCACCTGGGTCCCGTGGTACGCCGCCACCTGCTCGGCGATCCGGGTCGTGGTCACCGGCAGCGCCACCTTGCCGCTGCGCTTCTCGGCGGCCACCAGATCGAGCAGCACCAGCAGCGCCCGGTCGTCCTCGATGATCCGGCCGCGCTCGTCCACGAGGGAGATCCGCTCGCCCACCGGGTCGAACCGCACTCCGAAGGCGGCCCGCGAGGAGGCCACGATCTCCCCGAGCCGCACCAGCCCCGCCCGGCGGGATTCGGCGCTCTCGGTGGGCCGGGACTCGTCGAGTCCCGGGTTCACCGTCAGGGCGTCCACCCCGAGCCGGCCCAGCAGGCTGGGCAGGACCAGGCCGGCGCTGCCGTTGGAGGCGTCCACGACCACCTTGAGCCCCGAGTCGGCGACCCCGGTGGTGTCCACGCGCCTCAGCAGCGAACCGGTGTAGGCGTCGAAGACGCTTCCCGGGAACTGCAGGTCGCCGATCTCGCCGGGGAAGGCACGCCGGTACTCCTGGCGCGCGTAGACCCGGTCCAGCTTGCGCTGCTGCTGGAGGGAGAGGTCCGCCCCGCGCTCGTCGAGGAACATGATGTCGACGGAGTCCGGCACTCCCGGCGAGGTCCGCAGGACGATCCCGCCGGCGCTTCCGCGCGCGGTCTGCTGCCGCGCCACGGGCAGCGGTACGTTCTCCAGGTCCCGGACGTTGATGGCGCTGGCCTGCAGCGCCGAGATCACGGCCCGCTTGAGCGCTCGCGCGCCGCGGGAGTGGTCGCGGGCCGTGGTGACCGTCGCCCCCTTCTTCAGGGTCGTCGCGTAGGCACCGGCCAGCCGGACCACCAGCTCCGGGGTGATCTCCACGTTCAGGATCCCGGTGACCCCACGGGCACCGAACAGATGTGCCTGCCCCCGGGACTCCCAGATGACCGAGGTGTTGACGAACGCGCCCGCTTCGATCGTCTTGAAGGGGTAGACCCGCACGTTCCCCTGGATGATCGATTCCTCGCCGACGAGGCACTCGTCGCCGATGACGGCCCCGTCCTCGATCCGGGAGGCCCGCATGATGTCGGTGTTCTTGCCGATGACACAGCCGCGGAGATTGCTGTGCGGTCCGATGTACACGTTGTCGTGCACGACGGCCTTGTGCAGGAA
The DNA here is from genome assembly GCF_055584085.1 of Streptomyces sp. NPDC104226. Classification (NCBI taxonomy): domain Bacteria; kingdom Bacillati; phylum Actinomycetota; class Actinomycetes; order Kitasatosporales; family Streptomycetaceae; genus Streptomyces; species Streptomyces sp. NPDC104226. Next base: position 249,001 of record NZ_JBVJMS010000014.1, read on the forward strand.
CGCACCGCTCTTCACGACGACGTTCGAGCCGACGACGGTGTGCTCGCGGATCTCCACGCCGGCTTCGACCTTGGCGTAGTCCCCGATGTACAGCGGTCCGCGCAGGACCGCGTCAGGGCTCACCTCGGCCCCTTCCGCGATCCACACGCCGGGGGAGATCTCGAAGCCGTCCATGTCGACCTGGACCTGGCCCTCGAGTACGTCGGCCTGGGCCTTGACGTAGCTCTCGTGGGTGCCGACGTCCTCCCAGTAGCCCTCGGCGACGTAGCCGTAGATGGGCCGGCCTTCCTTCATCAGCTGGGGGAAGACGTCACCGGACCAGTCGACCGAGACGTCCGCGTCCACGTAGTCGAAGATCTCCGGCTCCATGACGTAGATGCCGGTGTTGATGGTGTCCGAGAACACCTGGCCCCAGGTCGGCTTCTCGAGGAAACGCTCGACCTTGCCTTCCTCGTCCACGATGGTGATGCCGAATTCCAGCGGATTCGGCACCCGGGTGAGGCACACCGTGACGAGTCCGCCCTTCTCCTTGTGGAAACGGATCAGGTCGGTCAGGTCGAAGTCCGTGAGCGCGTCGCCGGAGATGACGAGGAACGTGTCGTCCTTCAGAGCCTCCTCGGCGTTCTTCACGCTGCCGGCGGTGCCGAGTGGCTTCTCCTCGTTGGCATAGGTGAGCTCCATTCCGAGCTCCTCGCCGTCACCGAAATAGTTCCTGACGAGCGACGCCAGGAACTGCACGGTGACCACGGTTTCGTTGAGCCCATGCCGCTTGAGCAGCCTGAGCACGTGCTCCATGATCGGCCGGTTCGCCACCGGCAGGAGCGGCTTGGGCATGCTTGAGGTCATGGGGCGAAGCCGAGTGCCTTCGCCACCAGCCATCACGACGGCCTTCATGTCGGAAGAGTCCTCCTCGAGAGACGGCGTATCGCCGACCTCACCCGTCCCGGACGGTGACTGGACCACTCCCCCGCGTCAGTCAGGCGCCGAGTGAGCTCAATCGGCCGTGGCGTCCGCCTTCACCAGCCGGCGGACTTGTACCACGTAAAGCACTCCTGCCCACCAATAGAGGGTTGTACCCCATCCCGCGAACGCCCATCCGAAAACTGACCCCATCCAGGCCAACCAACCCGACCAAGTGCTGACCAGGAGGAAGGGGAACGCGTACATCAGGTTGAAGGTCGCGGCCTTGCCGAGGAAGTTCACCTGCGGCGGCGGATAGCCGTGCCGGCGCAGGATCCAGACGTTGACCAGCAGCATCAGGTCACGCGCGAGCAGAGCTCCGGTGAGCCAGAGCGGCAGGATCTCGCGGTACGTGAGACCGAACAGGGTGGACAGGATGTAGAGCCGGTCCGCGGCGGGATCCAGCACCCGGCCGAGGTTGCTGATCTGGTTCCAGCGCCGTGCCAGCTTCCCGTCGAGGTAGTCGCTGATCCCGCTGAGCATGAGGACGAGAAGAGCCCAGCCGTCGTGCTCGGCCAGGATCAGCCACAGGAACAGGGGTACGCCTGCGAGGCGCGCCATGCTCAGGATGTTCGGAATGGTGAAAATTCGGTCCGTCTGAACCCGAGTCTCCTGGACCTCCACCCGGGGGCCTCCACTGTGACTGTAGAAATGTCGAACGATGCCCCCTGACCCTACAGGAGCCGGTGGACCGGTCCGTAAACGCAGAAAAGCCCCGCACCGAACCCATAAGGGCTGGTGCGGGGCTTTCCCACAATGATTGTTCGGCGGCGTCCTACTCTCCCACAGGGTCCCCCCTGCAGTACCATCGGCGCTGAAAGGCT
>NZ_JBVJMS010000015.1:0-209054 GCF_055584085.1 Streptomyces sp. NPDC104226
AGTTTTTTTTTGGGGGGGGGGGGGGGGGGGGGGGGGGGGGGGGGGGGTTTGTGGGGGGGGGGGGGGGGGGGGGGGGGGGGGGGCCCCGGCCCCCCCCCACCACCCGGGTGGAGCGGGGTCGTACGGGTCAGGCGATCGAGAAGGTGACGACCGACTGGTAGGTGTCCGCGAACATGAACGCCGGGAGCTGGATCATTCCGGCGCCGCCGATCTCGAACTCACCGCCGGTCAGTTCCTCGCCGCCCACCGCCTGGGAGGCGATCTTCATCGGGACGTCGGAGATCGCGCCCGGCGCGCCGGCGGCGCAGGTGCTCGGGCTCTCCGCGTTGGTCACCTTGCAGGTCGGCTGGATGCCGATCTGCGCCTTGGCCATGGAGTGTCCGGTGACCTCGTTCAGGAACGGCGTGCGGGTCGCCGAGACGTCCCAGCCGAGGGTCCCGCCGCGGAAGTCCTGGACGGCCATCGCGGTGAACTGGCCGACGACCGACTGGGACTTGCCGTTGATGGTGACCTTGCCGAAGTCGACCGCCGGGTTGCCCGCCTGCGGGCCGATGGCCAGCGGGCCGGGCAGCACCTCCACGTCGACCGGGTTCTTCACACCGGGCTGGTCGACGACGAAGACGAAGGCCTTGTACGGGGTGATCGAGCCGTCGATCCTGATCTCGTCGGCCGCCTGGGTGACGGTGATGTTGCAGGTCGCGGCGCCTGCCGCGGTGGCCGTACCGGCACCGGTGTCACCCGTGGCGACACCGGCCTTCAGCGCGGAACAGGTGACCGCGCCGGCCGGGAAGTTGGCGCCCGTGACGACGACCGCGGTACCGGCCTTGCCGCTGTTGGGCGTCAGCTTGGTCGTGACCGGGTCCTTGGGCAGCGCCTCCACCGCCACCGAGCCGAGCGAGGCGCTCGGGCGCGGGTTCGGGGTGCAGGTGGTGGTGAAGACCGAGCCCATGAGGCTCGCGTCGGTCACCGCCAGGTCCAGGGCCACCTGCACGGTGGTGCCCTCGCTGCCGTCCGGGATCTTGATGGTTCCGGAGAAGCCGGCGGGGTCGAGGGGCACGCCGGGCTGCACGTTGACCGTCTCGGGCGGGCTGACCACCGTCTGGAGGGTCGAGCCGACCTTCAGGGTGATCTTGGAGACGTTGGTGGTCGTCACCGCGAAGCCCGGGATCACGGGACTCGGACCCGGGTCGATGGTGATCGGGACCACGTCGCCGGCCTTGGCGCCGTCGGGCAGCGTGATCGTGTAGGGCTGGGAGCCCGAACCACCCGGCTGGGGCGCGGGTGCGACGCAGTCCATCTGGACGGGCGTCGTCTTGGTCGCGGCCTGCGCGGTGCCCGACAGGCCCACCACGGCGCCCGTCACGGCCAGGGACAGAGCGCCGGCCCCGGCCAGAACTCTTCGTCGAAACGTTGTACTCACTGGGTCGCGACTCCTTCGTCATACGAACCCTCCCCCCACCCGCTGTGTGGGGGAGGTCGAGCCGGTGCGGTGGCCGATATTGACGCGTCGCGGGATGGAGAAGTCAATGACTTGCTTTCGCCCGAAGCACACAGAAATTGATGTGCCATCAGACCGGGGCGAGCGGAGGGCCGGATACCTGTTGCCCGGTGTGCAGTGCGGGTGGGGCGGGTGGGGTCTGCGGGAGGTCCGCCGGGGCGGGGTGCCGCCGCCGGCGGAGGTCCCGTAGGGGCTACTCGGCGGGCTGCTGATCGGGTTGCGTGGCGGGCTGTTCAGCGGGCTGCTGATCGGGTTGCGCGGCGGGCTTCTCGGCGGGCTGCTTGTCGGGCTGTTCGGCCGGCTGCTTGGCGGGCTGCTTGTCGGTCGGGACGTGCAGCAACAGGTTCGGAGTCCCGGCCGGCAGGGCGGTGATCCGGTCCCGCACGGAGTCCCGTACGAGGACTTCGGCCACCTGGGCCGGCGTCTGGCGCGGGCCGCCGGCCGCCAGGCCCCGCGCGAGCACCAGCGCGGCCGCGCCCGCCACGTGCGGGGACGCCATCGAGGTGCCGGAGGCGCGGGCGAGGGCCGTGGCGGAGCCCTTCCAGGCGGAGGCGACGGCGACGCCGGGGGCGGAAAGATCGACGCAGGCGCCGTAGTTGGAGAAGGAGGCCCGCCGGTCCTGTGCGTCCGTCGCGCCCACCGTGAGCGCCTGCGGCACACCGGAGGGGGAGCCGGTGCAGGCGTTCTCGGCCGAGTTGCCCGCCGCCACGGCGAAGGTGATCCCCGACGCGATCGCCCGCGTCACCGCCCGGTTGAGCGCGAAGCTGTAGCCGCCGCCCAGGCTCATGTTGGCCACGGCCGGGGTGGCGGGTGACTTGAGGGCGTCCTTCACCAGCCAGTCGATGCCCCGCGTGATGGCCGACAGGGTCGCGTCCCCGCGGCAGTCGGCCACCTTCACGGCGACGAGCGAAACCCCCTTGGCCACCCCGTAGGTTGCTCCGCCGACGGTCCCCGCGACGTGCGTGCCGTGGCCGTTGCAGTCCGTGGCGCCTTCCATGAACACCGCGTTGGCGCCCCAGCGGGCCCGGCCGGCGAACTCCTGGTGCAGGGTGTTGATCCCGGTGTCCACGATGTACGCGGTGATCCCCTCGGCCTTGGCCGGGTACGCGTACGAGCCGTCGAGGGGCAACTCGCTCTGGTCGAGCCGGTCCAGCGACCAGGGCGCGGGGGTCTGGACGAGAGGGGCGCTGCCGGTCGGGGCGCTGCCGGTGGGGGTGTCGCTGATCCGGAAGACCGCGTCGGGCTCCACGGAGGCCACCCGGGGATCGGCGGCGAGTTCGGCGGCCCGGGCGGCGGTGGTGCGGACGGCGAAACCGCTCAGGGCGGTGTCGTAGACCTCCCCGACGGTGTCGCCGGAGGCCTCGGCCTCGGCGGCGAAGGCGCGGGTGGCGGCGGCCGCGGAGGCACGGGTGAGGCCGTCCTTGAGGACGACGACGTAGGGGGCGGTGGGGGCGTCGGAGGCGGCGGCTGCGGCGTGTGCGGAGTGCGGCGGCAGTGCGGTGGCCGCCGCCAGCAGGGCGGCGGCCGGGAGCAGCGCGGTGAATGCGGTCATGCCGCCGATGCTCGGCGAGGCACGCCCGGCCCGCGCGGAGGGTGCGCCGACTGGCCCCACGACACGCCGCCCCCGGGGGCGCCCCCACCCGGAGAGGTTTCCCCCGCCACGATCCACCCCGCCCGGCCCCCACCCGCCGGACCTGCGCCCGCAGGGTCCGCGTCCGCCTGGTCTGCACCCGTCCGATCGGTACCCGCGGGACCTGTGCCCGCCCGGTCCGTGCTCAGCCGGTCCGGGCCCTGTGGAGGACGGCACCGAACGCTGCTGTCAGACCCCGGGTGCGGTGAGAGCGTGCGCCGGGCGTCGCGCGGCCTGCGTCCGGCACATCGGGAGCGCACACCAGAGGCTCGAGGCCGCGCTTCGGGCGACGAGGTGCGGCTTCTACCGGCGGCGCAGAGATCCAGGTCCGCAACGAGTGGACCAGTCACCGGCCGGCGACAGCCGCGCTCCGCCTGCCCGCACGACAAGAAGCATGCCGTCCTCGAAGGCGATTCGGTCACCGGCGGCCAGGAAGAGCGGACTCGCCAGTTCGAAGGCGTATCCGTCATGGGTCTCGACGTCATTCACCAGCACCAACCGCGAGATCGGCGTGGCTCCGTCAGCTACCAGGCGCATGCGGACATGGTCCTACGCGACCTGCGGTCACCTCCACTCAATTCGGCTCAGCAGCTGACCAACGGCCCAGAGGCCAAAGATCAAGCTAGCGGGCCACGGGCCAGCCGAGCATCCTGAAGACGCCCTCGTCGCGGGCGCCGGCCGCCCCGTACGTGGCCAGCGCGGCTTCGTTGTCGGTGTCGACGCCCACCCACATGCCGTAGCAGCCCCGCGACTCCGCCTCGGTGGCGAGTGCCTCGGTCAGGGCCCGGCCGAGGCCGCGCCGGCGGTGGGCCTCGTCCACGGAGAGCTCGTAGAGGCACATCTCGGTGCCCTTGTCGGGGTGGACCATCTCGACGCCGGAGACCATGCCGACGGGTACGCCGTCGACGTAGGCGATCAGCATCAGGTGCCCCGGTGAGGCGAGGAACCGCTCCGACCAGTCCGCACGGGCGGGCCCGTCGAAGAGGGCTTCAGCGGCCTGGAGTTCGGCGACGGTGCGTGCGGGACGGATATCCATGGCGGCGACGATAGCGCTGCCGGGCGCGGCGCCGACCGCGGTTTCCACCGCGGTGGGGGAGCGGTGGCGAGAGCGGTGCCGGGATGGCCGAGGAGTAGTGAGGAGGGCGTGGCGGGTGGTGCCGGGGTTGGGGTTGGGGGCGGTGGTGATAATGGCTCGATGGTCAACGGGGAGCATGGCTTTGATGCGGAGTGGCGGGCTGCGCCGCGGCCGCTGCGCAGGGCGCTTGGCCTTGCCTACGAGGCGCTCGCAGCCGGGGGGTTGGCGGTCGGAGCGGTGCTGACGGACGCCGGCGGGGAGCCGGTCGCCGAAGGGCGCAACGAGGCCTACGAGGACGGCCCCGGCGTCGGGCCGCTGCGCGGCACACCCCTGGCCCACGCCGAGATGAACGCGCTGGGGGCCGCCCGCACGGGCTGGGACCTGGGCACGGCGACGCTGTGGAGCACTCAGGAGCCGTGCTCGATGTGCGCGGCCGCAGCCGAGTTCACCGGCGTGGGGCGGGTCCGGTACCTCGCGCCGGACCCGTGGGCGCTGTCGAGCGGCAACGGCGCCGGATCCGAGGCCGACCCGGGCCGGCCGCACTGGCTGCTGGTGGCCAATGCCATGTTCCTGCGGAGCGTTGCACTGGCCTCGGAGTGCTCCGGGGAACCGCAGATCCTGACACACCACCGGGCCGTCGAACCGGAGACGGCCGCCTTCCACGACAGCCTGCCGCCGGGCCTGCCCACGGCCGCCTCACCGGAGGACTGGCTTCGCCCCCACTGGGCCGGACTCACGGAACTCGCGACGGCCCGCGAGCTGCGTACACGCCGCTGAACCCGCCGGGCGGGCCCGGGTCAGGGGGCCGTGGCCGACACCTGCCGGACCGGGATGCCGTCCTGCGCCCCCGCTCCTGGAGACGGCGTGCCGTCGGTCCAGGCGTAGACCTCCTTGCCGCGCACCGTGACCTGGTACTGGAACTCGCCGCGGCACTCGGGCCGCTCCTCGGCCCTGGTGCCCGCCGGCCACCACTTGGCCTCCAGCGCCGTCCCGGCGTGCTTGCCGGGCGTGCCCGCCGAGCACTGCGGGCCGTCCAGCGGGGTCGCGCCCAGCGTGAAGCGGAGCAGCCGAGCCTTGCCGTCGGTGCGGGCCTTTATTCGCACGTCGGTCGCGTCCTTCGGTACCCAGCGCGGCAGCACCCACGTCGCCTCCCCGCGCGCCGCCGCCCCGCGCCCCTCCGCACGCGTCGGAGCGTCGGCGGCCGTAGCGAAGCGCATGCCCTTCTCCTTGAACACCCGGTCGTTGATCGTGTCGGTCAGGGGGTTGGGCGGGAGGTTGGGCAGCGCGAAGGCTGCGGTGGCGAGGACTCCCACGGTGGCGGCGGCGATGACGAGAGGGCGGCGGTTCATGTCTACGAGTATTCGCGGCGGCGTCCGTAGACCGCGTCCCTCTCGAGGCTGAACCGAATCTCTGCCGGAAGGGTGACATCGGCTCATACCTGAGTCCCGTCGGGACCACCGTCCGACACCTGCCAGTGCCTCTGTCGGCCATCGGCCGGGCCTCCAGCGGCCCCCGGATCCCCCCTGAGACGGATACCGGGCGCCCGCACCCGCCACCCCGACACCCGTGATGGCGCCCCTCGTTAGAGGACGCGTGCCCCACCCCGCCACCCCCACCGCCCCGGCCCCCGCCGCCCCCGCCCCCACCCGGACCGGAGCCCGCCTGTCCGCTCTCGTCTCCGTCGCCCTGGCCGGCGTACTGGCCCTCGCACCAACGGCGTTCGCAGCTCACCAGGCCCCGCCGGTTCCGCTGGTTCCGCTGGACAAGCCGCAGGTCCTGAGCGGCTGGACGCAGCCGAGCGCGGCCAGCCAGGACGCCTGGACCGCCGCGCGCGGCAACCGGCCCGCGTGGGAGCCGTACGGCTTCGACTGGTCCACGGACTACTGCACCACGTCCCCGGACAACCCCTTCGGGTTCCCCTTCCGGACGGCCTGCGCCCGCCACGACTTCGGCTACCGCAACTACAAGGCGGCGGGGGAGTTCCGGGCGGCCAAGCCCCGGCTGGACGAGATGTTCCACGCCGACCTGAAGCGGGTCTGCGCCCGCTACTCGGGTGCGCGCAGGGCCTCGTGCGAGGGCACCGCGTGGACCTACTACCAGGCCGTCAGGGCCTTCGAGTAGTCCGCCGGACCCGCGTCGCAGGTCCGGACCTTACGCAGCCGCTACGACGGCCGGATTAAGGTGCCGCTCACCTGCGGAAAAGCCCTCCCGGGAGGGAGGGCTGAGGGACGGATGGGAGGAGTGCCCCCGGCAGGACTCGAACCTGCGGCCAAGTGCTTAGAAGGCACCTGCTCTATCCACTGAGCTACGGGGGCCGGAAGGTGGCCGTGGTGGCCTGGAGCCCCTGGATGGGGGTGGGGCTGTGGTCCGTGCCGGGTCAAGGATAGGGCTCCGGTTGCCTTGTCCCGGTTGCTTCACTCGCGTGCCACGATGTGGAGGTTCGGTGAAGCGGTCCCGATAATCGCAGGCAGGTGCGATTCTCGCACCGCTTTTGCGCCGTGGCGCCCTGGGTGTTGTGCACTCGTTATGCCTGCGCCCCACTCGTCCGGTGTGTCCGGGATGTGCCGCTGGAGTAGCGCTCGGCGCGCAGAGGACGTATAAGCTTCAAAAATGCTCCTAAATTGGGCATTCTTCGCATGTGGTGACCTTGGATGTTCGGCCTCAGCTGCTCGATGCCCTGTCCGCCCTGCGCGACCGGGTCGCGTCCGTGCGTCTGCCGCTGCCCCTGCCCGGCGCCCCGCGCGCCCGCCAGACCAGAGCGGAGCTGCTGGCGCAGCTCGACGACTACCTCGTACCCCGGCTGAAGGCGCCGGAGGCGCCGCTGCTCGCCGTCGTCGGCGGGTCCACCGGGGCCGGTAAGTCCACGCTCGTCAACTCCCTCGTGGGGCGCCAGGTGAGTGAAGCCGGAGTGCTCCGGCCCACGACGCGCACCCCCGTTCTCGTCTGCCATCCGGATGACCACCACTGGTTCGCCGGGGTGCGGGTGCTGCCCGATCTGATGCGGGTCTGGGCCCCCCAGGACGACGAGGACACCCCCGTCCCCGCCCGCAAGTCCGCGCACCGGCCGGGCGACCGGCACGGGCGCGGGCACCCGCCCACCCCCCGCGAGGTGCGGATCGAGACGGTCTCCACCCTGCCCCGCGGCCTCGCCATCCTCGACGCCCCCGACATCGACTCCCTGGTGGTCGACAACCGCACCCTCGCCGCCCAGCTCATCTGCGCCGCGGACGTCTGGGTCATGGTCACCACCGCCTCGCGGTACGCCGACGCCGTGCCCTGGCACCTCCTGCGCACCGCCAAGCAGTACAAGGCCACCCTCGTCACCGTCCTCGACCGGGTCCCGCACCAGGTGCTCGCCGAGGTCTCCCGCCAGTACGGGGCCCTGCTCACACGCGCCGGGCTCGGCGAGGTGCCCCGCTTCACGGTGCCCGAGCTGCCCGAATCGGCCGGCGGGGGCGGGCTGCTGCCCGCCAGCGCCGTGGCCCCGCTGTTCGCCTGGCTCGCGCACCACGCGCAGGATCCGGCCGCCCGCCAGTACGCCGTCGGGCGCACCGCGCTCGGCGCGCTCGACTCCCTCGGGCGCCGCATGCCGGAGCTCGCCTCGGCCGTCGCGGCCCAGCACGCCGCCGCCGTACGGCTGACGTTCGCCGTCGAGGACGCCTACAAGCGGGAGGGCAAGCGGGTCCGCGGCCGCCTGGACCGGGGCGCCGTACTCGCCGGGGACGCGCTGACCCGCTGGCGCGGCTACCCGCTCGACACCAGCGCCGACGAACTGCTCGACTCCCTCGCGGAATCCCTCTCGGCGCTGCTCCAGTGCGCCGTCGCCGCCGCCGACGAACGCATCGCGGAGGCCTGGCGGCGCGAGCCCGCCGCCGGTGCGGTGTCCCTGCCGGCTCCCGACCGGGAGGCGGCGGAACGTATCGGCATGGCCGTACGCCGCTGGCGGCGCGTGCTGGAGGAACTCGCCGAGGAAGAGGTGGCGCAGCTCGACAAGCAGCCCGCGCCCGACCCCGACGGGGTCGCCGCCCTGCTGGTCGCGGCGCTCCTCGGCGGCAAGCGGGCCCGCCCGGCCGGGGAGAAGCTCGCCGAGCGGATCGGAGTACAGGCCGCCGTACGCCTGCGCGACCGGGGCGGCGAGCTCGTCGCCGAGCACCTCGACCAGGTGCTGCGCGCCGAACGCGACCGCCGCCTCGCCCCGATCGAAGCGCTCGAAGTGAGTCCCGAACCCCAGGCCGAGCTGATCGCCGCGCTGTCCGTACTGCAGAAGGAGAGGTGACGCGGTGACCGCCCTGACCGACCGCACCGACGACCGCTGGGACGACGGACTGATCGCCCGCTCGCGCCCCCGGACCAGCGAGGACGACTGGCCCGCGAGCGGTGACGAGGAAGGCGACGAAGCACTCGTACGGGCGGTTTCCGGCGCCGGAAGCGACGGCGGCAAGGCCCCCGCGCCCCCGCTCAGCCCCGAGGCGCAGGCCCTGCGGGTCCGCCTCGACGCGCTGCGCCAGCTCATCGGGCTGTCCCGGACCAGGATCCTCGACGGAAAGACCCTCGCCGAAGCCGGACGCGTCCTGGACGAGGCGGCCGCGCGCCGCGGCCTGTCGGCGCAGCACACGGTCGTCGCCATCGCCGGAGCCACCGGAAGCGGCAAGTCCACGCTCTTCAACTCACTCGCCGGAGTGCAGATCTCCGAGACCGGGCTGCGCAGGCCGACGACCGCCGCACCCATCGCGTGCAGCTGGTCCGACGGCGCCGCGGGCCTGCTGGACCGGCTGGAGATCCCCGGACGGCTGCGCCGCCGCCCCCGCGAGACCTCGGAGGCCGAGGTGCTGCGCGGCATGGTCCTCGTCGACCTGCCCGACCTGGACTCGGCCGTCGGCGCCCACCGCGACCACGTCGACCGGGTACTGGCGCTGGTCGACGCGGTGGTGTGGGTGGTGGACCCCGAGAAGTACGCGGACGCCGTCCTCCACGAGCGGTACCTGCGCCCGCTGGCCGGGCACGCCGAGGTGACCTTCGTCGTGCTCAACCAGGTGGACCGGCTGCCGGGAGAAGCCGCCGACCTCGTACTGGACGACCTGCGCCGGCTCCTCGACGACGACGGGATCGCACTCGGCGAGCACGGCGAGCCGGGGGCCACGGTCATCGGACTTTCCGCCCTTACGGGTGAAGGCGTCGGGGAACTGCGCGAGATGCTCGGACAGTTCACCCAGGAGAAGGGCGCCGCGACCCGCCGCATCTCCGCCGATGTCGACAAGGCCGCGGCCCGCCTGCGGCCGCTCTACGTGGCCGACGGCCACGCCGGGCCGGAGATCGGGGAGACCGCGCGCGCCGAGTTCGAGGACCGGCTCGCAGAGGCGGTCGGGGCGTACGCGGCCGGCCTCGCCGCCGAGCGGGCCTGGCGGCGCAACGCCGGGAAGGCCTGCGGCACCCCGTGGCTGCGCCTGTGGCGGTGGTACGAGAGCAGGCGCTCCCCGAGCTCGCTGGCCGGCCTCGCCGCCCTGGCGGCGATCGGGCGTTCCCCGGCGGCGTCCCAGGTGCCGGTCGAGGAGGAGGTGACGGCCCGCCAGCGGGTGGAACAGGCCGTACGGACCGTCGCCGACGAGGCGGTCCGAGGCCTTCCCGACCCCTGGGCGCAGGCCGTACGGGAGACCGCGGTCCGCGGCGCCGAAGGGCTCCCCCAGGCGCTGGACGAGATCGCGGTGACCCTCGGGCCGGCCGTCGCGGCGCCCAGCGCCCGCCCGCCGCGGCCCTCGTGGTGGCCGGCGGCCGTCCTGGCCCAGGCCGCCATGACCCTGCTCCAGATCTACGGCGGGCTGTGGCTGGTCGGGCAGATCGCCGGGGTGCTGGCGCCGAGCCTGATGCCGCCGGTCCTGCTGATGGTGGCCGGCATCATCGGCGGCCCCCTCGTGGAGTGGGCCTGTTCGATCGGGGCCAGGGGTCCGGCGCGACGCTACGGGCAGGACGCGGAGCGGCGGCTGCGCGAGGCGGCGGCCGGCTGCGGCCGGGCCCGGGTGCTGGAGCCGGTCGCGGCGGAGCTGCTGCGCTACCGGGAAGTGCGCGAGCAGTACGCGACGGTGGCGAAGTTGTCCACAAGCCGTCAGTAGTCCACAGGCACCGACGGGTTCCGGCCGTCCGGGCCAGCATGGTCGTACCCCGCGCGGATGGGCCGTGCGGGTACGGAATGCGGGTCGCAGCAGTGCGCCGTCGAGCGCGCCGCCGGACCCCGGAAGGACGGCCGGGATGAACGACACCCAGGTGACGCTCGTGGGCTACGTGGCCACGCAGATCGACTACAAGGACACCGCGAGCGGCCCGGCGGCCCGGTTCCGCTTCGCGGTCACCCCGAGGTACTACGACCGGAAGAAGGAGACCTGGGCGGACGCGCCCACCAGCTTCTACACCGTGTGGGCCCGGCGCGGCCTCGCCGTGAACCTCGCCGGGTCCGTCTCCGTCGGTGAACCGCTCGTGGTCCACGGACGGCTGAGGGTGCGGGAGGACCCGCCCGACGGGGAGGGCAACCGGTGGTTCTCGGCCGACATCGACGCGACCGCCATCGGGCACGACCTCAACCGCGGCACCGCGGCCTTCCGGCGGGTGGTCAGGACGGACGTGCCGCTGATGGCCCCTCAGAAGGCGGCGGTGGTCTGAGTGTTCGAGGAGGCTAGGATTCCCCGGTACTCACGGGCACCTGGGCCTTCGGCCCGAAGGGGAAGACTGTGTCGATTGCCGTTCCCACACCCTCCGCTCCGACCGCTGCCATGGGCATGGCTCCTGTCGGCACTCCTGGCGGCGCTCCGCTTCCCCCTGCCGGGCAGGCCGACGCGCCGACGACGCGCCCCACGTCCGCCGCGGCCATACGGGGCTCCGTGCGGCGGCCGATCGCGGTGGCCCTGCTCGCCGCCGCGCTGGCCGGGGCACCGGGTGCGATCGCGGCCGCCGACGCCGGCCCGGCCGCACCCCGGACGCCGGAGGGAGCGAGCGCCGTCCTGGACGGGCTGAAGACGTACGGACAGGCCCTCCTGCGCGGCACGGACGGGACCGCGCGGCAGATCCCGGCGGGACTGTACGAGATGCGGGTCGACGGCGGCGGCATGCTCCAGACGTACGGAGTCGGCGTCGCGGGCGATGCGCAGCCCCAGGCCCGGTTCACGGAGATCGGGTGGAGCGGCACGCCGCTCGCCGGGAACGGCGAGGCGGGCCGGATCCGCTGGGTGCTGGAGCACTCCTACCCCCAGCTGAACGATCTGGCCGGACTCGCCAAGGCGGCCGGAGCCGCCGCGCTCACCGCGGAGAGCGCGGCGGCCGGGACCCAGGTGGCCATCTGGCGCCTGGCCGAGGGCGCATGGGTGGAGGCCGTCGACCCGCAGGCGGAGAAGCTGGCCGACTACCTCCAGCGGGAGGCCCGGCGGCTGCCCGAACCGCCGGCGTCACTCGCGGTGGATCCGGGCGAGGTGTCGGGGCCGCTGGGCACCCGGATCGGGCCGGTCACCGTGCGGACGGGTGCGCAGAGCGTGAGCGTGACCCCGGACGCGGCGGCCGCGGCCATGGGGGTGCGGGTGGTGGACGCCCAGGGCCTGCCGGTCAGCTCCGCGGTCAACGGGGGGAAGCTGTTCTTCGAGGTGCCGGAGGGCACGCCGGACGGCAGCGCCGAGATCACCCTCCGCGGTTCCACCCGCGTGCCGGTCGGGCGGGTCTTCACCAGCGGGGTCCCGACGCAGGTCCAGATCGTGGCCGGCTCCAGCGAGTCCGCGGCGGTGGCCACGGCGAAGGCGACGTGGCCGCGGCTCCCCGCCGCCCAGGCTGCCGACGACGCGGCGGCGGCGTCGGGCGGGGCCGTGACCGCGATGGGCGCGCTGTCGGAATCCGTCTCGCCCGTGGACTCGGACAGCTCCGAGGAGCGGCTGGCCGCCAGCGGCAGCTCGGCGGCCACCCCGGTGATCGCCTCCCTGGCGGTGGGCCTGGTCGTCCTGGGCGGCCTGGTCGTCCTCCTCCTGCGCAAGCGCCCCCTGGAGGACGGCCCCGCCCCGGACCGGACGTCCGACCCGGAGTAGGAGCGGGCCGGGGGCTGATTCGGATTCGGGGGGCCGGGTAGAGGCAAAAGGTGGCTGATCAAGAACTGACCTGGCGGGGTGCGGTCGCACGAGGCGACCGACGACTGTTCGACGTGGTGGCCCGGCGGCACTGGCCCGGGGCCGACCGGGTGCTGCCGCGGCTCGGCCGGGCCGCGAACCACGGGCTGCTGTGGGGCGGGGCCGCCGCGGCGATCGCCGTCCTCGGCTCGGCCGGGGCCCGCAAGGCAGCCGTACGCGGGGCCGCGTCGCTGGCACTGGCCTCGGCGACCATCAACACCGTCGGCAAATGGTCCGTGCGCAGACCGCGCCCGGTGCTGGACGGGGTGCCCGCCGCGCGGCAGCTCACCACGCAGCCGCGCACCACCTCCTTCCCCTCGGGGCACGCCGCGTCGGCGTTCGCCTTCACCTCCGGAGTGGCGCTGGAGTCACCGCTCCTGGGCGCGGCCCTGGCCCCCGTCGCCGTCTCCGTCGCCTTCTCCCGCGTGTACACCGGGGTCCACTACCCCTCCGACGTGCTCGCGGGGGCGGCGCTCGGCGTGGCGGCCGGGCTCGTCGTGCGCCGCCTCACCCGGGACGCCGTGGAGGCCCGGATCACACCGGGCGACGAGCGGACCGCCGCGGGGGCGCCCGCGCTGCCCGACGGGGCCGGGCTCACGGTGGTGGTCAACACCGGGTCGGGCACGGCGACGACGACGGGCCTCGACGAACTGCTGCGCGAGCGGCTGCCGAAGGCCGAGCTCGTCCTGTGCGAGGGCCCGGAGCTCGCCGCCGAACTGGCTTCGGCCGCCGAGCGGGCCACCGTCCTCGGGGTGTGCGGCGGCGACGGCACGGTCAACGCCGCCGCCACCGCCGCGCTGCGCGCCGGGATTCCGCTGGCGGTGTTCCCCGGCGGCACGCTCAACCACTTCGCGCTCGACCTCGGCCTCGCCGGAGCCGAGGACACCTGCAGGGCCGTGGCCGCCGGTCACGCGGTCCACATCGGCGTCGGCCGCTTCACCCCGGGTCCGGGGCAGGACCCCGAGGACACCAGGGCCGGGTACTTCCTGAACAACTTCAGCATCGGGGCCTACCCGGAGCTGCTCGGCCACCGGCTCCGCTGGGCCCCCCGGATCGGCGGCGGCCCCGCCGCCCTGCTGGCGGCGTACCGGGTGCTGCGGGCGGAGCGCCCGGTCCGGCTCAAGCTCGCCGGGAAGCCGCGCAGCGTCTGGCTGCTCTTCGCGGGCAACGGCACCTACCAGGGCACGGGCCCGGCGCCCCGCTCCCGCAAGAGCCTCGGCGAGGGCCTGCTCGACGTACGCCTGGTCCACGGCGGCGGCCGCCCCGGCCCCCGCCTGCTCGCCGCCGCCTTCGCGGGCCCGCTGACCCGCTCCCCGGTCCACGTCGCCACCAGGCTGCGCAGCCTGCGCGTGAGCGACATCCCCGCCGGCACCCCGCTCGCCTACGACGGCGAGTACGCCCAGGCCCCCACCGCCCTGGTCCTGGACGACCTCCCGGACGCCCTCACGGTCTACCGGCCCCGCTGACGGGCGGAACCCCGGCCGTCAGCTCGGGCCCGCCTCCGCCCCCGGGAGGGGGCGGGGGGCGGCGCGGCCCGACTCCCCGGGACCCGCACGCCATCCCACACCCAGGTCCGCCCGCATGGTGTGCCGCATCTCCATCCAGCGCTCCGTGATCGCTATGAGCCTGGCGTGGATCTCCTCGAACGATCCGTCGGGCTCCGGGTGACCGTCCGCCAGCCGAACCGTCCGGGCGTAGGCGCTGGCCATTTTCTGGGTCATCAGGTCCAGCTCCGCCAGCACCGGGGCGGAAGCGACCATCTGCGCCTCCGCGAAGGAGACCTGGTAGCCGTTCCTCGCCTCCTCCAGGGCCGCCCGGTACTCGGGGGTGGCCTCGTTCTTGTGGACGAGCCACAGGAAGTCCATGACGGCGATCCGGTAGCGGCGGAAGGTGGCGTTCGCCGCCGTGTAGCAGTCCCGTCTGCGGGCCAGCTCGGCCAGCTCCTGCTCGCGCTGCCATCGCGTGCGGTCGACCTGCTGCTCCCGCTCGAACTGCGCAGCCTGCACCCGCGCCAGCATCCGCTGCGAGAGCACCGTCGCCAGCAGTGTCCCGGCCACACCGACCACCGCCGCGCCGAGCGCGATCAGCCCGCTGTCCATGCTGTTCCCCCTGCCGCGGCGCGGCCCCCCGGCCGTCCTGGTCGGAGCCATCCTGCCGTGCGGCGCCTGGCTCCGGGGACCGTTTCAGGACCGGGCCGAGGAGGCGCCGGGACCATACGGGTTTCCCCCGGGGGATGGACGTCAGGCAAGATGGGGTGTATCTGCCCACCCATCGATCTGCCGGACGGTTTCTCTTGGCTGAGTTCATTTACACCATGCGCAAGACGCGCAAGGCACACGGCGACAAGGTCATCCTTGACGACGTCTTCCTGAACTTCCTGCCCGGCGCGAAGATCGGTGTGGTCGGTCCGAACGGTGCCGGTAAGTCCACCGTGCTCAAGATCATGGCGGGCATCGAGCAGCCGTCCAACGGCGACGCCTACCTCTCCCCGGGCTACACGGTCGGCATCCTCATGCAGGAGCCGAAGCTCGACGAGTCCAAGACGGTCCTGGAGAACGTCGAGGACGGCGTCGGCCCGATCAAGCAGAAGCTCAACCGGTTCAACGCGATCGCCGAGGAAATGGCGACGAACTACACCGACGAGCTGATGGAGGAGATGGGCAAGCTCCAGGACGACCTGGACCACGCGAACGCGTGGGACCTCGACGCCCAGCTGGAGCAGGCCATGGACGCCCTGGGCTGCCCGCCCGGCGACTGGCCGGTCACCAACCTCTCCGGTGGTGAGAAGCGTCGCGTGGCCCTCTGCAAGCTGCTGCTCGAGGCCCCCGACCTGCTGCTCCTCGACGAGCCCACCAACCACCTCGACGCCGAGTCCGTGAACTGGCTGGAGCAGCACCTGGCCCAGTACAAGGGCGCCGTCGTGGCGGTCACCCACGACCGTTACTTCCTCGACAACGTCGCCGAGTGGATCCTCGAGCTCGACCGCGGCCGCGCGCACCCGTACGAGGGCAACTACTCCACCTACCTGGAGAAGAAGGCCGAGCGCCTCAAGGTCGAGGGCAAGAAGGACGAGAAGCGCGCCAAGCGCCTCAAGGAAGAGCTGGAGTGGGTCCGCTCCAACGCCAAGGGCCGCCAGGCCAAGTCCAAGGCCCGCCTCGCCCGCTACGAGGAGATGGCGGCCGAGGCCGACAAGATGCGCAAGCTCGACTTCGAGGAGATCCAGATCCCGCCGGGCCCGCGCCTGGGCTCGATCGTGGTCGAGGTCAACAACCTCTCGAAGGCGTTCGGCGACAAGGTCCTCATCGACGACCTGTCCTTCACGCTGCCGCGCAACGGCATCGTGGGCATCATCGGCCCCAACGGCGCCGGCAAGACCACGCTCTTCAAGATGATCCAGGGCCTGGAGAAGCCGGACTCCGGCGAGATCAAGGTCGGCGAGACCGTCAAGATCTCCTACGTCGACCAGGGCCGCGCCAACATCGACCCCAAGAAGACCCTCTGGGCGGTCGTGTCGGACGAGCTGGACTACATCAACGTCGGCCAGGTCGAGATGCCGTCCCGCGCCTACGTCAGCGCCTTCGGCTTCAAGGGCCCGGACCAGCAGAAGCCGGCCGGGGTCCTCTCCGGCGGTGAGCGCAACCGTCTGAACCTCGCGCTCACCCTCAAGCAGGGCGGCAACCTGCTGCTCCTCGACGAACCCACCAACGACCTCGACGTCGAGACCTTGGGTTCGCTGGAGAACGCACTGCTGGAGTTCCCCGGTGCGGCCGTGGTCGTCTCCCACGACCGCTGGTTCCTGGACCGAGTGGCCACGCACATCCTGGCGTACGAGGGCGACTCGAAGTGGTTCTGGTTCGAGGGCAACTTCGAGTCCTACGAGAAGAACAAGGTCGAGCGGCTCGGCCCGGACGCGACCCGTCCGCACCGTGCCACCTACAAGAAGCTCACCCGAGGCTGAGGGCCGAGGAAACGGGCCATGGCCAGACACCACTACCGATGCCCCCTCCGCTGGGCGGACATGGATGCCTTCGGGCACGTCAACAACGTCGTCTTCCTCCGCTATCTGGAGGAGGCGCGGATCGACTTCATGTTCCGCCTCGCGCCGGGGGAGGGCAGTGAGTCCTTCACGGGCGGTTCCGTCGTGGCCCGTCACGAGATCGACTACAAGCTGCCCCTCGTGCACCGCCACGAGCCGGTCCTCATCGAGTCCTGGGTGACCCGGATAGGCGCCGCGTCCCTGACCATCCGCTACGAGGTCAAGGACGAGGCGACCGAGGACGCGCCCGAGACGGTGTACGTGCGCGCCGAGACCGTGGTCGTGCCCTACAACCTCGCCGAGGGGCGGCCCCGCCGCATCACGGCCGAGGAGCGGCTCTTCCTCCAGGAGTACCTGGACGATCCGAAGGCACAGCCGAAGACCGGCGCCGGTGCTCCCGCCGGGGGCATCGCGGCATGACCGAGCAGCTGCACTTCGCCGACTCCGGGGAGGCGGCGGACCTCGCCGCCTTCCTGGGCCGGCTGGTGCACTACGACCGCGCCGCCGCCGTCCGCCTGCAGGCGCAGGCCGGCGGTGGCGCGCTCGCCGTTTTCGGGCGGCCGCCGTCCTTCGACGTCCTGGCCGTCCGTACGGTGCGGCTCGCCGCGCCCCTCTCCGCTCCGCTCGACCTGACCGTCTCGGCCGGGGAGCTGCTGGAGTCCGTCGACGAGGGCGAGTCAGCCGGCGCCGTCGTCCCCGCGGCCGTCACCGGACCGCCCTGGGCGGGCGTGCTCCCGCCCCGTGGCGGCTGGACCCCGGTGGCCGGGCTGCCCGGTCCCGAGGCGATGGCGGGGGCCCTGGCGGCCGCCGTCGCCGAGTTCCGGGCCCGCGACGAGGCCCTGCCCCCGCAGCACCGGACCCGTTCCGAGCGCGACCGCATCGGCCGCGAGATCTGGTCCCGCACGCTGGGGGACACCGAACTTCCGCTGCGCGCCGTGCACGCCGCGCAGTCCCTGGGCTTCCTGCGGCCCGTACGGTCCACCGTGCCCGCCGCGCCCGCCCGGCCCGGCGGCCCCGAGTCCGTGGCCCTGTTCACCTCGGGGGGCTGGCTGCGGCTGCGCACCCCGTACGGTTCCGTGGCCACACGCCGCCCGGGCGGCCTCGGCACCCTGCTCGTCCGCCCCGTCTAAGCCGCCTGCGGGTAGGGGCCGGCTAGCCCGCGGTGTTGATCATCGAGGCGGCGGCGTACGTCAGGTACCGCCACAGCTGCGCCTCGTGCTCCGGCGCGAGGGCGAGCTCGTCCACCGCCACCCGCATGTGCGCGAGCCACGCGTCGTGCGCGGCCGCGTCCACCTGGAACGGCGCGTGCCGCATGCGCAGGCGCGGGTGGCCGCGGTTCTCGCTGTAGGTGTTCGGGCCGCCCCAGTACTGCATCAGGAACAGCGCGAACCGCTCCTCGGCGGGACCGAGGTCCTCCTCCGGGTACATCGGGCGCAGCAGCGGGTCCTCGGCGACCCCCTGGTAGAAGCGGTGGACCAGACGGCGGAACGTGTCCTCGCCGCCCACCAGTTCGTAGAAGGTCTGCTCCTGGACCGTGCCCCGCGGAATCTCATTCACCCGACCATCGTCTCAGACGCCCGGACGGAGGACCCCGGTCCTAGGACCTCCGGAACGCTGCCCCGCACGACCCCGGAGTGACGGCGGTGCGACCCGCAGCGCGGTCGCACCCGGGCCGCGTCCGCAGGACAGTGGAGGCATGGGCGCACACGCCGAGGTACGCGACGTGCGGGAGACCGCGCACGCCGCCCAGGTGAGGGAACTGACCGCAGCCGGGGCGCTGGAGGATCCGCGCTGGCGGGCGGCCTTCGCCGCCGTGCCCCGGCACGTGTTCGTCCCGTACTACTACACCGGCCGCGGCGCCGGACACGAGCGGCTGTGGGCCGAGGACCCCGACCCCGAACGCCGGGCCCGCTGGCTGCGCGGGGTCTACACCGACGCACCCGTGGCCACCCGGCTGCGCGACGGCGAACTGGTCTCCTCCAGCAGCCAGCCCTCGCTGATGGCCAGGATGCTGGAGGCCCTGGACGTGCGCGACGGGGACCACGTGCTGGAGATCGGCGCGGGCACCGGCTACAACGCGGCCCTGCTCTGCCACCGGCTCGGCGACGACCTGGTCACCACGGTGGACCTGGACGAGGAGATCACCGAGTCGGCGCGCGCGCACCTGGACCGGCTCGGCTACCACCCGGCCGTCGTCACCGGCGACGGGGCGCGCGGCTGCCCCGCCCGGGGCCCCTTCGACCGGATCCTGGTGACCTGCACGATCCCGCTGATCCCGCCCGCCTGGCTGGGCCAGTGCCGGCCCGGGGCCCGGATCCTGGCTCCGCTGTCGACCGGGCTGATCGCGCTCACGGTGCGGGACGCCGCGTTCGCCGAAGGCCGCTTCCTGCACACCCCGGCCTACTTCGTGCCGCTGCGCGGGGCCACGGCCGCGCCGCCGGGGACGTACGGGATGCCTCAGGGGATCCCGTACGAGCTGGTGGACAACGAGCGGTTCCAGTTCATGCTCGTGCTCACCTCGGGCGCCCTGCACCCGCGGGAGGCGCTGGACCTGTGGCGGCGCGAGGACCGGCCGGCGCGCGAGCGCTTCGGGGTGACGGTCGGGGACGCCGGGCAGTGGTCCTGGCTCGACGATCCCCAGGGGCCCTACGTGTGGCCCCTGGGGGAGGCCGGCCGGGCGTAGGCGGAAGCCGTATAGGTCGGCTGTCGACATATGTCGGCTACCGAGCTATGGTGCGGGTGTGAATGATCAAGCTCTTCGCGAGCCGACCCTGCTGATCCTCACGGCGATCGCCGATGCCCCGCGGCACGGATACGCGATCGCCCAGGAGGTCGAGAAGATTTCGGAAGGCCGCACCAAAATGCGCACCGGAACGCTCTACGGAGCCCTGGAGCGGCTCCTGGAACAGGAACTCATCGCCGTCCACGAGGAAGAGGTGGTCGACGGACGCAGACGGCGCAGCTACGCGCTCGCCCCGCGCGGGCGCGAGGTCCTGGCCGCCGAGGCGGACCGGCTCGCGCGCACCGCGCAGGAGGCGACCCGGCGGCTGAGGCTCGGCGGGGCCGCGGCTTCGCTCGGCGCCGCCCTGCGCACGGGCGGGGCGGTGGTGGAGGCGTGACCGCGCTCGTGCGGCTGTACCCCGCCGCCTACCGGCGGGAGTTCGGTGAGGAGATCGCCGACGCGTACCGGGAGGCCACCCGGGAGGCCAAGGCGCCCGCCCGGGTGCGCGAGGGCGCCGACGTCCTCGGGCACGCCCTGCGCATGCGCCTGGGCCTCGGCTCCGGCGGGCGCCCCGGGCGGCTGCTGGCCGCGCTCGCGCCGTTCGCCTTGGTCGCCGTCGGGGCCAGTGCGCTCGGCTGGGCCGGGCTGACGCGCGCCGCCCTGTTCGCCGAGGCGGCCGACGGGATCGGCCCGGCCGTCGCCGCGCAGGTGGCGGCCTACCTCGTCACGGTGCTCGGCGCGTTCCTCGCGCTGGTGGGACGCTGGTCGGCCGGCAGCTGGCTCGCGCTGGCCGGAGCGGCCGCGCAGATAGCGGTGGCCGCGGCGCGGATGGGCCTGGGGACCATGGCGCTCTTCGCCGGTCCGGTGGTCCTCCTCGCCCTGGTGGCGGTGGCGTGCCCGCCCGACCTGCGGCCGGCTCCGCGCCTGCGCACGGGGGCCGGGGTGGCCGCCGCGACGGCGTGGGCGGTGGTCTTGGTGGGTGCGGTGCTGGTGGTTCCGCTGTCGTACCCGCTCACGCAGCTGCGCTTCGTCCTGCCGGTGGCCGCCGGGCTGCTGCTGGTCGGGCGGCAGGGGTTCGCCCGTCTGCGCACCGCGCCGGCCGTCCTGCTGGCGGGGCTGCCGTTCCTGTACCTCGGCGGGTGGCCCGGGGCGGTGCGGCCGCTCACGCTCGCCGGCCTGCTGGTGCTGCTGCTGGTCGCCATGGTGGTGGTGAGCGTGCGGCGCAGGCGGGACGTGCGGGACCCGCTGGTCGGCGGTTAGGCAGGCCGACGGCCCCCACACGAAGAAGGCCCCCGGTGAACCGGGGGCCTTCTTCGTGTCCGAGTCAGCCTCAGCCGCGCCGGACGGTGATCGTGGTCCAGGCGCCGACGTGGACGCGGTCACCGTCGGCGAGCGGAACCGGCACGTAGGGCTGGATCGACTCCTCGCCGCCGTTGATCGTGGTGCCGTTGGTGGAGTTCTGGTCCACCACGGCCCAGCTGCCGTCCGGCTGCTGGACGAGCACCGCGTGCTGGTGCGAGACGCCCGGGTCCTCCGGGGGTACCGAGAGGTCGATGTCGGGGGCCTCGCCCGTCGAGGCGCGATGGCGGCCGATGGTGATCTGGCCGCCGGCGAGCGGCAGGTGCTGCTCGGGGGAGTACGCGGGCAGGTCGAGCCCGGCCGCCTCGGGGCCGCTGCGCTGCATCATCGCCATGAAGTACGTGCGGTCCGGACCGATGGTCGCGGTCCAGGCCCCGCCGCCCTGGCCCTGGCCCTGGGGCTGGTAGGGCTGCTGCTGGTAGGGCGGGTGGGCCTGCGGCGCATGGTGCTGCGGCTGCTGAGGCTGCTGGTGGTGCGGGGGAGCCTGGGGCGGCTGGTACTGCCCGGTCCGGGAGGGCTGCTGCAGGTACGACGGCGGGGCCTGCTGCGCCTGCGGCTGCGGCGGCTGGTGCTGCTGAGGCTGCGGCGCATGGTGCTGCGGCGGTGCCTGGTGCGACTGCGGTGCCTGGTGCTGCTGCGGGGGCGGCGGCTGCTGCTGGTACGGGGGCTGCTGGAAGTCCTGGCGCGCCGGGGGCGGCAGCATCCAGTCGTCGTCGCGTTGCAGCGGCTCGGCCGGGCGGTTGACCCGGGAGGGCCGCGAGCCCTGGTAGTCGAAGTGGTCCTGGGAGTACGCCGGCGGGGCCGCGGGCGCGCCCGGGGAAGGGGGCTGCGGCGGCGCGGGCATCTCCGGGGAGAGCGGTGTGTACGAGGTCGCCGTACGGGTCAGGAAGTTGTACCGGCACTCCTCGCAGAACGGGGCCATGGCCTCGCGCGGGGTCCGGCACTGCGGGCAGAGCTCGGCCTGCGCCGTCGGCTCGCCGGTCGGAGGGTAGCCGTAGCCGTAGGAGGGCGCCCCGGGGGTACCCGTGGGGGCGGCCATGCGGTGGCCGCAGACCTCGCACCAGTCGTCGGAGGCGGACTGGTGCCCGTTCGGGCAGGTCGGCATCGCGGCGCTTCCTCCTTCTTCCTGCGTCAACGAGGCAGGGTCTGCTTCTGCTGCTTCTTCTGTGCGGCGGATCGGCGGCTGATCCGCGAGTGGTTCGCGTCTGATCAGAGCGTCAAGCTTTACGTCAAGATTTTCGCACTCGAACGGTTTGAGTGGAACGCGTTTCTAGTGTCATCTCGTCCGCGTCGGCGACCTTTGCCTTCAGGCGCACAGTACCCGCCGCCGCATCGACGACGTCCACCACCTTCGCGAGCAGCTTCGCGGTGTCGGCGTTGCCCGAGGAGCTCGCCAGCTGCACGGCCCGGCCGAGCTTGGCCGTGGCGCCGCCGACGTCACCCAGTTTGCGGGCTTCGAGGCCCTGCTGGATGGCCTGGGCGAGCTCCGCCTGTCCGGTGTAGTGGGCCACCTGGGGGTTGATCGCGGTGGACGCGGCGAGGTCGTCCGTCCAGACGGCTCGGACCAGGCCCTGGGCGAGAACGGCCGGTTCCGCGCCGGGAGCCCCCGGCATGACGAGAGAGGCTCGGGCGGCGAGCATCTCCTGGCCGACGGATG
Source organism: Streptomyces sp. NPDC104226 (assembly GCF_055584085.1). Lineage (NCBI taxonomy): Bacteria > Bacillati > Actinomycetota > Actinomycetes > Kitasatosporales > Streptomycetaceae > Streptomyces > Streptomyces sp. NPDC104226. The sequence continues at coordinate 22,110 of NZ_JBVJMS010000015.1, forward strand.
CGCCCGGGACCCGTACGCACACGTGGTACTCGCGGGACTCGTCGCCCCAGGAACCCGTCGGATAGTCCCCGGCCCGCGGGGACGCCTCCGTGCGGCGGGCGGTCAGGTCCTGCACGGCGGGAGCGACCTGCTTGACGTACAGGATCTCCGCGCCGACCGGGGTCCACAGGCGCAGTGAGACGTCCGCCACTTCCTTGCCCATGACCTTCTCCATCATGTGCGTGAAGTCGGCGCTCAGCCGGGCCGGATCGGCCACGATGTCGGCCGTGCCGAGCAGCGCGCTCGCGATGCCGGTGACCTCCTTGACCTCCCAATCGGTCCCCACCCCGCGGGCGTCACAGGTGAAACGGCCCGCGCAGGCGTCGAGCGTGGCCCGGAGCACGGCCGGGTCCTCGTGCTCGTTGCGGCCGTCGGTGAGCAGGATCCCGTGCCGGATCGCCGCCGTGGACCCGTGCAGCAGGCCGTCGGCGAGGCGCAGCCAGGTGCCGATGGCGGTGCCGCCGCCGGAGGTGAGGCCGCGCAGGGCCTCCTTGGCCTGGGCGCGGGTGCCCGCGTCGGCGATGGCGAGCCGGCCCCGGCGGGGGAACACCTCCCTGGCCACGTGGGTACCGGCGATCACCGCGAAGGCGGTGCCGTCGCGGAGGGTGTCGATGGCCGCGGCCGTCGCCTCGCGGGCGCCGCGCATCTTGTCGGGCGGGTACTCCATGGAACCGGAGCAGTCGACCATGATCACCACGGCGGCGCCGCCGGCCGGGGCGACGGACGTCCGGGTGGCAGTGGCCCCGCCGGTGGAGGTGACCGTGACGATGGCGTGGACGTCGCGGGAGCCCTCGGCGAGGAACTCGTTCTGGTACACCTCCACGCTGAAGCGGGGGGCGCTCGGCTTGGCGAAGTTCGCCATCGGTCGCTACTCCTCGAGGACGGGGATCAGCCCTGGGGCTGCGGGGCGGCGGGGCCTGCGGCGCCGGCGGGCGGGGCCGACGGGGCCGGCGGGGTCGCCGCGAAGGGGACGACGGCCACCGTGACGTTGTCGTGCCCGCCGCCGTCGAGGGCGTGCCCCACCAGGACCTGCGCACTGTGCAGGGGCCGGACGGCGGCGTCCTGTGGGAGGACCTGGGCCATGTCGCGCGCGGACTCGGCGTAGTTCCACAGCCCGTCGGTGCAGACCACGACCACGCCGTCGTGGTCGGGCTTGAAGGTGGCGGTGTGCGGTTCCAGCTCGTACGCGTCGGCCCCGAGCCAGCCGGTGATGGCGTGCGCGCGGACGTCGGCGTAGGCCTCCGCCTCGCCCATCAGGCCCGCCGCGACCATCTGGGCGGCCCAGGAGTCGTCCTCCGTGAGGCGGCGGGGGAGCGCGGCTCGGTCGTCCGGGACCCAGTACGCACGGCTGTCGCCGACCCAGCCGATGGTCAGCAGGCCGCGGCTGACCACGGCGCCGACCAGGGTGCAGGCGGGGGCGTTCTGGGCGCCCGGCACCTCGGGCGCGAGGGCGTTCACGGCGGCGGCGGCCGCCAGGATCGCCTCGTGCATGGCCTCCTGGGGGTGGGCGCCGCGGGGGAGGGCGTCGAGCAGCGCCTCGTTGGCGGCTCCGGCGGCCGCCGCGGAGGCCTCGTCGGGGCGGCTGGCGGAGGAGACGCCGTCGCAGACGATCGCCACGGTGGCGGCGGAGCCGTCGGGCAGCGCGGTCGCCGCGACCGCGAAGGAGTCCTCGTTGCGGTGGTGGCGCAGCCCGCGGTCGCTGACGGCGGCGACGCTCCCGAGCTCCTCCTCCAAATGGTCCCGCTCCCGGGGCTGCGCGTGGCCGCAGTGCTCGCAGTACCCGTCGGTGTCCACCCGCCCGGCCCGGCAGGCCACACAGGTCTTCCCCCCGGAATCGCCCTGCGGGGCCTCGCCCCCGGCGGTGTGGCCCTGCGGGGGGGCCGGATCGCCGTACGGAGCTTCGTGCCCGCCCGCCGGGGCGCCGTAGGAGGCGTCCCCGGCAGGCTGCGGCCCTTGCGGGGCGGGGCTGCCGTACGGGGCTTCGCCCTCGGGGTGGTGGCCCTGGGGGGCGGGGCTGTACGGGGCTTCGCCCTCGGGGTGGTGGCCCTGGGGGGTGGAGCCGTACGCGGGCGGGCCGCCGTGGCCGTAGCCCTGCGAGGTGGGGCTGCCGTAGGGGGCTTCGCCGCCCGCCGGGCTGCCGTACGTGTCGTGGCCGCCGTACGCGGGACCCGTGCCCGGAGCGCTCGCGCCGTAGGGGGTCGTGTCCGCCGGGTGCCGGCCCTGGGGCGGCATGGCGTACGGGTCCTCGGGGGCCGGAGGCGTGCCGTGACCGGGGTCGGACCAGCCCTCGGGGCCCGACACCAGGGTGGGCGCGGCGGTGGAGACGCTGCCCCAGCCCGGAGCGGCCTCGGCGGCGTACCCGGGGGCCGCCGGTTCGGCGTGGCCCCCGGAGTGCCCGGGAGCGAAGTCCTCGCCGGGCGAGGGGACTCCGCGCGTGGCGGGGATCCCGGCCGCCGGGGTGGCCGGGCCGGAGGCACCCGCCAGAGGCGCACCGGCCGGGGTCACCGGAGGCGCGGGGGCCGCGTGCGCCGGGCCCGCCGGGGTGCCGGGGGTCGGGTGCGCCGCGCCCGCCGCGTGCGGGACGGCCGGCGCAGCCGCAGGCGGACCCGCCGAAGGGGTCTGGCCGGAGGCGCCGGCCTGGGGGACCCCGGTCGGGGGCACGGCAGGCGCGGGGGCCGCGGCTCCGGGGAACGGGGGCGCCGCGGCGGGCGGGCCCGCGGACGTCGGGGGCTCCGTGAGGGCGTGGCCGCAGAGGCCGCAGAAACGGTCACCCTCCTCCAGCGGTTCCGCGCAGCTGGGGCAGCCCGACAGCCGATGCATCGACATCAATCACACCCACGTCCGGGGACGGAAACGGTTTGCCCGCTCCACCAGTTCGATCCTCTCCTCGCCCCGCTGCGCCAGCCGGGCCAGCACGCGGAACGAGCGCTCCAGGCCGAAGCGCAGCCCCCGCTCGTCCAGTTGGCAGCCGAGCAGCGGGGCAGGGCCGGGGTCGGAACCCCGGCTACCCGACAGTACCCAGTCCAGCGCCGAGCCCAGAACTTCCGCCCTGAGCCGCTCGTGGCGCACCGAGTCCAGGCCGAACCGCCCCAGGGCTTCCACCTGCGCCGCGGCCGCCGTCAGATCGGGAAGCAGCGCCTCCTGGGGAGACCGGTCGCGCAGGCGTGCCCGTACGGCCGCCACCCGCGCGGCGGTGTGGTGGATCGAGGCCTCCGGTACGGATTCCAGCGTGCGCACGGCTCCGGCCCGGTCCCCGGTGGCCAGTTGCACCCGGGCCAGCCCGAACGCAGCCCCGACGAACCCCGGGTCCGTGGTCCACACCAGCCGGTAGTACTCGGCGGCGTTGTCCAGCTGCCCCAGCACCTCCGCGCACAGCCCCAGCGCCAGCTTCGGCGCCGGCTCGCCGGGGAAGGCGTCGTAGACGGCGTCGAAGGACAGGGCCGCCGTCTCGTCCTCCCCGACGGCCAGTGAGGAGATGCCGCGGGCCCACACCACGCGCCAGTCGTCGGGGTGCTGCGCCTCCAGCCGGGCCAGCGCGTCGGCGACGAGCGGCGCGTCGGCGCCGCCCAGTTCGAGCCGGGCCCGCAGCTCCCGCAGCCGCAGCTCCGCGGACTCGGCGGGCGCCGAGCCGAGCGCGGTCAGCAGGTCGGCCGGGGCGGAGGCCATCAGGCCCGCCAGGAATCCGGCGTTGGGGTCCCCGGCGTCGACCAGCGGCACGGGCAGTGCCAGCGCGGCCTCGCGGGTGTCCAGCGTGGACGGCTCGGGCCGCCGCACGGCGGTGATCCCGACGGGCGGCAGCGGTGCGGCCGCCGGCGCCGGTCGCGGGGCCGGTACGCCGGGACCGGCGGACCGGTGCGTCGCCGTGGTGACCAGCCCGGTCGCGCCGTACCCCGTGATCGGCGCGGTCGAAGGAGGAACGGCGGGAGCCCCCGCGGACCCGGCGGGGCCGGCGGGCGCGCCGGGGGCCGGCGCGGGCGCGGGGAGGGCAGCCGGAGCCGGAGCCGGGCCCGTCCGCCGGCGCTTCACGGCCCGTTCGCCCAGCCGGGACACGTGCCCGCCGGACTTGTCGTCGGTGAACAGCCGGTCGTCCGGTACCCGCAGCTCGGGGCCGAAGAGGGTGGAGACCTGCGGCCTCGGGCGGCCGGTCTGGAGCGCGACGACCTCCCGCAGCACCCCCGTCAGCTGGTCCGCCATCTCCTGCGCGGACGCGAACCGCCGTCCCGGATCCGGGTCGGTGGCCCGTACCAGCAGCCGGTAGAAGGACTCGTACCGCCCGAACACCTCGATGTGCTGAGGGTCCGGCAGCGAGTCCACGAACACGTTCGTGTAGCCCTGGAAGTCGAAGGTCAGCACGGCCAGCGTGCGCGCCACGGTGTACAGGTCGGAGGCGACCGACGGGCCGACCTCCGCCACCTCCGGCGCCTGGTAGCCGACGGTGCCGTAGATGGCCGACTCCTCGTCGTCCATCCGCCGGACCGCGCCCATGTCGATCAGCTTCAGCTGGTCGGCCTGCTGGATGGCGTTGTCGACCTTGAAGTCGCAGTAGAGGAGGTTCCGGCTGTGCAGGTGGCCGAGCGCCTCCAGCGCCTCGATGCCGTACGCGCACGCCTGCTCCACCGGCAGCGGGTCGCGGCGGCCGTCCGGCCTGCGCCGCTCGTTGGCGATCTCCTTGAGGGATTTGCCGCCGACGTACTCCATGACGATGTACCCGTCCAGCGAACCGGTCCGCTGGTCCAGGTGTTCCACGAAGTTGTAGATCCGCACGATGTTGGAGTGCTCGATCTCCGCGAGGAAGCGCCGTTCCGAGATCGCGGCCGCCATCGCGTCCTGGTCACCGGTGTCCAGCAGGCCCTTGAGCACCACCCACCGGTCCGACACGGCCCGGTCCACCGCGAGGTAGACCCAGCCCAGCCCGCCGTGCGCGAGGCAGCCCGCGACCTCGTACTGGCCGTGCACGAGGTCGCCCGCGCGCAGCTTGGGCACGAAGGAGTACGGGTGCCCGCACTTGGTACAGAAACCTTCCGTCCGTCCCGGCCGCTCCCCGCGGGCCCGCCCCACCGGCGCCCCGCAGTCCGACCGCGAGCAGAACCGCTTGCGCTCCGGGACCTCCGGGTTCTCCAGCACCGCCGCCGAAGGATCCGGACGGGGCACCTCCGGTACGTTGACCAGCCCGGCGCCCAGGCGGCTGCGGCCCGACCCCGAGGCGGCCGAACCCGAACTGCGCACCGACACCGACCGGGTGGACGCGGCCCCGGACAGGGCGCGCGAGAGCCGTCCCGACACGGAGCGCCGGGACGAAGAGGACCGCGAGGAGCGGGAAGCCCGCGAGGAGGAGGACGAGGACCGCCCGGACCCGTGCGAGCCCTGCGACTCCCCGTGGCGGGCCGCGCTGGTCATCGCCGTCGGTACGGACACCAGCTCCTCGGCGCCCGCCGCGACGGCGCCGGTCGGCGCCAGCCCGCAGGTGCCGCAGTAGACCTCGCCGCCGCCCATGTCCTCGTACGTCCCCGGGCAGCCGGGGCGCATGCACGCCGTTCCGATCAGACTCACGCGTCCCCCTCCCTCGGCCCGTCGGGCCACTCGCGCACCGGTCGGTGCCCCTGTTGATCCTGCTGGTCCCGCTGTTCCCGCTGCTCCTGCTGCGGTGACGGCAGCGCCTCGGCCGTGGCCCACTGGTAGCGCAGCACCGCCTGTTCGGCGGCCCGCAGATCGCAGGGAGCGCTCCACAGCATCCGCCGGGCGGTGTCGTACCGCTCCATCAGCAGCGGATCCTCCGCCATGCCGAGCCGGGCCACCTTCGCCCGGTAGGCGTCGAGCCGTCCGCGCAGCTCCGCGCGCACGGCCAGCGGAGCCGTCACCGCGGTCAACGATTCGCGGGCCCGGCGCAGTTCCTCCTCGGCCCGCTCCTCCAGGGACTCCAGCAGCGGCGACAGCCGGTGCCACTGGGCCCGGCGCCGGTACTCGGCCGCCGCCGAGAGCTGCTCCTGGAGCACCGTCGGCGGTCCGCTCACCGCGGGCACCTCGGACGCCGCGATCTTCGCCAGCACCTCACCGCGGGCCGCCCGCGCCTCCGCCAGGGTCCGGTCGGCCCGCGAGAGCACGTCCCGCAGCCCGATGAGCCGCTGCTCGGCGTCCTGCCGGACGGTCAGTACCGCCTCGACCTCACGGCGTACGTCCTCCAGCGCGAGCGCGGCCCGGTCGTAGCGCCCGGTGTCCGGACGGCCGCCACCCGGAGCGGAGCTCCCGGCCACCGGGCACCAGAACGCCAGCGGGTCCTCGATCACCCGCGCCCGCAGGTCAGCCAGCTCGGCCGTGATGGCCTCCAGGTCGTCCCCCGAGGGGTGTTCCCCCGGCCGGACCCCCACCGAGTGGGCGAGGGCGCGGGTGCGGTGCAGTTCGGCGGAGAGGAGGTCGATCCGGGCGGGCAACGCCGACCAGACGGAGTCCGCGGCGACCACCACGTCCAGGGAGCTCGCGTAGAGCTCGTTCATCCGCGACACCAGCTCGGCGAGGGAGAACCGCTCCGCGAGCGGGGCACCCTCCACCGCGGCACCGGAGATCAGCACCCCGGGCCCGCGCAGCCGGTCCGTCAGCTCGACCAGGTCCTCGCGGCTCGGCCAGCGCCGCCGCTCGCGGATCTCCCGGGCGGCGTTCAGCGCCCCGCTGTAGGCGTCGAAGTACCGCCACAGCCGGGTGATGGCCGCATCGGCCCCGGCCCACCGCTCCTTGGTGACCCCGGTCAGCCCGGCGCCCTCCAGGAGCCGTCGGCCGGAGTGGTCCTGGAGCGCGAGCAGCGAGGTCTCGACGGCCTCGTGCTCGGCACCCAGCCGGGCCAGCGCACGGTCCACGCCGTCCCGGTCCATCACCCCCGGCTGCGTCCCCGAAGGCTGCGTCCCCCAAGGTTGGGCCTCCACCGATCCTGCCTCCGGTCTTGTGACATCGGGCTCGGAATCCGACACCGGCCTCAGTCCCGGTACTTGGGAGCGGGCGGGCCGCCCACGCCGGGCAGCACGGGCTCCAGGTGGTCCCTGTAGGCCTTCATCCAGAGGCTGTTGGCACCGCCCGCGCGGTAGTCCTCCAGCACCTTGTTGACCCGGCGCACCAGGTCGCCGGCGTCCTTGTTCATGGCCACCCCGTAGAACTCCTTCGTGAACGGGGAGCCCACCAGGGCGACCGACGGGTCCTGCGCGGCCTGGCCGGCGGCGAGGGCGTTGTCCGTGATGATCCCGTCCACCTCGCCCAGCTGCAGCCGGACCAGACAGTCGAGCTGGTTGGGCACGCTGACCGGGACGGCGCCGTAGGACTGGGCGGCCAGTGCCGACTCGGCCGTGGAGCCGGCCGCCGTGCAGATGCGGCGGCCCTTCAGCGAAGCGTCGTAGCCGGTGATCGCCGAACCCTTGGGGGCCAGCACCTGCTGCCCGGCCTCGAAGTACGCCGTCGAGAAGGCGACCTCCTCCAGCCGCTTGCAGTTGACGGTCATCGTGCGCACGACGATGTCGACGGTGCCGTCCTTGAGCGCGGGGATGCGCTGGCTGGTGGGGATGGCCCGGTAGATGACCTTGCCGTCCTCACCGAGGATGTCCTTCGCTATGGCCTTGACCAGGGCGATGTCGAAGCCGTCGAGCTCCCCGGCCGGGTTGCGGTAGCCCCACTTGAAGCTGTTCTGGTCCACGCCCGCGACGAGGTGGCCCGCCGCGCGGATCCGCTGGATCGCGGCGCCGTCCAGCCCGTCGGGGCGCAGGCTCGCCTCCGGGTTCTCACAGGTGTCCCCCGGTGCCAGCGGAGCGACGGCCATCCTGGCCGGCTCGCGCACCAGCGAGGAGGGACCCGAGCCGCCCGGAGCCGCCTGGGCCAGGGGCAGCAGCACGGCCGCCGCCGTCAGCGCGCAGGCCGCGGCCATCGCACCGACCCCGCCCCAGCCGCGCAGCCGGCCCGTCAGCCGCCGCAGGCCCCGTACGTCCCGGACCTCGGCGACGCCCTCGGCGCCCTCGGCGGGCTCCGGGGTGCCCCCGGACCCGTCGGAACCCTCGCCCGCGTGCTTCACCCGTCCCGGCATCGCTCTCACCTGTACTCCGAAAGCCTGCGCCCGATGCCGAGCAGGGCGGCCACCGCGCCGACGACCGCCAGGGCCGCCGTACCTGTCACCAAACCGTCGAGCGCCCCGAGCCCGTCCCGCGCCGCCCGGGTGAACTCGCGCTGCTCGTGCAGCACGGCCTCCTCCAGCGAGGCGTCCACCGTGTCGAAGGCGGTGCCCGTGGGCTTCGGGTGGTCCTTGTCGCCGATGACCTGCCCGACGGCGCCCTGGTAGTCGCCCGTCAGGTCGGTCTGCCGGGCCGCCGCGTGCAGCCCCTTCCACTGCCGCACGCCCTCCGCGGCGCGGGCCACCGGATCGCGGCCGGCCGCGTCGTCGGCCAGCTTCGCCGCCGTCGCCAGGCCCGCGTCCAGGTCCTTCATGTTGTTCGAGTAGTCCACGTCGTACTTGTCGGACTTCTTGTCCTCGGCCAGTACGGCTCCGCGCGACACCAGGGTGAGGTTCTCGTTGGCCCGCGCCTGGAGCGAGGCGATCCGCGCGTCGTTGAGCACCTTGAGGGACTCCTGCCCGTCCGTACGGGCCTCGCTCAGCCCCGACCGGGCGACCGTGTGCCCCGCGGCCAGCCACAGCAGCAGCACCAGCGCGGCGGTGGTCGCGGCGACGAGCCCGTGGTTGAAGACGCGGTTCGTCCGCAGGTAGTTGCGCCGCTGGGCCCAGAGCAGGGCGGCGAGGGCGAGCAGGCCGGCCCCGAGCGAGGCCAGGGGCAGCGCGCGGGCCTCGTCGTAGTCCGTGTAGAGCCGGCCGGTCTCGGCCTCGTACAGCCGCTGCGCGGCGGGCAGCAGCTGGGTGCTCATCTGCTCGTTCGCGTACCGGAGGTAGGCGCCGCCGAGCGGCAGGCCCTGCTTGTTGGTGGCCCGGGCCTGCTCGATCAGGCCGGCGTAGCGCGGGAGCTGCTCGCTCAGCAGGGTGATCTGCTTGCGGGAGTCGTCTCCGGCCGTGGTGCTGGCGGCCGCGTTCACCAGCAGCCGGGACGCGTTGGCTATGTCCTTCTCGTACCGGCTGCGGACCTCGCGGGGCTCGTTGCCGCCCGCGAGGAAGCCGCTGGAGGACGCGGTGTCGGCGTCCGCGAGGGAACGGTAGATGCTCGCCGCGTCGGCGCTCAGCGGCTGGCTGCGGCCCACGACGTCGTCGGCCGCGGTGACCCGGCCGGAGACCTCCCAGACGGCCACCGCGCCGAACAGCAGGACCAGCGCGGCCAGGACCGCGCCGACGATCCGCAGCCGGCCGGGCTCGGTGGTGGCGGCAGCGCGCAGCCGCTCCACGCCCTCGGCCCAGGCGGTGCCCCGCCGGGGCAGCCCGTCGGGCGGCGGCGCCGGCGGCCCGGAGGGCGCCGGGACGCCGCCGGGCGCGGGCGCGCGTGATGTGATGGCCACCCTGACCTCCCCCTCGGTCCTTCGTGCTTCGCAGCAGTATGGCCTTAGTGGCGGTCCTCCACAGCACCCGGTCCGGGATCAGGCACGATCCGCCCCGATCCGTCCCCGGTCCTGCCCCGGCCGGTCCCCCCGTCCGCTCCACCCCTTCACCGTCAGTACGCCCCGGGAGCCGTGATGGTTCCGGCGCGGGCGCGGTTCATCCGAAATGGGCGCGCAGCTTCCCGTAGGCCTCCGGCCCGGCCCCCAGCGCGTCCAGACCCAGCAGGCCCGCGCCCAGGACCGGCGCGGCCGTCACCACCGAGACCCGGGCGTGCGGGGCCCGTTCGGCCAGCAGGGCCTCCACGCGGCCGTTCAGCTGCGGGTGCCGGGCGGCCAGGACGCTGCCGCCCAGCAGGACGGGCGCCTCCTCGGTCAGCAGGTCGAGGCGCTCCAGCGCCACCGAGGCCAGGGCCACGACCTCCTCGGCCTGCCGCTCGACGAGGGCCGCGGCGACCGGATCGCCGGCCGCGGCCACATCGAACAGCACCGGCACCAACTCGTGTATCCGTACGGGCTCGACGATGCCCAGGTGCAGCGCCTCGATCAGCGCGTGCATGGAATCCCGCGCGAAGTGCCGCGGCAGGGCCGTCGCGAGCTCGGTGGGGCCGCCGCGCCCGTCCTCGGCGCGCGCCGCCCACCACATGGCCTCGGCGGCCAGTCCGCCGCCGCCGCCCCAGTCACCGGAGATCTGCCCGAGGGCCGGGAACCGGGCGGTGCGGCCGTCGGGCAGCATGCCCACGCAGTTGATGCCCGCTCCGCAGACCACCGCGACGCCGCGCGGGCCCCCGGCGTTCTCGCCGAGGCCGGCCCGCAGGATCGCGAAGGTGTCGTTGCGGACCTCGGTGGCCGTGCCCCAGCCCCGCGCACCGATGGCCTGCGCGAGCAGGGCCTCCTCCACCGGGAGGTCCGCGTTGGCCAGGCAGGCCGAAACCCGGACGGCGTACGGGGCCCCGGCCGCGGGTTCCGGCAGCCCGGCGGCCGCGGCCGCCTCGGCGACGGCCCGCCCGACGACGTCCACCGCCGCCTCGACCCCGACGTGCGGGGGCTGGAAGCCGCCCGCGCGTCCGGTGCCGAGGACGCGGCCGTCCGCGGCGATCAGCGCCACGTCCGTCTTGCTGTTGCCCGCGTCGATCGCGAGGACGGCTGCCGCCGCCGGGGGAACGGGCCGGCTCACGCCCATGCCAGGTGCTCCTTGTTGTGCGCGAGGAGCCGGTCGGTCAGCCCCTCCGCGAGGTCGAACTGGCCCACCAGGGGGTGCGCCAGCAGCGCCTTGAACACCCGCTCGCGGCCGCCCCGCAGGGCCGCGTCCAGCGCGAGGTCCTCGTACGTCGTGACGTGGGCGATGAGCCCCGAGTACAGCGGGTCCAGCCGCGGTACGGCCAGCGGCGACGGCCCCGTACCGTCTGTGCCCCGGATGCGCGCCTGCACCTCGACGACCGCGTCGTCCGGCAGGAACGGCAGGGTGCCGTTGTTCAGCGTGTTGACCACCTGTACGGCGCTCCCGCCGTCGCCCAGCAGGGCCGCGGCCAGGTCCACCGCCGCCTCCGAGTAGAAGGCGCCGCCCCGCTTCGCGAGCAGTTCGGGCTTCTCGTCCAGTGCGGGATCCCCGTACAGGCCGAGCAGTTCCTTCTCCATCGCGGCGACCTCGGCGGCCCGCGAGGGCTTGGTGCCGAGCTCCCGGACCACCTCGTCGTGGGCGTAGAAGTAGCGCAGGTAGTACGAGGGGACCACGCCGAGCCGGTCCAGCACCGCACGCGGCAGCCGCAGGTCCGCGGCGATGGCGTCGCCGTGCCGGGCGATGAGCTGCGGCAGCAGGTTCTCGCCCTCCGGGCCGCCCTTGCGCACCCCCAGCTCCCAGGTGAGGTGGTTGAGGCCCACGTGGTCGAGGTGGATGTCGGCCGGCGCCAGGTCCAGCATCGCGGCGAACCTGCGCTGGAAGCCGATGGCCACGTTGCACAGCCCGACCGCCTTGTGCCCGGCCTGCAGCAGGGCGCGGGTGACGATCCCGACCGGGTTGGTGAAGTCGATGATCCACGCGTCCGGGTTGGAGCGCCGGACCCGCTCGGCGATGTCGAGGACCACCGGGACCGTGCGCAGCGCCTTGGCGAGACCGCCGGCCCCGGTGGTCTCCTGGCCCACGCAGCCGCACTCCAGCGGCCAGGTCTCGTCCTGGAGCCGGGCGGCCTGCCCGCCGATGCGCAGCTGGATCAGGACGGCGTCCGCGTCCGCCACGCCCGCGTCGAGGTCGGAGGTGGTGGTGATCAGGCCCGGGTGCCCCTGCTTGGCGAAGATCCGCCGGGCCAGGCCGCCGATCAGCTCCAGCCGCTCGGTGGCCGGGTCGATCAGCACCAGCTCGCTGATGGGCAGGGTGTCGCGCAGTCGGGCGAACCCGTCGATCAGCTCGGGGGTATAGGTGGAACCGCCGCCCACCACTGCGAGTTTCATGGTCACTAGCCTTTCACTCCGGTCAGGGTGACGCCTTCGACGAACGCCTTCTGGGCGAAGAAGAAGAGGACGATCACCGGGGCCATGACCAGCACGGTTGCCGCCATGGTCAGGTTCCAGTTGGTGTGGTGCGCGCCCTTGAAGGACTCCAGTCCGTAGCTGAGGGTCCAGGCGGCCGGGTTGTCGGAGGCGTAGATCTGCGGGCCGAAGTAGTCGTTCCAGGCGCAGAAGAACTGGAACAGCGCCACGGCCGCGATACCGGGCTTCGCCATCGGCAGGACCACGCGCAGCATGGTGCGCAGTTCGCCGCAGCCGTCGACCCTCGCCGCGTCCAGGTACTCGTCGGGGATCGTCAGCAGGAACTGGCGCAGCAGGAAGATGGAGAAGGCGTCGCCGAAGGCCATCGGGATGATCAGCGGCCACAGGGTGCCGGAGAGGTCCAGCTGCTGGGCCCAGAAGAGGTACATCGGGATGACGACCACCTGGGGCGGCAGCATCATCATGGCGATCACCAGCAGCAGCGACAGCCGCCGGCCGCGGAAGCGGAACTTGGCGAGCGCGTAGGCGACGGGCACCGAGGAGACCACGGTCAGCAGGGTGCCGAGGCCCGCGTACAGCAGGGTGTTGCGCCACCAGGTCAGGAAGCCGGGGGTGTCCCACACCTTCGTGTAGTTGCCCCACTCCCAGGTGTTCGGCCACAGGTCGCGGGTCAGCGCCTGCTGGTCGCTCATCACCGAGGTCAGGAAGAGGAACACGAAGGGGAGGACGAAGAAGAGCGCCGCCGCGACGCCCAGGGAGTGCACGGCCACCCAGTGCAGGGCGGCCTTGCGGCGGGCGGCGCGCCCGACCCGGGCGGCGTCCGGGGTGCCGGGCGCGGCGGGACGCGGACGGGGCCGCGTGCCGCGGGTGATGGTCTGGCTCATGATCCTCAGTCACCTGCCTGGATCAGCCCGCCGCGCCGCCGCATGAGCAGCGCGGTGAAGGCCATGGAGAGGGCGAACAGCACCAGGGCGACCACGCAGGCGGCGCCGTAGTCGAAGCGCTGGAAGCCGACGTTGTAGATGACCTGGGGCAGGGTCAGGGTGGACTTGTCGGGGTACCCGGGCTCGAACTGCTGGCCCGAGCCGCCCATCACGCCGGACGCCACCTTCCCCGCCACCAGGGGCTGCGTGTAGAACTGCATCGCCTGGATGACTCCGGTGACCACCGCGAACAGGATGATCGGCGAGATGTTCGGCAGGGTGATGTGGCGGAACCGCGCCAGCGCCCCGGCCCCGTCCAGCTCGGCGGCCTCGTACTGCTCCTTCGGTACGTCGAGCAGCGCGGCCATGAAGATGACCATCAGGTCGCCGACCCCCCACACCGCGAGCGCGGTCAGGGCCGGCTTGGACCAGGCGGGGTCCGTGAACCAGCCGGGCCCGGACACTCCGACGGTGTCCAGCAGGGTGTTCACCGGCCCGGTGCCCGGGTTGAGCAGGAAGACGAAGGCGAGGGTCGCCGCCACCGGAGGGGCCAGGTAGGGCAGGTAGAACAGGGTGCGGAAGACGCCCGTGCCCAGCTTGATCTTGGTGATGAGCAGGCCGATGCCGAGGCCGAAGGCGACCCGGCAGGCGACCATGATCACGACCAGCCACAGGGTGTTGCGCATGGCCGGCCAGAACATCGGCAGGTCGGAGAAGACGTAGGTCCAGTTGTCCAGCCCGTTGAAGACGGGCGGGCGGAAGCCGTCGTACTTGGTGAAGGAGAAGTAGACGGTGGAGACGAGCGGGTAGGCGAAGAAGACGCTGAACCCGATCAGCCAGGGCGACATGAAGGCCGCTGTGCGCAGCGAGGCCCTGCGGCGCTTGGTGCGCGGTGCGGGGGAGAGCGTGCCGGCCACCGGACTACTTCGCCTTCGCGATGTCCGTGTCGACCTGCTGGTCGGTCTTGGCGAGACCGGCGGGGATGTCCGTGACCTCGCCCTTCTCGACCGCGTACGCGAAGTCCGTGAAGGTCAGCTGGTAGGTGCCGCCGTCCGCCTGCGCCGGGGTGGTGGTCGACTTCGGGTGCTTGGCGATGTCGATGAACGTCTTGAACTCCGGGCTCACCTGGAGCTTGGGGGAGTCCAGGGCGGCCAGCGTGGAGGGCACGTTGTGGATGGCGTTGGCGAACTCCACGACGGCCTCGGTGTCGGTCGTCATGTACTTCGTCAGCTCCCAGGCGGCGTTCTGCTTCTTGCTGCCCGAGGCGATGCCCATGATCGTTCCGGCGAGGTAGCCCTTGCCGTACTCGGAGACCCGGTCGTCGGGGACGGGCATCGGCGCGGTCCCGATCTCGAACTTCACCCCGGCCTCCTTGGCCATGTTCGCCCGCCACTCGCCGTCGATCTGCATGGCCACCAGGCCGAGGTGGAAGGGGTGTTCGGCGCTCCACTCGTCACCGAAGGTGGTGCGGAACTTCTCCAGCTTCTCGTACCCGCCGAGCTTGCCGACCAGGTCCTTCTGCGCCGTCAGCATCTGCGCGAAGCCGGGATCCCTGGCCAGGTTGGACTTGCCGTCGGCGTCGAAGTACGCCGGGCTCCACATCGCGGCCAGCCGCTGCGGGGCGGTCTCGTAGCCGTGGTAGGTGGGCATGATGCCGAGCTGCTTGTACGAGTCCCCCTCGGGGACCGTCAGCTTCTGCGCGGCGGCCACGAACTGGCTCCAGGTCTTGGGCGGTTCGGTGATCCCGGCCGCCTCGAAGGCGGTCTTGTTGTAGACGAGGCCGTACGCGTCGTTCAGCAGCGGCAGCGTGCACTGGTTGCCCTTGAACTGGGTGTACTCCAGCAGGGTCTTGGGGAAGACCTTCTCCTTGTCGACCCCGGACTTCTTCAGGAAGGGGTTCAGGTCGGCGAAGGCGCCGGAGTTGCAGAACTTGCCGACGCTGTCGGTGGTGAAGGAGGAGACCACGTCGGGGGCCTTCTCCCCGCCGGCGCGCAGCGCCTGGTTGATCTTGTCGTCCGTCATGTTGCCCGTGACGTTCACCTTGATGTTCGGATGGGCCTTCTGGAACCGGGCGATGTTGTCCTCGATGGCCTTGATCTCGCTGGGGGCGGACCAGCCGTGCCAGAAGTTGAGGGTGACGTCCTTGTTCGGGTCGTCGGAGGCCGTGTTGGAAGCGGAGCCCGTACACGCGGTGGCGAGTACGGATATCGCGGCGACGGCGGTTGCGGCGACGGTGAGGCGGCGGATTCCGGGCATGGCGGAGTCACTCTCTGCGCGGGGGGACTTCCTGGAGGGGTGGGGCGGGTGACTGCTCACGCGGCCGGGTGCGGTCCGGCCGCGAGGTGGTGCGCTTCGCGGGGTGGTGCGGTGTGCGCGGTGGTGCGGTGCGCGGGGTGGTGCGGTTCAGCGGCGGGAGGTGTCGAAGACCTCGTCGCGGGTGGCGGCGAGGGCGCTTTCCAGCGCCCCGCGCAGCACGGGCCGTTCCCGTACCTCCCCGGTCACCAGCTGGGGCCGGGACGGGGCGAGGTCGGCGAGCTCGGCTTCGAGGAGTTCGCGCAGCGGCTCGCCGCCCGCGATGGTCAGGGCGCCGGAGAGGATCACGACCTCCGGGTCCAGGACGGCGACCAGCGAGGCGAGTCCGGTGGCGAGGGCGGTGGCGTACTCCCGCAGGAGTTCCAGGTGGGGTCCCTCGGGTGCGGCGGCGGCCTGGGCCAGCAGTGCGGCCGCCGCTTCGACCATGGCCCCGGACTCGGCCCCGTGCACGGCGCCGTGCACCGAGCCGGCCCCGGCCGCGGCGGCAGGCGGTGCGTCGACGCCGAGCCGGGCCGCCATCGCGGGCAGTACCTGCGCGCCGGCCAGCTCCTGGTAGCCGCCGGAGTTGACCCGGGTCACCTGGCGGACCAGGGGGTGCCCGGCGACCGGCAGGAAGCCGATCTCCCCGGCGCCGCCGGTCCAGCCGCGGTGCAGCCGGCCGCCGAGCACGAGGGCGGCCCCGAGGCCCTCCTCGTTCCACAGCAGGACGAAGTCCTCGTGGCCGCGGGCGGCGCCGAGCCGCTGTTCGGCGACGGCGGCGAGGTTCACGTCGTTCTCGTACTCGACCGGCATCGGCAGGGCCGCGGCCAGCTCTTCGAGGAGCGTGGGGGACTGCCAGCCCGCCAGGTGGTCGGCGTAGCGCAGCACCCCGGTGCGGGGGTCGAAGGAGCCGGGGGTCGCGATGACCACCCGGTGGATGTCGGAGAGGTGCAGCCCGGCGTCCTTGACGGCCCCGCCGAGGGCGCGGGTGACCTGCTCGACCGGCCCGGTGGACTCCGCGTACGGGAGCTCGTGGCTGCCGATCACCTCGCCGGCGAGGTCGGCCACGGAGGCCAGGATCCGGCCCGGGGTGACGTCGAGCCCGGCGACGTACGCGGCCTGCGCGTTGACGGCGTAGAGCTGTGCGTTGGGGCCGGGGCGGCCGGTGGCGGTGCCGGTGGCGACGACGAGCCCGGCGGATTCGAGCCGGGCCAGCAGCTGGGAGGCGGTGGGCTTCGAGAGGCCGGTGAGATGCCCGATCCGGGTCCGGGACAGGGGACCGTGCGTCAGCAGGAGCTCGAGCGCGGCCCGGTCGTTCAGGGCGCGCAACAGGCTGGGCGTACCGGGGGTGGCGGGCATGGGGTGACTTCTCTCTCACCGAGGTGAACTGTTAGGTAAGTTTCCTATTGGTGGGTCGCTCGTGTCAATGGCACTGCGTACACCACTGCCCCCGCAGGTCGGACCTACGGGGGCAGCGGCGGTGATGTACGTGTGTGCGGGCCGGACGGGGCCGGACCCGGCGGGGCGGGCGCTACTTCGTGATGCGCGGACCGGAGCCCGGGCCGGCCGGATGCGGTATCTCCGCGGTGGCCAGGGACTGCGGGGACGTCGGGTTCGCGAGCGCGGACGGCGGGGCCACGGAGGCCGAGGGGTCGGCCGGTGCCTCCTCCTCCTCGGGCGCCGGCAGGCCCCCGACGATCCCGATGCCCGCGGCGTCGAAGGCGTCCTTGATCCGCCAGCGCAGCTCCCGCTCCACGGCGAACTGCTGGCCCGGCATGGTCTTCGCCGACACCGACACCGACATCGAGGCCAGCAGCACCTCGTCCAGGCCCAGCACCTCCACCGGACCCCACAGCCGCTCGTCCCACGGGGACTCCTTGGCCATGGTGTCGGCGATGTCCTTGATCACCTCACGGATGCGGGACAGGCTCTCGTTCGGCTTGACCTGCACCGCGACGCTCGCCGTGGCCCAGCCCTGGCTGAGGTTGCCGATCCGCTTGATCTCGCCGTTGCGGACGTACCAGATCTCGCCGTTGTCGCCGCGCAGCTTGGTGACGCGCAGCCCCACCTCGACGACCTCGCCCGAGGCCACCCCGGCGTCGATCTTGTCGCCGACGCCGTACTGGTCCTCGAGGATCATGAACACGCCGGACAGGAAGTCCGTGACCAGGTTCCGGGCACCGAAACCGATGGCCACACCGGCCACACCGGCGCTCGCCAGCAGCGGCCCCAGGTTGATGTCGAGCGCGCCGAGCACCATCAGGGCCGCCGTGCCGAGGATCAGGAACGAGGCCACCGAGCGCAGCACGGAACCTATCGCCTCGGACCGCTGCCTGCGCCGCTCGGCATTGACCAGCAGCCCGCTCAGCGCCGTGCCCTCGACGGCGTCGGCGCCGCGGTTCATCCGGGTGATCAGCTTGGTCAGCGACTTGCGGACCACCGAGCGCAGGGCGAAGGCGATGACCAGGATGAGGAGGATCCGCAGGCCCAGGTAAAGCCATCCGGCCCAGTTCTCCTCGATGAAACTGGCGGCGTTCGTGACGCTCTCGTGCGTCTCTCTGATCGTTTCGGACGCGTCGGCGTTGTTGTCGTTGCCGGCGATGGCGGCGTTGGCGGCTGCGAGAGGGAGCAGAGCAGCAGTCCAGGGCACGGCAGGAACCTCCAGATGTGGCGTCCTGCCCGCAGTAGGGGTGGGGCGGGCAGACCATCCACCCTAACGGGGCATTAGGCCGTACTTGTTGCCGTGTTCGAGGGAGAGACCAGACTCACGCGGGGAGGAAGCCGGTGTGGTCGAAAACACCTCGGACCCGTTACGGGCGCGTGGTGGCGCTTCGACCAGCCGTAAGGGGAGACTGGAAAACAGATCGTCCCGGCGCGAGCCACGCGCCGCCGGCGTTATAGGAGGCAGTCCGTGCCGCACGTCCTGGTCCTCAACGCGTCGTACGAGCCCCTCGGCGTCGTACCGCTCCGTCGCGCGCTCGTCCTCGTCCTGGAGAACAAAGCCGTCTCCCTGGAAGAATCCGGCGCCTTTCTGCACAGCGCGACAAGGGCCGTCCCCGCTCCCAGCGTGGTTCGGCTCAAGCGCTTCGTGCGGGTCCCCTACCGGGGGCCCGTTCCACTCACCCGCCGCGCGCTGTTCGCCCGGGACGGCGGCCGCTGCATGTACTGCGGGGCCGTCGCCACCAGTGTCGACCACGTCATCCCGCGCAGCCGGGGCGGGCAGCACGCCTGGGACAACGTCGTCGCCGCGTGCCGTCGCTGCAACCACGTCAAGGCCGACCGGCACCTCGTCGATCTCGGCTGGCGGCTGCGGCACCAGCCGGCTCCGCCGTCGGGGCTGGCCTGGCGGATCATCGGGACGGGGCACCGGGATCCGTGCTGGATGCCGTACCTCCAGCCGTACGGGGCGGAGGACGCCCTGGACCGCATCGGGGTCCCGGTCGCCACGGCGGCGGTCGCTTCGTAGGCCCCGGACCGGGCCCCGGCCGAGGTTGCCGCTGCGCGGGGCGGAGCTCCCCGCTGCGGCCCTTGCCCGCTGCGCGGGGCGGAGTTCCCCTACCCGTCCTTCCCCCGTTCCCCGGGGCTCCGCCCCAGACCCCGCGCCTCAAACGCCGGCGAGGCTGGATTTTCCAGCCCGTCCGGCGTTTGAGGACCGGGTCCGGGCAGAGCCCGGGGAACGGGCGAAGGGCGGGGAACGGGCGAAGGGCGGGTAGGGGACAGTCCCACAGGGTTACGGGGCGACCGCGTAGGCCTCGGCTCCGAGCAGGCTGCAGCCGTAGCGGGTGGCCCGGGTCTCGCAGGTGACCCGGACGAAGCGGGCCGGACCCCCCGCCGGGTCCAAGTGGACGGAGTCCACCCCGCCGCGGGATTCGACCGTCGCCGACGGGTGCCAGGCGACGCCGTCCGCCGAGGTCTCCACCCGGAACCGGGACGGGTACGCCTCCTGCCACCGCAGCCTCAGCAGCCCGATCCGCGCCGGAGCCGGCAGTTCCGCCTGCCACCAGGCCCCGTCGGCCGCGGGCGAGGACCAGCGGGTGGCCGGGGAATCGTCCAGCGCCCCCGACGCGGGGAACGCCGGGGTCTCGTCGCCCGAGGAGGAGGCCACCGCGGAGCGCAGCAGGTTCGGGCCGGCCGTCCGCGGACGGGCCCGGACCTTCAGGGTGTGCGTCTCGGAGCCGAAGGTGACCGGGACCTCGTAGGTGCCCGGCGCCGTGCCCGCGGCCACCGCGACCTCGACCGGGACGGTCGCCGTCGTCCCGCGCGCGGCCGCGGCCGTCTCCGGCAGCCGTACCGAGATCCCCGGCGGCGCGGTCGCCGACAGGGGCCCGCGGACCTCGCCGGGACGCAGCGCGGACAGCTGGGCCGGGATCCGCTGCGCGGCCCCGCCGATCTCGGCGTCCACGCTCTGCGCCAGCTCGAAGCGGGCCTCCGGCCCGTCCGCCGTCCACGGGACCACGCCGTGCACGGCCGGAGCCGGGCCCGACCAGACGAGCCGGACCGCGTCGGCCCGCAGGCCGCCCACGTCCGCCTGGGTCCAGCCCGACGCCGCCGCCTCCGCGACCTTGCGCCAGCCCTCTCCCGGTACGTGGGCCTCGATCACGGCGCCCCGGCTGCCCGGCGGCAGCGGGTCGGTCATCACGGTCACCACCGACACCGGCCGGGCGTCCGACAGCTGGACCGTCCACGCGTCGGCCTGCCGGGTCACCGTGCCCGGCGCGCGGGCCGCGCCGGTCCACGCGTCGGCCTCGGCCGCCGCCCGTGCCAGGAAGGGGTCCAGCACCGCCTTGTCGACCCGGGCGGCCTCCGCCCCGGACAGCGCCGTACGGGCGGCGGTGAAGGCCTGCGAGGCCTGCCAGGCCGCCGCCCCGTCCCCGCGGCCCTGCGCCTGGAGGACGTCGAGGGCCAGCTCCCCGGCCGCCCCGTAGCGCGCGAGCCGCGACAGCCAGGGCCCCGCCTCCTCCGCGAGCGCGGGCAGCCGGTCCGGGGCCTCGCGCAGCACCCGGAAGGCGGCGCGCAGCCGGTCCCCGGCCGCCGGGTCGCCGGAGCTGCGGGCCCGCCAGAACTCCTCCATCAGCGGGACCAGGTAGGCGGACTCCGGCTGGCCGAGGCCGGAGGAGGCGTTGTTCCCGGCGAGCGCGGCCAGGGCCTCGCGGGCCTTGGGTTCGTCGCCGGCGAGCGAGGCCACGGCCGCCGCCCAGGAGTCGGCGGCCCGGTAGCCGCGCGGGTTCCACGTGAAGTCCGCCGCGGTGAACAGCGGGATGCGCGACAGGGTGCCCTGGGGCATGGCGTTGGCCAGCAGGGCCGCCGAACCGCCCGCGACCACCGGGTCGCGTCCCGCGTACGGGCCGAGGAAGATCCGGCCCGGATCCCAGTCGTTGACCGGGTAGTTGTCCATGGTGACCAGCGGGTGCCGGCCGAGCGCCGAGCGGGCCCCGTTCATCTCCTGCCCGGTGATCGTGCGCGGCAGCACGCCGACGCCCGTCCAGGCCACCTCCACCCGGTCGTCCAGGGCCTCGGCCAGCGCGGTCCGGTAGGGCGTCGCGCCCTCCTGGTAGTACTCCGTCGGCAGCAGCGACAGTGCGGGCGCCCCCGGGTAGCGCCGGGCCAGGTGCGCGGCCAGCTCGCCCGCCACCTCCGCGTGCGCCCTCGCGGCCGCCGCGGGGCCCTTGCCGTACCGCTCCCGGTCGGCCCGGCAGCCCCACTCGGTGTAGCTGACGTCCTGGAACTGGACCTGGAACGCCCGGAACCCGAGGTCCCACATGGCGTCCAGCTTGCGGGCGAGCGCCGCCCGGTCGGCCGAGGAGGCCAGGCACATCGACTGTCCGGGCGCCACCGCCCAGGCGAGCACCACCTTGTTGGCGCGCGCCCGCCCGGCCAGCTCCCGCAGCTCCGCCGCCCGAGGCGCCGGGTAGTCGCGGCGCCATTCCGTGGTCCGGTAGGGGTCGTCACCGGGCGCCAGCAGCAGCCGGTTCAGCTTGGTGCGGCCCATGAACTCCACCTGCGCGAGCCGCTGGGCGGCCGTCCACGGAGTCCCGTAGAACCCCTCCGTGATCCCGCGCACGGGCGCGGTCGGCCAGTCCCGTACGAGGACCCCCGGCACCTTCCCGCCGCCCTGGGCCAGCAGCTGACGCAGCGTCTGCGCCGCGTGGAAGAGGCCGTCGTCGCCGGTGCCGGCCAGCGCGACCGTGTCCCGCCCCTCGACGCGGCCCACCGCCAGCCGGTAGCCGCCGGCCGGGAGGTCGCCGGTCGCGCCCGAGCCCAGGGCGTGCAGCGCCCGCTCGGCATCGGGCCCCTGGAGCCGTACGACGGGGACGGCATCGGGCAGCGGTTCCCCGTCGGCCCGCTCGTGCAGGGTCCGTACGCCCGCCCCGTGCAGGGCGTCGCGGACCACCTGGGCGGCGTACGCGTCCACGCCCTCGGGCAGCACCAGCACGGCCTCGGCGCCCAGCGGCACCGCGCGCGCCGGGTCGGCGGCCATCGACTGCGGCCGCGGCCACACCGCGGGCCCCCCGTCGGCGGCGCGCGCCGGATCGGAGCCGGGGTCGAGCGCGGGGGCGGGCACGGGAACGGGCGCCGGGTCGCGCAGTGCCGCGGGTGCTGCGGGCGCCGCGCCCGCGTCCGGCGCGGCGGGTCCGTCGGGCACGGTCGGCGAGGCGAAGGCGCCGGGGGAGCCCACCACCGCCGAACCGCTCAGCAGCGCGCCGATGACGGCGACCGCCGCAGCCGTGGCCGTGGCCCGCTTGCTTCCCCTGGTCTGCACGGAGCCACCCCGTCCCGAGTCGTCCCCCGCTCGTACGAACGAGCCAGAGCCCACCATCCGTACGCCCGGAGTGTCAACGCCGGCGGGTGATCTGACCGGGATCGGCCAGGAATGCGGCGCGGCCGACTGGGTATGGCTGGGATGTTCTCCGGACCGCGCGCCGGAGGGTGTTCCCGACGTTCCCGCACGCCAGGGCCGATGGCTCCGCACGCGTGGTGACCGCCGGGGAGCTCCGCAACACCTCTCGTGCGCGGAGCGAACACAGGCACGTCTGTACGGATTCACGTCCCGCACAGGAGAATTTCCGCTGTCGGTGGTGCGCAGACGGTGCGCGCACCGACACAGTGGGAGCCATCCACGGGTCCTGACCGATCCTCACGCACGAAGGAGTGCCTGCCGGTGAACACCAAGGCTGCAACCACCAAGGCCGCGAACACCAACAGCGCCACCACCGCGATATCCGTCCCGAAACGGATTCCGCCGCTCGCCCACCTCCCTGCGCAGGCGGGACCCGACGAGCGGCCCCTGACCAGTGAGCCGCCGCTCGCCGACGCCGCGCACGCGCCGTTGACCAGTGAGCCCCCGCTCGCCTGCGAGGCCCCGCTGACCAGCGAGCCGACCACCCATGCCGCGGCGGCCGCCGCGGGTGACTAGACGACAAGGAACCTGATGGACGACCTCGCCCGGCTCGCGGCCCTGCACGGAGTCGCCACCACCTACCAGCCCGCCGAGGACGTCACCCTCCGGGTCCCGGAAGCCACCATCGCCGCCGTACTGCGGCAGTTGGGTGTGGACGCGGACACCCCGGAGGCCGTACGGGTGCACCTGGCCACCGCCGAACACGACGCGGCGCACCGGCTGCTGCCGCGGGTGCTGGTCTGGTGGGCGGGATCCCGGCCGCCCGTGGAGCTGGGCGCGCTGCCGCCGGGGACCCGGACGGTGCTGGAGGCGGAGGCCGAGGGGGCCGGGCCGTCGGAGGCGGCGGGCCGTGCGGTCCCCCAGGAGCCGCCGGCGGCCTGGAGCGCGGCCGAAGCGGGGGAGCCGCCCCTCGGCGTCCACCGGATCCACGCCGAGGCCCCTGACGGCCGCACCGCGACCGCCACCCTGATCGTGGCCCCCGACCGGGCGCCGGCGGCGCCGGAACGCACCCACGGGCTGCTCGTCCAGCTCTACTCGGTGCTCTCCGAGCGGTCCTGGGGCATGGGCGACCTGGGCGACCTCGCGGAGCTGGCGCGCTGGGCGGGACGCGTCCACGGAGCCGGCTTCGTCCAGGTCAACCCCCTGCACGCGGCCGTGCCCGGCACCCCGACCGACCCCTCCCCGTACCGGCCGTCCTCACGCCGCTTCCCCGACCCGGTGCACCTGAGGATCGAGGACGTCCCCGAGTACGCCGACTGCCCCGACCGGGCCGCCCTCGCGGAACTGGCCGCCCGGGGGGCGGAGTTGCGGCGCGAGGTGCTGGAGAAGGGGGCGCTCATCGACCGGGACGCCGTCTGGTCCCTCAAGCGGGCCGCCCTGGAGCTGCTCTACGCCGTCCCGCGGAGCCCCGAACGCGAAGCGGCCTACGGGGAGTTCCGCGCCGAGCAGGGCGCCGAGCTGGACCGGCACGCCGTCTGGTGCGCCGGGCACGCCGGGGAGGACCCCGAGGCCGGGGCCGACTTCCACCGCTGGCTGGTCTGGCTGACGGACGCCCAGCTCGCCGCCGCCCAGCGCGCGGCCAAGGAGGCCGGGATGGCGGTCGGGATCGTGCACGACCTGGCCGTCGGGGTGCACCCCGAGGGGTCGGACGCCACCGGCGCCCCCTTCGGAGCCGTGCCCCACTACGCCCGGGCCGTCTCCGTCGGGGCCCCGCCGGACGCCTTCAACGCGCGCGGCCAGGACTGGGGGCTGCCCCCGTGGCGGCCCGACCGGCTGGCCGCCACCGGGTACGCGCCCCTGCGGGCCCTGCTGCGGGGGGTGTTCCGGTACGCGGGCGCGCTGCGCATCGACCACGTCATGGGACTCTTCCGGCTCTGGTGGATCCCGGAAGGGGCCCCGCCCGCCGAAGGCGCGTACGTCGCGTACGACGGGGAGGCGATGCTCGCCCTGCTGGTCCTGGAGGCGCACCGGGCCGGGGCCCTGGTCATCGGCGAGGACCTCGGCACCGTGCAGCCGGGGGTCCGGCAGGCGCTGGCCCGGCGCGGAGTGCTGGGTACCTCGGTGCTGTGGTTCGAGCGGGACTGGGGCGGCGACGGCGAGCCGCTGGAGCCGGAGCGCTGGCGGGCCGACTGCCTGGCCACCGTGACCACCCACGATCTGCCGCCCACGGCCGCCAAACTGGCCGGCTCCCACGTGGAACTGCGCGACCGGCTCGGCCTGCTGACCCGCCCCGTGGAGCGGGAGCGGGCCGAGGACACGGCCGACACCGTGCGCTGGCTGGACGTACTGGAGGACCTCGGGCTGGACGCCAAGGGCGAGGAGGCCGCCGTGCGGTCCCTGTACGGGTTCCTGCTGCGCACTCCGGCCCGGCTGGTCGGGGTCTGGCTGCCCGACGCGGTGGGGGACAGGCGGCCGCAGAACCTGCCCGGGACGTGGGACCAGTACCCCAACTGGCGGCTCCCGGTCGCCGACGCGGACGGCCGGCCGCTGACCCTGGAGGCTCTGACCGCCTCGCCGCGGGCGAACGCCCTGCTGGGGGCGGTGCGGGGGGTGGTGGGAACCCGTACGGCACCCCCGGGCGCGCGCGGCGTTTAGGTGTTCGCTACGTTTGCACCGTGGACAAGAAGAACGCTCTGCGCGCCGGCGCCGTCACGGCCGGATCGACGCTGATGATGCTGCTGATGACGTCTCCCGCCCTCGCGGTCACCCGTGACGACGGCGACGACCCGGGTCCGGGCCTGAGCGTCGGCGAGACGCTCGGCCTCTACGTGGCCGCGCCGATCGTGCTGTTCCTGGTCATCGCCGGTCTGGTGATGGTCCTGGACAAGTCGCGCAAGGCGCAGAACGAAGGCTGACCGAAAACCGAACGAAGGCGCCGGGGGTCCCTGAGGACCCCCGGCGCTTCGTCGTACCCGGGCCCGGTGGGCAGGGCCCGGTTCCGCGGGGCCGTCTCCGCTGAGGAGCCCCTTGTGGAGTCTCCTTAGGGAGTCCCTGCCATCACCTTGCGCAGCAGACCGGTGAGCGTCGCGACCTCCGCCTCGTCCAGCCCGGTGAGTGCCTCGTGCTGCACTTCCAGACCCGCCTCGACCGCTTCGTCGATGAGCGCGAGCCCCCGGTCGGTGATGGTCACCCGGAGTCCGCGCCGGTCGTCCGGATCCGGGCTGCGGCGCAGCAGCCCGGCCTTCTCCAGCTTGTCCAGCCGTCCCGTCATCCCGCCCGTGGTGAGCATCAGCGTGGCCGAGAGCTGGCGGGGCGAGAGGGTGTACGGGCTTCCGCTCCGGCGCAGCGTGGCCACGACGTCGAACTCCCCGCGCGAGATCCCGTAGCGCGCGTAGGCCTTCTCCATCGCGTCGCCCATGGCTTTGGAGATCCGGTAGATCCGGCCGAAGACGGCCATGGGCGCGGTGTCCAGATCGGGTCGCACCGCGAACCACTGGTCCGCGATCGCGTCGACCGCGTCGACGGGGGCTTTGTCGGTCATAGGCGCAGTATCCGGCTTCCGCTCGTTCCTTCGCAAGAAAGTTGCTTGCGGGAAAGTAGCTTAGTGCTAAGCTACTTCCAAGTGAGCTACTCGCCCCTGCCGGAGGAGCACCGCCGTGAAGCGCATCGCCACCGTCGCCCTGACCGCCCTCGCCCCCATCTCCTGGGGCTCCACCTACTTCGTCGCCTCCGAACTGCTGCCGCCCGACCGCCCGCTGTTCACCGCGGCGATGCGGGCCCTGCCCGCCGGGCTGCTGCTCACCGCCCTCGCGCGGAAGCTGCCCACGGGGCAGTGGTGGTGGAAGGCGGCGGTCCTGGGCGGGCTCAACATCGGCGCCTTCTTCCCTCTCCTGTTCCTCTCCGCCTACCGCCTGCCGGGCGGCGTCGCGGCCGTCCTGGGCTCCCTGGGGCCGCTGTTCGTCGTGGGGCTCGCCGCCCTCCTCCTGGGCGAGCGGGCCCGGCTGCGGACCGTGGTCGCCGCGGTCGTGGGGGCCTTCGGTGTGGGCATGGTGGTGCTGACCGCGCAGGCGAGGCTCGACCTGGTCGGCTTGGCGGCCGGTGTCGCCTCCTCCGCCCTGATGGGCGCCGGCATCGTCATGACCAAGCGGTGGGGGCGCCCGGAAGGTGTCGGCGCACTGGCCATGACCGGCTGGCAGCTCACCGCGGGCGGCCTGATGATCGTCCCGGTCGCCGCCCTGCTGGAAGGGGCGCCGCCGGCCCTCGACGGCAAGGCCTTCCTCGGCTACGGCTACATGATCCTGATCAACACCGGAATCGCCTACTGGCTCTGGGTCCGCGGCATCGGGCAGCTCAGCGCCACCTCGGTCACCCTCCTCGGCCCGCTCTCGCCGCTCACCGCCGCCGTCATCGGCTGGGCCGCCCTGGGGCAGGCGCTGTCGCCGGTGCAGGTGCTGGGCATGGTGATCGCCTTCGGCGCCACCATCGCGGGGCAGCTCGCGGCGGGCCGGGCGGACGCAGCGAGCAAGGCGGACGCGGCGAGCAAGGCGGACACGGCGGGCAAGGCGGCCACGGTGGCCGCGGCGCGACCGAAGGCCGGATCGTTCAGTTCTGCTGAAGAAACCAATCGAAATGTTTCGATGGACCTGACGGGTGCTGCGGTGCGACGGTAGTCCGACGAACCGATACTCCGAACCACCCCGAGGGGGAGACACACCGTGGCCGTCATGGACCGAGTCCGCACCGTCCCGCAGGAAGCAGCACCCGGCAAGGCGAAGAAGGGGGCCGCCGGCCTCGGCGTCCTCCTCGCCCTGCTCGCGACGGTCGTCTGGTCCGGCAGCTTCGTCGCCACCCGCGGCATGGCCGACAGCATCCCGCCCGTCCAGGCCGTCTTCTGGCGCTGGGTGATCGCCACCGTCGCCGTCGCCCCCTTCGCCGCCCGGCAGGCCTGGCAGCAGCGGGCCCTGATCCGGGGCCACTTCGGCTACATCGCCCTGGCCACCCTCTTCGGCGTCACCCTCTACAACACGCTCGTCCACCAGGCCGGACTGACCACCTCCGCCTCCAACATGGGCATGATCATGGCCGCCTCGCCGGTCATCATGGCCCTCTACGCCCGGCTCGGCGGTGAGAAGCTCGGTGCCCGGCGCACCTTCGGCCTGACCCTCGCAGCCCTCGGCGTGCTCCTCCTGGTCGGCAAGGGATCGATCCGCTTCGACTTCGCCGCCGGCGACCTGTGGATGTTCGGCGCCGCCCTGTCCTTCGCCACGTACAGTGCGCTCCTCAAGCGCAAGCCCGCCGAACTGGGCGGACTCGCCTTCCTGCTCACCACCTTCGTCCTCGGCGCCCTGATGCTCGCCCCCGCCTACGCCGTCTCCGTCGGAGTCCAGGGCGGCTTCCAGGTCACCCCCTCCACCGCCGGAATGCTCCTGTACGTCGGCGTGTTCTCCTCCGCCGTCGCCTTCTTCGCCTGGAACAAGGCCGTCACGATCATCGGCGCCGCCCGCGCCGGAGTCGTCTACTACCTCCAGCCGGTCTGCGTCGCGGGCCTCGGCCTGCTGCTCCTCGGCGAGACGACCGGCCCCACGCAACTCCTCTGCATGGCGCTGATCCTGGGCGGCGTGGGTCTGGGTGCCCGGCGGTAAGTTCGGTCCCATGATCGAGTGGGACATCAAGAAGCTGCGGATCCTGCGGACCCTCGCCGAACAGGGGACCGTGACCGCGACGGCCGAGGCGCTGCACATGACGCCCTCGGCCGTTTCGCAGCAACTGACCAACCTGGCCAAGGCGCTGGGCGTCCCGCTGCTGGAGGCCCAGGGCCGCCGGGTCCGGCTCACCGACGCCGCACACCTCGTCCTACGGCACGCGGAAGCCGTGTTCGCGCAGCTGGAGCGGGCCGATGCGGAACTGACCGGATACCTCGCGGGGGAGGCGGGGGAGGTGCGGATCGGCGCCTTCTCCACCGCCGTACCGGCCCTCGTGGTCCCGGCGGTCGCCGCCCTGAGGCGCTCGCACCCCGGCGTGGAGGTCCGCGTACGGGAGACCGAGGCGGCCGAGTCCTACGAGCTGCTGTCCGCCGGGGTCGTCGACCTCGCGCTCTCCCTCGCCGCGCACGCCCCGACCGCCCGCGATCCCCGCTTCACCCGGCGGACCCTGCTGGAGGACCCCCTCGACGTGGCCCTGCCCCCGGACCACGCGCTGGCCTCGGCCGCGGAGCTGCGGCTCGCCGACCTGTCCGGGGATCCGTGGATCTACGGCGGCTCCGGGCCCTGGTCGGAGATCACCCGCACCGCGTGCGAGGCGGCGGGCTTCGTCCCCGAACAGGCCCACTCGGCCTCCGGCTGGACGGCGATCCTCGCCATGGTCGAGGCGGGCATGGGCGTTGCCCTGGTCCCGCGCATGGTGGCGAGCCGTGCCGCGGGGGTCGCCGTCCGGGACCTCCCCCACGACCGCCCCACCCGGCACGTCATCGCGGCCCTGCGCCGCGGCTCGGAATCGGCCCCCGCGGTGGCACACGTCCTGGCGGCGCTGCGTTCCGTCGCCGCCACCCGTCCGTAGCCGTCGCCGGGGGCGGGCGTGCCCTGCGGGGCGAAGTCCCCTACCCGCCCTTCCACCGTTCCCCGGGGCTCCGCCCCGGACCCCGCGCCTCAAACGCCGGCGAGGCTGGATGTATCCAGCCCCTCCGGCGTTTGAGGAGCGGGGGTCCGGGGGCCGGCCCCCGGGAACGGCGCCGCACGCGGCAACGGGGTCCGGGCGGAGCCCGGGGAACGGTGGAAGGGCGGGTAGGGGACAGCCCCGCAGGGACGGGCCGGGGCCGGGCGGGGCCGGAACATCCGGCACCGCCCGGCCCCGCGGAGCGGGCTCCGGTCAGCCCTGGGCTGCGGCAGCCGCGTCGGCCGCCTGAGCGCGCAGCGCACGCTCGACCCCGGAGCGCGACTCCGAGACCAGCCGGCGCAGCGCAGCGTTGGGCTCGGCCGAGCCCAGCCACGCGTCCGTCGCCGCGAGGGTCTCCGCGGAGACCTGGAGGGACGGGTAGAGCCCCACCGCGATCTGCTGGGCGATCTCGTGGCTGCGGGTCTCCCAGACCTCCTTGACCACGGCGAAGTACTTCGCCGTGTACGCCGCGAGGAGCTCGCGCTGGTCGGTCTGGACGAAGCCCCCGATCACCGCCTCCTGCACCGCGTTCGGCAGCGAGTCGCCCTCGACGACGGAGGCCCACGCCTCCGCCTTGGCCTCCGCCGTCGGACGCGCCGCACGGGCGGTCGCCGCGTGCCGCTCACCCGCCGCGGTCTTGTCCCGCTCCAGCTCGGCCGCGACGGCCGCCTCGTCGGCGACGCCCGTGGCGACCAGCCGCTCCAGGAACGCCCAGCGCAGCTCGGTGTCCACGGCCAGACCCTTGACCTCGGCCGAGCCGTCCAGCAGCGCCGCCAGGTAGGTCAGCTGCTCCTCGGTGCGGGCCGTCGCCGCGAAGGCGCGGGCCCACGCCAGCTGATGGTCGCTGCCCGGCTCGGCCGCCCGCAGGTGCTCCAGCGAGGCCTCAGTCCAGCGGGCCAGGCCCTGCTCGCGCCACGCCGGGTCGGCGTACAGGTCCACGGCCAGCTTGACCTGGCGGTGCAGCGACTGGACGACGCCGATGTCCGACTCCTTGCCGATGCCCGACAGGACGAGGGCGAGGTAGTCGCGGGTGGCCAGTTCGCCGTCGCGGGTCATGTCCCAGGCCGAGGCCCAGCACAGCGCGCGCGGCAGCGACTCGGTGAAGTCGCCGAGGTGCGCGGTGACGTTGGCGAGCGACACCTCGTCGAGGCGGACCTTGGCGTACGACAGGTCGTCGTCGTTGAGCAGGACCACGGCCGGACGGGTCCGGCCGATCAGCTCCGGCACCGCGGTCAGGTCGCCGTCGATGTCCAGCTCGATCCGGTCGCCGCGCACCAGCTTGCCGTCGGTCAGCTCGTACAGGCCGACCGCGATGCGGTGCGGGCGCAGGACGGGCTCGCCCTTGGCGCCGGCGGGCAGCGCGGGAGCCTCCTGGCGGATGGCGAAGGAGGTGATGGCGCCGTTCTCGTCCGTCTCGATCTCCGGGCGCAGGATGTTGATGCCGGCCGTCTCCAGCCACGCCTTCGACCAGGCGGTCAGATCGCGGCCGGAGGTCTCCTCCAGCGCGCCCAGCAGGTCCGACAGGCGCGTGTTCCCGAAGGCGTGCGCCTTGAAGTACGCCTGCACGCCCTTGAAGAAGGCGTCCTGGCCGACGTAGGCCACGAGCTGCTTGAGCACCGAGGCGCCCTTGGCGTACGTGATGCCGTCGAAGTTGACCAGGACGTCGTCCAGGTCACGGATGTCGGCCATGATCGGGTGCGTGGAGGGCAGCTGGTCCTGCCGGTACGCCCAGGTCTTCATGGAGTTGGCGAAGGAGGTCCAGGCGTGCGGCCACTTCGATCCCTCCGCGTACGCCTGGCAGGCGATGGAGGTGTAGGTAGCGAACGACTCGTTCAGCCACAGGTCGTTCCACCACTCCATGGTGACGAGGTCGCCGAACCACATGTGGGCGAGCTCGTGCAGGATGGTCTCGGCGCGGGTCTCGTACGCCGCGTCCGTCACCTTCGAGCGGAAGACGTACTGGTCGCGGATGGTGACCGCGCCCGCGTTCTCCATCGCGCCCGCGTTGAACTCCGGCACGAAGAGCTGGTCGTACTTCGCGAAGGGGTAGTCGTACGCGAACTTCTCCTGGAACCAGGTGAAGCCCTGCCGGGTCACGTCGAAGATCTCGTCGGCGTCGAGGAACTCGGCGAGCGAGGGACGGCAGTAGATGCCGAGCGGGACGGACTGCCCGTCCGCGCCCTCGTAGGAGCTGTGCACCGCGTGGTACGGGCCGACGATCAGGGCCGTGATGTACGTGGAGATGCGCGGGGTGGGCTCGAAGCGCCAGACGTTGTCGGCGGGCACCTCGGGCGTCGGGGAGTTCGAGATGACCGTCCAGCCCGCGGGAGCCGTCACGGTGAACCGGAACGTCGCCTTCAGGTCGGGCTGCTCGAAGCTCGCGAACACCCGGCGCGCGTCCGGGACCTCGAACTGGGTGTACAGGTACGCCTGCTCGTCGACCGGGTCGACGAAGCGGTGCAGACCCTCACCGGTGTTGGTGTAGGCGCAGTCGGCGACGACGCGCAGCTCGTTGTCCCCGGCGGCGAGGTGCGCGAGCGCGATCCGGGAATCCCGGAAGACGGCGGCCACGTCGAGCGACTTGCCGTTGAGGACGACCTCGTGCACGGCCGGCGCGACCAGGTCGATGAAGGTCTCGGCGCCTGCCTCGGCGGACTGGAAGCGCACGGTGGTCACGGAGGGGTACGTGCCGCCCTCCTGCGCGCCGCTGAGATCGAGTTCGATCTCGTACGAGTCGACACTGAGCAGCTTTGCCCGCTGCTGAGCCTCTTCACGGGTCAGATTCGTGCCTGGCACGCGGTCATCTCCTTCGATGGTGACGTTCCGGCCCATCCTTCCACGCGGGCCGCGCCACCGGGCCGGAGTCATCCACGGGCGAAACGCGACGTCCGATTTCCGCCAGCTCCGACCGGTCCGCCGGGCCCACTCTGGACCTCATGACCACCCACCACACCGTGCTCCCCATCGCCCCTCCCGTCCTCGACCGCCTGCGCAGCCTCGACGATGCCGGGCGGCCCTGCACCCCGTACGAGGACCCGGAGGGCGGCGCCCCGCTGCGCTGCTGCCTGCGCCGCAGCGTCCCCGGAGAGCGGATCGCCCTCGTCTCGTACGCCCCGCTGCGCCGCTGGGCCGCCGCGACCGGCGCCGACCCCGGGGCCTACGACGAGCAGGGCCCGGTCTTCGTCCACGCCGCCGACTGCGGCGGACCGGACCCGGAGTCCGGCCTCCCCTTCGCCCACCCGGGCGCCCTGCGCACGGCCCGCCGCTACGACGCGGCGGGCCACATCCTCGGCGGGCGGGTGCTCGACCTCGCCGAGGACCCGGACGCGGTGGTCGGGCAGGCGCTGGCGGAGGCCTTCGAGGACCCCCGGACCGCGCTCGTCCACGTCCGCTCGGCCGAATTCGGCTGCTACCTCTACGAGGTCCGCCGGCCCTGAGCCCCCTGGGGAACGCCGGAGGGCGGCACCGTCACGGTGCCGCCCTCCGTCCGTGCGGGCGGGATCAGCCGCGCAGCTCCTCCGCGACCAGCTCCGCGATCTGGACCGCGTTCAGCGCGGCGCCCTTGCGGAGGTTGTCGTTGGAGAGGAACAGCGCCAGGCCGTTCTCGGCGGTCTCGTCGACGCGGATGCGGCCCACGTACGAGGCGTCCTTGCCGGCGGCCTGCAGCGGGGTCGGGATCTCCGAGAGCTCGACGCCCGGGGCGTCCTTCAGCAGCTCGTAGGCGCGCTCGACGCTCAGCGGACGGTCGAAGCGGACGTTGACCTGGAGGGAGTGGCCCGCGAAGACCGGCACGCGCACGCAGGTGCCCGAGACCTTGAGCTCCGGGATCTCCAGGATCTTGCGGGACTCGTTGCGGAGCTTCTGCTCCTCGTCGGTCTCGAAGGAGCCGTCGTCGACGATGGAGCCCGCGAGCGGGACCACGTTGTAGGCGATCGGGCGCTTGTAGACCTGCGGCTCGGGGAACTCCACGGCGTCGCCGTCGAAGGTCAGCTGGTCGGCGGCCTCGGAGACGGCGCAGGCCTGGCCCTTGAGCTCGGCGACGCCCGCCAGGCCCGAGCCGGACACGGCCTGGTAGGTGGTGGCGACCAGCGCGGTCAGACCGGCCTCGTCGTGCAGGGGGCGCAGCACCGGCATCGCGGCCATCGTGGTGCAGTTCGGGTTCGCGATGATGCCCTTGGGGCGGTTCTTGATCGCGTGCGGGTTGACCTCGGAGACGACGAGGGGGACCTCGGGGTCGCGGCGCCAGGCGGAGGAGTTGTCGATCACGACGGCACCCTGCGAGGCGACCTTCTCGGCGAGGGCCTTGGAGGTGGCGCCGCCCGCGGAGAAGAGCACGATGTCCAGGCCGGAGTAGTCGGCCGTGGAGGCGTCCTCGATGGTGATCTCCCGGCCCTCCCACTCGAGGGTGGAGCCGGCCGAACGGGCCGAGGCGAACAGCCGCAGCTCGTCCACCGGGAACTTGCGCTCGGCCAGGATGCCGCGCATGACTCCGCCGACCTGTCCGGTGGCTCCGACGATTCCGACCCTCACGGTGACTCCTCTTGTTGCGTACGACGCGGGCGCGCGTGAAGCCATCATGCGTTCGACCCCACGAGCCTTGTCCAATCCATTGTCCGAGGAGCGGACGGTGTTCTTCCTGTGAACCCGCGTGACAACTCCGTGGCGGGCGTGTTGCACCGCCGCCCGATGGGCGTTTCGCCTGGTCGAAGCCGGATACGGTCCGATCTGTCGCGTCCGTAATCCGGACGGGCGTTCCGTACTTCGAACTCGGGGAGAACACCGTGCGCGCCATCCGCCACCGCCGCCGGTCCATACCGGCGCTCGCCGCCCTCGCGGCCGCCGCCGTAGCCGCACCCGTCCTGCTCGCCGCCACGCCGGCCGCCGCCCACCCGCGCGAGGGCCGACTGGCCAAGGAGCTGGTGGAGGAGGTCACCGTCCGCGGCGCCTACCGCCACCTGGCGAAGTTCCAGCAGATCGCCGACGCCAACGGCGGCAACCGCGCCGCCGGCACGCCCGGCCACGCGGCCTCCGCCGCCTACGTCCACGACACCCTGAAGAAGGCCGGGTACCAGGTCTCGTACCAGGACTTCGACATCTACGACGCACACACGAGGACGGAGAGGACCACGGTCCTCGGCGTGGAGCCCCGGGAGCTGGCCACGGCCGCCTTCACCTTCACCCGGTCGACCCCGGCAGGCGGCCTGACCGCCGCGCTCGCCCTCGCCCGGGTCGACGAGAGCCCCGGCTGCGACGCCGACGACTACGCGGCGGGCGCCTTCGCCGGGAAGATCGCCCTGGTCAAGCGCGGCACCTGCACCTTCGTGGAGAAGCAGCGGGCCGCCGCCGCGGCGGGCGCGATCGGCGTGATCGTCTACAACCACAGCGGGACCGCCCCGGTCCACGGCAGCTTCTCCTCGCCCGCCGAGGGGATCATCCCCAGCGCAGGCATCACCCTCGCCGACGGGGAGGCGCTGACCGCGGCCGCGGCGAAGGGCGAGGTGAGCGTGCGGCTGGAGCTGGACCAGGAGCACGTGAAGAAGACCACGCGCAATGTGATCGCCGAGACCCGGGGCGGGCGCGCCGACCGCGTGGTCACCGTCGGATCCCACCTGGACTCGGTCCCCGAGGGTCCGGGCATCAACGACAACGGCTCCGGCTCGGCCGGCCTGCTGGAGGTGGCCCTGAGGCTCGCCGACGAGGGCGCCAACAAGAAGGGCAAGGGCAAGCAGACCGCCAACAAGGTCCGCTTCGCCTGGTGGTCGGCGGAGGAGCTCGGCCTGCTGGGCTCCGAGCACTACGTGGCGCAGCTGTCGGAGCGGCAGAAGAAGGACATCGCGCTCTACCTGAACTTCGACATGATCGCCTCGCCGAACCCGGCACAGTTCGTCTACGACGGCGACGACTCGGACCGGACGGGCGAGGGCGCCGGACCG
Organism: Streptomyces sp. NPDC104226; assembly: GCF_055584085.1. Lineage (NCBI taxonomy): Bacteria > Bacillati > Actinomycetota > Actinomycetes > Kitasatosporales > Streptomycetaceae > Streptomyces > Streptomyces sp. NPDC104226. Next base: position 56,774 of record NZ_JBVJMS010000015.1, read on the forward strand.
GCAGGCTCGGCGCAGATCGAGGCGCTGATCAACGGCTTCCTCGACAGGAAGGGCAAGCCGCACGAGGGCAGCGACTTCGACGGCCGCTCCGACTACGGCCCCTTCATCGCGAACGGCATCCCGGCCGGCGGCACCTTCACCGGAGCCGAGGGCCTCAAGACGCCGGAGCAGGCCGCGCGGTACGGCGGCACGGCAGGGGCCCCGTACGACCCGAACTACCACGGGGCGGGCGACACCCTGAAGAACATCGACCTCAAGGCCTTCGACACCAACCTGGACGTGATCGCCCACGCGGTGGGCACGTACGCCCAGGACCTGGGCTCGCTGGGGAAGTAGCCCGCGCCCGAGGGGGAAACAGGAGGGGCGGTGCTCGTCAGAGCACCGCCCCCGCTGTGTTCAGGCTCCTACCGGGTTACGGCAGGACCTTCTCGATCTGGACGCTGCCGGTGCCGGCGGCGGTGCCGCGGGCGTTGAGCAGCTTGACCTCGCCGAAGAACTGGCGGCCTTCCGGAGCGGCGCTGTTGACCAGCACGTTCGCGGAGACGGTCGCCGAGGCGCCGTTGGCGAGGTTGACCGCGGCGGCCTCGTCGACCTGGACGGTGCCCAGGGCGGCCGAGTAGTAGACGTCGCGGTAGTCGTACGAGGTGGAGCCGGACGGGATCGCGTAGCCGAACACCTCGATGGTGTAGGTGCCCGCGGCCGGGTTGACGAGGCTCACGGCCTCCTCGGAGTCGCCGTCGGCGGAGGAGCCGACCTTGACGCCGTCCTTGTACACGTCGAGGTCGAGGTCGGCGGCGGTGTCGGACACCTTGCCGATCGCGATGTCGAGGCGGGAGACGCCCTCGCCGATCGTGACCTCGGTGGTGTGGGTCTCACCGGTGGCGATGGTCGGCTTGGCGACCTTCGCGGAGCCGAGCGGACCGCCCTGGAGCTTTCCGCCGGAGATGGCGGCCCCCTCGTTCTTCACGGTCCACTGGACCGGCGCCGGGGTGCCCTGCTTGACCTCGGGCAGGACCTTGACCGCGGGGTCGAAGGCCGCGCCGAGCACGGAGACGTCCAGCTTGTACGGGTTGTCGAGCAGCGGCGACGTACGGCGCGACTCGACCTCGATCTCCCAGACGCCCGGCTGCGGGTTCGGGTACGAACGCAGGTCGGGGCGGCACTGGTTGGCCGGGTTGTCGTAGTTCGGGTAGCACTGGGTCGTCGCGCTGTCCTCGACGCCCACGCCGTACGGGTGGATCGAGATGAAGCGCGTCTGGCTGCCCGCCGAGAGTCCGCCGAGGGCGACCTCGAGGGTCTTCGCGCCCGCCGGGACGGTCACGAAGTAGGACTTGTGGCTGTTGCGCTGCACGGAGGAGGTGTCCGAGTAGCTGTACGAGGGCTTCGCCAGCGGGGTCGAGACGACGACCGTGGAGAGGATCTGCTTGTCGACGCCCTCGGTGAAGGGGTCGTCGAGCTGCAGGATGCCGCTGTGGACGCCGGCCGTCTTGGCCTTGGCCTCGACCTTGATGGTGACGGGCTTGTTCAGCGGCAGCGTGACGTAGTCGTAGCCGCCGACGACCTTGAACGTGCCGTCGTTGTTCCGCCAGCTGAGCTGGTGGAAGGTGCCGTACTTGACGCCCGTGGTGCGGGTGACGACGACGTCGTAGACCTTCTTCTGGCCGACCTTCAGGCCGCCCTCGCGGTCGTAGATGCCGGTGCCGAAGCCGGGGGTCTTCAGGAACTGGTCGATCGCGGTGTCGACCGGGGCCTTGACGGTGAACTCGTTGGCCTTCGCGCCGCGCTGGATGGACTCCCACGCGCCGGGGATGTTGATCAGGCCCGCGCCCTGGGCGTGCGCCGGAACGTCATCGATCTTCTTCGCGCTGCTGGTGAGCGCGATGCGCAGGTTCGCCGGGGTGAGGGCGATCTTCTGCTGCTTGGCGGCCGAGATCAGCAGGGCGCTGGCGCCCGCCGCCTGCGGCGAGGACATCGAGGTGCCCTGGAGCATGCCGTAACCGGCCGGCAGGTTGTAGCCGGCCTCCTTCACCGGTGCGCCGGGCAGCCAGGTCTGGATGGTGTTGATCGCCGCGCCGGGGGCGGTGATCGTCGGCGTGAAGCCGCCGTCCTCGCGCGGGCCGCGGGAGGAGAAGGGGAACATGTTGTACTTCTTGGTCACGCCGGAGCCGTAGTTGGCCGCCCAGGTCTCCTTGGAGACCGCAGCACCCACGGAGATGACCTTGTCCGCGAGACCGGGGTCGCCGATGGTGTTGATGCCGGGGCCCTCGTTGCCCGCCGAGATGACGAGCTGGACACCGTAGGTGTCGATGAGGTTCTTGTAGAGCTCGGAGCGCGCGTTGTTGCCGTCGTTCAGGGCCGGCAGGCCACCGATCGACATGTTGACGATGTCCACGCCGCGGTTGACGACGAGGTCGATCATGCCCTCGGTCAGCGCGATGTTGGTGCAGCCGCCGGACCAGGAACAGGCGCGCGAGGAGACGAGCTTGGCGCCGGGCGCCTCGCCGTTCATCGCCCCGCCGAACAGGCCGTTGGCGGCGGTGATGCCCGCGACGTGCGTGCCGTGCTCGGACTCGATGATGCCGACGTTGACGAAGTCGGCCTTCTTGCCGACCCAGTCCCCGCCCAGCGGGTCCATCGGGACGTCCTTGCGGATCTCGATCACGAACGGGATGCGCTCGGCGACCTCGGTCGCCGGGTTGTCCGTGCCGAAGTAGCCGATCTGGTAGCCGTCCTTGTACGGCTTCATCGGCTCGTTGTTCGTGAAGTCGTTGTCCTGGTCGGTGTCGACGCGGACGGTCCCGGCGACCGGGTCGTAGAGCAGACCGAACCGGTCGGTGGTGTCCCCGTCCCGGTTGACGTCGCCCTTCATGTCACCGTTGGCGGTGATCGACTCCGTGAAGCGGCTCCACTGGAACGAACCCTCGGGAGCCTTCCAGCTGCCGCCGCCCGCGGTGAAGGTGCCGCCGGTGACCGGGGTGATCTGCGCGCGCCAGGTGGCGTCGTTGTCGGTGATCGGGTCGGTCGCGGTGACCCAGTCGACGATCTTGCGCTCGCCGGTGGTGGTCTTCTGGAGCGCGGGGTGGCCGAGGTCGACGCCCGAGTCCATGATGCCGATGGTCACGCCGCGGCCGTCGGCCTTCGGGTTCTTCTTCAGGAAGTCCAGCGCACCCGTCTCGAAGGACGGGTTGTACGGGTTCTTCGCCGGGGTGTTCTTGCCCGGCCCGGGGTAGGTCTCGGCGGCGGTGCGCTTCACCGTCCCCGTCTCGCGGTCCGCGTCCGGACGGGGGTCCGGCAGCTGGATCTCGTGCCGCAGGTCGATGCCGTGCACGGAGGACAGCTTGGCGGCCGCCTTCAGTGCGGCCTCCGCCTTGTCGGTCGGCAGGGTGGCGCGCACGTAGCCGAGCTTGTCGTACGTCTGGCCCACCGAGGCGCCCTGGACGTCGTCGAGCTGCTTGGCCACCTGCTGGGTCGCGCCGGGGGCCGTCGCGACCATGACCGTGACGGTCTTCTCGCCCTTGGTCTTGGCTTCCTGGAGCAGTTCGGCGTCGGCCGAGCCGAGCTTCTCGTCGGCGGACTTCACCGCAGGGTTGGGCGCGGGGGCATTCGTGCCTGTCGCGGCGAAGGCGGGCATGGCGCCGGTGGCCGCGAGGGCGGCCACCAGGCCGGCCGCGGCCGCGACGCGCGCGGCGCGTCGGGCCCCGGATATGGAGCTGGGGGAGTCGAGGGTCATCAGCATCCCTGGCTAAGTGAAAGGTACGGTCCGGATTTCGGTGCCGGATGACCGGTCAGCCTCGCGTAAGTGACAGCTCTTTGGGGAGAGTTGTCACGGACCGATACCTGCCGTGGCGGACTCCCGCCAGCTCGGGGCATACGCCAGAAGGCCCGTACCGGACGGAACCGGTGCGAACCTTCGGGGTGGAACATGGATTTGTAGACTTCCCGATCGCGCGTCAGGGCTCGGGCGGTCCCCGGTCTCAGATCGGGTGTGACAACTTCGGCGCGTTCAGCGCTCGCGCGTGCGCGCGTAGTGGCGTGAAGCTTTCGCCCGGTTTCCGCAGGCCGACATCGAGCACCAGCGCCGGGTGCCGTTGCGCGAGATGTCGTGGAAGTGCAGCACGCAGGTCTCGGAGGCGCACCTGCGGATCCGGCCGGGGTCGGAGCCCAGCAGTTCCAGGTAGTCGCGGGCGGCCGTCCAGGCCGGACCCCAGGTCGGGTCGTCGAACTCGGTCCGCTCGCCCGGCCCTTCCGCGGTCAGGGTCGCCCGGATCCGGCCGTGCTCCAGGACGGCGTCGACCAGGCTGCGGGCGCTCTCGTCGGCCGGGTCCGCCACCGCGCGGGCCAGTGCCTCGCGGGCGGTGAGCAGGTGGACCAGGGTCGCGGCGTCGGCGCGGAAGCGGCCGGCCAGGCCGGCGCTCTCCAGCCAGATCGCGAGCCCTTCGACGCGGGTGAGTCCGAAGGCGCCGGCGAAGAGGTCCAGGCGCTCGCCCTCCTGGACCCACCGGGTGTTCAGCAGGTCCAGGGCCACCGGTTCCCCGGTCAGGGGCCGTGGGTCCACGGCCTTCTCCGCCGCCGTCATGTCGCCTCCTCGTGGCACTAACCCCTCAAGAGTACGTGAGCGGTTGACTCCCGATCTTCTAACCCTTAATCTCAATTTAGAAGGTTAGAACTGAGCAGTCTTGGGAAGGAACCGTTGTGACGACCGTCATCAGCAAGCTGCGCACCGGCCACGTGGGCCTGAACGTCACGGATCTCGACCGCTCGCTCGTCTTCTACCGGGACGGCCTCGGCTTCGAGCTGCTCGGCGAGGGCAAGGAGGAGGACCGGCGCTTCGCCTTCCTCGGCCAGGGCGGCGAGCTCGTGCTCACCCTGTGGCAGCAGGCGGAGGGGGCCTACGCGCCCGGCGCGGCCGGACTGCACCACCTCGCGCTCTCCGCGGACGCCATCGAGGAGGTCCGGGCGTACGAGGAGCGGCTGCGCGGTCTGGGCGTCGATTTCGCCTACGAGGGGGTCGTCGCCCACGCCGAAGGGGCGGCCTCAGGCGGGATCTTCTTCCACGACCCCGACGGGACCCGGCTGGAGATCTCCGTGCCGAGCGGCGCCGAAGGCGCCGAGGCTCCCACCACTGGGGCCCCGACCTGCGGGTTCTTCTAATGTCCGGGTACCACTGGGGCTCGCTGGCCGTCCAGGAGCGGGTCGGTGTCCGCGAGCACGCGGTGCACGTCGGCCGGTCCATCACCCCGCACATCAAGGACGTGGCGGCGGCCTTCCTGGGGCTGCAGCCGCACCTGGTCGTCGGCGCGGCCGATCCCGGGGGCCTGCTCTGGGCCTCACTGCTGACCGGCGCCCCCGGGTTCGTACGGGCCACCGGGCCGGACCGGATCGCGGTCAGGGGAGGGATCCCCGAGGGCGATCCGCTCGCCGAGGCGCTGGCCACCGCCGGCACCCGGGTCGGGACCATCTCCCTCGACCCGCGCACCCGGCGCCGGATGCGGCTGGGCGGAACCCTGGAAGTGACCGCGGGCGGGTTCGCGCTGTCGGCGGAGCGGGTCTTCGCCAACTGCCCCAAGTACCTCCAGAAGCGGCAGCCTGTCCAGCTCGTCGCCGAAGGAGCCGGTGTCGTGCGGCGCGGGGACGCGCTCACCCCCGACCAGGAACGGGCCGTCCGCGCCGCCGACACCTTCTTCGTCGCCACCTCCGCGGGGGCGGACGGGGCCGACGCGAGCCACCGGGGCGGGATGCCGGGCTTCGTCGACGTGCTGTCCCCGACCGAACTGGCCTGGCCGGACTACGCCGGCAACGCGATGTTCCTGACGCTGGGGAACCTGCTGGCGGACCCGCGGGCCGGACTGCTGTTCCCGGACTGGGAGAGCGGGGCGCTGCTCCAGCTCAGCGGCCGGGCGGAGCCAGAGTTCGGGGCGGGCGGGGACCGGCGGGTCCGGTTCCGGATCGAGTCGGTGGTGGAGAGCGTGCACCCTGGGCGGCTGCTGTGGAGCACCCCGGAGTACTCGCCGGCGAATCCGCCGGCCGATCCGCCGGCCAATGCGCCGCAGTAGGGCCGTCACCTGGGCAGGACGACGAGGTAGGCGGCGGGCTCGCGGTCGGCGGACGCCGTCAGGGCGGTCCGTACGACCGCGGCCTGCTGCTCGGGCCAGTCGCGGAGCTTGCGCGGGGTGATGTGCAGGACGGTCACCCCGCACCGCTCCAGGGTCTCCCGCTTGCGGACGGACTCCGTCCACGCCTCGTCCTCGCCCTGGCGCGGGGCCCGGGTGTCGATCTCCACGGCCACGGCCTGCTCCGGCCAGTACGCGTCGACCCCGCCCAGGTGCGGGCCGCCGGGCAGCCGCAGGTCCACGTTCCAGACGGGCTCGGGGAGTTCGAAGCCCCGTACGAGCTGGTACAGCCGGTCCTCGGCGATGGCCCGGCCCTCGGCGAGCAGCGATTCGACGGCGTCCACCACGTGCGGGCGGTTCAGCAGCCGGGCCACCGTCAGCTCCCGCACCACGGCGGCCGGTTCGCAGTGCCCGCCGCGGACGGCTTCGCTGAGCATGCGGCGGACCGTACCGGCGTCGGAGAGCTGCGCGACGGCGTCGGCGACGGCGCGGGCCACGGGGGCGACGGGCAGCCCGGTGACCTCCATGGGCCGGGGCGGGGTGTGCGTGCGGACGATCCGGACCTGTCCGGCGGAGCGCAGCCGCCGGGTGTTCGGGACGAGCACGTCGATGTGGGGGAGGCCGAGGAGGGCGGGGGCGGAGGAGAACCGGTACAGGGCGAGGGCGGCCAGCCCGGTGATCATGACCTCGTCCCCGCGGCGCCCCGCGTACAGCAGCGCCGCGTGCAGCCGCTCCTCGCTCGTGGCGGTCCCGGAGTGGAGCAGGAACACCCCCGGCAGGATCTGCTGCCAGTCCCGCTCGGCGGCGTCGGAGGCGGTGACCCCGTGCTCGCGGAGCTGGGTCAGCGACAGCACGCGGGGGCGGTTGTCGGTGAGGTGGGCGAGGGGGAGGGGTGCGTTGTGGTTCATGACGCTGAGATTCCCTCAGGCCATGGCCTCGCTAACCCTTGTTACACATCCGTCGGCAAATCGGGACAAGACGGGGCTAAAGTACGGACGTTCGACTGCCGATGGGCTGCGCTGCGAACCTGCCCCCACCTGCGGCTCCGCACACGGACGCCGGCGGGGCCGGAAAATCCGGCCCCGCCGGCGTTTGAACCGCGGGTGTGCCTTTCAGTCGGGACGGCCCCGCAGGGTCAGCCCGCCGCCACGTCGCAGGCCTGTGCGCGCAGCGCCCGCGCCAGGTCGTCACGGGCCTCCAGGACCAGGCGCCGCAGCGCCGGAGCCGCATCCGCGTGCGCCGACAGCCACGCGTCCGTCGCGTCCAGGGTCCCCTGCGAGTCCTGCAGGGACGGGTACAGCCCGCGCACCACGTCCATGCCGATCTGGATCGACCGGTCGGCCCAGATCCGCTCGATCACGGCGAAGTAGGGCTCCGTGTACGGCGCCAGCAGCCCCCGCTGCGAGGACTGCTGCATCCCCGCGATCGTCGCCTCGGCCAGCGCGTTCGACAGCGCGTCCGACTCCACCACCGCGGCCCACGCCTGGTCCTTGACCGCTGCCGACGGCCGCGCCGCCAGGCACCGGACCTGGTGCCGCTTGCCCGACGCCGTGTCGTCCCGCGTCAGTTCGGCCGCGAGGACCTCCTCCCCGATCGCCCCGTGCGCGGCCAGCGGCAGCAGGAAGTCCCAGCGCAGTTCCTGGTCCACTTCCAGCCCGTCGATCCGCGCCGAGCCCTCCAGCAGCCCCAGCAGCAGCTGGAAGTCGCCCTCGGTCGCCGCGCCCGCCGCGAAGAAGCGGGCCCAGGTGAGCTGGTGCTCCGACCCCGGCTCCGCGAACCGCAGTTCCTGCAGCGCGCACGCCGCCAGCACCTTGCCGCCCTGCTCCCGCCAGTCGGGCGCCGCGTAGCGGGTGACCGCGGTGAGCGCCTGCGCGTGCAGCATCTGGAGGACGCCGACGTCCGTCTCCCGGCCAGCGTGGGCCACCACGAGCGAGACGAAGTCCCGCGCCGGCATCAGCCCGTCGCGGGTCAGGTTCCACAGCGCCGACCAGCACAGCGCGCGGCTCAGCGGGTCCGTCACCGAGCCCAGGTGCGAGCGGAGCGTGGCCAGCGAGGCCTCGTCGAAGCGGATCTTGCAGTACGTCAGGTCCTCGTCGTTGACGAGCACCAGCGCGGGCCTGTCCTGCCCGGCCAGCTCGCCGATGACCGTCCGGACCCCCGCGACGTCCGCCTCGGCCCGCGCGTAGCGGACCAGCGCCCCGTCCGGGTCCAGCCGGTACAGGCCCACCGCGACCCGGTGGGGCCGCAGCTCGTCGCCGTCCTGGACCACCGCCAGCTCGGTCACCCGGCCGCCCGCGTCGCAGGTCACCACCGGGGTCAGCGCGTTCACGCCGGCCGTCTGCAGCCAGGCCCGCGACCACTCGGCCATGTCCCGCCCGGACACCTCGGCGAGCACCGACAGCAGGTCGTCCAGGGTGGTGTTCCCGTAGGCGTTCGCCTTGAAGTAGCGGCGGGCACCCTCCAGGAAGGCGTCCCGGCCCACGTACGCCACGAGCTGCTTGAGGACCGCCGCGCCCTTGGCGTAGGTGATCCCGTCGAAGTTCAGCTTCGCGTCCTCCAGGTCACGGATGTCGGCCGTGATCGGGTGCGTGGACGGCAGCTGGTCGGCCCGGTAGGCCCACGCCTTGCGGCTGTTGGCGAAGGTGACCCAGGCCTGGTCGAAGCGGGTGGCCTCGACCAGCCCGAAGGAGCCCATGAAGTCCGCGAAGGACTCCTTCAGCCACAGGTCGTCCCACCACTTCATGGTGACGAGGTCGCCGAACCACATGTGCGCCATCTCGTGCAGGATCGTGTTCGCGCGCCGCTCGTAGGAGGCCTGCGTGACCTTCCCGCGGAAGATGTACTCCTCGCGGAAGGTCACCATCCCCGGGTTCTCCATGGCGCCCAGGTTGTACTCCGGCACGAAGGCCTGGTCGTACTTCCCGAAGGGGTACGGGTAGTCGAAGATCTCCTGGAAGAGGTCGAAGCCCTGCTTCGTGACGGTGAACACCTCGTCCGCGTCGAAGTGCTTCGCCAGCCCCTTGCGGCAGATCGCGCCGAGCGGGATCGTCAGGTCCCCGCGCGTGTAGGAGTCCGTGACGTAGTGGTACGGCCCCGCCACCACGCACGTGATGTACGTGGAGATCGGCGCGGTCTCGGCGAAGCGCCGGGTCTGCCCCTCGCGGGACTCCTCGGCGCCGTTGCTCCAGACCTGCCAGCCCTCGGGCGCGGTCACCTCGAAGCGGTACGGGGCCTTGAGGTCGGGCTGCTCGAAGTTGGCGTACACCCGCCGGGCGTCGGCCGGCTCGTACTGGGTGTAGAGGTAGACCTCGCCGTCCTCCGGGTCCACGAAGCGGTGCATGCCCTCGCCGGTCCGGCTGTACGCGCAGTCGGCGTCGACCACGAGCACGTTCTCGGCGGCGAGTCCGTCCAGGGCGATCCGCGCGCCGTCGAAGACGGCGGCCGGGTCCAGCTCGCGCCCGTTGAGGGTCACGCGGTTGACCGAGGGGGCGATGAGGTCCGCGAAGCTCGACGCTCCCGGAACGGCGGCCCGGAAACGGACGGTGGTCACCGAGCGGAACGTCCGAGGCCCCTCGGCCGGTTCGGCCTCGTCCACCGCGGACCTCAGGTCGAGGACCACCTCGTACCCGTCGACGGACAGCAGCTCGGCCCGCTCGCGGGCCTCGTCACGGGACAGATTCTCTCCGGGCACGTGCACTCCTTCGTGCGTGATCGCGATACCTGACGGAATCCTCCCACGGGGGAATGCGTGTGCGGTCGGAGCGGTTGGGCACGGAGGAACGTTCCGATCTGAGGAGAGACATGGCTGACACCCAGGTGCGCGAGAAGACCGCTGTCGACTTCTGGTTCGACCCGCTCTGCCCCTGGGCCTGGATGACGTCCCGCTGGATGCTGGAGGTCGAGAAGGTCCGTGATGTGGAGGTCCGCTGGCACGTGATGAGCCTGGCGGTCCTGAACGAGAACAAGCTCGACGAACTGCCCGAGGTCTACCGCGACCTGCTCGGCCCCAAGGGCTGGGCTCCCGTCCGCGTGGTCGTCGCCGCCCAGCAGAAGTTCGGCGACGAGGTCACCGGCAAGCTCTACACCGCACTCGGCACCCGCTTCCACAACCAGGGCACGGGCCCGACCCGCGAGGCCATCGCCGAGGCCCTGGCCGAGGTGGGCCTGCCCGCCGAGCTGCTGCACTACGCGGACTCCGACGAGTACGACGAGGTCCTGCGCGACTCCCACAACGACGGCATCAACCGCGTCGGCCAGGAGGTCGGCACCCCGGTCATCTCCGTGCCCGGCGCCGACGGCGAAGAGGTGGCCTTCTTCGGCCCGGTCGTCACCCCCGCCCCGCGCGGCGAGGCCGCGGCCCGCCTCTGGGACGGCACCCTGCTCGTCGCCTCCACCCCCGGCTTCTACGAGATCAAGCGCACCCGTACGCAGGGCCCCATCTTCGAGTAGACCCTCCCGGGAGGCGGGTATCCCTTTCCTCCCTTAACGTCCCCGTATGGGGAGCAGCCCGACGCACGAGGGTACGCGCGAGGAACCGCTCGGCCGCAGCGGCGGCCGGGCGGAGCCCGCGATACCGAACGACAACGCCGCGCACGCCAGCCTGCCCGCACGCCCCCGAGACCGGGTGCTGCGGGCAGCTTGCGTCGCGGTGCCCCCGCTGTGGACGGCCCTCGGGGTCCGGAACGCGGCCGGCACCCTGCGCCACTACCTCCGGGGCACGGGCCGCCCGTACCGGGTCGACGCGCGGGCGCTGCTCGCCGTGCCCGCCGTACGGGCGGACGTGGACCGGCGGCTGGCCGAGTGGCGCCAGGCCGCGCGCTCGCTCGGCGAGCCCGGCGCGTACGCGGCGGACAGCGGCTGGCGCGGGGTGCTGATCACCCGGCGCACCCGCGAGGGAGGCAGCGCCGACTGGTGGCTGGCGCTGCGCGGGGCCCAGTACCGGATCAGCGGCACGGTACGGGTCCACGAGGACGGCTCCGTGGTGAGCGACTACCGCTTCCAGGTGCACAAGAGCTGGAACTTCGACCGGGGGGAGTCGGAGTTCGGCGTCCCCTTCACCCCGTTCGCGCGGCTCCACGAGACCGGGCTGGCGCGGGAGTTCACGGCGGTCGGCGAGGTGGACGGACTCGTCGACTGCGCGGACGCAGCAGGCCCCCGCGAGTCACGTCCTCGCGAGGGCCTGCTGGTGGACACGCCCGCACGCGAAGGTTGAGAAGACGATCACGAGGCGGACGGGCTGGTGGTGCCGATCAGCCCTTGGCGGGGATCAGCAGCGGGGTGTTCGCCTTGGCGTCGGCGTAGCGCTTGGCCACGTCCTGCCAGTTGACGACGTTCCACATCGCCTCGATGAAGTCCACCTTCTGGTTCTTGTACTGCAGGTAGAAGGCGTGCTCCCAGGCGTCGAAGACCAGGACCGGGGTGCTCGCGATGCCCACGTTGCCCTGGTGGTCGTAGACCTGCTCGACGACGAGGCGGCCGCTGACCGGCTCGTACGCCAGCACGCCCCAGCCGGAACCCTGGGTCGCGGAGGCCGCGAAGGTCAGCTGCTTCTTGAACTTCGCGAAGGAGCCGAAGGACTCGGTGATCGCGTCGGTCAGGTCGCCCAGGCCGTCGGCCGCGGTGGGCTCGCCGCCGCCCTCGCCGGTCTTCGGGCTGGCCATGTTGTGCCAGTAGATGCTGTGCAGGATGTGCCCGGAGAGGTGGAAGGCCAGGTTCTTCTCCAGGCCGTTCAGCGCGCCCCAGTTCTCCTTGTCGCGCGCCTCCTCCAGCTGCTCCAGCGTGTTGTTGGCGCCCGTGACGTAGGCCGCGTGGTGCTTGTCGTGGTGCAGCTCGATGATCTGCGGGTTGATCACCGGCTCGAGAGCCGCGTAGTCGTAAGGAAGCTCAGGAAGCGTGTAGATGGCCATGCGTGTTATCCGGTCCCCTCAGCGTGCCAACTGCTTATTGCAATTAATGCGCAACTGCAGGCTAGCAGTATCTATTCCATGATCCTCATAAGGGTCACCTCACTTGGGAGACCCCGGAAACGCCGGAAGCCGGGCCCATGCGATCGCATGGACCCGGCTTCCGGAGCCGCCGTCGGGCGGGGGGTTACGCGGCTTCGCGGGCCGCCGCCCGGCGCTGGATGACGTAGCCCGTGGCGGCGAGGGCCACGGTCAGGCCGCCGGTGAAGACGAGCTGGACGCGGGTGTCGTCGCCCATGGCCATCAGGACCAGGACCCCGGCCAGACCGGCCAGCGCGACCCAGGTCAGATAGGGGAAGCCCCACATCTTCACGACCAGCTTCTCGGGGGCCTCGCGCTCCAGGCGCCGCCGCAGCACGAACTGCGAGACGGCGATGAAGCCCCAGACGACGAGGATGACGCCGCCGACCATGTTCAGCAGCCAGGCGAAGAGGGTGTCCGGGTACCAGTACGACAGCAGCACGGTGACGAAGCCGAAGCCGGAGGAGGCCAGCACCGCCCGGCGCGGCACCCGGCCGGTGACCTTGCCCAGCGCCTTGGGGCCCTGGCCGCGGGAGACCAGGGAGTAGGCCATGCGGGAGGAGCCGTAGATGTTCGCGTTCATCGCGGACAGCAGGGCGATCAGGATGACCACGTTCATGACCTGGCCGGCGTGCGGGATGCCCAGGTGGTCCAGGGTGGCCGCGTACGGGCCCTCGGTGGTGACCGCCGGGTCGTTCCACGGCAGCAGCGTGACGATGACCAGCATCGAGCCGACGTAGACGATCGCGATCCGCCACATGGTGGTCTTCACGGCCTTGGCGACGCCCCGGACCGGGTTGTCGGACTCGGCGGCCGCGATGGTCACCGTCTCCAGCCCGCCGTACGCGACCACGGAGGCGAGCAGGCCGACCAGCAGCCCGTCCACGCCGTTGGGCAGGAAGCCGCCGTCGTGCAGCAGGTTGGCGGTGCCGGGGGAGCCGGTGCCGGGCAGCACGCCCAGGACGGCCAGCACGCCCAGGCCCAGGAAGAGGGCGATCGCGCCGATCTTCAGGGCGGCGAACCAGAACTCGAACTCGCCGAAGTTCGAGACGGCGGCCAGGTTGGAGCCGCAGAACATCGCCATGAAGACCAGCACCCACATCCACGAGGGGGTGCCCGGGAACCAGCCCGTCATGATGTGCGCCGCGCCGATGGCCTCGATGGCGACGCCCACGCACAGCAGGGTCCAGAACATCCAGCCCGCGGTGAAACCGGCCCACGGGCCGATGGCCCGCTCCGCGTGCACCGAGAAGGAGCCGGAGGCCGGGTTCGCGGCGGACATCTCGCCGAGCATCCGCATCACGAACATGACGAGCAGCCCGGAAGCGGCGTACGCGAGCACGATCGAGGGGCCTGCGGCCGCGATGCCCGCGCCGGACCCGACGAAGAGACCGGCACCGATGACCCCGCCGAGGGCGATCATCGAGAGGTGGCGCTGCTTGAGCCCGTTGCCGAGGGGCGATCCGGCTTCGGGCCGGTGCGCGGCCTGCTGCTCGGGCGGGGTCAGGGTGCTCTGGCTCATGGGGAGGGGCCTGTCCGGTGTGCGGTGGGACGGGAGGGAGTGCCCCAGTCTCACCCGTGTCCGATCCTCGGACCTTATGTGTCCGTTATCCGGACAGGCGGATGACCGGGTGTGATCGTCCCCGTACGCTGGCGCACCGGACCGGAGCGCACGACGGAGGGCCGAATGGACCACGGCACAACGGAATTGGCCGCGACGGGCCGGGGCGTGCTCGTCACCGGAGCCTCGCGGGGCATCGGACGGGCGATCGCCACGGCGTTCGCCGAGCAGGGCGACCGGGTCGCGGTGCACTGCACGGTCCGCGGGCCCGACGCCGAGCGGACCCTCGCGGAGCTGCCGGGCGACGGGCACGTCCTCGTCGCCGGCGACCTCGCCGACCCGGCGCGCGTGGAAGCCCTCGCCGCCGAGGCCGAGGAGGCGCTCGGCGGGATCGACGTACTCGTCAACAACGCCGCCGTGATGGTCGCGCATCCCCTGCCCACCACCTCGTACGCCGACTGGCAGGCCGCCTGGCAGCACACGGCCGCGGTCAACCTGTTCGGCGCCGCCAACCTGGCCTACTGCGCGGCCCGCCGCATGATCGACGGCCGTCGCGAGGGGCGCATCGTCAACATCGGCTCGCGCGGCGCCTTCCGGGGCGAGCCCGACCACCCCGCCTACGGCGCGACCAAGGCCGCACTGCACGCGCTGGGCCAGTCCCTCGCCGTCTCCCTCGCCCCGCACGGCATCGCGGTGGCCTCCGTCGCACCCGGTTTCGTCGCCACCGAGCGGGTCGCCGGCCGGCTGGAGGGGGAGGAGGGCGAGCGGATCCGGGCGCAGAGCCCCTTCGGCCGGGTCGGAACCCCGCAGGAGGTCGCCGCCGCCGTGCTCCACCTGGCCTCGCCCGCGGCGCGCTGGAGCTCGGGCGCCGTCCTCGACGTCAACGGGGCCTCGTACCTGCGCACCTGACGCTCGAAGGCCCCCGCGCGGTGTGCGCGGGGGCCTTCGAGGGGGCTGCGGGGGACCGGCCGGCGGTCAGGCCTTCGGGGCGCGGAGCTCCCGGATCCACGCCACCAGCAGCACCACGGCCGCGGCCCCCGCGGACCACAGCAGCTGCGGCCGCGCCGCGTCGTCGAACAGCATCAGAACCAGCACCGCGGCCATCCCGATCAGCGCCGCCCACGTCGCGTACGGGAACAGCCACATCGGCAGGGTCAGCCGCTCCGGCATGTCCCGCTCGATCTTCCTGCGCAGCTTGAGCTGCGAGACCGCGATCAGCGCCCACACGAAGAGCAGCACCGCGCCGACCGCGTTCAGCATGTAGAGGAAGATCGTGTCCGGCCACAGCAGGTTCAGCACCACCGAGACGAACCCGAAGGCCACCGACGCGAAGACCGCCCGGCGCGGCACCCCGCTCCGGGACACCTTCAGCAGCGACTGCGGGGCCTCGCCCCGCTCGGCCAGCGAGAACACGATCCGCGAGGAGCCGTAGAGGTTGGCGTTGAGGGCCGAGAGCAGGGCCACGAAGACCACGATGTTCATGATCTGCCCGGCCGCGGGGATGCCGATGGAGTCGAGCACCGCCACATAGGGGCTCTGGCCCGGCTCCAGGGAGTCCCACGGCAGCAGCGTCACGATGACCAGCATCGAGCCGACGTAGAAGAAGAGGATGCGCCACACGGCGCTGCGCACGGCGCGGGCCACCGACCGTGCCGGGTCGTCGGACTCGGCGGCCGCGATCGTGACGACCTCCAGGCCGCCGAAGGCGAAGACGACGGCGAGCATGCCGGCGATCACGCCGCCGATGCCGGCCGGGAAGAACCCGCCGTCACCGGTGAGGTGGCTCAGTCCCACCGGGTCGGTGTCGGGCAGCAGCCCGAAGATCGCCAAGGTGCCGAGGATCAGGAAGAGCACGATCGCGCCGACCTTGAGGGCCGCGAACCAGAACTCGAACTCGCCGAAGTTCCGGACGGCGGCCAGATTGCTCACGGTGAAGACCACCATGAACAGCAGGACCCAGACCCACTGGTCCACGGCCGGAAGCCAGCCGTTCGCGATCTTCGCCGCGCCGGTGGCCTCCACGGCCAGCACCACGACCAGCAGGAACCAGTACAGCCAGCCGGCCGAGAAGCCGGCCCAGCGGCCGAGCGCCTTCTCCGCGTAGACGGAGAAGGAACCGGAGGCGGGCATCGCCGCCGACATCTCGCCGAGCGCACGCATCACCAGCATCGCCAGGATGCCCGCGAGCAGGTACGAGCAGATGATCGCGGGACCGGCGATGGTGATGCCGGCGCCGGAGCCGACGAACAGCCCGGCGCCGATCACGCCGCCGAGGCCCAGCATGGTCAGGTGGCGCTGCTTGAGGCTGTGGCTCAGGGGCTCCGCTGGGAGCTCGTCCGTGGTGCCGGGAGGGGCGGACGGGAGGTCGCGCATGAGGGGTGCTCGTACTCTCTGATGGCCTGGCGGCGGTGGGGGCTCCGCGACAGTTGGAGGGACCCTACAGTCTCTCCGGAGAGCGCCCATCCGCGCAAAACGGACGTGTCAGCCGTCATGCCCCGTGATGCGGATCACGTCAACTGGGGCACTGGACGGGGTCTTTGTGTACTCCCCACCAAAGGGGTGAGTACGGCTTTGTCCCGGGCCACCCTGATGGGAGCCCGCGCCCGGGACTAACGTCGGTGATCGTTCCTGCCGCCCCCACCCCCTGCGGAGTCCCCGATGAGCACTGCTTCCGTCTCCTTCCGGCCCGGCGCCGTCCTCGCCGACCTGCTGCCCGCGAGCCGCGTCCGCGACATCGCGCTCGTGGCGGGAGGCGCCGCGCTCACCGGTCTGGCCGCGCAGATCGCCGTGCCCGTCCCCGGCTCCCCGGTCCCCGTCACCGGCCAGACCTTCGCGGCCCTCCTGGTCGGGACCGCCTTCGGGGCCCGCCGCGGCTTCCTGTCGCTGGCGCTCTACGCCCTCGTCGGCATGGCCGGCGTGTCGTGGTTCGCGGGCGGCAGCTCCGGCGCCGGCGGCGCCTCCTTCGGCTACGTGCTCGGCATGCTGCTCGCCGCCACCGTCGTGGGCGCCCTCGCGCGGCGCGGCGCCGACCGCTCGGTGCTGCGTACGGCGGGCACGATGGTGCTGGGCTCCGCGCTGATCTACGCCGTCGGCGTGCCCTACCTCGCGCTGTCCACCGGGATGTCCTTCGGCGCGGCCGTCGCGGCCGGGCTGACGCCCTTCCTGATCGGCGACGCGCTCAAGGCCGCGCTGGCGATGGGCCTGCTGCCGGCCGCCTGGAAGCTGCTCGGCCGCGCGTGAGCGCTCGTACTCCCTCCGCTCCATACGCAGGCCCCGGACCGCAGAGCGCGGTCCGGGGCCTGCGTCGTTCCTGCGTCGTTCCGGAGAGGACTACGCGGAGGCCTTCACGGCGGCCTTGCGGCGGAGCTGGCGCGCCACGCCGATCACGATCACCACGGCCGCGACCAGCAGGGACAGCAGGACGGTCTCGCGGTTGTCCTTGTCGTAGACCATGTAGCCGAGGACGAAGGTGATCATCGCGGCGGTGGCCCAGGTCAGGTACGGGAAGAACCACATCTTCACCGTCACCTTCTCCGGGGCCTCGCGCATGAGGATCCCGCGCATCCGCAGCTGGGTCAGGCAGATCACCAGCCACACGAACAGCGCGATCGCACCCGAGGCGTTCAGCAGGAAGCTGAAGACGGTGTCCTTGAAGGCGTAGTTGAAGTACACGGCGGCGAAGCCGAACACGACCGAGCCGAGGATCGCGGCCATCGGCACGCCCCGCTTGTTCACCTTGGCGAAGGACTTCGGGGCGTCACCGCGCTCGCCCAGCGAGAAGGCCATGCGGGAGGCGGTGTACAGGCCCGAGTTCAGGCAGGACAGCACGGCCGTCAGGACGATCACGTTCATGATCTGGCCGGCGTGCGCGATGCCGATCGAGTCCAGGGCGGCGACGTACGAGCCCTTCTCGGTGATCGACTTGTCGTTCCACGGCAGCAGGGTCAGCACGATGAAGATCGAGCCCAGGTAGAAGACGCCGATGCGCCAGATCACCGAGTTGGTGGCCTTGGTGACCGCGCGCCGCGGGTCCTCGGACTCGCCGGCGGCCAGCGTGACGATCTCGCTGCCCATGAAGGAGAAGACGACCATCAGCACACCGGTGAGGACCGAGCCCCAGCCGTTCGGGATGAAGCCGCCCGTGTCGGTGAGGTGGGCGAAGCCAGCGCCCGGGTTGTCCGAGCCCGGCAGCACGCCGAAGACGGCCAGCAGGCCGACGATCACGAAGCCGCCGATGGCGACCACCTTGATGCCCGCGAACCAGAACTCGAACTCGCCGTACGAGGCGACCGAGCCGAGGTTGGTGACCGTCAGCACGGCCATCACGATCAGCGCCCAGGCCCACTGCGGGACGGCCGGGACCCAGCCTTCGAGGATGACGGCGCCGGCGGTGGCCTCGACGGCCAGCACGACGACCCAGAAGAACCAGTACAGCCAGCCGATGGAGAAACCGGCCCAGCGGCCCAGCGCCCGGTCGGCGTAGGCGGAGAAGGAGCCGGAGTTCGGGCTGGCGGCGGCCATCTCGCCCAGCATCCGCATCACGAAGACGACCATCGCGCCGACCAGCGCGTAGGAGATCAGGATGGCGGGACCGGCCTTGGCGATACCGCCGCCGGAGCCGACGAAGAGTCCTGCGCCGATGACACCGCCGATGGCGATCATGGACAGGTGACGGTTCTTGAGACCGGCTTTCAGACCGTCGGAGGGCTGACCGTCACCGGGGTTGCCGGTGGGGGCGCCTTCCTTCTGAAGGGTCGTCGTGGAGCTCATGGACGGATCCTTAGGTTCTCGGGTGGCGAGCCCCGGCATTCAAACCCGAGATGAACGCAGGGCGGAAGACCCCCATCCGGATCGTTGCGTCAGGACGAACGTCCAGGACCTTGGTCCCGCGGTGTCCCATCTGCGTTCTTTGGGTTTACTTGAGCTTTAGAAGTGACTTACGCGACACCCCGCGGCGGGCCCCCGGCCCGGCTCGTGCCACACTCGGACCATGCGCGTGTACCTCGGATCCGACCATGCCGGCTTTGAGCTCAAGAACCACCTGGTGGACTGGCTCAAGAACAACGGCCACGAGCCCGTCGACTGCGGGCCCCACATCTACGACGCGGTGGACGACTACCCGCCGTTCTGCCTGCGCGCCGCGGAGAAGACCGCCGCGGACGCCGGCTCCCTCGGCATCGTGATCGGCGGCTCCGGCAACGGCGAGCAGATCGCCGCGAACAAGGTCAAGGGCATCCGCGCCATCCTCGCGTGGAGCGTCCAGACCGCCGAGCTCGGCCGTGAGCACAACAACGCCAACGTCATCTCCGTCGGCGGCCGGATGCACACCCAGGACGAGGTCGTCAGCTTCATCGACGCCTTCCTGAAGACCCCGTACTCCGACGAGGAGCGCCACACCCGCCGCATCGACATGCTCTCCGCCTACGAGGCCACCGGCGAGCTCCCCCCGATCCCGGCGCACCACCCGCAGGGCTGATCCCGCTTCCGGCCGCGGCGCCCTAGGGGCGGCGCGGCCGGTTTTTCTTTTTCGAGGAGTACCGCCGTGCCCGAGGGGCATACGATCCACCGCCTCGCCGAGGACCACACCGCGCGCTTCGCCGCCCGGCCGGTCCGGGTGAGCAGCCCGCAGGGCCGGTTCGCCGAGAGCGCGGCCCTGCTCGACGGCCGCGAGCTGGAATCCGCCGAGGCGCACGGAAAGCACCTGTTCCTCGAACTCGGCGATGCCTGGATCCACATCCACCTCGGCCTCTTCGGCAAGCTCGGCTTCGGCCCCGCCCCGGCCCCGCCCGCCGCCGAAACGGTCCGGCTCCGGCTGCTGAACGAGGACCACTACGCCGACCTGCGCGGCCCCACCGCGTGCGCGCTCATCGGCGAGGGCGAGAAGAAGGCGATACACGACCGGCTCGGCCCGGACCCGCTGCGCCCCGCCGACGACCCCGACCGCGCCTGGTCCCGGATCTCCCGCTCCCGCACCACCGTGGCCGCCCTGCTGATGGACCAGAAGGTCGTCTCGGGCGTCGGCAACGTCTACCGCGCCGAGGTCCTCTTCCGCCACGGCATCGACCCGTACCGGCTCGGCAAGGACCTGACCCGCGCCGAATGGGACGCGATCTGGGCCGACCTGGTCCTCCTCATGCGCGAGGGCGTGCGCAACAACCGCATCGACACCGTCCGCGACGAACACCTGCCCGAGGCCATGGGCCGCCCGCCGAGGGTGGACGACCACGGCGGCGAGGTGTACGTCTACAGGAGGGCGAACATGCCCTGCCACATCTGCGGGGGCGAGATCCGCACCGCCGGTCTCGCCGCCCGCAACCTCTTCTGGTGCCCGGGTTGCCAGGCCCGCTAGCCGGGCCCGGCCGGCCGGGTATCGCGCGTGCTCCGGCTGGCCAGGACCGCTGGGCCGTCCCTCCGGACCGGGCCTAGAAGCCGTGCGGCAGCCAGGGGGCCACGTCACCCGCGAAGGCGCGGGAGGCACGGGCCAGCGCACCCGGCCGCACCTCGCGCACCAGGCCCGCCGCGGCCAGCGAGTTCAGGCTCACCCCGCCCAGATAGGCCGCGCCCAGCTCCCGTACGGACAGCTCCAGGTCGGCCGGAGCCTCCGTCCGCGTACAGGCCGCCGCCCCGTCCGCACCGGCGGCCAGCCGCCACCGCCCCGCGTTCCACGGGCAGAACGCGTCCTCCACGTCCAGCACCACGTCCAGCGGAGCCCCGTAGGACCGCGCTGCCAGCGCCGCCGGCAGGTCCACGAGCCGTACGTGCATCGCGTCGCGCAGCCGCGCCTGACTCCGCCGGACATCGGTGACCAGGTGCAGCAGCGCATCGTCCGCCGGCCGCTTGACGGCCCGTACGGTCCAGGTCAGGTCGATGGAGAACACGTAGCGCCACAGCGCCGCGTACGCCACCGGGTCGAGCGCGTCGAGGTCCGCCACGTCCACCCGGCCGTCCGAGCCCGTCAGGTCCCACTCGGGCTTGACCCGGTAGCGGGCGTACCCGACCACCTCGCCGTCCGCCCGCTCCGCGACCACGCACTTCAGCGGCGACGCACCCTCCCGGTCCGCCTCCGGATCGAGCAGCGCCTGCAACTCCCAGCCCGGCTGCCGGGCCGGCATCCCGGGGCGGCCCGCGAGCAGCGCCGCGTAGACCCGCTCGCAGTCGGCCAGCGCCTTGCGCGGATCGACCAGCCGCAGCCGTACGTCGTCGGTCCCCGGCGGCACGGAGAGCCGTACGCGTGTCTTGTCGATCTCCACGGACATCGAGTACACGGCGGTGCCGTAGCCGAAGCGCCCGTAGATCGCCGGATCCGAGGCCGTCAGCACGGCGACCGGTTCACCACCCGCACGGACGTCGTCCAATTGGCGCCGCATCAGCGAGGTCAGCACGCCCCGCCTGCGGTGGGTGGGGGAGACGCCCACCATCGTGACCCCGGCCGCCGGGACGAGCGCCCCGCCCGGTACGGACAGCCGGAAGGAGAAGGCCCCCGCCGAGCCGACGCAGGTCCCGCCGTCCCACACGCCGAGGGAGCGCTCCGGCTCCGTCAGGGAGCGGTAGAGCTCCCGTTCCTCGGGGGATTCGGGCACTCCGCCGAACGCCAGCTCAAGCTGGTCGTACCAGACATCCCACTCATCCGACTGCAATACGCGCGTCTCAAGAGCCATACGGCCATCCCTATCAGGGCAATCCGTCCCCGGTCGATCTCTTTTCGGTTGCCGATGGGCCCATCTCAGGGGGTACCCCTGCGCGCACACAGCCAGGATGGATAGGGTCCCGAAGCAATGGCCGGAGCACACGTGGAGTCCCTCCTGGCCCGGTCCCGCATGATGTGGCACCGGGTGCGCACCGCGCTGCGCAAATCCGCCGTCGACTACTTCCGCGGCGACGCCTCCGACTGGCTCGCCTTCGGCGGCCTGCTCCTCACCATCCCGGCCATCGCCTGCGGCACGCTGATGCTGCCCGTGTGGTTCTCGCCCGCCGCACTCGTCCTGCCCATCGTCGCGGGCGGCCTGCTGCTGCGCCCCGCCAGCCTGCTCGCCCTGTACGCCGCCTCCGCGGGCGCGCTCATCGTCGAAGCCCTCGTCCTCGGCCCCTACACCCAGGGCCCGGCACGGGTCACCCCCGGCACCGTCCTAGTCGTCGCCGCCTGCGGGTTCTTCGGCCTCGTCATCGCCCAGTTCCGCAGCCGCGTCGGCGTGCCCTGGCGGCGCGGCGGCACCATGCTCTTCGACCTGCGCGAACGCATCCGGGTCCAGAGCAAACTGCCCGCCCTGCCGCGCGGCTGGCACCGGGAGATGGCCCTGCGCCCGGCCGGCGGCCAGTCCTTCTCCGGCGACTTCGTCGTCGCCGCCCGCACCAACGGCGGCCGCACCCTGGAGATCGTCCTCACCGACGTCTCCGGCAAGGGCATGGAAGCGGGCTCCCGCGCCCTCCTCCTCTCCGGCGCCTTCGGCGGCCTCCTGGGCGCGCTCCCCCCGCACGGCTTCCTACCGGCAGCCAACGGCTACCTCCTCCGCCAGGACTGGGACGAGGGCTTCGCCACCTCCATCCACCTCGTCCTGGACCTGGAGACCGGCGACTACGAACTCCTCTCCGCCGGCCACCTCCCCGCCCTCCAGCTCTCCGCCGGCACCGGCCGCTGGCAGGAGAAGACCGGCGAGGGACCCCTCCTCGGCGTCTACGACGGAGCCGAGTTCACCCCGGCCCGCGGCAACCTCCGCCCCGGCGACGTCCTGATGCTCTTCACCGACGGCCTCGTCGAAACGGCCGACCGCGACATCAGCGAGGGCATCGACCGCCTCACCGGCGAGGCCGACCGCTACGTCGGCACGGGCTGGGAGGGCGCGACGTGGCACCTGATCGAAAAGGTCGCCAAGGACGTCAACGACGACCGAGCCCTCCTCCTCATCCGCCGCGCCCCCTTTTCTTGACGCGCAGCACCCCTTCTTGACGCTCCGCTCGCACCGCTCGGCCCTGGCGGGCCTCCCGGGCTTCGCGTCGCTGCGCCGGACTCCGTCCGGCGGTGGTCGGTCGGGGTTGCTGCCCCTGCCGTCCGGCGCGGGTGCGGGTGGGCGGGTGCGGCTGGCTGGGCCCTGCGGGTCGAGGTCCCCTACCCACCCTTCGCCCGTTCCCCGGGGCTCCGCCCCGGACCCGTCGCCGTGCAGGGCGGCGCTCCCGGGCGTGCGGCGCCGTTGCCGGGGGCCGGCCCCCGGACCCCCGCTCCTCAAACGCCGGAGAGGCTGAGTTTCGCTCGGCAGGGCTGGGTTGCCCGTAGGGCAATTCCAGCCCCGCCGGCGTTTGAGGCGCGGGGTCTGGGGCGGAGCCCCAGGGGGCCCGGGCGCAGCCCGGGACCCCCACCCAGCCCCGCCGACGCTTGAGGCGCGGGTCCGGGCGGCACCCGGGGTTCCACCTAGCCCGGCCGGTGTTTGGGGCGCGGGTCCGGGCAGCGTCCGGGGATTCACCCAGCCCGGCCGGTGTTTGGGGCGAGGGTCCGGGCTGGTCCGGGGTCACCACTCAGCGCCGCCGGTGTTTGGAGCGCGGGTCCGGGCGGAGCCGGGGACCCCCTCCCAGCCCCGCCGGCGTTTGAGGCGCGGGTCCGGGCGGAGCCCGGGGAACGGGGGAAGGGCGGGTAGGGGACAGCTCCGCAGGGCACCACCCGAAGCCGGGGCCGGCTCTGTCATGCCTGCGTCGGCACCGGCCCGCGCCCGCGACCACGCCCGCGACCACGCCCACGCATGGGGCGGCCCCGCCCCGACGGCCGGGCCGATGGTCGGGTTACCCCCACCCCCGGTCCGCCAGCTCCCGTCATGGTCCCGGCCACCCCACGCTCCGTAGCGTCGGAGACACGATCACCACCGGGTGTTCGACTGGCACGGAAGGCGGCACGACCATGGGGTTCCGGCGCAGCAAGCGACAGGCCGAGCAGCAAACGCAGCAGGCCGTGCAGCCGGAGCACGCAGGCCACCCGGGTCACCCGGACGCGCCCCGCGCCGCCGCCCCCGCCGTCGAGCTGCGCTCGGTCCGCCGGCAGTACGGCCGCGGCACCTCCGCCGTCCACGCCCTCCGCGGCATCGACCTCACCCTCCCCCGCGGCAGCTTCACCGCGGTGATGGGCCCCTCCGGCTCCGGAAAGTCCACCTTCCTCCAGTGCGCCGCCGGGCTCGACCTCCCCACGGAGGGCTCCGTCCGCCTCGGCGGCACCGAGATCACCGGCATGAACGAGAACCAGCTCACCGAACTGCGCCGCAGCCGCCTCGGCTTCGTCTTCCAGGCGTTCAACCTCCTCCCCTCCCTCACCGTCGAGCAGAACGTCCTGCTCCCCATGCGGCTCGCCGGCAACGGCAACGGCAACGGCAACGGCACCCGCAGCCGCACCACCGCCCAGGCCCGCGCCGCCGACCTGCTCGCCCGGGTCGGCCTGGAAGGCAAGGGCGGCCGCCGCCCGGCCGAACTCTCCGGCGGCCAGCAGCAGCGCGTGGCCATCGCCCGCGCCCTGGTCACCCGCCCCGACGTGATCTTCGCCGACGAGCCCACCGGCGCCCTCGACACCACCACCGCCACCGAGGTCCTCGGCCTGCTCCGCGACGCCGTGGACACCCTCGGCGCGACCGTCGTCATGGTCACCCACGACCCGGCCGCCGCCGCCCACGCCGACCAGGTGCTCTTCCTCGCCGACGGCCTCATCGCCGACCGGCTCCCGCGCAGCCCGGCCGCCGCGATCGCCGCCCGCATGACCGCCCACGCGGAGCCCACCGCTCCCCGCTACGCCGGGGCGGCCGCCTGATGTCGCTCCGCCCCCGTTCCAACGGCCTGGCCCGCGCCGTGATCCGGTTCCGGCCCGCCGCCTTCGCCGGCACCTTCGTCGCGCTGTTCCTGGCCGTCGCCATCGTCTCCGCCTGCGGGATCCTGCTGGAGACCGGAGCCCGCGCGAGCACCCCGCCGACGCGGTACGCCGAAGCCCCCGTCGTCGTCGCCGCCGATCAGCAGGCCCGCCTGCGGATGGGCCGCGGCGACGGCGCCTACGAGGTCTCCGCGCCGCTCCCCGACCGGGCGCGGGTGGACGCCGCCCTGCTGGAGCGACTGGCTCCGCTGGGGCGTGCGGTGCCCGACGTGGTGTTCCCCGTACGGGACGCAGCGGGCCGCACGCTCGACGCCTCCGGCTGGGGCTCCACCGCCTTCAGTCCTACGGAGCTCCGCACGGGCCGCGCCCCGGCCGGCCCGGGCGAAGTCGTCCTCGGCGGCGCCGACGGCCCGGACCGGCTCACGCTCGACACCCCCGCCGGACCGCGGGAGTTCCGCGTCGTGGGCCGGGCGGACCGGCCCGGAGCCTGGTTCGCCGACACCGCGGCGCGCAGCCTGTCCGGACACCCCGACGCGCTCGACGCCATCGTGCTGTTCGGGGCAGACCCGGCGCGTGCCCGGGCCGCCGTCGACGGCCGCGCCCAGGTGCTGACCGGGGACGCCCGCGCCCTCGACGCGCGGCTCGCGGGAGCCCGGGAGGTGCTGACCGGCCTCGGCGGCTCCTTCGGCGGGATCGCCACGCTCGTCGCCGTCTTCACCGCCGCGGGCACCGTCGCCCTCTCCGTCGGGCAGCGCTCCCGCGAGTTCGCGCTGCTGCGCGCCGTCGGAGCCACCCCGCGCCAGATCCGCCGTACGGTCGCCACCGAAGCCCTGCTCGTCGCGCCGGTCGCGGGCGCGCTGGGCTGCGTACCCGGCATCGCCCTCGCGGCCTGGTGGTTCGGGCAGCTCAAGGCGAAGGGCGCCGTCCCGGCGGACGTCGCCCTCGCCGTCTCCTGGATCCCCCTGGTCAGCGCCACCGGCCTCGGCGTGATCGCCGCCCTGGTCGCCGGCTGGTCCGCATCCCGCCGCCCTGCCCGGATCCGCCCCGGCCTGGCCCTCGCCTCGGCCGCCGTGGAGCGGCTGCGACCCGGGTGGATCCGTACCCCGCTCGGCCTCGCCGCCCTGGCCGGCGGGACCGTCTGCGCGACCCTCGCCGCCACCAGCAGCGGCCCGGACGCCGCCAACGCCGCCCTCGGCGTCGTCATGCTCTTCATGCTCGCCGTCGCCCTGCTCGGCCCGCTGGTCGCCCGCGTCTGCGCCGCCCTCTTCGGCCTCCCGCTGCGTGCGGGCGGCGCGCCGGCCGGGCTGGCCGCCGCCAACTCCCGTACGAACGCCCGCCGGCTGGCCTCCGCCATCACCCCGATCGTGCTCGCCATGGCCTTCTCCTCCACCCTGGTCTTCCTCCACAGCAGCGAGGACCGGGCCGTACGGCAGCAGCAGGAGGCCGGACTGCTGGCCGACCACGTCGTACCCCTGGACGGCCCCGCCCCGCACGGCGGCACGGGCGGGACGGCCGTCGACGGGACGGCAGTCGACCGGGCGGTCGCGGCCGGGGCCGTCGCCCTCACCCGTACCTCCGTCCTCACCGTCGTCGGCTCCGGCGGCGACCGCTCCTTCCACACCGCCTCCGCACAGGGCGTCACCGGAGACCTCGCCAAGGTCCAGGACCTGGGCGTCCGTTCGGGGGACCTGTCCCGGCTGGCCCCCGGCACGGTCGCCGTCGACCGCACCCTGGCCGAGGCCACCCACACCGGGACCGGCGACCGGATCCCCTTGCGCCTGCCCGACGGGACCCCCGTCACCCCCGAGATCGTGGCCGTCTACAGCCGCGGCCTCGGCCTCGGCGAGGTCACCCTTCCGGCCGCCGACCTGGCCGGTCACACCACCACCGGCCGCCCCACGGAACTCCTGTTCCGCGGCCCGGTCCCGGACGGCA
Organism: Streptomyces sp. NPDC104226; assembly: GCF_055584085.1. Lineage (NCBI taxonomy): Bacteria > Bacillati > Actinomycetota > Actinomycetes > Kitasatosporales > Streptomycetaceae > Streptomyces > Streptomyces sp. NPDC104226. Next base: position 83,198 of record NZ_JBVJMS010000015.1, read on the forward strand.
TCGGCCCGGTACTGTCGGCCGCCGCCTGGACCTCCGAGCAGAGCGTGGACCGGCAGCTCAACGCCTGGGCCAACACCACGATGGCGGCGGTCCTCGGCGGCTTCGCGGCCGTCGCCGCCGCCAACACCCTGGTCATGACCGTCCTGGACCGCCGCCGCGAACTCCACATGCTCCGCCTGATCGGCTCCACCCGCCGCCAGGTCCTGCGGATGCTCTCCTGGGAGGCCCTCCTGGTCAGCGGCACGGGCATCACCCTGGGCTCGGCGATAGCCCTGGCCACGCTGACCCCCCTGACAAAGGCGACGACGGGCAGCCCCCCGCACATCCCGCCCCTGATCTACGCCTCCTTCGCAGCGGCCGCCACCCTCCTCACCCTGGCCGCCACCACCCTCCCAGCCCACCACACCCTCCGCCGCCCCCAACCCTGATACGCCCCCGACGCCGGCCAAACTCAGCCCCTCCGGCGTTTGACGAGCGGGGTCTGGGGCGGAGCCCCAGGAAACGGCGGAAGGGCGGGTAGGGGACAGCCCCGCAGGGCTGCCCCCGCCCGTGCCGCCTGCAGGGCTGGCCCTGCTCTCACCGTCTGCAGGGCTGGCCCTGCACCCGCCGTCTGCAGGGCTGGCCCTGCACCCGCCGCCTGCAGGGCCGCCCCCGCCCCCGGCAGGGGCCGGCAGGCCCCCGCAAGGCCACCCCCCACCCGCGCAGCGACCCCGCGCCGGCCGACCAGCCACCCCCTCCCGATTGGCCGGTCCGCCGGACCCCGGATCCCCCTACCGTGCCCCCATGGACCGAACCCTCGCCGCCGACCTGGCCCGCCTCCCCGAGCTTCTCGAAGCCACCCGCGCCACCGCCGCCGCAACCCTCGCAGCACTGGACGCGCGCCCCGTCGTACCCGAAGCGGCAGCGCCACCGGCACCGGCGGCGCCACCGTCAGCACCCCCACCGCTCCCTGAGCAGGGCTCCGGCACGGAGTCCGCCCTGGCGGCCTTCGCGGAGCGCTGGGCCCCGCGGCTGTCGGCCTCCGCCGGCCCCCGCTACCTCGGCTTCGTCACCGGCGGCGCCACCCCCGCCGCCCTCGCGGGCGACTGGCTCACGGCGGCCCACGACCAGAACTCCAACTCCGCCCTGGACGGCGGCGGCCAAGCCCTGGAACGCGAGACAGTCACCTGGCTCCGTGACCTCTTCCACCTCTCCGCCGCCCACACCGGCACCTTCGTCAGCGGCGCGACGATGTCCAACACCACCGGCCTGGCCATCGCCCGCGAATGGCTCGGCGAACGCCTCGGCGTCTCCCCGGCCGAGGACGGCGCGGCCGCGCTCGGCCCGGTCCGCGTGCTGTCCGGCGCCCCGCACTCCTCCATCGCCAAGGCCCTTTCCGTCCTCGGGCTCGGCCGCTCCGCCCTGGTCCCCGTACCGACCCTGCCCGGCCGGGAGGCCGTCGACCCGGCCGCCCTGGACCGGGCCCTCGCCGACACGCCCGACCACCGCCCCGTCGTGGTCGTCGCCAACGCCGGCACCGTCAACACCGTGGACTTCGACGACCTCCGGGCCATCGCCGCCCTCCGCGAACGCCACGACTTCTGGCTGCACACGGACGCCGCCTTCGGCGCGTTCGCCGCCCTCTCCCCGGCCCACGCCCACCTCACCGCCGGCCTCGACGCCTCCGACTCCATCTGCGTCGACCTGCACAAATGGCTCAACGTCCCCTACGACAGCGCCGTCCAGTTCACCCGCCGCCGCGACCTGCAGGCCCGCGTCTTCCAGAACGCCGCCGCCTACCTCGGCCCCCTCGGCGAGGACCCCGACCTCGTCCACCTCACCCCGGAGAACTCCCACCGGCTGCGGGCCCTCGCCGCCTGGTTCACCCTCCACGCCTACGGCCGCGAGGGTCACCGCGAGATCGTGGAACGGGACATCGCCTGCGCCCGCTCCCTCGGCGAATTCCTCACCCAGGACCCGTACTTCACGGTCCTGGCCCCCGTCCGCCTGAACGTCGTCTGCTTCACCCTCGCCGACACCCCCACCCCGACCCGCCTGACGGCCCTGCGCGAAGCGGCCGGACCCGAGGTGTTCGTCACCCCCACGACGTACGGGGGAACCCCCGCCCTGCGCGCGGCGTTCTCCAACTGGCGCACCACACAGGCAGACGTACGCCGGGCCGCGCAGGCCCTCCACACGGCGGCGAAGGAGCTCGGATGACGAACGGCCCGCTCACCCTCATCGAGGTGGAATCCCTCGCCCGTGCCGCGCACGAGGGCCAGACCGACAAGTCCGGCCGCCCGTACGCCGAACACCTCGCCGCCGTGGCCGAGGGCGTCCGCGCCCGCGGCGGCACCGCCGAACAGCAGGCGGCGGCCTGGCTCCACGACGCGATCGAGGACGAGGCCCTCACCCCGGCCTGGCTGGAATCGGCCGAACTCCCGCAGTCCGTGAAGGACATGGTCCTGGCCGTCACCAAACGCCCCGGCGAACCGCTCGAGGCGTACACGGCCCGCATCCTCGCCACCCCAGGAGCCCTCCTGATCAAGGAAGCCGACCTGGCCCACAACACGGACCCCGCCCGCCTCGCGGACCTGGACGCCCCCACGCGCGACAGACTGTCCGAGAAATACGCCTATGTCCGCTCCCTCCTGGGCCTCACCGCCCCCTGACGCAAAACCACCACCGTCTCTTCGTCACGAGGCGGATAGCCGGGGCGCGTTGGTGGGAGGATGGACCATGTGGGGGTGCGCACGGCCGCACCCCGGGCCGACCAGGGGACGACCGAAGGTGTGATCAGAAGTGGCCATTTCGCTATCAGTGGTAGTCCTGTTGGCGATCATCCTCGTGGTGCTCGTCCGCGGAGGCCACCTCAAGGCCGGCCCCGCCATCGTGGCGGTCCTCTTCGGCTTCTTCCTCGCGTCGAGCTCCATCGCCCCGGACGTCAACCGCTTCCTGAACTCCCTCGCGGACACCATCGCAGGCATCAAACTCTGACCACCAACCGCCGGCCCACAGCCACTCACTGACGGCCACAGGCACCCCGCCGCACTGGCCGCATTCGCGACCTCGCAGCGCCGGAACCCCAACCCGACGACCTCCGGGCCGCCAAGCGCTCCCACGGGAGGCACCGGGTTCGGACGCCGCCGCCGCAGCTACGGCAACCGCTGCGTCGGCGCTGCTCGCGTCTGGCTCCTGCCTTCCTGCCACTTCACCGTCTCGCGGCCGTAGCGCGCAGCGCAGGGGGCACGCGGGCTGATCGCGAGTCCGGGAACGACGAAGGGCCAGGTCGAGGAGACATCCTCTGACCTGGCCCTTTGCGTCTCTGAGCGGGTGACGGGAATCGAACCCGCGTAGCTAGTTTGGAAGACTAGTGCTCTACCATTGAGCTACACCCGCAGCACGTGCAACGCAGGTCCGGGGACCGCGGCACGGACAGCATCCTAGCGGGTTCCGGGAGGGGATCGCACACCGCATTTCGCGCCCGCGTGTGGCCGCGGTCGCGTCCGGCGGGTCCATCGTCGAAACTCCGCACGGCGGAGGGTCTTCGGGCATGTACCCTACGTGTCGCACCGACGGGGTGTGGCGCAGCTTGGTAGCGCGTCCGCTTTGGGAGCGGAAGGTCGTCGGTTCGAATCCGGCCACCCCGACCAGCAGGAGTAGCAGCGGTCCTCGGTCCTTGCGAGGCCGCGTCGATGATCGCGTTGTGGGCTGATTGCCGCTTGCGGCTACTATGCAAGCTGCGTGCCCGTGTGTCTGATGTACCGGGCCCGATCCGCTGAGAACCGCGCGACCGCGGCGATGAGCAGAGACCCCCAGCAGTCAGCCACAAGGAGACCGAACCGTGAAGAGCGCCGTGGAGACCCTGAACCCGACTCGGGTTCGGCTCACTGTTGAGGTGCCCTTCGAGGAGCTCAAGGACAGCCTCGACGCGGCCTACAAGAAGATCAACCAGCAGGTCACGGTGAAGGGCTTCCGCAAGGGCAAGATCCCGGCCCGCGTCATCGACCAGCGCTTCGGCCGCGGTGCGGTGCTGGAGGAGGCCGTCAACGACGCCCTCCCGAAGTTCTACACCGAGGCCGTCAACGAGGCCGACCTGAACCCGCTGGGCCAGCCCGAGGTCGACATCACGGAGCTGAAGGACGGCGAGCTGCTGTCCTTCACCGCCGAGGTCGACATCCGTCCCGCGATCGAGATCCCGGACTACTCCGGCATCGAGGTCACCGTGGACGCCGTCGAGGTCTCGGACGAGGACGTCGAGAAGTCGGTCGAGCAGCTGCGCGGCCGCTTCGCGTCCACCAAGGACGTCGAGCGCGCGGCTGAGGACGGCGACGTCGTCACCATCGACCTCGAGGCCAAGGTCGACGGCGAGGTGCTGGAGGACGGTGTCGCCCAGGACGTCTCCTACACCATCGGCTCGGGCGAGCTCCTCGAAGGCATCGACGAGGCCGTCAAGGGCCTGGAGGCCGGTGGCGAGGCCACCTTCACCTCCCAGCTGAAGGGCGGCTCCGCCGAGGGCAAGGACGCCGAGGTCACCGTCAAGGTCACCAAGGTCCAGGCCCGTGAGCTGCCGGAGCTGGACGACGAGTTCGCCGGCATGGCGAGCGAGTTCGACACCCTCGACGAGCTGAAGGCCGACAGCCGCAAGCGCCTCGAGAACATGAAGCAGTACGACCAGGCCACGCAGGCCCAGGAGCGCGTCCTGGAGAAGCTGCTGGAGCTCGTCGAGGTCCCGATCCCCGAGAAGCTCCTCGCGGACGAGGTCCAGACCCGCAAGCACAACCTCGAGCACCACCAGCTCGGCCAGATGGGCCTCACCATCGAGAAGTACCTGGAGATCCAGGGCAAGACGGTCGAGGAGTTCGACGCCGAGACCGCCGAGCAGGCGATCAAGGGCATCAAGACCCAGTTCGTCCTCGACGAGCTGGTCAACAAGGAGAAGCTGAACGTGAACCAGGAGGAGCTCACCGAGCACCTCATGCGTCGCGCCGCCTCCTCCGGCATGTCCCCCGACCAGTTCGCCCAGGCCGTCGTCGAGGGTGGCCAGGTTCCGATGCTCGTCGGCGAGGTCGCCCGCGGCAAGGCCCTCGCGGCCGTCGTCGAGGCCGCCAAGGTCACCGACACCAACGGTGAGGTCGTCGACCTCTCCGACGACGAGGACGAGCTCGAGCAGGCCGCCGAGACCGTCGAGAACGTGGTCGAGGCCGACGGCGACATCGCCGCCGACGAGGCCAAGTAACACCCGGGGTCACCCCCGCTGAGCAGTACCCGAGCACGGCCCGGAGGGCCCGTACGCCATCGCGTCCGGGCCCTTCGGCCTTCCCGGGGGCGTGCCTCCGGACCCCCGCCCGACCCCCTTCCCGGGACCCTCCGTGAGGGGGCTCTGACCTTGCGCTCCGAGCGAACAGTTCGGGAAGCGGGATGGCGTTGTCCCAGCTGCGCGTTAGGGTCCATGAATACGAGGGCACGGGAGTACCCGACGCCGGCGGACATCGTCCGCACGGCAGGTCCGCGCCCCAGAACGAGACGCTGAGACGGCACATGGCCGTCGGAGACGAGCAGGTGGATACGTGACGAATCTGAAGCCTTACGCCGCGGGTGAGCCGTCCATCGGTGGCGGCCTCGGCGACCATGTCTACAACCGGCTGCTCGGCGAGCGCATCATCTTCCTCGGCCAGCAGGTCGACGACGACATCGCCAACAAGATCACCGCGCAGCTCCTGCTCCTGGCCGCCGAGCCGGAGAAGGACATCTACCTGTACATCAACAGCCCCGGTGGTTCGGTGACGGCGGGCATGGCGGTCTACGACACCATGCAGTACATCCCGAACGACGTGATCACCATCGGTATGGGCATGGCGGCCTCCATGGGCCAGTTCCTGCTCACCGGCGGTACCCCGGGCAAGCGCTTCGCGCTCCCGAACACCGACATCCTGATGCACCAGGGCTCCGCCGGCATCGGCGGCACCGCCTCGGACATCAAGATCCAGGCCCAGTACCTGCTGCGCACGAAGCAGCGCATGGCTGAGATCACCGCGCACCACTCCGGCCAGACCGTGGAGACGATCATCCGCGACGGCGACCGCGACCGCTGGTACACGGCGGAAGAGGCCAAGGAATACGGCCTCATCGACGAGATCATCTCCGCCGCGTCGCTGGTCCCGGGCGGCGGCGGCACCGGGGCCTGATCCCGGCCCCGGCCCGGCGTACGGGGATCCCCCACGGGGACCCGTACGCCCGCCCCGCACCAGGCAAAGCCTCAGCCCGCAGAACGCCACCAGGACGGTGAACACTCAGATGCACATGAACAACCTTTCTCCCGCGAGCGGCCTCTACACCGGCGCGCCGGTGGACAACCGCTACGTCGTGCCGCGCTTCGTGGAGCGCACCTCGCAGGGCGTCCGCGAGTACGACCCGTACGCGAAGCTCTTCGAGGAGCGCATCATCTTCCTCGGCGTGCAGATCGACGACGCCTCCGCCAACGACGTCATGGCGCAGCTCCTGTGCCTGGAGTCGATGGACCCGGACCGCGACATCTACCTGTACATCAACAGCCCCGGCGGCTCCTTCACCGCGCTGACGGCGATCTACGACACGATGCAGTTCGTGAAGCCGGACATCTCGACGGTCTGCATGGGCCAGGCGGCCTCCGCCGCCGCGGTCCTGCTCGCCGCCGGTGCGCCCGGCAAGCGCATGGCGCTGCCGAACGCCCGCGTCCTGATCCACCAGCCCTCGGGCGGTACCGGCCGCGAGCAGCTCTCCGACCTGGAGATCGCGGCCAACGAGATCCTGCGCATGCGCGACCAGCTGGAGACCATGCTGGCCAAGCACTCGTCGACGCCGCTGGAGAAGATCCGCGACGACATCGAGCGCGACAAGATCCTGACGGCCGAGGACGCGCTGGCGTACGGCCTGATCGACCAGGTCGTGGCGACCCGTAAGACTTCGAACTGATCCTTGCCGCCAGTTGGCGCGGGCACATCGCCGGATTCGGCGATGTGAACCACGTCAAGGGGGCCCCGCACGGGGCCCCCGGCAAGGTACCGTCGGATATGAGGCACCAGGAGCGCTGAACCAGGCGTCTCCCAGGCGAAGGGGAAGCACCTCGTGGCACGCATCGGTGACGGCGGCGACCTGCTCAAGTGCTCGTTCTGCGGAAAGAGCCAGAAGCAGGTGAAGAAGCTCATCGCGGGACCCGGTGTGTACATCTGCGACGAGTGCATCGACCTCTGCAACGAGATCATCGAAGAGGAGCTCGCGGAGACGAGCGAGGTGCGGTGGGAGGAACTCCCCAAGCCCCGCGAGATCTACGAGTTCCTGGAGAGCTACGTCGTCGGCCAGGAGCCGGCGAAGAAGGCGCTCTCCGTAGCGGTGTACAACCACTACAAGCGCGTCCAGGCCGGCGAGAACGGCGGCGCGACGGGCCGGGACGACGCGATCGAGCTCGCGAAGTCCAACATCCTCCTGCTCGGCCCCACGGGCTCGGGCAAGACGCTGCTGGCCCAGACGCTCGCCCGGATGCTCAACGTCCCGTTCGCCATCGCGGACGCGACGGCGCTCACGGAGGCCGGGTACGTCGGCGAGGACGTCGAGAACATCCTGCTCAAGCTGATCCAGGCGGCCGACTACGACGTCAAGAAGGCCGAAACCGGAATCATCTACATCGACGAGATCGACAAGGTCGCCCGCAAGAGCGAGAACCCGTCGATCACGCGCGACGTGAGCGGCGAGGGCGTGCAGCAGGCCCTCCTGAAGATCCTGGAAGGCACCACCGCTTCCGTGCCGCCGCAGGGCGGCCGCAAGCACCCGCACCAGGAGTTCATCCAGATCGACACGACGAACGTGCTGTTCATCGTGGGCGGTGCCTTCTCCGGCCTGGAGCGGATCATCGAGTCCCGCGCCGGCGCCAAGGGCATCGGCTTCGGGGCGACGATCCGCTCGAAGCGCGAGATCGAGGCGAGCAACCAGTTCCAGGAGGTCATGCCGGAGGACCTGGTGAAGTTCGGGATGATCCCCGAGTTCATCGGCCGTCTGCCCGTCATCACCTCGGTGCACAACCTGGACCGCGAGGCCCTGCTCCAGATCCTCATCGAGCCGCGGAACGCCCTGGTCAAGCAGTACCAGCGGCTGTTCGAACTCGACGGCGTCGAGCTGGACTTCGAGCGCGAAGCCCTCGAGGCCATCGCCGACCAGGCGATCCTCCGCCAGACCGGCGCGCGCGGCCTGCGCGCCATCATGGAAGAGGTCCTGATGTCGGTGATGTACGAGGTCCCGTCCCGCAAGGACGTGGCCCGTGTGGTCATCACCGCGGACGTGGTCCGCTCCAACGTCAACCCGACGCTGGTCCCGCGGATCGTCCCGAAGGACCAGGGCCCGCACGAGAAGTCGGCGTAGCCGCAGACCAGTTGCGCGTACGCAGAAGGGGCGCCCCCGATCGGGGGCGCCCCTTCTGCGTGGACCGCTCGTCGTCCGCTACTTCTTGACGCGCGCGGTGTTGTAGAGCTTCGCTGCGAGCTCCGCGGTCTGGTCCAGGGTGTAGCCCGGCTTCCCGGCCAGGATCGACGCCACGTCGGTGGCACCGACCATGCTCAGGGTGCTGTAGTCACCCCACACGCAGATCGGAATGGTGAAATCCTTCGGGCCCTTCTCCGTGGTGCTCGTGGAGATGAGCTTCATCTCCTGGCACTTCATCACCGCGCCCTTGAAGCCCGCCGGGGTCTTGGCCTCGGGGCTTCCGATCAACTCCACCTTCGTGGAACCGTCCTTGGCCGCGTTGAGCTTGGCCATGGCGAAGTACGCGTCCACGGACTTCTCCGGGTCGGCGACGTCGCCGTACAGCCCGGAGAAGTTGAGGCCCTTGGCGGTCAGCGGGTTCTTCGGGTCACCGGCCTGGTAGTTCATGCCCACCTGGGTGGGGTTCTTGATGCCGACCCCTTCGGCTTCCTTCTTGTCCTTGTCGCTGAAGGCGGGGTCCTTGTACTTCGGGTCCTTCTTGAAGTCGTCCACCGCCGCCGGAGCCACCAGCTTGTAGCCCTTGGTGTCGGCGGAGATCGAGGCCGAGGCGCCGCCGCCCTGCGTGAAGTACCAGCCGGCGCCGCCGATCACGGCCACCGCCAGGACCACCGCGATGATCACGCCGGCCTTCGACTTCTTCGGGGCCTCCGGCTGGTAGCCGCCGCCGTACGGGGGCTGCTGCTGCGGGTAGCCGCCGCCGTACGGGGCCTGCTGCTGGGGGAAGCCGGGCTGCTGCTGCGGGTAGCCCTGCTGCGGGACGCCCTGGGGGGCCTGCTGCGGGTACCCGTATCCGGGCTGCTGTCCGTAGGGCCCGGGCTGCTGGCCGCCGTACGGTCCCGGCTGCTGTCCGTAGGGCCCCGGCTGCTGCGGCTGCTGGCCTCCGTACGGCCCCGGCTGGTTGTAGCTCATCCCGCGTCCCCCCATGAGGTTGCTTTATACGTCCCACACATCCTGTCGGAAGCCGGGGCGGCGAAAAGCCCCGGGCGCCCGGAAACCCGGTTTCATGACCGGACCGTTACGGCCCTAAACTGTGGCTCGTGACCGAGAACACGCAGACACCCAGCAGCCCCTACTCCGAACTGCCGACTTCGTACGCGCCGGCCGATGTAGAGGGGAAGCTCTACGAGCGCTGGGTAGAGCGTGGGTACTTCGAGGCGGACGAGAAGAGCGACAAGCCCCCCTTCGCCATCGTCATCCCGCCGCCGAACGTCACCGGAAGCCTCCACCTGGGGCACGCCTTCGAGCACACGCTGATCGACGCCATCACCCGCCGCAAGCGCATGCAGGGCTACGAGACCCTGTGGCAGCCCGGCATGGACCACGCCGGTATCGCCACCCAGAACGTCGTCGAGCGCGAGCTCGCCAAGGAGGGCAAGTCCCGCCACGACCTGGGCCGCGAGGCCTTCGTCGAGCGCGTCTGGCAGTGGAAGGGCGAGTCCGGCGGCCAGATCTCCGGCCAGATGCGCCGCCTCGGCGACGGCGTCGACTGGTCGCGCGAGCGCTTCACCATGGACGAGGGCCTCTCCGAGGCCGTCCAGACCATCTTCAAGAAGCTCTACGACGACGAGCTGATCTACCGCGCCGAGCGCATCATCAACTGGTGCCCCCGCTGCCTCACCGCGATCTCCGACATCGAGGTCGAGTACCAGGACGACGAGGGCGAGCTCGTCTCGATCCGCTACGGGGAGGGTGACGCCTCCATCGTCGTCGCCACCACCCGCGCGGAGACGATGCTCGGCGACACCGCCGTCGCCGTCCACCCCGACGACGAGCGCTACAAGCACCTGGTCGGCACCGAGATCGAGCTGCCGCTCACCGGCCGCCGCATCCCGGTCGTCGCCGACGGCCACGTCGACCCCGAGTTCGGCACCGGCGCCGTCAAGGTGACGCCGGCGCACGACCCGAACGACTTCGAGATCGGTCAGCGCCACGGCCTGCCCAACCTCGCCGTCATGGACGAGCACGCCGTCATCACCGTCCACGGCCCCTTCCAGGGCCTGGACCGGCTGGAGGCCCGTTCCGCCATCGTCGCCGCGCTGCGCGCCGAGGGCCGGATCGTCGCCGAGAAGCGTCCGTACACGCACTCCGTCGGCCACTGCTCGCGCTGCAAGACCACCATCGAGCCGCGCCTGTCGCTCCAGTGGTGGGTCAAGGTCGGCCCGCTCGCCAAGGCCGCCGGTGACGCGGTCCGCGACGGCCAGGTCAAGATCCACCCGCAGGAGATGGAGAAGCGCTACTTCGACTGGGTCGACAACCTCCACGACTGGTGCATCTCGCGCCAGCTGTGGTGGGGCCACCGCATCCCCGTCTGGTACGGCCCGAACGGCGAGATCGTCTGCGTCGGCCCCGACGAGCAGCCGCCGAGCGGCGAGGGCTGGACCCAGGACACGGACGTCCTGGACACCTGGTTCTCCTCCGGCCTGTGGCCGTTCTCCACGCTCGGCTGGCCGCAGCAGACCGACAGCCTGGCGAAGTTCTACCCGAACTCCGTCCTGGTCACCGGCTACGACATCCTCTTCTTCTGGGTCGCCCGGATGATGATGTTCGGCCTGTACGCGATGGACGGCACCCCGCCGTTCCACACCATCGCCCTGCACGGCATGGTCCGCGACGAGCGCGGCAAGAAGATGTCGAAGTCCTTCGGCAACGCGGTCAACCCGCTCGACTGGATGGACAAGTACGGCTCCGACGCGGTCCGCTTCACCCTGGCGCGCGGCGCCAACCCGGGTGTCGACGTCCCGATCGGCGAGGACTGGGTCCAGGCCTCCAGCAAGTTCGCCAACAAGATCTGGAACGCCACCCGCTTCGCGATGATGAACGGCGCCACGATCGAGGGCGACCTGCCGTCGGTCGAGGAGATGTCGGCGACCGACCGCTGGATCCTGTCCCGGCTGAACGAGACGGTCGCGCAGGCCGACGCCTTCTACGAGGACTACCAGTTCTCGAAGCTCAGCGAGGCGCTCTACCACTTCGCGTGGGACGAGGTCTTCGACTGGTACGTCGAGCTGTCGAAGACGACCTTCTTCGCGGGCGGCGAGCCGGCCAAGGCCTCCGCCCGGGTCCTCGGCGAGGTCCTCGACGTCATGCTGCGCCTGCTGCACCCGGTGGTCCCCTTCGTCACCGAGACCCTGTGGACCACCCTGACCGGCGGTGAGTCCCTCGTGATCGCCGAATGGCCCAAGGACAGCGGCTTCCGCGACGCGGCCGCCGAGGCCGAGATCGAGGGCATCCAGACCCTGGTCCGCGAGGTCCGCCGGTTCCGCAAGGAGCAGGGCCTCGACGACAAGCAGAAGGTCCCGGCCCGCCTGGACCTGTCCGCCACCGCGCTGGCCGCCCACGAGGCGGCCATCCGCCAGGTGCTGCGCCTCCAGCCGGAGGGCGACGCCTTCAGCGCCACCGCGACCCTGCCGGTCGGCGGCGCCACCGTCGCGCTCGACCTGTCGGGCACCATCGACGTGGAGGCCGAGCGCAAGCGGCTGAGCAAGGACCTGGCCGCCGCCGAGAAGGAGAAGCAGCAGGCCGAGGCGAAGCTCGGGAACGAGGCGTTCATCGCCAAGGCCCCCGACAACGTCGTGGACAAGATCAAGGGCCGGCTGGCCAAGGCCGAGGCGGACATCGCCCGCCTCACCGACCAGCTGGCCGGGCTGCCCCAGGGCTAGGCCCGCAGGACGCAAGCGAAGGCCCCCACGCCGTCGGTCGACGTGGGGGCCTTCGGGCTATTCCTTCCCCGCGAGGGGCCCGGCATCACAGCAGCTGTGCGCCGAACCTCGTCAGGATGAGCGCGGCGACCACTCCGTACGCGGCCACCGGCACCAGCCAGTGGGGGAGCGCCCGCAGCCGGGAGCCGGCCGGGGCCAGGTGCAGGGTGACGTACCAGAACAGCGGGATCATCACCGCCCAGACGACCATGCACCACGGGCACAGCGCCCCGATCACGTACAGGCACTGGCTGATCAGCCACACCGTGAAGGCGAACCCGGCGGCGATCCCGGCCCACAGGCAGCGCCACAGCCACCGGGGGAGCAGCGCCCCGGCGACCAGGGCCGTGCCCAGTCCGGCGAGGGCCGCGAAGCCGGCGATGCCGAGCAGCATGTTGGGGAAGCCCAGCAGGTTGCCCTGCCAGGTGGTCATCACGTCGCCGCAGCTCAGCACCGCGTTGATGTTGCAGCCCGGGGTGAAGAGCGGGTTCTCCAGGGTGCGGATGCGGTCGTAGGTGAGGACGCCGGAGGCCAGGGTGCCGACGAGGCCGCCGATCAGCAGGAGCAGGGCGGTGCCCCGCGGGGCGGCCGTTCCCTGGTGGGGGGTCGTTCCGCGTTGGGTGGTCATTCTCCCGACGCTACGAGCGCGGTGGCGGCCCCGGGTAGAGAGCAAGGCCTCCGGGCGGAGGGACCTCCGGCCTGTCCGAAGTGCCCTAAATCACGCGTTCTCGGGTCCGGGCGGCCCGGCTCCGGGGGTGCCGAACACGGATGATGGAGGGCATGCACGACACGCCCGCCCCCTCGGCGCCCCACCGGCTCCTGGCCCTCGGCCGCCGGCTCGCGCAGGGCTGGGCCGGGTCGCCGCGCGCGATGGACGTGCTCGCGGCTCTCAGCTGCCTGGGCCTGATGGCGCTCGACCTGCCGGGCCTCGCGGCCGCCGACAACTCCCTGAACGGGCCCGCCGCGGCGATCGTCCTGACCCTCGGCTGCTCCACGCTGCTGGTGCGGCGCCGGATGCCCTGGGTCTCGTACCTCGCCGCGCTGCTCTTCATCGGCTGGCTGCACGAGCTGACCCTGATCCAGTTCGCGCTGTACTCGGTGGGCCGCTTCCGCGGGCGCCGGGCCGGTGTCCTCGCCACCTCGGGCTACGTCGCCTTCACACTGGCCCTGTTCTGCTGCGTGCCGGGCTGGCCGCTGGCCCGGGCCGAGACCTTCAGCTCCTTCCTCAGCCTCGTCGTGCCCATCGGGGTCCTCGCCTCGGCCGTGGGCATCGCCGCCTACCGCCACGACCTCGTGCGCGAGCTCGACACCCGGCGCGCGGAGTCCGCCGTCCTGCAGGCCGTCCAGCAGGAGCGGACCTCCGTCGCCCGCGACGTCCACGACTTCGTCGGGCGGGAGCTGACCCTGCTGACGGTCCGCTCCGAGGTGCTGTCGATGCGCTCGCGCGAGACGGCGTACGCGAAGGACTTTGAGGAGCTCGCCGACACCGCCCGCCGGGCCCACCTGGTGCTCAACGAGATCATCGTGCAGCGCGGGGAGCGGGCGGCCACCCCGGGCGTGGACGGGCTGGCGGCCCTCGCGGAGGAGAGCGGGCGCGCGGGTTCCCCCGTACGGCTGGCCCTGGATCCGGCCGTGCACGGGCTGTCGCCGCTGCGCCAGGCGGCGGTCTACCGCGTGGTGCAGGAATGCCTGACCAACGCCGCCAAGCACGCGAGCGGCGAAACCGTCGAGGTGTCCATCGCGGCGGACGGCCCGCAGCTTCGGATCGCCGTCCGCAACGGGCTGGCGCAGCTCAACCCGGCCCGGGCCCCCGTCTCGGCGGGCTCGGGCACGGCGAGCATGTGCGAGCGCGTGCGCAGCCTGGGCGGAACCCTGACGGCGACGCGCACGCAGGACGCGTACGAGGTCCTCGCGACCCTCCCCAAGGGCTGAAGCCCGCCCGGGAGCCGGGACGCCGGACCCCGGGCCTATGCCTTCGCCGGTGCCAGCAGGCTGCTGAGCGCGTCCATGTCCTCCACGCAGCGCCCCGAGCCCAGGGCCACGCAGTCCAGCGGTTCGTCCGCGACGAAGACGGGGATCCCCGTCGAGGAGGCCATCCGCAGGTCCAGGCCGGGGAGCAGCGCGCCGCCGCCGGTCAGGACGATGCCGTGCTCCATGACGTCCCCGGACAGTTCGGGCGGGCACTCCTCCAGGGTGGTGCGGACCGCCGCGATGATCGCCTCGACCGGCTCGTCGAGCGCGGCCCGTACGTCGCGCGCGTCGAGCTGCAGCGTCTTGGGCATGCCGCCCACCTTCTCGCGGCCCCGCACCGTGAAGGTGGCGGTCTCCAGCTCCGGCCGGTCCGGCACCGGCCACGCCGAGCCGATGGCGATCTTGACGTCCTCGGCGGTCCGGTCGCCGATGAGCAGGGCGTGCTCCTTGCGGACCCAGTCGGTGATCGCGGCGTCCAGCCGGTCGCCGCCGACCCGCAGCGACTGGGAGGTGACGATGCCGCCCAGCGAGATGACCGCGACCTCGGAGGTGCCGCCGCCGATGTCGACGACCATCGAGCCGCGCGGTTCGGAGACCGGGAGCCCGGCGCCGATCGCCGCGGCCATGGGTTCCTCGATCAGGTGCACGGTTCTGGCGCCGGCCCGGGTGGAGGCGTGGATGATGGCCCGCCGTTCCACCGGGGTGACCCCGGACGGTACGCAGATCACCATGCGGGTGCGGACCCGGCGGCCGGGGACGGCCTTGCGGACGAAGTGCCGGATCATCTCCTCGGCGGCCTCGTAGTCGCAGATCACGCCGTCCTTGAGGGGGCGGATCGCGGTGATGGAGCCCGGCGTGCGGCCGATGGTCTCCTTGGCCTCGGTACCCACGGCCAGTGCGGTGGTGGTGCCCGCCTTGACGGCCACCACGGACGGCTCATTGAGGACGATGCCGTGTCCCCGTGCGTAGACGAGGGTGTTGGCGGTTCCCAGGTCTATCCCTATGTCGCGGCTGGAAGCTGTCTTGTTGGTGCTGGCCTGCGGCATTTGTTCCCCAATCTCCTGCCCGCAAGGCTTGCATAACGATCCGGTCGCCCTGCCGGCCGAAGGTCCCGATACGACCGGGCCGAAAGTCCTCCCGGCCCTCGTCCGTAGACTGGGTCCCGTGAGTGAGCAGCAGCCCGAGAGCCACGATGACAGCTTCGACGCGTTCGACCAGATCGTGGCGGAAGAGTCCGACCGCGACCCCGACCTGGCGGTGATCGAGGCGGGCAGCCGCACCCTGCGGACGCAGGCCGGTCCGCCCCAGGGCGACCCGGTGCCCGAAGAGCCCACCGACCCCGAGGTGGCCCAGGCGCTGCGGGAGGTGGAGCAGGAGCTGGCCGGCCGCTGGGGCGAGACCAAGCTGGAGCCGTCCGTCACGCGGATCGCCGCGCTGATGGACGTCCTGGGCGAGCCGCAGCGCGCGTACCCCTCCATCCACGTCACCGGCACCAACGGCAAGACGAGCACCGCGCGCATGATCGAGTCGCTGCTGAACGCCTTCGAGCTGCGCACCGGCCGCTACACCAGCCCGCACGTGCAGTCGGTCACCGAGCGGATCAGCCTGGACGGGGCGCCGATCAGCGCCGAGCGGTTCGTCGAGGCGTACCACGACATCAAGCCGTACGTGGACATGGTGGACGCTGCCGAGGAGTTCCGGCTGTCCTTCTTCGAGGTCGTCACCGGGATGGCCTACGCGGCCTTCGCGGACGCTCCCGTGGACGCGGCCGTGGTCGAGGTGGGCATGGGCGGCACCTGGGACGCCACCAACGTGATCGACGGCGCGGTCGCCGTGGTCACCCCGATCAGCCTGGACCACACGGACCGGCTCGGCTCCACCACCGGCGAGATCGCGCAGGAGAAGGGCGGCGTCATCAAGAAGGGCGCCACCGTGATCCTGGCGCAGCAGCCGGTGGACGCGGCGCAGGTGCTGCTGAAGAAGGCCGTGGAGGTCGACGCGACCGTGGCCCGCGAGGGCATGGAGTTCGGCGTCGTCGCCCGCGAGGTCGCCGTGGGCGGGCAGCAGCTGACGCTGCGCGGGCTGGGCGGCGAGTACGACGGCATCTTCCTGCCGCTGTACGGCGCCCACATGGCGCACAACGCGGCGGTGGCGCTGGCGGCGGTCGAGGCCTTCTTCGGGATCGGCGCCGACCACGCGCGGGCGCTGGACGTGGAGACCGTACGGACGGCCTTCGCCTCGGTGACCTCGCCCGGCCGCATGGAGGTCGTGCGGCGCAGTCCGACGGTGGTCCTGGACGCGGCGCACAACCCGGCCGGGGCGCGGGTCACGGCGGAGGCGGTGACCGAGGCCTTCGGCTTCAGCCGGCTGATCGGGGTCGTGGGCGCGAGCGAGGGCAAGGACGCGCGCGGGATGCTCGAGGCCTTCGAGCCGATCTTCGCCGAGGTCGTCATCACGGAGAACAGCAGCCACCGGGCGAGCTCCGCCGACGAACTGGCGGCCGTCGCGGTCGAGGTCTTCGGCGCCGACCGGGTGCAGGTGGAGCCGCGGCTGGACGACGCCCTGGAGGCGGCGATCACGCTGGCGGAGGAAGAGGCGGAGTACGGAGGGGCCGGGGTCCTGGTGACCGGTTCCGTCATCACGGTGGGCGAGGCCCGCCTGCTGCTGAAGAGGGGCTGAGGGATGCGCACGCTGTGTGCTTCGACGCTGATCGCGGAGTTCTTCGTGATCGGCTTCGCCGGGCTGGTCGCGATGAAGGGCGACCTGAGCCAGGTCACGGTCTGGACGGTCTGCGGGATCGCGATGCTGGTGTCGGTCCTGCTGTGCGGGATGCTCTCGCGCCCCGGGGCCGTCCAGATCGGCTGGGCCCTGCAGATCGGGCTCGTGCTGAGCGGGTTCGTCGTCCCGATGATGTTCATCCTGGGCGTGGTGTTCGCGGGTCTGTGGTGGTGCTCGATCCGCTACGGCCGCCGCATCGACGTGATCAAGGCCCGCTGGGCCGCCCAGGCGGAGGCCCAGACCGCCGCCCCGACCGAGGCGTAGCCCGCCGGGGAGCCGGAGCGGGGCCCGGGAGGGCTCCGTACGGCGGGGAAGGCCCCGTACGGCGGGTGCCCGGTCCCCTGTAGCCTCGTCGGACCGCACCCGTATGCCGCAAGGAGTTACCCATATGACCCAGCGCACGCTCGTCCTCCTCAAGCCCGACGCCGTCCGTCGCGGCCTGATCGGCGAGATCGTCGGCCGCATCGAGCGGAAGGCCGGCTGGACCATTCCCGCGCTGGAGCTGCGCACGCTGGACCAGGAGACCCTGGAAGCGCACTACGGCGAGCACAAGGGCAAGGTCTTCTACGAGCCCCTCATGGGCTTCATGGCGAGCGGCCCGGTCGTGGCCCTGGTCGTCGAAGGGGAGCGCGTGATCGAGGGTGTCCGCCAGTTGGCCGGACCCACTGACCCGATTGCCGCCGCGCCCGGCTCCATCCGGGGTGACTTCGGTACCGTCACCCGGGAGAACCTGATCCACGCCTCGGACTCCGAGGAGTCCGCGGAGCGGGAGCTGAAGCTGTTCTTCCCGGGACTGTGATCACTCTTTTCTGACGCAACATCAGCCGAATAGCGCTCATGACCTGGGGCGACCGAAGTAATTTCGGTCGCCCTCCGGTATTACCGGGCACTTTCGGGAACGCATCGACAGGACGCGACGTCACCACTATGGGGGCGGGTAATCGTTCCGGCGGGCTTGCCGGAGTCCCGTCGCGCGGTGGCCGTACTTACGGCACTACGATGGGGCCTCCACCCACACACCCACCTCGCCGACCTGACAGCAGCCGCTATCAACTGGAAGGCCAGACGCTCCTCATGGGGAACAAGGGGAACAACATGTCGTTCATCGGCCGTGACATGGCGATCGACCTCGGGACCGCCAACACGCTGGTGTACGTGAGGGGCCGGGGAATCGTCCTGAACGAGCCGTCCGTGGTCGCCATCAACACGAACACCGGTGGCATCCTGGCGGTCGGCTCCGAAGCCAAGAAGATGATCGGGCGCACGCCCGGCAACATCGTCGCCGTGCGGCCCCTCAAGGACGGCGTCATCGCCGACTTCGAGATCACCGAGCGGATGCTCCGGTACTTCATCCTCAAGATCCACAAGCGCCGTTACCTGGCCCGCCCGCGCGTCGTGGTCTGCGTGCCCTCCGGCATCACGGGAGTGGAGCGCCGCGCCGTCATCGAGGCGTCCACGCAGGCCGGTGCCCGCCAGGTGCACATCATCGAAGAGCCGATGGCCGCCGCCATCGGAGCGGGCCTGCCCGTCCACGAGGCCACCGGCAACATGGTCGTGGACATCGGTGGCGGCACCACCGAGGTGGCCGTCATCTCCCTCGGCGGAATCGTCACGGCACAGTCCATCCGGGTGGCCGGCGACGAGCTCGACAACGCGATCATCCAGCACATCAAGAAGGAGTACTCGCTCCTCCTCGGTGAGCGCACCGCCGAGCAGATCAAGATCACCATCGGGTCGGCCTACGACCTCGACAAGGACGAGCACACCGAGATCCGCGGCCGCGACCTGGTCTCGGGCCTGCCCAAGACCGTGGTGATCTCGGCCGCCGAGGTGCGCAAGGCGATCGAGGAGCCGGTCAACGCCATCGTCGATGCCGTCAAGACCACCCTCGACAAGTGCCCGCCGGAGCTCTCCGGCGACATCATGGACCGCGGCATCGTCCTGACCGGAGGCGGCGCCCTGCTCCGCGGCCTCGACGAGCGGCTGCGCCGCGAGACGGGCATGCCGATCCACATCGCCGAGGACCCGCTCGACTCCGTCGCGCTCGGATCCGGCAAGTGCGTAGAGGAGTTCGAGGCGCTCCAGCAGGTCCTGGACGCCCAGCCCCGGCGCTGATCCGGCCCGCCGCGTACGGCGGAACACACATGATCCGCCGTACGGGTGCTACCGGGCCCGTACGGCGGATCGTTGATATACAGGCAAGGTCCGGTGCGAGCCCCGGCTCCACCGGAGCGGCTTCGCCGCACTGAGTTCTAAGAGGAAGGCACGGCCGCCGCACGTGAGGGACACACGAGAAAGCCGGCTGCTCCTGGTGCTTCTGATCGCCATCGCGTTCGCTTTGATCACGGTGGACATCAGGACGGGTGAGGAGTCTCCGGTCGACGGTGCCCGACAGGCCGCCGCAGCGGTCTTCGGGCCGGTCGAGAAGGGCGTGGCGAAGGGCGTCGACCCCGTCGCCAACGCCATAGGGGCGGTACGGGACTCCGGCGAGCGGCACAACCGCATCGCGACGCTGGAGCGCGAGAACGCGGCGCTCAAGGCCAAGCTGGGCAGCGACGACCAGACCCGCAGCCGGATCCGCGAGCTCGACGAGATGCTCAAGCGGGCGGGCGCGGGCCAGTACGGCATCAAGGGCGCCGAGGTCATCGCCATAGGAGCGGCCCAGGGCTTCTCCTGGACCGTCACCATCGACGCGGGCAGCAAGGACGGCATCGAGCGCGACATGACCGTCCTCAACGGGGACGGACTCGTCGGCCGCGTCGCCACCGTCGGCCCCGACACCGCCACCGTGGTCCTCGCCAACGACCCCGACTTCACCGTCGGAACCCGTCTGGAGAAGACCGGCGAACTCGGCTTCGCCACCGGTCAGGGCGACCGGGAGCTCTCCGTGCAGATGCTCAACGGCAAGGCCAAGATCAACACCGGCGACCGGCTCGTCACCTTCGGCTCGCGCGGCAACAAGCCCTTCGTGCCCGGCGTCCCGATCGGCGAGGTGATCAAGGTCGACCCCTCGCGCGGCGACCTCACCCGCACCATCTGGGTCCGCCCCTTCGTCGGCTTCTCCCGCCTGGACATCGTCGGCGTCGTGGTCATGCCCCCGCGCGAAGACCCGCGCGACGCGGTCCTGCCGCCCAAGCCCGAGGCACCCAAGCCCACCCCGACGGTCACCGTCACGGTCACCCCGTCACCCGCCGCGTCCGCGTCCGGCAAGCCGGCCGAGGACTAGGAGCCGATCACCATGCGCTTCAACCGGATCCTGCTCTCGGGCACGCTCGTCGTGGTCGCCCTCGTCGTCCAGGTCTCCATCCTGGGCCGTCTCCAACTCCCCGGAGCCGTCCCCGACCTGGTCCTCCTCACGGTCGTCGCCCTCGCACTCGTGTACGGGTGCGTCAGCGGCGCCCTCATCGGCTTCGCCGCCGGCCTCCTCACCGACCTGGCCCCGCCCGCCGACCACGCCGCCGGCCGCTACGCGCTCGTGCTGTGCGTCATCGGCTACGTCGCCGGCCTGGTCCGCCCCGACACCGGGCGGTTCCGCTCCGCCTGGGGCCCGATGCTCACCGTCGTCGGCGCCGCCTTCGTCTCCACCCTGCTCTACGCGGGCGTGGGCGCCCTGGTCGGCGACACCGCCGCCCGGCACGTGGGCCTGACCGGACTGCTGTTCACCGCGGTCCTCTACGACCTGCTGCTCGCCCCCTTCACCGTGCCGTTCATCATGGCCCTGGCCCGCCGCGCGGAGAACGACCCGATGGCCGTCGAGGCCAACGGCGGCCCGCCCGCGGGCAAGGACGTCGCCTCCGGCTGGCTGGCCGGCGGCACCGGCCTGCGGATCGGCAGCCAGCGCGGCGGCCTGCGCATGAAGACCGCCCGCAGCCGTGCCAACCGGGCCGGCCGGATAAAGGGCGTCAAGGGAATCAAGGGTGTGAAGAGCGTCAAGAAGCTGTGAGGGAGGAGTCCACGTGACCAACATTCCGGAGACCGGCCGTACCTCCCGGGTGCAGATCCGGCTCGTGATCATCCAGGTCCTCGTCTGCTCGATGTTCCTCACCCTCGGCGGCCGGCTCTGGTACCTCCAGATCCGCAACGGCGCCGAGTACTACCACGAGGCGAAGAGCAACCACGTCCAGCGGGTCGTCCAGCCGGCCGTGCGCGGCACGATCCTCGACGCCCGGGGCGTCGCCCTCGCCGACAACGAGACCCGGCTGGTCGTCTCCACCAGCCGCACGGCGCTGATGAAGATGAAGGACCGCGGCAAGGGCGTCATGACCCGGCTCGCCGGAGTCCTGGACATGACCCCCAAGGAGGTCATGGAGAAGGTCCGCCTCTGCGACTCCCAGACCCCCGCGCCCTGCTGGAACGGCTCCCCCTACCAGCCGATCCCGATCACCCTCAACGCCACCACGCAGCAGGCGCTGCAGCTGCGCGAACGCCCCGAGGAGTTCCCCGGCATCACCGCCGAACCCGTCGCGATCCGCCGCTACCCGGCGCCCGGCGGGGCCCGCACCTCGCAGGTCCTCGGCTACCTCTCGCCGGTCACCGACGACGAGATCCACAAGGCCAAGGACACCGACTCGCCGCACCTGCGCTCCGACCAGGTCGGCCGCTCCGGGATCGAGCGCACGTACGACAAGTACCTGCGCGGCAAGGCGCTGGTCACCTCCTACGAGGTCGACAACCTCGGCCGGGTCATGCACCAGACCGAATCCGATGCCGGCATCCCCGGATCCACCCTCGTCACCAGCATCGACGCCCGGGTCCAGGCCGTCGCCGAGTACGAGCTCCAGGACGCGATGAAGGTGGTCCGCAACGAGACCGACAACATCACCGGCCGCAAGTACGAAGCCGACTCCGGCGCCGTCGTCGTGATGGAGGCCAAGACCGGCCGGGTCGTCGCGATGGCCTCCCAGCCCGACTACGACCCCAACAAGTGGGTCGGCGGCATCGCCGCCAAGGACTACGCCTCCCTCACCAGCGAGAAGTCCAACTACCCGCTCCTCAACCGGGCCATCCAGGGCCAGGCCCCCGCGGGCTCCATCTTCAAGGTGGTGTCGGCGAGCGCGGCCGTCCGGGCCGGATACGCCTTCGACGACAAGTACAACTGCAGCGCCTCGTACAGCATGGGCAACCGGAGCTTCGCGAACTTCGAGTCCAAGGGGCACGGCCCCATCACCCTCGGCGAGGCCCTCAAGTTCTCCTGCAACACCGTCTTCTACGCCCTCGGGCACAAGGAGTGGCAGCGCGACGGCGGCCTCAAGCCCAAGAAGGACGCCCACGACTGGTTCTACCGCACCGCCCGCGAGTTCGGCCTCGGCTCCGAGACCGGGATCGACCTGCCCAACGAGGTCTCCGGCCGCATCCCCGACCGCCACTGGAAGCAGTCCTTCTGGGCAGCCAACAAGAACTCCTGGTGCAAGCAGGGCAAGAAGGGCGGCACCTACGTCGAGCAGATCGCCTTCGAGAGCTGCCTCGAAGGCAACCAGCTCAAGGCGTACGACAGCATCAACTTCGCCATCGGCCAGGGCGACGTCCTCGTCACCCCCATCCAGATGGCCACCGCCTACGCCGCCATCAGCAACGGCGGCACCCTCTTCGACCCCACCGTCGGCAAGGCCGTGATCAGCGCCGACGGCAAGAACGTCCAGTGGATCAAGCCCAAGGCGCACGGCAGGCTCCCCATCGACGCCAAGACCATCAAGGACCTCGACAAGGGCCTGCGCATGGTCGTCGAGCCCGGCGGCACCGCCGCCTGGCGCTTCGGCGGCTGGCCGATGGACAAGATCCCGATGCACGCCAAGACGGGAACCGCCCAGGTCTACGGCAAGCAGACCACCTCGTGGCTGGCGACCTACACCAAGGACTTCGTCATCGTCATGACCATCTCCCAGGGCGGCACCGGCTCCGGAGCCGCAGGACCCGCCGTCCGCAACCTGTACAACGCCATCTACGGTCTCGACATGGCGGGCAACCAGGACGTGAAGAAGGCGCTCCTGCTGGGCCCGGAGAAGAACCTGCCCAAGATCCGCCCCGACGGCGGCATCGATTCCCCCGAGATCAAGCCGTACGTACCGCCGTCCCCGGAAGAACTGGCGCCGCCCGCGCTCGCCGGCCCGCCCGCCCAGCGCCCCGCGCAGCACGACTGAGTACCGAGGACCGACATGCAGACCGCCAACAAATTCTCCGTGGCCCGGTACGCGCCGGAGCAGCGGGGGGCGATGGCCAAACTCACCGCCCGCGACTCCGTGGTGCGCCGGCTCGACTGGCCGATACTCCTCTCCGCGCTCGCCCTGTCCCTCATCGGCGCCCTGCTGGTGTGGTCGGCGACCCGCAACCGGACCACGCTGAACAACGGGGACCCGTACTACTTCCTCTTCCGGCACGCCATGAACACCGGCATCGGCCTCGTGCTGATGATCGGCACCATCTGGCTCGGCCACCGCACCCTGCGCGGCGCCGTGCCGATCCTCTACGGGCTCTCCGTGGTCCTGATCCTCGCCGTGCTCACCCCGCTCGGCGCCACCATCAACGGCGCCCACGCCTGGATCGTGGTCGGCGGCGGCTTCTCGCTCCAGCCCTCCGAGTTCGTGAAGATCACGATCATCCTGGTGATGGCGATGCTGCTGGCCACCCGGGTGGACGCGGGCGACCTCGCCCACCCCGACCACCGCACGGTGGTCAAGGCGCTCTGCCTGGCCGCCTTCCCGATGGGCATCATCATGCTGATGCCCGACCTCGGCTCCGTCATGGTCATGGTCGTCATCGTGCTCGGCGTCCTGCTGGCCTCCGGCGCCTCCAACCGCTGGGTACTGGGCCTGCTCGGCTCGGGCGTCGGCGGGGCCGTCCTGATCTGGCAGCTCGGCGTCCTCGACGAGTACCAGATCAACCGCTTCGCGGCCTTCGCCAATCCCGAGCTCGACCCGGCCGGCGTCGGCTACAACACCAACCAGGCCCGCATCGCCATCGGCTCCGGCGGCCTGACCGGCTCCGGACTCTTCAAGGGCTCGCAGACCACCGGGCAGTTCGTGCCGGAGCAGCAGACCGACTTCGTCTTCACGGTGGCGGGGGAGGAGCTGGGCTTCGTCGGAGCCGGGCTGATCCTGGTGCTGCTCGGGGTCATCCTGTGGCGCGCCTGCGTGATCGCCCGCGAGACGACCGAGCTCTACGGCACGATCGTGTGCGCCGGGATCATCGCCTGGTTCGCCTTCCAGTCCTTCGAGAACATCGGCATGACCCTCGGGATCATGCCCGTGGCCGGCCTCCCGCTGCCCTTCGTGTCCTACGGGGGATCATCGATGTTCGCCGTGTGGGTGGCCATCGGGCTGCTCCAGTCGATCAGGGTGCAGCGGCCGATGTCGGCGTGACGCGGCGCGGGCCGGCGTGACCGGGCGCGGGCCGGCGTGAGGGGGCGCGGGCCGGCCGTCGGCGTGACCGGCCGGCTGCCGGCCCGATCCGCCGGGAGTCGGCCCGATCCGTCGGCCGGCGGCCGGATCCCTCGGTTCCGGAACCCCTTTTCCGCCGCACCGCCCGTTTCCCTTCCCGCCGTCTTCCGTACAGGACTACGTTCGATGCATGGCGGACACGAAGCGCGAGATCGAGCGTAAATTCGAGTTCAGGAACACGAAGGCCGGTCGGCGCGGGGTGCCGGACCTGACGGGCACGGCCGCCATCGCGGCCGTCACCGACCAGGGCACCGTCGACCTCGACGCCGTCTACTACGACACCCCCGACCAGCGGCTCGCCGCCGACGGGCTCACCCTGCGCCGCCGCACCGGCGGCAAGGACGCCGGCTGGCACCTCAAACTGCCCGTCGCCCCCGGCGTCCGCGACGAGATCACCACCCCCCTCGGCGACACCGTCCCCGAAGCGCTGACCGCCCTGCTGCGCTCCCGCGTCCGCGACACCCCGCTGGAACCACAGGTCAGGCTCCTGTCCTCGCGCAAGGTCAGCCACCTCCTCGACGCCGACGGGGCGCTCCTCGCGGAGCTGTCCACGGACGCGGTGCGGGCCGAGCGGGGCGACACCACCGCCACCTGGACCGAGGTGGAGGTGGAACTCGCCGACGGGGTCGGCCCGGAGCTGCTCGAAGCCGTGGAGAAGGCCTTCCACAAGGCGGGCCTGCGGGTGTCCGACGCCCCCTCGAAGCTCGCCCGGGCCCTCGCCGAGACCTCCGCCGAACCCCCGGCCCCCGTCCTGGCCGGCGGCCCCGAGGGCACGGCGGGCGCGCACGTGCTCGCGTACCTCCGCGAACAGCGCGACACCCTGATCGCCCAGGACCCCGCCGTACGCCGCGACCTGCCCGACTCGGTCCACCAGATGCGGGTCGCCACCCGGCGCCTGC
Organism: Streptomyces sp. NPDC104226; assembly: GCF_055584085.1. Classification (NCBI taxonomy): domain Bacteria; kingdom Bacillati; phylum Actinomycetota; class Actinomycetes; order Kitasatosporales; family Streptomycetaceae; genus Streptomyces; species Streptomyces sp. NPDC104226. The sequence continues at coordinate 108,470 of NZ_JBVJMS010000015.1, forward strand.
GCAGCGCCTTCAAGACCTACCGCCGGATCCTGGACCCCGCCCGAACCGGCCCGATCGGCGAGGAACTGCGCTGGCTGGCCGCCGAACTCGGCGTCGACCGCGACCAGGAGGTGTTGCTGGAGCGGATCCGGACCAGGCTCGACGAACTCCCGCGCACCCTGCTCCTCGGACCGGTCCGAGGCCGCCTCAAGATCTGGAACACCGCCCGCCGCACCGGTTCGCGCCGGGCCGCACTGGCCGCGCTCGACAGCGGGCGCTACGTGGCCCTGCTCGACGCCCTCGACGCCCTGCTCGCCGACCCGCCGCTGCGCAAGGCCGCCGCCCGGCCCGCCGAGACGGCCCTGCCCCGGGCGGTGCTCGACGACTACGAACGGCTCGCGGGCCGGGTCGAAGCCGCCCTGGCCATGGACGCGGGCCACGACCGCGACCTGGCCCTGCACGAAGCCCGCAAGGCCGCGAAGCGGGCCCGGTACGCGGCCGAGGCTGCGACCCCGGCCCTCGGCAAGCCCGCACGCCGCCTGGCCAAGGCGGTGAAGGGAGTCCAGACCCTGCTCGGCGACCACCAGGACAGCGTCGTCGCCCGGGACGCCCTGCGCGGCCTCGCCGTCCAGGCGGCGGGCGCGGGGGAGACCTCCTTCACCTGGGGGCTGCTCTACGGCCAGGAGGAGGCCCTGGCCGAGCGCCGCGAGCGGGAGCTGCCCCGGGTGTGGGCCGCGACCGCGGGAGCGGCGGCCGCGCTGCGCGGTTGATCGTGCGGGCAGGGGCGCTCCGGGGCCCGGGGTACGCTTGAGAGTCGCCCCCTGCCCGCTTCACGAAAGTCGCGTGATGACCGAGTCGGTCTTCCCTCAGCTTGAGGCCCTGCTTCCGCACGTCCAGAAGCCGATCCAGTACGTCGGCGGTGAGCTCAACTCCACGGTCAAGCCGTGGGAGAGCGCCGACGTCCGCTGGGCGCTGATGTACCCGGACGCGTACGAGGTCGGACTCCCCAACCAGGGCGTCATGATCCTGTACGAGGTGCTCAACGAGCGCGAGGGCGTGCTCGCGGAGCGCACCTACAGCGTGTGGCCGGACCTCGAAGAACTGATGCGCGAGCACAAGGTGCCGCAGTTCACCGTGGACAGCCACCGCCCCGTCTCGGCCTTCGACGTCTTCGGGCTCTCCTTCTCCACCGAGCTCGGCTACACGAACATGCTGACGGCGCTGGACCTCGCGGGCATCCCGCTGGAGGCGAAGAACCGTACGGTCGACCACCCCATCGTGCTCGCGGGCGGCCACGCGGCCTTCAACCCCGAGCCGATCGCGGAGTTCATCGACTGCGCGGTCATCGGCGACGGCGAGCAGGCCGTCCTCGACATGACCGAGATCATCCGCGCGTGGAAGGCCGAAGGCCGTCCGGGCGGGCGCGAGGAAGTCCTGCTGCGCCTGGCCAAGACCGGCGGGGTCTACGTCCCCGGCTTCTACGACGTCGAGTACCTGCCGGACGGCCGCATCGGCCGCGTCGTCCCGAACCGCTCCGGCGTGCCGTGGCGCGTGTCCAAGCACACCGTCATGGACCTCGACGAGTGGCCGTACCCCAAGCAGCCCCTGGTCCCGCTCGCCGAGACCGTCCACGAGCGGATGTCCGTGGAGATCTTCCGCGGCTGCACCCGCGGCTGCCGTTTCTGCCAGGCCGGCATGATCACGCGCCCCGTGCGGGAGCGAAGCATCACCGGCATCGGCGAGATGGTGGAGCGCGGGCTGAAGGCCACGGGCTTCGAGGAGGTCGGCCTCCTGTCCCTCTCCTCGGCGGACCACACCGAGATCGCGGACATCGCCAAGGGCCTGGCCGACCGCTACACGGACGACAAGGTGGGCCTGTCCCTGCCGTCGACCCGCGTGGACGCCTTCAACGTGGACCTGGCCAACGAGCTGACCCGCAACGGCCGCCGCTCCGGTCTGACCTTCGCCCCCGAGGGCGGCTCCGAGCGCATGCGCAAGGTCATCAACAAGATGGTCTCGGAAGAGGACCTGATCCGTACGGTCGCGACGGCCTACGGCAACGGCTGGCGCCAGGTCAAGCTGTACTTCATGGTCGGCCTGCCGACCGAGACCGACGAGGACGTCCTCCAGATCGGCGACATGGCGGTCAACGTCATCGCCAAGGGCCGCGAGGTCTCCGGCCAGAACGACATCCGCTGCACCGTCTCCATCGGCGGCTTCGTCCCCAAGCCGCACACCCCCTTCCAGTGGGCCCCGCAGCTGTCGGCCGAGGAGACGGACGCCCGCCTCGGCAAGCTCCGCGACAAGCTCCGCGGCGACAAGAAGTACGGCCGCTCCATCGGCTTCCGCTACCACGACGGCAAGCCCGGCATCGTCGAGGGCCTGCTGTCCCGCGGCGACCGCCGCATCGGCGACGTCATCCGCGCCGTGTACGAGTCGGGCGGCCGCTTCGACGGCTGGCGCGAGCACTTCTCGTACGACCGCTGGATGCAGGCGGCGGAGAAGACCCTCCCCGCCTACGGCGTCGACGTGGCCTGGTACACCACCCGCGAGCGCACCTACGAGGAGGTCCTCCCCTGGGACCACCTCGACTCCGGCCTGGACAAGGACTGGCTCTGGGAGGACTGGCAGGACGCCCTCGACGAGACCGAGGTCGAAGACTGCCGCTGGACCCCGTGCTTCGACTGCGGCGTCTGCCCGCAGATGGACACGAGCATCCAGATCGGCCCGACGGGCAAGAAGCTCCTGCCCCTGTCGGTCGTGAAGTAGCCCCCGCGCCCCGCCCGCATACCGAAGGCCCGTCCCGATCACGGGGCGGGCCTTCGGCGTGTCCGGATCCGTGGGGTTTCCCCGCAACGGCAGGGGGGTTTACCGAGTCCTTGTGTGTATGGAACAGGAAGAGGCGCGCGCACCCGGGGGAGAGGGCTGCCTGGTCGGGGTCGTGCGGATCCCCGTGAAGGTCGTGGCGGTGCTGGTCGTGCTGCCGCTGCGGGTGGTGTGGGATCTGCTCGTCGCCTTCGTGCGGAGGGTGAACCGGAGCGTGCTCGGGCCGCTCGGGCAAGGGGCGCGGCGCGTGTACGAGCTCGTCCTGCTGCCCTTGCTGCGGGGGGCCGGGTGGCTGATCGGGGGCCTCGCGAAGCTGGTCTTCTACTGGCCCTGGGCGGGGCTCTGGCGGTACGTCGTGCTTCCGGTCGGGCAGGCCGCGTACGGGCATGTGCTGAGGCCCGTCGGTGTGGGGCTCTGGCGGTATCTGCTGGTGCCGGTCTGGGAGTACGGGGTGGTCCCCGCCGGACGGGGGATCGCCTGGCTGGTCGTGGGGGCGGTTCGGTATCTGCTCGTGCTGCCGGGTGGGGCCCTGTACCGGTACGTCCTCGCCCCCGTCGGGCACGGACTGCGCTGGGTGGGCCGGGGGTTTGCGGCCGGTGTGGTGTGGCTGGCCAAGGCACTGTTCGTCTGGCCGTGGGTCGCGCTGTGGCGGTACGTCGTACGGCCCGTGGGTGTGGGGCTCTGGCGGTATCTGCTCGCTCCGGCCGGGCGCGCGGTGTGGGCCTACCTGCTCGTGCCGCTCGGGCTGCTGCTCGTCTCCGCCTGGCATCTCGCGGGGCGGGTGAGCCGGGCGCTGGGGCGCGGGCTGGTGTGGCTGTGGCGGTGGGCCGTCGTGCGGCCCGCCGGATGGCTGCGCCGGCACGTGCTCACCCCCGTCGGGAACGCGCTGCGCGCGGGGTGGGCCGCAGGCCGCCGCGGTGTCCGCGCGGTGCACCGGCAGGCGATCGCTCCCGTCGGCCGCGCCGTCGGCGAGGTGTGGCGGACCGTCCGCCTCTCGGCGCGCGAGGCGCGGGCCGACGTACGGCGGGCGCTGTTCGGGGGGCCGCCCCGGGAACCGGCGAGGTCACAGGCGCGTACTCTGGGTAGTAACAGAGCCGCAGGCCATGCGCCCGCCCCCGAGATCTCCCTGCAGAAACAGCCAGGGGTGAGCCGGAGGGCAGGCGTGGCCGGCAGGCCCCACAGACCTCAGGGCGACGCGCGAGCCGCGGAGCCCCGCACAAGGAGATGAACCACTGGGCAAGCGACAGCCCGAAGGCCCGCCTCCCGCACCGGTGGTGCAGCGCATCCGTCTGCGCTACACCAAGCGCGGCCGCCTCCGGTTCACCAGCCACCGGGACTTCCAGCGTGCCTTCGAGCGGGCCCTGCGCCGCTCCGAGGTGCCGATGGCGTACTCGGCGGGCTTCACCCCGCACCCCCGCGTCTCGTACGCGAACGCAGCCCCGACCGGTACCGGCAGCGAGGCCGAGTACCTGGAGATCGCCCTCGCCGAGCCCCGCGACCCCGCGGTCCTGCGCGAGCTGCTCGACGAGTCGATGCCCGTCGGCCTCGACATCGTCGACGCCGTGGAGGCGCACACCTCCGGTCTCGCCGACCGGCTGACGGCCTCCGTGTGGGAGCTGCGCCTGGACGGCGTGGAGCCCGGGGACGTCCGGAAGGCGGTCGACGCCTTCCTCGCGGCCGAGGCCGTGGAGGTCCAGCGCCGCACCAAGAACGGCATGCGGACCTTCGACACGCGGGGCGCCGTGGTCAGTCTGGAAGTGGTTCCCGTTTCGGGGACCGCGGAGGCTGATAGGCCCGTGGACAATGCTTGTGCGATACTGCGGCTGGTTGTTCGGCATCTGACACCTGCCGTGCGACCCGACGACGTCCTGTCCGGTCTCCGAGCTGTGGCCGACCTAACGCCGCCGGTCCCCGCTGCGGTGACCAGGCTGGCGCAGGGGCTCTTCGACGAGGAGTCCGGCACGGTGACCGACCCGCTCGCGCCCGACCGCGAGGCTGTCACGACCGCCCCACCCACGGCGGCCGTAACCGCCGACGCGAAGGCGCCGGAAGGTCCCGCCGCGTAGGGATCGTCGTCGTCGCGCAGCCCTTGGACTCGGGAGCCACCTGGGTCGGGCCGCGCACGGACAGACCTGAAGACTTGAAGACTTCCGCCAGGCCGTACGGACTTTCACGTACGGAACCGGCGGCCCTTGAACTGAGCTCCCGTGTGGCGAACGCGCCCCGGAGGCCGGTTCCGCGCTCATTACGCGGAACCGTGCCGGACCGGAAGTCAGCCGCGGCGCCCGGGAGCGTGACGGGAGAAACCCCGCATGCTCAACAACGAAAACGACAGCAACAGCAACGCCGCCGACAGTGGCAGCCCGAGCGACAACCTGCCGCCGCGCAGGCGCCGGCGCGCCGCGTCCCGGCCGGCCGGCCCGCCCGGCGGCGCCGTAGCCGCCGCCGAGACCGCTCCCGCGCCCGTGGTGGCCGCAGCTCCCGCCGAGGAGGCCGCTCCGGCCGCTGCCCCGGCCCGTACCCGCCGCCGTGCGACCCGCGCCGTGGCCGCCCCCGAGGCGTCCGCCGCCGAGGTCGTGGTGGAGGCCCCCGCCGCAGCAGCTCCGGCCGCCCCGGCCGTCGAGGAGCCCGCTGCCCCCGCGCCGCGTGCCCGTCGCCGTGCGACCCGCGCCGTGGCCGCCCCGGAGGCTTCCGCCGCCGAGGCCCCCGCCGCAGCCGCTCCGGTCGCCGAGGCCGTCGAGGAGCCCGCTGCTCCGGCGCCGCGTGCCCGTCGCCGCGCCACCCGCGCCGTCACCGCCCCCGAGGCGGCCGTGGCCGAGGCCCCGGTCGCGGAGGCCCCCGTGGCAGTCGAGGCTCCCGCCGAGGAAGCCGCTCCGGCCGCCGCCCCCGCCCGTACCCGCCGCCGTGCCACCCGCGCCGTGACCGCCCCCGAGGCGGCCGTGGCCGAGGCCCCGGTCGTGGAGGCCCCCGTGGCCGCCCCGGTCGCCGAGGCCGTCGAGGAGCCCGCTGCTCCGGCCCCGCGTGCCCGTCGCCGTGCCACCCGCGCCGTGACCGCCCCCGAGGCGCCCGCCGCCGAAGCCGTGGCCGAGGCGCCGGTCGTCGAGGCCCCGGTCGCCCCCGCCAAGGCCACCGTCACCGTGGCCGACGCCGTGGACTCCCCGAAGCGCGGCGGCCGCCGCCGCGCCACCCGCTCCACCACCGCCCCGGCCGCCGCCACCGCGGCCCCCGCCGCGCAGCCCGTGGCTCCCGCCGCAGCGCAGCCGGCGGCTCCGGCCCCCGCCGCCGAAGCGCCGGCCCGTGGCCGCCGCGCCGGGCGCCCCGCCGTCGCCGTGTTCCAGGCCCCGGTGTTCGCCGAGCCGATGTTCCAGACCCCGGAGACCGCGGCCATGATGGCCGCGGCCGCCGCTGCCGCCGCCCCGGCCGAGGAGCTCGAGGAGGAGGAGCTCGACCTCGTCGAGACCGAGATCGAGGCCGAGGTCGAGGCCGCTCCGGCCCCCGCCCCGCAGCCGGCCGGCCGTCGCCGCCGCCGTGGCCGCGGAGCCGCCGCCGAGACCGCCGCGCCCGTGGCCCCGGCTCCGGCCGCCGCCGCGCCGTCCGGCCCGGTCACGCTGGCCGACGTAGAGCTGGCCGAGGAGGAGGCCGAGGCCGAGCTCGAAGGCTCCGCCGAGGAGGAATTCGACGAGTCGGGCGACCGCCCGTCGCGCCGTCGCCGCCGCGGTGGCCGTCGCCGCCGTCGCGGTGAGGCCGCCGACCTCGACGAGTCCGCCGAGGACGAGGCCGAGTCCGGCGAAGAGGCGGAGTCCGCCGAAGAGACGGACGCCGAAGAGGCCGAGGACGACGAGGACAACGGGGCCCTCGGCTCCAGCTCCAGCCGTCGCCGCCGGCGTCGTCGCCGTCGCAGCGGCGACGGTGGCACGGACGCCGACGCGGCCGAGGACGACGGTGTGCGCACGGTCGTCAAGGTCCGCGAGCCGCGCCCGGCGCGCGAGCGCGCGGAGGCCCTCACCGGCTCCACCTCCTCCGACGAGGTCCAGTCCATCAAGGGCTCGACCCGCCTGGAGGCCAAGAAGCAGCGCCGTCGCGAGGGCCGCGAGCAGGGCCGCCGCCGCGTCCCGATCATCACCGAGGCCGAGTTCCTGGCCCGCCGCGAGGCCGTCGAGCGCGTCATGGTCGTCCGCCAGTCCGGCGAGCGCACCCAGATCGGCGTCCTCGAGGACAACGTGCTCGTCGAGCACTACGTCAACAAGGAAGAAGCCACCTCGTACGTCGGCAACGTCTACCTGGGCAAGGTCCAGAACGTGCTGCCGTCCATGGAGGCCGCCTTCATCGACATCGGCAAGGGCCGCAACGCGGTCCTGTACGCCGGTGAGGTCAACTTCGAGGCGCTCGGCATGGCCAACGGGCCGCGCCGCATCGAGTCCGCCCTCAAGTCCGGCCAGTCGGTCCTGGTGCAGGTCACCAAGGACCCGATCGGCCACAAGGGCGCCCGCCTGACCTCGCAGGTCTCGCTGCCCGGCCGCTACCTGGTCTACGTGCCCGAGGGCTCGATGACCGGCATCAGCCGCAAGCTGCCCGACACCGAGCGCGCGCGCCTGAAGACCATCCTCAAGAAGATCGTCCCCGAGGACGCGGGCGTCATCGTGCGCACCGCCGCCGAGGGTGCGAGCGAGGACGAGCTGCGCCGCGACGTCGAGCGTCTGCAGGCCCAGTGGGAGGACATCCAGAAGAAGTCGAAGCAGATCACGACCTCTTCGCCGAGCCTCCTGTACGGCGAGCCGGACATGACCGTCCGCGTCGTGCGCGACATCTTCAACGAGGACTTCACCAAGGTCATCGTCAGCGGTGACAGCGCCTGGGAGACCATCCACGGCTACGTGAACCACGTGGCCCCGGACCTGGCCGACCGGCTGTCGCGCTGGACCTCCGAGGTGGACGTCTTCGCGACGTACCGGATCGACGAGCAGCTCGCCAAGGCGCTCGACCGCAAGGTGTGGCTGCCCTCGGGCGGTTCGCTTGTGATCGACAAGACCGAAGCGATGATCGTCATCGACGTCAACACCGGCAAGTTCACCGGTCAGGGCGGCAACCTCGAGGAGACCGTCACCAGGAACAACCTGGAGGCGGCCGAGGAGATCGTGCGCCAGCTGCGGCTGCGCGACCTCGGCGGCATCGTGGTCATCGACTTCATCGACATGGTCCTGGAGTCCAACCGCGACCTGGTCCTGCGGCGCATGCTGGAGTGCCTTGGCCGTGACCGCACCAAGCACCAGGTCGCCGAGGTGACCTCGCTGGGTCTGGTCCAGATGACCCGCAAGCGCGTGGGCCAGGGCCTGCTGGAGTCCTTCTCCGAGACCTGCGTCCACTGCAACGGCCGCGGTGTCATCGTGCACATGGAGACCCCGACCGCGGTCGGCGGCGGTGGCAACGGCAAGCGCTCCAAGCGCCGCGGTGGCCAGGGCGGACACGAGCACGACCACGAGATCGAGGCCGTGGACACCGCCGAGGGCGATGCCTACGAGGTCGAGACCGAGGCGGAGCTGGCCGCGGAGGTCGCCGCCCCCGTGGCGCTGCCCGAGCCCTCCTTCGTCGCCGACGAGGAGCTCTACAGCAGCCCGGCCGAGGCCGAGGCCGCTGCCGGAGTGAGCGGGCGCCGCAACCGCCGTCGCGCCACCCGCAAGGCGACCGCTCCGGCGGGCGCCCCGCGCGGTGCGGCGACGGACCGTGCGCCGGCGGCCGCGGCCCCCGTGGCTCCGGCGGCCCCCGTGGCCGAGCCCGAGCCGGTGGTCGAGGTCGAAGCGGAGGTCGTCGAGGTCGTCGAGGCTGCGGAGCCCGAGGCCGTCGTCGAGGCCGTCGAGATCGCCGAGCCGGTCGTCGCGGAGCCGGTCGCGGAGGAGGCCCCCAAGGGCCGCACCCGCCGCCGCGCCACCCGTAAGGCCACCGCTCCGGCGGGCGCCCCGGCCGAGGCGGTCCAGGCCCCGGAGCCGGTGGCCGAGGCCCCCGTGGCCGAGCCGGAGCCGGAGCCCGAGGTCGTCGTCGAGGCCGCGCCGGCCGTCGTCGAGACCCCGGCCGAGGCCGAGCCCGTGGCTGACGCCGCGCCGGCCCGTCCGCGTCGCCGTGCCACCCGTAAGGCCACCGCTCCGGCCGGTTCCCCGGCGGGCGCGGAGGCGGCCGTCCTGGTCGTCGAGGCGCCGGTGGAGGCCCCCGAGAAGGCGGCCGAGGCAGCCGAGGCCGTCGTCGAGGAGGACGCCCCGGCGGCTCCCGCCAAGAAGGCGGTCCGCAAGACGGCCGCCAAGAAGGCGACCACGACCGCGGCGAAGAAGGCCCCGGCCAAGAAGGCGGCGGCCGCGAAGAAGACCGCCGCCAAGAAGACGACGACGGCGAAGACGGCCGCGAAGAAGACGGCCACGAAGCGGGCGACGAAGAAGACCGCGGCGGCGGAGCAGCAGACGCTGCCTTCCGTCTCGGCTCCGACCGAAGCCTGATCCGCCGAGGTCCGCTCCGCGGACCGCGTTCCACCGGCCCCCGCCCGGCACCCCTTGGTGCCGGGCGGGGGCTTTTGGACTTCAGCGCTGCGCGGAGGCGTGTCCGCGGCCCTGCGGGGCGAGAGCCGCGCACGGCGTCCAGGGTGGCCAGGAAGGTCCCGTAGGGGGTCTCAGCGGCACGGTGCGGGCCGGTACGACCGGGCCGGCAGGCCCGTTTCCGGTGGCCGAGCCGGTCTCCAAGATCCAGGCCGGACCCCGGTTTGACCCATCAAACCGGGCCCCGTAACCTAGGTCGCTGGCGTGTCTATGCGCACGCCAATCCACTGAGCACCTCACCTCCCGTACCGCCGCTTCGCGCGGCTGGAGCGGGGGAGGCCGGCCTGCGGTTCCGCGGGGCCGGCTGGCTTCAGGGGTTTCCGATTTCGAGTGAGAGTGAGATCCGCGTGTACGCCATCGTGCGCAGCGGTGGTCGCCAGCACAAGGTTGCTGTCGGCGACATCGTTGAGGTTGACAAGATTTCCACTGGCAAGGTCGGCGACACGGTCGAGCTCTCGACCCTGCTCGTGGTCGACGGCGATGCCGTGACCAGCGACCCGTGGGTCCTGGCCGGCATCAAGGTCCAGGCCGAGATCGTGGACCACCACAAGGGTGCCAAGATCGACATCCTTCGGTACAAGAACAAGACCGGCTACCGCCGTCGCCAGGGTCACCGCCAGCAGTACACGGCGATCAAGGTCACCGGTATCCCCGCGGCTGCGAAGTAAGAGGGACTGAGACATGGCACACAAGAAGGGCGCATCGTCCACCCGGAACGGGCGCGATTCCAACGCTCAGCGGCTCGGCGTGAAGCGCTTCGGCGGTCAGGTCGTTTCCGCTGGTGAGATCCTCGTTCGCCAGCGCGGCACCCACTTCCACCCGGGTTCGGGTGTCGGTCGTGGTGGCGACGACACGCTGTTCGCGCTGCAGGCCGGTTCGGTCGAGTTCGGCACGCACCGTGGCCGCAAGGTCGTCAACATCGTTCCGGCCGCCTGATTCAGCTCCTGCTGATCTGAAGCGTTCGTAACACCCCGAGGGCGGATCTCAGCTCTTCCCGGCGTCAGCCGGGAAGAGAGGTCCGCCCTCGGCGCGTTGTCACACAGACACGTTTAATGGGTAGCAAGGCCTACCCCCCGGGCTTTCCGGGATATTCCCGCTGTATCTGGAGGAACAACCATGACCACCTTCGTGGACCGCGTCGAGCTGCACGTCGCCGCGGGTAACGGGGGCCACGGCTGCGCCTCCGTTCACCGGGAGAAGTTCAAGCCGCTCGGCGGCCCCGACGGCGGCAACGGCGGCCGTGGCGGCGACGTCATCCTGGTGGTGGAGCAGGCGGTCACCACCCTGCTGGACTACCACCACAGCCCGCACCGCAAGGCCACCAACGGCAAGCCCGGCGAGGGCGGCAACCGCTCCGGCAAGGACGGCCAGGACATGGTCCTGCCCGTGCCGGACGGCACCGTCGTCCTCGACAAGGAGGGCAACGTCCTCGCCGACCTCGTCGGCCAGGGCACCACCTACGTGGCGGCCGAAGGCGGCCGCGGCGGCCTCGGCAACGCCGCGCTCTCCTCCGCGCGCCGCAAGGCGCCCGGCTTCGCGCTCCTCGGTGTCCCCGGCACCGGCGGCGACGTCATCCTGGAGCTCAAGACCGTCGCCGACGTGGCGCTGGTCGGCTTCCCGAGCGCCGGCAAGTCCTCGCTGATCTCGGTGCTGTCCGCGGCCAAGCCGAAGATCGCCGACTACCCCTTCACCACCCTCGTCCCGAACCTGGGCGTCGTCACCGCGGGCTCGACGGTCTACACGATCGCCGACGTCCCCGGTCTCATCCCCGGCGCCAGCCAGGGCAAGGGCCTCGGCCTGGAGTTCCTGCGCCACGTCGAGCGCTGCTCGATCCTGGTGCACGTGCTGGACACCGCCACCCTGGAGTCCGACCGCGACCCGCTGGCCGACCTGGACGCCATCGAGGAGGAGCTGAAGCTCTACGGCGGTGGCCTGGAGAACCGCCCGCGCCTCGTGGTCCTCAACAAGGTCGACATCCCCGACGGCAAGGACCTCGCCGAGATGGTCCGCCCGGACCTGGAGGCCCGCGGCTACAAGGTCTTCGAGGTCTCCGCGGTCGACCGGACCGGCCTGAAGGAGCTGTCCTTCTTCCTCGCCGAGGTCATCGCGAAGTTCCGCGCCCGCAAGCCGAAGCAGGAGGCGACCCGCGTCGTCATCCGTCCGAAGGCCGTGGACGATTCCGGATTCACCATCGCCTACGACGAGGCCGAGGACGTGTACCGCGTGCGCGGCGAGAAGCCGGAGCGCTGGGTCCGCCAGACCGACTTCAACATCGACGAGGCCGTCGGCTACCTCGCCGACCGCCTCAACCGCCTCGGTGTCGAGGACGCGCTGCGCAAGGCCGGTGCCAAGGCGGGTGACGGCGTCGCCATCGGTTCCGACGACAACGCGGTCGTCTTCGACTGGGAGCCGACCATGATGGCCGGCGCCGAGATGCTGGGCCGCCGCGGTGAGGACCACCGTCTGGAGGCGCCGCGTCCGGCGACCACGCGCCGCAAGGAGAAGGAAGCCGAGCGCGATTCCGCACAGAAGGAGTACGACGAGTTCCGTCCCTTCTGACCGGGCCGTGACCGAGGACGACGGCCGGGTCCCCGGCCGTCGTCACAGGCTCGTCACAGGATTCCGGTTATCCGCCGTTCGGGTGGCCCGCCTTAAGGTGACGTTTACTCCAGTGGCCTAGGATCCACGGGTGACGAGCACCCAAACCCCCACAGTTGCCGTCGTCGTGATCGCGTACAACGATGCCGCGCTCGTCGGGCAGGCCGTCTCCTCGGCCCTCGCCCAAGGCCCGGTCGTTGCCGAGGTCATCGCGGTCAACGATGCGTCCAGCGACGGCACCGCAGAGGTGCTGGACGAGCTGGCGGCCCGCCACACCCGCCTGAAGGTCGTGCACCGCACGGAGAACAGCGGGGGTTGCGGCACTCCGCGCAACGACGGGATCGCGGCTGCCACCGCCCCGTACGTCATGTTCCTGGACAGTGACGACGTCCTGCCCCGCGGGGCGGTCGAGGCCCTGGTGTCCGCGGCCGGGGAGCACCGGTCGCCGGTCACCGTCGGCCGTTGCGTCCGCCGCGAGCTGCCCGAGAGCCGTGACGTGCCCTGGGTGCCCGGCCTGTACACGCCGGGCGAGGTCATCGAGCGCCCGGCGGACCGTCCGGAGCTGGTCCGCGACACCCTCTGCGTCAACAAGCTGTACGAGCGCGCCTTCCTGGACATGTACGGGATCCGCTTCCCGGACGGCCGGTTCGTCTACGAGGACTTCGTCTTCACCGCCCGCGTCCTGGCCGCCCGTCCCCGCATCGCGGTGATCGACGACCTCGTCTACGTGTGGCACGTGCGCCGCAACGCAGCCCAGGTCTCCATCTCCCTGGACCGCAAGGACGTCGGCAACTGGAGCGCGCGCGTGGAGGCCCACCGCGTGGCCTCCCGGCTGATGAAGGCGTCCTCCGCCGAGCTGGGCCGGGCCTGCCAGGTGAAGTTCCTGGAGTACGACCTGCGCATGTACCTGCGCGAGCTCGGCGAGGACCCCGCGTACCAGGCCGCCTGGTGGACGCTGACCCGTGACTACGTCGCCGGGTTCTCCGAGGCCGACGTCGAGGCCGCCGGGGCGCACGCCCGCTGGATCGTACGCGTGCTGCGCGCCACCGAGGCGCCGCCCGCCCCCGCCGACCTGCTGCGGCTGACGCGCTTCGCCGCCGACCCGCCCCGCCTGCTGCCCCCGTACGCGACCAACGCCTCCGGGACGCCGGTCTGGAGCGACACCCTGCCGGTCGAGCTGGACGGGCTCGACGAGCTGGAGACGGCGGACCTGCCCGTCACCATCGACGCCGAGCCGAGCGGCTGCGCCGGGCTCCGGATCCAGGTGCACGACCTGTACGGGCGGCTCGCCGCGGCCGGCCCGCGCACCGTCCAGCTGAGTTTCCAGCCCCGGGGCGACCTGGGGGAGCTGCTGGTGGCCCAGCCGGTGGAGCTCACCCCCGCCGCGGACGGCCGGCGGTGGACCGCGGAGCTGCCCTTCCGGCTCACCACGCTGGCGCGCCTCGGCCGGGGCGAGGGCCGTCGGGGTCTCCAGGCGTGGGACGTGAAACTGAACGTGGAGTGCGCCGACGGCAGCTCCGTGGTCACCTCCCCCCGCCCCCTCAGCCGCCTCCTGCACCGACGGGTGCTGCCCAGCAGCCGGTACGGTGTGCTTTTGGCGCAGCCGTACCGAACGACCGGGGGGTCGCTGGCGCTGAGGCTCGCGCCCGGTTACTCGGGCGTCCTGAGCCTCGCCCGCCACCGGTTCCACCGGGCCCGCATAGTGCGCGGCTAGAGCGGAACTTGGCCGGCGCCGGACGAGACGCACGAAAGAGAACTAGGAGACACGCATGACCTTCCTGATCACTGGTGGCGCCGGTTACATCGGGTCGCACGTCGTCCGCGCGATGCTGCTCGCGGGTGAGGAGGTGGTGGTGCTGGACGACCTCTCGACCGGCAAGGCCGCCCGCGTCCCGGAGGGCGTTCCGCTGGTGATCGGTTCCGTGCTGGACCGGAAGTTCCTCGACGAGACCTTCGCCGAGCACCGGATCACCGGCGTGGTCCACCTGGCGGGCAAGAAGCAGGTCGGCGAGTCCGTCGACAAGCCGCTGCACTACTACGAGGAGAACGTGGGCGGCCTCACCGTCCTGCTCCAGGCCGTGGCCGCCGCGGGCGTGCGCAACTTCCTCTTCTCCTCCTCCGCCTCCGTGTACGGGATGCCGGACGTGGACCTGGTCACCGAGAGCACCCCGTGCCTGCCGCTCAGCCCGTACGGCGAGACGAAGCTTGCGGGCGAGTGGATCGTCCGCGCCGCGGGCAAGGCGCACGGCATCTCCACCGCCTGCCTGCGCTACTTCAACGTGGCGGGCGCCGCGACCCCCGAGCTCGCCGACACCGGGGTCTTCAACCTGGTCCCGATGATCTTCGAGCGGTTCGACAAGGGCGAGGGCGCCCGCATCTTCGGTGACGACTACGCGACCGCGGACGGCACCTGCATCCGCGACTACATCCACGTCGCCGACCTCGCGGAGGCCCACGTGGTGGCCGCCCGCAAGCTCGTCGAATGGGGCACGCAGGGCGAGTACAAGGACCTCACCGTCAACATCGGCCGCGGCGAGGGCGTTTCCGTCCGCGAGATGGTCGAGCTGGTGAACGAGGTCACCGGGCACACCGACCCCGCCTACGCGCCCCAGGTCTCCCCGCGCCGCGCCGGTGACCCGGCGAAGGTCGTCGCCTCCGCCGACCGGATCTCCGCGGAGCTGGGCTGGAAGGCCCGCCACGACGTCCGCGACATGATCACCTCGGCCTGGGAGGGCTGGGAGGCCCACCGCAAGGCCTGAGGCCCGTAGAGCGTACGAAGAAGCCGCCCGCCCCGGGTCGAATCCGGGGCGGGCGGCTTCGTCTGTGCGCGGGGCGTCCGGCTCAGCGCTCCAGGAAGGAGAACAGCTGCTCCCACCGGTCGGTGATCTCGGCGCTGGAGTACCGCTGCACGTTGCGGAAGGCGGCGTCGCCGAGCCGGTCGCGCAGTTCACGGCCGGCCATCAGCCGGTCCAGATGTCCGGCCAGCTCCATCGTGTTGCCGAGCCGGGCCAGCAGCCCGTCCTCGCCGTGCGTCACGATCTCCCGCACACCCGGCGCGCAGTCGAAGGCGGCCACCGGCACGCCCGCGGCCATCGCCTCCAGCAGCGTGATCGGGAAGCCCTCGGCGCGCGAGGCCTGGGCGAAGACGGAGGCTCCGTTCAGCGCGCCCAGCACGTCGCCGGTGCTGCCCATCCACTCCACGGAGTCCTCCAGGCCGAGCCCGGCGGCGTGCGCCCGGAGGGTCGGCTCCTCCAGGCCCGCCCCGTAGATCCGCAGGACCCAGTCGGGGTGGTGCGGGGAGGCGTCGGCCCATGCGTCGAGCAGCAGGTCCACGCCCTTCTCGAAGGCGAGGCGGCCGACGCTCGCCACGACCTTCCCGGTGCGCGGGGCGGGGGAGGCGGGCATGAACGGCAGCGGGTTCGGCATGCTGGAGACGTTCTCCATGCCCGAGCGGATCCAGAGGTCGGCGTCCTCGGGGGTCAGCACGAGCATGCGGTCGACGTCCCGGTAGTACCGCCGGACCCGCTGGCCCCGGGTCGACTTGTTGCTGGCCTCGAAGGACTCGTGGCTCATGCCGATGACGGTGCAGCCCTTGGTGTCGGCGAGGGCCACCCACTCCATCGCCCAGACCTGGGTGACGATCACCACGGCGCCGGGGCGGGCCGCGCGCAGCAGCTCGCCCAGCTGGTCCGCCTTGGCCCGCATCTTCGCCCGGCGGGCCGCCTGGCGGCGCCGTTCGGGTGCGTTGAGCCGGCCCTTGATGCCGTGCAGCCGGCGGGCGGCCGGCGGGTGTGTCTCGTACAGCGTGGTCACCGCGTACGGCAGGTCCGCCGGGAGCTGCTGGCGGATCTCCTCGGCGACGGGGGCGATGCCGATGACGTGGACCTGGTGCCCGCGTTCGCTGAACAGCCGGGCCATCTGGTGCGACCAGGTGGTCACGCCGCCCAGCTCGTCCACGCTGTTGGAGACGAGGAAGATGTCACGGCCGCCCGGGGTGGCGGTCTGCTGGCTCACTTGCCGCTCCTGGTGAAGAACTTCTCGACGATCCGGCGGGCCGCGTCCCCGCGGTCGTACTCGCCGAACTCGGCGAGGAAACGCTGGCGCGCCTCGGCGTACTTGGCGTCCGCCTCGTCGAAGGCGGCGAGGGCCTGGAGCAGTTCGTCCGCGGTGGCGACCACCGGGCCCGGTGCCTTCGCCTTGAGGTCGAAGTACGTGCCGCGGATGTCGGTCGCGTACTTCTCGTAGTCGTACGCGAAGAACAGCATCGGCCGGTCCAGGACCGCGTAGTCGAACATCACGGACGAGTAGTCGGTGATCAGCCCGTCGGCGAGCGCCAGCAGCGGGGTGACGTCGTGGTGCCTGGACACGTCGATGACCCGGCCCGCGACCGACGGCGGCAGCGTGACGCTGTTGAGGTAGTGGGTGCGCACCAGCAGCACGAAGCGGTCGCCGAGCCGGTCGGCGAACTCCTCCACGTCGAAGGGGAATTCGAAGCCCTCCACCGTGCCGTCCGCGTTCGCCCGGAAGGTGGGCGCGTACAGCAGCACCTTCTTCTCCGGGTCGATCCCGAACTCGCCGGCCAGGGAGCCGCGGACCCGCTCGCCGCTGTTCGCCTCGGAGCGGTGGGCCGCGACCAGGGCGTCGTTGCGCGGGTAGCCGGTGCGCAGCAGCACCTCGTCACGCAGCCGGAAGCCCTTGGCGAGGGTGCGGGCGTCGTGCTCGGAACGGATCAGGAAGTGGTCGAAGCGGTCGACGGCGGCCTGGAAGCGGGCCTGGCCCGGACGGTCCTGCGCCTTGGTGCGGGGCTCGTGGAAGCCCATCCGCTTCAGCGCCGAGCCGTGCCAGGTCTGGATGTACGTGGTCCCCGGGCGCTTGGCCAGCGCCAGCGGGAAGCCCTGGTTGTCGATCCAGAACTCGGCCTGCGCCAGCGCCCGCAGGTAGGCCCAGCTCCAGCGCCGCACCAGGGTGGCTTCCTTGGGGAAGCCGGCGGGCTTGCCGGCGTACGACCAGATCGCCTCGAACTGCACGCCGGAGCGCACCAGTTCCTCGTAGATCGCCTTCGGGCTGTCGCTGTACTGCTTGCCCATGTGGCTCTCGAAGACGACCGTGCCCTTCTTGACGGGCAGCTTCGAGAAGACCTCGTGGTAGACCTTCACCTTCTGCTCGCCCGAGCCGATGTTGCGGCGGGCCCGCAGGGCCTTGCGCAGGCCCCGCTTGACGACGCCCGCGGCCTTGCCGTGCATCGCGCTGTTGATCAGCGTCTGGGTGCGCACGGCGGCGGCGCCCTCGGCGGTCAGGACGTAGGACAGGTTGCCCTTCTTGGTCATCTCCGGCTCGAAGCGGTCGGAGACCAGCCGGGTCAGCCTCGGGCGCACGCGCAGCCGGGCGGCCTGCTCCAGGTCGACCCCGCCGACCGAGACGCGGGTGGTGACCCGGTCGCCGCCGGCCGTCAACTTCAGGCGCACGTCCCAGACCGCGTCGATGATGCCGAGCGGGCGGACGGTGCTGCCGATGTCGGCCGTGGCCTTCCACTCGATCGTGTCACCGGCGTGGCGCACGGTTGCCACCGGGAAGCTGAAGGAGCGGACGCCGATCTGCCGGCGGGCCCGGAACTCCAGCGAGGCCTTCAGCTCCGCCTCGGGGCGGATCCGGCCCAGCGGGTTCACGACGGCACCCGACAGGGTGACCGTGCCGCGGCCGTCGTCCTCGTACGCGGTGAGGCGGTTGCCCAGGGTGAGGGAGGCGAGCGGCGCACCGGCGTAGTTCTGGTCGGTGACGTCCAGTATCCGGCGGGCCTCCGCGGCGTCGGGGCCGTCGATGTGCCGGCCGCACCAGTAGACGCGTCCGTCGCGCTCGGCGAGCGGGGAGGTGAGCCGGCCCTGGTTGGTCATGGCGTCGGCGGCGGGCAGCAGGTTGTCCCAGTCCTCCTTGCCGAGCAGGTAGGCGCAGATGGCCTGGAGGTTGCTGACGTTGTCGTACGCGGCCGGGTCGATGCCGGCCAGGTAGCCGTTGGCGAGCCGGGCGAACTCCTGGCGGTAGGCGTCACCGAGCAGGGGCAGGTCCCGCAGGTGGAGCACCAGGTCGTGCTTGAGGAACTTGGCGTCCTTCGCGGACTTGATCTCCGCGTGGCCCTTGGCCGCCAGCAGTTCGTCGACGCGGCGGTGGATCTCCATCCGGTGGACGAAGTTCTCGATCTCGTGGCGCCGGTTGCTGATCGACTTGGCCGAGGCCTTCTCGATCACGTTCCAGTAGTAGACGTGGTTCGGGATGAGCGTGATGCGGCGGGCGGCGACGTAGGCCTGCGCGGAGAAGAGCAGGTCCTCGTAGTGGATGCCCACCGGGAACTCCAGGCCCTGCTCCAGCAGGAACGCGCGCCGGTAGCACTTGTTCGTGGAGAGGGTGTCGTAGACCAGCAGGTCCGGGTACTCGGTGATCGACTCCAGCGTGCGGGTGCGCGCGTAGATCCACGGGTACCACTCGGTGGTCTTGCCCCAACGGTTGTCGAGGTGGACCCGGACGCACATGCCCGAGACCAGGTCGGAACCGGTCCGCTCGGCGGCGTCCAGCATGTTGCGGCAGGCATTGCGTTCCAGCACGTCATCGCTGTCCAGGAACATGACGTACGTTCCTGTGGCCTGCTGGATGCCGTGATTGCGGGGGGCACCGCAGCCCCCGCTGTTCTCCGGCAGCCGGAAGGCGCGCACCCTCCCCGGATGCGCGGTTTCGAGCTCCTGGGCGACCGCGTAGGACCCGTCCTTGCTGCAGTCGTCGACGATCACGACCTCGACCCCGTGCAGGGTCTGGTCCAAAACCGACTGGACGGCTGCCGGGAGACGCTCTGCGTCGTTGTAGACGATGACGACCACGGAGACGTCAGGCACGTGCACCTCGATCCCTCTGTTTCATTCCGCTTATCCCGTCAAAGCTACCGTGTGCCGCACTCACCCCAGGCAGGGCAACCGCCGCCGTGCATACTTCTAAGGAAGAGGTGAGTGGCAGGTCCGGTCGCCGTAAATCACCCGTTCGGACCGCAGGAAGTGTTCATGAAGCTGTCTGTAGTAGTCCCTTGCTACAACGAGGAAGCCGTCGTCGACAGCTTCGACACGGAGATCCGCAAGGTCCTGGACGCGCTTCCCGTCGAGTACGAGGTTTGCTACGTCGACGACGGCAGCCGCGACGGAACCCTCGCCAAACTCCGCAAGATCGCGGCCGAGCACGCCGACCGGACCCGCTACGTCTCCTTCAGCCGGAACTTCGGCAAGGAGGCCGGCATGCTCGCCGGCCTGCGCGAGGCGACCGGCGACGCCGTGGTCATCATGGACGCCGACCTCCAGCACCCGCCCGAGCTCATCGCCACGATGCTCGACTACTACCGGCAGGGCCACGACCAGATCATCGCCCGCCGCACCCGCGAGGGGGACAAGAAGCTCCGCACGGCGCTGAGCCGCCTCTACTACCGGGGCATCAACCGCTGGGTCGACGTGGAGCTCACCGACGGTGTCGGAGACTTCCGGCTGCTGTCCCGCCCGGCCGTGGACGCGCTGCTGTCGCTGCCCGAGTACAACCGCTTCTCCAAGGGCCTCTTCTCCTGGATCGGCTTCGACACGGTCCACTTCGACTACCGCAACGCGCAGCGCGAGGCAGGCGAGACGAAGTGGAAGTTCGGCGCCCTGCTGAACTACGGCATGGACGGGCTCATCTCGTTCAACAACCGGCCGCTGCGCATCGGCATCTGGTCGGGCGTGTCGCTGGTGGCCCTGACGGTCCTCTACGCCGTGTGGATCGCCGTCATGGCCATGACCAACGGGGTGGAGTCCCCGGGATACGTCACGCTCGTCGCGCTCATCGCGGGCCTGGGCGGCGTGCAGATGATCATGCTGGGCCTGATCGGCGAGTACATCGGCCGGATCTACTACGAGAGCAAGCGCCGGCCGCACTTCCTGGTGAAGGAAGCGCACGGCGCCGGCCGGCAGGCCACGTCCACCGACGTCCGGGACCTGCCCGGGGCCCAGGCCGTGATCGCGGAGCGAAGCAACTGATGCCACCCATGACGAACGAACGCCCGGCCCCGGACCGCAGGGCCCAGCTCGGCCAGATCATCCGCTTCGGACTGGTGGGCGGCGTCAACACGGGCACCTTCTACGTCCTCTACCTGCTGTGCCACCCGCACATGCCGTACTTCGCGGCCTTCACCCTGGCCTTCGTCCTGTCGATGATCGGGTCGTTCTTCATGAACACCTACTTCACCTACAGGTCCCGGCCGACGTGGAAGAAGTTCCTGCTCTTCCCGCTGACCAACATCACGAACTTCGTGGTCACCTCCGTGGGCGTCTACGCCCTGGTGAACTGGGCGGGCATGAACACCAAGATCGCGCCGCTGGTCGCGGCCGTCGTCGCGATCCCGTTCACCTTCGTGATCTCCCGCAAGATCCTCGTCCCCGGGACCGGCGCCGCGGCCGGTGACCCGGACCGCGACCGCAGCGCGTCCACGGTCTGAAACCGAAGGGCGGCCCCGCCCGGCAACCCCGTAGATTGGGCGGGCAGGTACACGTTCGGCAAGGGGCAAGGGGACAGCAGTGTCAGCGGCTAGGCAGGGTGTGCAGAGCGCGCGCAGGATCGTGGTCAAGGTCGGCTCCTCCTCCCTGACCACGGCGGCCGGAGGACTCGACGCCGACCGGGTGGACGCACTGGTCGACGTACTGGCCAAGGCGCGCAGCGGCGGCGAGAAGGAGATCGTCCTGGTCTCCAGCGGAGCCATCGCCGCCGGACTCTCCCCGCTCGGCCTGCGCCGCCGCCCCACCGACCTGGCCCGCCAGCAGGCCGCCGCGAGCGTCGGCCAGGGCCTGCTCGTCGCCCGCTACACGGCCTCCTTCGCCCGGTACGGCGTACGCGTCGGCCAGGTGCTCCTGACCACCGACGACACCAGCCGGCGTGCGCACTACCGCAACGCCTACCGGACCCTGGACCAGCTCCTCGCCATGGGGGCGCTGCCCGTCGTCAACGAGAACGACACCGTCGCCACCGACGAGATCCGCTTCGGCGACAACGACCGCCTCGCCGCCCTCGTGGCGCACCTGGTCCGCGCCGACCTCCTCGTCCTGCTCTCGGACGTCGACGGCCTCTACGACGGGGACCCGTCCCAGCCCGGCACCAGCCGCATCGACGAGGTGCGCGGCCCCGAGGACATCGCCCACGTCACCATCGGCAGCGTCGGCAAGGCGGGCGTCGGCACCGGCGGCATGGCCACCAAGGTCGAGGCGGCGCGCATCGCGGCGGCAGCCGGCATCCCCGTCGTCCTGACCTCGTCCAGCCAGGCCGCGGACGCCATCGCCGGACGGGCCACCGGCACCCTCTTCCACTCCACCGGACGCCGCTCGACGGACCGGCTGCTCTGGCTCCAGCACGCGTCGGCCCCGCAGGGCCACCTCGTCCTGGACGACGGGGCCGTCCGCGCGGTGACCGAACGCGGCAGCTCGCTGCTGCCCGCCGGCATCGCCGCGGTCGAAGGCGACTTCGTCGCCGGAGACCCCGTGGAACTGCGCGCGGCCGACGGCCGGGCGGTGGCGCGCGGACTCGTCAACTTCGACGCCAAGGAGCTCCCGCAGCTCCTCGGCCGCTCCACGCGCGAGCTCGCGCGCGAACTCGGACCCGAGTACGAGCGGGAGGTCGTCCACCGGGACGATCTGGTCCTGCTGCAGGGCTGAGGTTAGGTAAAACCGCCGCGCGGTGAGCCGAGGACTGGTCAACTGTGAGGGGCGGACACGCGTAGCGCAGGACGAGGAGGCGGCTGGTGAGACGAGCGCTGACCAGCGTCGGCACCGGGGACGGTGACGTCGGCGGGAGCGGGGAGGAACAGGACGCCTCCCGCCTCTGGCACATCACCCTGAGCGTCTCCGGGAAGCCCGCGCCGCTGTGCGACGTACGCCGTGGGCTGGAGCAGCTCGCCCACGACCACCCCTTCCTGCTGACCAGCCGCTACGCCGACGACCACGCGGAGATCCGCTACTGGGAGGAAGCCCGCGACCTGCACGACGCGGCGGCCGTGGCGCTGCGGCTCTGGGGCGAACACCGCTCCACGGCGAAGCTCCCGCCCTGGGAGATCGTCGGCCTCGAAGTCATCGACCGCGCCACCTACCACCAGCGCGTCGCCGAAGGCTACGGGCCGCCCCCGGCCCACCCCATGGGCGTGCACCCCTACTAGACGCTGCGCTCGCACCGCTGCGCGGGCTTCGCTCCGCTGCGCCGGACTCCGTCCGGCGGCGGCGGGTCGGCGTGCCCGCCACGGCCGCCGGCGGCTCGGGCCGGTGGGCGGGTGCGGGTGGTCTGCCCTGAGGGGCTGAGGTCCCCTACCCGCCCTTCGCCCGTTCCCCGGGGCTGCGCCCCGGACCCCCTCCCCTGCGAGGCGCCGGGCCGGGGGCTGTGAGGGTCCGGGCGGAGCCCGGGGAACGGTGGAAGGGCGGGTAGGGGACCTCGCCCCGCAGGGGACCACCCGCACCCGCCACCCGGGCCGCGACACCGCCTGGCGGCCGCCGGACGGAGTCCGGCCCAGCGGCGCGAGAGGCGTGAGCGGCGCGTCAGGAAGGCGGGGGCGTCTCGGGGGGTGGAACCCCGGCGGGGCCGGGGCCGGTGGGGATTACCCTGGGCCGCATGACCTCGCTCGATGCCACGACCTCGCCCGTCATCGCCACCGCGCAAGCCGCCCGCACCGCCGCCGCGGCCATCGCCCCGCTCCCGCGGTCCGCCAAGGACAAGGCCCTGCTGGCCATCGCGGACGCGCTGGAGGCCCGTACGGCCGAGATCGTCGAGGCCAACGCCGTCGACACGGCGAAGGCGGCCGCCGCCGGGACCAGCGAGACCGTCATCGACCGTCTCACCCTCACCCCCGACCGCATCGCGGCCATCGCCTCCGACGTCCGCGACGTCGCGGCCCTGCCCGACCCCGTCGGCGAGGTCGTCCGCGGCTCCACCCTCCCCAACGGGATCGACCTCCGCCAGATCCGTGTCCCGCTCGGCGTCGTCGGCATCATCTACGAGGCCCGCCCCAACGTCACCGTCGACGCCGCCGCGCTGTGCCTGAAGTCCGGCAACGCCGTCCTGCTGCGCGGCTCCTCCTCGGCCTACGCCTCCAACACCGCCCTCGTCGGCATCCTGCGCGACGCCGTCGTCTCGGCGGGGCTCCCCGCCGACGCCATCCAGCTCGTGCCGGGCGAGTCCCGCGACTCCGTCCGCGAGCTGATGCGCGCCCGCGGCCTCGTCGACGTCCTCATCCCGCGCGGCGGCGCCTCGCTCATCAAGACCGTCGTCGAGGAATCCATCGTCCCGGTCATCGAGACCGGTACCGGCAACTGCCACGTCTACGTGGACGCCCAGGCCGATCTGGCCATGGCCGTGGACATCCTCGTCAACTCCAAGGCCCAGCGCCCCTCCGTCTGCAACTCCGCGGAGACCCTGCTCGTCCACCGGGACATCGCCGACGCCTTCCTGCCCCTCGCCCTGGACGCCCTCGCCGACGCCGGCGTGACCGTCCACGGAGACGAGCGGGTGCTCGCGTACGCGGAGGACTCCAAGGTCACCGCTCTCCCGGCCACCGACGAGGACTGGGCCGCCGAGTACCTCTCGTACGACATCGCCGCCGGTGTCGTGGACTCCCTCGACGAGGCCGTCGCCCACATCCGCCGCTGGACCTCCGGCCACACCGAGGCGATCGTCACCACCTCGCAGGCCGCCGCCCGCCTCTTCACCCAGCTGGTCGACTCGACCACGGTTGCCGTGAATGCCTCCACGCGGTTCACGGACGGTGGTCAGTTCGGCTTCGGCGCGGAGATCGGCATCTCCACGCAGAAGCTGCACGCCCGGGGCCCGATGGGGCTTCCCGAGCTCACCTCGACCAAGTACATCGTCACCGGCGACGGTCACGTACGGTAGTCGACCTCTGGACACGGTGTGGCCGGATTTCGGCCTACGCCCTGCCCAAAGGTGCCCCTCAGGTCTACGCTGGTTCCGTGCCGGACGACGTGGGGGGCAAACCGTTCCCGGACGACGGGGAGCCCGACGAGCATGCGGAAGACCGCGGAGGCGCGGACGAGGACTTCGCCTCCGTGGTGTTCGACGAGGACTTCGTCCGGAACGCCGAGATCCGTGAACCGAGCGCCGCAGAGCGCCAGCGGGCCGGCGACCGGGCACGCGCCGAGGCGGCCGAGGCCGCCCGCGCCGCCTTCGCCGGCGGCTGGACGGGCGACGAGGAGTACGACGCGTACGCCTACGGCGGCGCCGACGGCCACCACTCCGAGGACCCCGGCTGGGACCACGACCACAGCCACGGAGCAGGCCCCGGGGACGGCCCGTACGGGGCGTACGGCGGCAGCCTGCGCCCCTACCGCGGCCGCTCGCCGTGGCTGCGCCCGGTCGCCTGGGTGCTCGCCTTCGTGATGGGCCTCGGCATGATCGCGCTCGCCTTCAGCGCGGTGTACCGCAGCGCGGCGAGCGACGCGGAACCCGCTCCGGCCCCCGCCAGCACCCCGATGGGTGAAGTCGCCGGCGCCGGAGCGTTTATGGACCGCGCCATCCGCCAACCCTGAAGGTACGACCCCGCTCCCCATCGCCGGAGCCGGGGGCTTCTCTGGAGCGGGGACAGCGGGGAGAAGCGATGGCCATGCACGGAGATCCGCCGAACGGCACCCCCGAGGGCGCCGGCGGGGCCGATGACGAGTTCCGGGCCGACGAGTACCGGTCGGTGGTGTTCGACGAGGACTTCGTCCGGGCTGCCCGGCTCCAGGAGTACTCGGCGCAGGAGCGCATGGGCGAGCACGCCCGCGCGGTACGGAGCCGCTCGATCTGGTCGGCCGGCGGAGGCCATCCGGGACCCCGCACGGGCTCCGGCGGCGGTGCGGCCCGGCAGGGCCGGATCATCGTGCTGTGCATCGCCCTGGCGCTCGCCGGCGCCGTCTACATGGGCCTGCGCAATCCCTACGTGCCGCCCGCCGGGAACCCGGCCGGGGCGATGAGCAGCACCGTCGTCCCGCTCGCGCCCTCCGCGCCCGTGCCCGGCGGCCGGCCCGCCGACCTGTACGCGCAGAGTCCGGCGGCCCAGTACCGGATCGGGGCGGCCGGGATCACCTTCCCCGCCGTGCGCCGCACCCGCCACTTCACCGAGCAGCAGGTCCAGACGGCGCTCACCATCGCCAAGGACTACCTGGTGCAGTCCTCGCTGGACCCCGACGTGCTGTCCGGCGAGGCCTCCCGGCCGGTGCGCGTCCTGCTCGACCCCGACCAGCTGACGCAGTTCGACCAGAGCATGCTCGTCCCGGCCGGCAACGGGCGGCACTCCGTCACGGGCTGGCTCGTGCGCTTCGACCCGGCGACCGCCGTGGTGGCCGACACCCGGGTCCGGGTCAGCGGGGTCCTCGCGGCAGCGGAGACCGCCCCGAACGCCCTGGAGGTGACCTCCGACCACACCTTCGTCTACGCCGTGCGCCCGGCCACCGGCCAGCCGGCCGCGGCGGACGGGGCCTCGCTCTTCACCGTCCGCCGGGAGCTGCGGATGCGCTTCGACCGGGACGACCTCACGGCCCGGCGGGCGGAGCTCGTCTCGGCCTACGTCATGGCGGGCCCGCAGGCCTGCTCCGCCGACCCGGCAGGAGGCTTCCGCCCGCTGACGGCCGGCGCCGGGCCCACCACCACCGGCCCGGCCGCGAGCGACCCGTACGCCAGCGGCAGCCCGCGCCGCACGGCCGGGCTGTGCGGCGTGCTCGCGCCGACGACGGCGCCGGAGCCGTCGGGGCCGCCGGAGTCACAGGCCCCGGCGTCCCCGGCCGCCTCGGGGCAGGGCGTCAGCCCTGCTCCGTAGCCCCGTCCTTGCCGGTGCCGGTGCCGGTGCTCTTGCCGTCGCCCGCGGCACCCGTGCCCGTGCCCGTGAACCTGTCCCTCAGCTTGCCGCCCAGGTCCGCCGTACCGCCGGCGATGTCGCCGACCAGCTTCATCAGCGGGTCCTTGCTCGTGCGCACCGTGTCGGCGTAGTGCGCGGCGGACTGCCGGAAGGAGTCGGTCACCGAGGTGTCCTTGTCGTCCTCGCGCCGGGGGTAGTGGCCGTCCATGATCCGCTGGTGGTCCCTGTTCTGCGACCACTTCTTCAGCTCGGCCGCCCGCACCGTCGTGAAGGGGTGCGTCCGGGGCAGCATGTTGAGGATCTTCAGCACGGAGTCGCGCAGATCGCCGCCGCGCTCGTACTCCTCGGCCTGGGCGAGGAACGCGTCGACGTTCATCTCGTGGAGGTGGTTGCCGCCCGCGAGCTTCATCAGCCCGCGCATCGAGGCGTGCACGTCCTGTCCCACCAGCAGCCCCGCCCGGTCCGCCGACAGCTCCGACTTGCGGAACCACTCGCGCAGCGCCGTCACGATCCCCATGATCGCCACGTTGCCCAGCGGGATCCAGGAGACCTTGAGCGCCAGGTTCGTCAGGAACAGCAGGATCGTGCGGTAGACGGCGTGCCCCGACAGGGCGTGGCCCACCTCGTGGCCCACCACCGCCCGCATCTCCTCCTCGTCGAGCAGCTCGACGAGGCCCGTGGTGACCACGATGATCGGCTCGTCCAGCCCGATGCACATGGCATTGGGCTTCGGGTCCTGCTGGACGTACATCTGCGGGACCTTCTCCAGGTCCAGGATGTAGCAGGCGTCCAGGAGCATGGTGTGCAGGTGCGGGAACTGCGTCTCGCCCACCCGGACGGAGTCCGACAGGAAGAGCAGTCGCAGACTGCGCTCCGGCAGCAGCCCGCTGAGCGCCTTGAAGACCGTGTCGAAGCCGGTCAGCTTGCGCAGGGCCACGAGCGCGGACCGGTCCGCCGGATGCTCGTACGCCCGTGAGGAAATACCGGGGAACCTCTTGCGGTCCCGCGCCGGTGCCTTCTCGAATCCCGTCCCCGTCATAGCGCCCTCCCCGTTGGTGTGTGCGGCTGACCGCCCGTCTATCCTCTCCAACGCCTGAGTCGACGTGAGCGTGCCCCAGGCCCCCGCATACGATGTGAGCGAAATCTCCGCCCGCTCCCCGACTCGATAGGTACCTGCCTGATGAGCCTCGCCTCCACCGCCCACAACCTGGTCGTCCTCGCTTCCGAGGGAGCCGAGCAGCACGGCGGCAACCACGACAGCCTGAACCCGTACCTGACCGGTGGTGCGGCCCTCGTCATCCTTTTCCTGATGCTGTGGGTCACCACGCGCATGAACCGGGACCGCTGAACCGCCATACGCCGAGTACGCGCCCGTAGGCGGGTCCCTGCCGCGTCACCGGGCCAGTAGGCTCTGCGCTCATGGGAGAGCAGGAAATGCCGACCGGCCCGGTCAAGCGCAGGCTCGGGGTGATGGGCGGGACATTCGACCCGATCCACCACGGACACCTGGTGGCCGCCAGTGAGGTGGCCGCGCTGTTCCACCTCGACGAGGTGATGTTCGTACCGACCGGCGAGCCGTGGCAGAAGTCGCAGCGGGCCGTGTCGTCCGCCGAGGACCGGTATCTGATGACGGTCATCGCGACCGCGTCGAACCCGCAGTTCTCGGTGAGCCGCATCGACATCGACCGCGGCGGCCCGACGTACACGATCGACACCCTGAGGGACCTGAGCGCCCTCAACGACGACGCCGACCTCTTCTTCATCACCGGCGCCGACGCCCTCGCGCAGATCCTGACCTGGCGCAACGCCGAGGAGCTCTTCGCCCTCGCGCACTTCATCGGCGTCACCCGGCCGGGCCACGTGCTCACCGACGACGGCCTGCCCGAGGGGGGCGTCTCCCTCGTCGAGGTTCCGGCGCTGGCCATTTCGTCCACGGACTGCCGTGCCCGCGTGGCCAAGGGGGATCCTGTCTGGTACCTCGTGCCCGACGGCGTGGTCCGCTACATCGACAAGCGTGAGCTGTACCGGGGAGCCTGAGCTTCCGGAGAGAGGGGCCCCGCGGTGAACGACCGACACGAGCCGTACGACCCGTATGCCGGCCAGGAGCAGCAGCTCGTCGGCTACGACGCGTACGGGCGGCCGGTGTACGGCCAGGTGCCCGCGCAGCCCGCCGCCGACGCGGAGCCCCCCTACGAGCAGCAGCAGTACGAGCAGGGCTACGGCTACGACTACCAGGGCTACGGCCAGCAGCAGGCCCCGCAGGCCCCGCAGCACCAGCAGCAGGCGCCGCAGTACTACCCGCAGCAGCCCCAGCAGCAGTACCCCCAGGCCTCCCAGACCTCCCAGGTCCCGCAGTACGGGTACGACACCCAGGCGGGACAGCAGTACGACACCCAGGCCACCCAGCAGTGGATCCCGCAGCAGGTGGCCCCCGAGGCCCCGGCGCAGGCCCCCCTGCGGGCCCCCGCGCCCGAGCCGGAGTACCGTCCGGCCGCCCCGCAGGTCCCGGAGCCCCGCCGGGCTGACGGGCCGGGCGCACAGGACCAGGGCGGCCAGGAGCACGGGCCCTCGTACCGCACCGAGCAGTTCGCCTTCATCGACCAGCCGGACGAGGACTCCGAGGACGTCATCGACTGGCTCGCCTTCACCGAGAGCCGCACCGAGCGCCGCGAGGAGGCCCGCCGGCGCGGCCGCAACCGGGTGGTGGCGCTGATCGTCGTCCTGGCCCTCTTCGTCGTCGCGGGCATGGGCTACCTCTGGTACGCGGGCAAGCTGCCCTTCCTGGAGGGCCCCGGCAAGGCCTCGAACGGCGCGTCCGCCACGGGCCCGCAGAAGCGCGACATGATCGTCGTGCACCTGCACAACACCAAGAAGGGCGGCACCTCCACGGCGCTCCTCGTCGACAACGTGACCACCAAGCAGGGCGCCACCGTCCTCGTGCCGAACACCCTGAACGTCACCCGGGACGACGGCACCGCCGCACAGCTGGGCAAGGCCGTCGAGGACGGCGGTCTGGGCGTACGGGAATCCCTCGACTCGGTCTTCGGCACCCGCATCGGCGGCACCTGGCGGCTGGACACCCCCTTCCTGGAGAACTTCGTCGAGCTGGTCGGCGGCATCGAGGTCGACACCGACGTGGCCGTTCCGGCGGACGACGCGGCGAAGGCGCCCGCCGTCGGCCAGGGCCCGAAGCAGAGCCTCAGCGGTGCGATGGCCGTGGCCTACGCCACGTACCGGGCACAGGGCGAGCCGGAGGCCAAGCAGCTGGAGCGGCTCGGCAAGGTCCTGCTGGGCCTGCTGCGCAAGGTGCCCGGCGATCCGAAGTCGGCGGCGATGACCGTGGAGACCACCGGCCAGATCCTGGACCCGGCGCTGAACGCGCAGACGCTGGGCGCGCTGCTGTCCAAGCTCGGCGAGCACGCCAAGGTGGGCGCGTACCGCACCGACGTGCTCGGGGTGAAGCCGGACGGCGGGCTCACGGACGATGCCAACAAGAAGGTGGTCAAGGAGGTCCTCGGCGGCTCCGTCACGGAGGCCCAGCCCGGCGCCCTGCCGCGGGTCGGCCTGAAGGACGCGACCGGCGACGAGAAGACGAACACGGCGGCGAAGGCGGCCCTGCTCAACGCCGGCTACACCTTCGTCGACGGCGGCAAGGCCGACAAGACCGCGCCCGCGTCGCAGATCACGTACCAGGACGACGCCCAGCGGGACAAGGCGATCGAGGTCGCCAAGACGCTGGGACTGCCCGAGACGGCCGTGAAGAAGGCCGAGAACGCGGTGAACGCCGACGTCGTGGTCACCCTGGGCAAGGACTACAAGCCGTCCTGAGCCCTCCGGGGCCCGCCGGGGCCCCTCGCGGCGCGCCCTTCGGGTGCGGCTCCGCCCGCGCGGCACGCTGCGCGCGGGCGGTGTCGGCGGTACATGAGACCCTTGTAAGGATCTGCCCGCCAACCCGAAAGCATGGCCAGTGACCGCCACGGACCGCTCCATCGAGCTCATCACCGCCGCCGCCCAGGCCGCGGCCGACCGGCTCGCGCACGACATCATCGCGTACGACGTCAGCGACGTGCTGTCGATCACCGACGCCTTCCTGCTCGCTTCGGCCCCCAACGACCGCCAGGTCAAGTCGATCGTCGACGAGATCGAGGAGAAGCTCCTGAAGGAGCTGGGCGCCAAGCCGGTCCGCCGCGAGGGCGACCGCGACGCGCGCTGGATCCTGCTCGACTACATCGACATCGTCGTCCACGTGCAGCACAGCGAGGAGCGCGTCTTCTACGCGCTGGAGCGCCTGTGGAAGGACTGCCCCGAGATCGAGCTCCCCGAGGACGCCAAGCTCACCAAGGGCAAGGCCGAGGAGCACGCCGCGCTGCGCGCCACGCAGGGCGACGACGAACTGGACGGTGATCTGTTCTGAGCACGACGAACGACGGTACGACCGCGACCGGCGCGACGGGGACCCACGGCAAGACCGGCCGCAAGATCGTCCTGTGGCGGCACGGCCAGACCTCCTGGAACCTGGAGCGGCGCTTCCAGGGCTCCACGGACATCGAGCTGACCGAGGCCGGTGTGGCGCAGGCGCGCCGTGCCGCCCGGCTGCTCGCCTCGCTGAAGCCCGACGCCATCGTCGCCTCGGACCTGATGCGCGCCTCCGCCACGGCTGCCGAGCTGGCGGCCGTCACGGGTCTGGCGGTGACGCACGACGAGGCGCTGCGCGAGACGTACGCCGGCGAATGGCAGGGCCTCACGCACGACGAGATCCTGGCCAAGTACGGCGAGCAGTACGCGGCGTGGAAGCGCGGCGAGGCGGTCCGCCGCGGTGGCGGCGAGCTGGAGACCGAGGTCGCCGACCGGGCCGCGCCGGTGGTGCTGGAACACGCCGACCGGCTACCCCCCGGCGGCACGCTCGTGGTGGTCAGCCACGGCGGCACCATCCGTACGACGATCGGCCGCCTGCTGGGCCTGGAGGCGTACTACTGGGAGGGCCTGGGCGGGCTCTCCAACTGCTGCTGGTCCGTGCTGGGCGAGGGCGCGCGCGGCTGGCGGCTGATGGAACACAACGCCGGCACGCTGCCCGAACCGGTGCTCGGCGACGACGACTGAGCCCACTCCGGAGCGGCTCCCACCCGGATTTCACTTTCCGGCTGGTCACAGGCTAGAGTTCTTCTTGTTCGCAGCGCAGAACACCGGAAACGGGGGGAGCGTCGCGGAGAGCGGGGCTATAGCTCAGTTGGTAGAGCGCCTGCATGGCATGCAGGAGGTCTGGAGTTCAATTCTCCATAGCTCCACAATCAAGATCCCGTCCCCAACAGGGGGCGGGATCTTTGCTTTTGTCCACAGCTGCCCGAGCGGGCACCGGCGTGGCAGAATCGGACGGCCGGAGGGGGACACGACGGCCCGACGCGGGAGGGAGTCGCTGACGGATGGGTGCACACCGGCGGCGGTGCGACTGGTGCAACAACGGCACGCCGATCGTGCGGGACATGGAGCCGGTCAATCCCGACTACCAGTACTGGTGCGAGGAATGCGCGCGGGCGCTGATCATAAAAGGCGACCCGATCGAGACGTACCGGGAGCTGGAGGGCGAGCCGATCTACGGGCGGCTGCTCGACGAGCACTGCACGCTGAAGCGGTTCTACCAGTTCGCGCGTGCGTGACGCGGGGTCGGACAACGCGCAGGGCCATGTGGTGAATCTCCGCGAAACGGACATGGCCCGAGGCTCGCGGAAACCGATTTTTGGACCAGGGCCAACACCGTGTACTGTTTGGGATGTCGCCAAGGGGAACCGGAAACGGGCCAGGAAGCGGCAGGTAGGACAAGGGGCTATAGCTCAGTTGGTAGAGCGCCTGCATGGCATGCAGGAGGTCTGGAGTTCAATTCTCCATAGCTCCACAGTAAAGAAGCGGGCCACCGGAAACGGTGGCCCGCTTCTCGTTGTGTGCCGTCGTGCGGCGTTGTGCGTCGCCGGGCGTCGTCGTGGTCGCGCGTGGGCCCGTGCCCGGGCCGTGCGTCCACCGGCCGGAAGGCCCGAGCACCGCTGGGGGCCGCTGCGGTACCCTGACGCCATGCGTGCCGTACGCCTTCTGCTTACCGAGCCGCGCTGAACAGTTCCGACCCCACGAAGCGGTCGGCCCGGCGCGGCGCCCCCTCCTGTGCGAGGGGTTTTTTCGTTTGGGCAGCAGAACCGGCAGAGACGATCGATGGAGCTTCAGGAATCATGAGCGAGACGAACACCCCGGCCCCCGAGGCGGCCGAGGCGCACCGTTACACGGCTGCCGTGGCCGCCGACATCGAGGCACGCTGGCAGGACGTATGGGACGCGCAGGGCACGTACGAGGCCCCGAACCCGACCGGTGACCTGGCCGGCGACGCGGCCATGGTGGCGCGCCCGAAGAAGTTCATCATGGACATGTTCCCGTACCCCTCGGGTGCGGGCCTGCACGTCGGCCACCCGCTCGGGTACATCGCCACCGACGTCTTCGCCCGCCACCAGCGGATGACCGGCCACAACGTCCTGCACACCCTGGGCTTCGACGCCTTCGGCCTGCCGGCCGAGCAGTACGCCGTGCAGACCGGCACGCACCCGCGCGTGTCGACCGAGGCGAACATCGAGAACATGAAGGTCCAGCTGCGCCGGCTGGGTCTGGGCCACGACCGGCGCCGGTCGTTCGCGACGATCGACCCGGACTACTACAAGTGGACCCAGTGGATCTTCCTGCAGATCTACAACTCCTGGTACGACGCGGACGCCGCGAAGGCCCGCCCCATCGCCGAGCTGGTCGCCTCCTTCGAGGACGGCTCCCGCGAGCTGCCCGGCGGCGCCTCCTGGGCGGCGCTGAGCGCGGCCGAGCGGGCCGACGTGCTGAACGGGTACCGGCTGGCCTACGCCTCGGACGCGCCCGTCAACTGGTGCCCCGGGCTGGGCACCGTACTGGCCAACGAGGAAGTCACCGCCGACGGCCGGTCCGAGCGCGGCAACTTCCCCGTCTTCAAGTCCCGGCTGAGCCAGTGGAACATGCGGATCACGGCCTACGCCGACCGCCTGATCGACGACCTGGACGCACTGGACTGGCCCGAGGCCATCAAGCTGCAGCAGCGCAACTGGATCGGCCGCAGCGAGGGCGCGCGCGTGGACTTCGCGGTCGGCGACGGCGAAGCCATCACGGTCTTCACCACCCGCCCCGACACGCTGTTCGGCGCCACCTACATGGTGCTGGCCCCCGAGCACGAGCTGGTCTCGAAGATCGTCCCGGCGGAGTGGCCCGAGGGCACCCACCAGCTGTGGACCGGCGGCAACGCGACCCCGGCCGAGGCCGTGGACTCGTACCGCAAGCAGGCCGCCGCGAAGTCGGACGTCGAGCGGCAGGCCGAGGCCAAGGACAAGACCGGTGTCTTCACCGGCGCGTACGCGACCAACCCGGTCAGCGGCGACCTGGTCCCCGTCTTCATCGCGGACTACGTGCTGATGGGCTACGGCACCGGCGCGATCATGGCCGTCCCGGCCCACGACGGCCGCGACTTCGAGTTCGCGCGCGCCTTCGAGCTGCCGATGCGCTGCGTCGTCCAGCCCACGGACGACCGCGACGCCGACCCGCTGGAGTGGGAGACCGCCTTCACCTCGTACGACGGCACGATCGTCAACTCGACGGGCGAGGGCATCTCGCTGGACGGCCTGGGCGTGGTCGAGGCCAAGGCCGCGATCACCGACTGGCTGGCCGAGCGCGGCATCGGCGAGGGGACCGTCAACTTCCGGCTGCGCGACTGGCTGTTCAGCCGCCAGCGCTACTGGGGCGAGCCCTTCCCGATCGTCTACGACGAGGACGGCGTCGCCTACCCGCTGCCCGAGTCGATGCTGCCGCTGGAGCTGCCGGAGGTCGACGACTACACGCCGCGGACCTTCGAGCCCGACGACGCGGCCTCCCAGCCCGAGACCCCGCTGTCGCGCAACCAGGAATGGGTCAACGTCGAGCTGGATCTGGGCGACGGTCGCGGGGTGCGGTCCTTCCGCCGCGAGACCAACACCATGCCGAACTGGGCCGGCTCCTGCTGGTACGAGCTGCGCTACCTGGACCCGCACAACGGCTCGGCCCTGGTCGACCCGGAGATCGAGCAGTACTGGATGGGCCCGCGCGAGGGCCAGCCGCACGGCGGCGTCGACCTGTACGTGGGCGGCGCCGAGCACGCGGTGCTGCACCTGCTGTACGCGCGGTTCTGGTCCAAGGTGCTGTTCGACCTGGGGCACGTCTCCTCGGTGGAGCCGTTCCACAAGCTGTTCAACCAGGGCATGATCCAGGCGTACGCGTACACCGACGCGCGCGGTGTCTACGTGCCGGCGGCCGAGGTCGAGGAGCGGGACGGCGGCTACTTCTACCAGGGCCAGCCGGTCAAGCGTGAGCACGGCAAGATGGGCAAGTCCCTGAAGAACGCCGTCACGCCGGACGAGATCTGCGCGGAGTACGGCGCGGACACCCTGCGCCTGTACGAGATGGCGATGGGCCCGCTGGACGTCTCGCGTCCCTGGGACACCCGTGCCGTCGTCGGCCAGTACCGGCTGCTGCAGCGCCTGTGGCGCAACGTGGTGGACGAGGAGACCGGCGCCGTGACGGTCGTCGACGGGGAGCCCGACGAGGCCACCCTGCGCGCCCTGCACAAGGCGATCGACGGGGTCGGCGGCGACATGGCCGGCCTGCGGTTCAACACCGCCATCGCGAAGATCACCGAGCTGAACAACACCCTGACGAAGGCGGGCCGCCCGCTGGAGCGCTCGGTCGCGGAGCGGCTGGTGCTGCTGGTTGCCCCGCTGGCGCCGCACATCGCCGAGGAGCTGTGGCAGCGCCTGGGCCACGCCGAGTCGGTCGTCCACCAGGACTTCCCGGTCGCCGACCCGGCGTACGTCGTGGACGAGAGCGTCACGTGCGTCGTCCAGATCAAGGGCAAGGTCAAGGCCCGCCTGGAGGTGCCTCCGGCCATCTCCGACGCCGAGCTGGAGCAGCTGGCGCTGGGCGACGAGGCCGTCGTGGCGGCGCTGGGCGGGGCGGAGATCCGCAAGGTGATCGTGCGCGCGCCGAAGCTGGTGAACATCGTCGTCTGACGGGTCTAGGGGTATTCCCGTACGGGCAGGTTGGGGGTTCGATTGGAACCCGCGGCCTGCCCGTGGCGTTTACGGTGGAAGGGACGTAAACGGCTGGGGAAGGGACCCTCATGGAGGCGGCTTTTATCATCGTGGCCCTGGTGCTGCTGTTCGCCTTCCTGGGGCTCGGTGTCTACGTGACGACGAAGGTGGTCAAGGCCGCCGCGCGCGGCGTGGACCGCACCATCACCCAGGCCCGCCGCACGGTGGAGGACACCACCCTGAAGGCCCGCAGCTTCGGCCAGGTCGGTGTCCCCGGCGCGCTGGCCACGCTGCGGCTGGACCTGCGGAACTCGATGCGGGCGACGCAGCAGGCGCTGTACCAGGGGGTCCAGACGGACGCCTCGCTGAAGGAGTCGATCGGGCTGTTCGAGCGGCTGAGCGCGCACGGACACGAACTCGACGACGAACTGAAGCGCATGGAGGCGGAGCCCGACCGGCAGCGGATCGCGGCGGTCCTGCCGGAGCTGCGGGAGCGCACGGCGCAGATCACCCAGGCCTCGGACTCGCTGCGCTGGGCGGCGCGCGACCGTGCGCGGCGCTTCGCGGAAGACGACCTGTCGCACCTGTCGGCCCAGATCGACGTCGAGTCGGGCGCCCTGCGGGACTGGTCCCGCGCCCCGGCGGACGACCTCCCCCACGCCACGCCGACGCCCGCGCCCCCCGCATGGGACACCCCCCAGCCCGCAGCCCTCTCGGAACCCACCCCCACCCCCCAGTACCCCTGGCAGAAGACCCGCCGCCCGGAAGCAACGACCTGAGCCGCAGGCCCCGGGGGCTTTCCAGCCCGGCCGGCGCCCGGGTCACCCCCAGCCTCGCCGGCGTTTGAGGCGCAGGGCCTGGGGCGGCGCCCCAGGGGGGTCCGGGCGCAGCCCGGGGCTCCCACTCAGCCTCGCCGGCGTTTGAGGCGCAGGTCCGGGCAGTGCCCCGGGACACCCCCTCGCCGGCGTTTGAGGCGCAGGTCCGGGCAGTGCCCCGGGACACCCCCAGCCTCGCCGGCGTTTGAGGCGCGGGTCCGGGCAGCGCCCGGGGAACGGTGGAAGGGCGGGTAGGGGACCCAGCCCCGCAGGGCCGACCACCCACAGCCGTCGCAGCGGCGGACCCGGTGGAACCGCGGGCGGGAGCCCGGCGAACCTGGGCGGGAGCCCGGCAGCCCGGGGCACCCGGAGGGCCACCGGCAGACCCGGGCTGCCGGAACACCCCCACTGC
Source organism: Streptomyces sp. NPDC104226 (assembly GCF_055584085.1). NCBI lineage: Bacteria > Bacillati > Actinomycetota > Actinomycetes > Kitasatosporales > Streptomycetaceae > Streptomyces > Streptomyces sp. NPDC104226. The sequence continues at coordinate 144,673 of NZ_JBVJMS010000015.1, forward strand.
CGGTAACCTCCGCCTCATGTCCCGCCATGTCGCGATCGTCACGGATTCCACGGCCTACCTGCCCCAACCGGCCATGGCGCGGCACGGAATCACCTCCGTCCCGCTGACCGTGGTCCTCGGCGACGAGGCCCTGGAAGAGGGCACCGAGATCTCGGCCAGGAGCCTGGCCCTGGCCCTGCAGAAGCGCCGCTCGGTCACCACCTCCCGCCCCAGTCCCGAGGACTTCGTCCGGGCCTACCGGGCCGCCGTGGAGGCCGGTGCGACCGGCATCGTCAGCCTGCACCTGTCGGCGGAGTTCTCCGGCACCTACGACGCCGCCGTGCTCGCCGCGAAGACCGCCACGGTGCCCGTCCGCGTCGTCGACACCGGCATGGTCGCCATGGCCCTGGGCTTCTGCGCCCTGGCCGCGGCGGAGGTGGCCGAAGCCGGGGGGTCCCTCGACGAGGCCGTTGCCGCCGCGGAGAAGCGGGCCGCCGGCATGTCCGCGTACTTCTACGTCGACACCCTCGACTACCTCCGCCGCGGCGGCCGCATCGGTGCCGCGCAGGCCCTGCTCGGCTCGGCGCTCGCGGTCAAGCCGCTGCTGACGCTGGACGGCGGGCGGATCGAGATGCTGGAGAAGGTGCGTACGGCCTCCAAGGCCATTGCCCGCCTGGAGGAGCTGGCCGTCGAGCGTGCCGCCTCCGGCCCCGTCGACGTGGCCGTGCACCACCTCGCGGCCCCGGAGCGTGCGGAGAAGCTCGCGCAGCGGCTTCGCGAGCGCATCCCCGGGCTGGTCGAGCTGCACGTCAGCGAGGTCGGCGCGGTGATCGGGGCCCACACCGGACCGGGGTTGCTGGCTGCGGTCGTCTCCCCGCGCTGATCACTGGATCGAGTGACGGGGATATCCACAACGGCCGGGCCATCCACCGGAATTGAGGCTTCCGAACGCGGGTCGCGGCGCGGCCCTACCGTCGTGGCATGACTCTTCGTACGCGCACGTCAGGTCCCGCCGGCGCCACCAGTGGCCCCGGCCGTCCCCGCCTCTCCGACGGCCGTCTGCGGCATCGCCGCGGACCGCGGCCCGGCCGCCCCGACCCCGAGGTCATGCGGCGCCGGGCCGAGGCCCTGCTCGGACCGGTCCGCCCTCCGGGGGCTCCGCCGCCGCCGACCGGGGAGGCGCCACCGGACGCCGGCGCCGCCGGTGCCGGGCCCGAGGCCGTTGCCCGGCCGGATCCGCCGGCCGGTCCCGATCGGGCGGGCCGGGGCGCCGGTGAGCCGGGCCGGGGCGAGGCGGCTGCTCCGTCCGAGGGTGGGGAGCCGGCGCCCGGCGGGGCTTTGCGGTGGCTCGCGGTGCGGGAACGGCTGCCCGTGTGGCTGCAGACCCGCTGCGGGGTGGAGCCGCGCACGGTGGCAGCCGTCGCGGTGGTGCTCGTCGTCGCCGTCGGGTTCGCCGTGCAGCAGTACGGGGCGGCCCGGCCCCGGCCGGTGACCGCACCCGCCGTGGTGGCGCCCGCGGCGGCCGCCCTGCCGTCCCCGACCGTGGCGCGGGCGGGCCCCGGCTCCGGTGCCGGTCCCATCCTGGTGGACGTCAGCGGCAAGGTCCGTGACCCGGGGGTGCGCAAGCTGCCTCCCGGCTCGCGGGTGGAGGACGCCCTGGCCGCCGCCGGGGGAGTGCGGCCCGGGACGGACACCACCGGCCTGAACCGGGCCCGAGTCCTGATGGACGGCGAGCAGGTGCTGGTGGGTGCTCCGGCCCCACCGCCGCCGACGACGGGCCGTGGAGGTCCGGGGGCGGGGCCGCTGAGCCTCGGCACGGCCACGGCGGAGCAACTGGACGGCCTGCCGGGGGTCGGCCCGGTCCTCGCGCAGCACATCGTGGACTTCCGCACGGCCCGCGGGGGCTTCCGCTCCGTGGAGGAGCTCCGACAGGTCAACGGGATCGGTGATCCTACATGTACCCGCTAACCTATGGCTATGAAGCCGACGAGAGCAGTCCTGCTTGTTCGAATCAGCTACCGCAAGCCCGAGGACGACGTCGAGGAGGCCGGCGCCGAGGGTGAGGGGAAGCGGCGCCGCGCTGAGTTTTCCAAGGGCATCGGCCGCCAGGAGGACGACGGACGCGCGCTCGCCGAGCGGCTCGGCTGGCAGATCGCCGAGGTGATCCCCGAGGACGACACCTCGGCCTTCAAGCGGCGCAAGATCAAGCTCCCCGACGGGACCAGCGCCCTGCGCACCGTACGGCCAGGGTTTCGCCGCGCCCTGGAGCTCCTCGCCTCGGGAGAGGCGGACGGTCTGATGGCTGACGACCTCGACCGCGTCGCCCGCGACCCGCGCGACCTCGAAGACCTCATCGACGTCGTCGAGTCCCGCCGGCCCCGGATCCCCGTGGAGTCCGTGACGGGCTCCCTGCGGCTCGACAACGACGCCAACATCACGATGGCGAGGGTCATGGTCGCCGTGGCCAACAAGAGCAGCCGAGACACCGCACGGCGCGTCACCCGCAAGCACGAGGAGCTCGCCGCCGAGGGCAAGCCCGGTGGGGGAGGGTTCCGCGGCTACGGGTACACCGCCGATGGGCACGAGCCGGTTGAGGCCGAGGCCGCCATCCTGCGCGAGATCGGCGCCCGGGTCCTCGGTGAGTGGGACGGCTGGACCGACGAGGAGCGCGCCAAGATCGTGCCCGAGGTCGGCGAGAGCCTGAACTCCATCGCCGCCGACCTGAAGCGCCGCAAGGTACCCACGGTGACCGGGAAGCCCTGGGGCGACCGGTCCGTCCGGTCGGTCGTCACGAAGCCGTCCGTGGCGGGCCTGCGCGCCTACAAAGGCGAGATCGTCGGTAAGGCCGTGTGGGAGGCCATCATCCCCGTCGAGACGTGGGAGCGGATCTGTGCCCGCCTGGCCGGCCGCGCACGGAGCGTCGATCTCACACTCCAGCGGTGGCTGACCGGCGTACTCCGCTGTTCGCTCTGCGGCCGCATGCTCATGGGGTGGCAGGGCACTGGCGGAGTCCGGTACTGGTGCGCCACCCCGCAGGGGGGCTGCGGGAAGATCGCGGTGAAGGCCGCGTTCGTCGAGGACGAGGTGGAGCGGCAGGTTCTGGAGCTGCTGAGCAAGCCCGCCGTCCTGGAGCAGCTGCGGCACGTCGCCGACACCGAGACGAGCGCGGACGCTCGCGCCGAGCTCGCCGAGGACGAAGCGCAGCTCAAGCAGATGGCCGCCATGTGGGCCCGGCGCGAGATCACGTTCCCGGAGTACACCGAGGCTCGCCGGATCGTGGAGGCTCGCGTGAAGGAGTCGCGGGCGCTCATCCACTCCCGGGCGCCGAGGGTGCTCCGCGCGCTCCTGGAGGGCGATGTGACGACCGGTTGGGGGCGCCTGACCCCGGCGGAACGGCGCGACGTCATCCTTGCCCTGGTGCCCGGCTACGACGTGCTCCCCCACGACCGCAGCTACGGGAACAAGTTCAACCCCGGCCGGCTCGTGCCGCTGGACGCGTGACGAAGGCCCGGCGAAATGCCGGGCCTTCGTCGTTCCCCGGGTCTACTCCTCGGTGGGCAGGGCTTCGTGCCGCTCCTGGATTTGCTGCTTGTACTCGGCGGTCTTCTCGTCTGACCAGCGGACCCAGTCTTCCGACTCCGACATCTTGCGGTAGTTCTCTGTGCCAGCGGGGGCGAGAACCCGCTCCGAGCCGTCCACGCGCTCAAACATGGCGTGCTCGAAGAACCGCGGGCCAGGCTCGGCACCCGAGCGGCCTTTCACCGAGGGCCCCAGCCATCCAGCCTTGCGAGCCCGGCCGACCCACGTGCGGATCGTCTCTTCTGGGCGCTCGAACTCCTCGGCGATGCGCCGGACCGCCCCGCTTGGCCGGCCTGGTGCGGTCTCTCGGAGGTATGCGGAGGCGACCGACCGCAGGAGAGCGTCACTCATGACTGTGCGCCCGCCGCTGGGTACGGAAGGGGCATCGATCTGCGTGACCCGCGGGATGTCGTGCAGGGCGATGGCGCCGCGTACGTGGTCTAGCAGGGTCCCTAGGGGAATCTGGCGCATCAGGCCGCCCGTGATGCCGCTGGGGTGCTCGTCGGGGCAGGTGACCTCTAGGCGAGTGATCTTCAGGCCCTGGTGGCCGCGCACGACGTCTCCGGATGCGCGCCAGGCTGAGGGGTCGGCCGGTGCTGAGCGGAACGTGAAGCGGTTGGCGTCGCCGGTTCTGTCGATGTCGACGTTCAGGCGCAGGTCGCCGCCCGTAGCGGTGGATTTGGGGCCCGGGGTCTCGGGAGTAGTCACCGGATCACCATCTCAAGTGGCGCCACGTTGAGTCAACGAGCCACGTCAGCTCACCAGGTCAGTCAAGGGTGGTTGCATGCAGTGCCCATGTCTGTCAGAGTTGGCCACATGACCGCAACAGTCGCTGAGCGGGTTCGATCCCGCCTGCATGTTCGCCGGGGGTTGCCCGAGCCGAGCGAGCGCCGAGCGCTTCGCGCAACGGCTGGGCTGACTCAGCAGGAACTCGCGGACGCGATCGGGGTAAGCCGCCAGGCGGTGAGCTTCTGGGAGGCCGGACTCCGGACGCCCCGAGGCAAGTTCCTGGAGGCCTACACCGAGGCGATCGCCGCCCTGCGGGACGCGGCATGAGCGCACGCACCCTGTCCGACATCTACGCCGAACGGCCGCTCACAGAGCAGCAGGCCCGACGGATCGTCGCCCTACTCGGCCTCGCCAGCCGACAGGCACCCGGAAACGACAGCGGCGCCGAGGGGCCAACCCCAGCGCCGTCTGTCGAGAGCCCCTACCAGCACGCCAGCTGAAGAGCGAGTGACCGGGGTGCAACCCGGCCGCCGCAGATCGGAGACTCACCATGCAGCGTAACGCCAACCTCCCTGTCCTCGCGAGCACGGATCTCGACATCTACAACGCGGACCGGCGCACCACCAGCGCGGCCGTTGCCGGCATCGCCGCGACCACCCCCGCTGGACAGCCGCTCGCGGACCCCACCGCCGACCGGGCCGCCTCAATCAAGGCCTGCCGCCGGGAAGACCTGCCCCCGCTCACCCCGCGGGCGATCGCCGTCCTCGTCGAGATCGCCGAGATGAAGGAAAGCGAGCACGGCCAGGACCCGAACTTCGTGAAGTTCCTCGACTACGTGGGGAACCTCATCTGGCGGGCCGGTGACTCGAAGGCCGTGCTCGCCGAGGTCGCCGAGCTGATCAGCGGCGTACAGGCCGAGGCCGGTCGGTGACGACGACCCGCACGACCGATCGCCCTGCCGCACCCGCGGCAGGGCCTTCGGGCGTGCCCGGCGGGCACTGGCCGCTCTGCCCTCACACCGACCCGCTCCTGAGGCGCGCACGCGCCGAGCACGCCCGTCGGGTCATGACCATGGGCTCCATCCGAGCCGACCTCGAAGACCAGCCGTCCGCACACGCCGTACGCACGGCCGCCCGCGGCTGGGTTGCTGACCTCCTGGCTCTCGCCGAGGAGATCGCGACGGAGAAGACGGAGTCAGCACGTTGACCACGCACGTCGACAACCCGGGTCCCGCCGCCCCGGTGAACGCCGTTCCGCCGATGATCGAGTTCGCCCGGTGGTACGGCAAACGCGGCTGGAGAGTTCTTCCCCTGCACCACGTCGTCGACGGCAAGTGCACCTGCGGGAACCTCAAACAGGACCCCAAGCACGACTACCGGCAGGGCGGCAAGCACCCGGTACACGGCGCCTGGCAAGCCAACGCCAGCGCCGACGACCAGCAGATCACCGCGTGGTGGAGCCAGCGCCCCAATGCCAACATCGGCATCGCGACCGGCGAGGCCTCCGGCATCTTCGTCCTCGACGTCGACCCGGACAGCGGCGGTTTCGACAGCCTCGCCGCATTGCAGGCGCAGTACGGCGACCTGCCGGAGACCCGCTGGCACGGTACCGGGTCGGGGGGTCTGCACTTCCTCTGGAACTGGCCCGGTTTCAACCCGCGGAACAGCGCGGGCAAGCTCGGCGCCGGCCTCGACATCCGCGCAGAGGGCGGGCAGGTCGTCGCCCCGCCCTCCGTGTCGGCGAAGGGCCCGTACGCGCCCGGAGGCGGGCCCGATCCGGTCGACGCACCGGAGTGGCTCCTCGCTCTCCTTCGGCCCGCACCGCCCCGTCCTGCGCCGCCTCCGGGTGCATTCGTGGCGCCGGTCGGCAGCCAGGACGCGTACACGCAGAAGGCTGTGCAGGCCGAGTGCGACGCGATCGTCCACGCGGCCGACGGTGAGCAGAACGACACGATCAACCGCGCCGCGTTCAACGTCGGGACGCTGGTCGGCGCGGACGCCCTGCCGGAGGGCGAGGCTCGGGAGACGCTCCTCGGCGCAGCACGCGCCGGTAATCACCCGGAGGGCCGCGCGGTCGCCACCATCGAATCGGGACTCCGTGCTGGCATGGCGCAGCCCCGCCACCCCTGGCCGCCCCCAGCCCGATCGGACACCCGGAACGACTACTTGGGCCTGCGCATCCCCGAACAGACAGCCAACACCCCCACGAGCGCCCCCGCCCCGACGCCCGACGCCACCGAAGGTGAGGAGCTGACCTCCGAAGAGCACTTCGAGAAGTGCGTGGCCGCCATGGCCGGCGAACTCCTCGACACCGACGGCCTCGACAAGCTCAGGCCGCTGGAGCCCCTCCTCGGGGACCTGCTCCACCGCAACACCCTCGCCCGAGCAATCGGCCCGTCGGGGACGTTCAAGTCGTTCGTGCTCCTCGACGTGTGCGCGCACATCGGCACCGGCATGAAGTGGCACGGTCAGTACGTCCGCCAGGGCACCGTCGTCTACCTCGTTGCCGAGGGCGCCGAAGGCATCCGCAAGCGCGTCCGCGCATGGGAGCAGCACCACGGCCTGCGCATGGACAACGTCCGCTTCCTGCCGCGGCCCGTGCAGGCCATGGCCCCGGAATGGGAAGTCCTCACCGAGGTGATGCGCCGTATGGAGCCGTCCCTCATCGTCGTCGACACGCAGGCGCGCATCACGGTCGGCATCGAGGAGAACTCCAACACCGAGATGGGCCGCGTCGTTGCCCGCCTCGACCGCCTCCGCGAGGTCACCGGCGCCTGCGTCACCCTCGTCCACCACACCGGACACCAGGGCGAGCACGGCCGCGGTGCATCGGCGGTCAAGGGCGCCTTGCACTCCGAGCTGATGATCAGCCGCAAGGGCGACCGGCTCTCCAACTTCGTACTGACCGTGAAGAGCGGCAAGCAGAAGGACGAGGAAGAGGGCGACGGGCAGCAGTTCGGCCTGCGGAAGATCTCCCTCAACGGAGAGTTCAAGCCCGACGGCCGACCCGTCACGTCCCTCGTGCTGGTCTCCCTCGACGCCGTCGCCAACCGGGAGCCCCTCGAAGGGTCGGTGGAGTGGCTGGCCGCCCGCCTCGACGCCGCGAATGTGCCCAGCGACTACGGGCGCCGACGACTCCGTACCGAGCTCCAGAAGCTGGGCATCCCCGCCCGCGACGAAAAGCTTCAGGAGGTTGCGAACTTCCGCAAGGACCGGTGCCAGGAGCGGTTCCCTGACCAAACCGCTCTGGCGGTTCCCGACACCGGAACCAACACCGGGAAAAGAGCAGGTCAAACCGGTTCCGCACCGGTTGGGAACACACAGACACCACCCCCGTGCGCGCCGGTGGTTCCCTCTCTCCTTCTAGAGAGGGAACCGGCGGCGGCGGAACCGCCGGCCTGCTCTGTCTGCGGCGGCGAACTCGACACCGAATGGGCCTCACAAGGCCACGACCGCCACGTCATGTGCTGAAGGAGAACCCCATGTCCAACCTCATCGCCGGACCCGCAGACCTCATCGCCCTCGTCATCGCGAACTACCGCTGCGGCCACTGCACGAGCGAAACCGAAGCCCGCACCGACAAGCACGGAAACCCCCACCTGGTCATCCACCACGACGACGGATGCCCCGTCCTCGAAGGCACCCTCAGCAGCCTCCCCGACACCCTCCGAGCCGCCAGGAGCACCCCGTGACCGACCTCCTCCGCCAACGCCTCTTCCGACTCGGCCACGAAGCCCGAGACCTCCTACAGGCCGGCGCCACACGACACGACGTCCTCATGCACGTCGCCATCGCCCTCAACGGCTGGACCCGCACCGACGACGACCACCTCCAACTCCTCGCCGCCCTCGACCAGACCCGCCAGCAGATCGGCGACAACACCCCCATCTGAACGTCCGGTCGCGGCGGCTCCCGTCTCGCGCGCGCACGCGAGGCCCCGACCGCCGCCCCTGATCTCCCGGAAAGGACCCCATGACCGCCACCGCCAAGCCCGCCGCCGTCCTCGCCCTGGCCCAGGGCCGGAGTAACGCCCAGGCCGCCACCGACGCCGGCGTCTCGACCCGCACGGTCCTCCGCTGGCGTGAGGACGAGCAGTTCACCCAGGACGTCGCCGAGGCCCGCACGCAACTCCTCCGTCTCGCCGTGGGCCGCCTCGCTGCCGGGGCCGTCAAGGCCGTGGACACCCTCGTGGACGCCCTCGACACCGAACGCGGCCAGGCCCGCGTACAGGCCGCGAAAGTCCTCCTTGACGCCACCCTCGCCCTCCGCGAGTCCCTCGACCTGGAGGAGCGGCTCACCGCCCTCGAAGCCGACAGGCGCGACCGGTGAACCGCCGCCAGCAACTCGGCCGCCTGCAAGCCCTGGAAGCGTCCCGGAACGTCCACCGCATGCAGTTCCGTACGCCCGCTGGCCGCAGCTTCAGCATGGACATCGGCGACGTCATGGCCGTGATGCTGGACGGCCTCGGATGGCTCCACGATCCGACCGCAGACCCGCCCCGCGGCCCACTCCTCGAAGCCCTCGCCACGGCCGTGCCGGACAAGGAGCTGGGGATCCTCGCGCAGAGCGCCGTCCTCGCCGCCCAGCAGGTCATGGAGGCGGCCCGATGAGCGAGGACATCCTCACGCCCAGCGAGCTCCACGACCGCGCGTGGGCCGTCCTCGCGGCCGCGGCCGAGGACCGGGCACACGACGTCGACGAGCTCCTCGTCACCCTGCCGTGGGACGACCTCGTCACCGTCGTGCACGCCACCGCGCGGGCCTGCGCCACGATCCTGGCCGGGCCGGACGGGCATGCCAGGCTGGCCGACGCTGTGCGCGTCTTGCTGCTGGAGCGGCGGGCCGAACGGGAGCACGGCGATGGGTGAGCCCGTGGCACCGGCGCCTGATGGGCCACGGGTACTGGCAGACGGGTCGGTCGTCGTACCGGCCCGCCTCGCGTCCACCGTGTTCGCCGCCACCACGCTCTACCTCTCGGCCCGTACGCGCACGGCCGGGGGCGCACTCACCCCGGAGGCGCGGGAGCTCCTGCGTGCCCTACACGCGAGCGCACAAGGGCCCGCCCCTCTACCTGCAACTTCCTCCGAGGGAAGCGTGATCGGCGACTCAGCCACGCTCGGAGCGAGTGAGGTTGCACGGGTGCTCGGCTGCTCCAGACGCTGGGCTACCTATCTCCTGGGGTCCGGCCGGCTCAGCGCCTGGCGGGTCGGCCGGACGTGGGTGACAACACAGCGCGACCTCGACCGATACCGCTACGGCGAGGAGACGCACGATGACCGAGCAGACGAACCAAGAGCAGCGCCCGCGGCCTGATCTCCTGGCCGCGATCCACGCGGACTACGCCGCAAGGCAGGAGGCCGCCAACGAGGCCGCCGCCCCCGAGCGCGAGCGCCGGAACGCCGAGATGGCCCGGGACGCCGCCCTGTTCGGTACCCCCGGCTGGAGCCGACTGAGCGACGCCCGCCGGATGCGGGCCGCCCGCTACTCGGCCGAGCAGGGGGCGGCGTGATGACCCCCGACGAAGCCCGCACCGGGCTGGACACCGCCCGTACCGAGGCTGAGCAGGCCCGCACGCTCGTCGCCGACCTGGCCGAGCGCGTACGCGAGGGCGACGAGCGGGTCACCGGGGAGCAGATCCTCGCCCAACGCCAGCTCGCCGAGCTCGCCGGCCTCCGGGTCGAAGCTGCGGAACGCAAGCTGGCCTCCGCCGAGGCTGCCGACCGCGACGCCCGCGCGAAGGCCATCGGTACCGCCGCCCGCAAGCTGATCTCGACGGACGACACACAGCCCATCACCGACGCCGTACGGGACGCCGTGGCCGCGCTGGAGCACCTGCTCGAAGTCACCGCCACCCGCACCGCACGGATCCACGAGGTAGCCGAGCAGGCCGTCAAGGTCAACGAGGATCTGAAGAGCGCAGACCCGGCCGCCGGACCCTGGCCGTCGACCGCCTACGGGTTCCGCGGCCAGACCTACCCCGCGCACGTCGCCGTCATGGGCGAGGGCACCGCCGGCGCCGTCCGGCCCGGCCGCATGGCCGCCGCCGTCCTGGCCATGGCCCTCAACGGCGACCGGTCCCTGGCAGCCGAGGCCCGCGAGGTGTTCAACGCCCCCTTCGAGCACGTCATCGAGCGGCTTCAGACAGATGTGCCCGGCCTGGCCGACGCCATCGGCGCGACCGTCGAAGCGCGCTGACCCGCTGATTCGCATCCCGCCCGGCCCGTCACCTGATAGGCCGGGCGCCGCTGTGTTGCGAGCAACCCCGCCCCTGGCCAGCTTCCGCGCAATCTTGTGCAACCGGACCCCACGGCCGAGCACGCCGAAGCATGCTGAGTCCCCAACCAGTCCGAACGGAGACCGCTGTGAGACTGCGATTCATCGGCACCACCAGCGACGATGGCGACTGCCCCACGTTGTACGAGGTCGAGGGCACCGCCGACATCCTCGTCCAGGGCGACCGCGTCACCGACCCCGAGCAGCTCGCCCAGCTCCGCCACGTCAAGCCCTCCGAGACGTTCGTGACCGTCCCCCGCGACCTCCTCACCCGCTTCGCACCGCGCGCCGAGTCACGCGAGATGATCCCGTTCTCCGAGATCAGGCACATGTTCCGCGAGTTCAAGCACACCGCCTGGCGGTTGGAGACCCGCCGCAGCTACGCGACAGACCGCGGCACCCCGAAGTGGGAGCGGTGGAAGGCCGGCGCCGACATCGCCTCCGAACCGCTCGACGCGTGGAGGGAGAACGTGACCGCGGCGACCGCCGAGGGCCGCCGCTTCGAGCGGGTCCGGATCGTGGACGAGCCCCCGACCGAAGGCCAGTCGTACCTCCTCGCCTCCGGCCTCGGTAACGTCGCCGCGGGCGAGGACATCCGCAACCTTCCCCGCTCCCAGGCGGAGCGCCTTGGGCTCCCGGATTGGGACTTCTGGCTCTTCGACTCCCGACTCCTGGCCCGCTTCGTGTTCGGCGAGGACGACACCACGTTGGGCGTAATCCTCAGCGAGGACCCCGCAGACATCGCCGCAGCCTGCCAAGCCCGGGACGCAGCCTGGCACTACGCAATCCCCACCACCGAGTTCGCGACGCGGGTACGTTCTGAGATGTGACGACCGACTTTCAGCGTGGCCGTGAGGCCCTCGGCGCCCGGCTCCAGGAGCTGCGCGCCGAGGCTGGCGTAGACGGCAAGGGACTGGCAGCGCGTCTCGGCTGGCACCAGAGCAAGGTGAGCCGCATGCAGACCGGCAAGCAGACCCCCACCCTCGCGGACCTGGAGGCTTGGGCCGCTGCCACAGGGCGGCCCGACGTCGCGGGCGAGTTGAAAGGGCGCCTCGCCGGCATCGAACTGCACTACCGGTCGTGGCGGCGCCAGCTGGCGTCCGGCCACCGCCCTCGGCAAGAGCAGGCCATTGCCGAGACCGCGTCGACGCAGATGATCCGTGGCGTAGAGATGGTGCGGATCCCCGGTCTGTTCCAGACGCCCGACTACGCGCGGCACACCTTCACCGCGAACTCGGAGTTCCGCCAGACACCGCGTGACGTCGAGGACGCCGTACGGGCCCGCATACGGCGTCAGGAGGCCCTGTACGACCCGGGCAAGAGCTTCAACTTCCTCTTGTGGGAAGGGGCGCTGTACGCCCGCACGACCCCGCCCGCAGTGCACGCCGCGCAGATGGACCGGCTGATGGGACTGGTCGGCATGGACACCGTGGAACTCGGCGTGGTCCCGTTCAACGCGGATCTACGCCGAGCGCCGTCCCATGGCTTCTGGATCTACGACCGTCGGTTGGTCATCGTGGAGACGATCGGCACGGAGATGTGGCTCGACGACGAGGAGTCGATTCAGCTCTACGAGCGGGCCTGGTCCTGGTTCGCCGAGTCGGCCGTCTACGGGCCTGCTGCACAGCGCCTCCTCAGCCGCGTACGGGGTGCTCTCGACGCTGCGTGAGCAATCCGGCTGCACAGCCGGGCCCCCGCGCGCAATCCAACGCAATCGGCCGCACAACTAGCCCGCCGGGTTCCTACGGTGCTGGTCATGGCGACATACGCGGACGCCACGGGCGCCGAGACCAGCCCCGTGAAGTGGTGCCACTGGCACGTTGGATCATCCGAGACCGCGCGGCCGGTCCAGTTCGCCGGCCGTACCTGCGGGCCCCCGGTGGTCCTGTACGCCTGCGCCCCCTGCCGCGAGCAGCGTGGCCTTCTGCCGCGCTGGCAGTTGGCGAACCTCCGGCCGCAGGCCGCCTCATGACGGCCCTGCCGTGCGCGAGTGCGCCCCTGCCCGAGGTCTACGGCCTTCCCCTGGAGCAGTCGTCCGGCCGGGCCTGCGTGGCCTGCGGCAAGCGCCTCACGGTCGGCGCCGTCTCCCGCGGCCGCCTGCGCGGCCAGCATGGGGCGCACGTGCTGGACGTCGAGGTGTGGTGCTGCCCCGACCCGGAGGTGCCCTGATGCGGATCTGCTGCCGGTGTGACCGGACGATCCGGAGCACGGACTACGAGACCATCCCGGTCGAGTCCGCGTCCGCCGCGCGCCCGGACCAACACGCCCACCGGCGCAACGACCCGCAGTGCCGGCCGATCCGGGCGCGTGCCCTGTGACCGAGCGGTGGCGCCAGATCCTCTACGTGCTGACTGTGTTCGGCGTCCTCGCCGCGATCGTCGTCGGCACCACCTGACCCGCACCTTCCTCACGACCAAGGGAGAAGCATGTCCACACCAGCCCCGCCCCCGCCGTGCAGCGCAGGCAAGGGAGGCGGACTCCCGTCGCCCGACGTCACGGGCAGCGTCATCACCGCCGCGCCCGGCGAACGCAACGCACGCGGCCTGCTCGACCCCGAGGAGTTCATGACCGTCACCGCAACGCTCGCCCGCAACGAGCCGACCTTCGGCTGGGTGTACGCCGAGCAGGTCATCGTCGAGACCCTCAAGTTCGTCGCAGCAGCCGCCCAGAGCGACGAGCGCCTCGTACCCTCCACGATCGTCGACAAGGGGCTCCACGCGCTCCTGGAGAACACGGAGGTCCACTACGCCGTGGGGGCCCGGCTCGGCGTGTTCGTGCACCACTACCCGACCCTCCCGGGCTCCGCGCCCATCGCTCCGGGCTGGCTCCAGCGGACGGTCACCGCGATCCGCCGGACCGGCTTCACCGAAGACCCGGAGATGTGGACGTGATCACCGTGGAGTTCGACACGTCCACGACGGACGTCACCACGTGCGAGGCCTGTTGGCAGGGTCCGGTCCAAGCGGCCCGTACCGCCGAACACGCCCACGGCCGAGACCTGCTGTGCCTCCCCTGCGCGGAGGCCGGCTACCCGGCCCGCGTCGACCTGTTCCCCCCGCTCGGTATCTACAAGCTCACCGGAAGGATCCTGAAGATGACCCTGGAGATGGGTAAGCACGGCAGCGGAAGCCCCCAGACCCCGCCGGACCCCGGCCCGCCCCTGCCGTCGCCGAAGCCCACCACGACGCCCGGTCGCCCGCCGGTGTAGGCCTGGCTCGCCCATGAACGGGGCCCCCGACGCGATCCGCACGCGTCGGGGGCCCTTTGTGCACTCAGTTGCAGAACGGCGGGTCAGTGCCCGCAGTAGGGCTTGGACCACCAGCCGCACGGCTCGCAGTACTCCGCGGCGAGGCGCGTCAACAGGGCTCGGATCATGATGGGTTCACCCCCTCGCGCTCTACGTGGACGATGCACACAACCCCTTCCGGGCCCCACTCGACGCGGTCAACGCGCACGATCTCACCTGCGTAAACGTCACCGAGAGGGGCTTCGGGAAGCGGTGGGGGAGGAGCGGACGAATCGGACAGCCACCACACGGCAGCAAGCCACGCCACGGGCACGGCGTAGATGAACTGCGGGGCCCGGCCGAGCACCAGCCCGTAGAACACCGACCCGCTGAACGGCACGGCGATGCGGACCACCAGCGCGCCGAGGGTGGGTACGTCGAACCAGCGGGAGGGCGACTCCAGCAGCCGGCCGTTGCCGACCGCGAGACGGTGCGCGAGCACCGCCAGGCGGGACGGGCGGGGCCTGGTCACAGCAGGCCCGCCACGGCGTCCCCGGCGGCCGAGACGACCGGCGAGAGGACGTACCCGGCCACCCCGGCAACACCGGAGGCCAGGCCGAGGCTGATCCCGGAGATGATCGCGCGCACGATCATCCAGTTGAAGCCCCGCCGCTTGGTCCACACCGCGATCAGGACCACGGTGGCGATGATGACGACGGCGTGCCCGCCGGGGCTGAGCACGAGGTGCGAGGAGCGGGTGACGTCCGGGGTGTCGCCGCCGACGCCGTACTCCAGGACCGCGTCACCGATCGCGGAGGAGCCCCACAGGGACCAGTCGGCGCCCGCGCCGAGCAGGCCGCCCGCGGACAGGATCAGGAGCATGCCGTACAGCCACACGGTGAGGAACGGGAGGAGCTTCAAGAGGTGCTTAGGCTTGCCGGCCTGCTTGGCGCCGGGCCACCATCGGGCGATCTCCCAGCCGAGGAGGGAGAGGCCGACGGTGACGCCGCCGAGCGAGACGATGCCGTACGTGGGGAAGTCCATGGTGAGCAGTCCTCAGTGGAGGAGGGCCGCGCCGAGCGCGGCGAGCAGCAGAATGAGGGCGCACGTCCCGAGGGCGGGCAGCGCGTAGAGGCCGCGGGCACGGGCCGGGCCCGCGAGGCAGAGCCCCGCGAACCCGGCCGCCGTCGCCGCGGCGAAGAACACGGCGAGGGCCACGGCTACGGCGCTCCGGGGCCGTCCGTCATACGCTCGGGCGGGGGCGTCGGGGGCCCGTCATACGCGGGCACGCGGACCGCCATACGTGCAGGTGCGACCCCATCGGGGTACAGGCCGGCCTCCCACACCCAGCTGTAGCCGTGCGCAACGAACGCGACCGCGTACCGGACCGCGTCCGACGCCGTCATACCGGCCCGCATCACGGTCGCGAGGTCGTCGGACAGGGCCTGGTCCACGCGGACGGACATGCGCTTGCCGGCCTTCGGTGGAGTGCTCACCAGGCACCCCCCGCACGGAGCGCGGCCAGGCGGACCGCCAGCCGACGGAGCTCCGCCGCCTGCTGGGCCAGGATCACGGCGAGACCTTCGAGGGCGGCCGGGTCCAGCGTGGCGGCCGGGATGACGATCTCGACGTAGACGCTCGGCGGGACCGGGTGCAGGCCGAACGGGAACTCGACGAGCTCCGCGGTCAGAAGGGCCTGCGCGCTGTAGTCGACGACGTGTTCGGGACCGGTGTGGTGGACGTCGTCCCGGTACTCCGCCGGCACGTCGTCCGGGTGCCCGGTGCACCACTCCGGCTCGGGCACGGTGACCGGCCCGTGGTCGAGGGTCCGCACGGTGACCGTGCGCCCCGCGGTCACTGGTCGCCGCCCGCGGCCTGGCGGAGCTCGGCGGCGTACTGCTTGCGGGTGGTGCCCGCCTCGACGGCCGGCGCGAAGGCGAGGAGGAGCTCCTCCGCGCGGACGGCGCGAGCGGTGCCGTAGCCGTGGCGTCGGGTCGCGAAGGTGAGGACGAGGGCCTGGCGGAGGCTTTCCCGCATGGGGTGCTGGGGCCGCTCCGCGGTGAGGCGGGCGGCAATCTGCTGGAGCAGCGCGCGGGTGTCCGCATCGGGCAGGCGTGTACGTTCTGACATGGGCCTGTCTCCCCTTTATGTGGAAGGGCGTTTCGGGCCAAGGCCCCTGCCGGTGCTCCAACACCGTCGGGGGCCGCCCTTTGCTCTTTTGCTAGATAGGCATGTACGTCTCGGCGAGCGCCGCTTCGCCGACCTGCGCGAGCTGGTGCGACCGTGAGCGAGCAGCCCGGACCGGTGGGGGGCGCTGCCGGCGAGCGTGGGACGGGGGAGCCGCTGGATCTGCGGCTGGTCGGGCCGGCGCTCGCCGTGTGGGGGGCGGCCGCCGTGGGCCTCGGAGCCCCGGTCGGCCGCAGTGCGGTGGCGGCGGGGCTGGGAGTGGGCGCGGCCGGGCTGCTGATGCTGGCGGGCCGGAGGCGCTCCGCACCGCTGAGGACGGTCCTGGCGGCCGTGCTGCTGTGCGCGGCCGCGGGTGCCGGGCTGGCGGGGCTCCAGCGGGCCGAGGCGCGGGCCGGGCCCGTCCCTGAGCTGGCCCGGGACCATGCGCGGGTGCTCGCGGATCTCACCGTGGCTTCCGACCCGCGGACCACCCGGACCGGGAGCGGGCCTCCGGTGGTGGTGCTCGACGCGGTGGTGACCGGGGTGACCGGGCCCGACGGTGCCCGGACCCGGGTGTCGACTCCGGTCCGGGTGCTGGCGGGGCATCCGGGGTGGGCCCGGCTGCAGCCCTCGACACGGGTTTCGGCGGTCGCCCGGCTGGCCCCGGCCCGGGGCGGGGAGCGGGCCGTCGCCCTGCTCCGGCCGGCCGGGGACGCCCCGCCGCGGGTGACCGGCGGTCCGGACACCGTGCAGCGGATCGCCGGGCGGCTGCGGGCCGGGCTGCGCGAGGTCACCGACGGGCTGGCCCCGGACGCCAGGGCCCTGCTGCCCGGACTGGTGGTCGGGGACACCTCCCGGGTGGAGCCCGATCTGCACGACGCGTTCCGCGCCACCGATCTGCTGCACCTGCTGGCCGTCTCCGGGTCCAACCTGACCGTGGTGCTCTTCCTCCTCATCGGCGCCCCGGCCCGCGCGCAGCAGGCCGAGCGGGGCGGGCTGGCACCCCGCCTGGGACTCTCGCTGCGGGCGACGGCCCTGTGCGGGGTGGCGCTGACCCTGGCCTTCGTCGTGGTGTGCCGGCCGGAGCCCAGCGTGCTGCGGGCGGCGGCCTGCGGCTCGGTCACCCTGCTGGCCCTCGCCACCGGGCGGCGCAGATCCCTGATCCCGGCACTGGCCGCCGCCGTCCTGCTGCTGGTGCTCTACGACCCCTGGCTGGCCCGGAGTTACGGCTTCCTGCTCTCCGTGCTGGCCACCGGGGCCCTGCTGACGCTGGCTCCCCGGTGGAGCGGGGCCCTGCAGCGGCGCGGGATGCGGCCCCGCTGGGCCGAGGCGCTGGCGGCCGCGGCGGCGGCCCAGGCGGTGTGTGCACCGGTCGTGGCGGTGCTGTCGGCCCGGGTCAGCCTGGTGGCGGTGCCCTGCAACCTGCTGGCCGAGCTGGCGGCGGGACCCGCCACGGTCCTGGGGTTCGCCGCGCTGGCCGCGGCCCCGGTCTGCCGGCCGGTCGCCGAGGTGCTCGCCTGGTGCGCGGGCGTGCCCGCCGGGTGGATCGCCGCCGTGGCCCGGGGCGGCGCGGGACTGCCCGGGGCGGAGCTGGGCTGGCCCGGCGGGGTGGGCGGAGGGTTGCTGCTCGCCACGGCCACCCTCGCGGCGGTGCTGCTCGGCAGGCGGTTCGGCCGGGGGCGATGGCTCGCCTCCGCACTGGCCGTGGTGCTGCTCCTCGCCGTACTGAGGCCGCCGCTGGTCACTCGTACGGTCAAAGGCTGGCCGCCGCCCGACTGGATCTACACCCAGTGCGCGGTGGGCCAGGGGGACGCCGCCGTGCTCGCGGTCGGCCCGGGGACGGGCGTGGTGGTGGACGCGGGCCCCGAGCCGGGGCCGGTGGACGCCTGCCTGAGGGAGCTGGGCGTGAGCCGGGTGCCGCTGCTCCTGCTGACCCACTTCCACGCCGACCACGTGGGCGGGCTGCCGGGGGTGCTCAGGGGCCGCTCGGTGGGTGTGGTGGAAGTCACCGGACTGGAAGAACCGCCCGGGCAGGCCGCGTTCGTGCGGCGGACCGCGGCAGCGGCGGGAGTTCCCCTCGTCCGCGCCGTGGAGGGGGAGCGGCGCCGGGCCGGGCCGCTGGAGTGGCAGGTGCTGTGGCCGCCGGCCGGGGACGCTCCGCCCGAGGGCCCCAACGACGCGAGCGTGGCCCTGCTGGTGCGTGGCGCGGGACTGACCCTGCTCCTGCTGGGGGACCTCGAACCGGCCTCTCAGCAGGCCCTGCTGAGGAACCATCCGGAACTGGGGCCGGTCGACGTCCTCAAGGTCGCCCACCACGGCAGCGCCCACCAGGACCCCGGGCTGTACGAGCGGATCCGGCCGCGCCTCGCGATCGTCCCGGTGGGCGCCGGGAACAGGTACGGGCACCCCGCGGCGGGTACGCTCGCGCGGCTGCGGGAGTCGGGCGCGGCCGTGCTGCGCACGGATGAGGACGGTTCGGTCGCCGTCACCGGCAGCGGCACTCGACTGCGGGCGTTCCCGGCCATTCGGCGACGGACCCGGCACGGGCATACCAGGAGTGACCACTCCGTTTGCCCACAACCCGACAGCATGATCGAATGCGTTTTCGCCAGAGCGGTCCAAGCCCACACAGCACGGGGGTGCATAAACCATGTTCAGTCGCAGACGGGGGATGGAGACGGCGGGAAGCGCCAGTCCCCAGACATCCGCGACACTGACGCTTCCTCATACCGCGCGGCTGCTCAGCTGCCGGGTGCTCGACACGGTCCACCAGCCGGTCCGGCAGGCCAAGTTCGAGGTGACCGACCCGATCGGCCGACGGATCGTCAGCGGGGAGACCGACCCGTACGGCGGGTTCACGGCGGCGGTGCCGGCGGGCGAGTACCGGCTGGCCGTCACGGCCGAGGGGTACGCGCCCTTCCACGGGGCGACGCTGGTGGGGGACCCGGCGCAGCCCGGTACCGGGGAGATCGTGCTGGACGCGGTGGATCCGCCGCTTCTGCCGCAGCCCGGCCACTGGGAGCTCGACCCGGGGCATTCGTCGATCGGGTTCTCGGCCCGGCACATCGGCTTCGCCCGGATCAACGGCCGGTTCAACACCTTCGCCGGCGCGGTCCGGATAGCCGACCGCATGGAGGACTCCTCCATGCGCGTGATCATCGACGCGGCGAGCATCGACACGGGGCTGCGGATGCGGGACGACCACCTGCGCTCCGCGGACTTCCTGGACGCGGCCCGCTACCCGACGGTGGAGTTCTACAGCGAGCGGTTCATCCACCGCAGCGGCAGCCACTGGACCGTGGCGGGCGCTCTCACCCTCCACGGCGTCAGCCGGTCCGTCACCCTGGACACCCGGTACCTGGGTCTGGGCACGGGCCTGGAGGGCGAGCCGAGGGCGGCCTGCCGGGCGACGGCCGAACTGAACCGCGAGGACTTCACGCTGAACTGGCAGTCGATGCTGGCGCAGGGGATCGCGGCGATCGGCTCGCACGTGGAAGTGACCCTGGACATGCAGGTCGTGCACAAGGCCTGACGGGGCGGGGTCCGGTCGCTACGGGGCTTCGAGCCAGCCGTCGTACTCGGCGGCGAGCTCGTCCAGGGCCGTGGCGTCCAGCCGTTCGCGCGGGTCCTCGACGACCACCAGCCACTGGGCGTCCTCGGCGTCGTCCTCACCGGCGAGGGCGTCGCGGACCAGCTGCGGTTCCTCCGGGAGGCCGAAGCGGTCGACCACCTCCCGCGCCACCTCCTCGGCGGCGTCGCGGTCGGGCAGGACCAGTACATGTCGCACGTTCACCCGGACATTCTCGGGTACGGGGGAGCGGGCTGCGGAAGCGGGCCGGGGATCGGGGCCTCGGAAGGGGGCTTCGGGAGGGGGCTTCGGAAAGGGCCGGGCCGCGAGGGGCTGTCGGTGCGGCGTGGGATGCTGGAGGCGATGGCCACCAGGAAGAATTCCACCGACGATCCGCTCGCCCCGATCACCCTCGCGGTGGGGCAGGAGGACCTGCTGCTCGACCGCGCCCTGCGGGAGGTCGTGACGGCGGCGCGCGCCGCCGATGCCGACACGGACGTGCGTGACCTCGCCCCCGAACAGCTGCAGCCCGGCACCCTGGCCGAGTTGACCAGTCCCTCGCTCTTCTCGGAGCGCAAGGTGCTCGTCGTGCGCAATGCGCAGGACCTCTCGGCCGACACGGTCAAGGAGGTCAAGGCGTACCTCGCCGCGCCGTTCGAGGAGATCACCCTCGTCCTCCTGCACGCGGGCGGTGTCAAGGGCAAGGGCCTGCTGGACGCCGCGCGGAAGGCGGGTGCCCGCGAGGTCGCCTGCCCGAAGATGACGAAGCCGGCCGACCGGATGGCGTTCGTACGGGGAGAGTTCCGGACGCTGGGCCGTTCGGCCACGCCCGAGGCCTGCCAGACGCTGGTCGATGCGATCGGCAGCGACCTGCGGGAGCTGGCGAGTGCGGTGGCGCAGCTGTGCGCGGACGTCGAGGGCACCATCGACGAGGCCGTGGTCGGCCGCTACTACACCGGCCGGGCCGAGGCCTCGAGCTTCACGGTCGCCGACCGGGCCGTGGAGGGGCGCGCCGCGGAGGCGCTGGAGGCCCTGCGCTGGTCCCTGTCCACCGGGGTGGCTCCGGTCCTGATCACCAGCGCGCTGGCCCAGGCGGTACGGGCCATCGGGAAGCTGGCCTCGGCCCCGCGGGGGGCCCGCCCCGGGGACCTCGCGCGTGACCTCGGCATGCCGCCGTGGAAGATCGACCGGGTCCGGCAGCAGATGCGCGGGTGGTCGGCGGACGGCGTCTCGGACGCGCTGCGCGCGGTGGCCGCGGCGGACGCGGGGGTCAAGGGCGGGGGCGACGATCCGGAGTACGCCTTGGAGAAGGCGGTCGTCGCGGTCGCCCGGGCCGCACGCACCCGCCGGGGCTAGCCCCGGCCCCCAGCTGCTGCGGAGCGGGTGCGGGAGGTGGGTCCTGCGGGGCGAAGTCCCCTCCCCGCCCTTCCACCGTTCCCCGGGCTCCGCCCGGACCCGCCCCCGCCCGGCGGGCGGGCCAGCAGGGCGCAGCCTTCCACGAGCCGAGATCCTCGGGTGCGCCCGTACGGGAGCGCTGCGGGTGGGCCCGCATGCCGAAGGCCCCGGCCGCTGCCCTGGGGAAGGGTGGCGGACGGGGCCTTCGGTTACTTCTCGGTTTGCGCCGCACTCGCGTGGCGAACGCTTCGTGCGCGGCGCGGGGTGCCGGTCGGGAGCGGGAGAGAGGGCCCGCTGGGTCCTTACCCGGCGATCACATCAGGAGCTCAGCCCTGAAGGGAGGCAACCTTGGTGGCCAGCGCCGACTTCTTGTTGGCGGCGGCGTTCTTGTGGATGACACCCTTCGAGACGGCCTTGTCGAGCGCACGGGAAGCGGCGCGGGAAGCCACGGTGGCCTTCTCGACGTCACCGGCGGCGACGGCCTCGCGGGCCTTGCGGATGGCGGTCTTCAGCGAGGACTTGACGGCCTTGTTGCGAAGGCGAGCCTTCTCGTTCGTCTTGTTGCGCTTGACCTGGGACTTGATGTTCGCCACGAAAGAGCCTTTTCAGGTTCAGAGATTCGATCTTCGGATTGTGTCCCGCAGAGCTAGAGGGCACACGAGACACAGCTGCTCAGGCTACCAGGTGCCTTCCGACCGGCCCAAACCGAGCGCACTCCCCGGTTCATGGGACCATGGGAGCCTGCGTATAGATCCGACTAGACCCGACCAGATCTGATTTCGCGCAGACCGACGCCCACCCTTCGTTCCGACTGCGACCCGAGAATCAGGACACTGCGTGCCCGCGATCCCCAGCCACGTGCCCGAGCCGAGCCGTACCGACCCGGCGCTGATCCGCAACTTCTGCATCATCGCGCACATCGACCACGGCAAGTCGACCCTCGCCGACCGGATGCTCCAGCTCACCGGCGTGGTGGACTCGCGGCAGATGCGCGCGCAGTACCTCGACCGCATGGACATCGAGCGTGAGCGCGGCATCACGATCAAGTCCCAGGCGGTCCGCCTGCCGTGGGCGCCGACCGAGGGCCCGGGTCAGGGCCAGACCCACATCCTCAACATGATCGACACCCCCGGGCACGTCGACTTCAC
Source organism: Streptomyces sp. NPDC104226 (assembly GCF_055584085.1). Taxonomy (NCBI): domain Bacteria; kingdom Bacillati; phylum Actinomycetota; class Actinomycetes; order Kitasatosporales; family Streptomycetaceae; genus Streptomyces; species Streptomyces sp. NPDC104226. The sequence continues at coordinate 166,734 of NZ_JBVJMS010000015.1, forward strand.
GTACGAGGTCTCGCGCTCCCTCGCCGCCTGCGAGGGCACGGTGCTCCTCGTGGACGCCGCCCAGGGCATCGAGGCGCAGACCCTCGCCAACCTGTACCTGGCGATGGAGAACGACCTCGCGATCGTCCCGGTCCTGAACAAGATCGACCTGCCGGCCGCCCAGCCGGAGAAGTTCGCCGAGGAGCTCGCGAACCTGGTCGGCTGCCAGCCCGAGGACGTCCTGCGGGTCTCCGCCAAGACCGGTCTCGGCGTCGAGGCGCTGCTCGACAAGGTCGTCGCCACGGTTCCGGCCCCGGTCGGCGTCAAGGACGCCCCGGCCCGCGCCATGATCTTCGACTCGGTCTACGACTCGTACCGCGGTGTCGTGACCTACGTCCGTGTCGTCGACGGCCAGCTCAACAAGCGCGAGCGCATCCGCATGATGTCGACCGGCGCCACGCACGAGCTGCTGGAGATCGGTGTCTCCTCCCCGGAGATGACCCCGGCCGACGGCATCGGCGTCGGCGAGGTGGGCTACATCATCACCGGCGTGAAGGACGTGCGTCAGTCCAAGGTCGGTGACACGATCACCAGCCTGAACAACGGCGCCACCGAGGCCCTGGGCGGCTACAAGGACCCGAAGCCGATGGTCTTCTCGGGCCTGTACCCGCTCGACGGCTCCGAGTACCCGGACCTGCGCGAGGCCCTGGACAAGCTCCAGCTCAACGACGCCGCGCTCGTCTACGAGCCGGAGACCTCTGCGGCGCTCGGCTTCGGCTTCCGCGTCGGCTTCCTCGGCCTGCTCCACCTGGACGTGGTCCGCGAGCGCCTGGAGCGCGAGTTCGGCCTCGACCTGATCGCCACCGCGCCGAACGTGGTCTACCGGGTCGTCCTGGAGGACGGCAGCGAGGTCACCGTCACCAACCCGAGCGAGTTCCCCGAGGGCAAGATCCGGGACGTCTTCGAGCCGGTCGTCAAGGCCACCGTGCTCGCGCCCACCGAGTTCATCGGCGCGATCATGGAGCTCTGCCAGACCCGCCGCGGCACCCTGCTCGGCATGGACTACCTCTCCGAGGACCGGGTCGAGATCCGTTACACCCTGCCGCTCGCGGAGATCGTCTTCGACTTCTTCGACCAGCTGAAGTCCAAGACGCGCGGTTACGCCTCCCTCGACTACGAACCCACGGGCGAGCAGTCCGGCAGCCTGGTCAAGGTCGACATCCTGCTGCACGGCGACAAGGTCGACGCCTTCTCCGCCGTCACGCACAAGGACGCGGCCTACGCCTACGGCGTGCGCCTGGTCGCCAAGCTGCGGGAGCTCATCCCGCGGCAGGCCTTCGAGGTGCCGATCCAGGCGGCGGTCGGTTCGCGCGTCATCGCCCGCGAGACCATCCGCGCCATCCGCAAGGACGTCCTCGCCAAGTGCTACGGCGGTGACATCTCCCGTAAGCGGAAGCTGCTGGAGAAGCAGAAGGAGGGCAAGAAGCGCATGAAGATGGTCGGCTCCGTGGAGGTCCCGCAGGACGCCTTCATCGCCGTCCTCTCCAGCGACGAGTCCGGCGGCAAGAAGAAGTAGCCGCCGCGTCGGCGTCCGATGTGCAGCAGGCCCCCGTGCTCCGGCGCGGGGGCCTGTTTCGTTATGAATCGGCTCCCCAGGGCCTCTTACGCGCCAGGCGGAGGGCCCATAGTCTGATCACTGCTCGTTGGTTACTCGCCAGTTTTATTGGTCGGATGCTGCCAAGCCCTGACTCAGCCACCCACCCTGACCCACCACCCAGTCAGTCCGCCCCTGTGATGAACAGGCCCTGCCGAGTGGTCCGGAGGATGTCCGTGAGCGCCACACAGACCTTGATCGAGAACCGCCCGCCCACCGTGGCGACCCTCTTCCTGGAGCGCGTCGCCGCCACGCCGAACGGCGAGGCCTACCGCTATCCGGTGCCCGCCGCGGACGGCCGGGGCGGCCCGGACGACTGGAAGTCGCTCAGCTGGGGCCAGGCCGCCGAGCGGGTCTTCGCCATCGCGGCCGGACTCGTCGAGCTCGGGATCCAGCCGGAGCAGCGCGTCGCGCTCGCCTCCAACACCCGGGTCGAGTGGATCCTCGCGGACCTCGGCGTGATGTGCGCCGGCGGCGCCGTCACCACCATCTACCCGAGCACGAACGCCGAGGAATCGGCGTTCATCCTCTCCGACTCCGAGAGCCGGATCCTGATCGCCGAGGACGCCGCGCAGCTGGCCAAGGCCCGTGAGCGCCGCGCTGACCTGCCCGAGCTCGCCCACGTGGTGGTCGTCGAGGCCGCCGACGCGGTCCCGGCCGACGGCGACCCCGAGGGCTGGGTGCTCTCGCTGGCCGACCTGGAGGAGCGCGGCCGGGCGTACCTGGCCAAGCACCCCGAGGTGGTCGAGGAGCGGATCGCGGCCATCACCGCGGACCAGCTCGCCACCCTCATCTACACCTCGGGCACCACCGGCCGGCCCAAGGGCGTGCGGCTGCCGCACGACAACTGGTCGTACATGGCCAAGGCCACCGTGGCCACCGGTCTGATCACCAAGGACGACGTCCAGTACCTCTGGCTGCCGCTCGCGCACGTCTTCGGCAAGGTGCTCACCTCCGGCCAGATCGAGGTCGGCCACGTCACCGCCGTAGACGGCCGCATCGACAAGATCATCGAGAACCTGCCGATCGTCCAGCCGACCTACATGGCGGCCGTTCCGCGCATCTTCGAGAAGGTCTACAACGGGGTCGCGGCCAAGGCCAGGGCCGGCGGCGGCGCCAAGTACAAGATCTTCCAGTGGTCCGTCGGCGTGGCCCGCGAGTACGCCAAGGTCACCCAGGACAACTTCCGCCGCACCGGCCGGGTGAGCGCCCCGATGGGCCTCACCGCCAAGCACAAGATCGCCGACACGCTCGTCTTCTCCAAGCTCCGCGAGGCCTTCGGCGGCAACCTGCGCGCCGCCGTCTCCGGCGCCTCCGCCCTCGCCCCCGAGATCGGCTACTTCTTCTCCGGCGCGGGCATCCACATCCTGGAGGGCTACGGGCTGACCGAGTCCAGCGCCGCCTCCTTCGTCAACCCCGGCGAGGCCTACCGCACCGGCACCGTCGGCAAGCCGCTCCCCGGCACCGAGGTCCGCATCGCCGACGACGGCGAGGTGCTCCTGCGCGGCCCCGGCATCATGCAGGGCTACCACGGGCAGCCCGAGAAGACCGCCGAGGTGCTGGAGGCCGACGGCTGGCTGCACACGGGCGACATCGGCGAGCTCTCCGCCGACGGCTACCTGCGCATCACCGACCGCAAGAAGGACCTGATCAAGACCTCGGGCGGCAAGTACGTCGCCCCGGCGGAGATCGAGGGCCAGTTCAAGGCGCTCTGCCCGTACGTCTCCAGCATCGTCGTCCACGGCGCCGACCGGAACTTCTGCTCCGCGCTCATCGCCCTCGACGAGCCCTCCATCCTGGTCTGGGCCGCCGAGAGCGGCCTGGAGGGCAAGACGTACTCCCAGGTCCTGGCCGCCCCCGAGACCAACCGCCTCATCGAGACCTACGTCCAGACCCTCAACGAGGGCCTCCAGCGCTGGCAGACGGTCAAGAAGTTCCGCCTCCTGCCGCGCGACCTCGACGTGGAGCACGGGGACCTCACCCCGAGCCTCAAGCTGAAGCGGCCGGTCGTCGAGCGCGAGTTCAAGCACCTCATCGAAGAGATGTACGAGGGCTCCCGGGAGGCGTAGCGGCGGGCGCGGCCCCGGGGCTCCCCGGGTCCGCGCGGGACCGTAAACGACCTTGGGGCAGTGCGGGACAATGGGCCCATGCCTTCCGCACTGCCCGACGGTGAACCCATGCCCGAAGACGGCTCGCTGCCGCCCCACGCCCTGGCGGGAGCCGGGGAGCGGCCGCTCGGGTTCTACCTGCACGTTCCGTACTGCGCCACGCGCTGCGGATACTGCGACTTCAACACCTACACGGCCACCGAGCTGCGGGGCACCGGAGGCGTGCTCGCCTCCCGGGAGAACTACGCCGACACCCTGATCGACGAGATCAGGCTGGCCAGGAAGGTGCTCGGGGACGACCCGCGGGCCGTGCGGACGGTGTTCGTGGGCGGCGGTACGCCCACGCTGCTGCCCGCCGGGGACCTCGTACGGATGCTCGCGGCGATCCGCGAGGAGTTCGGGCTGGCCGAGGACGCCGAGGTCACCACCGAGGCCAATCCGGAGTCCGTGAACCCGGAGTACCTGGCCGAGCTGCGCGCGGGCGGCTTCAACCGCATCTCCTTCGGCATGCAGAGCGCGAAGCAGCACGTCCTGAAGGTGCTCGACCGCACGCACACCCCCGGGCGGCCCGAGGCCTGCGTCGCGGAGGCGCGGGCGGCGGGCTTCGAGCACGTGAACCTGGACCTGATCTACGGGACGCCGGGGGAGTCGGACGAGGACTGGCGCGCATCGCTGTCGGCGGCCCTGGGGGCCGGGCCCGATCACATCAGCGCCTACGCGCTGATCGTGGAGGAGGGCACCCAGCTCGCACGGCGGATCCGGCGGGGCGAGGTCCCGATGACGGACGACGACGTCCACGCGGACCGGTACCTGATCCTCGACTCGGTGATGGCCGAGGCGGGGTACTCCTGGTACGAGGTCTCGAACTGGGCCACCTCCGAGGCCGGGCGGTGCCTGCACAACGAGCTGTACTGGCGCGGCGCCGACTGGTGGGGGGCCGGGCCCGGAGCGCACTCGCACGTGGGCGGGGTGCGGTGGTGGAACGTGAAGCACCCGGGGGCGTACGCCGCCGCTCTCGCGGAGGGGCGCTCCCCGGGCGCGGGACGCGAACTCCTCTCCGAGGAGGACCGGCGGGTGGAGCGGATCCTGCTGGAGCTTCGCCTCGTGGACGGGGTCCCGCTGTCCCTGCTGGCCCCTGCGGGGCTGGCAGCGGCCGGCCGAGCCCTGGCGGACGGGCTGCTGGAACCGGCCCCGTACGAGGCCGGGCGGGCCGTGCTGACGTTGCGGGGGCGTTTGCTGGCCGACGCGGTGGTCCGGGACCTGGTCGACTGACCCCGTCCGGGGGTGGGCCGGGCCTGCGGGGCGAGGTCCCCGCAGCACCCTTTGCCCGCTGCGCGGGGCGAGGTCCCCTACCCGCCCTTCGCCCGTTCCCCGGGGCTGTGCCCCGGATCCCCCGGGGCTGTGCCCCGGACCCCGGGCCTCACACGCCGGCGGGGCTGGATGTGCCGCAGCGCGGACCGGGTCCGGGCGGAGCCCGGGGAACGGTGGAAGGGCGGGTGGGGGACTGCCCCGCAGGGCCGCTTTCCCGGGGCTATGCCGTCACGTGGTCGATGAGGTGCTCCACCGCGCCCAGGAGGGTGGGCTCCAGGTCCTTGTACGAGGTCACGCGGGACAGGATGTGCTGCCAGGCGGCGCCGGTGTTCTCCGGCCAGCCCAGGGCGCGGCAGATGCCCGTCTTCCAGTCCTGGCCGGGCGGGATCACCGGCCAGGCGCGGATGCCCAGGGCCGAGGGTTTCACCGCCTGCCAGACGTCCACGTACGGGTGGCCCACGATCAGGACGTGCGGCGAGGTGGCGGAGGCCGCGATGCGGGACTCCTTCGAGCCGGGCACCAGGTGGTCCACCAGGATGCCGAGGCGGGCGTCGGCACCGGGGGCGAAGTCGGCGACGACGGACGGGAGGTCGTCGATGCCCTCCAGGTACTCCACCACGACGCCCTCGATGCGCAGGTCGTCGCCCCACACCCGTTCGACGAGTTCGGCGTCGTGGCGGCCCTCCACGTAGATCCGGCCCGCCCGCGCCACCCGCGCCCGGGCCCCGGGGACGGCGAGGGAGCCCGAGGCCGTACGGGCCGGGGCGGCCGGCCCCCGCGCCGGGCGGGTCAGGGTCACCACCGCCCCGTCCAGGAGGAAACCGCGGGGTTCGAGGGGGAATGCGCGGCGCTTGCCGAAGCGGTCCTCCAGGGTGACCGTGCCCGCCTCGCAGGCCACCACCGCACCGCAGAAGTCCGTACCCGCCACCTCGACCACCAGATCGGGATCGGCCGGCACCTCCGGCGCGGGCTTGGAGCGCTTCCACTGCGGGGTCAGGTCGGGGGAGTACTCACGCATCCGGCCGAGGGTAGGAGAGCGGGCCGTCTCAGGTGTCCGACACGCCGAAACGCGCCGCCAGTGTGTCGCGTTGGGCACGCACGAAGGCCGCGTCGACCACCGCTCCGTGACCCGGTACGTACAGAGCGTCGTCCCCGCCCAGGGCGAGGAGCCGGTCCAGGGCCGCCGGCCACTGCCGCGGCACCGCGTCCGGACCCGCCTGCGGCTCGCCCGACTCCTCGACCAGGTCGCCGCAGAAGACCGCCTCGCGCGCACCGGGCACGAAGGCGGCCAGATCGTGCCGGGTGTGCCCAGGGCCCACGTTCGCCAGCAGCACCTGCACCCCGCCCAGGTCGAGCGTCCACTCGCCCGACACCAGGTGCCGGGGGAGCACCAGCAGATCCGCCGCCTCGGCCGCCTCGGCCTCCGCGAGACCGTGCCGGACCGCGTCCGCCCGTAGCTCGTCCCGGCTCGCGGAGAGCAGGGCGTCCAGCCCGACCGGACCGTAGACCTCGGCGCCCGCGAACGCCGCGCCGCCCAGCACGTGGTCGAAATGTCCGTGTGTGAATGCGAGATGGGTCACGCGCCGGCCCGCCAGCCGCTCCGCTTCGGTGCGCACCAGCGCACCCTCCCGCAGGCAGGACCCGGGGTCGATCAGGAGGGCGGAATCCTCTCCCACCACCAGTCCCACGGTGCAGTCCCACACCGGCAGGCGTCGCCGGCCGGTCCGTTCGGTGAGCCGTTCCCAGCCCGCCTCTTCCCAACGCACGTCCATGCCGCGACGCTACCTTGGCGGGCCGCCCTTGCTAGGGGTGTACCACCCCGCCGTACACTGACCGGGGGATCTCTGGCACTCGAACGCTCAGAGTGCCAGCAGGCGGCGCCTCGGGCGGTGCCTGCCGAAGCCGCGAACGACGGAAACGATGGAGGTGTGCGCGATGCTCAGCGAACGCAGACTCGAAGTGCTGCGCGCCATCGTCCAGGACTACGTCGGGACGGAGGAGCCGGTCGGCTCCAAGGCGCTCACCGAGCGGCACCGGCTCGGCGTCTCGCCCGCCACCGTGCGCAACGACATGGCCGTGCTGGAGGACGAGGGCTACATCGCCCAGCCCCACACCAGCGCCGGCCGGATCCCCACCGACAAGGGCTACCGCCTCTTCGTCGACAAGCTGGCGGGGGTCAAACCGCTGTCGACGCCCGAGCGCCGGGCCATCCAGAACTTCCTCGACGGGGCCGTGGACCTCGACGACGTCGTCGGCCGTACGGTGCGGCTGCTCGCGCAGCTCACCCGGCAGGTCGCCGTCGTCCAGTACCCCTCGCTCACCCGCTCCACCGTCCGGCACGTCGAGCTGCTCTCGCTGGCCCCGGCCCGCCTGATGCTCGTCCTCATCACGGACACCGGCCGGGTCGAACAGCGGCTCGTCGACTGCCAGGCCCCCTTCGGCGAGGCCTCGCTCGCGGACCTGCGGGCCCGCCTCAACAGCCGTGTGGTCGGCCGCCGGTTCACCGACGTGCCGCCGCTGGTGAAGGACCTTCCGGAGTCCTTCGAGAACGAGGACCGGGTGACGGTGCGAGCCGTCCTCGACACCCTCCTCGAAACGCTGGTCGAGGAGGCGGAGGAGCGGCTGATGATCGGCGGCACCGCCAACCTCACCCGCTTCGGACACGATTTTCCCCTGACGATCAGGCCGGTGCTCGAAGCGCTGGAGGAGCAGGTCGTGCTCCTCAAGCTGCTGGGCGAGGCCAGTGAGTCGGGAATGGCCGTAAAGATCGGGCATGAGAATGCCTACGAGGGACTGAACTCCACGTCCGTCGTCTCGGTCGGCTACGGTTCGGGCGGCGAAGCAGTCGCCAAACTCGGCGTGGTCGGACCGACCCGCATGGACTACCCCGGAACGATGGGAGCGGTACGCGCAGTGGCACGTTACGTCGGACAGATCCTGGCGGAGTCGTAAGTGGCCACGGACTACTACGCCGTTCTCGGCGTGCGCCGCGACGCATCGCAGGACGAGATCAAGAAGGCATTCCGGCGGCTCGCCCGCGAGCTGCACCCGGATGTGAACCCCGATCCCAAGACGCAAGAGCGTTTCAAGGAGATCAACGCCGCCTACGAGGTCCTCTCGGACCCGCAGAAGAAGCAGGTCTTCGACCTCGGCGGCGACCCGCTGTCCTCCTCGGGCGGCGGCGGAGCCGGCGGCTTCGGGGCGGGCGGCTTCGGCAACTTCTCCGACATCATGGACGCCTTCTTCGGCCAGTCCTCGCAGCGCGGACCGCGCTCGCGGACCCGCCGCGGCCAGGACGCCATGATCCGCCTCGACCTGGAACTGGACGAGGCGGCCTTCGGTACGACCAAGGACATCCAGGTCGACACGGCCGTCGTCTGCACCACCTGCTCCGGCGAGGGCGCCGCCCCCGGCACCTCGGCGCAGACGTGTGACATGTGCCGCGGCCGCGGTGAGGTCTCGCAGGTCACCCGGTCCTTCCTGGGCCAGGTCATGACCTCGCGCCCCTGCCCGCAGTGCCAGGGCTTCGGCACCGTGGTCCCGACCCCGTGCCACGAGTGCGCGGGCGACGGCCGGGTCCGCTCCCGCCGCAGCCTCACCGTCAAGATCCCGGCCGGCGTCGAGAACGGCACCCGGATCCAGCTCGCGGGCGAGGGCGAGGTCGGCCCCGGCGGCGGCCCCGCCGGCGACCTGTACGTGGAGATCCACGAACTGCCGCACCCGACCTTCCAGCGGCGCGGGGACGACCTGCACTGCACGGTCACCATCCCGATGACCGCGGCGGCCCTGGGCACCAAGTGCCCGCTGGAGACGCTGGACGGCCTGGAGGAGATCGACATCCGGCCCGGCACCGGCTCCGGGCAGGCGATCCCGCTGCACGGCCGCGGCGTCACCCACCTGCGCGGCGGCGGGCGCGGCGACCTGATCGTGCACGTCGAGGTCACCACCCCGGGCAAGCTGGACGCACAGCAGGAGGACCTGCTGCGCCAGCTGGCCAAGCTGCGCGGCGAGGAGCGGCCGATGGGCCAGTTCGCGCCGGGTCAGCAGGGCCTGTTCAGCCGCCTGAAGGACGCCTTCAACGGGCGCTGAGCGACGCCCTTGACGGGCGCCGAGCGACGCCGTCGAGGGGCGGCCGAGCAGCGTACGAGAACACCTGCGAGCCCGGTCCGGGGGATCCCCCGGACCGGGCTCGCGGCATGCGGGGCGGCGGGGCGGCAGCGGTATTCGGGCACCCCGGCGAAGGGACTATGCCAGGCGAATGCCGTGATTCGGTCCCGTGAGCGGGACATGGCACGATGCAGCTCATGTCCTCCGCACCGAACGGTCTCTTCACGTACCCGATCGTGCAGGCGCCCATGGCGGGCGGCGCCTCCTGCCCGCCGCTCGCCGCCGCCGTGTGCGAAGCGGGCGGACTGGGCTTCCTCGCCGGCGGCTACAAGACCGCCGACGGCATGTACCAGGAGATCAAGCGGCTGCGTGCGCTCACCCGCCGCCCCTTCGGCGTCAACCTCTTCATGCCGCAGGCCTCCCACGCGGACCCGGCGGCCCTGGAGGTCTACCGCGGGCACCTCGCCAGCGAGGCCTCCTGGTACGAGATCTCCCTCGCCGACGAGGACATCATCGGCACCAGCGACGACGGCTACGACGCCAAACTGGCCATTCTCATCGAAGACCCGGTACCCGTGGTCTCGTTCACCTTCGGCCTGCCCTCGCCCGCCGCCTTCACCTGCCTGCGCAAGGTCGGTACGTACACGATCGCCACCGTCACCTCCGTCGAGGAGGCCCGCGCCGCCCAGGCGGCCGGCGCCGACGCCGTCTGCGTCCAGGGCGTGGAGGCGGGCGGCCACCAGGGCACCCACCGAGACGACCCGCAGGGCGACGGCACGTCCGGGGTCGGCCTGCTCGCGCTCGTCGCGCAGGTCCGCGAGGCCGTGGCCCTGCCGATCATCGCGGCGGGCGGCCTGATGCGCGGCTCGCAGATCGCCGCACTGCTCGCCGCGGGCGCGGAGGCGGCGCAGCTCGGAACGGCCTTCCTGGCCTGCCCGGAGTCCGGCGCGCACCCCCTGCACAAGAAGGCGCTGACCGACCCGCTGTTCGTCCGGACGGAGCTGACCCGGGCCTTCTCGGGGCGCCCGGCCCGCGGACTGGTCAACCGGTTCATGCGCGAGCACGGCCCGTACGCCCCGGCCGCGTACCCGCAGGTCCACCACCTGACCGCGCCGCTACGCAAGGCCGCCGCCGCGGCCGGGGACCCGCAGGGCATGGCCCTGTGGGCGGGCCAGGGCCACCGGCTGGCGAGGGCCCTGCCGGCCGGGGAACTGGTGGAGGTGCTCGCGGCGGAACTCGGCGCGGCACAGGAGGCGTTGAAGGCAATGCAGATGAGGAGTGCGTCATGACCGCCCCGGTGTTCGTGGTCGAAAAGGTTCCCGCGGGGCCGGAGTTCGTCCTGGACGGCCCCGAAGGCCGCCACGCGGTCTCCGTCAAGCGGCTGGCCCCCGGCGAGGCCCTCGTGCTGACCGACGGCCGGGGCGGCTGGGCCGAGGCCGTCGTGACGGCCGCCGAGGGCAAGGACCGCCTCGTCGTCTCCGTGTCCGGGGTCTTCGAGGAGCCGGAGCCGGCCGTCCGGATCACCGTCGTCCAGGCCCTCCCCAAGGGCGACCGGGGCGAGGTCGCCGTCGAGACCATGACGGAGACCGGCGTCGACGCGATCGTGCCCTGGCAGGCCTCGCGCTGCATCACCCAGTGGCGCGGCGACCGGGGCGCCAAGTCCCTCGCGAAGTGGCGGGCCACCGCCCGCGAGTCCGGCAAGCAGTCCCGCCGCGTCCGCTTCCCCGAGGTCGCCGAGGCGCTGTCGACCAAGCAGGTCGCGGCGCTGCTCGCGGAGGCCGACCTCGCGGTGGTCCTGCACGAGGACCGGGACGCCCCCTCGGGCGCGCTGGCCACCGCGGAACTGCCCGCCGCGGGCTCCGTCGTCCTGGTCGTCGGACCCGAGGGCGGGGTCTCCCCGGACGAACTCGCCGCCTTCGCCGCGGCCGGGGCGCACCCGTACCGGCTGGGCCGCTCGGTCCTGCGCACCTCCACGGCGGGCACGGCCGCGGCGGCGGTGCTGCTGGCGCGGACGGGGCGCTGGTCCTGACGGGGTGCCGGCCCTGACGGGGTGCCGGTCCTGACGGGGTGCGGCCCTGACCGGTAGACCGGTTGGCCGGGGCGGACGGTGGTGGTGGATACGATGCCGGAACCGATCACCCGTCACGAAGGGCTCAGCACATGGCCGGGGAACCGCAGGCCGACTGCCTGTTCTGCAAGATCGTCGCGGGGACCATTCCCGCGACGGTCGTCCGGGAGACGGACACGACCGTCGCCTTCCGCGACATCAATCCGCAGGCACCCACCCACGTCCTCGTCATCCCGAAGGCGCACTACCCCGACGCCGCCTCGCTCGCGGCCGCGGAGCCCGGGATCGCCGCCGACGTCCTGACCGAAGCCGGCCGCGTCGCGGTCGACGAGGGGCTCGCCGACCACGCCTACCGGCTCGTCTTCAACACCGGCGCCAAGGCCGGGCAGGTCGTCTTCCACGCGCACGCGCACGTCCTCGGCGGCCGCGGCTTCGAATGGCCCCCGGGATAAACCGTGTCCGTACGAGAATTCGTGGTGCTCGGCACCGCCAGCCAGGTGCCCACCCGCCACCGCAACCACAACGGCTACCTGCTGCGCTGGGACGGCGAGGGCATCCTCTTCGACCCCGGCGAGGGCACCCAGCGCCAGATGCTCCGCGCCGGGGTGGCAGCGCACGACATCAACCGGATCTGTGTCACCCACTTCCACGGTGACCACAGCCTCGGCCTCGCCGGGGTCATCCAGCGGATCAACCTCGACCGGGTCCCGCACCCGGTCACCGCCCACTACCCGGCCTCCGGGCAGAAGTTCTTCGACCGGCTGCGGTACGCCACGGCCTACCGCGAGACCGTGCAGCTCGCGGAGGAGCCGGTGGCCGAGGACGGGATCCTGGCCCGCGGGGACGCGTACACCCTGGACGCCGTACGGCTCTCGCACCCCGTGGAGTCCTTCGGCTACCGGGTCACGGAGCCCGACGGGCGCCGGATACGGCCCGAACTGCTCGCCCGGCACGGCATCAAGGGGCCGGACGTGGGCCGGATCCAGCGCGAGGGCAGCCTCGGCGGGGTCACCCTCGACGAGGTCAGCGAGGCGCGGGCCGGACAGCGGTTCGCCTTCGTCATGGACACCCGGCTCTGCGAGGGGGTCGAGGAGCTCGCGGCGGGCTGCGACATGCTGGTAATCGAGTCGACCTTCCTCGACGAGGACGTCCAACTGGCCACCGACCACGGGCACCTCACCGCCGGGCAGGCCGCGCGGGTGGCGCGGGACGGGGGTGTGCGGCACCTCGTGCTGACGCACTTCTCGCAGCGCTACACCGACCCGTCGGAGTTCGAACGGCAGGCCCGGGCGGCCGGCTTCGAGGGCGAACTCACCATCGCCGCCGACCTCGCACGGGTCCCCGTACCGAAGCGGGCCGGCTAGCGCCCCCGAGCCCCCGCCGGGCGCTAGCCCCCGACGGGCCCGAAGCCCGGAGCCCCGGTCCACCCCCGCCCCGGGCCCCCGGCCCCGGGGCCGGGGGCCCGGCTCTGGTCCGGCCCCGCTCGCGCGCGGGGTGCGCCCGGCCCTGCGGGGCGAAGTCCCCTACCCGCCCTTCCACCGTTCCCCGGGCCCTGCCCGGACCCGCGCCTCAAGCGCCGGCGGGGCTGGATTTCCCGGAACCCGGTCTTCGAGTGGCGGCTGGGCTGGGCGGGGTGCCGGGCTGGGCCCGGCCTCTTGGGGCTCCGCCCCGGACCCCGCGCCTCAAGCGCCGGCGGGGCTGGATTTCCCGGAACCCGGTCTTCGAGTGGCGGCTGGGCTGGGCGGGGTGCCGGGCTGCTCCCGGCCTCCTGGGGCTCCGCCCCGGTCGCGCACGTCCAGGCTCGCGCCGGCCGCATCCAGCCCTCCGGTGTTTGAGGAGCGGGGGTTCGGGGGGCTGGTCCCCGGGAACGGGTCTGGGCGGAGCCCGGGGAACGGTGGAAGGGCGGGTAGGGGACTTGCCCCGCAGGGCACGCCCCGCCGGGGCCGGGCCGGGAGCCCGGCGGAGGCCCACCGCGCCGCGGCAGCGGACGGAGGAGACGGCCTAGACCCCGGTCCGGAGCCGGCGGCGGGCGCGCCGGGACACCGGGGAGGGCAGGAGGACCCGGAGCGGCGGCAGGCGCAGCGGCCGCGGGCGGTTGCGGAACTGCGGGAGCTCCACGACCTCCAGTTCCTGCGCGCCGACCCGCGGCACCGAACCGGCCGGGGTGCCGGCTCCGGCTGCGAGCACGGCCGCCGGGGCCCCGCCGCGGCGGCGGACCGAGCCGGGGGTCAGCGGGCGCCCGCCGACGTGCAGGGCGACCCCGGCCATCGGCCCGGCCACCGCGAGCAGCAGGCCCCCCAGGACCAGCCCCATGCCGGAGAACCCCGCCCCCTCGGCGAGCAGGCTCCCGGTGACGGGCCCGCAGGCCACACCGAGCGAGGACGCGGAACCGACCAGGACGGCCCAGCGCCCGCGCGGGTCGAGGGCGGCGGCGAGGCCGATGGCGTAGGAGAGCACGACGGGGTAGACCGCGTTCCACAGGATCTCCCCGGCCGCGAAGGAGCCCAGGCCCCGCGCGTGCGAGGCCAGCACCACGCAGCAGGCGATGACCACCGTGCCCACGCCCACCGGGACCGCCCGCCCGAGCCGGGCCCCGAGCGCGGAGGCGGCGGTGACGCCGAGCAGCCCGGCACCGAGTGCGGCCGCGAAGACGATGCCGAGGGTGACCTCGGACAGGCCCGCCTGCTGCGCGCCGATGCGTCCGCTGACGCCCCACAGGGCGTTCTGGGCGAGCGACCACAGCATCAGGGCCCCGGCGAGCACCATCCCGGCGCGCGGGTAGGGCAGCCGCACGGAGGCCCGTACGGCAGGACCGGTGGCGTCGGTGCGGTGCTCCGCGCGGTCGGCCCCGGGCAGGCGCCCCGTCGCGGGCCAGCACACCAGCGCGACCAGGGCGATCGCCGCGAACGGCAGCCCGTGCCCGCCGCCGAGCCGGGGCAGGGTCAGGTACAGGGCCCCGGCCGTCGCCGACACCGAGAGCAGCCCCAGCGCGGAGGTCCGGTGCGGGTCGCGCTGCGCCGCGATCCCGGAGGCGGCCACGGCGGTGGCCGTGCCCGAGCCGAAGCCGCCGAGGACGGCCCCCGCGACGACGAGGGGGAGCTGCGCGGTGGCGGCCGCCGTGCCGTACCCGAGGACGGCGAGCAGCAGCCCGAGCCGGGCCAGCGGACGCGGTCCGTGGCGCGGGATGCGGGAGGCGAGGGTGAATCCGGCGGCGGCCGAGCCGAGCAGCAGGGCCGAGCCGATCAGGCCGGCCTGTGCGGGGCTCAGGGGGAGGTGTGCGTCGAGCCGGCCGACGACGGTCGGCAACAGGTACGGGGCGACGTAACCGGAGGTGAAGAGTGCGACGAGCGGCCAGGCGGCGGGCGACGCGGGGGTGCGGTGGGGCACGGGTGTTCCATGTGATGCAGGTGGAGCGTGAGATTCCGCAAGGCCGCGGGGCTCATATCTATCAAGATGCCTGATCCCCGGAGAAGGGCGTTCAGGCGGTGATCTGCGTCACACTGTATTCCGGGCCCGCCCGGGAGGGAGGGCCTGACGGTGGACGCGGGTTGAATCCGATGGAGGGGCCCGGTGAAGGGGCCCGGCAGGGAGGTCAATTGAAGAAGCCCCCTGAAGGGCTCGGCTGAAGAAGCCGATTGAAGAAACGACCCGGCAAGATCAGAACACCGACCGAACCCACCTGAACCAACCCGAACCGAACCAACTCGAACCGAACCAACTCGAACCAACCCGAACCGAACGGGGAGTACATCGTGACCAGTCGCAGCAGCCGGGACAGCCTCGACTCCGCCGTGGACCCGCTCGGTCCGCTGCGCGACCCCCATGAACCCGGCTGCGACGTCTTCCTGACCGGCACGGTCTTCCTCGACATCATCTTCACCGGCCTCGACTCGGCCCCCGTGCGCGGCACGGAGTCCTGGGCGCGCGGCATGGGATCCAGCCCCGGCGGCGTCGCCAACATGGCCACCGCCCTCGCCCGGCTCGGCCTGCGCACCTCCCTGGCCGCCGCCTTCGGTGACGACCACTACGGGGAGTACTGCTGGGACGCGCTCGAACAGGGCGAGGGCATCGACCTCTCGATGTCGCGGACCGTGCCCGGGTGGCACAGCCCCGTCACCGTCTCCATGGCGTACGAGGGCGAGCGCACGATGGTCTCCCACGGCCACGAGGCCCCGCTCCCGGCGGACCCCGGCCCGTTCCCCCAGTGCCCGCCCCGTGCCCGCGCGGCCGTGGCCTCGCTCGGGCCGGGCGGGGGCGAGGCCTGGGTCGCCGAGGCGGCCCGGCGCGGGGCCCGGGTCTTCGCCGACGTCGGCTGGGACGACAGCGGGCGGTGGGACCTCGGGGCACTGGCCGACCTGGAGCACTGCGAGGCGTTCCTGCCCAACGCGGGGGAGGCGATGGCCTACACGCGCACCGACTGCCCGCGTGCGGCGGCCCGGGTACTGGCCGAGAAGGTGCCGATCGCGGTGGTGACGATGGGCTCCGAGGGCTCGTACGCGGTGGACGGGCGGACCGGGGAGACCGCCGAGGTCCCCGCGATTGCGGTCGACGCGCTGGATCCGACCGGGGCGGGCGACGTGTACGTGGCGGGCTTCCTGACCGGCACCCTCGCCGAGTGGCCGCTCGCGGACCGGCTCGCCTTCGCGGGCCTGACGGCCGCCCTGTCGGTGCAGGAGTTCGGCGGCTCCCTGTCGGCCCCGGGCTGGCCGGAGGTGGCCCACTGGTGGCGCACCGCCCCGGAGGCCCTGCGCGGCCGGTACGGCTTCCTCGACGACCTCGTCCCGCGCTCCGCGGCCCCGGCCAGCCGCCGCCGCGCGGTCCCGACGATCGGCTTCCGCCAATCGGCGTAGGGCCAGGCCGGCCGGGGGAGGCGCCGCAACCGGCTCCGCCCCCGCGCCGGGGTGCCCGCGCCCCCGGACGGCCGGGGTCTCGTACGGGGGTGCGTAAAACCCCTCGGGGATGGCCGGGCGGCGACGTACGCTTGGAAGTCCGGTGGCCGTCGATCGGCGCGGCCCCTCAGTGGGAGGTATGCGCAGGCCACAGTGCCGGCCCATGACTCAGACACCGACAGCCAAGACCCCCGCGCCGGGGCAGGCGCGAGCCCATTTCTCCGTACCGGCCACCCACCCGATGGTGTCCGTCCTCGGCTCGGGCGACGCCCTGTTGCGCGTGATCGAGAAGGCCTTCCCGAAGGCCGACATCCATGTTCGGGGCAATCAGGTCAGCGCGATCGGCGCGGCGGCGGAAGTCGCACTGATCCAGCGCCTGTTCGACGAGATGATGCTGGTGCTCCGCACCGGGCAGCCGATGACGGAGGACGCAGTGGAACGCTCGATCGCCATGCTCAAGTCGACCGGGAACGGCCAGGGACCGGACGAGACGCCCGCCGAGGTGCTCACCCAGAACATCCTCTCCACCCGTGGCCGGACCATCCGCCCGAAGACCCTGAACCAGAAGCGGTACGTCGACGCGATCGACAAGCACACGATCGTCTTCGGCATCGGCCCCGCCGGTACCGGCAAGACCTACCTGGCCATGGCCAAGGCGGTCCAGGCCCTGCAGTCCAAGCAGGTCAGCCGGATCATCCTGACCCGCCCGGCGGTCGAGGCCGGCGAACGCCTCGGCTTCCTCCCCGGCACCCTCTTCGACAAGATCGACCCGTACCTGCGTCCGCTCTACGACGCCCTGCACGACATGATCGACCCGGACTCGATCCCCCGCCTGATGGCGGCGGGCACCATCGAGGTCGCGCCGCTCGCGTACATGCGCGGCAGGACGCTGAACGAGGCCTTCGTGGTCCTCGACGAGGCGCAGAACACCACCCCCGAGCAGATGAAGATGTTCCTCACCCGGCTCGGGTTCGACTCGAAGATCGTCGTCACCGGTGACGTGACCCAGGTCGACCTCCCCGGTGGCGCCAAGAGCGGTCTGCGGCAGGTGCAGGACATCCTCGAAGGCGTTCCGGACATCGCCTTCTCGCGGCTCACGTCCGAGGATGTCGTCCGGCACAAGCTGGTCGGCCGTATCGTCGACGCGTACGAGAAGTACGACGACAGCCACGACAGCCAGGACGCGAAGCAGTCGCGGAACGGCTTCCAGCGGAAGTAGACATCAGCGCACCATGTCGATCGACGTCAACAACGAGTCCGGAACCGAGGTCGACGAGCGGGCGATCCTCGACATCGCCCGCTACGCGCTCACCCGGATGCGGATCCACCCGCTCTCGGAACTCTCCGTCATCGTCGTCGACGAGGACGCGATGGAGCAGCTCCACATCCAGTGGATGGACCTGCCCGGACCCACCGACGTCATGTCCTTCCCGATGGACGAGCTGCGTCCGCCGTCGAAGGACGACGAGGAGCCCCCGCAGGGGCTCCTCGGTGACATCGTGCTCTGCCCCGAGGTCGCCAAGAAGCAGGGCGAGGACGCCCCGACGAAGCACTCCATGGACGAGGAGCTCCAGCTCCTGACCGTCCACGGGGTGCTGCACCTGCTCGGGTACGACCACGAGGAGCCGGACGAGAAGGCCGAGATGTTCGGCCTGCAGGCGGCCATCGTCGACGGCTGGCGCGGCGAGAACGGCGTGACCGGCCCGTCCCCGGCTCCGACCGTCTCATGACCGGCGACCTACAGCTGATCACCGGGGCCGTCCTGCTCGTCGTGGTGGCGTGGTTCGCCGCGTGCGCCGAGTCCGGGATCGCCCGGATCTCGGCCTTCCGCGCCGAGCAGGCCGTACGGGAGGGCCGGCGCGGCAGCGCGAAGCTGGCCCAGGTCGCCGGCGACCCCACCCGCTACGTCAACGTCGCGCTGCTGGTCCGGGTCACCTGTGAGATGGCGGCGGGCGTGCTCGTCACGTACGTCTGCCTCGACGAGTTCGGGGAGAACTGGACCGCGCTGCTCGTGGCCATCGCCGTGATGGTGCTCGTGTCCTACGTGGCGGTCGGCGTGTCCCCGCGCACCATCGGCCGGCAGCACCCGCTGAACACGGCGACGGCGGCCTCCTACGTCCTCGTGCCGCTCGCCCGGATCATGGGGCCGGTCCCGCAGCTGCTGATCCTCCTCGGCAACGCGCTCACCCCCGGGAAGGGCTTCCGCAAGGGCCCCTTCGCCTCCGAGGCGGAACTGCGCGCGATGGTCGACCTGGCGGAGAAGGAATCGCTGATCGAGGACGACGAGCGCCGCATGGTGCACCAGGTCTTCGAGCTGGGCGACACCCTCGTGCGCGAGGTCATGGTGCCGCGCACCGACCTGGTCTGCATCGAGCGGTACAAGACGGTCCGTCAGGCGACCACGCTCGCGCTGCGGTCCGGCTTCTCGCGCATCCCGGTGACCGGGGAGAACGAGGACGACATCGTCGGCATCGTCTACCTGAAGGACCTGGTCCGCAAGACGCACATCAGCCGGGACGCGGAGAGCGATCTCGTCTCCACGGCGATAAGGCCCGCGGTGTTCGTCCCGGACACCAAGAACGCCGGCGACCTGCTGCGCGAGATGCAGTCGGTGCGCAACCACGTGGCGGTCGTCATCGACGAGTACGGCGGTACCGCGGGCATCGTCACCATCGAGGACATCCTGGAGGAGATCGTCGGCGAGATCACCGACGAGTACGACCGGGAACTCCCGCCGGTGGAGGAACTGGGCGGGGACCGCTACCGGGTCACCGCGCGGCTGGACATCACCGACCTCGGCGAACTGTTCAAGGTGGACTCCTTCGACGACGAGGACGTGGAGACCGTCGGTGGCCTGCTCGCCAAGGCGCTGGGCCGGGTGCCGATCGCCGGCGCCACGGCGGTGGTGGACCTGCCGGACGGGCGGCCGCTGCGGCTCACGGCGGAGTCCCCGGCGGGACGGCGGAACAAGATCGTGACCGTGCTGGTGGAGCCGGTGGCTCCGGTGGAGGAACAGGACGGGGAGGCGGAGTGACACCGGCGGAGCTGCGCGACTTCTGCCTGGGGTTCAACGCGGCGGTGGAGGAGTTCCCCTTCACCCCGGAGACCTCGGTGTTCAAGGTGCTGGGGAAGGTGTTCGCGCTGAGCGCGCTGGACGGCGACCCGCTGAAGGTCAACCTCAAGTGCGACCCGGAGCAAGCGGTGCGGCTGCGGGCGGAGCACGAGGCGATCGTGCCGGGCTGGCACATGAACAAGCGGCACTGGAACACGGTGACCGCGGGCGGCCCGGGTGCGCTGCCCGACGCGCTGCTCCGGGAGCTGGTCGAGGACTCGTACGACCTGGTGGTCGCGGGTCTGCCCAGGGCGGAGCGGCTGCGGCTCGACCGGCCCTAGCGCCTGGCGTTCCCCCTCGTGGAATTCCGTAAGGGCCCAAGGTCATCGATCGCAGGACCTTCGGGACCGTGTCTCCGCTTACGCACCGCTTAGGTTTGTCCCTGCGTCACCAAGATCCCGGGGGGACACCGGGGGGTGGAGGGGAGAGCGTGTCTGCGGGGCCGTCGTGCGGCCCCGCGGACACGCTCCATATGCTTCGGGCTATGACCGACAGCACCGGGATCGACCCCGAAGACAGCAAGATCATCACGTTGGCGCGCAGCGCCCGGGCCCGCAACGGCGTGCCCGAGGGGGCGGCGGTCCGGGACGAGACCGGCCGTACGTACGTCGCCGGAACCGTGGCCCTGGACTCCCTGAAGCTGAGCGCGCTCCAGACGGCCGTCGCGATGGCCGTGGCCAGCGGCGCCCAGTCCCTGGAGGCGGCGGCCGTCGTCAGCGCGGCGCAGGCCCCCTCCGACGCCGACCGCGCGGCGGTCCGTGACCTCGGCGGCCCGGACACCCCGGTCCTCCTGGCGGGCCCGGACGGCACCCTGAAGTCGACGACCCCGGCCGGCGGCTGACACCGGGCTGCGGGCGTGCTGCGGCCGTGCCGTGTCGGCGGTGTCACGCGGGTACGGGAGCACCGGAGCGTCGGCGGATGACCATTGCCATCAGGGCGGCCATCGCGCACAGGGCGCCCGAGGCGTACCAGACGGGGTCGTACGAGCCGAAGGCGTCGCGGGCCAGGCCGCCGAGGAAGGCCACCAGCGCGGCACCGATCTGGTGCGAGGCCAGGACCCAGCCGAAGACGATGGCCCCGTCCTCTCCGTAGTGCTCGCGGCACAGGGCGATCGTCGGCGGGACCGTCGCGACCCAGTCGAGGCCGTAGAAGACGATGAAGAACACCATCGGCGGGTGCACGGCCGGGGCCAGCAGCATGGGGAGGAAGAGCAGCGAGACCCCGCGCAGGGCGTAGTAGACGGCGAGGAGCCGGCGCGATTCGAAGCGGTCCGTCAGCCAGCCGGAGAACACCGTGCCGATCACGTCGAAGACGCCGATCACGGCGAGCAGTCCGGCCGCCGCCGTCACCGGCATGCCTTGGTCGTGGGCCGACGGGACGAAGTGGGTCTTCACCAGCCCGTTCGTCGAGGCCCCGCAGATCGCGAAGGTGCCCGCCAGCAGCCAGAAGGGGCCGGTCCGGGCTGCCTTGGCCAGGACGCCCAGGGCCCGGCGGGCGGCGCCCGGGACGGGGGCGGGCTTGGCCGTGTACGCGCCCCCGTACGGGGTGGTCCCGATGTCCGCCGGGTGGTCGCGCAGCAGCAGCCAGACGAAGGGCACGACGGCCAGGGCCGCCAGCGAGACGGTGACCGCGGCCGGGCGCCAGCCGTGGTTCTCGACCAGCCAGGCCAGCAGCGGCAGGAAGATCAGCTGGCCGGAGGCCCCGGCGGCGGTCAGGATGCCGGTGACCAGGCCGCGCCGGGCGGTGAACCAGCGGTTGGTGACCGTCGCGGCGAAGGCCAGGGCCATCGAGCCGCTGCCCAGCCCGACCAGGACGCCCCAGTACAGGATCAGCTGCCAGGAGGCGGTCATCCACACGGTGGCCACCGAGCCGGCGGCTATGACGGTCAGCGCGAGGGCGACGACCCTGCGGATGCCGAAGCGGTCCATCAGCGCGGCGGCGAACGGCGCGGTGAGCCCGTACAGCGCGAGGTTCACGGAGACGGCGAGGCCGATCGTGCCCCGGGACCAGTCGAACTCCTCGTGCAGCGGCTCGATGAGCAGGCCGGGGAGCGAGGCGAAGGCGGCGGCGCCGATGATCGTCACGAAGGCGACGGCCGCGACGAACCAGGCGCGGTGGACGCGGTGGACGCGGAGGCCGGGGGCGGCGACGCGGTCGGCGGGCTCGACGTCGGCGACGTGGTGGGGTGCACCGGCCACCGACTCGGTGACCGCCGCAGGGCCGGCGGCGGGCGTCGGTGCGGGGGTGGGCTCGGGGGAGGGGCCGGGGCCCGGGGCTGTCTGCGTCACACCGAGCAGTTTCCGGCCGCCGGGGTTCCGTACGACAGTGGCCTGACCGACACGCTTCGATATGATCGGGCCATGGAGCCCCGCGTGCAGCGCGCCCACCGCGTCCACCGTGTCGTCGTCCTCGCCCTCGCCGGGCTGCTGCCCTTCGAGCTGGGGATCCCGCACCGGATCTTCGGGCGGGCGAAGGACTCCGCCGGGAGGCCGCTGTACGAGATCCTCACCTGCGGGCTCGCCCCCGGCCGGGTGCCCACGGACGCAGACTTCGACGTCCACGTCGAGCACGGCCCCGAACTGCTGGCCACGGCCGACACGGTGGTGGTCCCCGCCTCCTACGAGCTGGGCCCGGTCCACGACGAGGGCCGGCTCACCCCCGAACTCGCCACCGCCCTGGCGCACATCAGGCCCGGCACCCGGCTCGTCTCCATCTGCACGGGCGGGTACGTGCTGGCCGCCGCGGGGTACCTGGACGGCCGCCGGGCCACCACCCACTGGTCCTCCGCCGAGCACTTCCAGCAGACCTTCCCGGCCGTACTGGTCGACCCGGGCGTGCTCTACACCGACGACGGGGACGTGCTCACCTCCGCCGGAGTCGCCGCCGGGATCGACCTGTGCCTGCACATCGTGCGCCGCGACCACGGCGCGGCCGTCGCCAACGACGTGGCCCGGCGCACCGTCGTACCGCCGCACCGGGAGGGCGGGCAGGCGCAGTTCATCGAGCGCCCGGTGCCCCGGCCGCAGCGCTCGGCCACCACCGCGGCCCGCGCCTGGGTACTGGACCGGCTGCACGAACCGCTGCGACTGACCGACCTGGCCCGGCAGGAGGCCATGTCGGTACGGACCTTCACGCGCCGGTTCCGGGAGGAGTCGGGGCTCAGCCCGGGCGAGTGGATCGTCGGGCAGCGGGTGGAGCGGGCCCGGGCGCTGCTGGAGCAGAGCGACCTGCCGATGGAACACGTGGCCCGGGAGGCGGGCTTCGGGACCGCGCAGTCCCTGCGCAAGCACGTCCAGGCGGCGCTCGGCGTGAGTCCGACGGCCTACCGCCGGACCTTCCGTGCCACCGCACCGGGCGGCATCCTGCCATCTCCTGATGGGACATCAGATGCTGCCGGGTCCGTGCATTGACTTATCCCCCCGCCCGCTCGTGAATGGCCCCCTGGCGGGGTACGGGATCCCAGGGGGCGGTCAGTGCGAACAACGGCGCGGACGACGGCACGGCACAGAGGGTGGTCGGCGGCCGTCGGCATGGCGGTGCTGGCCGCCGCGACCGGGGGCGCCCTGAGCGCGCCCGCCGCCGCGGAAGGGGAGACGCCGCCCGGGCAGGTCGAGTTCCCGACGCACTGCCTGCCTCCGCAGGAGGCAGGGCTGCCGCCGGCCGACGGTCCCACCACCGCCCGGATCACCGTCGACGACCTCACGCCGCGCGTGGGCGACACCGTGACCGTCACCTACCAGGTGACCCGGACCCCCGCCGTCAACCCGCTCTCCGTCGGACTGCCCGCCGACGTCCTCACCCCGACCGGCCGGATCGTGCTCGGGGGTGTTCAGCAGGGCGAGGTCACGGTCGTCGGGGCCAAGCGCAACGATCCCGTCGAGGCGGGCGGGGCGCTGCCCTCCGTCACCATGACCGGCACCTTCACCGTCACCGCTCCCGGCGAGATCACCCTGGCCCCGGGCGGCTACACCCTGCACACGGGCCACCTGCTCGAACTCGACACGGTCTGCGCCGGGGCCTACGGGAGCGTGCCGCCGGGACCGGATCCGGGATCGTCCTCAAAGCCCTCCGCCTCTGCCTCTGCCTCTTCCGCCGTCTCCGCCTCTGCTTCGGCCTCTGACTCGGCTTCCGCTGCGCCGTCGCCGGTGTCCCCGCCCCTGTCTCCCTCTCCCTCTCCCTCTCCCTCTCCCTCTCCCTCTCCCTCTCCCTCTCCCTCCCCGTCCTCGTCGCCGTCCTCGGATCCGTCCGTGCTGCCCTCGGCGGACGGCCCGCCGGTGGCCCAGCGGATCACCGCGAGCCCGCTGCCGACGGCCAACCTGCGCACCGTCGCGCTCGGTACGGCCGCCGGAAGTCCGGGCGCCAAGGTCAAGGTCACCGGAGCCGGCTTCGTCCCCGGCGCCGAGGTCACGGTGGCCGGCCGGGCGGGTGCGGCGCAGACCGCCGACCAGGTCACCGCCAAGGCGGACGAGCTCGGCGTGGTCCTCGCGGAGCTGCCGGTCACCGACCGGGCGACCACCGCCGTCGTGGCGTACGAGGGCGCTGCCTGGACTCCGGAACGGGGCTCCGGCCCGGCCGCGTACACGGTGATCGCCGCCGCCCCGCTGCCGGCGGGCACCCAGACGGTGACCGCCGTCGTGCAGCCGGGGGAGCTCGGCATGAGCCAGGAGGGCGATGCCGTGACCCTGGGCGCGGTTCCGTACGGGGACGGCGGTGCGGCGGCCGGCCGGATCGGCACCGTCACCGTCAAGGACGCCCGCGGCGGGCCGGCGGGGTGGTCCCTGATCGGCAAGGTCACCGATTTCACCGGCGCCGGCGGGGTCCGCATCCCGGGTGCCTCCCTGAGCTGGACCCCGACCTGCGCGGCCGCGCCCGGCAGCCCCAGCGCGTGTGCCGCGGGCAGCGCGGGGACCGTGGGGCCGGAGGGGGCGGTCCTGGCCTCCACCGGTGACGCCGCCCTCGTCGGCGGCACCTTCACCATCGACGCGGGCGTCACGCTCCAGGTGCCCCCCTACACCCCGCCGGGCGCCTACACGGCGCTGCTGACCCTGACCCTGTCGTGACCCGGCCCGGCCGGCCCGCCGCCCCTGTCCCGCCGCGCAGGCCGGGGTCCCCTACCCGCCCTTCCACCGTTCCCCGGCGCCGGCCGGTCGGGGCGACGGTCGTCGGCCTGCTCGTCGGGCTCGGCATCCTGCTGCTCGGCGGGGCCGGGACGGCCGGCGCCGCCGACAACGGGCAGTGGTCCGTGCTGCCCACCGCCAACACCCTCGGGCAGCGCCCGTACTTCTACCTCGCCGCCGCCCCCGGCCAGGCCGTCACCGACTCCGTCACCATCGCCAACCGCACCGACCGCCCCCGCACCTTCCGCCTCTACGCCGCCGACGCCTACAACACCGCCCGCGACGGCGGCTTCGCCCTGCGCGGGCCCGAGGAGCCGCGCACCGCCACCGGCGCCTGGACGGCGCTGGCGCGCGAGCGGATCACCGTCCCGGCGAGGACGGCGGTGAGCGTCGGCTTCACCCTCACCGTCCCCGACCGGGCCGAACCGGGGGACCACCCCGGCGCGGTCGTCGCCCTGGAGGACCGGCCGGCCGAAGCGGCGGCGGGGGGCATAGCCGTCCAGCAGGCCGTCGCGGCCCGCCTCTACCTCCGGGTCACCGGTCCGACCGCGCCCGCCCTGGCCGTCGAGGAGCTCCGCACCGCCCGCCGCGGCGCCGTCGGCGCGGAGATCTCGTACACGCTCCACAACCTCGGCAACGTCACCCTCCGCCCCCGAGCCACCCTGACCGCCTCCGGGACCCTCGGCCGGGGTCTGCTCTCCCGCCCCCTCACCGGCCTGCCCGCGGAGCTGCTGCCCGGGCAGCGGGTCCGGCTCACCGCGCACTGGGCGGACGCGCCCGCGCTGGAATGGGCCGAGGTCGCGGTCGTGGCGCGGGCCGACGGGACCGCTGCCCGGGCCACCGCCGGACACGCCGCGCACCCCGCCCTGAACGGCCTGCTCGCGGCCGCTCTCGCCCTCGTGGCGGCGGCCTGGTCGGCGCTGGGAGCCGCATCGGGGAGAATGGCCCGTATGAGCGATCGTTCCCCCGAGACCACCAGCCCGCACCGTGCGGGCTTCGCATGCTTCGTCGGCCGTCCCAACGCGGGGAAGTCGACCCTGACCAACGCGCTCGTGGGTACCAAGGTCGCGATCACCTCCAACCGGCCGCAGACCACCCGCCACACCGTCCGCGGCATCGTGCACCGCCCCGACGCCCAGCTCGTCCTGGTCGACACGCCCGGCCTCCACAAGCCGCGCACGCTGCTCGGCGAGCGGCTGAACGACGTGGTGCGCGCGACCTGGTCCGAGGTCGACGTGATCGGCTTCTGCCTGCCCGCGGACCAGAAGCTCGGCCCCGGTGACAAGTTCATCGTCAAGGAGCTCGCGGGGATCAAGAAGACCCCCAAGATCGCCATCATCACCAAGACCGACCTCGTCGAGTCCAAGGTGGTGGGCGAGCAGCTCCTCGCCGTGCACCAGCTGGCCGAGGAACTGGGCTTTGAGTGGGCCGAGATCGTCCCGGTCTCGGCGGTCGGCGACAGCCAGGTCCAGCTGGTGGCCGACCTGATCGCTCCCATGCTGCCCGAGAGCCCGCCGCTGTACCCGGAGGGCGACCTCACCGACGAGCCCGAGATGGTGATGGTCGCGGAGCTGATCCGCGAGGCCGCGCTGGAAGGCGTACGGGACGAGCTCCCGCACTCCATCGCCGTGGTCGTCGAGGAGATGATCCCCCGGGAGAACCGCCCGGCGGACCGTCCCCTGCTGGACATCCACGCCAACCTCTACATCGAGCGGCCGAGCCAGAAGGGCATCATCATCGGCCCGAAGGGCGCCCGCCTGAAGGAGGTCGGGATGAAGTCGCGCAAGCACATCGAGGCGCTGCTCGGCACGCCCGTCTTCCTCGACCTGCACGTGAAGGTCGCCAAGGACTGGCAGCGCGACCCCAAGCAGCTCCGCAAGCTCGGCTTCTAGAAGGTCAGGCGCGCCGCCGCACCTTCAGCGCGTTGTCCGTACGGGTCCCGGGCCGGCCGTCAGGCTGGTTCTGGACCCGTACGTGTTCCTCCGCCAGCAGGACCTCCCAGGCGCCGGCCTCCAGTTCCAGCTGGGCGAGGACCTCGTCCGGGGTCGGGAAGTCCACCTCCGGGCGGTCCTCCTGCCACGAGGCCCAGCCCGCGTGCCCGACGACGAGCAGGGTCCCGCCGGGGGCCACGGCCGCGGCGGCCCGGCGCAGGATCCGCTCCCGCGGGAACTCCCCGAAGGTGTGCAGGAAGCAGGCGGAGACCAGGTCGTACTCCCCGGCCGGGAAGGACTCCGCGAGGTCGTGCCGCTCCCACGCGGTGCGGTCCGCGACACCGGCCCCGGCGGCGTGGGCCGCGGCCCGCTCCAGGGCGACCCCGGAGATGTCCGTCCC
The DNA here is from genome assembly GCF_055584085.1 of Streptomyces sp. NPDC104226. Classification (NCBI taxonomy): domain Bacteria; kingdom Bacillati; phylum Actinomycetota; class Actinomycetes; order Kitasatosporales; family Streptomycetaceae; genus Streptomyces; species Streptomyces sp. NPDC104226. The sequence continues at coordinate 193,410 of NZ_JBVJMS010000015.1, forward strand.
GGTGACGTGCCAGCCCTGCCGCGCGAGCCACACGGCGTCGCCGCCCTCGCCGCAGCCGAGGTCAAGGGCCCGTCCGGGAGCGAGCGCGGCGGCCTCCCGGGCCAGCACGACGTTGGCTTCCCCGCTCCAGATCCGCTCGCTCTCGCGGTAGCGGGAGTCCCAGAACTCCTCGCCCGCGAAGCCGGTCCCGGGGGAGGGGGAGTGCTGGTCGTGCGCGTGCGCCATGGCGGACTCTTTCCGTTCGGTACGGGTTACGGGTACGGATGCCCGTGCCTCCGATGCTCCGCCCGGACCTCCGGGCCGGCCAAGCGTCCTTGCCGTTCCCGCAAAAAAGCCGACCCGGAATTGCGCGGGCCGCCGCGGGCCGCCCCGGCCCGTCAGCGCACGCGGCGGATCACAGCGGCCGGTCGGCGATCAGGGCCGTGCCCACGGAGCGGAAGCCGAGCCGGGCGTAGAGGCGGGCCACGTCCTCGTCGCCCGCCGAGAGGAAGACCGTACGGGCTCCGCGGGCCAGGGCGTCGGCGACCAGGGCCGCCGTCACCGCGAGGGCCAGGCCCTGGCGGCGGGCCGAGGGGAGGGTGCCGACCCCGACCACCTCGGCGACGTCGCCGACCGGGACGTACTGGCCGGAGCACAGGACCACGCCGTCGCGCACGGCCGCCGCCAGGGCGGTACGGCCCGACTCGATCATCCCCGCCACCCGGAGCCGGCGGCCTTCGGAGGCCGGGTCCTGCTCCGCCGCCGCGAGCTCCGCCGGGCCCGCCTCGCCCACCGCCGTGCCGGGAGCGGCGAAGGCCAGCATGGGCACCGTCACGGCCGGGCGCAGCAGCGGGTCGGCCGCGCCGAGTACGCGTACGTCCGGATGTGCGGGGAGCCGTACGGCCGCGGGGTCGAGGACCATCAGCGGATGGGCGTGCACGCTCAGCCCCGCGGCCTCCGCGGCGGCCCGCAGCGAGGGGGTGGTTTCGGCCACCCATTCGAAGGCCTCGGGGACCTTCAGCTCCCGCTGCCGGGCCAGCACCCGCTCCACGTCGGCCACGCGGACGCCCTCGGCCGAGGCGGCGCCGAGCGCGGGCCGCGCGTAGTAGGGCCAGCCGTCGCTCTCCTGGACGAACAGGGTCAGCGGGCCGAAGTCCTCGGCCCGCGCCCCGCCCGCCCGGGGCGCCGTGTCGTAGTAGCGCTCCAGCGCGGGCAGCATGTCGGAAGAAGTGGTCATCCGGGCATCCAAGCAAATGGGCCCCTGGCCAGGCACCTTCTTTTGGGTGCCTTCCCTCGTGCGCCTTCCCTCGTGTGCCTTTCTTCAGGCGCCTTCCTTCAGCACCCGCGAGATCAGCGCGCGCTGGGCGTCGGAGAGGTCCGGGTCCTGGCAGAGCACCGTCCGGTCGTCCACCGTGATCCGGTACGAGAAGCCGTCCCGGATCCGGTCCGCCGGATCGCGCGGCAGGCCGGGCCGCAGGGCCAGCTGGGCCAGCGCCTGCCACTCGGCCTCGTCGGGCAGGCCCGAGGTGTCCACCTCGCCCCGCCGCTCGATCCCAGCGAAGCCGCCCGTCCGCACCACCTGAATCCGCATGACCGGCCTTCTACCCCGCGCCCCCGGGCCCACGCGTCCCGAGCGAGAGACGGTCTAGCCCAGGCCGACCGTCGACCACGCCTTCTGCAGCGCCTGGTGTTCCGCGCCGCCTTCGCCGTACCGGGTGACGGCCGCGGCGGTCGTCAGGGCGGCGAACCGGGCGAAGTCCGCCTTGGGGCCCAGCTCCCCGCCGGTCAGGGTGTCGTACCAGATCCGTCCGGCGCGCTCCCAGGCCTTGCCGCCGAGTTCGGTGGCGACGAGGTAGAACGCGTGGTTGGGGATGCCGGAGTTGATGTGCACGCCGCCGTTGTCGCGGGAGGTGCGGACGTAGTCGTCCATGGTCGCGGGCTGCGGGTCCTTGCCGAGCTCGTCGTCCTCGTACGCCGTCCCGGGCGCCTTCATCGACCGCAGGGCGAAACCGCTGTCCACGGCGGGACCGAGGAGTCCGGCGCCGATCAGCCAGTCGGCCTCCTCGGCGGTCTGGTCCAGCGAGTACTGCTTGATGAGGGAGCCGAAGACGTCGGACATGGACTCGTTGAGCGCGCCGGACTGGCCGTAGTACTCCAGGTCGGCGGTGTGCTGGGTGACCCCGTGGGTCAGCTCGTGCCCGATGACGTCCACGGACACGGTGAAGTCGAGGAAGAGGTCCCCGTCGCCGTCGCCGAACACCATCTGGCTGCCGTCCCAGAAGGCGTTGTTGTACAGCCGGTCGTAGTGGACGGTGGCGTCGAGCGGCAGGCCTGCGTCGTCGATGGAGTGACGGCCGAAGCCCTTGAGGAAGAGCTCGAAGGTGGCCCCGAGCCCGGCGTAGGCACGGTTGACGCTGGCGTCCTGGCCGGCCTCCTCGCCCTCGCCGCGCACCTTCTTCCCGGGCAGCCGGGTCTTGTGCTCCGCGTCGTAAATGGTCCGCGCGGGGGTCTCGGACGGGGTCTCCACGGCGGGCGGGAGCACCGCCATCAGCCGCCGGACCCGGTGGGAGGCGTCCAGCTCCAGGGTCCGCCGCGCGGCGGCGGCGCGGGCGGGGTCCTCGGACTGCGCGATCTTGTCGAGGAGGTGCGGCGGCACCACGGTGCAGAAGACGGGGTGGCGGGGGGTGAGGTAGGCATCCATGCCCGGCAATGTGGCAGTGGGTGATGTCCGTGTCACTACCAGCGACCATGATTCATTCGGTCGTCTGAAAGCGTCCGCAGCGCATTGACGGATCAAACGGACATAGGGTCCGACCTGTAAGAGATGAAGAGTCATAGCTCACAAAGGGTGCAAAACGGACCTGCCGGTCTTGCATACTGAAACAGCCCCCGCAATACGGGGCGGCTCGGTTAGGCTCGGCCCATCATGCGTTTCGGGCTGCTCCTCCTTAGCTGCCGCGGCGAGGGCCTGTAGTCGTAGGCCGACCCCCTCCCCGCGGAGTTTGGTGTTGCGGTTTTTACGACCGCCGTCGGCCGTCCCAGCGAACTACACGCGGACACGCGAGGAGCCCAACGCCATGAGCCAGCAGCCTTTTGTCGGTCGCCCCACGCCCATCACCAACGCGACCCACGCCCAGAAGCCCTCCGGGATGCCGATCCACAAGTACGGCTCGTACGAGCAGGTGGACATCCCGGACCGCACCTGGCCCGAGGCCCGCGTCACCAAGGCCCCCCGCTGGCTCTCCACGGACCTGCGCGACGGCAACCAGTCGCTGATCGACCCGATGACCCCCGCCCGCAAGCGCGAGATGTTCGACCTGCTGGTGCGCATGGGCTACAAGGAGATCGAGGTCGGCTTCCCGTCCTCCGGTGAGACCGACTTCAACTTCGTGCGCTCCATCATCGAAGAGGGCGCGATCCCGGACGACGTGACCATCTCCGTACTGACCCAGGCCCGCGAGGACCTGATCGAGCGGACCGTCGAGTCGCTGATCGGCGCCAAGCGCGCCACCGTGCACCTGTACAACGCCACCGCGCCCACCTTCCGCCGGGTCGTCTTCCGCGGCTCCAAGGAGCAGATCAAGCAGATCGCCGTCGACGGCACCCGCCTGGTCATGGAGTACGCGGACAAGCTGCTGGGCGCGGACACCGTCTTCGGCTACCAGTACAGCCCGGAGATCTTCACCGACACCGAGCTGGACTTCGCCCTGGAGGTCTGCGAGGCCGTCTGCGACGTGTGGCAGCCGTCCGAGGGCCGCGAGATCATCCTGAACCTGCCCGCCACCGTGGAGCGCTCGACGCCCTCCACCCACGCGGACCGCTTCGAGTGGATGGCCCGCAACCTGACCCGCCGCGCGCACATCTGCATCTCCGTGCACCCGCACAACGACCGCGGCACCGCCGTGGCGGCCGCCGAGCTGGCCCTGATGGCCGGCGCCGACCGCATCGAGGGCTGCCTGTTCGGGCAGGGCGAGCGCACCGGCAACGTGGACCTGATCACGCTGGGCATGAACCTGTTCTCGCAGGGCATCGACCCGCAGATCGACTTCTCGCAGATCGACGAGATCCGTCGCACCAGCGAGTACTGCAACCAGATGGAGGTCCACCCGCGCCACCCCTACGCGGGCGACCTCGTCTACACCGCCTTCTCCGGCTCCCACCAGGACGCCATCAAGAAGGGCTTCGACGCCATGGAGGCCGACGCGGCCGCCCAGGGCAAGACGGTCGACGACATCGAGTGGGCGGTCCCGTACCTGCCGATCGACCCGAAGGACGTCGGCCGCTCCTACGAGGCGGTCATCCGGGTCAACTCGCAGTCCGGCAAGGGCGGTATCGCGTACGTCCTGAAGAACGACCACAAGCTGGACCTGCCGCGCCGCATGCAGATCGAGTTCTCGCGGATCATCCAGGCCAAGACGGACTCCGAGGGCGGAGAGGTCACCCCGAAGGCGATCTGGGACGTCTTCCAGGACGAGTACCTGCCGAACCCGGAAAACCCGTGGGGGCGCATCCAGCTGCGCTCCGGCTCGACCGCCACCGACAAGGACGGCACCGACACCCTGACCGTCGAGGCGGTCGTGGACGGCGTCGAGGCCGTGCTGAACGGCACCGGCAACGGTCCGATCTCGGCCTTCTTCGACGCGCTGGCCGCCATCGGCATCGACGCCCGCCTGCTGGACTACACCGAGCACACCATGAGCGAGGGCGCCTCCGCCGTCGCCGCCTCGTACATCGAGTGCGCGATCGACGGCCGCGTCCTGTGGGGCATCGGCATCGACGCGAACACCACCCGCGCCTCCCTGAAGGCGGTCATCTCCGCCGTCAACCGCGCGGGCCGCTGACCGTACGCAACGCAGCCCCGTTCCTCCCCACCGGGAGGGGCGGGGTTCTGCCGTTCCCGGAGCCGGCGGCGGGCCTCGGCGGGCAGGTGGGGCCGGGTGCGGAGGCGGTACGGGACCGGATTCGGGCAGGGGCGCAGATCGGCCAAGTACGACGGCCGGGCGATGTTGTCTTGTCACACGACTGACGCATCCTCACCGATGTGGCTAACATCACGCCAACCCGGCGATGTTGCCGGAAGGTGACGGAGGTGCGACGTGCTGCCAGTTCGGGGTGGGGACGGCCGGAAGCTGACGGTCTGGGGTATCCGCACCACCTGGAGCACCGTGGGGGACGGGGAGTTCTTCTGCCCCGACTGCGGTGGCGACCGCAACTACCGCCGGCGCACGGGGCGCCGACGTTTCACCGTCCTCGGCGTGCCGCTGCTGCCCCGCGGGCAGGCGGGCCCCGTCGTCGAGTGCCAGGGCTGCCGCGAGCGCTTCGGCACCGAGGTCCTGGACCACCTCACCACCACCCGCTTCTCCACGCTGCTGCGCGACGCCGTGCACACCGTGACGCTGGCCGTGCTGGCCGCCGGCGGGACGGCCTCGCGCAGTGCGCTGGAGGCCGCCGTGGGCGCCGTACGGTCCGCCGGGTTCCAGGACTGCACCGAGGAGCAGCTGGAGTCCCTCGTCGACGGACTGGCCGCCGAAGAGGGGCGGCTCGGGCTCTACGACGGCCCCGACTGCTACGGCGCCGCGCTCTCGATCGAACTGCACGAGGCCCTGGAGCCGCTCGCCCCGCACCTGGCCGGTCCGGGCCGCGCATCGATCCTGCTGCAGGGCGCCCGCGTCGCGCTGGCGGACGGCCCGTACATCCCCGCGGAGCGCGAGGTGCTGGCGACCGTGGGCTCGGCGCTGCGCATCGACGCGGACGAGGTCGCACGGCTGCTGTCGGCGGTCCGGGCGCCGTAGGAGCCGGGACCGGACCCGTGCGTACGGGCTTCGGGCGCCCCCGCCCCGGCACCACGGGTCGGGGGCGCAGCCATGAGGGCCGTGTCTCAAGGCGTGGGCGAAAACGGCACATTCCGAGGTAACGATCGGGCCTCGCCCCCCGATTCCGAGATCCTTCCGCGTGCCGTGAACCGCGGAGGCACGGCGTCCGTACGGGGTGTTTCCACCAGGTGGACGGACGGAGCGGAGCCTTCTGCTTTGCGCGGCCGAACGGCCTGCGGAGCGTGAACCAGCACGTCACCGCGTACGTCCTTCGCGTTCGCGCAGCCGGAAGCGCCGATTTCGCGAAGCGTTGGCCATAGTCGACGCCGGAGGGGCTCCGCCACTGGAGAAATCTCCAGATCCTGCACGCCGCACAGTCAACATTTTGTAGAAGTCGACGATATCTGTGAGCGGCCCCACAGGCGTTCAATTCCGGTCACACGAGGAGACGCCGCCGGTAACACCGCGGAGCTTCGATTCTCGTCAACGTCCTGACCGCCCTGACGGATCAACGGGTTAACGACCCACTTCGCCAGGGACAACCAGCTTCCTACCGCTTCCTCTCGTTTACCTACCTCATTGAAGGGCAAGGCAGAGATGGCACGTGTCGCCGCACCGCTTTCCGCCACCGGAAAGCAGAGCACGCACCCGGTCGACGAGGTGCTCCCCCTCCCCAAGCTCGCGCTGTACGGCTTCCAGCACGTACTCGCGTTCTACGCCGGTGCGGTGATCGTTCCGATCATCGTCGGTGGCGCCCTCGGGCTCTCCACCGAGCAGCTGGTCTACCTGATCAATGCCGACCTCTTCACCTGCGGTATCGCCTCGATCATCCAGGCGTGGGGCATCGGCAGGGTCGGTGCACGGCTGCCCCTGATCCAGGGCGTCACCTTCACCGCCGTCTCCCCGATGATCGCCATCGGTCTCGGAGCGGGCGGCGGGACGGCGGGCCTGCTCGTCATCTACGGCGCGGTCATCACGGCCGGCATCGCCACCTTCGCCTTCGCCTGGCTGCCCCCCAAGGCCTTCCGGACGATCATGCGGCTCTTCCCGCCGGTCGTCACCGGAACGGTCATCACCGTCCTCGGCATCGTGCTGATCCCGGTCGGCCTGAACGACGCGGCGGGCGGCCTCGGCAGCCCCGACTTCGGTGACCCGAAGCACTTCGCCTACGCCGGCGGCACCATGCTCTTCATCCTGATCCTGATGAAGCTCGGCCGGCCGTTCCTCAACAGCATCTCCATCCTGCTCGGCCTCGTCGGCGGCACCGCCGTCGCCTTCCTGCTCGGCGACGCCAAGTTCGGCGACGTGAGCAAGTCGGACTGGATCGGCATCACCACCCCGTTCTACTACGGTGCGCCGAAGTTTGAGTGGTTCCCGATCGTGCTGATGCTCATCGTCATGCTGATCACCATGGTCGAGACCACCGGTGACACCTACGCCGTCGGTGACATCGTCGGCAAGGACATCGACAGCGAGACCGTGGCCCGCGCCCTGCGTGCCGACGGTGCCGCGACCGCCCTCGGCGGCGTCCTGAACTCCTTCCCGTACGTGGCCTTCGCCGAGAACGTCGGCCTGGTCCGCATGACCAAGGTCAAGAGCCGCTTCGTCGTGGTCGCCGCGGGCGTCTTCATGATCGTGCTCGGCATGATCCCCAAGGCCGCCGCGATCGTCGCCGCCGTCCCGCACGGAGTCCTCGGCGGCGCCGCGACCGTGATGTTCGCGATGGTGGCCCTGGCGGGCATCCAGACCCTCGCCAAGGTGGACCTCAAGGAGGAGAAGAACGCGCTCGTCGTGGGTGTCTCCCTGGCCTTCGCGCTCCTCCCCGCCACCGTCCCGGTCCTCTTCAAGGACCACATGAACGCGGACCTCTCCTCGCTCCTCAACAGCGGTGTGACGCTCGGTGCCACGGCCGCGATCGTCCTGAACCTGATCTTCAACGGCCTGGGCAAGGACGGTGCGCACGACGCCCCGGCCGATGCCCCGGCCGTGGCTCCGAAGGCCGACGCCCCGGTGGCGGCGGACGACGAGCCCGCGGCAGCCGTTCCGGCCCAGGCGGGCGAGGGCGAGCCCGCCCCGGCGCCGACCGCCTGATCCTCCCAAGGGGTGTCCCCCGCCGGGCCTCGTGCCCGGCGGGGGGCGCTGCCGTTCGGGGAGGCGGCTCCGGGAGCCGGTCGCGGGAGTCCGTCCTGTCGGTGGCGTACGGGACAATGGAGACCATGAGTCTGTTCCGCGACGACGGCATCGTGCTGCGCACCCAGAAGCTGGGTGAGGCGGACCGCATCATCACGCTCCTGACCCGGGGCCACGGCCGGGTCCGGGCCGTCGCCCGCGGCGTCCGGCGCACCAAGTCCAAGTTCGGCGCCGGGCTGGAACCCTTCTCCCACGCCGACGTGCAGTTCTTCTCGCGCAGCGGCGAACTGATCGGCCGCAGCCTGCCGCTCTGCACGCAGACCCAGATCATCGCCCCGTACGGCAACGGCATCGTCACCGACTACGCCCGCTACACCGCCGGCACCGCGATGCTGGAGACCGCCGAGCGGTTCACCGACCACGAGGGCGAGCCCGCCGTCCAGCAGTACCTGCTGCTCGTCGGCGCCCTGCGCACCCTCTCGCGCGGCGAACACGCCCCCAACCTCATCCTCGACGCCTTCCTGCTGCGCTCCCTCGCCGTCAACGGCTACGCGCCCAGCTTCGACGACTGCGCGAAGTGCGGACTCCACGGACCCAACCGGCACTTCTCCGTCGCCGCGGGCGGGGTCATATGCGGCGACTGCCGCGTTCCCGGCAGCGTCGTACCCTCGTCGGAGGCCATCGCCCTGCTCAGCGCGCTGCTGACGGGCGACTGGGGACATGCCGACGCGTGCGAGGCGCGTCACGTGCGGGAAGGCAGCGGCCTGGTCTCCGCCTACTTGCACTGGCATCTGGAGCGCGGGCTACGCTCCCTTCGGTACGTCGAGAAATAGGAGCTGGGCACATGGCACGACGCGGGATTCTGGGACGCTCTCGCCGCGAGTACAAGATTCCCGAGCCGCACCCCTCCGGTGAGCGTCCGCCGAAGATCCCCGGTGACCTCATCCCCAACCACGTTGCGATCGTCATGGACGGCAACGGCCGCTGGGCCAAGGAGCGCGGGCTGCCGCGCACCGAGGGCCACAAGGTGGGCGAGGGTGTCGTACTCGACGTGCTCAAGGGCTGCCTGGAGATGGGCGTCAAGAACCTCTCCCTGTACGCCTTCTCGACGGAGAACTGGAAGCGCTCGCCCGACGAGGTGCGCTTCCTCATGAACTTCAACCGGGACGTCATCCGGCGCCGCCGCGACGAGATGAACGAGCTGGGCATCCGCATCCGCTGGACCGGCCGCATGCCGAAGATGTGGAAGTCGGTCGTCCAGGAGCTCCAGGTCGCACAGGAGCAGACCGTCGACAACGACGCGATGACCCTCTACTTCTGCGTCAACTACGGCGGCCGCGCGGAGATCGCGGACGCGGCGCAGGCGATCGCCCGCGACGTCGCCGCCGGCAAGCTGGACCCCTCGAAGGTCAACGAGAAGACCTTCGCGAAGTACATGTACTACCCGGACATGCCGGACGTGGACCTCTTCCTGCGCCCGAGCGGCGAGCAGCGCACCTCGAACTACCTGATCTGGCAGAGCGCGTACGCCGAGATGGTCTTCCAGGACACCCTGTGGCCCGACTTCGACCGCCGGGACCTCTGGGCGGCCTGCTACGAGTACGCCCAGCGCGACCGCCGCTTCGGCGGCGCGGTCCCGAACCAGGCGGAGGGAACCACCGCCTGAGCCTCGTCTAGGCTCCTGCTCCATGAACACGGGTGGGGATCAGGAACAGCGCACCGAGCAGGCCGTCCTCGTCTACCGGCCGGAGCTCGCCGACAGCCGGGCGGCCGTCCGGATCCGGGCCCTGCGGACGGCCTCGGGCCGGGCGGAGACGCTCCTGATCCCGCTGACGAGCATGGTCCTGGTGGCGGTGTACGGACTGCTCCGCGGCATGCTGCCGGCCGTCGTCGCGGTCGCCGCGGTGCTCGCCGCGGGCACCGGCGCCTTCGGAGGGGTACGGGGCCGGCGTGCGATGGCGCGCCGGCTCCACGCCGTGGCGTCCCACTACGGGCTGTGCCGCACGGTGGTGGACGAGCGGGGCTTCGCGACCACGGGCGAGAGCATGTCGCACACCGCGGACTGGAAGCTCTACACGCGCTACGCCGAGACCCCGGAGCTCTTCGTCCTGCTCGGGGGCCCGCGCGCGACCTGCATCGCGGTACTGCCCAAGCGGGGAGCCGAGGAGCCCGCCGACGTCGAGCGGCTGCGCGCGGTCCTCGACCGGAACCTGCGCCGGCTCTAGGCGGCGGCCGCCGCGCAGTCCGCGCAGGTGCCGAAGATCTCCACCGTGTGGGCGACGTTCACGAAGCCGTGTTCCGCGGCGATGGCCTCGGCCCACTTCTCCACCGCCGGGCCCTCCACCTCGACGGCCTTGCCGCACTTGCGGCAGACCAGGTGGTGGTGGTGGTCGCCGGTGGAGCAGCGCCGGTAGACGGACTCGCCGTCACTGGTGCGCAGCACGTCGACCTCGCCGGCGTCCGCGAGGGACTGCAGGGTGCGGTAGACGGTGGTCAGGCCCACGGAATCGCCACGGTGCTTGAGCATGTCGTGGAGTTCCTGGGCACTGCGGAACTCGTCCACCTCGTCCAGCGCGGCCGCCACGGCGGCCCGCTGCCGGGTGGATCGTCCTCGTACTGGCGCGGTGTTCATCTCGCCAGGCGCAGTCGCCACCGGTTCCTCCTCGTCTCGGCTGCGGCCCATTGTGCCAGGCGGCCGACCGCCCGAGGTCTTCAGACCTTTACGTCGTCCCGCGTACAGACTTCCTCGGCGGCGCGGGCGGCCCTGGCCCGGCGCCGGGCCAGCGGCGTGGACACCGCCGTCATCACCATGAAGACGGCGATGGCGAGCAGCACGATCGTGCCGCCGGAGGGAGCGTCGATGTAGTAGGTGGCGGCCGTGCCGGACAGCGAGACCAGGACGCCGATCACCATGGCCACCGTCAGGGTGGCGGTGAACCCGCGGGTGACGCGCTGGGCGGCCGCGACCGGTATCACCATCATGGCGCTGACCAGCAGCAGGCCGACGATGCGCATCGCGACGGTGACGGTGACGGCCGCGGTGACGGCCATCAGGAGGTTCAGGAGGCGCACCGGCAGGCCGGTGACCCGGGCGAACTCCTCGTCCTGGCAGACCGCGAACAGCTGCCGGCGCAGGCCCAGGGTGACGGCGACGACGAACAGGGCGAGGATCACGACCGCGGTGATGTCCTCGGCCGAGACCGTGGTGATGGAGCCGAACAGGTAACTGGTCAGGTTGGCCGTCGAGCCGCCCGGAGCCAGGTTGATGATCATGACGCCGCCGGCCAGGCCGCCGTAGAAGAGCATGGCCAGCGCGATGTCCCCGCTGGTCCTGCCGCGGGAGCGGATCAGCTCCATGCCGACCGCGCCGACGACCGCGACGAGGGTGGCCATCCACACCGGGCTCGTGTTGAGCAGGAAGCCGAGCGCGACACCGGTCATCGCCACGTGCCCGATGCCGTCGCCCATGACGGCCTGCCGGCGCTGGACGAGGTACGTGCCGATCGCGGGGGCCGTGATGCCGACGAGGGCGGCGGCGATGAGGGCCCGCTGCATGAAGGCGTAGTTCAGGAGGTCCATCAGCTCAGCAGTCCCGTCCGGAGGGGCTCGGCGTCGTGCGCGGAGTGGGGGTGTACGTGGTCGTGGCCGGGCAGTGCGTGCTGGCCCAGGGCCTCCGGGGGCGGGCCGTCGTGCGTGACGCAGCCGTCGCGCAGGACGACGGCGCGGTCGATGAGCGGCTCCAGCGGGCCCAGCTCGTGCAGGACCAGCAGCACGGTGGTGCCGGTGGCGACCTGGCTGCGCAGGGCGTTCGCGAGGACCTCCTGGTTGGCCAGGTCCACGCCGGCCATCGGCTCGTCCATGATCAGCAGCTCCGGCTCGCCGGCGAGCGCGCGGGCGATGAGCACCCGCTGGTGCTGGCCGCCGGAGAGGGCGTTGACGGAGGCGTCGGCGTAGGAGCCCATGTCGACCAGGTCCAGTGCGTGCTCCACGGCGGCCTTGTCGGCCTTGCGCAGGAAGCCGAAACGGCTGCGGGCGAGCCGGCCGGCGGAGACGACCTCGCGCACGGTGGCGGGGACCCCGCTGGCGGCGGTGGTGCGCTGGGGCACGTATCCGATGCGCGACCAGTCGCGGAAGCGCTTGAAGTCGGTGCCGAAGAGGGACAGGGCGCCGTCGCTCAGCGGGACCTGGCCGACCACGGCGCGGACGGCCGTGGACTTGCCGGAGCCGTTGGCGCCGAGCAGGGCGACGACCTCACCGCTGCGGACGGTGAGGTCGATGCCGCGCAGCACGGGGCGCGAGCCGAGCGAGGCCGTGGCCCCGCGCAGGGATATGACGGGCTGGTCCAGGGCCTGGCCGGGCTTGGACTCCATGGCTCGCGCCTCCGTTGCCGCTACTGCTGTTGCCATTACTTGGTGCCGAGTGCCTTCTGGAGGTTCTTCAGGTTGGCCCGCATGACCTCGAAGTAGTCAGCGCCCTGGGACTTGTCCGTGATTCCCTCCAGGGGATCCAGGACGTCGGTCTTCAGGCCGGTGTCCGCCGCGAGGGTCTTGGCCGTCTTGTCGCTGGCCAGGGTCTCGAAGAACACCGTCGAGACATTGTCCTGCTTCGCGAGGGACTGCAGTTCCTTCATCCGCGCCGGGCTGGGCTCGGACTCGGGGTCGACGCCGGAGATGCCCTCCTGGTCGAGGCCGTAGCGCTCGGCGAGGTAGCCGAAGGCGGAGTGGGTGGTGATGAAGGTCTTGGAGGCCGTGTTCTTCAGGCCGTCCTTGAACTCGGTGTCGAGCGCGCCCAGTTTGGCGACCAGCTCGTCGGTGTTCTTCTTGTAGTCCGCCGCGTGGTCGGGGTCGGACTTCTCCAGGGCCGCGCCGACGCCCTTGGCGATCTCCGCGTACTTGACCGGGTCGAGCCAGACGTGCGGGTCCTCGCCGGCTTCGCCGTGGCTGTGGTCGTGCCCGTCACCCTCGGTGTGACCCTCCTCGGCCGCGTGGTCGTGGTCGTCGTGGCCGGAGGTGCCGTGCACCTCCAGCTTGGTGAGGGTGGCGGCGTCGACGATGTTCTTCACGCCGGACTGGGCGACGGCCTTGTCGACGGCGGGCTGCAGCGTCTTGAGGTAGAGGACGACGTCGGCCTCGCCGAGCTGCGCGGTCTGCTTCGGGGTGATCTCCAGGTCGTGCGGTTCGACGCCCGGCTTGGTGAGGGTGTCGACCTTCACGTGGTCCTTGCCGATCTGCTCGGCGAGGAACTGCATCGGATAGAACGAGGCCATCACGTCGAGCTTGCCGTCCTTGGAGCCGGCGGCTCCGGCCGTGCCCGAGCAGGCGGTGAGGGCCGTGGCGGCGAGGGCCACGGCTCCGGCGAGGGCGGCGGTCGGTATGAGGCGTCGTCGTACGTTCATGACATCCATTTTCATCAAAGATGGAAACGATTGTCAAAAACCCTGGTGGGAGGGGTGCGGAGGGCCGGAGGAGGGGGGTCCCGATTTGAAAGGGGGGGTGCGGGCGCCGGTAACCTTGGGGCTTCGCCGTTCGTCCTCGTAAATGAAGAGAGCACCGTGGCCGCCGACAAGATCGAAACCATCGTCAGCCTGAGCAAGCGCCGTGGCTTCGTTTTCCCGTGCAGTGACATCTACGGCGGCTCTCGGGCTGCCTGGGATTACGGTCCGCTCGGTGTCGAGCTCAAGGAGAACATCAAGCGCCAGTGGTGGAAGGCGATGGTCACCGGGCGTGAGGACATCGTCGGCCTCGACTCCTCCGTGATCCTGGCCCCCGAGGTCTGGGTGGCCTCCGGTCACGTCGGCACCTTCTCGGACCCGCTGACCGAGTGCACCTCCTGTCACAAGCGCCACCGCGCCGACCACCTGGAAGAGGCGTACGAGGCCAAGCACGGCCGCGTGCCCGCCAACGGTCTGGCCGACATCAACTGCCCCAACTGCGGCGTGAAGGGTCAGTTCACCGAGCCCAAGCAGTTCTCCGGCATGCTGGAGACCCACCTCGGCCCGACCCAGGACACCGGCTCGAAGGCGTACCTGCGCCCCGAGACGGCCCAGGGCATCTTCACCAACTTCGGCCACGTGATGACCACCTCGCGCAAGAAGCCCCCCTTCGGCATCGCGCAGATGGGCAAGTCCTTCCGCAACGAGATCACCCCCGGCAACTTCATCTTCCGCACCCGCGAGTTCGAGCAGATGGAGATGGAGTTCTTCGTCAAGCCGGGCGAGGACGACGAGTGGCAGGAGTACTGGATGCAGGAGCGGTGGAACTGGTACCGCGGCCTGGGTCTGCGCGAGGAGAACATGCGCTGGTACGACCACCCGAAGGAGAAGCTGTCCCACTACTCGAAGCGCACCGCCGACATCGAGTACCGCTTCAACTTCGGTGGCAATGAGTTCTCCGAGCTCGAAGGCGTGGCCAACCGCACCGACTTCGACCTCAAGGCCCACTCCGCCGCCTCCGGCACGGAGCTCGTGTACTTCGACCAGGAGACGAAGGAGAAGTACACCCCGTACGTCATCGAGCCGGCGGCCGGCGTCAACCGCGCCATGCTCGCCTTCATGCTCGACGCGTTCAACGAGGACGAGGCCCCGAACGCCAAGGGCGTCATGGAGAAGCGCACCGTGATGCGCTTCGACCCGCGCCTGGCCCCGGTCAAGGTCGCCGTCCTGCCGCTGTCCCGCAACGCGCAGCTGTCGCCGAAGGCCAAGGGCCTCGCCGCCGACCTGCGCAAGTTCTGGAACATCGAGTTCGACGACGCGGGCGCCATCGGCCGCCGCTACCGTCGCCAGGACGAGATCGGTACCCCGTTCTGCGTCACCGTCGACTTCGACACCCTGGACGACAACGCGGTGACCGTGCGCGAGCGCGACACCATGAAGCAGGAGCGCGTCTCCCTGGACCAGATCCAGACCTACCTCGGCAGCCGTCTGCTCGGCTGCTAGGTTCGCGCCGCACATGCGGCAGTGGGGGGGGGGGGGGGGGGGGGGGGGGGGAGGGGGGGGAGGGGGGGGGGGGGGGGGGGGGGGGGGGGGGGGAGGGGGGGGGGGGGGGGGGGTTTGCGGAACCCGCAACGCCGGCTGCCGACAGCAAGGCCAGTGCAAAAACACGATTGCGCGCCAGGCGCGACAAGGCAGTCAAGCAAGAAGAACGCATCAGCATATCGAAGGCAATCAACGGGAAGCCTGACATGCTAACTGCGAACGGCCATGACGACGCGCCTGCGATGCGCCGTCATGGCCGTTGCTGAAGGTCTGACTACGGGTTGCAGCCTTACCTCACCTTGCCCTCCTTCCACGCCGACAGCAGCTTGTCATAGGCAATCGTCTCGCCCTTGGGCTTTTCATTGGCCAGCTTCTTCCACGGCGCGTGCTGGTCCGACAGCCACTTGCTGGGGTCGCTCTTCGGATTCAGCTTGGGTGCGCATTGCGCCATGCCCGCGCGTTCCAGGCGCGCCATCACCTGGTCCATTTCGTTGGCCAGGTTGTCCATCGCGGCCTGCGGGGTCTTTTCGCCCGTGACGGCGGTGGCCACGTTCTTCCACCACAGTTGCGCCAGCTTGGGGTAGTCGGGCACGTTGTTGCCGGTGGGCGTCCAGGCCACGCGTGCCGGGCTGCGGTAGAACTCGATCAGGCCGCCGTAGTTGGCCGCGTTCTTGGTGAAGAACTCGCTGTTGATGTCGCTGTCGCGAATGAAGGTCAGCCCAGTAATGGACTTTTTCAGCGATACCGATT
>NZ_JBVJMS010000016.1:0-172788 GCF_055584085.1 Streptomyces sp. NPDC104226
ACGACCGCTGGTGGAACCCCGCCGTCGAGGAACAGGCCACCGACCGCGCCTACCGCATCGGCCAGACCCAGCCCGTCCAGGTCCACCGCATCATCGCCGAAGGCACCGTCGAGGACCGGATCGGCGACATGCTGGAGGCGAAGCGGGCGCTGGCCGACGCCGTCCTCGGCTCCGGCGAGACGGCGCTGACCGAGCTCACGGACCGCGAGCTGGCCGACCTCGTCTCCCTGCGCAGGCCCGTATGATCACCGCGCGCGACGACCGCCGCCGCACCTTCGAGACCGTGCCGCCGGGGCTGGAGGCCGTCAGCTGGTGGGGCCGGGCCTGGGTGTCCGCCCTGGAGGCGGTGGCCCACGACGGAGCCCGCCTGACCCGGGGGCGGACCTACGCCGCCGAGGGCCACGTCGACGCCGTCACCATCACCCCGGGCCGGATCGTGGCCTACGTACGGGGCAGCCGGCCGCGGCCGTACCGCACCGAGCTGTCCCTGCCCGCCCTCTCGGACGCCGAGTGGAGCGAGCTGCTGGAATCGGTGGTGGCCGACCCGACGGCGCTCGCCGCGCTGCTGGAGCGGGAGGTCCCGGAGTCCCTCTCGGAGTCGGTCCTGCCCGGTGCGGGAGAGCTCGTGCCGCGCTGCTCCTGCCCGGACGTCGGGCGTCCCCCCTGCAAGCACGCCGCCGCCCTGTGCTACCGCGCGGCCCGCCTCCTGGACGCCGATCCCTTCGTCCTGCTCCTGCTGCGCGGCCGCGGTGAGCGGGAGCTGCTGGAGGAGCTCACCCGGCGCAACGCCGCCCACGCCGCGCGCGAACAGCCCGACGGGACACCGGACTTCCCCGGTGTGCCGGCCCGTGCCGCGCTCGTCCGCACCGTCCTGCCTCCGCTGCCCGCTCCACTGGCGGCGCCCTCCGCCGCCGGGATGCCGCCCGCGTACCCGGCCGACCCGGCGGCCCCTGACCCGCTCGCCCTGGACCAGCTCGCCGCGGACGCGGCCGCCCGCGCCCTGGCGCTGCTGCGCACCGCCGAGGATCCGATGGCAGGGCTGAGCCGCTGGCAGGACGCCGTCCGGCTGGCCTCGGCGCACCCCACGGCCGGGCTCACCGGCGCCGCCCGCACCCTCTACCGCGAGCTGGCCCGCGCCACGGGCCGCAGCACCACCGACCTGGCCCGGGGCGCGGCCGCCTGGCGGCAGGGCGGTCTGCCCGCCCTGCTCGCCCTCGAAGAGCCCTGGGACCCGCCCGCGGGCCCCTTCGACCGGGCCCGCCCGGCGCTCCTGGCCGCCGGCCAGGGCTTGTTCCGCCCCGACCGCAACCGGCTCACGGGCTTCTCCCGGCAGCTCCGGCTCGGCCGGGACGGCCTCTGGTACTCCTACGAGAACCGCCTGGGCGACGACGACTGGTGGCCCACGGGCCGCCCCCCTTCCCCGGACCCGGTCACGGCTCTGCTGGGCTGAGTCCGGCCGCCCAGCGTTCGAGGGTCGTGAAGTCCTGCGGGCGCAGGCCGTGGCGGGGGTGGATGCGCAGGAGCAGGGCCGGGGCCGGGTGGTGGGCGGCGACCCAGGCGCGGTCCCGGGGCGTGATCAGGTCGTCGACCCAGGCGAAGGGCCGGCCGGCCGCCCATTCCAGGAGGGGGCGGGTCTTCCAGAAGAGGCCGTCGGGATCGCGGGTGAAGAGTTCCGGCCATTCGATGACGGGAAGATCAGCGGGTAGTCCGATGCGCGGGGAGATCAGCGTGTTGGCCTCGTGCGTCCAGGCGGTGGCCCAGGCGAGTTCGTAGGGCAGGGCCAGCAGCCGGGCGCCGTGGGCCGGGTGCAGGCGCACGCGCAGGCCGCGCCTGGCGCTGCGGGATTCCGGTGCGCGGTAGGACAGCCAGATGCTCGGACGCATCCGGTGGCTGGTGTAGCCGCGGAGACCTGCGAGGCGGGACTGGAAGGGATTGAGGGGGCCGTCCACGTCGAGGAGGAGCAGCGGGCGAGTCATGAAGTAGGGATTACCCAGTACACGATGGAGTGAAATGCCTACCGGCGCTATAACCCGAATGGTGTTACGGCGTTGTTTCCGGTGCGGGTGCACAGCCCGTGGACCCTTCCGGAAGGCAGGAAATCTGATGCGTCACAGTCGTCGGAATGGCTTGATCGCGGCGGTGGTTGCGGGGGGTGGACTCGCGGTCGCGGGTGCGGGTGGCTTGGCCTACGCCGACGCGGAGGCGGGCGCGGAGGCCGTGCGCTCGCCGGGGGTGCTGTCGGGGAACCTGCTGCAACTGCCGGTGCACACCCCGGTGAACGTGTGCGGGAACACCGTGAGCGTGGTCGGCGTACTCAACTCGGCCGCTGGGAACCGCTGCGTCAACGCGGACCGGGGCGCCGGGAAGCAGGGCGGGCCGGGTCAACCCGGGTCGCGGCCGTCCGATCCCGCGCACCCCTCGAAACCCGGCGCCGGAAACGGTGCGGGGAACGGCGGCGGGAGCGGGCACGACGGGCCCGGACGGGGAGCGGTGGCCGAAGGGCGCGGAAAGGATTCTCCGGGACTGCTCTCCGGCAACGGGCTCCAGCTTCCCGTCGAGGTGCCGGTCAACATCAGCGGAACTCGGTGAGCGTCGTCGGCGTCGGCAACTCCTCCGTGGGCAACACCTCGGTCAACGGCACGCCCCCGGTCGTCGGCAAGCCCGTCCAGCCGCCGGTCCGGCCGCCCGTCGCCGTACGGCCGGTCACCCCGCCCGCCCCGCCCCGCAGCCACCCCTCGGCGCTCGCCCACACCGGGGCCGAGGGCGCCGGCTACTTGCTCTCCGGCGGCGGCGCCATGCTGCTCGGCGGAGTGCTGCTCTACCGCCGGTTCCGGCTCAACTAGCCTGCGCGGGCGGTTCGGAGCCGCCGGCGGCCGTGCGCCAGCCGTCCAGGATCGCGTCGATCCGGGGCGCCAGCCGGGCCCGGGCCGCGAACCGGGGCACGCCCGCCATCAGCAGGGAGTCGTACTCGGTGTCGAGGTGCCGTACGGCCGCCCGTACGGCCGCGTACACGGCCGGCGGGTCGAGGGCCCGGCCCGCCGCGCTGCGGCCCACCCGGCCGCTGCCGCGCACCGAGGCGTGCGCGGCGATGGCCCGGGCCCGGTCGGCGGGGCATCCGGGGAACAGGCGCAGGATCTCGGCGGCGAAGGCCGCCGTGAACCGGGTGTCCTCGGCCGCCCGGCGCAGCCGGTCGCGCTCCCGGCGGCGGGCCCGCGCCTCGGCGTCCGCGAGACAGGCGCGCTCGGCCCGGGCCAGGGCGGCGTCCTCGACGAGGAGCCCCATGCGCTCGTAGCGGCGGCGGCGCCGGTGGAAGCGGACCACGACGGCGGACAGCGAACTGGCTTCGTGGGCGCGGCGGGTGAGGGCGGTGTCGCCGCGCGGCAGGTAGACGAGGTGTCCGAGGTCGGCGCAGTCCAGGCAGCGGGGCACGCCGGTCTCGCGGACGAGGCGGCGCAACGGTCCCTGCCTGCACTCCGCGCAGTGAATCTGCTTCGTCGACTCGAATACGACCAGGCTCATGCCGAAGTGATACCGCTGTTCAGGCCGTATATCACCTTGTAGGTATGGATACTTGCGGTTTCACAGAACCCTCCCCGACCTCGTGATGTCCTCCTAGCGTGGGTCGAGTGGGCCGCGTCCGGTCCGTGGAGGAGGGAAACATGGCTGGACGGCAGGCGACGGCCGGGCGCCCGAGGACCGCGGGCCGGCGCCCGAAAGCGGAGGTGGCCTCCGGCCTCGTGATGAGAGAGGTCGAGATAGAGCCCGGCGGCTGCACCGGCTGGCACTACCACCGCGTGCCGCTGATAGCCGTGGTCAAGTCCGGCACCCTGACCCGGATCCTGAGCGACGGCACGGTCGAGGTGCATCACACCGGCACCAGCTTCGTCGAACCCGCCGGGCCGCGCCACGTCCACGTCGGCCGCAACTTCGGCACCGAGCGGGTCGTGCTCTGCGTGACGGCCGCCCTCGCCGAGGGCGACCCCTTCGCGCTCCCCGCGCAGGCCCCGCCCAGGGCCACGCCCTGCGCGTGTCAGACGAGTCGGCGGATCTCCCCGCGCACGCGGTAGAAACCTCCGGCCGCCGGGTGCAGGCCGTCCACCACGTACCGGGCGCCGGGCTCCCGTATCCCGCGCGGGAACTGCACGTTCCACGAGGGCTCGAACCCGCCCGACACCACCTGTACGCGCATCCGCTGGCCCTGCTGCACGCACTCCACGACCACGCCGCCCGCGGGCACCGAGGCCACCGACACCGTCGCCACCGCGGCGGGCGTGGCCGCCGGGGTGAAGATGGGCAGGGCGGCCGCCGACTTCACGTCCACGGCCGTCGGCACCGACCCCTCCCGGGCGGCCGCGATCGCGGCCTCGCTCGCGTCGACGCAGACCAGCGAACCGTCCGTGGTCACCAGGTACAGCCGCTCGTCCAGATACTGCATGGACAGCGCGGACCCGCTGCCGGTGCCCAGCTTCCACAGCCGCCGCCCGTCGGCGTCGAAGCAGTACACGGACGAGGCGAGGTCACCGGCGAAGACGTGCCGGCCGTCCGGCGAGGTGGCGCACGAGTAGACCGCGGCGTCGCACCGGTACGTGGCCTCCAGAGCGCCCGTCGCCTTCGACAGCCGCTGCACGGTGTTGCGGCCGGTTCCCGCGTACACCGCGTGGTCCTCCTGCCAGCCGAACAACACCGACCCGTCGGTCTGCGTGTGCCACAACTCCCGCCCGCCGTCCGGGGCGTAGGCCGTGACCCCCTTGCCGTGGCCGTGGTAGACCGCCCGCTCGTCCGCGCGCACCATCCACGCGTTCGTCCCGGCCGAGCGCCGCGACCACTGGAACTCGTCCTCGTGGTCGATGACCGTCAGTCCGCCGTCGCGGTCGGACACGTTCAGCACGCCCTCGCGGATGTCCAGCCAGAAGATGTCCACGTCGGCCGCGATGTCGTACGCCCCGAACGGCACCTTCGAGGACAGGTCGTACACCGTGCCGTCGTCACAGCCCGCGTAGATCCAGAACTCGTCCGCCACCAGGCACTTCACGCCGTCCGGCAGCGAGTACCGGGCGAGCACCTCACCCTCGTGGCTCACCGTGTAGACGTCTCCGGCCTGGTTCCCGACCCAGCAGCGGTCCTCGTCCACGTGGATGCCGAAGGCGGAGGACCCCGTCCGGAACCGCCACAGCACCGGGGCCACCGCGCGTGCGGTGGACGGGGACGAGGTCACCTGGCGGCGCGTCACCGACCGGGCCGCGCGGACCCCCTGTACGGCGGGGGCGTAGCCCTTGCGGACCTTCTCCCCGACCTTCTTGGCGGCGGCGGCCCGCGCCTTCTCGGCGGTGGGGAAGGAGGAGCTCTGCAGCTGGCCGTCCGCGCCGATGCGGCCGTACCGCACCGAGACGGAGGTCCCGTCGACGGTGACCTCGTAGAACTTGTGGGCACCGCCGTCCTCCTGGGACAGCTCCAGATACGTCGTCTCCCGAGCCATGACAGACCCCTCCCCAAAGCCGGGCCGCCGACCCCCTGTGCGCCGGTGATCCCTCCTGAAAAACGTTAGGTGCCACCACTGACAATGGGCTGGTGCAGCTGGAACCGATCACATGGCAGCGGATGGCCGAGCGGCTCGCCGGTCACCTCGACGACGACGCGCAGGGCAGCGGCGAGGGAGGCGGCGCCGGCGAAGGTGGGGGCGGGGGCGGCCAGGAGGGCCGATGGTGGCGGGTGGGCATCGACGGGGCGCCCGCCGCCCGCACCGGCGTGCTCGCCGGGGAGCTCGCCGACGCGCTGCGCCTGCGCGGGCGTTCGGTCCTGGTGGTGGCGGCCGAGGGCTTCCTGCGCCCGGCCTCCCTCCGCTTCGAGTTCGGCCGCGAGGACGTGGACTCCTACCTCGGCGGCTGGTACGACACGGCCGCGCTCTGGCGGGAGGTCTTCGGCCCGACCGACCCCGGCGGCACCGGCCGGGTGCTGCCCGACCTCTGGGACCCGGCCACCGACCGGGCCACCCGCAGCCCCTACGCCGAACTCCCGCCCGGCGGCGTGCTGATCGTGCACGGCCCGCTGCTGCTCGGCCACTGGTTCCCCTTCGACCTCAGCGTCCACATCGGGCTCTCCCCGGGTGCGCTCGCCCGCCGCACCGAGGAGTCCGCCCGCTGGACCCTCCCCGCCTTCGCGCGCTACGAGGCCGAGACCGGCCCGGCGGACCGGGCCGACGCCCTGGTCAGGGCCGACGATCCGCGCCATCCGGCCTGGACGGGCCTGCGCGCAGGAGGTTCCGGCTGACCCGGCGGGCCGCCGCGGCCGCGTCTGCGTACACCCCTCCCCGTCACGGAGGTCCGGGAACGGCAACAGGGGGATTCCGGCACGGTGACGATCGGTTCCGGCCATCGCTCCGGCCGGAAACGCGCGCTACGTTGACGCCACGCTTCGACGGCGGCCACCCCGGTGGCGCCTTGGCAGAGGGAGACGGCAATGAGCGGTCACGGAAGGGCGGTTCAGGACGCGAGACGGGTGCGCACGCAGGCGGCGCTCGCCGCACTGGCCCTGTGCGGGACCCTGGTCCTCACGGCCTGCAACGGCGACGACGAGGCCGGCGCGCCGGGAACCCCCGCGAGCCCCGCCACCAGTGCGGCGGCCACGGGCGCCGCCTCGCCGTCGGCCACGCCGTCGCCTTCCCCGGCCGCGTCGAAGAAGGCGACTCCCACCGCCCCTTCGACCGTCACCCCGGCGGGTACGAAGAAGGCGCCGGCGCCCGGTTCCACCTGCGACCACAAGATGCCGATCTCGCCCGACGAGATCGCCGTCAACCGCTACACCCCCGAAGGCGGGGTCCACAGCCTGATCATCAAGCACGGCAACTGGGGCTGCGCCGCACCCGGCGAGGACGCCGCCCCCTTCGAGACCACCGGCAAGGAAACGTTCCTCAACATCGCCGAGGACGCCAAGATCACGGCCGTCACCCCCATCGTCGCGAGCACCGTGAGCCAGCCCATCACGCTCCAGCAGCTCATCGACTGGCTGATCGCCCACCCGAACCAGGGCCGTGTCTTCCGGTACCACCTGGACGGCACGGGCGTCATCGACTCCCTCGACCAGCAGTACACCTCCTGACCTCTCGTCCCCGGGCAGCCCTACGGCCGCCCGCCCAGCCGGGCCACCGCCAGCGCGGCCGCCCGGCAGCCGGCCCCCGCGGCCCCCGCCGGGCCCGCGCCCGCCAGCAGGGCCGCGAGGAAGGCGCCGGTGAAGGCGTCACCGGCGCCCGTGGAATCCACCGCCTCGGCGCTCTCCGCCGCGACCTCGGCCGTCACCCGGCCGTCCTCGGCGACGAGCGCCCCGGCCCCGCCCCGGGTGACCACCACCAACGGCACCCGCCGGCTCAGCTCCGCCGCCGCCCGCACGACCGCGGCCGCACGCTCCGACCGCCCGGCCGGACCCGGCGCCCCCGCGAGCAGCAGCGCCTCGTCCTCGTTCGGCAGCAGTACGCCGGCCCCCGCCGCGGCGGCCAGGAAGCGCTGCGGACCCAGCGCGGCAAGGAACCCCGCCGACGCCGGATCCACGCTCACCGGAACGTTCCGGGCGCGGGCGGACCGTAGCGCGACCAGGGCCAGCTCCCGGCTCGCGTCCGCGAAGAACAGGTAGCCCGACAGGTGGAGATGCGCGACCCCGTCCAGGAGCCCGGGCTGCCAGTCGGCGGGGGAGAGCCGCAGCGAGGCACCGCTGTCGGTCAGGAAGGTCCGCTCCGCGTCCGCCCCGACCAGTGCGACCACCGTCCCGGTCGGCTCGGCGGGATCGACCACCAGCCGCGGCTGCACCCCCGCGCCGAGCAGGGCCCGCTCGTGCCACCCGGCCGAGTCGGCGCCGACCCGCGCGAGGAGGCGTACCTCCGGGGCCCCCGCGTGGGCGGCCCAGCAGGCCGCGTTGGCCCCCGCGCCGCCCGGCAGGGTCCGGATCCGTGCCGCGGTGTCGGTGCCCGGAGTAAGTGGTTCCGCATGGACCGCCACGACGTCCGTCACCACGTCCCCGACGACCAGCAGCGCCCCCGGCCCGGCGGGAGCGGCCGGTGCGGCGGTCACGGCCGCGCCGCCCGGGCCCGCGCGATCCGGGCCCCGAGCCGCACGTTGCCCCGTACCGCCGCGAGATTGGCCTCCAGGGAGGCGCCGCCGGTCGCGCGCACCAGGAACCCCAGCAGGAACGGTGTCACCGCCTGTCCCGTGATGCCCCGCTCCCGGCACTCCGCCAGGGCCTCGGCCAGGACCCGGTCGTGCAGCTCCGGATCGAGCTGCCGCTCCGTCGGCACCGGGTTGGCCACCAGCAGCGCCGACTGCGCGCCGCCGAGGAGGTCCTGAGCGGCCATCACGGCCGCCACCTCCTCCGGGCGGTGCACCGTCCAGTCCACCGGCTCGCCGGAATCGGCCAGGTAGAACCCGGGGAACCGGTCCGTCCCGTACCCGAGGACCGTCACCCCCAGCGTCTCCAGCCGCTGGAGCGTCGCGGGCACGTCCAGGATCGACTTCACCCCCGCGCACACCACGGTGATCCGGGTCCGCGCCAGCAGCGCGAGGTCGGCCGACTCGTCCTGCGACCCGGTCCAGTCCCGGTGTACGCCGCCCAGCCCGCCGGTGGCGAACACCCGCAGCCCCGCCCGCGCGGCGAGGAAGGCCGTGGCCGAGACCGTCGTCGCGCCGGTCGCCCCCGTGGCGAGGGCCGGGGCCAGGTCCCGGTGGCCCAGCTTGCGGACGCCCTCGCCGCCCGCGATCCGCTCCAGCCGGGCCTTGTCCAGGCCGGCGTACGCCACTCCGTCGACGACGGCGACGGTCGCCGGGACGGCTCCCTCCGCGCGGACCAGCTCCTCCAGTTCCAGGCCGACCGCCAGATTGCGGGGGCGGGGCAGGCCGTGCGCGAGGATCGTGGACTCCAGGGCCACGACGGGCTGCCCGCGGTCGAGGGCCTCGCGCACCTCCTGCGACAGGACGGGGACCGGGGCGGTGTGCTCGGATGCTGTGTGCTGTGACATGTCCCCATCCCTGGCGCGGGATCCGGGACCCCAAACACGGGGCCGCCGTAGCGGCGCGAACCCGTCGGGCCCGGCTGCGGGTGTGCCGCTGCGCGGGCGAGGTCCCCTACCCGCCCTTCGCCCGTTCCCCGGGGCTGCGCCCCGGACCCCCCGGGGCTGTGCCCCGGACCCCCTGGGGCTGTGCCCCGGACCCCCTGGGGCTGTGCCCCGGACCCCCTGGGGCTGTGCCCCGGACCCCCTGGGGCTGTGCCCCGGACCCCCCGGGGCTGTGCCCCGGACCCCCCGGGGCTGCGCCCCGGACCCCCTGGGGCTGTGCCCCGGACCCCCCGGGGCTGCGCCCCGGACCCCCTGGGGCTCCGCCCCAGACCCCGCGCCTCAAACGCCGGCGAGGCTGGATGTGGCCGGGGTCCGGGCGGAGCCCGGGGAACGGTGGAAGGGCGGGTAGGGGACTCCGCCCCGCAGGGCTGCACCACCCGCACCCGGCCGAGGTCCGGGTCAAGGATGGACAGGGTGCCGGGTGGGGCGGGCGCGCGCTGGACGCTCTGGTCGCTCCGGCGCGCGGGGCCCCCGATTAGGCTCCCGGGACATGAGCACAAGTGATCACCGCGACGCCCCCGCCTCCTTCGCCGTCTCCCTCCCCGACGTCCCCGACTCCGAGCTGGAAGCGGACGAGCTCGACCCCGCGCAGATCGTCTCCGGGAACCCGGTCGTGACGGGCAAGGTGCTGTGGGAGGCGCCGGACGGCTCGCAGGTGCGCGGCATCTGGCAGATCACCCCGGGCGTGGTCACCGACACCGAGGCGAACGAGCTGTTCGTGGTGGTCAGCGGCCGGGCCACCATCGAGGTGGAGGGCGGCGAGACCCTGGAGGTGGGCCCCGGCTCCGCGTGCGTCCTGCGCGAGGGCGACCGGACCACCTGGACCGTGCACGAGACCCTCCGCAAGGCCTACCACATCAGTTACTGAGCGGCGTCGGCGGCGGAGTCCGCGGCCTTCACCGGACGGCGGCGCGAGGTGAACAGCGCGAGCCCCGCCATCGGCAGCAGCAGGGCGGCGGCGGCCGCGTTGAGCCAGCCGTAGCCCGCCTGGGACATGACCAGACCGGCGGCGGCGCCGCCGACTCCGGCGGCCGTGTTCATGGTGAGGTCGCCCAGCCCCTGTACGGCGGCCCGCGCGGGCTGCGGCACCGAGTCGGTCAGCAGCGCGGAGCCGGACACCATGCCGGCGGACCAGCCCAGCCCGAGCAGGAAGAGGCCGATGCCGCTCTGGGTGTGGTTCCCGTCGGCGGTGCCGGCGAGCAGGGCGGCGACGGACAGCAGCCCTGCGGCGAGCCCGATCACGGACAGCCGGCCGATCCGGTCGGCGAGCCAGCCCATCACCGGCGAGAAGCCGAACATGCCGGCGATGTGCCCGCTGATGACCAGCCCGATGAGCTGGAGCCCCGCTCCGTGGTGCCCGAGGTCGACCGGGGTCATCACCATGATCGAGACCATGGCGGTGTGGGACACCGCGATGGTGAGGAGCGCGAGCCGGGCCCGGGGGGAGGCCTTGACGGCGGCGAAGCCGGCGCGCAGCGAACGCCCGGCGCGCGTCTGGTCCTCGGCCGGGGCGAGCGTGCGGGCCGTCAGCAGCGGGTCCGGTCGCAGGAGTACGCCGATCAGCGTGGCGGTGAGCAGGAAGATGGCGCCGGCCCATATGAAGGGCCCCGCCATCGGGGGTATGGAGGTGCCGGTGAAGCTGCGGCTGGCCGGGGCGGAGAGGTTGGGGCCGAGCACGGCGCCGATGGTGGAGGCCCATACGACCACGGAGATCGCCCGTGCCCGGTGGTCGGGCTCGGCGAGGTCGGCGGCGGCGAAGCGGGCCTGGAGGTTGGCGGAGGAGGCGGCCCCGAAGGCGGCCATGCCGAGCATCAGCAGCGGGAAGCTCTTGATCGAGGCGGCGAGGACGACGAGGGCGGCCCCGGCCGCGCCGATCACGTAGGCCAGGACCAGTCCGGGGCGGCGGCCGCGCGCTGTCATCAGCGCGGCGAGCGGCAAGGAGACGGCCGCGGTGCCGATCACGGAGGCGGTCGAGGCGAAGCCGGAGAGCGACTCCGTGCCGCTGACCTCGGTGGCCAGGACCGGGGCCAGGGCGATGCTGATGGGCACGCCGATCCCGCCCAGCACCTGGCCGGCGATCAGCACCCCGGAGGTGCGGCGCCGCAGGCGGGGCAGGTCG
Organism: Streptomyces sp. NPDC104226; assembly: GCF_055584085.1. Classification (NCBI taxonomy): domain Bacteria; kingdom Bacillati; phylum Actinomycetota; class Actinomycetes; order Kitasatosporales; family Streptomycetaceae; genus Streptomyces; species Streptomyces sp. NPDC104226. The sequence continues at coordinate 11,214 of NZ_JBVJMS010000016.1, forward strand.
GCGGCGGTTATCGCGACGGCGGGCCGGTCGGTGCCGGGCGCGGTGCTCACGCGGTCCACCTCCGACACGGATGCGGAGGGGCTGCGGGCGCTGCGCACGGTGTGGTCACGGCCGCAGTTTCGCACCCCTCGCAGGGCGGGCGGAACAGGGTTTCCGGGGGCACGGGGTGCATCGGGAGCACGGCGGACGTCCTCAGAAGAGCGGCTGGGGGAGTACCCCTTCCAGGGCGAGGAGGCGGCGCTTGGTCTCCACGCCGCCGCCGAAGCCGCCGATGCCCCCGTCGTTCTCCACGACCCGGTGGCAGGCCACCACCAGCGGCAGCGGGTTCGAGCCCATGGCGTTGCCGACGGCCTGGGCCGCGCCCGGGGCTCCGGCACGGGCGGCCAGCTCGCCGTACCCCACGACCGCCCCGTAGGGCACGGTGCGGTCCAGCTCCAGCAGGACCTGCCGGTTGAAGCCGGAGCTGAGCCTCCAGTCCAGCGGCAGGTCGAAGCGGCGCAGCGTACCGGCGAAGTAGGCCTTCAGCTGGCGTATCGGCTCGGCCAGCAGGACCTCCTCGCCCGGCGGCGGGCGCCGGGCGTCGGCGCCGAGCCGGGAGACCAGCGCGGCGATCATCTTCTCGGCCCGGTCGGGTCCGGCATGGAACTCGACCTTGACCAGGCCCTCCGGGGTGGCGGCGAGGAGCAGCGGCCCGATGCCGGGGTCGCCGCTGTCGACGACGGTCCATTCGAGGTGCGGCCCGCGGGGCTCAGGAGTGTCCACCCCTTCACGGTACGGCGAACCACTGACAGTGCCGACAGCGCTGACAGTGCCGACAGTGTCGGCACCGCCGGCGTCAGTAGCCGCCGACCGCTTCCCGTACGACGTCGGGCTTGTCGGTGATGATCCCGTCCACGCCCATCTCCTGGACCTTCAGCGCGGTCGCGGCGTCGTCCACGATCCAGGTGTCCACTTCCAGCGCCTTGCCGTGGGCGCCGAGCAGCTTGTGCACCGAGGCGACCCAGTCCGCGTCGATGGTGGTGTACCAGGGGTTGATCCGGTCGGTGAACTCGGCGTACCGCGGCAGGTCGGCGAGGGCCGGGGTGCCGAGGAAGGCCGTGAACAGGTCGGGGCGCAGTTCGTGCACGGTGCGGACCGAGGCGGCGCTGAAGCTCTGGACCACCAGCCGGCGGGCCACGTGGTTCTCCTCGAGCCAGCCGGTCTCGCCCAGCACGTCCAGGGTCTGCTGTTCGATTCCCGGGTAGAGCTCAGGCTTCTTGATCTCCAGGAGCAGCCGCTGCTGGTTGCGCTGGACCCGGTTCATGTACTGCCGCAGGGTCGGTACGCGGGCGCCCGCGAACTCCCGGCCGAACCAGCTGCCCGCGTCCAGCCGGGCGATCTCCGCCGCGGTGAAGTCCTTCACCCGCCAGGGCTTGCGGTCGGGGAACACCTGCTCGACGTCGGTCGTCCGGGCCAGGGTGTCGTCGTGGATGACCACGAGCTCCCCGTCCTTGGTGCGCTGGACGTCGTTCTCCACCCAGTCGAAGCCCATCTCCATGGCGAGGTCGATCGCCTCCAGAGTGTTCTCCGGGGCGTAGGCCGAAGCCCCCCGGTGGGCGTACACGATCGGGTTGGACAGCCAGTCCGGACCGGGTGCGGCCGAGGCGGAGCCCGCACCGCACACGCTCAGGGCGAGTCCCAGGAAGGCGGCGGTGGCCGCGGCGGCTGATCGGACGTACATGCGCGTTCTCCTCGGGTCATGGGCCCTGCTCCTGCCGTCAAACGGGCGCGGAGCGGCTTTCGTTGCGGCGATGCACTGGCGGCGATGCGTTTCCGACGCACTTTCAGGGAGGGCCGCGTACGGCGATCATGGGGTTGACGATCACCGGGCCGCCACCGAACTACGACAAACGGACCAGGCCCGCACGGCTCGGCACGGGGCGGGCGGGCGTCGAGTGTCAGTGGGTGGTCGTACGGTTGACCCATGCGGCCCGTATCGAAGATCGAACGCACGGTGGCGCCTTTCGAGGTCGTCAGCTCCTACCAGCCCAGCGGTGACCAGCCCGCGGCCATCGCCGAGCTGGAGAAGCGCATCCGTGCAGGTGAGAAGGATGTCGTGCTGCTCGGCGCGACCGGAACCGGCAAGTCGGCGACGACGGCCTGGATGATCGAGAAGCTCCAGCGGCCCACCCTGGTGATGGCGCCGAACAAGACGCTCGCCGCCCAGCTGGCGAACGAGTTCCGCGAGCTCCTGCCGAACAACGCGGTCGAGTACTTCGTCTCGTACTACGACTACTACCAGCCCGAGGCCTACGTACCCCAGTCGGACACCTACATCGAGAAGGACTCCTCCATCAACGAGGAGGTGGAGCGGCTGCGGCACTCCGCGACCAATTCCCTCCTCACCCGGCGCGACGTCATCGTCGTCGCCTCCGTGTCCTGCATCTACGGCCTCGGCACCCCGCAGGAGTACGTCGACCGGATGGTCTCCCTCAAGGTCGGCGAGGAGATCGACCGGGACCAGCTCCTGCGCCGCTTCGTCGACATCCAGTACACCCGCAACGACCTGGCCTTCACCCGGGGCACCTTCCGGGTCCGCGGCGACACCATCGAGATCTTCCCGGTCTACGAGGAACTGGCCGTCCGCATCGAGATGTTCGGCGACGAGATCGAGGCCCTGTCCACCCTGCACCCGCTGACCGGCGAGGTGATCAGCGAGGACCGCGAGCTCTACGTCTTCCCCGCCAGCCACTACGTCGCCGGCCCCGAGCGCATGGAGAAGGCGGTCCGCGGCATCGAGGCCGAGCTCGCCGAGCGCCTCGCCGAGCTGGAGAAGCAGGGCAAGATGCTGGAGGCGCAGCGCCTGCGCATGCGCACCACCTACGACCTGGAGATGATGCGCCAGATCGGCTCCTGCTCCGGCATCGAGAACTACTCGCTCCACATGGACGACCGCGAGCGCGGCTCCGCCCCGAACACCCTCATCGACTACTTCCCCGAGGACTTCCTCCTCGTCATCGACGAATCGCACGTCACCGTGCCCCAGATCGGCGCGATGTACGAGGGCGACGCCTCCCGCAAGCGGACCCTGGTCGACCACGGCTTCAGGCTCCCGTCGGCCCTCGACAACCGGCCGCTGAAGTGGGAGGAGTTCCAGGAGCGGATCGGCCAGACCGTCTACCTGTCGGCCACTCCGGGCAAGTACGAGCTCTCGCGCGGCGACGGCTTCGTCGAGCAGATCATCCGCCCGACCGGGCTCGTCGACCCGGAGGTCGTGGTCAAGCCCACCGAGGGCCAGATCGACGACCTGGTGCACGAGATCCGGCAGCGGGTGGAGAAGGACGAGCGCGTCCTGGTCACCACCCTCACCAAGAAGATGGCCGAGGACCTCACCGACTACTTCCTGGAGCTCGGCATCCAGGTCCGCTACCTGCACAGCGACGTGGACACCCTGCGCCGCATCGAACTGCTGCGCGAGCTGCGGGCCGGCGAGTACGACGTCCTCGTCGGCATCAACCTGCTCCGCGAGGGCCTCGACCTGCCCGAGGTGTCCCTGGTGGCCATCCTCGACGCCGACAAGCAGGGCTTCCTGCGGTCGGGGACCTCGCTGATCCAGACCATCGGACGCGCGGCGCGCAACGTCTCCGGCCAGGTCCACATGTACGCGGACAGCATCACCCCCGCGATGGCCCAGGCGATCGACGAGACGAACCGGCGCCGTGAGAAGCAGGTCGCCTACAACACGGCCAACGGGATCGACCCGCAGCCGCTGCGCAAGAAGATCAACGACATCGTGGCCACGATCGCCCGCGAGGAGCTCGACACCGAGGAGCTCCTCGGTACCGGCTACCGGCAGACGAAGGACGGCAAGGCCCTCAAGGCGCCCGTCCCGGCGCTGGGCGGCAAGGCGGCGGCCGCGTCGGCCGGCAAGGCCGGGGCCAAGGGCGCCAAGGGTCCCGCGGTGGCGACCGACCGTCCCGCCGCCGAACTGGCCTCGCTCATCGAGCAGATGACCGAGCGGATGCGGGGTGCGGCGGCCGAGCTGCAGTTCGAGGTCGCGGCCCGGATCCGGGACGAGGTGGGCGAGCTGAAGAAGGAGCTGCGACAGATGAAGGAAGCGGGCCTCGCCTGACTCGGAGGCGGTCAGTAGGGTTGGCACAGCCGCAGGTACACGCTGCGCACCCCCATCGGGGGAGGGCTATGGAGAGGGGACAGCGCGTGACGGTCAACATGACCAAGGGTCAGGCCATCAGTCTGCAGAAGTCGGACGGAGGCACGCTGACCGCGGTCCGGATGGGCCTCGGCTGGCAGGCGGCCAAGCGCCGGGGGCTGTTCGGCTCGCGGACCCGGGAGATCGACCTCGACGCGTCGGCGGTGCTCTTCGCCGACAAGCAGCCCGTGGACGTCGTCTTCTTCAGGCACCTGCAGAGCGACGACGGCTCGGTGAAGCACACGGGTGACAACCTCGTCGGCGGCGTCGGCCAGGGCGGGGACGACGAGTCGATCCTCGTCGATCTGCAGCGCGTGCCGGTGCACATCGACCAGATCGTCTTCACGGTGAACTCCTTCACCGGCCAGACGTTCCAGGAGGTGGAGAACGCCTTCTGCCGCATCGTCGACGAGACCACCGGCCAGGAGCTGGCCCGCTACACGCTGGACGGTGGCGGCCAGTACACCGCCCAGATCATGGCGAAGGTGTCGCGCGTCGGGAGCGGCTGGCAGATGACGGCCCTCGGAAACCCGGCCAACGGCCGTACCTTCCAGGACCTGATGCCGGCGATCCTGCCGCACCTGTAAGCGGACCGCCGGCACACCCGGCATCATCGTCCGGCGAAGAACAGAGCGAGAACGGGTACGGGGGAGGGGCTGCACGATGACGGCCGAACTGGTCCGGGGGCAGAACCACCCCTTGTCCCACAGCCGGGTGGAGATCAGGGTCTCGGCGGGCACACCCGTGCTCGCCCTGGCCCACCTCGGCGACGACACGGGCCGGCTCGCCGGCCCCGGGGCGGTCGCCCACCCGGGCGCCCGGACCCTCCCCGGGGTGGAAGTGCCCGGGGGCGCCGCCGCGCAGCACCGCATGGCGGTCGACCTCGACGCGGTCGCACCGGCCGTCCACCGGGTCGGCCTCGTCCTGGTCCTGCCGCCCGGCGGACCCGGGCAGTTCGGCGCGGTCCCCGCCTCCTACGTGTCCGTGGCCGACCCGGAGGGCGCGGAGCTCGCCGGGTACACGCTGACCGGACTGGAGTCCGAGACCGCCGTCGTGGCCCTGGAGCTGTACCGGCGCCAGGGCGCCTGGAAGGTGCGCGCCGTCGGCCAGGGGTACGCGGCCGGCCTCGGCGCGCTCCTGGCCGACGCGGGTCTCCCGGCGCCGACCGCGGCCCTGCTCGCCGACGCCGTCGTCGGGCCCCCGCTGGCCGCCGGCGACATCACCCTGGCCGTGATGCCGATGCCGTCGCAGCCGACCCTGCCGCAGGGACTCCGGGCGTCGGCCCCGGCCCCCGTTCCGCAGGACGTACCGGCCGCACCGGTGCCCCCGGAGCCGCTTCCGGCGGCCCCGACCCCGGCGTCCGGCACACCCACCATCAGCTACGCCCACCCGCGCCGCCGCACCAGCACCGAGCCGCCCGAGCCCGCGCCGCGCCCCGCCGCGCCGCCGCGGCCCGGGGAGCAGCCCCGCCCCGTTGCCGGGGATGCGAGCGGCTGGTCCATGGAGGAGCGGCTCTACAACCAGGTCTGGGGCATGTTCGAGGACCTGGCTCGCGCCGTCGCCGCCTACCGCGGCGCCGTCGAGTTCGCCGACTCCCGGATGGACCGCGAGCTCGACGAGGCGCTGTCCGACCCCCGCCACCGCCTCGGCGGCTCCGGGAACGCCGCCCGCGACGCCGCCCGGGGCCGCCGCGACGAGCTGGTCGCGCGGGCGCAGGAGGTCCTCGACCGGGACCTGGTCCAGCTCACCGCCGAGTCCGAGGTGGTCGAGCCCGCGCTGCCCGCCGCGTACGCGCGCTGGGACAACCCTGTCTGGCAGGCGCACTCCGTGCCCGCCGAGGCCCCGCTCGCCCTGCGCCTGGGCGACCTCCACCTGCCCGAGCGGCCCGGTCTGCGCATCCCCATGCTGGTCCGGGTCCCGCTGGAACGCGGCCTGTGGATCGACAACGGCCGCACCGGTTCCGAGGCGGCCATGGCGATGGACACCGACCGGCTGCGCCGGGCCGCCATGGACATGGCCGTCGCGCACGCGGCCCGGATGCTGGCCGCGCACCCCGCCGACCGGTTCGCCGTCCACGTCATCGACGCGGCCGGAGCCGGAGCCGCCTCGCTGGCCCCGCTCGTGCGGGCCGGAGTGCTGGCCGGGCCGCCCGCCGCCGGGGCCGCGGGGGTCACCGAGATCCTGGAGCGGCTGACCCGCCGGGTGGACCTCGTACAGATGGCCGTCCGGGCCGGGGCTCCGGAGGACCTGCCGCCCGATGTGGACACCTCCGACCAACTGCTGATCGTGCACGACTTCCCGCACGGCTTCGACGACCGCGCCGTCACCCGTTTGCGCTACCTCGCCGACGAGGGCCCGGCGGTCGGCGTGCACCTCCTGATGGTCGCTGACCGTGACGAGGCCTCGGCCTACGGGCCGCTGCTGGACCCGCTGTGGCGCTCGCTGATGCGGCTGTCGCCCGTACCGGACAACCACCTCGCCGACCCCTGGGTCCACCACGCCTGGATCTTCGAGCCGGACCTGCCCCCGCAGGGCAGCCGGGTCCTGGACCAGGCACTGGAGCGGGTCGCGGCGGCCCGCGGCCGCGCGCGGTAGCGGCGGCCGGGCGGTCCGCCGCCCGGCCCCGATGACCGGCAACTGACCAGTTCTTGGTCTCCCCTTTACCTTGCGCGCCCACGGCGGGTACCCTGGTGAGCGCGGAGGGGAGTATTCCTGCTTTCCTGCTACGGCGTGCCCGTCAATACGGACTGCAATCGGTCCCGGGGCGCCGGCCCGTGGCCTCCTGGCCGTCCGGGTGGAAGAGACCTCCGGCAGCGATGACGCTGACAAGTTCTGAGCCATCTGCCGGAGGCGTGTTCACGTGGACGTTTCGTTGACCCTATGGGTGCTGACCATTCTCGGTCTGGGCATCCTCATCGGCGCCGATTTCTTCATCGGCCGCAAGCCGCACGACGTCTCCATCAAGGAGGCGGGCATCTGGACGGTCGTCTGGATCGTCCTCGCGGTGCTCTTCGGACTCGGCCTGATGGTGTTCGGCCACGGCCAGGCCTCGCAGGAGTTCTTCGCCGGCTTCATCACCGAGAAGTCGCTCAGCGTGGACAACCTCTTCGTCTTCGTCCTGATCATGGCGAAGTTCGCGGTTCCCTCGCAGCTCCAGCAGCGCGTGCTGCTGATCGGCGTGCTGATCGCCCTGGTCCTGCGCGCCATCTTCATCGCCGCCGGCGCCGCGATCATCGCCAACTTCTCGTGGGTCTTCTACATCTTCGGCGCCTTCCTCATCTACACCGCGTGGAAGCTGATCCAGGAAGCCCGCAAGGACGAGGACGAGGAGGAGTTCGAGGAGAACCGTCTCCTCAAGTCCATCGAGAAGAAGTTCGGCGTCGCCGACCAGTACCACGGCACCAAGCTCTTCATCCAGAAGAACGGCAAGCGGATCCTGACCCCGCTGATGGTCGTCATGCTCGCCATCGGCACCACCGACGTGCTGTTCGCCCTGGACTCGATCCCCGCGATCTTCGGCCTCACCCAGGACCCGTACATCGTCTTCACCGCCAACGCCTTCGCCCTGATGGGTCTGCGCCAGCTGTACTTCCTCATCGGCGGCCTGCTCAAGAAGCTGGTCCACCTCAGCTACGGGCTCTCCGTCATCCTCGGCTTCATCGGCGTCAAGCTCGTGCTGCACGCCCTGCACGAGTCGGGCGTGCACGTCCCGCAGATCTCCATCCCGGTCTCCCTCGGCGTCATCTGCGGTGTCCTGGTGATCACCACGATCACCAGCCTGATCGCCTCGAAGAAGCAGGCGGAGGCCGAGGCCGCCGCCGGCCCGGAGCGCATCGACGCCTGATCCGCTGCTCGGACCGGTACCGATCCCGGTGCCGAACCCGTACTGAACCCGTGCCTCCCCGGTCGCCGCGCGACCGGGGAGGCACGGGCCTAGGCTGAGTGGGACGTTGTCCTCGTCGTCGTACGACAGGAGGCCGACCCATGAGGCCGACCCGCATCAGGATGCGCAGGGCCTGGGCGGCGGTCGCAGCCGCCGGCCTGCTGGTCACCCCGGCCCTCGCGGGCTCCGCGTACGGGGCGACCGTCCCGCCCCCGTCGGCGTCCGCCGCCCCGTCCCCCGACGGCGACACCGAATTCCCGCAGCTCACCCCGGCCGTTGCGGCCCGACTGGACGCGGCGGTCCGCCAGGTCATGGAGGAAGCGGCCGTCCCGGGCGTGACCGTCGGCCTGTGGGCCCCCGGCAAGGGCAGCTACGTGAAGTCCTTCGGGGTGGCCGACAAGTCCACCGGCGCGCCGATGACGCCCGACCTCGGGGTACGCATCGGCAGCGAGACCAAGACGTTCACGGTCACCGCCCTCCTCCAGCTCGTCGACCAGGGAAAGATCGGCCTCGACGACCCGATCGGCAAGTACATCAGCGGCGTCCCGAACGGGGACCGCATCACCCTGCGCGAACTGGCCGGCATGCGCAGCGGGCTCTACAACTACAGCGAGGACCCGGGCTTCGACGCCCGGATCACCTCCACCTTCACGCCGCAGCAGCTGCTCGACATCTCCTTCAAGCACCCGGTGAACTTCGCGCCGGATGCGCAGTTCGAATACTCCAACACCAACCTGATCCTGCTAGGCCTGGTGGTGGAGAAGATCACCGGCCGGCCGATCCAGGAGGTCATCGGGCAGGACGTGGTGAAGCCCGCCGGGCTGAGCAGCCGCACGCTCTTCCCCGTCGGCAGGGAGTTCCCCGAGCCGCACGCGCACGGCTACACCAACGACCTGCCCGGTGGGAAGATCGTGGACGCGACCGACTTCGACCCGTCCTGGGCCTGGGCCGCCGGAGCGATGGTCTCCGATCTGGAGGACCTGCGCAGCTGGGCGAAGACCCTCGCCACCGGCACCCTGCTGACCCCCGCGACGCAGGCCCAGCGGCTGAAGACCCAGCCGATCGGCATCATCCCCGGCGCGGGCTACGGACTCGGCATCTTCAACGTCCAGGGCTGGATCGGCCACAACGGCTCACTGCCCGGGTACGAGACGCTGACCGTCTACCTGCCCGAGGAACAGGCCACCATGGTCGTCGTCCTGAACACCGACGACCTCTACAAGGGCCAGGAGCCCAGCACCCTCTTCGGCGAGGCCGTCACCAGCATCGTGACCCCCGGCCACGTGTACCCGGGACACAAGCCGACCGTGGACAAGAGCAGCTGACGAAGCACCGCTAGGCGGGGGCGGCCGTCTCGGCCGCCTCCTTCTCCGCCGCCCCCTTCTCCGCGTCCGCGTACGCACCCGTCCGCTGCCGGACGACCACCGGGTTGGTCTCCGGCAGCAGCGCGAAGCAGGCCAGCGAGACCAGGGCGATCGCCGTCAGGTACACGGCGACGGCCCACGGCGGGCCGGAGCCGTCCGCCAGCGCCGTCGCCACGATCGGGGTCAGCGCACCGCCCAGCACCCCGCCGAGGTTGTAGCCGACGGCCGCGCCCGTGCAGCGGATCCGCGGGGCGTACAGCTCGGGCAGGTACGCGCCCACCACCGCGAACATCGTCACCATGCCGAGCAGGGCGCCGAACAGCCCCAGGGTCATCAGCAGCGGGTCCGCGGTGCGCAGCAGGGCCACGAACGGGAACATCCACAGCGCGGACGCCGCGCAGCCCGCCAGGCACATCGGGCGCCGGCCGTAGCGGTCGCCGAGCACCGCGACGACCGGGGTCGCCACCCCCTTGAGGGCGACGGCGACCATGATGCAGGCCAGCATTACGGAGCGGTGCACGCCCAGGTGCTCGGTGGCGTACGCGAGGGACCAGGTGGTGACCGCGTAGAAGACGGCGTAGCCCACGGCCAGGGCGCCGCCGGTCAGCAGGAGCAGGCGCCAGTGGCCCCGTAGGACCTCCGGCAGCGGTGCGTCGGCCCGGTGGCCGGTCTCGGCCAGCGCACGGAACTGCGGGGTCTCCTCCACCGAGCGGCGCAGCCACAGCCCGGTCAGGGCCAGCAGCCCCGCGACCCAGAACGGCACCCGCCAGCCCCAGGCGGCGAACTGCCCGTCGGACAGGGTGCTCGACAGGGTCAGCATCAGGCCGTTGGCCAGCAGGAACCCCACCGCCGGACCCATCTGCGGGAAGCTCGACCACAGTCCGCGCCGCCCCTCGGGGGCGTGCTCCGAGGTCAGCAGCACCGCGCCGCCCCACTCCCCGCCGAGGCCGAGGCCCTGGAGGAAGCGCAGCAGGACCAGCAGGACCGGCGCGGCCATCCCGATGGAGGCGTACGAGGGCACGCAGCCCACCGCCACCGTGGCCAGGCCGGTGAGCAGCAGGGAGGCGAGCAGCACCGGTCGGCGGCCGTACCGGTCGCCGATGTGGCCGAAGACGGCGGAGCCGAGGGGCCGGGCGAGGAAGCCGACGCCGAAGGTGCCGAAGGCGGCGAGGGTCCCGGCGAGCGGGGAGAAGGAGGGGAAGAAGAGCGGGCCGAGCACCAGGGCGGCGGCGGTGCCGTAGACGAAGAAGTCGTAGAACTCGATGGCGGTGCCGACGAGGGAGGCCGCGGCGATCCGGAACATCGAAGGGGAAGTGGGGGGAGCGGGGGAGGAGGGGGGAGCGGGGGAGGGGTCTTGTTGCATGGTGCAGCAATTACCCCGCCCCGCCCCCTCAGGACGTGCGTTCGGTCATCAATGACCGGAAGGAAGTGCGATCCGGCGCGCGGTTGACGCGCCGGAACGGCTCACCAGCCGCGTTCGCGCCATTCGGCCAGGTGGGGCCGCTCGGCGCCGAGCAGGGTGTCGTTGCCGTGACCGGGGTAGACCCAGGTCTCGTCCGGCAGCCGGTCGAAGAGCTGGCGCTCCACGTCGTCGAGGAGCCGGACGAAGGCCTTCGGGTCGCCGTGGGTGTTCCCGACGCCGCCCGGGAAGAGGCAGTCGCCGGTGAACACGTGCGGGTGGCCGTGCGGGTCGTCGTAGACCAGCGCGATCGAACCGGGCGTGTGGCCGACCAGGTGGCGGGCGGTCAGCGTGACGCGGCCGACCGTGATCGTGTCCCCGTCGGCGACGGGCACGTCGGTGGTGACCGGGATGCCCTCCACGTCGTGGGCGCCCGCGTACGTGCGGGCGCCGGTCGCCGCGACGACCTCGGCGAGCGCACCCCAGTGGTCGCCGTGCTGGTGGGTGGTGACCACCGAGGCGACGCCGCCGTCGCCGATCAGGCTCAGCAGGGTGTGCGGCTCCGCGGCCGCGTCGATGAGCAGCTGCTCGTCGGTGGCCCGGCAGCGCAGCAGGTAGGCGTTGTTGTTCATCGAGCCCACCGCGACCTTGGAAATCATCAGGTCCGCGAGCTCGTGCACGTCGGCCGGACCGCCGACTTTGACCTCTCCGGTGTACGTCATGCCTTGATCCTAGAGCGGGGGGAGCTCGGGGAGGCCGTCGCCCGCCTCGACGGTCGGGCGGGCGCCCCGGAGGTCGCGACCGGCCAGCCAGCCGAGGAGTTCGCCGGGCGTGCCGACGACGGTGACCGGGGTGCCCTCGGAGCCGCCGGTGTGCCAGACGTGGCCGGAGTGGTGCGTCTTCAAGGTCACCGGCGGAACCTCCGGACGTCCGGACCAGCGCTCGGCGAGGAACTCGATCTCGCGGGCGGTGAACTCCTCCGGGAGGTCCGCGAGCTCATAGCCGATGTTGAGGTCGACGTGGTGCAGCTCGACCTCGATCAGGCGGCGGAAGGGCACGCGGGCGGCGACGTCGGTGACCCCGTTGCGCAGTGCCACGGTGCGGGTCCAGTCCTGCGGGCGCTCGGCGACGGCGAACCAGCGGTCCGCGGAATTCCGGACGTCTTCGAGCTGTTCCAGTAGAGGACGCCCCGCGTCGCGCTCGATGTCGGACTCCCGGGAGGTGGCGCTCTCGTACATCGGGCGGCCTTCGAAGACCTCGACCAGAGCGTCCGCGTTCCGGGCCAGGTGTGCCAGGACGTGGCCGCGGGTCCAGCCGGGGAGATGTGACTCTTCGGCGAGCTTCGCGTTGTCCAGCTTCGCGACCGCGGTCAGCAGCCGATCGGTGGCCTCATGAACGGATCGCAGGTCGTGCGCATGATCAGTCATGCGGCCGAGCCTAGTGGTCGCAGGGCCCTCGTTACACGATCGGGTGAAGAGGGCTAGACAGTGCCGGAAATCGAATGCACGTGCTATACGCTCGGAGTTCAGTCTCCCACTCCACCGCAGAGGCGCCCCCCAATACCCTGGGACGGGGGCCAGTGCCCCCGCTCTCTCAAGAAAGGTGCGGACCGGCGTGACCGACCGTCTCATCGTTCGTGGCGCTCGCGAGCACAACCTCAAGAACGTTTCTCTTGACCTGCCGCGCGACTCGCTCATCGTCTTCACCGGACTCTCCGGATCGGGCAAGTCCTCCCTGGCCTTCGACACGATCTTCGCCGAGGGCCAGCGCCGCTACGTCGAGTCGCTCTCCTCGTACGCCCGCCAGTTCCTCGGGCAGATGGACAAGCCCGACGTCGACTTCATCGAGGGCCTCTCCCCGGCCGTCTCCATCGACCAGAAGTCCACCTCGCGCAACCCGCGCTCCACCGTCGGCACCATCACCGAGGTCTACGACTACCTCCGCCTGCTCTTCGCGCGCATCGGCAAGCCCCACTGCCCCGAGTGCCGCCGGCCGATCTCGCGGCAGTCGCCGCAGGCGATCGTCGACAAGGTGCTCGCACTGCCCGAGGGCAGCCGCTTCCAGGTGCTCTCGCCGCTGGTGCGCGAGCGCAAGGGCGAGTTCGTCGACCTCTTCGCCGACCTCCAGACCAAGGGCTACAGCCGCGCCCGGGTGGACGGGCAGACGATCCAGCTCTCCGAGCCGCCGACGCTGAAGAAGCAGGAGAAGCACACCATCGAGGTGGTCATCGACCGCCTCACCGTCAAGGACAGCGCCAAGCGCCGGCTGACGGACTCCGTGGAGACCGCCCTCGGGCTGTCGGGCGGCATGGTGATCCTGGACTTCGTCGACCTCGCGGAGGACGACCCCGAGCGTGAGCGGATGTACTCCGAGCACCTCTACTGCCCGTACGACGACCTCTCCTTCGAGGAGCTGGAGCCGCGCTCCTTCTCCTTCAACTCGCCCTTCGGCGCCTGCCCCGAGTGCACCGGCATCGGTACGCGCATGGAGGTGGACCCGGAGCTGATCATCCCGGACGAGGACAAGTCCCTGGACGAGGGCGCGGTGTCGCCGTGGGCGCTCGGCCACACCAAGGACTACTTCCAGCGGCTGATCGGCGCCCTCGCCGGGGAGCTCGGCTTCCGCACCGACATCGCGTGGGCCGGACTGCCGCTGCGGGCGAAGAAGGCCCTGCTCTACGGCCACAAGACCCAGATCGAGGTCCGCTACCGCAACCGGTACGGGCGCGAGCGGGCCTACACCACGGCCTTCGAGGGCGCGGTGCCGTTCGTCAAGCGCCGCCACGCGGAGTCCGAGAGCGACACCAGCCGCGAGCGCTTCGAGGGCTACATGCGCGAGGTACCCTGCCCGACCTGTGAGGGCACCCGGCTCAAGCCGATCGTCCTCGCGGTCACCGTGATGGACCGCTCGATCGCGGACGTCGCCGCGATGTCGATCAGCGAGTGCGCGGACTTCCTCGGTCTCCTCAAGCTCGACGCCCGCGACAAGAAGATCGCCGAGCGGGTCCTCAAGGAGGTCAACGAGCGGCTGCGCTTCCTCGTCGACGTCGGCCTGGACTACCTCTCCCTCAACCGCGCCGCCGGCACCCTCTCGGGCGGCGAGGCCCAGCGCATCCGCCTCGCCACCCAGATCGGCTCCGGCCTGGTCGGCGTGCTGTACGTGCTGGACGAGCCCTCCATCGGCCTGCACCAGCGGGACAACCACCGCCTGATCGAGACCCTCGTCCGGCTGCGGGACATGGGCAACACCCTCATCGTCGTCGAGCACGACGAGGACACCATCAAGGTGGCCGACTGGGTCGTGGACATCGGCCCCGGCGCCGGCGAGCACGGCGGCAAGGTCGTGCACAGCGGCTCGATGAAGGAGCTGCTGAAGAACCCCGAGTCGATCACCGGCCAGTACCTGTCCGGCAAGCGGTCCATCCCGCTCCCGGACGTGCGGCGTCCCGTGGACCCGTCGCGCCGGCTCACGGTCCACGGCGCCAAGGAGAACAACCTGCGGGACATCGACGTGTCCTTCCCGCTGGGCGTCCTCACGGCGGTGACGGGCGTCTCGGGCTCGGGCAAGTCGACGCTGGTCAACGACATCCTGTACACGCACCTCGCCCGCGAGCTCAACGGCGCGCGTTCGGTGCCGGGACGGCACACCCGGGTGGACGGCGACGAGCTCGTCGACAAGGTCGTGCACGTGGACCAGTCGCCGATCGGCCGGACCCCCCGGTCCAACCCGGCCACGTACACCGGCGTCTTCGACCACGTCCGCAAGCTCTTCGCGGAGACGATGGAGGCGAAGGTCCGCGGGTACCTGCCGGGCCGCTTCTCCTTCAACGTGAAGGGCGGCCGGTGCGAGAACTGCTCCGGCGACGGCACGATCAAGATCGAGATGAACTTCCTGCCGGACGTGTACGTCCCGTGCGAGGTCTGCCACGGCGACCGGTACAACCGGGAGACGCTGGAGGTCCACTACAAGGGCAAGTCCATCGCCGAGGTCCTGAACATGCCGATCGAGGAGGCCGCGGGCTTCTTCGAGGCCGTCCCCACGATCTCGCGGCACCTGAAGACGCTCAACGAGGTGGGGCTCGGGTACGTCCGCCTCGGCCAGTCGGCGCCGACCCTGTCGGGCGGCGAGGCGCAGCGCGTGAAGCTGGCCTCGGAGCTCCAGAAGCGGTCGACGGGGCGGACGGTGTACGTCCTGGACGAGCCGACGACGGGTCTGCACTTCGAGGACATCTCGAAGCTGATCAAGGTGCTGTCGGGGCTGGTCGACAAGGGCAACACGGTCATCGTCATCGAGCACAACCTCGACGTCGTCAAGACCGCGGACTGGGTCGTGGACATGGGCCCCGAAGGCGGGTACGGCGGCGGCCTCGTCGTCGCCGAGGGCACGCCCGAGCAGGTCGCCTCGGTGGGCGCCAGCCACACGGGCAAGTTCCTGCGCGACATCCTGGGCGCGGACCGGGTCCTGGAGGGCGCCGCCCCGGCGGCTCCGGCGAAGAAGACGGCCGCGCGCAAGAAGGCGGCGGCCCCGGCGGCGGCCAAGAAGGCGGCGCCGGCGAAGAAGGCGGCCGCCCCGGCCGCGAAGAAGGCCACCCGGGCGCGCAAGGCGTAGCCCTGCGGAGGGGGCGCCGGTCCCGGCAACGGATCGGCGCCTCCTTCCCGTTTTCCGCCCCTTCCGGTTTTCCGCCGGTTCCCGGGCCTCTACTGGCTGGGGGCGCCACCGATGAGGTAGTCCACCCGCCGCCGCAGGCCGTTCCAGCGCCGGTCGTGGTGGTAGGCCCGTTTGATGGACCTGGCCCGGGTCCTGGGCCGACCGCGGTAGAGGCGCCGGGCCCACGGGGACGCCGGGCGTGCCAGCCGTACGGCGGCGACCATCGCGATGAGGGGAATGACCGCGCCGAGAACGGCCATCCGGGGTTTCCCCTTCAACAGGGCCGCGACCGCGAACAGCAGGTTCCCCGCCACCGTGGCGGCGGCCGTCAGCCGGTTGCGCTCCTCGTCGGGCGTCAGCCCGTCCACCCCCAGCGGAAGGAACCCGCAGAGCAGCAGCGCCGCCAGCGCCGCCGTCATGATCACGACCTCGATGCTGATCGTGCCCTGCTTGGTCCAGTAGACGTCGCTGAGGTGCAGGATCAGTGCGAACTCGTCCAGGACCAGCCCCGTCCCCATGCCGAACAGCACCGCCGCCACCGAGGCCCCCCACCCCGACCGGCCGGCCGCGGCGATGCCCGTGAACCCGCCGACGGTCATCAGGATCACTCCCGGGACGGCGTGATGGACGTGCAGTCCACCCGGAGTGACGTTGCGGAACGGCCCCTTGCCCGCGCGGATCATCCGGGTGATGACCCGGGTCACGGCGAAGGCGAGGACGAACGCCGACAGCGCGAGGAGCATCGGAAGCTTCCCCGGCTCCAGGACGTTGCGGTACCACCAGTGACCCATGCCGTCACCCTCCCGGGCAGGGGCGCACCCCGCATGCGGAGACCGCCGTTAGGGGTGGGTTCCCGCCGCGACGGGGCCGGCGCCGACCCTGCGGCCGCTACGGTGCGGGCCGTACTTCGCCGAGCTCGGAGGCGTACGGGGGCTCCGCGCCGGCCCGGGTACAGGTCAGCGCGGCCGCCGCAGCGGCGTAGGACAGCACCTCGGACCAGTCCACCGGGCCCGCGGCGCCCGCGCCGGCCGTGAGCCGGTGCAGCAGGGCGGCGTTCACGGTGTCGCCCGCGCCGATGGTGTCCACCACCGCGACCCGGCGCGCGGGCACCGAGTGCTCCGCCCCCTCCCGCGTCCACACGCTCAGGCCGCCGGCCCCCCGGGTGAGCACCACCGCCGAGGGCCCCGCCGCCAGCCAGTCGGCCGGGCGGCCGCCCAGCCACGCCGCGTCCTCCTCCGACAGCTTCAGCACGCCGACGTATGGCAGCCAGGACAGGAAGCGGGCCCGGTAGGCCGCCGGGTCGGCGATCAGTGCCGGGCGGATGTTCGGGTCGAGCAAGGTCGGCAGCCCGCGCCCGGCCTCCCGGCGCAGGAGGGTCTCGTAGGCGCTCGCCCCCGGCTCCAGCACCAGCGAACAGGTGCCGAGCGCGAGGGCCCGTACGCCCTCGGGGAGCGCGGGCGGCAGCCGGAACAGCCGGTCGGCCGTGCCCTCGACGTAGAACCCGTACGCCGCCGAGCCGTCCGGGGCCAGCGAGGGCACCGCCAGCGTGGTCGGCTCCGGTCCGCGCTGGACCAGGGAGAGGTCCACCCCGGCCGTGCGCAGACCGTCGAGCAGCGAGGTGCCGAAGCCGTCCGTCGAGACGCGGGAGCAGAAGGCCACGGGCGCACCGAGCCGGGCCAGCGCGACCGCGGTGTTGTACGGTCCGCCGCCCGGCCGCGGCAGCAGGGCGCCCGGCGGCCCTTCGACGGGCACCAGGTCGATCAGGGCTTCTCCACCGACGACGATCACGCGGGGGAAGCTACCCCATCGGGCTTCGGTATCGTCGGGTGGACCCGCCCCGCCCGCCGTCCTGGGAGAACCGCATGTCCGCGTCGCAGTCCGCCGCCCGCCGTACCGTGCTCAAGGGCGCGGCCGCG
Source organism: Streptomyces sp. NPDC104226 (assembly GCF_055584085.1). NCBI lineage: Bacteria > Bacillati > Actinomycetota > Actinomycetes > Kitasatosporales > Streptomycetaceae > Streptomyces > Streptomyces sp. NPDC104226. The sequence goes on from NZ_JBVJMS010000016.1 coordinate 28,612, forward strand.
CTCGCCGGGGCCGTGGGCGCCGGAGCCGCGCTCACGGCCTGCTCCACCGAGGGCAACAGCGGCAACGGCAGCCCCGCGGTGCCCGCCGAGCCCGTGGAGCTGGGCGCGGCGGCCGAGGTCCCGGTGGGGGGCGCGAAGCTGTACCGGGAGAAGAAGCTGATCGTCAGCTGCCAGGAGGCCGGACAGTACAAGGCCTTCAGCGCCCAGTGCACCCACGCCGGCTGCGTCCTGGACAAGATCGACAAGGGTGAGGCGAACTGCCCCTGCCACGGCAGCCGCTTCGACGTGACCACGGGCAAGGTCCTGCAGGGCCCGGCGACCGACCCGCTGCCGGAGGTCCCGGTCAAGGCCGAGGGCGGCAAGCTCATCGCGGGCTGACCGGCGCCCGGGGGCGGGGCCGGGGGCCGGGGCGGGCCGGGGCCCGGGTCACTCCCAGTCCCACCCGATCCCCAGGATCCCCCGCCGCACCCCCTGCTCCACCAGGTGCACCGCCCGGTGCGGTCCGCTCGGGTTCAGGTCGGCGAGCCGCCCGCGCGGCGCGTCCGGCCCGCTGCGCGTGAAGCGGCGGCAGCGCACCGGCAGCGCCGCCTCGTCGAAGCGGACCTGGAGCACGTACTGCCCGCCCGTGTAGCTGAAGCCGCGCACGTACTCGGTGCTGCGGCCGGCGGTGCCGTCCTCGAAGCCGTAGCCGAAGACGTAGGTGTCCCCGGCGCGCAGCCGGGCGTCGAAGAGCAGCTCGGCGACGACCAGCTCCGCTTCGGGATGGCGGCGGATCCGCCCGGTCCGGCAGTTCTCGACGGCCCGCACCCGGATCCGCTCCGGATCGCAGCCCGGGTCGCCCTGGTGGACCGCGACGTACCGGTCGACCCCGTCCCGGTGGGCCCGTACGACGTGCTGCGATTCGCGGCCGAGCAGCTCGCCGGCGGGTCCGATCCGCACCCGCTCGTGATGGCCGACGGTGTGCAGGCCGCCGTCGGCGGGCAGCTCCATGCCGGCGAGCAGCGCCTCCACGGCCCCGCCCGCGCTGAACAGCGCCCGGTACGAGCGCGCGGGCGGCCGGGCCGTCCCGGGGGCGGCGGGATCCGGCGCGGCCAGCAGCCGCAGCAGGGCGCCCTCGGGCAGTTCGAGGATCTGCTCCAGGGCCCGTACGGCCTTCAGGGACTCGGGGCGGCCCGGCCGCCGGGCCCCGTGCTGCCAGTAACTGAGGCTGGTCACCCCGAGCTTGATGCCGCGGGCGGCGAGCCGGTGCTGCACCCGGTGCAGGGGCAGGCCGCGGGCGGCGAGTGCGGCGCGGAGCGCGAGGTGGAAGGGTCCGGTGCGCAGCAGGTGGGGCAGGTCCCGGGCGCCGTCCGCGCGGGCGCTGTCCGAGGGGGTGCCGTCGGTGGGGGCGTTCTCCGGGAAGGTGCCGTTCGCGCTCGACCGCATGGCGGTTCCTCCTGTGAACGTTCACGCGGCGGGGCGCGGGCGGTCCGGCGGGTGACGCCCGTGGTCCCGGTGGGTCCAGGTGAGTCCGGGTGGGGTGACGGCGGACGTTCACACTCTGGCCCCACCGTTCACACCGCGATGTCACGCCGTATTGAAGCGTGTTGACCTGTTCCCGACAACACCCTGATGCTCCTCCACAGCGTCCGGACGCGCTCCTCCACCCCCACTCCCCACCTCGGGAGGAACGCGATGCGCAACAGAAACCGGCGGCTCACCCTCGCCGCCTTCGTCACCGCCCTGCTCCTCACCCTGCCGACCGCTGCCGCCACCGCCGCCGATGCCGCCGCCGGTACGGGCACCACGACGACCGCCACCTCCGTCTCCGCTGCCGCCGCACCCGCCGAGAGCTCGGCCCTGGCGTCCAAGCGGCTGAACATCACCATGCAGGCCCAGCAGAAGACCAACTGGTGCTGGGCCGCCGCGGGCAACACCATCGCCACCTGGTTCGGCCGCAGCTACAGCCAGAACCAGTTCTGCAACGCGGCCTTCAACCGCCAGCAGGGCTACGACTGCCCCAACAACCAGGCCAACCTGGCCAACGTGCAGACCGCCCTGCGCTGGGCCGGCATCAACTCCGGCTCCTACGTGAACGGCTGGCTCCAGTACTCCACCGTCCAGACCGAGATCAACGCCAACCGCCCGGTGGAGACCCGGATCCAGTGGTCCAACGGCGGTGGCCACATGCACGTGATCTACGGCTACGACACCGCGAACAGCTGGGTGTACTGGGGAGACCCGTGGCCCTCCAGCGACCGCTACAACTGGGCCTCCCACGCCTGGTACGTGAACAACAGCACCTTCTCCTGGACCCACTCGCTCTACCGGATCGGGGCGTGATCCCATGGCTCTCCGCCTCATGAACGGCCGCCTCGCCGCCGCGGCCGTCGCCGCGACCGCCGTACTGGCCCTGGCCCCCACCCAGGCGTCCGCGGCGCCCGTTCCGCAGCCGCAGGCCGCCACCGCCGAGAACCTGGCCGCCGCAGCGCGGACCGCGGCGGCCCCCGACACCCTCGCCACCCTGTCCCGCTTCTTCGCCCGCGAGGGCAAGGTCTCGCTCGCCGCCGCGCAGCCCCGCATCGAGGGCGAGACGGTCCCGGTGCACTACCTCTCGCCGGAGTTCGTCGAGGGGAAGGCGGGCGCCGGCGTGGCCCGGCTGGAGTTCCTCGCCAGCAAGGCCGTCTCCTCGGACGGACAGCAGGCCGCCCTGTGGACCGCGCAGACCGCGGCGGGCTGGCAGGTGGTGAACATCGCCACCGGCGACGACGAGTTCCGCTACGCACGGCTCGGCGCGGCGAAACTCCCCGGCGGGACCGTGTTCCGCGAACCGCAGATCGACGCCTGGTACGTGGCCGGCGGCGACCGGGTCCTGCCCCTCGACGAGGACGCGGCGACGGCCGTGGGCGCGCAGGGCGCGAGCCTGGCCGCCTACCGGGCGCGGGTCGTGAAGGCCTACGGGGACAAGCTGCCGGGATCCGCCTACGGCAGGTCCGGCAAGGCCGGCGGCTTCGCCCCCACGGAAGCCGCGGCCCAGGAAACCTCAGCCTCCGCCGCCCGGCCCGGGTCCGCTCCCGCCGGACTCCCGATGACCGCCGGAGCCGTGGCTCTGGCGCTGGGCGCGGCCGGCGCGGTGGCCGCCCGGCGCGCCCGGCGGCAGCGGGTGGTGCGGGCGTAGCCACCCGAGGGGTCCGGCCGCCCGGCAGCCCGCCGGGCGGCCGGACCCTGCGGGGCCGAGGCCGCCTCTTTCGGATCTTGCCTGGCCCGCGCCGCCCGGCAAGATCCGAAAGCGACGGCCTCGCCCCGCTTGTCGGCGGGCGACAGTAGGGTGGTTGGCATGGCCGACCCTTCCAGTTACCGCCCCGAGCCGGGACAGATTCCCGACTCCCCGGGGGTCTACAAGTTCCGCGACGACCACCGCCGGGTGATCTACGTCGGGAAGGCCAAGAGCCTGCGCCAGCGGCTGGCCAGTTACTTCCAGGACCTCGCCGGGCTGCACCCCCGTACCGCCACCATGGTGACCACGGCCGCCTCCGTCGAGTGGACCGTGGTCTCCACCGAGGTCGAGGCGCTCCAGCTGGAGTACTCCTGGATCAAGGAGTTCGACCCCCGGTTCAACGTCAAGTACCGGGACGACAAGAGCTACCCCTCCCTCGCCGTCACCATGAACGAGGAGTACCCGCGGGTCCAGGTCATGCGCGGACCCAAGAAGAAGGGCGTGCGCTACTTCGGCCCGTACGGGCACGCCTGGGCCATCCGCGAGACCGTCGACCTGATGCTCCGGGTCTTCCCCGTCCGCACCTGCTCCGCCGGGGTGTTCAAGCGGTCCGCCCAGATCGGCCGCCCCTGCCTCCTCGGTTACATCGGCAAGTGCTCCGCGCCCTGCGTCGGCCGGGTCACCCCGGAGGAGCACCGTGAACTCGCCGAGGACTTCTGCGACTTCATGGCCGGCCGCACCGGCACCTACCTCACCCGCCTCGAACAGCAGATGCACGAGGCCGCGGAGGAGATGGAGTACGAGAAGGCCGCCAGGCTGCGCGACGACATAGGGGCCCTGCGCCGCGCGATGGAGAAGAACGCGGTCGTGCTCGCCGACGCCACCGACGCCGACCTGTTCGCGGTCGCCGAGGACGAGCTCGAAGCGGCCGTGCAGATCTTCCACGTCCGCGGCGGCCGGGTCAGGGGCCAGCGCGGCTGGGTCACCGACAAGGTGGAGGCCGTCGACACCGCCGGGCTCGTCGAGCACGCCCTCCAGCAGCTCTACGGGGAGGAGACGGGCGAGGCCGTCCCCAAGGAGGTGCTGGTCCCGGCGCTCCCCGAGGACACCCCGGCCCTGAGCCAGTGGCTCGCCGAGCGGCGCGGTTCGCAGGTCAGCCTGCGCATCCCGCAGCGCGGGGACAAGAAGGCGCTCATGGAGACCGTCCACCGCAACGCGCAGCAGTCCCTCGCCCTGCACAAGACCAAGCGCGCCGCCGACCTCACCACCCGCTCGCGGGCCCTGGAGGAGATCGCCGAGGCGCTGGAGCTGGACGGCGCGCCGCTGCGCATCGAGTGCTTCGACATCTCCCACCTCCAGGGCGACGACGTGGTCGCCTCGATGGTCGTCTTCGAGGACGGACTGGCGCGCAAGGGCGAGTACCGGCGCTTCCAGATCAAGTCCTTCGAGGGGCAGGACGACGTCCGCTCCATGCACGAGGTGGTCTCCCGGCGCTTCCGCCGCTACCTCCAGGAGAAGCTGAAGACGGGGGAGTGGTCCCCCGAGGACGCCGCGGGCGCCGCGGGCGCCCCGGGCACCGTGGGCGGCGAAGTCGGACAGGACGCGGCCGAGGACGACGGGCGCCCCAAGCGGTTCGCCTACCCGCCGCAGCTCGTGGTGGTCGACGGCGGGCAGCCCCAGGTGGCCGCCGCCAAGCGGGCCCTGGAAGAGCTCGGGATCGACGACGTGGCCGTGTGCGGCCTCGCCAAGCGCCTGGAAGAGGTCTGGCTGCCCGGGGAGGACGACCCGGTGGTGCTGCCCCGCAGCAGCGAGGGCCTGTACCTGCTCCAGCGGGTCCGTGACGAAGCCCACCGGTTCGCCATCCAGTACCAGCGCAACAAGCGGGGCAAGCGCCTGAAGGCCGGGCCTCTCGACGAGGTCCCCGGGCTCGGCGAGAGCCGCAGGCTGGCCCTGGTCAAACACTTCGGTTCGGTGAAAAAGCTGAGACAGGCGACAATCGATCAGATCTGCGAGGTCCCGGGCATAGGCCGCAAGACGGCCGAGACCGTGGTCGCGGCCCTCGCCCAGGCGGTTCCCGCCGGCCCCGCCGTCAATACGGCGACCGGGGAGATCATTGAGGATGAGACCCCCGCGCCCGCGGGAGCAGCATCCGATCGGGGGACCGAGCAATGACCGAGCGCGAGACCCGGCACGACCGAGGATCCGAGCAGGATTCCGGGCACGACATCGCATCCGAGTACGACCGAGACGGAGCACAGGTGAGTACGGGCACGACAGTGGAGCCCGGAGAGACCGCCGAGGCGGCCATCCCCGAGCTGGTGATCATCTCCGGAATGTCCGGGGCCGGCCGCAGTACGGCGGCGAAGTGCCTGGAGGACCTCGGCTGGTTCGTCGTCGACAACCTCCCGCCCGCGCTGATCACCACCATGGTGGAGCTCGGTGCCCGCTCGCAGGGCAACGTGGCGCGCATCGCGGTCGTCGTCGACGTCCGCGGCCGCCAGTTCTTCGACGCGCTGCGCGAATCCCTCGCCGACCTGGAGACCCGCGGGGTCACCCGGCGGATCGTCTTCCTGGAGTCCTCGGACGAGGCCCTCGTCCGCCGCTTCGAGGGGGTCCGCCGGCCCCACCCGCTCCAGGGCGACGGCCGCATCGTCGACGGCATCGCCGCCGAGCGGGACCTGCTGCGCGAGCTGCGCGGCGACGCCGACCTGGTCATCGACACCTCCAGCCTGAACGTGCACGAGCTGCGCGCCAAGATGGACGCCCAGTTCGCGGGCGAGGAGGAGCCGGAGCTGCGGGCCACCGTCATGTCCTTCGGCTTCAAGTACGGCCTCCCCGTCGACGCCGACCTCGTCGTCGACTGCCGCTTCATCCCCAACCCGCACTGGGTCCCGGAGCTGCGCCCCTTCACCGGCCTGAACGAGGAGGTGTCGGGCTACGTCTTCAGCCAGCCCGGCGCCAAGGAGTTCCTGGACCGCTACACGGAGCTGCTCCAGCTGATCGCCACCGGCTACCGGCGCGAGGGCAAGCGGTACGTGACCATCGCGGTCGGCTGCACCGGCGGCAAGCACCGCAGCGTCGCCATGTCGGAGAAGCTCGCCGCACGCCTCGCCTCCGAAGGGGTCGAGACCGTCGTCGTCCACAGGGACATGGGGCGCGAGTGACCGGACGCACCATGCGGCTCCGCCGCCTGCGCCGGCTCACCACCGGCCAGGCCGAGGGCCGTACGGGCCTGCGCCGTGGCGAGGCCCATGCCGCGCCCAAGGTCGTGGCGCTCGGCGGCGGCATGGGCCTCTCGGCCTCGCTGACCGCCCTGCGCCGGATCACGGGCGAGCTGACCGCCGTCGTCACCGTCGCCGACGACGGCGGCTCCAGCGGGCGACTGCGCGAGGAGCTCGGCGTCCTGCCGCCCGGGGACCTGCGCAAGGCGCTGGCCGCGCTGTGCGGTGACGACGACTGGGGCCAGACCTGGTCGCGGGTCATCCAGCACCGCTTCCAGTCCCAGGGCGACCTGCACGAGCACGCCGTCGGCAACCTGCTGATCGTGGCGCTGTGGGAACAGCTCGGCGACCCCGTCCAGGCCCTGGACCTGGTCGGCAAGCTGCTCGGCGCCCAGGGCCGGGTGCTGCCGATGTCGGCGGTCCCGCTGGAGCTCCAGGCCCTGGTCAAGGGGCACGATCCGGCCCGCCCCGAGGACGTGGACACCGTACGGGGACAGGCCACCGTGGCGCTGACCCCCGGCGAGGTGCTCTCCGTGCAGGTCGTGCCGAGCGACCCGCCGGCGGTGCCGGAAGCCGTCGCGGCGGTGCTCGACGCGGACTGGGTCGTGCTCGGTCCGGGGTCCTGGTTCTCCTCGGTGATTCCGCACCTGCTGGTGCCCGAACTGCTCGACGCGCTCATCGAGACGAAGGCCCGCAGGGTGCTCTCGCTGAACCTCGCGCCACAACCCGGCGAAACAGAGGGCTTCTCTCCGCAGCGTCATTTGGAGGTTTTGGCCCGACACGCCCCTAAACTCGCCCTGGACGTGGTGCTGGCCGATCAGGCCGCCGTGCCCGATCGCGAGTCCCTCGCCGATGCCGCAAAACGGTTCGGCGCCGCGGTCGAGCTGGCGCCGGTTGCCAGGCAGGACGGCTCTCCGAAGCATGATCCGGAGCTGCTCGCCGCCGCGTACGACCGTATTTTTCGGATGCATGGAAGGATCGGCCCATGGCGATGACGCCCGCGGTGAAGGATGAGATCGCCCGCCTGCCCGTCACCCGCACCTGCTGCAGGAAGGCGGAGGTCTCGGCGATCCTTCGGTTCGCGGGCGGGCTGCACCTGGTGAGCGGGCGGATCGTCATCGAGGCGGAACTGGACGCGGGGATCGCGGCCCGCCGCCTGCGCAAGGACATCCTGGAGATCTTCGGGCACTCCTCGGATCTGGTGATCATGGCTCCGGGCGGCCTGCGCCGGGGCAACCGGTACGTGGTCCGCGTGGTCGCCGGCGGCGACCAGCTGGCCCGCCAGACCGGCCTCGTGGACGGCCGCGGCCGGCCGATCCGGGGTCTCCCCCCGCAGGTGGTCTCCGGGGCCACCTGCGACGCCGAGGCGGCCTGGCGCGGGGCCTTCCTGGCCCACGGCTCCCTGACCGAGCCGGGGCGCTCCTCCTCCCTGGAGGTCACCTGCCCCGGTCCGGAGGCCGCCCTGGCCCTGGTCGGCGCCGCCCGCCGGCTCTCCATCGCGGCGAAGGCCCGCGAGGTCCGCGGCGTGGACCGGGTCGTCGTACGGGACGGGGACGCCATCGGCGCCCTGCTGACCCGGCTCGGCGCCCACGACTCGGTGCTGGCCTGGGAGGAGCGGCGGATGCGGCGCGAGGTGCGCGCCACCGCCAACCGCCTGGCCAACTTCGACGACGCCAACCTGCGCCGCTCGGCGCGGGCCGCGGTGGCCGCCGGAGCGCGGGTCCAGCGGGCCCTGGAGATCCTCGCCGAGGAGGTCCCCGAGCACCTCGCCGCCGCCGGCCGGCTGCGCATGGAGCACAAGCAGGCCTCCCTGGAGGAGCTGGGCGCCCTCGCCGACCCGCCGCTGACCAAGGACGCGGTCGCGGGCCGGATCCGCCGCCTGCTGGCGATGGCCGACAAGCGGGCCCAGGACCTCGGGATCCCGGGCACCGAGTCGAACCTCGACCTCAGCGACAGCGAGGAGCTGGCCGACAACATGGCCGGCTGAGGGGACTACGGCAGAAGGGGCCCGCACGATCACTCGTGCGGGCCCCTTTTCGGTAGGCCCCATTGACATGAGCATGGGCTGATCGTGAGCCTGTCGTCCGAAGCTTTCGTGGCAGACGGGAGCTTTCGTGGCAGACGACGCCCAGGGGGGCACATGAGGCACCGCGCGAGATCGATCCTCGCCGCAAGCGCATTCGTCTTCGGCACCACACTGGCCGCACTACCCGCAGCGGCCCAGGCCCAGCCCGGCGCGGCGGACCGGTCCGCCGCCGACGAGGTGCGGGTCTACGACGCCGACATCACCAAGGAGCAGGTCCCGCTGGTCCTGGCGGCCGGCCAGGACGCGCACGAGCTCTCCGAACGCGCCCCGGAGACCGGGACCGCCAAGGTCGAGCTCTTCCTCACCGGCGGTCAGGCCAAGGATCTGGCGGCGCAGGGGATCAAGCTCGCCGAACGCAAGGTCGCGGCCAAGGCCGCGGCACGCTCGCTGGCGGCCGGCGACGGGGTCTTCCGGCCGTACAGCGGCAAGGGAGGGCTCCAGGAGGAGATCCTGCGCACCGCCCAGGAGAACCCGGGCCTCACCAAGGTCGTCTCCATCGGCAAGACCGTCCAGGGCAAGGACATCCTCGCCCTGAAGGTCACCAAGAACGCCAAGAAGGGCAAGGACGGCGCCAAGCCCTCCACGCTGTTCATGTCGAACCAGCACGCCCGTGAGTGGATCACCCCCGAGATGACCCGGCGGCTGATGCACCACACCCTCGACAACTACGGCAAGGACCCGCGGATCACCAAGCTGGTGGACTCCACCGAGCTGTGGTTCCTGCTCTCCGCCAACCCCGACGGCTACGACTACACCTTCGCCCCCGACGGCCAGCGGCTGTGGCGCAAGAACCTGCGGGACAACAACGGCGACGGCAAGATCACCGCGGTCGACGGCGTCGACCTCAACCGCAACTTCGCCTACAAGTGGGGCTACGACAACGAGGGTTCTTCGCCCAACCAGGCGAGCGAGACCTACCGCGGCGCCAAGGCCGCCTCGGAGCCCGAGACCGTCGCCCTGGACACCTTCCAGAAGCGCGTCGGCTTCGACTACGCCGTCAACTACCACTCCGCCGCCGAGCTGATCCTCTACGGCGTGGGCTGGCAGGTGGCCACCCCCACCCCGGACGACGTCGCCTACAAGGCGCTCGCCGGCACCCCGGAGAACCCGGCGGTCCCCGGCTACTACCCGCAGGTCTCCTCCGAGCTCTACACCACCAACGGCGAAGCGGACAGCCAGGCGGCCAACGCCAACGGCATCATGATGTTCACGCCGGAGATGACCACCTGCCAGACGGCCTCCGCGATCGACCCGGACGACCAGTGGAAGCCCGAGGACTGCGCCTCCGGCTTCAACTTCCCGGACGACGAGAAGCTGATCCAGGCCGAGTTCGCCAAGAACATCCCCTTCGCGCTCTCCGTCGCCGAGAGCGCCGAGCACCCGGACCGGCCGAAGTCCTCGCTGGGGCTGACCGCCGCGGACTTCACCCTCGACCCCTTCACCACCTCCTACGCGGCCCGCGGCGAGGACCAGAAGGTCGCCGTCACGGCCCGCAAGGCGCTGAAGGACAAGGAGCTGAACTACCGGATCAACGGGGGCCGCACCCACGACGAGGACCTGAAGGCCTGGAAGGGCGGCGAGGTCTACGGCGGCGACGACAACAACTGGTTCGACGAGTACCGGGCCGAGGTCGAGGGCGCCAAGCCCGGCGACAAGGTCGAGGTCTGGTTCACCGGCCGCGACGGCGGCAAGAAGGTCTCCAGCGAGCACTTCACGTACACGGTGGCCGAGCGGCCGCGCGCCGACGTGCTGGTGATCGCCGAGGAAGGCGCCCCGGCGCAGCACGCGCAGGCCTACGTCGACGCCCTGAAGGCCAACGGCAAGAGCGCGGCGGTCTGGGACGTGGCGGTCCAGGGCGCCCCGCACCACCTCGGAGCCCTGTCCCACTTCCGTACGGCCGTCCACTACACCGGGGCCAAGTCCCCGGGCGGTGACACCCAGCTGGCGGTGCGCGACTTCCTCAACGAGGGCGGCAAGCTGATCGAGGCCGGCGAGCTGGCGGGCGGCAACGCCCAGGTCGGCCGCGCCGTGACCAACGACTTCAGCCAGTACTTCCTCGGCGCCTACGGCCGCGCGGGGGTCACCGGCCCCACCGGCTTCACCGGCGCGGGCTCCCTCACCGGGGCCGGCGGCGCCCTCGGCGACGCCACGGGCAACCCGCTCGACCGCCCGGGCTCCTACACGGTCACCTCCGACACCCTGCCCGCGGCGCAGTTCCCGCAGTTCAAGAGCGCGCAGGCGGGCCAGTACGCCGGGGTCGTGAACCCGTACGCCCCGTACGCAGGCGCCTCGATGGCCTCGGCCACGCACGACGACGACGACTGGAAGCGACTCACCCGCACCATCGACCTCACCCAGGTCACCGCGGCCGACCAGCCGAAGCTCAAGACGGCGCTCAACTGGAACACCGAGGAGGGCTACGACCACGCGGTCCTGGAGGCCCGTACCGCGGGCGGCGACGACTGGACCACGCTGCCCGACCTGAACGGCCAGAGCACCACGACCGTCCCGGAGGAGTGCGGGGCCGGCTTCTTCATCAACGACCACCCGTTCCTGCGCCGCTACCTCACCCTCGACGCCGGCGGCTGCACCCCCTCGGGCACCAGCGGCCAGTGGAACTCCTTCACCGGCTCCTCCAACGGCTGGAAGCAGGTCTCCTTCGACCTGAGCATGTACGCGGGCAGGACCGTCGAGGTCTCCCTCGCCTACATCACCGACCCGGGTTCGGGCGGCCGCGGAGTCTTCGCGGACGAGGCCCGCGTGTCGACCCGCGGCACGGACCAGGCGGCCGAGGGCTTCGAGTCCTCGCTCGGCGTCTGGACCGCTCAGGGCGCACCTGCCGGAAGCCCTGATGTTCCGGGCGATTGGTCCCGGTCGGGCGAGCTGTTCAAGTCCTATGCCGCCGTCACTACGCGTGACACCGTGCTCCTCGGCTTCGGCCTGGAGCACGTGCCGGCCGCGGCCGACCGCGCCGTACTCGTCGGTAAGGCGCTCCGCTCGCTGAAGCACTGATCAGAGGCCCCGCTCGCACTCACCGTGAGTGACCGGGCCCAAGGTCCCCGAGGTCCCGTACTCGTCCGAGAGTGCGGGGCTTCGGGGCGTGTCAGGGGACCGTCGATGTCACTCAAAAGCTCACGGAGAGGTAGTGTCGTAAGCGGTCGGGGACATCCCATACAGCTCGCTGGCGGACAGGCCGGCGCACCAACGAGGAGATCGGTTCGTGACGATCCGCGTAGGCATCAATGGTTTTGGCCGAATTGGCCGCAACTACTTCCGGGCGCTTCTGAAGCAGGGAGCGGACATTCAGATCGTCGGTGTCAACGACCTGACTGACAACGCGACCCTGGTTCACCTCCTCAAGTACGACACGATCCTGGGCCGTCTCGAGGCCGAGGTCAGCCACACCGACGACACCATCACCGTCGGCGGCAACACCTTCAAGACCTTCGCTGAGCGCGACCCCGCGAACCTTCCCTGGGGCGAGCTGGGCGCCGACATCGTCATCGAGTCGACCGGCATCTTCACGAAGAAGGCCGACGCCGCCAAGCACATCGCGGCCGGCGCGAAGAAGGTCCTCATCTCGGCTCCGGCCAAGGACGAGGACATCACGATCGTGATGGGCGTCAACCAGGACAAGTACGACGCGGCCAACCACCACGTCATCTCCAACGCCTCCTGCACCACCAACTGCGTGGCGCCGATGGCCAAGGTCCTCCTGGAGAACTTCGGCATCGTCAAGGGCATGATGACGACGGTCCACGCGTACACGAACGACCAGCGCATCCTGGACTTCCCGCACTCGGACCTGCGCCGGGCGCGCGCGGCCGCCGAGAACATCATCCCGACCACCACCGGTGCCGCCAAGGCCACCGCGCTGGTCATCCCCGAGCTGGCGGGCAAGCTCGACGGCATCGCGATGCGCGTCCCGGTCCCCACCGGTTCCGTGACCGACCTGGTCATCGAGCTCGAGCGCGAGGTCACCAAGGACGAGGTCAACTCGGCCTTCCAGAAGGCCTCTCAGGGCCAGCTCAAGGGCATCCTGGACTACACCGAGGACGCGATCGTCTCTTCCGACATCGTGAACTGGCCGTACTCCTGCACCTTCGACTCCTCCCTGACCATGGTCCAGGGCAAGAACGTCAAGGTCATCGGCTGGTACGACAACGAGTGGGGCTACTCCAACCGCCTCGTCGACCTGACCGTGTTCGTCGGCGGTCAGCTCTAAGCACCAAGACAGGCACCACGATGTGAGCACCGGGGCTCGGGCAGCGCGATGAAGCGCTGTACGGGCCCTGTTGCTTGCCTCGTACCCCTCTCGCCCCGCACGGGTAGAGTCCTGGGCTGGGAAAAGGAGTAGAAAACAGCATGAAGACGATCGACGAACTTCTCGCCGACGGCGTGTCCGGCAAGCGTGTCTTCGTACGCGCCGACCTGAACGTGCCGCTGGCCAACGGTGAGATCACCGATGACGGCCGCATCCGCGCCGTGCAGCCGACCATCGCGAAGCTCGCCGAAGCCGGCGCCCGCGTGATCGTTGCCTCGCACCTGGGCCGCCCGAAGGGCGCCCCGGACCCGGCCTTCTCGCTGGCTCTCGCCGCCGCCCGCCTCGGCGAGCTGCTCGGCGCGGACGTCGCGTTCGCCACCGACACCGTCGGCGCCTCCGCCAAGGAGACCGTCGCCGCCCTCGCCGACGGCCAGGTCGCCGTCATCGAGAACCTGCGCTTCAACGCCGGTGAGACCGCCAAGGACGACGCCGAGCGCGGCGCCTTCGCGGACCAGCTCGCCGAGCTGGCCGACGTCTACGTCGGCGACGGCTTCGGCGCTGTCCACCGCAAGCACGCCTCGGTCTTCGACCTCCCCGCGCGCCTCCCGCACGCGGCCGGCTACCTCATCGCCACCGAGGTCGGCGTCCTGAAGAAGCTGACCGCCGAGGTCAAGCGCCCGTACGTGGTCATCCTGGGCGGCGCCAAGGTCTCCGACAAGCTCGCCGTCATCGACGAGCTGCTCGGCAAGGCCGACCGCCTCCTCATCGGCGGCGGCATGGCGTACACCTTCCTCTACGCCAAGGGCTACGAGGTCGGCATCTCCCTGCTCCAGAAGGACCAGGTGGACGTCGTCAAGGAGTACATGGCGCGCGCCGAGAAGAACGGTGTCGAGCTGGTCCTCCCGGTCGACATCCTCGCCTCCAAGGACTTCCCGGACCTGAAGACCAAGGCTCCGGCCGACTTCATCACCGTGGACGCGGACAAGATCCCCGCCGACCAGGAGGGTCTGGACATCGGTCCCAAGACCCGCGAGCTGTACGCCTCGAAGATCGCCGACGCGGAGACCGTGTTCTGGAACGGTCCCGTGGGCGTCTTCGAGCACCCGGACTACGCGAACGGCACCAAGGCCATCGCGCAGGCCCTCGTCGACAGCAGCGCCTTCACCGTCGTCGGTGGTGGCGACTCGGCCGCCGCCGTCCGCATCCTCGGCTTCGACGAGAACGCTTTCGGCCACATTTCGACCGGTGGCGGCGCCTCCCTCGAGTACCTCGAGGGCAAGACGCTCCCCGGCCTCGCCGCACTGGAGGTCTGAACCCAGATGACTGAGAACACCGCCGGCCGTACCCCGCTGATGGCGGGCAACTGGAAGATGAACCTCAACCACCTCGAGGCCATCGCCCACGTCCAGAAGCTCGCCTTCGCCCTGGCCGACAAGGACTACGACTTCGTCGAGGTCGCGGTCCTGCCGCCCTTCGTCGACCTCCGTTCGGTCCAGACCCTGGTCGACGGCGACAAGCTGAAGATCAAGTACGGCGCCCAGGACATCTCGGCCCACGACTCGGGCGCCTACACCGGCGAGATCTCCGGCCCGATGCTCTCGAAGCTGAAGTGCACGTTCGTGGCCGTCGGCCACAGCGAGCGCCGCCAGTACCACGGCGAGAGCGACGAGATCTGCAACGCCAAGGTCAAGGCCGCCTACAAGCACGGCATCACGCCGATCCTGTGCGTCGGCGAGGGCCTGGACATCCGCAAGGCCGGCCAGCAGGTGCAGTACACGCTGAACCAGCTCGACGGCGGCCTCAAGGACATCCCGGCCGAGCAGGTCGAGTCCATCGTGATCGCGTACGAGCCCGTCTGGGCCATCGGGACCGGCGAAGTCGCCACCCCCGAGGACGCGCAGGAGGTCTGCGGTGCCATCCGCGGCCGTCTCGCGGAGCTGTACTCGCAGGAGCTGGCCGACAAGGTCCGCATCCAGTACGGCGGCTCGGTCAAGTCCGGCAACATCGCCGCGATCATGGCCCAGCCCGACGTCGACGGCGCCCTGATCGGCGGCGCGGCCCTGGACGCGGACGAGTTCGTCAAGATCGTCCGTTTCCGCGACCAGTGACGCTCATCGTGAGTATGCGGTAGGGCGGATCCGTCGTACCCTTGCGGGGGCCGGCCAGCTGAGCAGCTGCCGGCCCCCGCGCTCGTCCTCGGCACTGCGGGAAAGCCGGAAAGCCAGTAAGCCCAGAAAGTAGGAATCAGCCGTGATTATGGGGTTCGAGATCGCCCTGGTCGTCTTCAGCGCCCTGCTGATGCTGCTCGTGCTGATGCACAAGGGCAAGGGCGGCGGTCTTTCCGACATGTTCGGCGGCGGCATGCAGTCGTCGGTCGGCGGCTCCTCGGTCGCGGAGCGCAACCTCGACCGCATCACCGTGGTGATCGGTCTGCTCTGGTTCGCGTGCATCGTCGCGCTCGGTCTGCTCATGAAGACCAGCAGCTGAACCGTTCTGGCCATTCCGCCGGTCCGGTCGGCTCTCCCCGGCCTATCATGAGGTCCGGCGTTCTTGTCTGGAATGGGTAACTCCATTCCTGGACGGGCGTTGGGCCTTACGTAGACTTGGGCGCCCGCGACGGAATCCACTCACGTTTCGCGGCACCATCACGCAGGGAGTTACGACCGTGGCAAGTGGCAACGCGATCCGTGGTAGTCGGGTCGGAGCGGGGCCGATGGGTGAGGCCGAGCGCGGCGAGTCCGCGCCCCGCCTGCGCATCTCCTTCTGGTGCTCGAACGGGCACGAGACGCAGCCGAGCTTCGCCAGCGACGCGCAGGTGCCGGACACCTGGGACTGCCCGCGCTGCGGGTTCCCGGCCGGCCAGGACCGGGACAACCCTCCCGCACCACCGCGCACCGAGCCGTACAAGACGCACCTGGCGTACGTGCGCGAGCGGCGCACCGACGCCGACGGCGAGGCGATCCTCGCCGAGGCGCTCGCCAAACTGCGCGGCGAGATCTGACGCGTTCCCGCCGAACGACAGCCCGACCGATATGGCATCCGGCCCGGCCCGCAGGAGTCTTCTCTCCTGCGGGCCGGGCCGCTTTGTGTCGGTTGTACCCCTTCCCATCCCTTAGGTTGGAACCGGCGGGGCACGACAGGACAGAAAGTGGGTTGATGTCCGAGATGAACGCAGACAGCCGTACGAGGCTCAACCGGACGCCCGAGTGGGCCGCACTCGGCAAGCACCGGGAGGCCCTGGGGCAGACGCATCTGCGGGAGCTGTTCGCGGCGGATCCGGGCCGGGGCACCGGCTACACCTTGCGGGTCGGAGACCTGCACATCGACTACTCGAAGCACCTCGTCAACGACGAGACGCTGACACTGCTGCGCGAACTGGCCGCGGCGACCGGCGTGGCCGAGCTGCGCGAGGCCATGTTCCGCGGCGACAAGATCAACACGACCGAGGACCGGGCGGTCCTGCACACGGCGCTGCGCGCACCGGCCGGTGCGGTCGTCGAGGTGGACGGGGAGGACGTGGTCCCCGGAGTCCACGCGGTCCTCGACAAGATGGCGGCCTTCGCCGACCGGGTCCGGTCGGGGGAGTGGACCGGCTCCACCGGCAAGCGCATCAAGAACGTCGTCAACGTGGGCATCGGCGGCTCCGACCTCGGTCCGGCGATGGCGTACGAGGCGCTGCGCGCCTTCTCGGACCGCGCTCTGACGGTCCGCTTCGTCTCCAACGTGGACGGCGCCGACCTCCACGAGGCCGTACGCGACCTGGACCCGGCCGAGACGCTGTTCATCATCGCGTCGAAGACCTTCACGACGATCGAGACCATCACCAACGCCACCTCGGCCCGGGAATGGCTGCTCGCGGGTGTCGGTGGCGACGAGGCGGCCGTGGCACGGCACTTCGTGGCGCTCTCCACCAACGAGGAGAAGGTCGCCGGATTCGGCATCGACACGGCCAACATGTTCGAGTTCTGGGACTGGGTCGGCGGGCGCTACTCCTTCGACTCCGCGATCGGGCTGTCCCTGATGATCGCGATCGGCCCGGACGCCTTCCGGGAGCTGCTCGGCGGTTTCCACGCCATGGACGAGCACTTCCGCACCGCGCCCCCCGAGGAGAACGCCCCGCTGCTGATGGGGCTGTTGGGGATCTGGTACGGGGCCTTCTTCGACGCGCAGTCGCACGCGGTGCTCCCGTACAGCCACTACCTCTCCCGGTTCACCGCGTACTTGCAGCAGCTGGACATGGAGTCCAACGGCAAGTCGGTGGACCGCGAGGGCAATCCGGTGGACTGGCAGACCGGGCCGGTGGTGTGGGGCACGCCCGGCACCAACGGCCAGCACGCCTACTACCAGTTGATCCACCAGGGCACCAAGGTGATCCCGGCGGACTTCATCGGCTTCGCGCGGCCCGTGGGCGAGCTGTCGCCGACGCTGGCGGCCCAGCACGACCTGCTGATGGCGAACTTCTTCGCGCAGACCCAGGCGCTGGCCTTCGGCAAGACGGCGGACGAGGTCCGGGCGGAGGGCGTCGCCGAACCGCTGGTCCCGCACAAGACCTTCGCGGGCAACCACCCGACGACCACGATCCTGGCGACCGAGCTCACTCCGTCGGTCCTGGGCCAGCTGATCGCGCTCTACGAGCACAAGGTGTTCGTCCAGGGCGCGGTGTGGAACATCGACTCCTTCGACCAGTGGGGCGTGGAGCTCGGGAAGGTACTGGCCAAGCGGATCGAGCCGGCGCTCACCGACGGCACGGAGGTACCGGGCCTGGACGCGTCGACGCGCGCGCTGGTGGCCGCGTACCGCTCGCTGCGCGGCCGCTGACGCACACGCCCGCAAGCGCCGACAGGGCCCGCTCTCCGTGCGGAGGGCGGGCCCTGTCGTGTGTCGTACGGGGTCAGGCGGAGGCCGGCGGGTACATCGACGACGGGAGCTTCGCGGCCGCCGCGCGGTCGAGGAGCCACAGGGTGCGGGAGCGGCCGTACGCGGCGGCAGCCGGCGCCTGGACCTCGCCCGCGCCGCCCAGCGCGATCGCCACCGCTCCGGCCTTGTCCTCGCCGGCCGCCAGCAGCCAGACCTCGCGGGCCGCGCGGATCGCCGGGAGGGTGAGCGAGATGCGGGTCGGCGGCGGCTTGGGCGCGCCGTGGACGCCGACGACGGTGCGCTCGCTCTCGCGGGACGCCGGGTGCTCGGGGAAGAGCGAGGCCACGTGCGTGTCCGGGCCCACGCCCAGCATCAGGACGTCGAAGCGGGGGACCGGGCCGTGGTCCTCGGGGCGGGAGGCCTTGCGGAGCTCCTCCGCGTAGGAGGCGGCCGCCGCGTCCACGTCGTCCCCGTACGGGCCGTCGGAGGCGGGCATGGCATGGACCCGGGCGGGATCCACCGGGACGGCGTCCAGCAGGGCCTCACGGGCCTGTACGTGGTTGCGCTCGGGGTCGGCGGCGGGCACGTAGCGCTCGTCGCCCCACCACAGGTCGATCCGCGACCAGTCGACGGCGTCCCGGGCGGGGGCCGTGGCCAGCGCGGCGAGGAGGCCGTTGCCGTTGCGGCCGCCGGTGAGGACCACGGACGCGGTGCCGCGGGCCGCCTGTGCGTCCACGATCTTCGTGATCAGCCGGGCCGCCGCGGCCTGGGCCATCAGCTCCTTGTCCCGGTGGACGACGACCTGGGGAGTCGTCATACCCATGTGCTGCCGCCTTCTTGTCGGTTCTGTGTGCGGGTCCGGACGCCGCTGCGCGGAGCTTCCCCCACCCCGCCCCTTCCCGAAACCGGGGCTCCGCCCCGGACCCCGGTCCTCAAACGCCGGACGGGCTGAAACGATCAGCCTCGTCGGCGTTTGAGGCGCGGGTCCGGGCGGAGCCCGGGGAACGGTGGAAGGGCGGGTAGGGGACGGCCCCGCGCAGCGGCGCTGTCCGGGCTACTTCGCCGCGGCCTTCTTGGCCGGCTTCGCCGGAGCGGCCTTGGCCGGAGCCTCGGCCTTCGCCGGAGCAGCCTTCGCCGGGGCCGCCTTCGCGGGCGTCGGGACCGGCTCGCCCGCGGGGTGCAGGCGGGCCACGCCGAACTTCAGCGAGGCCTCGTAGGTGTTGTCCGGGTCCAGGCGGCGGAGCTCCTCCGCCAGCAGCTCGGACGTGTCGCGGCGCTTCAGCGCCACCGCACGGTCGGGCTGCCCCGGCATGCACAGCGTGGCCAGCGCCCCGTCCGCCCGGTCCAGGACGATCTCCCCGTCCTTGGTCTCCAGACGCACCGCGGTGAGCCCGGGGCCCGCCGAGGAGGTGCGCTTGACGGGGACCTGGAGCCGGTCCGCGAGCCACATCGCCAGCAGCTCGCAGCTCGGGTTGTCGTCCTCGCCCTCGACCGTCGCCGAGGACACCGAGTGGACCTGCTGGTCGAGCGCCGCCGCCAGCATGGAGCGCCACGGGGTGATCCGGGTCCAGGACAGGTCCGTGTCCCCGGGTGCGTACGCCGTCGCCCGGCTGCCGAGCGCCTCGATCGGATCCTCGGCGGAGTAGGTGTCCGTGATCCGGCGCTGGCCGAGCGAGCCCAGGGGGTCGCCCGCCAGGTCCTGCGGAGCACCCTCCGGCCACCAGACGACGACGGGCGCGTCCGGGAGGAGGAGCGGGAGAACCACCGACTGGGCGTGGTCGACCAGTTCGCCGTGCAGGCGCAGGACAACCGTTTCGCCGGTGCCGGAGTCCGTCCCCACGCGGACTTCCGCGTCGAGACGGGCGTCGCGGCGGCTGCGCGGCGAGCGGCTGACCCGCTTGATGACGACGACGATCCGCGAAGGGTGTTCGCGGGACGCGTCGTTCGCCGACTTGAGCGCGTCGTACGCGTTCTCCTCGTCGGTCACGATCACCAGCGTGAGCACCATCCCGATGGCAGGCGTGCCGATATCCCGGCGCGCCTGCACCAACGAGGCGTTGATCTTGCTGGAGTTGGTCTCCGTGAGATCGATCTTCATGGCCGGCGCCAGCTCCGTCCGTCTCGTGCGAGCATCTCGTCCGCCTCGACCGGCCCCCAGGTGCCCGACGGGTACTGCGCGGGCTTGCCGTGCGTGTCCCAGTACTTCTCGATCGGGTCGAGGATGTTCCAGGACAGCTCGACCTCCTGGTGGCGCGGGAACAGGTTCGCGTCACCCAGCAGCACGTCGAGGATCAGCCGCTCGTAGGCCTCGGGGCTCGACTCCGTGAAGGACTCGCCGTAGGCGAAGTCCATCGTCACGTCCCGGACCTCCATGGAGGTGCCCGGAACCTTGGAACCGAAGCGCACCGTGACGCCCTCGTCCGGCTGGACCCGGATGACCAGGGCGTTCTGCCCCAGCTCCTCGGTCGCGCCCGACTCGAACGGCAGGTACGGGGCCCGCTTGAAGACGACCGCGATCTCGGTCACCCGGCGGCCCAGGCGCTTGCCGGTCCGCAGGTAGAACGGGACGCCCGCCCAGCGGCGGTTGTTGATCTCCAGGCGGATGGCCGCGTAGGTGTCGGTCTTCGACTTGGGGTCGATGCCGTCCTCTTCGAGGTACCCGACGACCTTCTCGCCGCCCTGCCACGCCGCCGAGTACTGGCCGCGCACGGTGTGCTTGCCCAGGTCCTCGGGGAGCTCCACGGCCGTGAGGACCTTGAGCTTCTCGGCCACCAGCGCCTTGGGGTGGAAGGAGCCGGGCTCCTCCATCGCGGTCAGCGCCAGGAGCTGGAGCAGGTGGTTCTGGATGACGTCGCGGGCCGCGCCGATGCCGTCGTAGTAGCCGGCCCGGCCGCCGATGCCGATGTCCTCGGCCATGGTGATCTGCACGTGGTCCACGTACGACCGGTTCCAGATCGGCTCGAACATCGTGTTGGCGAAGCGGAGCGCCAGGATGTTCTGGACGGTCTCCTTGCCCAGGTAGTGGTCGATACGGAAGACCTCGTTGGGCGGGAAGACGTCGTGCACGAGCTGGTTGAGCTCCTGTGCACTGGCCAGGTCGTGGCCGAACGGCTTCTCGATGACCGCGCGCCGCCAGGAGCCCTCCTTCTGGTCCGCCAGCCCGTGCTTCTTGAGCTGGGCGACGACCTTGGGGAAGAACTTCGGCGGGACGGACAGGTAGAAGGCGAAGTTGCCGCCGGTGCCCTGCGCCTTGTCCAGCTCCTCGATCGTCGACTTCAGCGTCTCGAACGCCTGGTCGTCGTCGAAGTCGCCCTGGACGAAGCGGCAGCCCTGCACCAGCTGCTGCCAGACCTCTTCGCGGAAGGGGGTCCGGGAGTGCTGCTTGACCGCGTCGTGGACCTCCTGCGCGAAGTCCTCGTCCTGCCACTCGCGTCGGGCGAAGCCGATGAGCGAGAAGCCCGGCGGGAGCAGCCCGCGGTTGGCGAGGTCGTAGACGGCAGGCATCAGCTTCTTGCGCGACAGGTCACCCGTAACGCCGAAAATGACCAGGCCGGACGGCCCCGCGATGCGCGGGAGCCGCCGGTCCTGTGCGTCACGAAGCGGGTTCGCTCCGTTTACAGACAAAGTGTTCAGGCCTCCGTGGGGGCGAGGCGCTCAAGCTCCGCCTCGGTCGACTTCAGCAGGTCGTTCCAGGACACCGCGAACTTCTCGACGCCCTCTTCTTCGAGCAGCTGCACCACATCGTCGTACGAAATGCCCAGCTTCGCGACCGCGGCGAGCTCGGCGCGCGCCTGCTCGTACGTGCCGGAGATGGTGTCGCCCTCGACCACGCCGTGGTCGGCGGTGGCCTCCAGGGTGGCCTCCGGCATGGTGTTCACGGTGCCGGGGGCGACCAGGTCCACCACGTACAGGGTGTCCTTGTACGCCGGGTCCTTGACGCCGGTCGAGGCCCAGAGCGGGCGCTGCTTGTTGGCGTGCGCCTTGTCCAGGGCGGCCCAGCGCTCGGTGGAGAAGACCTCCTCGTAGGCCTCGTAGGCCAGACGGGCGTTCGCGAGCGCCGCCTTGCCCTTGAGGGCCTTGGCCTCGTCGGTGCCGATGCCGTCGAGGCGCTTGTCGATCTCGGAGTCCACGCGGGACACGAAGAAGGAGGCGACCGAGTGGATCTTGGAGAGGTCCAGGCCCGCGGCCTTCGCCTTCTCCAGGCCCGCCAGGTAGGCGTCCATGACCTCGCGGTAGCGCTCCAGCGAGAAGATCAGCGTGACGTTGACGCTGATGCCCTTGCCGATGACCTCGGTGATCGCCGGCAGGCCGGCCTTGGTCGCCGGGATCTTGATGAGCGTGTTCGGACGGTCCACCAGCCACGCGAGCTGCTTCGCCTCGGCGATGGTCGCCGGGGTGTTGTGGGCCAGACGGGGGTCGACCTCGATCGAGACCCGGCCGTCCTGGCCCTCGGTGGAGTCGTAGACCGGGCGCAGGATGTCGGCGGCGTCGCGGACGTCCGCCGTGGTGATCATGCGGATGGCCTCGTCGACGGTGACCTTGCGGGCGGCCAGGTCGGCGAGCTGCTGCCCGTACCCCTCGCCGCCGCTGATCGCCTTCTGGAAGATCGCCGGGTTGGTGGTGACACCGACCACGTGCTGCTGGTCGATGAGCTCGGCCAGGTTGCCGGACGTGATCCGCTTGCGGGACAGGTCGTCCAGCCAGATCGCCACGCCCTCGTCGGAAAGGCGCTTCAGTGCGTCTGTCATGGGAATTGCATCTCCTACTGGTCTGGGTGCGGGAATCAGCGCGCGGCGGCGGCGAGCGATTCGCGAGCGGCGGCGGTCACGGCTTCGGCGGTGAGACCGAACTCGCGGTACAGGACGGCGCCGTCGGCCGAGGCACCGAAGTGCTCCAGCGAGACGATCCGGCCCGCGTCGCCGACGTAGCGGTGCCAGGTCAGGCCGATGCCGGCCTCGACCGCGACACGCGCCTTGACCGAAGGCGGCAGGACGCTGTCCTTGTACTCCTGGGACTGCTCCTCGAACCACTCGACGGAGGGCATCGAGACGACCCGGGCCGGAACGCCCTCGGCCTGCAGCGCCTCGCGCGCGGCGACGGCGAGCTGGACCTCGGAGCCGGTGCCGATGAGGACGACCTGGGCGTCGCCGCCGTCGGCCTCGAAGAGCACGTACCCGCCCTTGGCGGCGTCCTCGTTGCGCTCGTAGGTCGGCACGCCCTGGCGGGTCAGCGCCAGACCGTGCGGGGCGCCCTTGCCGAACACCTTCGTGTGGCGCTTGAGGATCTCGCGCCAGGCGACGGCGGTCTCGTTGGCGTCCGCCGGGCGGACCACGTTCAGGCCCGGGATGGCGCGCAGCGAGGCGACGTGCTCGACCGGCTGGTGGGTCGGGCCGTCCTCGCCGAGGCCGATGGAGTCGTGCGTCCACACGTAGGTGACCGGCACGTGCATCAGGGCGGAGAGGCGCACGGCGTTGCGCATGTAGTCGGAGAACACCAGGAAGGTGCCGCCGTAGATGCGGGTGTGGCCGTGCAGCGCGATGCCGTTCATGGCCGCGGCCATGGCGTGCTCGCGGATGCCGTAGTGGATGGTGCGACCGTACGGGTCGGCCTCCGGCAGCGGGTTGCCGATCGGCAGGAACGAGGAGTTCTTGTCGATGGTGGTGTTGTTGGAGCCGGCCAGGTCGGCCGAGCCGCCCCACAGCTCCGGGATGACCGCGCCGAGCGCCTCGAGCACCTTGCCGGAGGCGGCGCGGGTGGCGACGCCCTTGCCGGCCTCGAAGACGGGGAGCTTGTCCTCCCAGCCCGCGGGCAGCTCGTTGGCGTTGATGCGGTCGAACTCGGCGGCGCGCTCCGGGTTGGCGGTGCGCCAGGCGGAGAACTCCTTCTCCCACGCGGCGCGGGCCTCGCGGCCGCGCTCGCCCAGGGCGCGGGTGTGCGCGATGACCTCGTCGGAGACCTCGAAGGTCTGCTCCGGGTCGAAGCCGAGCACGCGCTTGGTGGCGGCGACCTCGTCGTTGCCGAGGGCCGAGCCGTGCGAGGCCTCGGTGCCCTGGGCGTGCGGGGCCGGCCAGGCGATGATCGAGCGGGCCGCGATGAAGGAGGGGCGCTCCGTCTCGGCCTTGGCGGCCTGCAGGGCGGCGAACAGCGCCTTCGGGTCGAGGTCGCCGTTCTCCTGCTGCGCGACGCGCTGGACGTGCCAGCCGTAGGCCTCGTAGCGCTTGAGGGTGTCCTCGGAGACGGCCGTCTCCGTGTCGCCCTCGATGGAGATGTGGTTGTCGTCCCACAGCAGCACCAGGTTGCCGAGCTTCTGGTGGCCGGCCAGCGCGGACGCCTCGTGGGAGATGCCCTCCTGGAGGCAGCCGTCGCCCGCGATCGCGTAGATCATGTGGTCGAACGGGGAGGCGCCCGCGGGGGCCTCGGGGTCGAACAGGCCGCGCTCGTAGCGGGCGGCCATGGCCATGCCCACCGCGTTGGCGATGCCCTGGCCCAGCGGGCCGGTGGTGGTCTCGACGCCCGCGGTGTGGCCGTACTCCGGGTGGCCGGGGGTCTTCGAACCCCAGGTGCGGAAGGCCTTCAGGTCGTCCAGCTCGAGCCCGAACCCGCCGAGGTACAGCTGGGTGTAGAGGGTCAGCGAGGAGTGGCCCGCCGAGAGCACGAAACGGTCGCGGCCGACCCACTCCGGGTCCGCCGGGTCGTGCCGCATCACCTTCTGGAAGAGGGTGTAAGCGGCGGGGGCCAGGCTCATCGCCGTACCGGGGTGGCCGTTACCGACCTTCTGGACCGCGTCGGCGGCCAGGATCCGGGCGGTGTCGACAGCACGCTGGTCCAGTTCGGTCCAGTCGAGCTCTGTGGTCGTCGGCTTGGTGCTCACCGTGGGTCAGGGCTCCTCTCCACATGTCTAGTCCCGGTGACGAACGGTGCACCGGCGCGATTCCGAGCCTACCCCCGCCACAGCGTGCAGCTATTCGAGTACCCGCGGTCCACGCGTGACGTCTGAGCGCCGATCGGACCAACACGGGGCGACCCCCGCGCGGGACGAGCCAATGGCTACGTCTAGAGTGGCGTGGTACGCGCAAGCCTTTACGGGACCTTCATGTTTAAAAGGTTCACGTCGGAGCTTGCTGGATTCTCTGTCAGGGGTGTGCGTGACGGCCGTCGAATCCCGTCCAGCGGGGGTGCTCGGGACGAGCCCCAACCACCGGCCGTTCGGGGCCCGGGCCATGGCTTTCGTGGCGCTGACCAAGCCGCGGATCATCGAGCTTCTGCTCATCACGACCGTGCCGGTGATGTTCCTCGCCGAGCAGGGCGTGCCTTCGCTGTGGCTGGTCCTCGCCACCTGCTTCGGCGGCTACCTGTCCGCGGGTGGCGCCAACGCGCTGAACATGTACATCGACCGCGACATCGACGCGTTGATGGACCGGACCTCGGGACGCCCGCTGGTGACCGGCATGGTCAGCCCGCGGGAGTGCCTGGCCTTCGGCATCACCCTCGGGATCGGGTCCACCCTGTTCTTCGGGCTGCTGATCAACTGGCTGTCGGCCGCGCTCGCGCTCGGCGCGCTCCTCTTCTATGTCGTCGTCTACACGATGCTGTTGAAGCGGCGCACCTCTCAGAACATCGTCTGGGGCGGCATCGCCGGCTGCATGCCGGTGCTCATCGGCTGGTCGGCCGTGAAGAACGAGGTCTCCTGGGCCGCCGTCATCCTCTTCCTCGTCATCTTCTTCTGGACGCCGCCGCACTACTGGCCGCTGTCGATGAAGGTGAAGGACGACTACGCGCGGGTCGGCGTGCCGATGCTGCCGGTCGTGGCGGGCAACAAGGCCGTGGCCAAGCAGATCGTCCTCTACAGCTGGGTGATGGTCGGGGTCTCGCTGCTGCTGACCCCGCTGGGGTACACCGGCTGGTTCTACACCTCGGTCGCCCTGGTGGCCGGCGGCTGGTGGCTGTGGGAGGCGCACGGGCTCAACGCGCGCGCCAAGTCGGGCGTGACCGGCGCGAAGCTCAAGGAGATGCGGCTGTTCCACTGGTCGATCACCTACGTGTCGCTGCTGTTCGTCGCCGTCGCGGTGGACCCTTTCCTCCGCTGACCGCCCACTGCTGATGCCCCACGGTGATCCTCGGCGGGAGAACCTTCCTCCGCTCGCTACCGGCCGGTAGCATGCCCTTCATGGCAGACACCGAGGAGACCGCCGCCACGGCGGACAAGAAGCAGGACCGTACGGCCGCGAAGCTGGCCAAGCAGATCGGCGCGTTCGCCAGGCAGCACGGCGGCGCCGAGGGCCACCTCGCGCACATCGGCCAGGCGGGCACCCGGATCGTCCTCGTGGGCACCGACGGCGAGTGGGGCGACCTGGTGGCCCCGGCGTACGACACCGCGCGGCTCGCGACCGAGAAGGCCGGGCTGACCCTCCACGAGGAGTTCGACGGCGAGTTCGCCGCGCGGGTGCGGACGGGGCCGTACGAGTGGTCCCGGATGGCCGGCATCCAGCTCGGCGGAACCGCGAATCCGGCGGCCTGACCCGTTCGATCTTGGCTTGATCATTGGCTTGATCGGTTCGGTGTCATCCGCTCGGTCAACAGCGCGAGCAACACCTCACACCCCGCTCACCCGTTAGGACGTGTGGAAGCCCCTTCCTCACGTCCGCAACGGGATGCCCGGATGATCGAAACGCCGCCCCTGGTGGACCAGTACTGCCAGGGAGTGCTCCGCACGGAGCTGGGCCTCGCCACCTTCGAGGCCCAGCTGATCCCCTCGGCCGGCCCGCCCGCCGCCGGCACCACCTTCTTCGACACCCAGACCGGCTTCGCCGTGCGCCGCTGGTGCCCGCCGCTGCTCGGGCTCGAACCGCACTGCGCCCCCGTCCACTACCTCGCCCGGCGGCGCGAGCTGGGCGCCGCCGAGTCGGCCCGCCGACTGCTGCGCGGCTGCGGGGTCGGCGCCCGGCTCGTCGACACCGGCCTGCCCGGGGACCTCACCGGGCCCAAGGAACTGGCCCTGGCGGGCGGTGCGGAGGCCTTCGAGCTGGTGCGCCCGGAGCCGCTGGCCGAGCAGGCCGCGGACACCTCGGGGACCGTGGCCGACTTCCTGGCCGGCCTCGCGGGGGCGGTCCACCAGGCCGCAGCCGGGGCCGTGGCCTTCACCTGCGGAGCCGGGGAGGGGGGCCGCGCCTGGACGGCGGCGCTCGAATCCGCGCCCGAGCCGCCCGGTCCGGGCGAAGTGCGGGGCGCGGCCGGGCGCTGGCTGGCCGCGCGGGCCAAGGGCGGGCCCGTACGGGATCCCGTACTCCTGCGGCACCTGGCGTGGAGCGCGGTGTCCTCGGGGCTGCCGCTCCAGCTGCACACGGGCGGGGAAGCGGGGGAGCCGGAGCGGCTGACCGGGTTCCTGCGGGCGACCGAGGGCCTGGGGGCGCGGCTGGTCCTGGTCGGCGGGTACCCCCACCACCGGCAGGCCGCACGGCTGGCCGCGGCGTTCCCGCACGTCCATGCCGACCTCGGCGCGGCGCTGGGATCCACGGGGGCGCGGGCGGCCGCCGTGCTGGCGGAATGCCTGGAGACCGCGCCCTTCGGCAAGCTGATGTTCTCCGGCGGCGGCCGGCACCTGCCCGAACTGCACGCGGTGGGGGCGCTGGTCTTCCGGGAGTCGCTCGGCCGGGTGCTCGGCGGCTGGGTCGCCGACGGCTCCTGGTCCTGGCGGGACGCGGAGCGGGTGGCGGCGATGGTCGCGGCGGGCAACGCCCGGCGGGTCTACCGCCTGGACGAGCGCGGCTGACGGCCCGAGGGCGTCCCCCTCGGAGGCTCCGAAAAGATCCCGGAGGCTCCGAAGGAAGGGGTCTCCCGGAGGCTCCGGGAGACCCCCTGCGGGGTCAGACGGTCGCGAGCCGCGCGTCGTCCTGCGCCGGGATGCCGGCCTGCTCCACCGGACGCTCGCGCAGGCTCAGCGCCACCCGGACCACCGAGATCCACACCAGGCAGGAGCCGAGCATGTGGGCCGCCACGAGGGCCTCGGGCACGTCGGTGAAGTACTGGACGTAGCCGATGGCGCCCTGGGCGAGCAGCACGACCAGCAGGTCCCGGGCGCGGGCCCGGGTGTCCACGGGGGCGTCGACCACGCGCAGCACCAGCCACATCGCCACGGCGAGCGCGCAGACCACCCAGGCGGAGACCGCGTGCACGTGGGCGGTGGTCGCCCAGTCGAACGGCATGCGGTGGATCTCGCTGCTGTCGCCGGCGTGCGGGCCGGAACCGGTGACCACCGTGCCCGCCGCGATCAGCACCACGGTGGCCGCGAGCAGCGCCCAGGAGAGCTTGCGCACCGGAGCGGGCACCCGCGGCTTCGCGGGACCGTCACCCTCGCGGGTGCGCTGCCAGGTGATCGTCGTCACGGTGATCAGCGAGGTGGCGAGCATGAAGTGCCCGGCCACGCTGTAGGGGTTGAGGCCCGTCAGGACGGTGATGCCGCCGAGGACCGCATTGCCCATCACGATGGCGAACTGGAGCCAGCCGAGCCGGGTCAGCGAGCGGCGCCACGGCGCGGCGCAGCGGGCGGCGGTGATCGCCCAGCCAACGGCCGCGCAGAGCACGTACGTCAGCATGCGGTTGCCGAACTCGATGGCGCCGTGGAAGCCCTGTTCCTGGGTCACGATCAGGCTGTCGTCGGTGCACTTGGGCCACGTGTCGCAGCCGAGACCGGATCCGGTCAGCCGTACCGCGCCGCCGGTGACGACGATGACGACGCTCATGAGCACCGCTGCGAGCGCGGCCCGCTGGACGGTCCGGGGTGACGGCGTCCAGCGGCGGGCGAGATATGCGAGGGGGGTCAACACGGCGTTTATCGTACGCGGACACTTGTGCAAAGTTTCACGAGGGGGTGGCGGCCGCTCCGCCGGGGCCGAAGGCGAGGCGGAACCGGGCCCCCGCCGGGTCGCCTTCCGCGTGCCACCACACGTGGACGCGCCAACGCGCGCCGTCGCCCGGGTAGTCGGCCGAGGCCGCGAAGCCGCGTACCAATTCGCCCCCTACCTCCTCAGCCGTCCTGTTCCTCACTTCTGCCCCGCTGTGCCAGGGATGCGGCTTTGTGTTCCACAGTCCGTCGGAGCCGCGGACCTCGACGCGCCACACCGCGACCCAGGGGGTCACCTCCAGCATCGTGTGGACCTGGTCGGCCTCCAGCCCCAGCCGGGCGGCGATCTCCGCCTCGGGCACGCCCTGGATGCGGGCGGCCACCACGGCCTGGGGCAGCAGCCGTTCGGGCAGCAGCCCGCGCGTGCGCAGGCCGGACAGGGAGGCGAAGGACAGGAAGCGCAGCCGCAGTTCGAGCTGGCGGCCGATGTGGTCCAGGGCCTCCTCGGCCTCCTGGGACTCCTCGGAGCCGGGATCGGCGAGCAGCAGCCGCCGGAAGGAGCCCTCCGCGTCGACCGCCCAGGCCACGGACTCCTCGGCCAGGCCCAGCTCCGCGAGCCGGTCGCCGAGGAACACCTTCGCCTGCGCGAGGCCCCGTTGGTTGACCGGATCCTCCTGGTCCAGGGCCGCCCAGACCTCCACGGCGCCGAGCGTCAGGTCCCGGGCCCGCTCGCCGGCGGCCCGCTCCATGGCGCTCGGGCCGCTCTCGGAGCCGGAGCCCAGCGGGTGCTTCGGCAGCCGCTCCGCGTCGCTGAGCGGCCAGGACAGCCAGACCCCCTGGTTGATCAGGCCCCGGGCGTACCAGCGGGCGTACTCGGCCGCGTGCCCGGCCGCCTGCTGCGAGAACCGCAGCCCCTCCTCGATGGCGGCCAGGGCCCCGGCCCGGTCCCCGTCGGCGAACCGCCGGGCCGCCAGGTCGCCGAGGCGCAGACCCAGCCGGGCCGCGCACTCGGCGTCGGTGCGGGCCGGCTCGCGCAGGGCTCCGATCAGCTCGGCCAGCAGGGCGCCGGCCTCCGCGGGCTCCGCGTGCGCCGCGCCCGACCGGATCCGTGCCCACTGTTCGTCCAGCCGCAGAACGGCCTCCCGCTGCGCCATGCCGCCCCCCGGCGTCTGTGGTGCGCTCCCCTGTGGAGGCGACCATCCTCCTGCGGGGGCAACGCCCGGGGGAAGGGATTCACTCCCAGCGGAACCAGCGCGCCGCGGCCCCCAGACCGAGTACCGCCCAGACGGCCAGGATCGCGGCGTCGCCCCAGGGCAGCGCGGCCCCGTGCTGGAGCACCTCGCGCAGCCCGTCGGAGAGGGCGGAGATCGGGAGCAGGCCGAGGACGGACTGGACCGCGCCGGGGAACTTGTCCATCGGCACGATCACCCCGCCGCCGACCAGGAGCAGCAGGAAGACCAGGTTGGCGGCGGCCAGGGTGGCCTCCGCGCGCAGGGTGCCGGCCATCAGCAGGCCGAGCCCGGAGAAGGCGGCGGTGCCGAGCAGGACCAGGAGGGCGACGGAGAGCGGGTTCCCGTGCGGGGACCAGCCCAGGGCGAAGGCGATCACCGTCAGCAGGGCGATCTGCAGCACCTCGGTGACCAGCACGGACAGTGTCTTCGCGGCCATCAGCGCCCAGCGCGGCAGCGGGGAGGCCCCGAGCCGCTTGAGGACCCCGTAGCGCCGGTCGAAGCCGGTGGCGATGGCCTGGCCGGTGAAGGCGGTGGACATCACGGCCAGCGCCAGGATGCCGGGGGCGAGGAAGTCCACCGACTTCCCGGCGCCGACGTCGATGATGTCGACCGCCGAGAAGAGCACCAGCAGCAGGGCCGGGATGATCACGGTCAGCAGCAGCTGCTCCCCGTTGCGCAGCAGCATCCGGGTCTCCAGCGCGGTCTGCGCCAGGATCATGCGGGACACGGGCGCGGCCCCCGGCCGGGGGGTGAACGTACCGGCGCTCATGCGCGCAGCTCCTTACCGGTGAGCTCCAGGAAAACGTCTTCGAGGGTGTGCCGCTCCACCGAGAGGCTGTCGGGCATGACCCCGTGCTGGGCGCACCAGGAGGCGACGGTGGCCAGGAGCTGGGGGTCGACGTCGCCGGTGACCCGGTAGACGCCGGGCAGCAGCTCGGCGGCCTGGGTGCCGTCGGGAAGGGCCTTCAGCAGCGAGGCGAGGTCGAGGGAGGGGCGGCCGGTGAAGCGCAGGGTGTTCTCGGCGCCGCCGCGGCACAGTGCCTCGGGGGTGCCGTGGGCGATGACCCGGCCGGCGTCGACGATGGCGACCTCGTCCGCGAGCTGCTCGGCCTCGTCCATGTGGTGGGTGGTGAGCACGACGGAGACCCCGTCGGCGCGCAGTTCCCGTACGAGGTCCCAGGTCGCGCGGCGGGCCTGCGGGTCGAGGCCGGCGGTCGGCTCGTCCAGGAAGACCAGCTCGGGGCGGCCGACGACGGCCATGGCCAGGGCCAGGCGCTGCTGCTGGCCGCCGGAGAGCCGGCGGTAGGCGGTGCGGCCGCAGCCGCCGAGGCCGAGGCGCTCCACCAGGGTGTCGACGTCCAGGGGGTCGGCGTAGAGCTTGGCCATGTGGCGCAGCATCTCGACGGCCCGGGCGCCGGAGTAGACGCCGCCGGACTGGAGCATCACGCCGATGCGCGGGCGCAGGGACTCGGCCTGCGCGACGGGGTCGAGGCCGAGGACGCGGACGGAGCCGGCGTCGGGGCGGCGGTAGCCCTCGCAGGTTTCCACAGTGGTCGTCTTGCCCGCGCCGTTGGGACCAAGGACTGCGGTGACCGAGGCCCTCCGGACGGTGAGGTCCAGGCCGTCCACCGCGGTTTTGGGGCCGTACCGCTTCACCAGTCCGCGGATTTCCACGGCGGGGTCGTTGCTCATGGGGAATGAGTCTACGGAGCCGTGGGAGGTGACCGGGGCGGGGTCGTAGGTCCTGCCCCCGAGGGGTCACCGACCTGCGCGTTCGTGACTTTTTCGTCCGTTCGGGGGCGGGGCCGGAGCCTAACGTCGAATGGTGAACAGCATCGCTCAGAACGTCGAAGCCACCTCGGGGCAGGCCGAGCACAAGGCCCATGACCTCGGGCATCCGCCGCGCTACTTCGTCTCGGCGATGCTTGCGGGCGCCTACATCGCCGTCGGCGAGGTGCTGCTCCTGGTCGCGATCTCGCCGTTCGTGGCCAAGGGCTCGCCGGCCGTGAAACTGCTGGAGGGCGCGGTCTTCCCGATCGCCCTGACCATCGTGATGTTCGCCGGCGCCCAGCTCTTCACCAGCAACGTGATGGTCATGCTGGTCGGCGCGCTGTCCGGGCGGACCGGCCCCAGGGACCTGATCCTGTCCTGGACGCTCTCCCTGGCCGGGAACCTGGTCGGCGCCTTCACCTTCGGGGCCATGGTGCACGCCTCGGGGGTGGCGTCCTCGGCCTCGGCGCGGTCCATGCTCACCGAGATGGTGCACGGGAAGATGGCGCTGAGCGGCGGCCAGCTGTTCTGGCGCGCGGTGCTCTGCAACATGCTGGTCTGCCTGGCCATCTGGATGTTCACCCGGGCCCGCGGCGATGCCGCCAAGATTTTCGTCCTGTGGCTGCCGGTGGCCGTTTTCGTCGCGGTCGGATTCGAACACTGCGTGGCGAACATGGCTGTTTTCAGCCTCGCGATCCTGGATGGCTCAGCCGGATTCGGTGATCTTTTCCGGAATCTGATGTTCACCGTGCCGGGGAACGTCGTGGGCGGGGGATTGCTGGTCGGAGCCGTTTACTGGTTCACGGCCGGGGCCCTGCGAGAAGGCGGAGCGTCGACTTCCGCATAACGCTCCGTAGATAAATAAGGTAACCCTTAGTGATGGAGGCCACCAGAGGTGGCCTCCATCACGGCTTGTCGGGGCGCGACTAATTACGCAACAATGGCGTTGTGAAATACGGCGAACGGATGAGCGAGGCCCCCCAGGGCGAACTCGCGACCGGGGAGCGGTCAACCCGCAACCGGGTCGCGCGGTCGATCCTGGACCACGGTCCCTCCACCGTCGCCGACCTCGCCCAGCGCCTCGGCCTCACCCAGGCCGCCGTTCGCCGCCACCTCGACACGCTCGTCGCCGACGACGTCGTCGAACCCCGTGAGCAGCGTGTGTACGGTGCGCGGACCCGGGGCCGGCCCGCCAAGGTCTTCGCGCTGACCGACTGCGGTCGTGACGCCTTCGACCAGTCCTACGACTCGCTCGCCGCCGACGCCATGCGCTGGATCGCGCAGGCCGCCGGGGGCGGGGAGCAGGGCGAGGCGGCCGTGGCCGCCTTCGCGAAGGCCAGGCTCACGGCGCAGGCCGAGACCTACCGCGAAGCCGTGGAAGCGGCCGACCCGGCGGAGCGCACCGAGGCCCTTGCCAGGGCGTTGACCGGAGACGGGTACGCTGCTACGGCGAAGAGCGCTCCCGGTCCGCACAGCGGTGAACAGCTCTGCCAGCACCACTGCCCGGTCGCACACGTCGCCGAGCAGTTCCCGCAGCTTTGTGAGGCGGAGACCGAGGTCTTCTCCCGATTGCTCGGGACGCACGTGCAGCGTCTCGCCACGATCGCCCACGGCGACGGGGTGTGCACGACGTTCATTCCGCGCAGTGGAAGCGGCGGAATCGGCGTCGGTGCCACAGACGCCACACAGACCGACACATCAGTATCTGCAAGTACGGCCGGGAGGAACCCCGCATGACCACGGAGACTGCTCACCCTGAGCTCGATGGCCTGGGCACCTACGAATACGGCTGGGCCGACTCCGACGCGGCCGGTGCGGCTGCCAAGCGGGGTCTGTCCGAAGAGGTCGTCCGCGACATCTCGGCGAAGAAGTCCGAGCCGGAGTGGATGCTGAACCTCCGCCTCAAGGGCCTCAAGCTGTTCGACAAGAAGCCCATGCCCAACTGGGGTTCCGACCTCTCGGGCATCGACTTCGACAACATCAAGTACTTCGTGCGTTCCACCGAGAAGCAGGCCGCTTCCTGGGAGGACCTGCCGGAGGACATCAAGAACACGTACGACAAGCTCGGCATCCCGGAGGCGGAGAAGCAGCGCCTCGTCGCCGGTGTCGCCGCCCAGTACGAGTCCGAGGTCGTCTACCACCAGATCCGCGAGGACCTGGAGGAGCAGGGCGTCATCTTCCTCGACACGGACACCGCGCTCAAGGAGCACCCGGAGCTCTTCCAGGAGTACTTCGGCACGGTCATCCCGGTCGGCGACAACAAGTTCGCCTCGCTGAACACCGCCGTGTGGTCGGGCGGCTCGTTCATCTACGTCCCCAAGGGCGTCAAGGTGGACATCCCGCTCCAGGCCTACTTCCGTATCAACACGGAGAACATGGGCCAGTTCGAGCGGACGCTGATCATCGTCGACGAGGACGCCTACGTCCACTACGTCGAGGGCTGCACCGCCCCGATCTACTCCTCGGACTCGCTGCACAGCGCCGTGGTCGAGATCATCGTGAAGAAGGGCGGCCGCTGCCGCTACACGACGATCCAGAACTGGTCGAACAACGTCTACAACCTGGTCACCAAGCGCGCCGTGGCGTACGAGGGCGCGACCATGGAGTGGATCGACGGCAACATCGGTTCCAAGGTCACCATGAAGTACCCGGCCGTCTACCTGATGGGCGAGCACGCCAAGGGCGAGACCCTCTCCATCGCCTTCGCGGGCGAGGGCCAGCACCAGGACGCCGGCTCCAAGATGGTCCACATGGCGCCGCACACCTCCTCCAACATCGTCTCGAAGTCGGTGGCCCGTGGTGGCGGCCGCACCTCGTACCGCGGTCTGGTCGAGATCGGCGAAGGCGCCCACGGCTCCAAGTCCAACGTGCTGTGCGACGCGCTCCTGGTCGACACCATCTCCCGCTCGGACACCTACCCCTACGTGGACGTCCGCGAGGACGACGTGTCGATGGGCCACGAGGCGACCGTCTCCAAGGTCTCCGACGACCAGCTCTTCTACCTGATGAGCCGCGGTCTGACGGAGTTCGAGGCCATGGCGATGATCGTGCGCGGCTTCGTCGAGCCGATCGCGAAGGAGCTGCCGATGGAGTACGCGCTGGAGCTCAACCGGCTGATCGAGCTGCAGATGGAAGGCTCGGTCGGTTAGTCCCGGCCCGCCAGACGTCCCGCAGTAGATTTCTTAAGGAAGAGAGCAACACGACAGCCATGGCTGAGGCTCAGAACATCCCGGCGGGGTCCACCACCGCCGGCGCGATCGCGGTGGCCGCCGAGTCCACCGTCGCCACCCGGATGAGTGCCCCCCCGTCCTTCGACGTGGCGGACTTCCCGGTCCCGCACGGCCGCGAGGAGGAGTGGCGGTTCACCCCGCTGGCCCGCCTCAAGGGTCTGCACGACGGCACCGCGGTCGCCAACGGAACCATGAAGGCCCAGATCGACGCCCCCGAGGGCGTGACGGTCGAGTCGGTCGAGCGCGGCGACGAGCGGATCGGCAAGGCCGGCACGCCGGTCGACCGGGTCTCCGCCCAGGCCTTCTCCTCGTTCGCCAAGGCCACGGTCGTCACCGTGCCCAAGGAGACCGTGCTCGAAGAGCCGATCCGCGTCGCGCTGCACGGTGAGGGCGGTACGACCTTCGGTCACACCGTCTTCGACATCAAGCCGTTCGCCGAGGCGATCATCGTGATCGACCACACCGGTGACGGCGTCCGCGCCGCCAACGTCGACATCCTGGTCGGCGACGGCGCGAAGGTGACCTTCGTTTCGGTCCAGGACTGGGACGACACCGCGGTCCACACCTCGCAGCACAACGCCCTCATCGGCCGCGACGCGAGCTTCAAGTCCGTGGTCGTCACCTTCGGCGGCGACCTGGTCCGCCTGCACCCGCGCATCAGCTACGCGGGCCCCGGCGGCGAGGCCGACCTGCTCGGCCTGTACTTCACGGACGCCGGTCAGCACCAGGAGCACCGCCTCCTGGTCGACCACAAGGCCCCGCACTGCAAGTCGAACGTGGTCTACAAGGGCGCGCTCCAGGGCCAGGACGCCCACGCCGTCTGGATCGGTGACGTGCTCATCGAGAAGACCGCCGAGGGCACCGACACCTACGAGATGAACCGCAACCTCGTCCTCACGGACGGCGCGCGGGTCGACTCGGTGCCGAACCTCGAGATCGAGACCGGCGAGATCGTCGGCGCCGGCCACGCCTCCGCGACCGGTCGTTTCGACGACGAGCAGCTCTTCTACCTCCAGGCGCGCGGCATCCCGGCCGACGAGGCCCGCCGCCTGGTCGTGCGCGGCTTCTTCGGCGAGCTCGTGCAGCAGATCGGTGTCCCCGACATCGAGGAGCGCCTGCTCGCGAAGATCGAGACCGAGCTGCAGGCGTCCGTCTGATGACCTACGTCAAGGCCTGCGCGCTGAGCGAGCTGGAAGAGAACACCCCCAAGCGGGTGGAACTCGACGGCACGCCGGTGTCCATCGTCTCCACCGACGGGGAGGTGTTCGCGATCAACGACATCTGCTCGCACGCGAACGTCTCCCTCTCGGAGGGCGAGGTCGAAGACTGCATGATCGAATGCTGGCTGCACGGCTCGGCCTTCGACCTGCGCACCGGCAAGCCGTCCGGCCTGCCCGCTACGCGCCCCGTCCCCGTATACCCCGTAAAGATCGAAGGAGGCAACGTCCTTGTCGACGTACGCGCCTCCCTCACCCAGGAGTCCTGAGGTATCCATGGCAACGCTTGAAATCCACGACCTGCACGTCTCCGTCGAGGCCGAGCAGGGCGCCCGCGAGATCCTCAAGGGCGTCAACCTCACCATCAAGCAGGGTGAGACGCACGCCATCATGGGTCCGAACGGCTCCGGCAAGTCCACCCTCGCGTACGCGCTCGCCGGTCACCCGAAGTACACCATCACCAGCGGCACCGTGACCCTCGACGGCGAAGACGTCCTGGAGATGTCCGTCGACGAGCGCGCCCGCGCCGGCGTCTTCCTCGCCATGCAGTACCCGGTGGAGATCCCCGGCGTCTCGGTCTCCAACTTCCTGCGCACCTCGGCCACCGCCATCCGCGGCGAGGCCCCGAAGCTGCGTACCTGGGTGAAGGAGGTCAAGTCCGCGATGGAGCAGCTCCAGATGGACCCGGCCTTCGCCGAGCGCAACGTCAACGAGGGCTTCTCCGGCGGTGAGAAGAAGCGCCACGAGATCCTCCAGCTGGAGCTCCTGAAGCCGAAGATCGCGATCCTCGACGAGACCGACTCCGGCCTCGACGTGGACGCCCTGCGCCAGGTCTCCGAGGGCGTCAACCGCGTCCGCGACACGGGCGAGGTCGGCACCCTGCTGATCACGCACTACACGCGGATCCTCCGCTACATCAAGCCCGACTTCGTCCACGTCTTCTCCGAGGGCCGCATCGTCGAGTCCGGTGGCGCCGAGCTCGCCGACAAGCTGGAGGCCGAAGGCTACGAGTCGTACAGCACGAAGGGTGGCGCGACCGCGTGACACAGTTGCCTGGCCTCCTCGACATCGAGGCGATCCGCAAGGACTTCCCCCTTCTGGATCGTGTGGTCCACGACGGGAAGAAGATCGTTTATCTGGACAACGCGGCGACTTCGCAGAAGCCGCGCCAGGTGCTCGACGCGCTGAACGAGTACTACGAGCAGCACAACGCCAACGTCCACCGCGGCGTGCACGTGCTCGCCGAGGAGGCCACGGCGCTGTACGAGGGCGCCCGCGACAAGGTCGCCGCCTTCATCAACGCTCCGAGCCGCAACGAGGTGATCTTCACCAAGAACGCCTCGGAGTCGCTCAACCTGGTCGCGAACATGCTCGGCTGGGCGGAGGAGCCCTACCGGGTCGACCGCGACACCGAGATCGCCATCACGGAGATGGAGCACCACTCCAACATCGTGCCGTGGCAGCTGCTCTCGCAGCGCACCGGCGCGAAGCTGAAGTGGTTCGGCCTCACCGACGACGGCCGGCTCGACCTGTCCAACATCGAAGAGGTCATCACGGAGAAGACGAAGATCGTCTCCTTCACGCTGGTCTCCAACATCATGGGCACGGTCAACCCGACCGAGGCGATCGTCCGGCGGGCGCAGGAGGTCGGCGCGCTGGTGCTGATCGACGCCTCGCAGGCCGCACCGCACATGCCGCTCGACGTACAGGCGCTCGGCGCCGACTTCGTGGCCTTCACCGGTCACAAGATGTGCGCCCCGACCGGCATCGGCGTCCTCTGGGGCCGCCAGGAGCTGCTCGAGGACCTGCCGCCCTTCCTGGGCGGCGGCGAGATGATCGAAACCGTCTCGATGCACTCCTCGACCTACGCCCCGGCCCCCCACAAGTTCGAGGCCGGTACGCCCCCGATCGCCCAGGCCGTCGGCCTCGGCGCGGCCGTGGACTACCTGACCTCGATCGGCATGGACAAGATCGCCGCGCACGAGCACGCGATCACCGAGTACGCGATCAAGCGGCTCTCGGAGGTCCCGGACCTGCGCATCATCGGCCCGACCACGGCCGAGGACCGCGGTGCCGCGATCTCGTTCACGCTCGGTGACATCCACCCGCACGACGTCGGCCAGGTACTGGACGAGCAGGGCATCGCGGTCCGCGTGGGACACCACTGCGCCCGCCCGGTCTGCCTCCGGTACGGAATTCCGGCGACGACGCGAGCGTCTTTCTATCTGTACTCCTCTCCGGCCGACGTCGACGCACTGATCGACGGGCTGGAGCACGTACGGAACTTCTTCGGATAAGACGAAGCGACGAGGGCGACGAGGGCGCAGTGAAGCTGGAATCGATGTACCAGGAACTGATCCTGGACCACTACAAGCACCCGCGCGGGCGAGGCCTGCGCGACGGCGACGCCGAGGTGCACCACGTCAACCCGACGTGCGGTGACGAGATCACCCTGCGCGTGAAGTACGACGGCGAGACCCTCGCGGACATCTCGTACGAAGGCCAGGGCTGCTCCATCAGCCAGGCCGGCGCGTCGATACTGAACGAGCTGCTCGTCGGCAAGGAGCTGGGCGAGGCGCGGAAGATCCAGGAAGTGTTCCTGGAGCTGATGCAGTCCAAGGGCAAGCTGGAGCCCGACGAGGCCATGGAGGAGGTGCTGGAGGACGCGATCGCGTTCGCCGGCGTCTCCAAGTATCCGGCCCGGGTGAAGTGTGCTCTGCTGAGCTGGATGGCGTGGAAGGACGCGACCGCCCAGGCACTGGGCGACGCCGAGAGGAAGACGGCATGACCGAGAACGCGACGCCCGAGGCGTCCATCAAGCCGGCCACCGAGGAAGAGGTCCGCGAGGCCCTCTACGACGTGGTCGACCCCGAGCTGGGCATCGACGTCGTCAACCTGGGCCTGATCTACGGCATCCACATCGACGACGCGAACATCGCGACCCTCGACATGACCCTCACCTCGGCGGCCTGCCCGCTGACGGACGTCATCGAGGACCAGGCGAAGTCGGCCACGGACGGCATCGTCAGCGAACTGCGCATCAACTGGGTCTGGATGCCGCCGTGGGGCCCGGACAAGATCACGGACGACGGCCGCGAGCAGCTGCGCGCGCTCGGGTTCAACGTCTGATCGACGCCCGCCCCCTGCACGACCCGCACGACGGCCGTCCGACGGCCGAGTGAACGAACGACCCCCGGCACACCCGTGCCGGGGGTCGTCTGTTTTCCCGGACGACGGTCGGCGTGCACCGGGAGTTGGCCACGGTGGCCGAATCTTCTCGACGGCCCGTCACAACTGACGGCGCAGACGAGAGGACCTCCGTTGACCGTTCGCCCTTCGCCGGCACGCCGCCTCGGTGCCGTGGGAGCCGCCGGGGCCGCCGCCCTGCTCGCCGCAGGACTGGCCGCGCCCGCCCACGCCGCGCAGCAAGCCGCCGCCGAACCGACCATCGTGCTCTCCGCCGGTCACCTCTCCGGTGCCGTCGGCGCGATCGGCGACCCGGGCGTCACCGTGGACATCGCGCAGGAAGGGATACCCGCCGCCTTCCTCAAGGTCGACGTCCTCTCCTCCAGCAACCCGGCCGTCGCCGGGACCGGTGACGTGCACATCGCGCGGACCTGGCAGGGCGACCGCGAACTCACCGTCCGCCCGCGGGCCCAGGGCTACACCGACCTGACGGTCCGGGTGACCGGCCGCGGCGGCAAGACGGCCACGGCCACCCTCTCCTACGCCGCTTCGGCGCGGCTGGGCAGCGGCGCCCTCACCAGCCGCTACCTCACCGGCTCCGCCGACTCCTCGGCCGCCGTGGACGTCGGCGGCGGCTACGCGCTGGTCGCCGACGACGAGACCAACGTGCTGCGCCTGTACGACCGATTCCGCTCGGGCGCCCCCGTGAAGACCTGGGACCTCGGCCCCGCGCTCGGCCTCAAGAAGGAAGCCGACATCGAGGCGGCCGCCCGCGTCGGCGACACCGTCTACTGGACGGGCTCCCTCGGCAACAACAAGGACGGCAAGTACAAGGCCGAGCGCAACACGGTCTTCACCACCCGGCTCACCGGGACGGGCGCCGACACGGAGATCGTCTTCGGCTCCGCCTACAAGGGCCTGCGCGAGGACCTGATCGCCTGGGACACGGCCAACGGGAACCGCTACGGCTTCGCGGCGGGTACCGCGGCCGGCAAGATCCCGAAGAGCATCGACGGGTTCAACGTAGAGGGGCTGGAGTTCGCCCCGGGCTCGACCACCACCGCCTACCTGGGCTTCCGCGCTCCGCTGGCGCCCGCCGTGCCCGGCGGAAAGGCACTGGTCGTGCCCGTCACCAACATCGACCAGGTGGTGGCCGGTGCCGCCAAGCCGGTCTTCGGCGAGGCCGTCGAGATGGACCTGGGCGGGCTCGCGATCCGTGACATCCGCAAGAACGCCGCGAACCAGTACCTGATCCTGGCCGGTTCCTGGGCGGCGGACGACAACTCCGACCCCTACGCCCTCTACCAGTGGGACGGCGTCCCGGCCCACGCCCCGGTCAAGCGGGCCGACCTGCCGACCACAGACCCCGGCGGCTGGGAAGCCGTGGTCTCCGTACCGGACCTGCGGCTGCCCGGCGCCCCGGTCCAGCTGATCACCGACAGCGGCTCCGCCGACCTGTACGGCGACGGCACCGAGGCCAAGGACCTCGACCACCCGGAGTGGAAGAAGTCCCGGTCGGGATGGTTCGTGCTCGGCCCGGTCCGTGGGGGATCCCGATGAACCAGCAGATGCAGCAGCAGACGATGACGACGACGAAGAAGACGGCGATGAAGAAGACGACGACGAAGACGACGTACCTCGGGGCCGCCGGCATCGCCGCGCTGCTCCTCGCCGCCACGACGATGCCCGCGCAGGCGGTCACGTACGGCACGCCCACCATCTCTCTGTCCGCCTCCTACCTGTCCGGCGCCGTCGGCGGGGTCGGCGACCCGACGGTGAACGTGACCGTGGCGCAGAGCGGTGCGGACGTGTCCGCGCTCACCGTCAGCGCCTCGGCCTCCAGCAAGGCCACGGTCGCCGGGACCGGCGACGTGAGCGTCACCGGGGCGGGCGCGGTCCGCACGCTGGCGGTCGCCGCCCGCGGCCGCGGCTACACCAACCTCACCGTCAAGGTGACCGGGCTGGGCGGCAAGACCGCCACCAAGACGCTGTACTACGCCGCCTCCTCCGCGGTGCAGAACCCGGCCGACGCGCGCTACTTCACCGGCGCCTCCGACTCCTCGGCCGCCGTGGACGTCGGCGGCGGCTACACGGTCGTGGCCGACGACGAGAGCAACGTGCTGCGCCTGTACGACCGCGCCAACTCGGCGGCCCCGGTCCGGACCTGGGACTTCAGCTCGCAGCTCGGTGTCACCAAGGAGGTGGACATCGAGGGCGCGACCCTGATCGGCAACACCATCTACTGGACGGGCTCGCTCGGCAACAACAAGGACGGCGAGTACAAGGCGCCCCGCAACACGGTGTTCACCACCACGCTGACCGGCTCCGGATCCACCGCGCAGCTCGCGTACGGGCGTTCGTACAAGAAGCTCCGCGACGACCTGGTGGCCTGGGACAAGGCGAACGGGAACCGCTACGGCTTCGCCGCCGGTACGGCCGCCGGTGAGGCGCCGAAGCAGATCGACGGGTTCAACGTGGAGGGGCTGGAGTTCGCCCCGGGTTCCACCACCACCGCCTACCTGGGCTTCCGCGCCCCGCTCGCCCCGGCGGTGCCCGGCGGCAAGGCGCTGGTCGTGCCGGTGACCAACTTCGACAAGGTGATCTCCAACGGGACCAAGGCCACCTTCGGCGCGGGCATCGAGCTCGACCTCGGCGGGCTCGCGATCCGTGACATCCGCAAGAACGCCGCCGACCAGTACCTGATCCTGGCCGGTTCCTGGGCGGCGGACGACAACTCGGACCCGTACGCCCTCTACCAGTGGGACGGGATCGCGGGCCACGCCCCGGTCAAGCGGGCCGACCTGCCGACCGCCGACCCGGGCGGCTGGGAGGCCATCGTGGCGGTCCCCGACCTGTCGGTCGCGGGCGCGCGGGTGCAGCTGATCACCGACAGCGGCTCCGCCGACCTGTACGGGGACGGCACCGAGGCCAAGGACCTCACCCACCCGGAGTGGAAGAAGTCCCGCGCGGCCTGGTTCACGCTGAACTGAGCTCCCCGGAAGGGCCGGTGAGCTGCCTGGTGAGCTCCGCCGCCAGGTCCTCGCGGCGGATCCGCCGGTCCGCGTAGAGCAGGCCGGCGGTGAGCTGCGGGAAGCAGAGCAGCAGCGTCTGGGCGACCATCGCGCCGAGTGCCGTGAGGATCGTGTGCACGTAGCCGCCGTCCACCGCCGGGATCAGGCTGAGCGCCCCGGCCGGGGCGAAGGGCAGCTGGACGGCGTACGCCGCTGCGAGCGCGAGCGCGGCGGCGAGTCCGGTGAGGCCGAGGGTGCGCCACCAGGCCCCGCGCACCAGGCGGGCCGAGCGGCGCAGGGCGCCGAGCGGGCCGCGGCCCTCGCAGGCGGCGACCGTGGGCGCGAGCGCGCACAGCACCCCGAGTCCGAGTGCGGGCGGCAGGGTGGCCGCCGCCACCAGCGGGGGCAGCCCGGCGGCCAGGGCGGCTGCGCCCGGTCCGGCCACGGCGCCGAGGACCAGGAGCTGGGTGCCGAGGACGGCCCCGAAGCGGGGGCGGGCGGCGCGCAGCAGCGTACGGGCGGTGGCGGGGCGGCCGAGGAGCGCCGGGCGGAGCGCGGCGCCCGTCAGGGCGGAGGCCAGGGCGCAGGTCAGCAGGGTTGCCAGAGCCGCGGCGGGAACCAGGGCGTCGACGGGCCGGACGTGCAGGGCGAGGGCGGCCAGGGCGGTGGCGGCGAGCAGCAGCAGTGCGGCGAGCTGGCCGAGGAGCATGGCGCCGGTCAGCGGCACCCAGTACCGGGCGAGGGCGGCGCAGGCGCCGCCGAGTATCTCGCCGGGTGTGAGCGGCCGCAGGGATGTCACCCCGGGGCGGGGTGGCCGTGGCGGAAGCCAGCCGCCGCCCCAGTGGGTCCACTGCCCGTCCATGTGGATCTCCTCCCGTGCCGTTCGAGGGCGCACACCGTAACCGCGGGCGCGCGGGAAGTCCCGTAGCTGCGCAGAACCGACGTGTGTACGGGTGTACGCATCGTTGTGTACGGTCGTACGCATGCCCTATCTCCTGCTTGCCGCCGCCATAGCCGCCGAGGTCGCCGGTACCACCGCCATGAAGTTCAGCGAGGGCTTCACCAAGCTGTGGCCCTCACTGATCACGCTGGTGGGCTACGTCGTCGCCTTCACGCTGCTCGCGCAGACGCTGAAGTCGATGTCGGTCGGGACGGCGTACGCGATCTGGGCCGGTGTCGGCACGGCCGCGATCGCCGCGATCGGCATGGTCTTCATGGGGGAGGCCGCGACGGCCGCGAAGATCGGCGGCATCGTGCTGGTGATCGCCGGGGTCGTGCTGCTGAACCTCGGGGGGACGACGCACTGATGCCCCGCCGGCATGCCGGCGGGGCATCAGGGGCATCAAGAGGTT
Organism: Streptomyces sp. NPDC104226; assembly: GCF_055584085.1. Lineage (NCBI taxonomy): Bacteria > Bacillati > Actinomycetota > Actinomycetes > Kitasatosporales > Streptomycetaceae > Streptomyces > Streptomyces sp. NPDC104226. The sequence continues at coordinate 72,074 of NZ_JBVJMS010000016.1, forward strand.
CCGCTCCTCGCCGTCACTGCACGTCGACGAGGTCCTCGCGGCTCGTGGCGGCGAAGTGGTCGGGAGCGGCCTGGTCGTAGCGGGCCTGCCAGGCCCCGTCCTTGGCGGCCGTGAAGAACGTCCTGAACGTGCCGTCGGCCGCCGTCGTGGTGGTGCCCGCCAGCGTCCACGCCGTCGCGCCGGTCGCGCGGAAGTAGATGCGGACGGGCTGGCCGCCGTACCCGCTCCAGGTGGTCTCGTTGGAGTACCGGGTGTGGTTGAGCCTGCCGGTGATGCCGATCGGCTTGCCGGCCTTGACCGGCTCCGGGGCGGCGTTGAACTCCGGGATCGCCGTGTCCACCCGGGCCAGGAGCCAGGAGAGCCCCGCGGGTCCGGCGGGGATCCCGGAGGCGGCGACGTACCGCAGCCGCCAGCCGCCGGGTCCCGGATAGGGCAGCCCCGCCGCCGTGACGGTGCGCGTGCTGTCCCCGGCCGGGGCGGTGCTGTACCGGGTCGCCTTGGTGATCCACTCCTGCGAGCCCACGGGCAGGAACTCGACCAGGACCTTCAGCTTGGCGGGCGCCGGGAGGTCGTACGCGGAGAGCTTGCCGGTGAGCGAGACCTTCCGGTCCGCGGTGAGGGTCGAGCTCAGTCCCCCGTGGAAACCGGCGCTGGTCGAAGGGTCCACGGCCACGGTCGCGTAGGTGCTCGTCAGCCAGGCCGATCCGGTGAGCGTGATCAGCCCGGAGATCCTGCCGTTGACCAGGACCTTCGTGGCGAACCGGCCGTCCGCACCGGTCTGGGCCGAGCCCCCGTCCCTGGAGCGGACCCAGGCGCCCGCGGGCGCCGGCTTCCAGGTGCCGTCGGCGCCCCTGAAGGCGAGGTGTCCGCCGATCGGAGCCGTGGTGCCGTCCGGCGCCTTCACCGTGGCGGTGTCCAGGGTGATCCTGGAGCTCCGGGCGGAGGTCCGGACCGTGCGGCTCGCGCTGCGCGGGCTGTTCGCCGCCTCCTTCTCCGGCCGGAGGGTCACGATGACCCCCGTCCCGTTCGTCCCCGGGGCGTTCGTCTCGGTGCCGGTGAAGGTGAACGGCGTCTCGACGTGCCCCGCGGCGTCGGTGCGCACGGGGGTGGAGCCGGCCGTCGTCTCCAGCATCAGCGTGCCGTTGGGCAGCGGCTGCTCGGTGTCGTTGCGGGGGTCGAGGCCCACCGCATCGCCCTTGACGGTGACCGTCCGGTGGTTGAGGTCCGGCGTCCCGACCACGTCGAGGCCGGTGACCCGGGGGATCAGGCCGTACGCGAGGGTGGCCTTGTCCTTGTGCACGACCGGTTCGCCCGCGGTGCCGTCGTACAGCACGTCCACGCTGTACGTGCCCAGGTCCGCCAGGCGCAGGGGCGCTGAACGGATGCCGGTCCCGAGGTCGGTGTCGTCCTGGCAGGACGGGCTGCACGGGTCCTCGTCCGGCGTGTCCTCGAACGAGGTGATCGTCGCCACCGGGGTGGCGCTTCCCGCCTTGCGCAGGTTCACCTTGAGGTGCTGCGGCCGCTTGGAGGTGCCGAAGTCCAGGTGGATCCGCGTGCTGTCGGTCCAGGCCCGGAAGCCGGACGGGTGCGGGTCCGCCGCGAGGGCAGCCGTGGGAATCACGAGGACGCCCCCGAGCGCCGTGGCCGTGCACAGGGCAGCCAGGCTGCGCTTCCTCATGTGTTGTCCTCCGGTAACTCGACTCGGCTGTCAGGATTCGGAGTTGAGACCCGCATGCCGGGCAAAGGGTTGTACGGCGATCTTGCCGGGTCCTGCCGCGCGTGTCCGGCGGTGTGTGCGGGTCTGTGTACTGTCGTACGCATGCCTTGTCCGCCGCCCGTAGCCGCAGTGCCCGCCGCCACCGTGACGGGGACCGGCCGCTGATGGCCGGCTCGGTGCGCCGCTACGACCCGGACCGGCGGGAGCGGATCATCGCCGCGGCGATCCGGGTGGTGGGCGCCCGCGGCATCGCGGGGCTCAGCCACCGCAGCGTGGCCGCGGAGGCCGACGTACCGCTCGGGTCCACGACGTACCACTTCAAGACCCTGGACGACCTGCTGGTCGCGGCCCTGCGCCAGGCCAACGAGGGCTTCGCCCGGGCGGTCGCGGACTCCTCGGCGCTGGCCGATCCGGAGGCGGACCTGGCGGGGGTGCTCGCCGTCCTGCTGGGCGAGTTCCTGGGGGCGGACCGGGCGCGGGCGGAGCTGGAGTACGAGCTCTACCTGGCCGCCCTGCGTCGCCCCGCACTGCGGCCGGTGGCGGCCGAGTGGTGCGAGGCCGTGGGGGAGGCGCTGGCCGCGCGCACCGACACGGTGACGGCCCGCGCGCTGGTGGCGGTCATGGACGGCATCTGCCTCCAGGTGCTGCTGACCGGCAGCCCGTACGACGAGCCGTACGCGCGCGACCTCCTCGGACGGGTCCTGCGCGGCTGACGGCGCCGCCGGGCACCACCCGTCGGGCTACCCCGCGGCCCGGACGGCGCTCAGTGCGGCGGCCACGCCCGCCTCGATGTCCCGGACCGGGTAGAAGACCTCGCGGACGGTCCGGTCGCGGTCCACGACCAGCGTCAGGCGCTTCAGCCGGCTGATGCCCCCGGCCCGGAACGTCGGCAGCCGCAGCGCCGTCACGAGTCCGAGTTCCGCGTCGGAGAGGAGGGGGAAGCGGAGCCCCTCGGCCTCGGCGAACTCCCGCTGCTCGTCCGGACGCTGGGTCGACACCCCGTGCACCGTCGCGCCCGCCGCCGTGAACTCCGCGAGCTGGTCCCGGTAGGTGCACGATTCGAGGGTGCAGCCCCGTGCCCCGGGGATCCCGGCCCACCCCGGCGGATAGGACTCGGACCGGGCGAACGCGCCCGGGAAGCAGTACAGGACGGTGAAGGGCGTGTCCGCCACCGGGTCGCGGAGTTCGCCGAAACGGTCCGGCAGCGTCAGCTCGGGCAGCCGGGTGCCCCGCAGGGCGTGGACCCGTACCGCCTCGCGCGAGGTCTCGTCCGTCGTCGCCGTCATCTCTCCCTCTCCCAGGATCCAGGTGTCCCCCCAGTCCTGGAGGGCGACCAGCACCGGCAGCAGCCCGCGTCCGCGCGGGGTCAGCCGGTACGCGTGGCGCACCGGGCGGTCCTGGTACGGCTCGCGCGTCAGCACGCCGGCCTCGACGAGGAGTTTCAGCCGTTCCGTCAGGACCTTGCGGGACATGCCCAGTTCGCGCTGGAACTCGTCGAAGCGGTGCACGCCGCGTGCCGCGTCGCGCACGATCAGCAGCGTCCACCAGTCGCCCACGACGTCGAGGGCCTGGGCGATGGAGCAGTCCGCGTCGTCGAGGTGCGTGCGCTGGGCCATGGGCACTCCTTTATGTCCGTTGACCCGAGGTTGTCATGCTGACATAGTCCGTTCCCAAAGGGAACTCACTTCTGGATGCGGGGGACACGGGTGTGCTGCAGGGGTTCAAGGACGTACCGAGGGTCGTGTGGCTGCTGGCTGCGGGGATCTTCGTCAACGCCGTCGTCAGCTTCACGTTCGTCTTCGTCTTCCTCTACCTGACCGGCCCGCGCGGCCTCGGCGCTGCCCAGGCGGGCCTGATCGTCGGCATCGGCGGGGTCGGGCTGGTCGCCGGGAACTTCACCGGGGGCTGGTACGGCGACCGCTTCGGCCACCGCCGGGTGCTGATCACCGCTTCCCTGCTCGCAGGCTCCGCCCTCGTCCTCCTGCCGGCCGCCTCCACCGGCCTGCTGACCCTCCTCCTGCCGCTCGCCCAGTACGCCTCCGGGGTGATCCGCGCCGCCAACTCCGCGCTGGTCGCCGTCACCGTGCCGGAGGGCTCCCGGCGCCAGGCCTTCGCCGTCACCCGCTTCACGTCCAACGCGGGCTTCGCGGTGGGCTCACCGATCGGAGCCTTCGTCGCGACCGGACTCTCCTACGACTGGCTCTTCGTCGCGGACGGCCTCGGCACGCTCTTCTTCGCCCTGTGGACCGCCCGGGTCGTCCCGGCCCGGGCCGCCACAGCCCCTTCCGCGGCCCCGGACGGGGGTCTGGGCCGCGGAGGGCTGTGGCGCGAGCTGCGCGCACGGCCGGCCGTCCTCGTCCTGCTCGGCGCGATCGTCGTCATCGACGTCGTCTACCGCCAGCACTACACGACCTTCCCGGTCTTCCTCGCCGACCACGGCCTCGACACCCGCGCCTACGGACTGCTCATCGCGATCAACGGCGGTGTGATCATGCTCCTGGAGATCCCCGCGGCCCTCGCCCTGCGCCGGCGTTCCCCGCTGCACATCATCGGCACGGGGCTGGTGCTGGTGGGCGGCGGCTACGCGATGCTGATGCTCGGAGTGGGCGTCGCGACCGCCGCCGCCATGATGGTGCTGCTCACCCTCGGCGAGATCCTCTACAAGACCACAGCCACGGCGTACGTCGCGGACGAGTCGCCCGAGCACGCCGTCGGCCGGTTCCAGAGCCTGTACGCGGGGGTCTCCGTCAGCGGTGTCGTCCTCGCCGGACCCCTCGGCGGGGCCCTGTACGACGCTGCGCCCGGCCTCCTGTGGCCGCTGTGCGCGGTCCTCGGCACGGCCGCGGGCGGGGCCGTCCTGGCCGTGGGTGCGCGGGAGGCGCGGCGACGCGCGCGACCGGCACATGAGACCGGTTCGCGACCGCAGGCCGTCGCCGGTTAGGTTTCGGGCATGACTGCTACGCGTACCACCGGCGCCGTCGCCGCCGGACTTGCCACCATCACCGCCGACGGCACCGTCCTCGACACCTGGTTCCCCGCCCCCCAGCTGGTCGCCGAGCCCGGCCCGGCCGGCACCGAGCGCCTCACCGCCGAGCAGGCCGTGGAGCTGCTGGGGGCCACCGCGCCCAAGGCGATCCGCCAGGACGCGGTCCGCGGCGTCGAGGTCGTAGCCGTCCGCACCGTGATCGCCTCCCTGGAGGACAAGCCGCTGGACGCGCACGACGCGTACCTGCGCCTGCACCTGCTCAGCCACCGCCTGGTCAAGCCGCACGGCCAGAACCTGGACGGCGTCTTCGGCCTGCTGGCCAACGTCGCCTGGACCTCGCTCGGCCCCGTCGCGATCGACCAGGTCGAGACGGTCCGCCTGAACGCCCGCGCCGAGGGCCTGCACCTCCAGGTCACCTCGATCGACAAGTTCCCGCGGATGACGGACTACGTCGCCCCCAAGGGCGTGCGCATCGCCGACGCGGACCGGGTCCGCCTGGGCGCGCACCTCGCCGAGGGCACCACCGTCATGCACGAGGGCTTCGTCAACTTCAACGCCGGCACCCTGGGCACCTCCATGGTCGAGGGCCGGATCTCCGCGGGCGTCGTCGTCGGCGACGGCTCCGACATCGGCGGCGGCGCGTCCACCATGGGCACCCTGTCGGGCGGCGGCAAGCAGATCATCTCGATCGGCGAGCGCACCCTGATCGGCGCCGAGGCGGGCGTCGGCATCGCGCTGGGCGACGAGTGCGTCGTCGAGGCCGGCCTGTACGTGACCGCGGGCACCCGCGTCACCCTGCCGGACGGCCAGATCGTCAAGGCCCTGGAGCTCTCGGGCGCCAACAACATCCTCTTCCGCCGCAACTCGGTCTCCGGCGCCGTCGAGGCCCGCCCGTACAAGGCGGCCTGGGGCGGCCTGAACGAGGTCCTGCACAGCCACAACTGACCGGCACCGGTCAGGTCCGGGCCCACGTACACGAGCGCCCTCCCACCCGTCGGGGTGGGAGGGCGCTCGTGCGTGGTGAGCTCCTCCCGCCCCGAGCGGGGGAGGGGCTTCGCGTGCACGGTGTCGGTGCAGGTCGGTGCAGGTCGGTGCAGGTCAGTGCAGGGGGATCGTGCGGACCAGGCCGGCGAAGGCCTGCTGTTCCGCCTCGGTCAGTTCCACCGACTCCATCGGGTGGACGGAGGTGCCGCGCTGGGCGGGGATGACCGAGAGGCCTTCGAAGGCGCCTGGCTCCGGGTGGTGGAAACGGCTGTCCCACAGCATGTGGCCGAGGCCGATCAGCCAGACGACGGCGGCCACGAGCAGGACGGCGATGCCGATTTCCTGCGCGAGGGAAATGGAGGGGAACACGCGGTCCTCCAAGGGAGTGGCTGGAATGAGATACAAGATCGGGCGTGGGGACACTCAACACCAGAACCGCCCGAATGGGTAGGGATGTGCTGAGCGTCACGCCAGGGCCAAAGGTCCCTTCCTGGGTCGGCGACGGCCCTCGGCCCGCGGTATCCCTAGGTCAGCGGCAGCTTGAAGCCCTCGTGGCTCCGGGCGTAGCCCAGCCGCTCGTAGAACCGGTGCGCGGCGGTGCGCCGCTTGTTGCTGGTGAGCTGCATCAGGCCGCAGCCGCGCTCGCGGGCCCGGTCCGCCGCCAGCTCCATCAGGCGGGCCCCGAGCCCACCGCCCCGCCGGTCCGCGCGGATCCGTACGGCCTCCACCAGGGCCCGCTCCCGTCCGCCCTGGCCGAGACCCGGGACGTACGTCAGCTGCAGGCAGCCGACGAGGTCCCCGTCCGCCTCCAGGACCAGCATCTCGTTGCGCGGGTCCGCCGCGATCGCGGCGAAGGCCCGCTCGTGCGCCTCGGAGACCGGCTCCGGGGCCGGAGCGCCGGTGTCCGCCGCGGCCGGCTCGTCGTCCTGGGCGAGCAGGGCGAGTACGGCGGGCAGGTCCTGACGCGTTGCGGTACGGAAGATCATGCCGCGATCATGCCAAAGAGGCCCATGCGCCGACGGGCCCGCATGCCGAAGGGGCCGGGCGGCGGTGCGGCCCGGCCCCTTCGGCGCCGCCGCTACGGGCGGAAGCGCACGACCTGCGGGTCGTGGTCGCTGTTCTGGTTCGCGAACTCGGCGTTGATGTGCACGCTGTCGTAGGTGAACTGCTTGATGCCGGGGCTCGTCAGGATCTGGTCGAGGACCTGCGCGTTGCCCTGGTAGACGTACGAGTACCGCTCCGACCGCGGCAGGGACTTGATCGCCGAGTACAGCGCCCCGCCGTCCTCCAGCGCCTTGGTCGTGTCGGAGAACTCGAAGTCGTTGATGTCGCCGACCACGAGGACCGCGGCCTTCTTCTCCACCGCCAGGATGTCCTTCACGAAGCCGTTCACGGCCTGTGCCTGCAGCAGCCGCTTGGCCTCGGAGGAACGCACGGGCGGCTGGGTCGCGGAGGTCAGGCCCTGGTCGCCGCCCTTCGAGCCGAAGTGGTTGGCGATCACGAAGACCGTCTTGCCGCGGAAGACGAACTCGCCGGCCAGCGGCTTGCGGCTGTCCGCCCACGCCGGGTTCGCCGGGTCGATCCGGCCGGGGGAGTGGGTCAGGGCCGCCTTGCCCTTCTCCTTCACCACACCGGTCGCCGTCACGGCGTCGCCGGGGGCGCGCTCCGTGAAGGAGACCCGCTCCGGGTTGAAGAGGAACACCTGGCGGATGTTGCCGCCGGGCTCGCCGCCGTCCTTCTTGTTCTCCGGGTTGACGCTCCGCCACTGGTAGGCCGGGCCGCCCGCGGCCTTGATGGCCTCGGTGAACTTCGTCAGGGTGGCCTCGGCCGAGACGGTGCCGTCGTCCTTGGCGCCGTTGTCGTCCTGGATCTCCTCCAGGGCGAGGACGTCGGGGGAGGCGAGGTTCTCGACGACGGCCTTCGCCAGGTTGTCGAACTTCTCCTGCGGGTCGGTCGGGTCGAGGTTCTCCACGTTGTACGTGGCCACCGAGAGTTCCTTCTCGGCCTGCGGCTTGGCCTTCTCCGGGGCGAGGGTGCCCGGCTTGACCGTGCCGAGGGTGCGGGCCACCAGGGTGTAGCCGCCGAACTGGTTGAAGTCCAGCGGGCCTTCGGTGCGGCCGGTCAGCTTGTCGCCGACGTTGGCCACCGGGAACGGCTGCTGCGCGAGGGGCGCGAGCTGCTGGATCTGGAGGCGGCCGGTGTTCTGGGAGTCGTACGAACCGTAGAGCGTGCCACCGCGCTTGGTGTTGTTCTCCCAGCCCTTCACCGTGACCCACAGCTCGGCGTACGGGTCGGTGGCGCCGACCACGCGCGAGTTGCCGATCGCGATGTTCATGCCTTCCAGGGACTCGTAGTAGTCCAGGGCGTAGCGCGAGGGGTCCAGGGTCAGGCCGTTGATGCTGCCGGCGGCGGCCGGGTCGCCCTCCGGGGCGTAGGCGCAGGGCACCGAGTACTCGTTGACGGCGGTGGCCGTGGGCACCGCGTTGCCGGAGGAGACCACGGTCACGACGGGCTTGGAGATCTGGGTGACCGACTGGTTGCCGGAGGAGACGCCGCCGGGGATGTACTCGCCGACCAGGCCGGAGACCTTGACCGCATCGCCGACCGCGACGGTCGGGACCGCGTTGGTGAAGACGAACACGCCCTCGCTGGTGGCGTCGTCGTCGTCGGCGTCCGGATCCTGGATCCAGAAGCCGCGCGAACCGTACGTACGAACGCCCGTGACGACGCCCGCCACGTCGGCGACCTGCTTGCCGACCAGCGGGGATATCCGGGTGGTGCCCTGGATGTCGTGGATGCGTATCGGATCGGCGGACACGGCGCCTTCGGCCGCGTCGGCGGTGCCCGCGAGCAGGCCGGTGGCCAGCGCGGTGGCGACGAGGGCCGCGACGGCGGCGGAACGGGGATGCGAGGAGCGCATGGGCGGGAACTCCGGTGTGTGGAGGAGGAAGCAGATATCTACGCGCGTCAATTTCCTTCGTGGCCGGCAAAGTTGTCAAGCCCTACAGGGGATACGGAGGTTGACTGTGGGATGAACCAAAGGGGAGGGGCAGTCGGACGCGCCCGAAATGCGTCTACTCTGGGGCGCCGTACGACCGTTGCCGAACCACCCGAATCACCCGTACCCGAACAACCCGTGCCCGCGAGGAGAACCGCCCCATGTCCGCAGACTCGCACCCCACGCTGCCGCCGGTACGGCTGCTCCCCGACGCGGAACTGGCCCGCGAAGCCCTGGCCGCCCCGCTGTTCGCCCGCGCCGTGCGCCTCGCCCGCTGGGCCGGACCGGACACCCGCGTGGACACCGGTGGCGAACTCGTCGCCGGACAGCTGCCCGAGGCCGTGGCCCTGCTGGGCCTCGATCCCGCCGACGAGGACTCCGCGGCCCATGCGAGCCAGGCCTGGCGGGTGGCCGTCGACTCCGGCCTCGTCGACGTCACCGAACCGGAGGAGGACGGCTCCGCCTCCGGGGAAGCGTCCGGCGAGGACCGGGAGTTCGGCACCGCCGAACCCGGCGAGGACCTGGCGCTGGTGACCGGCGGAACCCCCGGCGACGTGCTCGACCTGTGGCTGGCGGCCCTGGACACCGTCCTCGCGGACGCGGCGGTACCGGCCCTGGACGACCTCGTCGACGCCCTCGACGCGGGCGGCGAGATCGACTTCGACCAGCTCGACTGGAACCCGAGCCGCGAGGCCGACTTCCTCGACGGGGTCCTCGCCAACCTCTACCTGCTCGCCGTGGCCGAAGGCGGCACGGCCGACGGCCCGGTGCCGCTCCCGGTGCTCGCCGCCTCGATGGTGGTGCCGGACGACATGGGCGACCCCACCGACGCCGTACTGGAGCAGGTCTCGGACGCGATGATGCGCCTCGACGACCAGTTCCGGCAGCTGGAGCCGATCGGGCTGGTCGAGTTCCGTCCCGTCGACGAGGCGCTGATGGCGGAGGCGGAGGACGAGGAGTTCCTCACGGCCGCGGGCCCCGGCGGCGCCGCCGAAGAGGAGGACGTCTCCCGGTACGGGCTGGTGCGCCTGACCCCCCTCGGGCTGTACGGGATCCGGGCGCGCATGCTGGAGGCGGGCGTCGAGGCCCCGGCCGTCGGCGAACTGGCCGGCAAGGGCGCGGACGTCCTGCTCGACGTGGTCTCCCACTACTCCGAGGCCGCCGCGCAGGCCGAGATCGAACACTGGCTGGCCGGCCGCCCCGTACCCGAAGCCGTCACGGAGCTGCTCGCCGCCGCCCGCGGCGCCGACCCGGGCGGCCCGCTGCGCCGGCTGCGCTGCCAGCAGGCCCTCGCTCCGACCGGAGCGGAGGCCGAGCAGGCGGTCCGCGCGGTACTGGACGACGCGGAGCTCGGCGGGCTCGCCCGCGTCTGGCTCGCCGAGCGCGGGGTGACCGACGTACCGGCGCCGGACGAGGAGATGGTGTTCTGGCTGACCGTCGACACGATCGCGGCGCAGCTCGCGAGCGGTGGGGGAGCGGGTGGGGCCGACGGCGGGGAGGGCTCGGAGGCGGAGCTGCCGCTCCTGATCGAGTCGCTGACCGCCCATCACGCCGGGTTCTTCGAGCAGGCCTGGCGGGTGGAGCACCCGGCGACGGCCTACGTGCTGGAGGCGATGGGGCGGCTGCACCCCGACAAGAAGGCGGCCAAGGAGGCGCGGAAGGCCGCGTTCAAGGCGCGTTCCCGGGGCGTGTGAGGCGTTGGTAACCGGCCGTTCCCGCAAGGGACTCGGCCAACGGGGACGCCGGTGAAGGGGTCGACTCGTCTTCCCGGGTAGTTCAGTCGGCGTTCACGTGCGGGCGGGAGCGTGTGCGCCGACGACCGCACGACAGGCGCACCACCTCCCCACCCCTGGAGACCCGATGCCGCTCAGCCGTAGAGACTTCACCGCCCGCACCGCACTCGCGGGTGCGGGAGTCGCCCTCACCGGAACGGTCGGCGCACTGGCCACCGCCCCCGGGGCCCTCGCCGCGGACGGCGGGGCGGGGCAGGGCGTCGGCCTGGACCGGGGGCAGGACCACGGTCCCGGCCGCCGCCCCGGCTACGGCCCGCTCGTCCCCGACCCGGCCGGCATCCTTGCCCTCCCCGCGGGGTTCACGTACCGCGTGATCACCCACAGCGGTGTCACCAAGCTCGACTCGGGCGAGATCACCCCGTCCAACCACGACGGCACGGCCGCCTTCGAGGGCCACCGGGGCGTCACCCTCCTCGTCAACAACCACGAGCTGAAGGGCCCCCGCGCGAACTGGAAGCACCCCGTCCCGATCACCGAGGGCCTCGTCTACGACCCGGCCGCGGCCGGTGGCTGCACGGTCGTCGAGGTCCGGCGCGGCGGCGAGGTCGCCGAGTGGGTGGGCATCTCCGGTACGTCGACCAACTGCGCGGGCGGCTCGACCCCCTGGGGCACCTGGCTGACCTGCGAGGAGAACTCGGACCTCGCCGGCAAGAACGGCATGACCAAGGACCACGGCTACGTCTTCGAGGTGGACCCGCACGACCGCCGCGCCAACCTCGGGCCGAAGCCGGTCAAGGCGTTCGGGCGCTACGACCACGAGGCCGTGGTCATCGACCCGCGGACGGGCCACGCCTACCTCACCGAGGACGCCTCCAACCCCAACGGGCTGCTCTTCCGCTGGACCCCGCCGAGCGGCTTCCGGCACGGGCGCGGCAAGCTCCGTACGCTCGCCGACGACGCCGGTGTGCTGGCGGCCGCCAAGTGCTTCGACAGCGCCGGGCGGTTCGTCGACGACCTCTCGCGCGCGACGAAGATCGGCACCACCTACGGGGTGGACTGGGCGCCGGTCCCGGACCGCGACGCGCGCACCGTGGCGGTGCGCAAGCAGTTCGGGGAGTCGGCCGTGACCCGCGCGCGCAAGCTGGAGGGCATGTGGTGGGCCGACGGCGGGGCGTACTTCGTCTCCTCCTACGCCCGTGAGGAGAGCCCCGGCGCGGCCCACGACGGCCAGGTGTGGTTCTACGACCCCAAGCGGCGCACGGTGCGGCTGCAGGTCCTGCTCGGGGTGAACGCCGACCCGTCGGTGGACGGCGGGTACGACGGACCGGACAACATCACGGTCTCCCCGTACGGCGGCCTCGTCATCGCCGAGGACGGCTCGGGTCTGCAGCACCTCTTCGGCGCCACGGAGTCGGGGCGCACGTACCCGCTGGCCCGCAACGAGATGAACATGGGGACGGACGAGGAGCCCGAGTACTCGGAGTTCACGGGGGTCTGCTTCTCGCCGGACGGGCGGACCCTGTTCGCCAACATCCAGGACCCGGGCATCATGCTGGCCATCACGGGACCGTGGCGGCGCGGCTGCTGAGCGCCGCGGGCGGCGGACATGAGAAGAGCCGCCGGGGCTTCGGCCCCGGCGGCTCTTCTCGTCGTCTCGTCCGTGCTGCTGTGCTGCTGGTCTTCTGTCCGTCTGGTCGTCTACTGAGCTTCGGCGCGGCTGGCCGCGGCCCACTCTTCGAGGAGGAACTCGTACGCCTCGGAGGGCCACTCGCCGTCCACCCGGCTCTCGACGAGCTGCCGGATCGCCTCGTTCGCCTCGGCGGCGGACGGGCGCGCGGGGCCCGCGGGCTGGAGTGTCTGGTGCATGCCTCCAAGGCTACGGGCGGGCACTGACAGCGACCTCCGTATTAAGCGTGGAACAGATCACCCCGGAGCAGGCGTCCGTCGCTCCATGTGCCCGCTCACCTGCTCAGAGTGCCTGTGCGGCCGGCTTGACCATGCCCCGCACTGTGCGCGACTTCACAAACTCGCCCATGGCCGTCATCTCCCATTCGCCCGAGAACTGCCTGATCAGCTTGGCCATCATCACGCCGGTCTGCGGCTCGGCACTGGTGAGGTCGAAGCGGACCAGTTCCTCGTTGGTCGCGGCGTCGATGAGGCGGCAGTAGGCCTTGGCCACCTCGGTGAACTTCTGCCCCGAGAAGGAGTTGACGGTGAAGACGAGCCCCGTCGCGTCCGCGGGCAGCCGCCCGAGGTCGACGACGATCACCTCGTCGTCGCCCGCGCCCTCACCGGTGAGGTTGTCCCCGGAGTGCTTGATGGAGCCGCCCAGGATGGAGAGCTTGCCGAAGTAGCAGCTGTCGATGTGGTTGCGCTGCGGGCCGTACGCGATGACCGAGGCGTCCAGGTCGATGTCCCGGCCGCGGAACGCGGGCTCCCAGCCGAGGCCCATCTTGACCTGGGAGAGCAGCGGCCGGCCGCCCTTGACGAGGGACACGGTCTGGTTCTTCTGGAGGCTGACCCGGCCCTTGTCGAGGTTGATCTTCCCGGTACCGGGGGCGGCAGCGGCGGCCGGAGCCGCGACCGGTGCGGGGGCGACCGGCGCGGGCGCCGGGGTGGCCCCGGGGGCGCCGGTGGTGAGCCAGGGGGAGGCCGCGTAGGTGGGGGGAGCCGGGGGCGCCGGCGGGACGGGCGGGGCGACCGGGGCCGGGGCGGCGGCCGGAGCCGGCTCCTCGTCCACCGAGACCCCGAAGTCGGTGGCGATTCCGGCGAGGCCGTTCGCGTACCCCTGGCCGACCGCGCGCACCTTCCACACGCCGCCGCGCTGGTAGATCTCGACGACCACCAGGGCGGTCTCCGTGCCGAGCTGCGGCGGGGTGAAGGTGGAGATCACCGCTCCGCCTCCGGCGTCCCGCACGGTGGCGGTGGGCTCGATGCCCTGGAAGGTCTGGCCCGCGGCGTCCGGGCTGGCGGTGACGACGATCCGCTCGATGCCGGGCGGGACCGCACCGGTGTCCACGGTGATCGAGTCCGGTGCCGTGCCGCCGCCCGAGCGGTAGGTGACGCCGGGGCCGGACGGCTGGTTGAAGAAGATGAAATCGGCGTCGGAACGCACCTTGCCGTCGGCGGCCAGCAGCAGCGCGGACACGTCGAGCCGCACCGGGGCAGCCACGTCCACCGTCACGCGGACGGCATTGAGCGGCAGGTTGGAACCAGGGGTCATAGCGGTCATGCCGGGAGAACGACCGAGGTGGCTTTGCCGTTCCCTTACTTTCACCCGGTTTCCCGCTTCTTCACCCGCGTCCCACCCGTGCTCCACCCGTGCCCCATCCACGCCCCACCCCCCCGTCCCGCCCGCGTCTCAGACGCGGCCCTGGTTCCGGGGGTGGTTCCTGGCCGTCCGCTCGTTGCCGAACTTGTACGAGCCGGTCCAGCGCGCCATCACGAGCTGGGCGTCACCCGCTTCGACCTCGGCCAGGAAGGCGGCGGCCCGCCCGCCCCGGAGGGTGGCGGCGGACCGGCCCTGGTGGGTGATGACGACGCTCTGGTCGCCCCGTTGTTCGTACGTGAATCCGTGAGGTCTTGGCATGGGGCCGAGCGTGCCGTCCCCGGGCGGCGGACCGCAACGCAATATGTGCCCCGCCGTGCGGTCCCAGCCGTGCCGAGTAAGATCCTTTTTGCGGTGATTTCATGCGCTACGGAAGAGGTCTTGCTCATGCCTGCTGGTGCAGCTCTCACAGTCGAATCGATCGGACCGGTGGACGTCGCCGTGGTCGCCTTCGACGGCAACCGGTTCAACGGCGACGTGGCCCCCGCCCTGCGCGAGCTCCAGGAGAGCGGAGTGGTGCGCATCCTGGACCTCACCTTCGTCCGCAAGGAGCGGGACGGCGCGGTGTCCGTGGTGGAGCTCGCCGACTCCGAGGTGGCCGGTCAGTTCGAGCGGGTCCTCGGCGAGGAGTTCGACCTGCTGAGCGACGAGGACCTGGAGACCGTCGCGCAGGGCCTCGCCCCGGAGTCCTCGGCCCTCGTGGTGGTCTGGGAGAACTCCTGGGCCACCCGCCTGGCCTCGGCGCTGCGGGGGTCCGGGGGAGAGGTGCTCTTCATGGAACGCATTCCGCGGGACAGCGTGGAACGCGCCGTCGCCGCACTGGACGAGAAGTAGGGGAGGACGGTCATGCCTCGACGTTTCGGGCGCCCGGGTCTGCTGGGCGCGATGGCGCGCACCGCGGTCGTGGCGGGTACGGCCACCGCGGTCTCCGGCCGGGTGCAGCGCAACCAGGCGGAGCGCGCCGCGCAGCGGCAGTACTCGGCGGACGCCGAGCAGCAGGCCCTGGTCGACCAGGCGGCGGCCCAGGCGGCCGCGCAGCAGCAGGCCTGGCAGCAGTCGCAGCAGGCGCCGCCGCCCCCGCCCGCCGCGGCGCCGGTCGACAGGGTCGGCCAGCTCACCGCGCTGGCCGAACTGAAGGCCCAGGGCCTGCTCACCGACGAGGAGTTCGCTGCGGAGAAGGCCCGGGTCCTGAACGGCTGACCGGGCCTCCACGGCCTGGGCCGTCTCTTTCGGATCGTGCCGGGCCCGCGTCGGCCGACAAGATCAGAAAGAGACGGCCTAGCCTCCCGTGACCCGGCGCGGGAGGTTCAGGGGGTTGGCCTCGCGGAGTTCCGCCGGGAGCAGGGCGTCCGGCACCGACTGGTAGGCCACCGGGCGCAGCCAGCGCTCGATCGCCGTGCCGCCGACCGAGGTGGAGTGGGAGGTCGCCGCCGGGTAGGGGCCTCCGTGGTGCTGGGCCGGGGCCACCGCCACACCGGTCGGCCAGCCGTTGACCACGACCCGGCCCGCCAGCGCCGTGACCTGGGAGATCAGCTCCGCCGCCGGACCCGGGCCGCCGTCCGCCTCGGCGGCCGACAGCTGCAGGGTCGCGGTGAGGTTGCCGGGGAGCCGCCCGAGCAGGGCGGCGGCCTCGTCCTGGCCGGCGTACCGGGCCAGCACGGTGACCGGGCCGAAGCACTCCTCCAGGAGCACCTCGTAGGGTCCGCCCTCCAGCAGGGTCCGCACCGGCACGCTCAGGTAGCCCGCGCCGACGGTGTGCTCGCCGCCCGCGCCGGGCGTGACGGGCGCGTCGACCCCGGGCAGCGCGGCGCGTTCGCTGACCCCGGCGACGAAGTTCTCCCGCATCCGGTGGTCGAGGAGCACCCCGGGCCCGGTCTCGCCGAGCGCCTTGGACAGGGCGCCCGCGAGCCGGTCCCCGTCCGCGCCCTCGGGGACGAGGACCAGGCCCGGCTTGACGCAGAACTGGCCGACGCCGAGCGTGACCGAGCCGGCCAGCCCGCCGCCGATCTCCTCGGCGCGTTCCGCGGCGGCCGCCGCGGTGACCACGACCGGGTTCAGGGAGCCCAGTTCCCCGTGGAAGGGGATCGGCACGGGCCGCGCGGCGGCCGCGTCGAACAGGGCCCGCCCGCCCCGGATGGACCCGGTGAACCCGGCGGCGGAGACCAGCGGGTGCCGGATCAGCTCCAGGCCCGCGTCGAAGCCGTGGACCACGGCGACGACCTCGGCGGGCAGCCCGGAGGCGACGGCGGCCCGGCGCAGCAGCGAGGCGCACAGCTCGGAGGTGGCCGGGTGGTCGGGGTGCGCCTTGACCACGACCGGGCAGCCCGCGGCCAGCGCGCTGGCGGTGTCGCCGCCGGGCACGGAGAAGGCGAGGGGAAAGTTGGAGGCGGCGTAGACCGCGACCACGCCCAGCGGCACCTTGTAGCGGCGCAGCTCGGGGCGGGGCGGAGCGGTGGTGGGATCGGCGCGGTCGATGCGGATGTCGAGGTAGGAGCCCTCGTCCACGGCGTCGGCGAAGGCGCGGAACTGGCCCGTGGTGCGGGCCAGCTCGCCGGTGAGCCGGACGGGCCCGAGCGCGGTCTCGGCGTCGGCGGCCTCGACGACGTGGGAGGCCGCCTCGTCGAGCAGGTCGGCGGCGGTGCGCAGGAAGGCGGCGCGCCTCCCGGCATCGGCCAGCGAGCCGCGGGCGGCGTGGGCCGCACGCACGGCCGCGTCCACCTCCCGGGGTGTGGCCTCCACCGCAACCTGCTCGCGGTGCTTCCCGGTGCGGGGGTCCACACTCCAGACTGGTGTTGCTGCCATGGCGAACTGCCTCCTGGATCTACGCTGACCCGCGCGGACGCGTTCAGTATTGTGAACGCTGTTCAGTTGGATGAATGATCACATCCACCGTGGACTCTATTTCCGTGTCTTCCGGGTTGACAAGAGACAGCAAGAGAACAGAGGGGCGCGAAGGCGGATGACCACCACAGCTGAGTCGGGGGGCTCGGGCGCACCGGCGGCCGTCAAGTCGGCGGTACGCACGGTCCAGTTGCTGGAGCACTTCGCGTCCCGGCCGGGGCTGCACAGCCTTGCCGACATCCAGAGCGACCTCTCCCTGCCCAAATCCAGCCTCTACATGCTGCTGCGCACCCTGGTGAACCTGGGCTGGGTGGAGACGGACGCGACGGGCACGCGGTACGGCATCGGCGTACGGGCCCTGCTCGTCGGCAGCTCCTACATCGACGGGGACGAGGTGGTGGCGGCGGCGCGGCCCACGCTGGACCGGCTCTCCGACGACACGACGGAGACCATCCACCTGGCCCGCATGGACGGGACGAGCGTGGTCTACCTGGCGACCCGGCAGTCCCAGCACTACCTGCGTCCCTTCACCCGCGTCGGGCGGCGGCTGCCGGTGCACTCGACGGCCCTCGGCAAGGCGCTGCTGGCCACGCACACGGACGAGGAGGTACGCGCCCTGCTGCCGCGGCGCCTCGAAGCCGTCACCGAGCACACCATCACCGACCGGGACCGGCTCATCGAGGAGCTGGCCCTGGTGCGGGAGCAGGGGTACGCGGTGGACCGGGAGGAGAACACGCTGGGACTGCGCTGCTTCGGCGTGGCCGTGCCGTACCGGACGCCGGCGCGGGACGCGGTGAGCTGCTCGGTGCCGGTGGCGCGGCTGACGCCCGGGCACGAACGGGGCATCAAGGCGGCACTGTTCGCGGCGCGCGACCGGCTGTCGGTGGTGACGCGGCGCATGTAGCGGCGGAGTCGCTGCGGGGCTGCCGCGGGCTGCGCGCGGGGTTGCTGCCGGGCGGCGCTGCGGAGGGCCCGGTTCCTCCCCCGGGCGGGGGAGGCGGTTCCCCTTCAAGGGGGAGGTGGCGGGGCGACGGACGCGGGACCGTTGAGCCATGACCACACGAACCGCGCAGCCGCAGCCCGCATCCCGACCGGCCCACGACTCCGTACCGACCTCAGCTTCCGTGACCTCCGCCTCTGCGCCGGGCGGGCCCCGGACCGGGGTCGGGACCGGGGTCGGGGTCGGGCGCAAGGTCCTGGCAGCGGTGGCCGTCGCCGCCACCCTCCCCTACCTGACGCTGAAGGCCGCCTGGCTGACCGGGAGTCACCTCGGGATACCTCCCGGCAGCGTGCTGCTGGAGCCCCGGCTGTTCCTCACCGTGGCGAATGCCGTCACGGTGCTGATGGACGCGGCCGTGATCCTGCTCGTGCTGGTGCTCATCAGACCCTGGGGCAAACGGGTTCCGGCCTGGCTGCTGGTCGTTCCGAGCTTCGTCGCCACAGGCCTGCTCACGCCCATAGTGATCGGGTTCCCCGGCCAACTGCTCCTGCGGGGCCTGGGCCTGGGACCGGACGCGGTCGAGCGGGCCGCGGGCAGGCCCTTCCTCGACGACTGGGTCTTCCACGTCGTCTACACGGGCTTCATCGTCCAAGCGATAGCCCTGGCAGGCCTCTTCGTCCCCTATGCGCGGGAGCGCTGGGGCCGGCTCTGGCAGGGCCCCCTCGGCACGCGGCTCCCGTCACCCACGGGGGTGGTGGCGGGAGCCGCGGTAGCACTCGGGGCGGCGGTCGCGGCGGCGCACTTCTACTGGGCACTGGGCGGCACGGCCGGGCGCAACGCGTCGCAGATCGCGCAGTACTCCTCGGACACCGCCGTGGGCTCCGCGGTCCACGGGATATGCGCGCTGACCGCGGCCGTGGGAGCGCTGCTGCTGGCCAGGGGCGGGACCCGGCGGGCGGGATGGCCCCTGGCCGTGGCGTGGACCGGGGCGGCGGCGACCCTGTGCTGGGGGATGTGGATGCTGGCGGCCTTCACCAGCGGCGACCCGGCTCCCGGCGAACGGACCACCACCGCGAGCTATGTGATCTACGGTGGTCAGATGATCACAGCCCTCCTCGCGACCGCAGTCCTGGGGCGGTTCCTCGCCGGCCGCCGCGCGGTCTGAGGGAGGGGCGGGAGTGGAGCGGCGGCCGAGGTGGAGACCCCTGCGCTGGATCCATCTGATCCTCGGCGGGGCCCTGCTGATGCCGTACTTCCTGCTCACGGAGGTGGTGGTCGGCTTCCTCGCAGGCGGGGCCAACGCAACGGCCTCCCTCCCGCTCAGCCTCGCCGCCTACGCCGCCGCCCTCCCGCTCGTCGCCGTCACCGGGCTGCTCCGGCTGGTCCGGCCGATGTCGGTGGCCGCCGCCCGGGCCCTGTGCGGGGTGCCGGGGGAGCGGTTCGCCGAGGGGCCGGCCCGGAGCTGGGCGGCCCGGGGGAGGGCCGCGGCCTGGTGGACCCTGCACCTGGGGGTAGGTGCCCTGGTCAGCGGGGTGAGCCTGGCGGTGCCGCCCATGGCGGTGGTGCTGCTCGCCCTGCCGTTCGTGAGCGCGCTGCGGGAGCTGCCGGTCGGGATCGGCCCGTTCGACGTACAGGCCCATCGGTACGCGGCCCCCTTGCTCGGGATCGCGCTGCTGGCCGGGCTCGTACTGTGCGCCGCCGGTGCGGGGGCGCTGCTGGCACGGCTGGCGCCCGTACTGCTGGGGCCGACGGCGGCGGACCGGCTGGCGGCCGCCGAGGAGCGCGCCGCGGACCTGGCGGTCCGCAACCGGCTCGCGCGGGAGCTGCACGACGCCGTCGGGCACGCCCTGAGCGCGGTCGCCCTCCAGGCGAGCGCCGCCCGGCGGGTGCTCGACAGCGACCCCGGCTTCGTCCGGGAGGCGCTGGCCGCGATCGAGGACACCACCCGGCGCACGGTGGGGGAGCTGGACGCCGTCCTCGGCCTGCTGCGCGAGGACGACGGAGCGGGCGCCGGGGGTGGCGGGCTGCCCGCCGCTCCGACGCTCGCCGCCGACCTCGACGGGCTGCTGGCCCGCAGCCGGGCCTCCGGGATCCCGATCACCGCCCGCCAGGACCCGGGACCGGCCGGCGACTGGGGGCGGCTTCCGGCGATCGCCTCCCGGGAGGCGTACCGGATCGTGCAGGAGGGGCTGAGCAACGCACTGCGGCACGGGACGGGCCCGGTCGATCTGCGGATCCTCGTACGGGTGCGCGGTGGAGACGAAGAACTGGAGATCACCATGACGAACGATCCGGCGGCCGCGGCCGCTCCGGGGGCCCGCACCAGCGGGGGCCGGGGTCTGCAAGGAGCCGCCGAGCGGGCCGCGCTGCTCGGCGGACAGGTCGAGGCCGGGCCGCACGAGGGCCGGTGGCGGCTGCGGGCCGCCCTCCCGATTGGTGGGGGCGTCCGGTGACGACGCCGACTGTGCCGACGCCGCCTGCGCCGATGACGACGCCGATCCCGGCGCCACCGTCGGCCCGGCCGCCGCTGCGGCTGGTCGTGGCCGACGACGAGCGGATGGTCCGTACCGCCCTGCGGGTCATCCTCGATGCCGAGCCCGACCTGGAGGTGGTCGGGGAGGCGGCCACCGGAGCCGAGGCCGTGGCGGTGGTCCGGGCGCTCGCCCCGGACGTGGTGCTGATGGACGTGCGGATGCCGGAGATCGACGGCATCCGGGCCACCGAGCGGATCCTCGCCACCATGGCCGAGCCGCCCCGGATCGTGGTGGTGACCACCTTCGAGAACGACGCCTACGTGTACGACGCGCTGCGCGCGGGAGCCGCCGGGTTCCTCCTCAAGCGGGCCGACCCCGACGAGCTGACCGCCGCGGTCCGGCTCGTGGCGCGCGGGGACTCGCTGCTCTTCCCGGCGGCCGTCCGCTCCCTGGCCGCCGCCCACACCCCGCCCGGGGGCGTCCCGGCCGCCGCCCCCTGGGTCGCCCGGCTCACGGACCGGGAGGCCGACGTGCTGCGGCTGATGGCCGCCGGGCTCTCCAACCACGAGGTGAGCGAGCGGCTCGGAGTCGGCCCGCAGACGGTCAAGACGCACGTGGCCGCGGTGCTGGCCAAGACCGGTTCCCGGGACCGGACCCAGGCGGTCATCGCGGCGTACGAGGGCGGCTTCCTCATGAAGAAAGGCTGAGAACTCCGCCACAATCGGGGCAGAGCGGAACGGCTGGGACGGCTGGGTCGTCCTTCTGGGGGATGAACAAGACGATCAGGCGTGCGTCGGTCTTCTGTCTGCTTCTGGTGCTGGCCCTGTTGGTGCGGGTCACGTGGGTGCAGGCGTACCAAGGCCAGGCCCTCGCAGACGACAAGAACAACCGGCGCAACCTCATCGGGAAGTACGAGAACCCGTTGGGGAACATCATCGTGGGCGGGGAGGCGATCACCGGCTCCGCCGACACGGGCGGCAAGGACTTCCGGTACAAGCGGACCTACACCGACGGGCCGCTGTACGCCCCGATCACCGGCTACAGCTCCCAGGCCTTCGGGGCGAGCATGCTGGAGGGCGTCTACAGGGACGTCCTCAACGGCACCGACAACCGGCTCAAGAGCGTCATGGACACGCTCACCAACAAGCGGGCAGCCCCGGGCAACGTGCTGACCACGATCGACAAGGACGTCCAGAAGGCCGGCTACGACGCGCTCAACGGCATGCAGGGCTCGGCCGTGGCGATCGATCCGACGACCGGAGAGATCCTCGCCGTCGTGAACAACCCGTCCTTCGACCCGGGCAGCATCGCGGGGGCGGGCGAGGCGGACCAGAAGGCCTGGGACGTGCTCAACGCCGACAAGGGCAAGGCCCTGGAGAACACGGCGCTGCGCAAGCCGCAGGCGCCCGGTTCCACCTTCAAGCTGGTCACCCTGGCGGCGGCCATCGAGAACGGCCTGGTCACGAACATCGACACGCCGACCGGGATCCCGGGCGACTACACGATCCCCGGCACGCGGACCAAGCTGCCCAGCGAGGCGGGTGACGCGGGCTGCAACAACGTCTCTCCCCGGACCGCACTGCGGCTGTCCTGCAACAACGTCTTCGCGGAGTTCGCCCACAAGCTCGGCCAGGACAAGATGAAGGCCATGGCGGAGAAGCTCGGCTTCAACGTGGAGCAGGAGATCCCCGTCGCGGCCCGCCCGGCCAGCAAGTACCCGACGAAGAAGATGTCGGTCGACCAGGTCGCACAGACCGGTATCGGCCAGTTCGACGTCCAGGCCACGCCGCTCCAGATGGCGATGGTGACGGCCGCGATCGAGAACGGCGGCAAGCTGGTCGCCCCGCACGAGGTCTCCGAGGTCACCGATTCCAACGGCAACGTGCTGCAGAGCTTCAAGGACCCCAAGTCCCAGCAGGTGATGAGCGAGAAGACCGCCTCGATGATCCGGGACGCGATGCGGACGGTCGCCACCGAGGGCGGCGGCAAGCCCGCGCTGGTCACGGGCGCCGAGGTCGGGGCCAAGACCGGTACCGCCCAGCGCGGTGTGAACAACAGCCTGGCGCCGCTCGCCTGGTTCACCTCGTACGGGAAGATGGGCGGCAAGCAGATCGTGGTCGCTGTGGTGGTCGAGCGCTCGGACACCGACCGGTCGGAGATCGGCGGCGGCAAGCTGGCCGCGCCGGTCGCGCAGAAGATGATGCAGGCCTGGCTGAAGAAGTAGCGGCCCCGGCCGAAGGGGCGGCCGCGCCGGGAACCGACCAGGTTCCCGGCGCGTTCTCCTTCCCATGATCCGGACCGCGCAGCCCGAAGACCTCGACGCCATCGCCGCCCTCCACACCCGGGCCCGGTCCACCTATTACCGGGGCCGGATACCCGAGGAGGCCTACGGCGGCGCCGCCGAGCTGGCGCGCGCCCGCGAGGGCTGGTCCCGGGCGGTGGCCCGTGCCGGGGCGGACGGCGGGGTGCTGTGCGCCGAGAGCGGCGGCGAGCTCACCGGGGTGGCGGCGTTCCGTACCGCCGACGGCGAGACCACCCTCACCCAGCTGCACGTGGACCCCGACCACTGGCGCCGCGGCACGGGGGCGGCCCTGCACGCCGCCTGCCTCGACGCCTGGCGCCGCGCCGGCGTCCGCAGGGTCCGCCTGGAGGTCTACGAGCACAACCTGCGCGCCCAGGCCTTCTACGCCACCCACGGCTGGCGCCCGGATCCCACCGGAGCCCGGGTCGCGGGCTCGCACCGCATCCTGTGGCTCACCGTGGGGGACACGGCCGGGGAGTGACCCGCCCGGGGACCGGTCCGTCCGGGGAATGAGACGCGGCGGCAGATGGTTGAACACGGAACAGTTGATTCCGTGGAGGGAAGAAGGAACATGCGCGTCGAGATCTGGAGCGACATCGCCTGCCCGTGGTGCTACATCGGCAAGGCCCGGTTCGCCAAGGGGCTGGCCGACTTCGCACACCGCGAGGAGGTCGAGGTGGTCTACCGCTCCTTCGAGCTCGACCCGAACGGCCCCAAGGGCCAGGTGGCGCCCGTCCTGGAGATGCTGGCCAAGAAGTACGGCCGCACCCTGGAGGAG
Source organism: Streptomyces sp. NPDC104226 (assembly GCF_055584085.1). Lineage (NCBI taxonomy): Bacteria > Bacillati > Actinomycetota > Actinomycetes > Kitasatosporales > Streptomycetaceae > Streptomyces > Streptomyces sp. NPDC104226. Next base: position 95,155 of record NZ_JBVJMS010000016.1, read on the forward strand.
GCCCGCGGCATGGAGGAGCACGTCGCCGAGAGCGCCCGCGCCGAGGGGCTGACGTACCGCACCGAGGGCCGTGACCACGGCAACACCTTCGACATCCACCGCCTGCTGCACCTCGCCGCCGACCGGGGCCGCCAGGAGGAGCTGCTCGACCTCGCCTACCGCGCCAACTTCGGCGAGGAGCGCTCCGTCTTCGACTCCGAGGTGCTCGTCACGCTCGCCGTCGAGGCGGGACTGGACGAGGCGGAGGCCCGCGCGGTGCTCGCCGACGAGTCCGCGTACGCCGCCGAGGTGCGGGCCGACGAGCGCGAAGCGGCCGAGCTGGGCGCGAACGCCGTGCCGTTCTTCGTGCTGGACCGCCGCTACGGGATCTCCGGCGGCCAGCCCGCCGAGGTGTTCACGCGGGCGCTGGAGCAGGCCTGGGCCGGCCGCGAGGTCCTCGCGCCCGCGGCCCCCGAGGGCGAGGCGTGCGAGCCCGACGGTGCGTGCGCGGTGCCGAGCCCGTAAGGCCCCGCTATAAGTAGTCCTTTGGTGTGGTGAGGGAAGTTCGGCAATGGACTTTGGGATGGTCCTGGCGCAGAGTGAAGGTCATGGACCTCTCTGCGCCCGGGATCGTCCGCGACGAGTTCGCGCCCTCCCTCACCTATCTCAACACCGCCACCTGCGGGATCCTCCCGCGAGCCGCCGTCACCGAGGTGCGGCGGCTCGCGGAGGCGGCCGGGGCCGGACTCCCGGAGGGCTTCGGCGACTTCGACCGCGTCGAGCGGGTCCGGGAGTCGTTCGCCCGCCTCGTCGGGGTCCCCGCGGACCGCGTGGCCGTCGGCTCGGCCGTCTCCACCCATGTCGGCCTGGTCTCCGCCTCCCTGCCGCCCGGATCCGAAGTCCTCTGCCCGCAGGGTGAGTTCGCCTCCGACATCAACCCCTTCGCGGTGCGCGACGACCTCAAGGTCCGCTTCGCCCCGCTGGAGTCCCTCGCCGAAGCCGTCGGCCCGGACACCGCACTGGTCGCGCTGAGCGCCGTACAGTCCGCCGACGGGCGTACGGCGGACCTGGCGGCCGTCCGCGCCGCGACCACCGCGCACGGGGCGCGGATGCTGGTCGACGCCTCGCAGGCGGCCGGCTGGCTGCCCTTCGACGCGAGCCCCTACGACTACACGGTCACCGCCGGCTACAAGTGGCTGCTCGCCTCGCGCGGGGTCTCCTACCTCACGGTCTCGGAGGAGGCCCAGGACGCCCTGACCCCGCTGCACGCCGGCTGGGTGGCACTCGCCGACATGTGGGACGCCATCTATGGCCCGCTGCGCGAACTCGCCCCCGGGGCCCGGCGCTTCGACGAATCACCGGCCTTCCTGGCCTACCACGCCGCCGAGCCCGCGCTGGCCCTGCTGGAACGGATCGGCATCGACGCCGTCCACGCCCACGACACCGCCCTGGCCGCCCGCTACCGCGCCGGTCTGGCCCGGCTGGGCCACGAGCCCGTCCCGGGCGGATCCCCGATCGTCTCGGTACCGGGACTGGCCCACCGTCAGGCCGCCCTGCTCGCCGCGGGCATCTCCGCGTCCGCCCGGGCGGGAAGCCTGCGGGCCTCCTTCCACCTCTACAACACCGAGGCGGACGTGGACCGGCTGCTGAACCGCCTGGAGGGCTGAACCCGGGCGGGCGGGCAGTCGGGCGGACCGGCGGCCGGCTGTCGGCCGGACCCCCGCACCGGCAGGGCGGCCGGGCTGCCCAACCGCCTCACCGGCAGGGCGGCCCGACGGCCCAACCGCCTCACCGGCAAGGCGCCCGGACCACCGCATCGCTCAGGCCGGCTCAGGCCGAGGGCAGCGCCGCCGACCAGGCCGAGCCCGCCGCCGCGAGGGCCGCGGCCGGGTCCACCGACAGCGCACCGGCCAGGGCCGTCAGGCCGGCTCCGACGGCGTCCGGGGAGGCCGCCGTGCCGTAGTGGTTGACCCGGACCATCTCCCGGGCCAGTGCCCCGCCGCCCGCCGCGAGGGGGGCCGCCGGATCCGCCGCGAGGGCCTTCGCCACCACGGTGGAGGCCTCCGGGACCCGCAGGGTGGTGGCCACCGGGGCCGCCGCCGCGTCCCGGCCGACGTACGGGGCGATGCCCAGCGCCGCCGCACCCGCCCGGGTCGCCGCCGCGGCGGCCGCGTGGCGGGCCTCCACCGCCGCCAGGCCCTCGGCCGCGATGCGGTCCAGGCAGGCTTCCAGCGCCAGCATCTCCAGCTGCGCGGGAGCGTGCGGCAGCGCGGTGCGCCCGCCGTCGATCCAGCGCTCCTTCCAGTCCAGCAGGGAGAGGTACGAGCGGCGCGGCGCCGAGGCGTTCTCCGCGAAGCGGGCCCACGCGCGGTCGGAGACGGACACCGCCGAGACCCCCGCCGGTCCGCCCATCGCCTTCTGCGCGCCGATCACGCACAGGTCCACGCCCCACGCGTCCGGCAGCAGCGGTTCCGCGCCCACCGAGGCCACCGCGTCCAGCATGAACAGCGCCCCGTGGGCCCGTACGGCCTCGCCGATCTCCGCCACCGGGTTGGTGTTCCCGGTGGCCGCCTCCGCGTGGACCAGGGAGACGAAGTCGATCTCCGGGTGCTCCGCCAGGGCCCGGGCCACCTGCTCGGCGGACACGGCGGTGTCGAAGGGGACCTCCAGGTCCACGACCTGCGCCCCGCAGTCGCGCAGCCAGTTGCCGAAGGTGGTCCCGTAGGGGCCGGTCACCACGTTCAGCGCGGTCGAACCGGGCCGTGCGCCCGAGCGGATGCATCCCTCCAGCGGCAGCAGCGCCTCGCCCTGGGTGATCACCACGTCGGCCCGGGTGCCGAGCAGCTCCGCGACCCCCCGCTCGATCGACGCGAAGCGCGCGGCGGTCAGGGGCGGAAGGTCCAGGAGGGGGTGGGTCACGGTGCGGCTCTCTTCATTCTCGCGGTCTGGTCTCGTTCGTCCGGATACGTCCGGACCGGCCTGGAGAGCCTACCGAGCCCGCACATAGAGTGCCGCCATGAGCGACGAGGTCAATGGAGACAACGTGGGCCGGGCGGTACTGCACGTGAAGGGGCGGGTGCTGGTCGGGCCCGAGGAGGTCCGCGACGAGCTCTGGGTGATCGGCGGGCGGATCTCCTACGAGCGCCCGCGCGGCGCCGGGGAGGTCACCGAGGTCACCGGGTGGGTGCTGCCCGGGCTGGTCGACGCGCACTGCCACGTGGGGCTCGACGCCCACGGGCCGGTGGACGCGGACACCGCCGAACGGCAGGCCCTGACCGACCGGGACGCCGGCACCCTCCTCATCCGCGATGCCGGATCCCCCTCCGACACCCGCTGGATCGACGACCGCGAGGACCTGCCGAAGATCATCCGGGCGGGCCGGCACATCGCCCGCTCCCGCCGCTACATCCGCAACTTCGCCCACGAGATCGAGCCCGAGGACCTCGTCGCGTACGTGGCCCGGGAGGCGCAGCGCGGCGACGGCTGGGTCAAGCTGGTCGGGGACTGGATCGACCGCGAGGTCGGGGACCTGACCGCCTGCTGGCCGCGCGCCGAGGTCGAGGCGGCCATCGCCGAGGCCCACCGCCTCGGGGCGCGCGTCACCGCGCACTGCTTCGCCGAGGACTCCCTGCGGGACCTGGTCGAGGCGGGCATCGACTGCATCGAGCACGCCACGGGGCTCACCGAGGACACCGTCCCGCTCTTCGCGGAGCGCGGGGTGGCCATCGTCCCGACCCTCGTGAACATCGCGACCTTCCCGAAGATGGCCGCGGGCGGCGAGGCCAAGTTCCCGCGCTGGTCGGCGCACATGCGCAGACTGCACGAGCGGCGCTACGACACCGTCCGCGCCGCCTACGACGCGGGCATCGGGGTCTACGTCGGCACGGACGCGGGGGGTTCCCTCCCGCACGGCCTGGTCGCGGCCGAGGTCGGCGAGCTCGTCAAGGCGGGGATCCCGCCGCTGCAGGCCCTCTCGGCGACGGCCTGGGGCGCGCGCGAGTGGCTCGGCAGGCCCGGCCTGACCGAGGGCGCCCCGGCCGACCTCGTGGTCTACGAGGCCGATCCGCGGGCCGACGTACGGGCGCTGGCGGATCCGCTGCGGGTCGTGGTGAACGGGGCGGTCGTGGCCTGAGGTCCGCAGGGATGCGGGGGTGGGCGGGGAGTTGACGGGGCGTGACGTCGGCGGCGGCGCGGTCGTTGTGTACGCCCGGTGCGGGCCCTGGTGGCCGAGATTCCCGGGATGGGAGGGAACTCCCGTTCCGGGTGAGGCGCATGTATTCGAACCTATGCGTGGAAACCACCCTTTGGGGTGAACTCGCTCCGGGTTCACCCCCGTTCACTCTCCGTGCGTAAAGATTCCCGGGTCGAGGCCGTCGGCGCGCGCAATGTCCCCCATTGGCGGCGCGACGGCTCCCATCTCCCTGGGGGTTCCACCACCTTGAACAGCAACACCTTCCGCATGCCCGTGGCCGCGCTCGTCGCCACGGGAGCGGTAGCCCTGCTCGCCGCCCCGCCCGCCTTCGCCACCGGCTCGGCCGGTTCCACCGGATCCCACCCGGGGGCGGGCAGGGCGAGCGCCGTGGTCCTGCGCACCACGCTGGACGTCGGCCTGCTCAACAAGACCGTGCACGTCCCGCTGAACGCGACCCTCAACGAGGTCAGCGCCCCCGCGAACGCCACGAAGACGGCGCTGACCGTCACCGTCGACGGCGTCGAGGGCGGGCAGCCGGTGAGCGTCCTGCGCGCCGACGTCGCCACCTCCAAGGCCACCGCCGACGCCGACCGCGCCGCGGCGGAGGCGAACCTCGCGAAGGCCAGGATCCACGTCCCGGGTCTGCCCCTGCTGTCCCTGATCGAGGTGGAGAAGGTCACCTCCAAGGCCGTCTGCGAGGCGGGCGAGAAGCCGGTCGCGAGCTCCGCCGTCCCGGGCGCCGTGACCGTCCTGGGCAAGAAGGTCACCCTCACGGCGAACGGCCCCACCAAGGTGGAGGTCCCCAAGGTCGGCCTGGTGGCCCTGGAGCTCTCCACCACGCAGACCACCTCCAGCACGGCCGCCGCGACCGCGCTGCGGCTCAAGGTGTCGGTGAACCCGCTCGACCTGAACGTCGCCGAGGTCGACGGGGAGATCGTGCTCGCCGAGGCCCGCTGCGAGTCCCCGGCCGCCCCCGCCCCCTCCGCCAGTGCCTCGAAGCTGCCCGACGTCAAGCCCCAGACGGCCACCACGGGCGGCTCCGGGTCCCAGGCCGACCTCGCCGAGACCGGAGGCGGCTCGCTCACCCCGTACGTGACCGGCGGTGCGCTGATCCTCCTCGGCTTCGGCGCCGCCGCGCTGGTCGTCACCCGGCGCGGCAGGGCCTCGTAGGGCTCGGGCCGTTCCCCGGTCCTACCGCGTCGCGCGCGTCAGTCCCTGCTCCCCGGCGCCGCGCGACATCACGGCCTTCGTCACCTCGCGGTCGGCGGCGGCGTACGTGCCGTCGGAGGAGCCGGTGGCCTCGCAGGAGGTGCAGACGACGCGGAACGGCGGCCGCATGTCCGAGAACTGCGTGAGGTACTCGGCCTTCACCACCTCCCAGCGGCCCGGGTGGGCGGCCGCCGGGGCGAAGGTGAAGCGGGGGATCGAGGACATGTTGCCGCGGGCCTTCTCGGCCTCGTAGAAGCTGGCGACCTGGTCGCCCATGCCGTAGACCACCCAGGTGCCGTTGACCTTCTCGTACGGCTGCGGCACGTGGTTGTGGGTGCCGAGGATCAGGTCTATGTCGGGGAGGCCGTCCGCCCCGTGCGAGGCGGTCAGTGCCTGGGCCAGCTCCAGCTGCTGCTTGTCCGGGGCGGTCTGCCACTCGGAACCCCAGTGGACGCTGAGGACGACGACGTGCGCGCCGGCCGCGCGCGCGGCGCGGGCGTCGGCCACGATCCGCACCGGGTCGATCAGGTTCACGGCCCAGGGCTTGCCGTCGGGGAGCGGGACGCCGTTCGTCCCGTACGTGTAGTCGAGCTGGGCGACCTTGGCCCCGCCGGCCTCGACCACGGCCGGGGCCTTGGCCTCCTCGGCGCCGCGGGCCGATCCGACGTGGCGGATGCCGACGCGGTCGAGGTGGTCGAGGACGCGGACGAGGCCGTCGTACCCGTCGTCCAGGGTGTGGTTCGAGGCGGTCGAGCAGCTGTCGTAACCGGCGTCCTTGAGGGCGTCGGCCAGCTGGTGCGGGGCCTTGAAGAGGGGATATCCGGTGTAGGGGCCGCCGGGCCGGCCGTACGGTATCTCGTGGTGGCATATCGCCAGGTCGGCGGCGGAGACGACGGGTTTGACCCCGGCGAGTATCTTCCGGAAGTCGTAGCCGCCCTTCTCCGCGGAGTCGTCGGCGGCCCGCTGGATGATCGACGGGTACGGGATGATGTCGCCGGTGCCGACGAGCGTGAACGGCTTCGCGCCCGGCACGGCCGAGGCCGTGGCCCCGGACGCGGCGTCACGGCTCGGACTCGCGGCCGCCCCCGGCTTCACCCCCAGCCGTTGCTCCGCCGCCGCCCCGCCGTCCTCGCCGGCCGCCAGCGTCACGCCGTAAACAGCGCCCCCCACCACGGCCAGTCCGGCCACGGCCGCACCTATCTTGCCGACCGTCTTCATCCCCGTACCCCCGGCTCTGCATGGTCACTACCTGCGGAAATGATCGCGCACCGGTACGGGCACCGCGATCGCGACCCGCGCAAACGGGCCATCGGAGTGACGTCGGCGCGTGGTCAGCGCGTTGCCAGGGCCTGATCGAGCGCCTGGAGGAGGCGGCCCGTCGTCGCGCGGTCGCGGACCGCCAGCCGGAGCCAGGAACGGTCCAGCCCCGGGAAGGTGTCGCCGCGGCGCACCGCGAAGCCCAGGGCGCGCAGCCGGGTGCGGATCTCCGCCGCGCCCTCGACCCGGATCAGTACGAACGGCCCGTCCGCCGTACCCGCCACCGAGATCTCCTCGAACTCCGCGAGCCCCGCCAGGAGGTGCTCCCGGTCCACCGCGATCTGCCGGGCCGCCTCCTCCGCCTCGGCCAGCGCCGCCGGGGCCACGCAGGCCTCGGCCGCCACCAGCGCGGGCGTGGACACCGGCCACAGCGGCTGCGCCGCCGCCAGCTTCGCGATCACCCCGGGCTCGGCCAGCACGTACCCGATGCGCAGCCCGGCCAGCCCCCAGGTCTTGGTCAGGCTGCGCAGCACGACCAGGCCCGGCAGGTCCGTCCGGCCGGCCAGCGCCTCGCGTTCGCCGGGGACCGCGTCCATGAAGGCCTCGTCGACCACCAGGATCCGCCCGGGCCGGGCCAGCGCGGCCAGGGTCGCCGCCGGGTGCAGCACCGAGGTCGGGTTGGTGGGGTTCCCGACCACCACCAGGTCGGCCTCCTCCGGTACCGCCGCCGGGTCCAGCCGGAAGCCGTCCTCGGCCCGCAGCACCACCCGTTCCACCCGGCGGCCCGCGTCGCGCAGGGCCGCCTCCGGCTCGGTGAACTGCGGATGCACCACCACGGGCCGTACGGCGCCCAGTGCCCGCGCGATCAGTACGAACGCCTCCGCGGCCCCCGCGGTCAGCAGGACCCGCTCGACCGGCAGCCCGTGGCGCAGGGCCACGGCCGCGCGGGCGGGGCGGCCGTCGGGGTACGCGGACAGGACGTCGAGCGAGGCCGCGATCCGCTCCTTCAGCCACTGCGGCGGCGTGTGGGACCGTACGTTCACCGCGAGATCGACCAGCCCCGCGCCCGCGTCGGCGACCTCGGCGTCCCCGTGGTGGCGCAGGTCGTGGGTGTGGGCCGTGGCGACGGCGCAGGTCGCCGCCACCGACCGGCGCTTGGGCACGAGGAGTTCCCCGCCTCCGGCGAGCGCGGCCGCCTCCGCCACCGACGCGGTGCCGGCGGCCTCCTGGGCCGCGTCCGAGGGGTGCGGTACCGGGATCGCGGCCAAGCGCTCGGCGGGGTAGCTGAGCAGCGGGACGCCGAAACGTTCCGCCGCACCCGCGATCCCCGCCTCCAGGACCTTCGCCTCCACGGTGGCCAGGGCCGTCACCGCACCGGACGCCAGTCCCGCACCGCGCAGGGTCTCCTCCACCAGGGCGCAGACCTCCGCCACGGACACGCCCGCGCGGCCACCGACCCCGACGACCAGTTGCGTCGCGTACTCGCCCACCAGGTTCACCCGTTCTCCGTCGTCGTCTTCGTGGTGCTGCTCGTGTGCGGGGACCCCGCGCGCGGCCGGACCGTCAACCGGCCGTGGTCCGCCACCCGGGCGCGGAAGTGCGCGGGCGGCCCGGAGTCGGTATGCAGGGGCACATGGCCGTGATCGTGGCGTTGGGTGCGTTCCTGATGACCCTGGCAGGCGGATGGACGGCGCAGCGCGTCACCGACCGCCGCCACCTCGTGCTGGGCCTGGCCGGCGGGCTGATGCTCGGCGTCGTGGGGCTCGACCTGCTCCCGGAGGCCATGCACGCCGCCGGTGACGAGTTGTTCGGCGTCCCGCTGGCCCTGCTGCTGTTCGTCGGAGGGTTCCTCGCCGCGCACTGCGTGGAACGCCTCCTGGCGGTCCGCCAGGCCTCCCACGGGGCCGTGAACGGCGGCGGGCACGCGGGCCACGGGGAGCGGGTCCCCCAGGTCGGTCTGACGGCGGCCGCCGCCATGGTCGGCCACAGCCTCGCCGACGGGGTGGCCCTGGGCGCCGCGTTCCAGGTCGGCGGGGGCATGGGCGTGGCCGTGGCGCTGGCCGTCATCACCCACGACTTCGCCGACGGGTTCAACACGTACACGCTCACCCGGCTGTACGGCAACGCCCGCCGCAAGGCCCTGTTCATGCTCTTCGCGGACGCGGCCGCCCCCGTCGTGGGAGCGGCGTCCACTCTGCTGTTCACCCTTCCGGAGGAACCGCTCGGGGCCTACCTCGGATTCTTCGGAGGCGTCCTGCTGTACCTGGCCGCCGCCGAGATCCTGCCCGAGGCCCACCACAAGCACCCCGCACTGTCCACCCTGATGTGCACCGTGGGCGGGGTGGCGGGGATCTGGCTGGTGGTGGGGCTGGCGGAGTGACGCGGCCGGCCCCGGGCGTCTCCGGTTCACCGATGCGCTGCCGCGGCCTCGGCGAACCGCAGGGCCACGGAAGGCTCCGCCGCCCAGTGCGTGTGCAGGTAGCTGGCGTGCACACCCCCCTGTACGAAGCCCTCGACGCGGCGCTCGGGATGCGTGAACCCCCAGGCCGGCGCGGCCCCCGCGCCCGGCTCGACCACGGTCCGGTGGAACTCGTGGCCCCGCAGCCGGGTACCGGCCACCGCGAGCGGGCTGTCCGAGACCGCGACCGCCTCGCGGTAGCCGAGCGTGAGCCGCTCCGACATCCGCGCGTCGGCGTCGAGCACCCCGCACATCGGCTTCCCGTCGAGGGAGCGGGCCAGGTAGAGCAGGCCCGCGCACTCCGCCGCGACCGGGCCGCCCGCGGCGGCGAAGTCCGCGACGGCCTTGCGGAGCGGGTCGTTGGCCGACAGCTCCGGGGCGTACACCTCGGGGAAGCCGCCGCCTATCACCAGGCCGGTGGTTCCGTCGGGCAGCGCCTCGTCCCGCAGCGGATCAAAGGTGACGACCTCCGCTCCGGCAGCGGTGAGCAGCTCTGCGTGCTCGGCGTACGAGAACGTGAAGGCGGCCCCTCCGGCCACGGCGATGACGGGTGCGCCGCCGCCGGGGCTCCGCCCCGTACCCCGCGCCTCAAGCGCCGGCGAGGCCGGATTCTGCCGCTGCTCGGGGAACAGGGCCTGTTCCGGAGCCCAGGCTTCGCAGTCCAACGCCGGGGCCGTCCGGGCCAGGGCCATCAGCGCCTCCAGGTCACAGCCCTGGCGGACCTGGTCGGCCAGGGCCGTCACGGAGTCGAGGGCATCCCGCCGCCGCTCGGCGACCGGCACCAGCCCCAGGTGCCGCGAGGGCGCAGCCACCTGCGGAGCCCGCCGCAGGACACCGAGCACCGGCATCCCCGCTTCCTCCAGCGCCTCCCGCAGCATCACCTCGTGCCGGTCGGAGCCGACCTTGTTCAGGATCACGCCGCCGAGGCGCACCTGCGGGTCGAAGGAGGCGAAGCCGTGCACCAGGGCCGCCACCGACCGCGACTGCGAGGAGGCGTCGACGACCAGCACCACCGGAGCCCGGAGCAACTTCGCGACCTGCGCGGTCGACGCCAGTTCGCCCCGCCCCGCGGCCCCGTCGTAGAGCCCCATCACGCCCTCGATGACCGCCAGGTCGGCGCCGGCCGCCCCGTGCGCGAACAGCGGAGCCACCAGCTCCGGCCCGCACATGAAGGCGTCCAGGTTGCGCCCGGGCCGGCCCGTGGCCAGCGCGTGGTAGCCCGGGTCGATGTAGTCGGGCCCGGCCTTGTGCGGGGACACGGCGAGGCCGCGCTCCGAGAAGGCCGCCATCAGGCCCGTGGCCACGGTGGTCTTGCCGCTGCCGGAGGAGGGAGCGGCGATGACCAGTCTCGGTACGTTGAACGAGGTCACCACTCGATGCCCTTCTGGCCCTTCTGGCCGGTGTCCATCGGGTGCTTGACCTTGGTCATCTCGGTGACGAGGTCCGCGAACTCCACCAGCTTCTCCGGTGCGTTGCGCCCGGTGATCACCACGTGCTGCGTCCCGGGACGGTTGCGGAGCACCTCGACGACCTCGTCGACGTCGATCCAGCCCCAGTGCATCGGGTACGCGAACTCGTCCAGCACGTACAGCTTGTGCGTCTCGGCGGCCAGATCGCGCTTGACCTGCTCCCAGCCCTCCTTGGCCGCCTGCTCGTTGTCGAGCTGGGCGTCGCGCTGGACCCAGGACCAGCCCTCGCCCATCTTGTGCCAGACGACGGTGCCGCCCTCGCCGGAGGCGCCGAGCACCTTCAGCGCGTTCTCCTCGCCGACCTTCCACTTCGCCGACTTGACGAACTGGAACACCCCTATCGGCCAGCCCTGGTTCCAGGCGCGCAGCGCCAGACCGAAGGCCGCCGTCGACTTGCCCTTGCCCGGTCCGGTGTGCACGAAGACGAGCGGGCGGTTGCGGCGCTGACGCGTCGTGAGTCCGTCGTCCGGAACGACGGACGGCTGTCCCTGCGGCATTACGCGGCCCTCCTGAGGGTCGGGGATGGGGTACGTACGGTGTTCACGAGCCCGGCCAGCGAATCGGCCCGCAGCCCGTCGAGGGTGACGGCCGGGCCGCCCAGATCGGCGGCCAGCGCCCCGGCCAGCCCGAGCCGGACCGGCCCCGACTCGCAGTCCACGACCACGGAGGCGACCCCGCCGGCCGCCAGCAGCCGGGCACTGCGCGCCGAGAGCTCGCGCGGGTCACCGCCCACGGACCCGGCCGAGGTGGCCCGTCCGTCGGTGACGACCACGAGCAGCGGGCGCCGGCTCGGGTCCCGCAGCCGCTCGATCCGCAGCACCTCGTGGGCCTTGAGCAGGCCGGCGCCGAGCGGGGTCCGGCCGCCGGTCGGCAGGTGCTCCAGCCGGGCCGCGGCGGCGTCGACGGAGGAGGTGGGCGGCAGGGCGAGCTCGGCCGAGGAACCCCGGAAGGTGATCAGGCCGACCTTGTCCCGGCGCTGGTAGGCGTCGAGCAGCAGGGACAGCACCGCCCCCTTGACCGCGCTCATGCGCTGCCGGGCCGCCATGGAGCCGGAGGCGTCGACGAGGAACAGGACGAGGTTGCCCTCGCGGCCCTCGCGGGTCGCCTGCCGCAGGTCGTCCTTGCGGACGACCAGGCCGCGCCCGGTGCGCCCGCGCGCCTTCTGGTGCGGGGCGGCGGCGTGCACGGTCGCCGCCAGGTGCAGTTTGGTCAGCTGGCCCCGGGGTCGCTGGGCGCCGGTGGTGCGGCCGTGCGCGGTGCGGGCGCGCGAGCGCCGGCCCGAGGCGCCCTCGCCGAGGCCCGGGACACTGAGCATCTTGGTGCGGAACGGCTCGGAGGCCCGTACGGCCGCCTGCTCGGCCGGGGCCGGCGCCTCGTCCTGCCCCGAGGGCTGCGCCTCGGGCCGCTGCTCGGGCTGCGCCTCGGGCTCGGCCGGGGCCTGCGGTTCGGCCTCCGGGGCGTCCGGTCCCGAGCCCTGCGGGGGTACGCCGCCCCCGCCGTCGGGGCCGCCGCCGTCCGGGCCGTCGTCCTCCGGGCCCTCGCCCGGACCCTCCGGCTCCGGCTCCGGCTCGGGCTCCGGTTCGTCGTCGGGGAACCCGTCGAGGATCCGGTCCAGCTTCTCCTCGTCGAGACCGGGTGCGTCGAAGGGGTTGCGTCGGCGCCGGTGGGGGAGTGCCAGCAGGGCGGCCTGCCGCACGTCCTCCTTGCGCACCTCGGTCCGCCCGGCCCAGGCGGCGAGCGCGGTCGCGGTACGGGCCATCACGATGTCGGCGCGCATGCCGTCGACCTCGAAACCGGCGCAGGTCGCCGCGATCTGCAGCAGCGAGGTGTCGCCGAGCCGCACCTGCGGCAGCAGTGCCCGTGCGGCCACCACCCGGGCGCGGACCTCCTCCTCGTCCGCGGACCAGCTGCCGGCGAACCCCGCGGGGTCGTCCTCGTAGGCGAGCCGGCGGCGCACCACCTCGACCCGCTGGAGCGGCTCGCGGGAGGCGGCGACCTCGACGGTCAGCCCGAACCGGTCGAGCAGCTGCGGGCGGAGCTCGCCCTCCTCGGGGTTCATCGTGCCGACGAGGAGGAAACGGGCGGCGTGCCGGACCGAGACGCCCTCGCGCTCGACGTAGGAGGCGCCCATGGCGGCGGCGTCGAGGAGCAGGTCGATGAGGTGGTCGTGGAGCAGGTTGACCTCGTCGACGTACAGGATCCCGCGGTGCGCGTCGGCGAGCAGTCCGGGCTCGAAGGCCTTCACGCCCTCGGACAGGGCGCGTTCGATGTCGAGGGCGCCGACGAGCCGGTCCTCGGAGGCACCGACGGGCAGCTCCACCATCCGGGCGGGCCGCGCGGTGCCCTCGCCGGGCTCGTGCGGGCCGTCGGGGCAGGCGGGGTCCGGGGCGGCGGGCGCGCAGCTGAACCGGCAGCCGGTGACGACGTCCACCTGCGGCAGCAGCGCGGACAGCGCGCGGACGGCGGTGGACTTGGCGGTCCCCTTCTCACCGCGCACCAGAACACCGCCGACCGCGGGGCTCACGGCGTTGAGCAGCAGCGCGAGGCGCAGGTCGGTCTGGCCGACCAGGGCGGTGAACGGGTAGGGCGTGCTCATGCGGTGGCCCCTCCTTGGGCGTGGTTACGGATTCGCGTGCGCGGGCGGTCGTGGACGGCGGGGCGGAGTTCCCCGCGGCGACCTTTGCCGCTGCGCGGGGCGGAGTCCCCTACCCGCCCTTCCACCGTTCCCCGGGCTGTGCCCGGACCCCTCCTGGGGCTCCGCCCCAGACCCCGCGTCTCAAACGCCGGCGGGGCTGGAAGTTCCTCCCCCGGGTCCGGGGCGGAGCTCCGGGGAACGGCGGAAGGGTGGGTAGGGGACTGGCCCCGCAGGGACGGGGGCGTCATGGCGCGCCCGGGGGGAGGAAGGGCAGCCCCGCCGGGGCACCGCCCTCGATCAGCCGCAGCAGCGCATCCGTGTCCGCGTGCTCCTCGATCAGGTCGCCGAGCAGGTCGAGCTGCTCCTCCCGCAGGGAGGCGAAGGAGGTGTCGGGGGAGGGGACGAAGCGCCGCCCCGCCGCAGCCGCGACCTCGCGGAGGAACGCCCGCCGGAAGCCGTCCGACTCCAGCGAGCCGTGCCAGTGGGTGCCCCACACCTCCCCGACCCGGCACCCGTCCAGGAAGGGGGTACCGCCCAGGACTTCGGCCACGCCGTGGTGGATCTCGTAGCCCTCCACGGGCTCGCCCAGCGCCGAGCCCACCGGCCGCGCCAGGGTCTTCTCCCGCTCGAAGCGGACCCGGACGGGCAGCAGCCCGAGCCCCGGCACGGAGCCGGCCTTCGACTCGACCTCGTCCTCGATGTGCTCGCCGAGCACCTGGAACCCACCGCAGATGCCCAGCACCGGCTGGCCCTCGGCGGCCCGCCGGACCAGCGCGTCCGCGAGACCCCGCTCGCGCAGCCAGGCCAGGGCCTTGACCGTGCCGCGGGTACCGGGGACGACGACCAGGTCCGCGTCGGCCAGCTCCTCGGCCCGGTCCACGAACCGCACGACCACGCCCGGTTCCGCCGCGAGCGCGTCGACGTCCGTGAAGTTGGACATCAGCGGCACCGCGCAGACCGCGACCCGCAGCACGTCCTCGCCCACGGGCGGGGCGACCACGGATTCGCGTACCGCACCCCGCAGGGAGACCCGCAGGCCGTCCTCCTCGTCGATGCCCAGCCCGTGCTGGAAGGGGAGCACCCCGTACGTCGCGCGCCCGGTCAGGCCGCGCAGCATCTCCATGCCCGGTTCCAGCAGGGTGACGTCGCCGCGGAACTTGTTGACCAGGTAGCCGGCGATCAGGGACTGGTCCTCCGCCGACAGCAGCGCCGTCGTACCGAAGAAGGACGCGAAGACCCCGCCCCGGTCGATGTCGCCGACGACGACCACCGGGAAGCGCGCGGCCCGCGCGATGCCCATGTTGACGATGTCGGTCCGGCGCAGGTTGATCTCGGCCGGGCTGCCCGCCCCCTCGCAGATCACGGCGTCATACGTGCCCCGCAACTGCTCCAGGCAGTCCGTGACGATGCCGAGCAACTGCTCCTGGCGCCCCCCGTGCAGCGCCTTCCCGGGGGACGATCCCCCGGACCCCCCGAAGAACCCGCGCGCGCTCATCTCGCCCACCGGCTTGCCCAGCAGCACCACCTGGCTGCTCCGGTCGCTGCCGGGCTTGAGCAGCACAGGGTTCATCAGCGCGGTGGGCTCCACGCGGGCCGCCTGGGCCTGCATGGCCTGTGCGCGGCCGATCTCGGCGCCCTCCCTCGTCACGAAGGAGTTCAGGGACATGTTCTGGGCCTTGAACGGGGCCACCTTCACGCCCTGCCGGGCCAGCCACCGGCAGATGCCCGCCGTGACCACGCTCTTGCCCGCGTCCGAGGTCGTACCGGCGACGAGGAGGCCCCCGCCGCGCTTCGCGCCGCCGCTCATGCGCGCCGCCCCTTCTCCGTAGTACGGGAATCCAGTGCCCGGGCCACCAGAGTCCGGGCGGCCACACAGGCCCCGAGCGCCAGCCAGGTCACCCGGCGCGACAGCCGCACCGCCCGTTCGATGTCCGCGACCTCCACGGGCCGGCCCGCCGCACCGTTGAGCACGGCCCGGTGCTCGACCCGGCCCGCGTACGCCAGGGTCCCGCCCAGGCGTACGCCGAGCGCCCCGGCGAAGGAGGACTCCACGGGGCCCGCGTTGGGGCTCGGGTGCTTGGCGGCGTCCGCGCGCCAGGCCCGTACGGCTCCCCGCCGGTCGGGCCCGGCGAGTACGGCGGCCAGGGCCGTCAGCCGGGCGCCCGGCCAGCCGGCCACGTCGTCGAGCCGGGCCGAGGCCCAGCCGTAGCGCAGGTGGCGGGGCGACTTGTGGCCGACCATCGCGTCCAGGGTGTTCACGGCGCGGAAGGCCAGCAGCCCCGGGACGCCCGCCACGGCGCCCCACACGAGGGCCCCGACCACGGCGTCGGAAGTGTTCTCGGCGACCGATTCGACGACCGCGCGGGCCATCTGCTGCTCGTCCAGGGCCTGCGGGTCGCGCCCGCACAGGTGGGGCAGCCGCTCGCGGGCCACCTCGGCGTCCCCGGCGGCGAGCGCGCCGCCGATGGCGCGGGCCTCCCGGCCCAGCGAGGTGCCGCCCACGACGGCCCAGGTGGTGGCGGCGGTGAGGGCGATACGGGCGGCCGCGGGCCGGGAGCGCACGGCGCGGGCGCCCAGCGCGCCCACGGCGGCGGCGCCTCCGGCGCACAGCAGGGTGTGCAGGGCGCCCCGCCCGCGGTCGTCGCGCCACAGGGCACGTTCGACGGCGGCGGCGGCTCGTCCGAAGGCGGCCACGGGGTGCCCTCGGCGCGGATCCCCGAGGATCCGGTCGCCGATCAGGCCCGCCGTGACGCCGTACGCGAAGACGCGATCGGCACGCATGGTGGCAGGTATGTCCTCACTCAGGGTCCGCGCCCTGGTTCGACGTGTCCGGCGGCGAGAGTTCCTGGCTCCCGGCCGCACCCCGGCCGGAGGGCCGAGCGCGCCGGTGACAGTGGCGGGACCGCGCCGGATTCGCACCGGACTTCCTCTCCATGCCGCCGTATTGGCTCGGGCAGTCCACCACGCAGCGCGAAGGCCCGTCAACTTGCCGTTGACCTGCGACGGGGTGGCGGGGAAAAGGGGCTCCGGGCATGCGAAAGCTCCCTCCGGGACGAACCCGGAGGGAGCTTTCGTACGGGCGTGGTGTCCGCCGCCTAGGCGACGATCAGGTAGATCCCGTAGGCCACGGCCGCCGCGCAGAGCGCGAAGCAGGCGTAGGCACCGCTGCGGGCCAGGGTGGCGGCGCCGCCCTGCTCGGTGGCGGTCTCGTGCTTGGAGAGCCCCATCAGGCCCAGGGTGAACAGGGTCACCAGGACGACGGTGGCGGAGAGGCTGACCCCGAAGACGGAGCCGAGTGCTGCCCAGTCGATCTTCATACCGCTGAATCCTCTGTCGTTCTCGGGGTCAGACGGCCGCGGCCGGAGCCGCGGGAGTCGTCGTCGCGGCCGGGATGGTCGCCTTCAGTTCCTCGTCCGTCACCGCGGCGGTGCTGCCGGCGGCGGCTCCCACGAGAC
Organism: Streptomyces sp. NPDC104226; assembly: GCF_055584085.1. Taxonomy (NCBI): domain Bacteria; kingdom Bacillati; phylum Actinomycetota; class Actinomycetes; order Kitasatosporales; family Streptomycetaceae; genus Streptomyces; species Streptomyces sp. NPDC104226. Next base: position 111,809 of record NZ_JBVJMS010000016.1, read on the forward strand.
CGGTCGGCGGGACGCTGACGGCGGCGATGGCCGTGGTGACCACGCCCGGCTCCTCGGCGTCGGCCGTGGCGACCTCGTTGACGTTGGTGTGGTCGACGACCTGGCGGCGCGAGATCAGCCAGATCGCGACGCAGGAGCCGACGAGGAAGACCGTGACGGCGACGACGCCGACGTCACCGATGCGCATGACCCGCTCGGCACCGGCGGAGACCAGGGCCGCGGCCGGGAGGGTGAGGCCCCAGGCCATGAACATCCGGGAGGCGGTGGACCAGCGGACCACGCCGCCCTTGCGGCCCAGACCCGAACCCATGACGGCGCCGGAGCACGCGTGGGTGGTGGAGAGGGAGAAGCCCAGGTGGGAGGAGGCCAGGATGACGCTGGCGGCCGAGGTCTGGGCGGCGAAGCCCTGCTGCGGCTGCAGGTCGGTCAGGCCGCTGCCCATGGTGCGGATGATGCGCCAGCCGCCCAGGTAGGTGCCCATCGCGATGGCCAGACCGGCGGAGACGATGACCCAGACCGGCGGGTTGGAGCCGGGGGCGATGGCGCCACCGGCGACGAGCGCCAGGGTGATGATGCCCATCGTCTTCTGCGCGTCGTTGGTGCCGTGGGCCAGCGAGACGAGACCGGCGGAGGCGATCTGGCCGGCGCGGTAGCCCTTGGCCGAGGTCTTCTCGCCCATGCCCTTGCCGACCTTGTACGTGACCTTCGTGGCCAGGTACGCGGCGAAGCCGGCGACCAGCGGCGCGGCGATCGCGGGGATCAGCACCTTGGTGACGACGACGCTGCCGTTGACGGCGCCCATGCCGGCGGAGGCCACGGCCGCACCGATCAGGCCGCCCATCAGGGCGTGCGAGGAGCTGGAGGGCAGTCCGACCAGCCAGGTGACGAGGTTCCAGAGGATCGCGCCGACCAAGGCGGCGAAGATGACCTCCGGCTGGATGCCTTCCTCGTTGACGAGTCCCTTGGAGATCGTCTTGGCGACCTCCACGGACATGAAAGCGCCGACGAGGTTGAGCACGGCGGACATCGCCACCGCGGTCTTGGGCTTGAGGGCGCCGGTCGAGATGGTGGTGGCCATCGCGTTGGCCGTGTCGTGAAAACCGTTCGTGAAATCGAACACGAGAGCGGTGATGATCACGATCCCGAGGAGAAGCGTTATGTGCTCCATTTACCCAGGCTTCTGTTTGACGTCAGTGGTTCGTGGACCGTAGGCAACCTGGATGAACGGAAGGTGAACTGCCAGGGTTCATGTGGTGTACCGGCGCGGCATCCGACCGGGACCTTCGCCCCGGGAGGCACGTTGATATGTCGATTAATGCATGTCACGGCAGGGTGTCCGCACATTTCCGGGAAGGACTTCCGGTAGGCGCTCCCGCGCGCGCGGGACCCCCGAAGAGACCTAGATCACCTTCCCTTCCACCGCTCCCGGCCTCGGTCGGAACGATTCCCTCCGGTGGCCCGCCGCCCCCTCCGCCTCGACACTGGAGCGGTGCGCACCGCTACCGCGACGGCAGCCGCCGTCACCACGACCCTGCTCGGCGCCGGCGTGGCGGCCGTCACCGCCGTCACGGCCGCCGCGCTCGCCGGCCGGTACGCCGCCGACGCGGCCCTGCGGACCGAGCCCGGCCGCCCGCTCCCGGGCAGCCCCCGCCTCACCGTCCACTCCACCGCGGCCGGCCGGGTCGAGCTGACCCGCTCGCTCGCCTCCCTGCGCCCCGGCACCTACGGGCTCACCGCCCCCGGAGTGCACGCCGTCGTCGGGCCCGTCCTCCCCGACGCCCCGCACGGCCCCGACACCGTGGTGCGCCGGCTCGTGGCCGTCACCCACGGCAGCCTCGACCCCGGAACCCGCGTCGCCCTCACCCCCCAGGTCCACCTGGGCAACCCCGGCACCGCCCTCGGGCTGGACCACGCCGACGTGGACGTCCCCGGCGAGCTCGGCGCGCTGCCCGCCTGGTTCCTGCCCGGGGCCCGCGACACCTGGGTGATCACCGTCCACGGGCTCGGGGCCACCCGGGAGCACCCGATGGTGGTCATGCCCTTCCTCCACCGCAACAAGTTCCCCGTCCTGGACCTCGGGTACCGGGGCGACCTCGGCGCCCCCGGGTCACCGGACGGCCTCGGCCACCTCGGCGAGTCCGAATGGCGCGATCTCGACGCCGCCATCCGCTACGCCCTGCGCTACGGCGCCCGCCGCGTGGTCCTGCACGGCTGGTCGACCGGCGCCACCATGGCCCTGCACGCCGTCGAGCGCTCGGCGCTGGCCGACCGGATCTCCGGGCTGGTCCTCGACTCGCCGGTACTGGACTGGCACACCACCCTGCGCGCCCTCGCCGCCGCGCGCCGCACCCCGGCGCCCCTGCTCCCGTTCGCCGTCAAGGCGGCCGAGGGCCGGGCCGGCCTGCGCGCCGACCGGCGGGCTCCGGGGTCGGATCCGGCGGCGCTGAAGGTCCCCGTCCTGATCTTCCACGGCCCCGACGACGCGCTCGCCCCCTGGGAGCCCTCCCGCCGGCTCGCCGCGGCCCGCCCCGACCTCGTCACCCTGCACTCCGTTTCCGACGCGGCCCACGGAGCCATGTGGAACGCGGACCCGGTCGGCTACGAAGAGGCGCTGCGCCGCTTCCTAACCCCTCTCATGTGACCTCCGATGTGAAGCGCCGCGTGACGGACCGTCGGACGGGCTGTCCGAAGAGTGCGGGGCGGGCGGGGCGGGGAGGGTGGGTTGTCCCGTTCTGTCCCCGGGGTGCCTTGTGGCAATGGCTGGTTCCGTTTGGGCTTTCGGCCAGTGACGGGCGAGACTGCTCACGTGACGTCCCGAAAGCCTGATGAGCAGTTGGCTCGCGACTCCAGACTCCGACTCGTCGCCCCGCGGTCCGTGGCCACGGCCCGCAAGGCGGTGACCGACCGGCGCACCCGGACCGCCCCGCGGCCTCCGGCGGGTACGCCCGCCACGGCCGACCTCGCGAACAGGGCCCGCGCCTCCCTCGCCGACGCCGTGCGGCTCGCCCGCTGGGCCGAGCTCCACCTCGGCGCCGCGGACGGGTCCGGGCCCGCCCCGGCGGGCGCCCTGCCCGCCGCCGACACCGAACGCGCCGCCGCACAGCTGAGCCTGACACCGGGCCAGATCCGCGTCGGCTGGGACCGGGCCCGGCTCGCCGGCCTCATCGAGATGCACGGCGGGCACGCCCGTCCGGGCTGGCGGCTGCGCGCCTGGGACCGGGACGACACCGCGGTCCTGCGCGGCTGGGTCGCGCTCTTCGACGCGTGGTCGCTGGTGCACCCGGCCCCCGCCGACATCGCCCCCGCGGTCGTCGCCGAGGTGGTCGAGGCCATGCCCCAACTCCTCTCCCTGCTCCAGCTCTCCGCCGGGCCCGTGACCGTCCCCGATCTGCTGGACCTGCTCCGGCAGCGCGTCGAGGAACTGCGCGACGAGCGGTGCGAGGTCCCCTACGAGTCCACGGCGCAGGCGGAGACCCCCTCCGCGGGCCCGACGGCCTCCGCGCCGGCGGACTCCGCGCCGCCCGTCCCGCTCGCCCGGCTGCTGCGCTGGGCGCTCGGGGGGCTCGCCGCCGTGGACGCCGTCACCCTCGGCCCCGCCCGGGCCACCCTCACCCCGCTCGGGAGCTGGGCCGTCTGGGTCAAGCTGGAGCAGATCTGCGTCGCCGCGCAGAGCCCCGCCGGGAACATCGAGCAGTCCGCCGCCGCCATGCTCCACGGCTGCGCACGGCTCACCCCCGGCCCGGCCCGCGCCGAGTACCAGGCCTGGCTGGCCGCACGGCCCGTCGGCCACGCGGTCTCCGAGCTGCTGCTCGCGGCCCGCGGCGAGGACGCCCTGCTGCGCGGGCTCGCCTTCGAGGCCCTGCGCGTGGTCGGAGCCCCCGCCGAGCCCGAGGTGCGCAAGGCCACCCGGGAGGCCGCCCTGCGCCCCTACGCCCTGCTCTGGCTCGCCGAGCACGACGGGGTCGACCCCGACGAGGCGCAGGACGTGCTCACCGGCGAGGAGCAGACCTGGCTCTGGGTGGACACCGCGGCCGCCATCGCCGACCACGGCGAGGCCGAGCTGCTCGCACGCCACCTGGACTCGGCGGTGCGCACCACGGTTCCGCGGCTGCTGGACGAGGTCCGCGCGGTCGGGCACCCCCGCACCGTGCAGGTGCTGGTCGCGCTCGCCGCCGCCCATCCCGACCCCGCCCTGGCGAAGGCGGTGCGCCGGGCCGCCTTCCAGGTGCACACCGGCGGCGCGTAGCACCCCGTACGCGCCGCCGGGGCTTCGGTCAGACCTGCGGCGCGTACGTCCCGAAGCTCCACACGTTGCCCTCGGCGTCGCGGGCCATGTAGTCCCGCGAGCCGTAGTCCTGGTCGGTCGGCTCCACCAGGATCTCCACGCCGTGCTCGGCGGCCCGGCGGTGGTGCGCGTCCACGTCGTCGACCAGTACGTAGACCCCGGTCGGGCCGGCCGACTCCATCGCCTTGTCGAAGGCGCTGCCGGTGCCCTTGCTGCCGAGCATCACCATGCCGTTCCCGTAGGACAGCTCGGCGTGCGCCACCGCACCGTCCTCACCCTCGTACGCCGCGACCTGGGTGAAACCGAAGGCTTCCGTGAGCAGTTGGATGGCGGCCTTGGCATCGGTGTACAGCAGGGTCGGACAGATGGACGGAACGCCTGCCATGACGATCACTCCCTCTCGTGCCGTGGATGGATGGTGATCCACGTCACAGCATGACAGGCGCCACCGACAGTCAGCGGAAGGTGTTGCACTGGGCCATGTCGCCCGTGCGGTAGCCCTGGTAGAACCACTGCTGGCGCTGCTCGGCCGAGCCGTGCGTCCAGGACTCCGGGGAGACCCGGCCCTGGAACTTCTCCTGGATCCGGTCGTCGCCGACCGCGGCCGCCGCGTCCAGGCCGTCCCGGATGTCCTGGTCGGTGAGGCTCGTGATCAGGGGCTTGCCCGTGGACTCGTCCGGGGTCTTCGTCGCGTTGTGGGCCCAGACGCCGGCGTAGCAGTCGGCCTGCAGCTCGACCCGTACCGCGTTGCTGTTCGCGCCCTGCCGGCCGTCCTGGGCCTTCTGCAGGGTGCCGGTCAGGTTCTGGATGTGGTGGCCGTACTCGTGGGCCACCACGTACGCCTGGGCGAACGGACCGCCGCTCGCGCCGAACTTGGTGCGGAGCTCGTTGAAGAAGCCCAGGTCCAGATAGACCTGCCGGTCACCGGGGCAGTAGAACGGGCCGACCGCCGAGGTGGCCGCCCCGCAGGCGGTGCCCACCTTGCCGGTGAAGAACACCGTCTGCGCCGGGGTGTACTGGGAGCCGCGCCTGGCGAACTCCTGCTTCCAGAAGTCCTGGGTGCTGTTGATCACCGCCACCAGCCGGCAGTCCTCCTTGGTGTTCGCGTCCTGCCCGGTCTTGCAGCTCTGCTGCACCTGGGCGGCGGAGGAGGAGGTCGCCGCGGGCTCGGGACTTCCGTCGGACAGGCCCAGCTGCTCCGGGCCCACCCCGAACAGCAGACCCATGATCAGCGCGATGATCCCGATGATGCCGCCGCCGACCGTGGCCCTCCCGCCCGGGATGCGGCTGCCGCGTACGTCCTTGACCTCGGAAGTGTCCAGATTGGCGTTGTCGTCGAACTGCATCCCGCACCGCCCTCCATTCCTGCCCGGCCGGCGGAGGGACGTGTACGTGTCCGCCTCTGTGGCGAGTATCAACCCGTTCATCCTCATACGCCCTGCGGCCGGGAGGTGTGTTCCCTGGGCCGAACGGGGGACGCGGCGGTGCGGGCGCCACGGGTCCCGGGCGGGGCGGGCGGGCCCGAAAGTAGTTGCGCACCCCCGGTAGAATGACTCCCATGGCAAATCTCCTCGCGGATTAGCGGCGTCGAAGCATCGCGTCCTGCCCCCCTTCCGCCGTCCCGACCCGCCCTGGAGTATTTCCGTGATCACCGCCACCGGCATCGAGCTGCGCGCCGGCGCCCGCATCCTCATCGAGAACGCCTCCTTCCGCGTCGCCAAGGGCGACCGCATCGGCCTCGTCGGCCGCAACGGAGCAGGCAAGACCACTCTCACCAAGTGCCTCGCGGGCGAGGGCCAGCCGGCCGCCGGCAGCATCGCCCGCTCGGGCGAGGTCGGCTACCTCCCGCAGGACCCGCGCACCGGCGACCTCGACGTGCTGGCCAGCGACCGGATCCTGTCCGCGCGCGGCCTCGACGTCCTGCTCAAGAAGATGCGGGCCAACGAGGAGCGCATCTCCTCCGGCTCCGGCGCCACCCGCGAGAAGGCCCTGCGCCAGTACGAGCGCCAGGAGACCGAGTTCCTCACCAAGGGCGGGTACGCCGCCGAGTCCGAGGCCGCGACCATCTCCGCCGCCCTCGGCCTGCCCGACCGGGTCCTCGGCCAGCCGCTGCACACCCTCTCCGGCGGTCAGCGCCGTCGCGTCGAGCTCGCCCGGATCCTCTTCTCGGACGCCGACACCCTGCTCCTCGACGAGCCGACCAACCACCTCGACGCCGACTCGATCGTCTGGCTGCGCGACTACCTGAAGACCTACCGCGGCGGCTTCATCGTCATCTCCCACGACGTGGACCTGGTCGAGACGGTCGTCAACAAGGTGTTCTACCTGGACGCCAACCGCTCCCAGATCGACGTCTACAACATGGGCTGGAAGCTCTACCAGCAGCAGCGCGAGGCCGACGAGAAGCGCCGCAAGCGCGAGCGCCAGAACGCCGAGAAGAAGGCCGCGGCGCTGAACTCGCAGGCCGACAAGATGCGCGCCAAGGCCACCAAGACGGTCGCCGCCCAGAACATGGCCAAGCGGGCCGACCGGCTGCTCGCGGGCCTGGAGGCCGTCCGCGCCTCCGACAAGGTCGCCAAGCTGCGCTTCCCGGACCCGGCGCCCTGCGGCAAGACCCCGCTGACCGCCGAGGGCCTGTCGAAGTCCTACGGCTCGCTGGAGATCTTCACCGACGTCGACCTGGCCATCGACAAGGGCTCCCGCGTGGTCATCCTCGGCCTCAACGGCGCGGGCAAGACCACGCTGCTGCGCCTGCTCTCGGGCACCGAGAAGCCCGACACCGGCACGGTCGTCCCCGGCCACGGCCTCAAGCTCGGCTACTACGCCCAGGAGCACGAGACCCTGGACCCGGAGCGCTCGGTCCTGGAGAACATGCGCTCCTCGGCGCCCGACCTGGACCTGGTCTCCGTACGCAAGACGCTGGGCTCGTTCCTCTTCTCCGGCGACGACGTGGACAAGCCCGCGGGCGTCCTGTCCGGCGGCGAGAAGACCCGTCTCGCCCTGGCGACGCTGGTCGTCTCCTCGGCCAACGTGCTGCTGCTCGACGAGCCCACCAACAACCTCGACCCGGCCAGCCGCGAGGAGATCCTGGGCGCCCTGCGCACGTACAAGGGCGCCGTCATCCTCGTCACCCACGACGAGGGCGCGGTCGAGGCGCTGGAGCCGGAGCGGATCATCCTGCTCCCGGACGGCGTCGAGGACCTCTGGGGTCCGGACTACCGCGACCTGGTGGCGCTCGCCTGAGGCGCTTCCGCTTCCGTGATCCTCCGCTTATGGATCATTCGGCCGAGACGTGATCCATCATCTGAGTGAGACGGTCTCATACCGTTCCGCGCTCGACGAAGGCCCCGGCCGCACCTCCCAGGATGTGCGGCCGGGGCCTTCCGTTTGTGGGCTCCAGCCCCTGACCTGGTGATTCACACCGGGGGAGCGGAAATGTGACGGAGGTCATGCAGCGGAAGAGGAGATTCCGTTCTGCTCGTGTGTCCACGGCCGGAGAAATGCCGCCGTACCGACCTTGCTGAATGGGTGGCCAGGAAGGCGGGGAGGGGTGATCATGAGAAGTCCAGAGCGCACTTCCATGAGGAGGCACGGGTGGCCGAAACTCTGAAGAAGGGCAGCCGGGTAACCGGCGCCGCGCGTGACAAGCTCGCGGCAGACCTGAAGAGGCAGTACGACTCCGGTGCGAGTATCCGGGCGCTGGCCGAATCAACCGGCCGGTCCTACGGATTCGTTCATCGGATGCTCAGTGAGTCCGGAGTCACGCTGCGTGGTCGCGGTGGCGCGACGCGCGGCAAGAAGGCGGCTACGGCCTGACCATTTGGTTCCTTCGGTTCCAACGGTTTTCCGTAATCAGCTTCACGGTTCCATTTCCACCGTCCTTCGGTGACCCCCCGGTCGGCTCCGTGGCCGGCTGGGTGGTTACTGTGCAGTCACTTAGGCCGAGATCGCGGCCGAACGACGGCACAACCACCGGAGGCACACAGATGGCTCTGCTCGACAAGGACGGCGTACGGCTCACCGTCGACGACACGGTCGCCACGGTGACACTGACCAATCCGGCCAAACGAAACGCTCAATCCCCCGCGCTCTGGCGGGCGTTGACGGAGGCAGGAAGGTCGTTGCCGGGCACCGTCCGTGTCGTCGTGCTGCGCGGCGAAGGGCAGTCCTTCTCCGCAGGGCTCGACCGGCAGGCGTTCACCCCCGAAGGCTTCGAGGGCGAGCCGTCATTCCTCGACCTGGCGCGCGGTTCGGAGGAACTGCTCGACTCCACCATCGCCGAGTACCAGGAGGCGTTCACCTGGTGGCGGCGCAACGACATCATCTCCGTCGCCGCCGTTCAGGGGCACGCGATCGGTGCCGGTTTCCAGCTTGCCCTCGCGTGCGATCTGCGCGTCGTCGCGGACGACGTGCAGTTCGCCATGCGCGAGACCGGGCTGGGGCTGGTGCCCGACCTCGGCGGCACCCAGCCGCTGACCTCGGCGGTCGGCTACGCCCGCGCGCTCGAGATCTGCGCGACGGGACGCTTCGTCCACGCCGAGGAGGCCGAACGGATCGGCCTCGCCAACCTGGTCGTCCCCGCGGGTGAGCTCGACGCGGCCGTCCAGGACCTCACCACCGCGCTGCTGGCACCGCCGCGGGATGCGGTGGTCGAGACGAAGGCGCTGCTGCGCGGTGCGGTGTCGCGTCCGTACGACGAGCAGCGCGCGGCCGAGCGCGCCGCGCAGGCCCGCCGCCTCCGCGACCTGGCCGGCCTCTCCGACTAGCCCCGCCGCCACGGCAAACACCGGACTGGCTGGACTGCCGCGCAGCGGCAACTCCAGCCGTCCGGCGTTTGAGGACCGGGGTCTGGGCGGAGCCCCAGAAGGGGTCCGGGCGAAGGGCGGGTAGGGGACTCTCTCCCCGCGCAGCGGGAGCGGTCCCGACTTACCGTGGTCGGGAGCCCATCGCGAAGGGATCCGCCATGACCGAATCCGCCCCCGCCGGCGGCACCGGCACCGCCAAGCCCCCCGCCGACCGCGGCCGCACGAGCATCGCCGACGGCGTGGTCGAGAAGATCGCCGGTCTCGCCGCCCGCGAGGTGTCCGGCGTCCACGCCATGGGCAGCGGCAGCGGCCTCTCCCGTACCTTCGGGGCCGTCCGCGACCGCGTCCCCGGCGGGGCCAAGTCCACCGTCAGCCGGGGCGTGAAGGCGGAGGTCGGCGAGGTGCAGACCGCCCTCGACCTGGAGATCGTCGTGGATTACGGCGTGTCGATCAGGGACGTGGCCCGGGCCGTCCGTGAGAACGTCGTCTCGGCGGTGGAGCGGATGACCGGCCTCGAGGTCGTCGAGGTCAACATTGCGGTCAGCGACGTCAAACTGCCGGACGAGGACGACGAGGAGCCGGAGTCCCGACTGCAGTAGAGGAGCCCGCATGAGCATGGCGGTGGTCGGCCTGGTGGCCGGCATGGCACTGGGGTTCGCCGGGTACTTCGGCGGGTTCGGGGCCTTCCTGCTGGTGGCCGCCCTCGGGGCCATCGGCTTCGTCGTGGGCCGGTTCTTCGACGGGGACCTGGACCCCGGGGACTTCTTCCGCCCCCGGGGCCACCCCGGCGACCGGACCCGGGACCGGGACCGGGACCGATGAGCACGCCCCGGGCCACCCCGCCCCGGGTGCCCGCCGCCGAGCGGGGCGCCACCCGGATCGCCGACCGGGTCGTCGCGAAGATCGCGGCCCGGGCCGCCCGGGAGGCCCTGACCCGGCCCGCTCCGGACGCGGCCCCACCGCACGCCACGGTCACCGTGCACCACGACATCGCCCGCGTACGGGTGGTCCTGGAGCTCCCCTACCCCTCGGACCTCGCCGCCCAGTGCGCGGCCGTGCGCCGCGGCGTCGCCCGGCGCGTCGAGGAGTACGCGGAGATGGCCGTACCCGAGGTGGACGTCGACATCGAGCACCTGCGCCCCGCACGGGCCGCCGCCGGGCGGGACCGGCGGGTCCGGTGAGCGCCCGCTTCCGGTCGCCCCGGCGGCTCCCGGCAGCCGTGGGGGCGTTCGCCGTCCTGGGTGTTGCGGGGCTGTTCCTGTACGACCTGGCCGCCGTACGGGCGCACCGCCCGGGCATGCGCTGGCGCGACGAGCTCTCCCGCGCACTGGAACGGCACACCCCGGCCGACCCCGGCGTGCTGATCGGCGGCGGGATCCTGGCCGCGGCCGGGGCCGCGCTGCTCCTGTACGCCCTCACCCCGGGCCTGCGCGGAATCCTCCCGATGGCCTCCGGGCACCCGGAGGTCCGGGGCGGACTGGAACGCAGGGCCGCCGCGCAGGTACTGCGCGACCGGGTCATGGAGGTGTCCGGGGTGCGGTCGGTGCGGGTCAGGGTGGGCCGGTCCCGCATCGGGGTCCGGGCCGTGTCCCACTTCCGCGAACTGGACGACGTACGGGCCGACCTGGACGCGGTGCTGGCCGTCGGCGTCGACGAACTGGGCCTGGCCCACACGGTACGGCCGAGGGTACGGGTGAACCGCCGGTGACCCTCGGGACGGTGAACCGGATCCTGCTCGCGCTGCTCGGCCTTGCCCTGCTGGCGGCGGGGGCGTCGGTGCTGACCGCGTCCGGACCGTTCGAAGGCCGCGACGAACCCCTGCTGTCCCCGCAGGGTCCGGGCCGGTTCGGGCCCTGGTGGGCGGTGCTCGCCGCGCTCGGGGTGTGCGTCGTGCTGGCGCTGTGGTGGCTGCTGTCCCAACTGCGGCGTCCCCGGCTCGCGGCGGTGCTCGTGGACACCGGGGACGGGGCCTTCGCCGTGCTGCGCGGGCGGGCGCTGGAGGAGGCCGTCGAGGCCGATGTCCGGGAGGCCGTGGAGGGCGTGGCGCGGTGCCGGGTCACCCTGTGCGGGCGGCGCGGGGCCCCGGCCCTGCGGGTCGCCCTGGAACTGGAGCCGCACGCGGTGCCGGCCGACGCACTGGCGGCCCTCGCCGGACCGGTACTGGGCCGGGCCCGCACCTCGGCGGCGCTCCCGGCCCTCCCGGCGGAGGCCCGCCTCCACGTCACTCCGCGCCGGGCGCGGCGGGTGACGTGAGGCGGAGACCCGGGCGACGGCTCAGAAGCCGTGCCGGGAGCCGCCGTCCACCGGGAGCATGATGCCGGTCAGGTAGGAGGCCGCCGGGGACAGCAGGAACGCCGCCGAGCGGCCGAACTCCTCCGGGGTGCCGTAACGCCGCAGCGGGATCCCCGCCTCGTTGCGGGTGCGCGCGAGGTCCGCGTCCCCGGACAGGGCGTCGAGCTCGCGGACCCGGTCGGTGTCGATGCGGGCGGGCAGCAGGCCGACCACGCGGATGCCGCGCGGGCCCAGTTCCACGGAGAGGGACTTCGCGAAGCCGGCGAGGCCCGGGCGCAGTCCGTTGGAGATGGTGAGGCCCGGGATCGGCTCGTGCACGGAGCCCGACAGGACGAAGCCGATGACCCCGCCGTCGGAGAGCTCGGCGGCGGCTGCCCGCGCGAGGCGGACCGCGCCGAGGAAGACCGACTCGAAGGCCGCCGCCCACTGCTCGTCGGTGTTGTCCGCCGCCGAACCGGGCGCGGGGCCGCCGACGCTGATGAGGATGCCGTCGAGGCGGCCGAAGTGTTCACGGGCCGCGGCGACGAGCCGCGGGGCGGCCCCGGGGTCGGAGTTGTCGGCTGCCACGCCGACCGCGTTCGGGCCCAGCGCCTTGGCCGCGGCCTCGGCGCGGGCGGCGTCCCGGCCGGTGAGCACCACCTTCGCGCCGTCGGCGGTGAGTTCGCGGGCGGATGCGTAGCCGAGGCCCCTGGTGGCGCCGGTGACTACGTAGACACGGTCCTTCAGTCCAAGATCCATGCCCGACACGCTACGCGGTCGCCACCGGCTCCCGCTCGGAAGCGGCGGCCGAGGCGGCTGCCGCCGCCTCGCGGTCGCGCTTCTCGCGCCGTACGAGCACGATCCAGCCCACCGGCACGGCGGAGGCGAACAGCCACCACTGCACCGCGTACGCCATGTGCGCCCCGATCGAGTCGTGGTCGGGCTCGGCGACCACCTCGGGCTTGCCGTCGGCCGGGACCGGGGAGGTGAGCTCCAGGTAGCCGCCGAGGACGGGCTTGCCCAGGTACTGCGCCTGCCGTTCGCTGTTGATCAGCATCACCTGGCGGTCCGGCAGGCCCTTGCGGTCCTTGATGCCGCTGCCGCCGCTGGTCTCGTCGGCCTTCAGCCGCCCGGTGACCGTGACCTCGCCGGTGGGCGCGGCCGGCACCGGCGGGTAGGCGCGCGGGTCGTCGCCGCCCTGCACCCAGCCCCGGTTGACCAGGACCACCCGGCCGTCGGGGAGGACCAGCGGGGTCAGGACGTGGAAGCCGACCTTGTCGTCGTTGTCGGTGCGCATCCGTACGACGACCTCGTGCGCGGAGTCGTAGGTGCCGGTGGCGGTCACGGCGCGCCAGTAGTCGGAGCGCGGGACCACGTGGCCGGGGGAGGTGACCTCGGTCATGGGGACCGGCTTCGCCCGCAGGTTCGCCTCGATCAGCTGGTTCTGCGCGACACGGTGCTCGTGACGGTGGAACTGCCAGAACCCCAGCTTGATCATCGCGGGGATCAGGGCGAGGCCGATGAGGGTGAGGCACACCCACTGCCGGGTCAGCACAAAGCGGTACACGCCCACGACGGTACCCCCAGCGGCGAGGACCCCGGCGGCCGGGTGGCCGTCCGGGGTCGTGGCGGAGGGAAAGGGAGGGGGAGGAGGGGGGATCCGGGCGGGAGGACGGGACGGGAATCAGACGCGGTCGGTGATGCCCACCTTCCCCTCCGCGCGGGCGCAGTGCCCTCCGCAGAACCACTGTCCTTGGACCTCGACGCCCTGCCCGATGATCTGGACCCGGCAGTGCTCGCAGATGGGCGCCATGCGGTGGATGGCGCAGGAGAAGCAGTCGAAGACGTGCACAGCACCCTGTGCGTGTACTTCGAAGGACATGCCGTAATCGTTCCCGCAGACTTCGCAACGTGCCATGCGCGGCATGCTGCGCAGGGCGGACCGCCGGAACAAGATCCACCGGGGTGAGTCGCCGAGCGTGCACCCGGCCGGCCCAACATCCGGCCCGGCCCCAGGCCCTTCGGCCCCAGGCCCGCGATCCGCCCCGGGGTCAGTCCTGCGCCGGAGCCACGTCCCGCAGCAGCTGGGTGAAGGCCGCCTCGTCGACGACGGGGGTTCCGAAGGACTTCGCCTTCACCGTCTTGGAGGTGGAGGAGTCCGGGTCGTTCGTCACGAGCAGGCTCGTGAGCCGGGACAGGCTCGTCGCGACGTGCAGGCCGGCCTCCACGGCGCGGTCCTCCAGCAGCTCCCGGTCCACCGAGGTGTCGCCGGAGAACGCGATCCGCATGCCCTGCTTGAGCGGGGTGCCGTCCGTCCACCGACCCGGGTTCGGGTACGGGCACGGCGGCCGCTTGCGCGAGGGCCGCCAGCTCGACCCGGCGCCGCCCGCCCCGTACGAGGCCTGGTACCCGACGCGCGGGGCGGCGGGGGTGTCCGACCACTCCGTCAGCGGCCGGCATTCCAGCAGGGGCAGCCGTACGTTGTCCCGCGCGGCCGCGTGCAGGGACGGACGGAAGGCCTCCGCGAGGACCCGGGCGTCGTCGAGCGCGTGGTGGGCGCGCTGCTGGACCACGCCGAAGTGCGCGGCGAGCGACTCCAGCTTGTGGTTGGGCAGCGGGAGGTTCAGTTCCTTCGACAGGGCGATGGTGCACAGCCGCTGGCGCACCGGCGCCGTGACCTCGGCCCGCGCGTACTCACGGGCGATCATCTGCCAGTCGAAGATCGCGTTGTGCGCGACCAGGACCCGGTCGGCGAGCCGGTCCGCGAACTCCCCGGCGATGTCCTTGAAGAGCGGCGCGTCCTGGAGCATGTCGCTGGTCAGACCGTGGATCCACACGGGCCCGGGGTCCCGCAGCGGGTTGACCAGCGTGTACCAGTGGTCCTCGACGTTGCCCTGAGCGTCGAGCCGGTAGACGGCGGCGGAGATTATCCGGTCGTCGCGAGCGAGCCCGGTGGTCTCCACGTCGACGACCGCGTACCCCTGTGGGTACGCGGTCGGCCACGTCGTCTCTGCGGTCGTACGGTCGGCGAGCATGGTCACAGAGGATATCGGCCCGCGCCGACACCCGGAGCCTTACGGCCCTTCAGCCCGGCTCAGCCCAGCTCCGCGACGAGGTCCCCGGCCGTCACCCGGTCGAAGGACCCGGGTACTTCGGCGGGTCCGGGGAAGAGCCGGTAGGCCGTCCCCGAACCCCCGTCGGGGGCCACGCTCGCGCTGGTCAGCGCCAGGAACGCGCGCTTGCCGGCGGCCAGTTCGGCGGCCTCCGCGTCGGCGTCGGCGCGGGGCCGGCGCTCCTCGGGCGGCGCCAAGGCGCCGATCCGGGCGGCGAAGGCGGTCGCGCTCTCGCCCTCCGCGGCCCGGTAGACCCACACCTCGTCGGTGTCCGAACTCTCGTCGCCCCGCCGGATCACCACCACCTCCCGGGTACGCGCCGCCGCCCGCCACACGGTGAGGTCCCACAGGGTGGTGCGGGTGCCGGAGGCGAAGTGCGCCCATGCGGCCGAGGCCAGCGCCGCGACCCGGTCGCCGCGCGGGGTGACGCTCTCGAAGGCGCCCGACGGCGGCAGTCGCAGGTCCGCCCACAGCGCCCGCCGCGCTGCGAGGTCCACGACCACCGCCACCCGGGCCCGCGTCGCGGGGCCGGTCAGCCCGAAGTGCCGGCCGTCCACCACCGGGCCCTCAGCCCCCGTGCCGTCCGCCGGCCGGGACGTGAACCCCGTGAAGGCCCGCGCCAGCTCCTCGAACGGCACCCCGGCGTAGCCGGACACCAGCACCACCGCGAACGCGTCCCCGCTCCCGGCGAGCCCCGCGAGGTCCAGGTCGACGTACTCGGTCTCCCCTTCCGGCACGGATCGCGGTACGGGCGCCCAGCCGTGGCCGCCCGCATGCACGGCGCCCGCCCCGGGCCTCCCGTGGGCCGGACGCTCGCGGTCGCACAGGCCGGTGAACCGCCAGTCGGCGTCGAAGAAGGCCACCGCCAGGTTCAGCAGCGCCACTTGCTCCGGGGCCTCCCTCCAGTGCAGGAACAGCCGGAGCTCCGAGCCTGCGGGCAGCGCCGGAAAGCTGCCCCGGGGCACAGCGCCGTCGGTCCCGCCGGAGGGTACGGGCAGTTCCGCGAGCCCGGAGTCCAAGACGGCCAGTTCGTACGGTTCCCCCTCGCGCAACGCGAACCTGCGCAGCACCTCCGCCTCCAGCAGGGCCGTGGCCGCCGCGACGAGCGGGCCCGGCAGCGGTGGGCGGTCCTCCGTCACGGACCGGACGTGGCCGGCCGGGCCCTTGGGGAAGAACACGCGCGGCGAGCCGGTCCGGTCCGCCGCGCGCCCGCGCAGCGCGCCGAGCGCGGCCAGCAGTGGGCCGGCGCCGACGGAGGGGAGCGCGCGGGCCAGCTCCCGTGCGACCCCGGGGGCCGGCTGGTCGCCGGTGTGCAGGCGCAGCAGGTGGTCGAGGCGCAGGACGAGCTCCTCCGGGCGCTCCCCGGCCACCTCGGCGGCGGCCCCGGGGTCGCCCTCGGCCAGTGCCCGTTCCAGTCGCCCGGCCCAGGTCAAGGGCCGGATCCGGCCGCCCTCGACCCGTACGGCGTCCGGATGGGCGGCGGCCGTCTCGCGCAGGGCCGCTCCCAGCGCGCCGGACGAGGACGTGCCCCGCAGCGCGGCGAAGGCCAGGGCCGCCCGGGGATGGCGGGCGGACCGTTCGAAGGGGTGCAGGGTCTCGGCGGCCCGCTTCCAGGCGGTCGGATACCGCAGCAGCTCCTCGACGAGGCCGGCGACGGGCAGCGCGTCGAGTGCGCCGAGCAGCGCGCGGCGCAGCGGCCGGTCGGGGGAGCGGAACCGGGACGGCCCGGGAGCGAGCGGCTCCGGGTCCCCGCCGGACAGTGCGGTGAGGAGGCGCAGCACGTCGGTGGCGCTGGTCAACCACCCGGCGAGCAGCGGCAGTACGGCGTCCCGCGGGGCGGTTCCGGTCAGCAGGCCGGCCAGGACCAGCGCTCGGGTCCGCGGTACGGGGATCCGTGCGGGCAGCCAGTCGAGCCCGGCCGGGGCGAGCGCGAGCAGCGTCGGCAGGTCGGCGTGGTCCTCGGGGGACAGCGGCGCCGGCCCGGCGAGCAGCGGGGCCAGCACCCGGGCTGCGTCGGCCGCGGGATCGGTGCCGAGCCGCAGCAGCCGGAGCGGGCCGGGCGGGATCCCGCTCCCGTCGCCGTCCGGCGCGGGGTGCTCCGTAGCGGGGGAGTCCGCGGAGAGGAAGGGAGCGGCCGGGTCGAGGGGATGCAGGCAGACCAGGCAGACGGTGGGGTCGGCGCCGTCCCGGCAGGAGCCGCAGACGAGATGGGCGCACGGGTCGAGGGCGTGTACCGGGCGGGTCCGGCCGCAGAGGGCGCACGGCCGGGAGGGGGCGAGGCGCAGCAGGGTGAGGACGCGAGCGGCGTACCAGCGTTCGGTGTCGTGCGGGACGGAGAAGGGGAAGCGGCGGAAGGCCGGCCGGGGCCCCCGCTCGGTGCCCGTGAGGCCGTCGGTCAGCGCCAGCAGGCGCGAGCGCTCCTCGGCGAGGTCGGTCGGTGCGAGGACGGCCAGGGCGGCGTACAGCTCCCGGCTCATGGTCCAGCCGCGTTCGAGGAGTTCGCCCTCCAGCGGGCGGACCCCCGTGGTGCCGGGTGAGGCGGCGGCGGGCGGCCGGTCGAGGTAGACGGTCCGGAGCCGGCGCAGCATGAGCTCATCGGCGGATCGGGTGACGGGCACGGTCCTTGTTTCCCTCCGCGAACAAAAAACGGGGGCGGAGAGAGGTCGCGCGGACTTTCCGTGAAAGGGAGAGGATGCGCGCCGGGGAGCCGCCCCCGTGGAGCCGATCCCATCACGGGCGGCCGCGCGGCGGCAAGCCGGTTACCTGGCCGGTGGCGCCAGCAGGGCCCGTACCAGGGCCTTCAGCGTCAGCTGGAACAGCCGCTCCGGATCGACCGGGCGGGCCAGCGCGCGGGCCAGCGGCGGGTCGTGCGGGGCGTCGGCCGGGTCCCAGAGCTCGCTTTCGGCGGGGGACTGGGCGGGGGAGCGTTCGCGATTGCGCTCGACCAGGACGAAGCCGATGATCTGGAACTGGATCGCGCGCACCGCGTCCGCGGCCCGGGTCCCGCGCAGCCCCGCCGCGTGCACCTCGTGGACCAGGGCCTGCTGGGCGGGCAGGAACATCCGTTCGGTGAGGCCGCGTTCGTGGACCATCGCGATCAGGTGCGGGCGCTCGCGCAGCTCGCGGCGCAGGATGCGGGCGACCGAGAGGATGCGGTCGCCCGGGGTGCGGCCGGCCGGCCGGATGGCGCCCACCTCCTCCACGGTCCGCTCCACGAGGGCGTCGAGCAGGGATTCGCGGTTGCCGACGTGCCAGTAGATGGAGGTCACCGCGGTGCCCAGCTCGGCGGCGAGCTTGCGCATGGTGAGGGCGGCCGGGCCGTGCTGTTTGACGAGGGAGGCGGCGGCGTCCAGCACCTCGTCGCGCGTCAGCGTGGTTCTGGCCATGGTGACCGTCCCAACTATCTGTCGATCCGTCAGATCAGGTACGTGCAGGGGTCTTTACCCTTCATCGGTCCCGGTGTAACTGTGTTACAGAACCGACTGCGTCCTAGACGAAGGATGGTGCGAGAGATGGCACGCGTACGGTACGGAGCGCGCACCGAGGCCGAGATCGCCGCTTCGCGAGAGAAGAGTTCCAAGCTCCCCGACATCTGGTCCACCGGCGTGGTGGCCGTCTGGGAGACCGACCCGGACGTGGTGGCGGCGGTCCTGCCGCCGCCGCTGAAGCCCACGGAGCGGCCCCTCGTACGGGCCAACATCAGCAAGGTGGACCTGCCCGGCTACCCGCTCGGTGCCGGCTCGGTGGCCGTGGCCGCCCAGCACGACGGGGTCGAGGGCTGGTACCCGCTGGTCATGCCGATGAGCATGGAGCGTGCCCTGGTCGGAGGCCGCGAGGTCTTCGGCGAGCCGAAGAAGCTCGGCGAGATCACCGTCGAGCGCGAGGGCCTGGTGGTCCGGGCCGCGCTCGCCCGGCACGGGATCGCCTTCGTGGAGGTGCGCGGCGCGGTGGACCGCGAGCTGCCGCTGCCCGAGCCCACCGTGAAGACCGACTTCTACTTCAAGTTCCTCCCCGCCGTGGACGGTTCCGGCTTCGACGCCGATCCGGTGCTGGTGCACTGCACCCGCAACGAGAAGGTCCGCAAGCTGGAGCACATCACCGGCGACGTGGTGCTCCGCGAGTCGATGTTCGATCCGATCGCCGATCTCCCCGTCCGCCGGCTCGTCGAGCTCACCATCGGCGAGAAGACCACCGACCAGCGGGGCAAGGTCGTCGAGCGGGTCAGCGCCCAGGCCCTGCTCCCGTACATCCACCAGCGCTACGACGACCCGATGCAGATCCTCGACGGACCGCCCGAGGGGAGCGTCTGATGCGACTCGAACCGGGACAGGTGGCCGTGGTCACCGGAGCCGCCAGCGGCATCGGCCTCGCCATGGCCCGCCGCTTCGCCGCCGAGGGGCTGAAGGTGGTCCTCGCCGA
Organism: Streptomyces sp. NPDC104226; assembly: GCF_055584085.1. NCBI lineage: Bacteria > Bacillati > Actinomycetota > Actinomycetes > Kitasatosporales > Streptomycetaceae > Streptomyces > Streptomyces sp. NPDC104226. The sequence continues at coordinate 130,702 of NZ_JBVJMS010000016.1, forward strand.
CGTGGAGGAGGGCGCCCTGCGCAAGGCCGCCGACGAGCTCGCCGCCGACGGCGCCGAGGTGCTCGCCAAACTCGTCGACGTCAGCGACCGCGACTCCGTGATCTCGCTGGCCGACGCCGCCTACGAGACCTTCGGCGCCGTGCACGTCCTCTGCAACAACGCCGGCGTCGGCTCCGGAGCCGAGGGCCGCATGTGGGAGCACGAGCCCAACGACTGGAAATGGGCCTTCTCCGTCAACGTCTGGGGCGTCTTCCACGGCATCCAGGCCTTCGTCCCCCGCATGATCGCGGGCGGCGGACCCGGCCACATCGTCAACACCTCCTCCGGCGACGGCGGCATCGCCCCGCTGCCCACCGCCTCCGTCTACGCGGTGACCAAGGCGGCCGTGGTCACCATGACCGAGTCGCTCTACGCCCACCTCAAGGCGGAGGGCGCGGCCATCGGCGCCTCCGTGCTCTTCCCCGGGCCGCACATGCTGCGCACCGGCCTGTGGGAGTCGCACCGCAACCGGCCCGACCGGTACGCCAAGGAGCGCCCGCGCAAGTCCCCGTACCGCAGCATCGCCCAGTTCGAGGCCGCGATGAAGGAGGCCGGGCACGAGGTCGCCTTCACCCCGGTCGAGGACGTCGCCGACCACGTCGTGGACGGCATCCGCGCCGACCGCTTCTGGATGCTGCCCGACAGCGAGCACAGCGACCGGCAGATCCGCGCCCGGTCGCAGTCGATGCTCGACCGCGCCAACCCCGGCTACCTGGAAAGTTTCATCCTCGACTGAGGAGCCTCAATCGTGAGTGCGTACGAAGACCCGTACCTGATCATCTCCTCCGACTGCCACGCGGGGCTGCCCACCGAGCAGTACCGCCCCTACCTGGACAGCGCCTTCCACCCGCAGTTCGACGAGTTCCTCGGCCAGCGCGACGCCCGCCGCGCCGAGGCCACCAAGCTCGGCGTGCGCAACGAGGCCTTCGCCGAGAAGTGGTTCCACGACCACGAGGAAGGCCTCAAGGGCGGCTGGGACGTCACGCAGCGGCTGAAGGAACTCGACGGCGACGGCGTGGCCGCCGAAGTCGTCTTCCCCGACGCCGACGCGGTGGACAGCCAGACGGCCGCCCCCTTCGGAGTGGGCCTCGGCCTCTCCGGGGACCAGGACCCCGAGCTCGGCATGGCCGGCGCCCAGGCGCACAACCGGTGGCTCGCCGAGTTCGTCTCGGAGAACCCCGAGCGGCACTGCGGGGTGGCCCTGCTGCCCATCACCGGCGACCCCGACAAGGTCGTCGCCGAGATATACCGGGCCAAGGCATCGGGGCTCGGCGCCCTGATGATCCCGGCCATGTGGGTGGACAAGGCCCCCTACCACGACCGCCGTTACGACCCGGTGTGGGCCGCGGCGGCCGAGACGCAGATGCCGATCGTCACCCACTCCGGCTCCTCGCCGCGCCACGAGTACGGGGACCACCTGGGCATCTTCGTCTCCGAGGTCACCTGGTGGCCGGCCCGCCCGCTCTGGTTCCTGCTCTGGTCCGGGGTCTTCGAGCGGCACCCGGGCCTGAAGTTCGGCGTCGCCGAGTCCGGCTGCTGGTGGCTGCCGAACCAGCTCTGGTTCATGGACCGGCTCTACCTCGGCGCCCACGGCGGCAAGAAGCTCTCGCCCTTCGAGGAGCTGAAGCGGCCGCCGAGCGAGTACCTGGACCGGCAGGTGTTCGTCTGCGCGACCAACACCAAGCGGCGCGAGCTGGCCCAGCGCTACGAGATCGGCGTGGACAACATCCTGTGGGGCTCGGACTTCCCGCACCCCGAGGGGACCTGGCCCAACACCCGCACCTGGCTGAAGAACACCTTCCACGACATCCCCGTCGAGGAGACCCGCCGGATGCTGGGCCTGGCCGCGGCCGAGGTCTTCGGCTTCGACACCGAGAAGCTGGCGCCGATCGCCCGCCGCATCGGCCCCACCCCGGCCGAGCTCGGCCAGAGCGAGGACCAGGCGGCCGTCGAAGCCTCCTGGGCGCGCTCGCGCGACGTGGGCCGGCACTGGCTGACCGACAACGACTTCCCGGTGCTGGGGGTGAACCCGTGAGTCCCGACACCCCGGCCGCGGGGGAGGACCGCTACACGGTCATCTCCGCCGACTGCCACGCGGGCGCCGACCTTCTGGACTACCGGCCCTACCTGGAGAAGAAGCACCACGAGGCCTTCGACGCCTGGGCCGCCACCTACGTCAACCCGTACGAGGACCTCCTCGCGGACACGGCGGACGCCAACTGGAACTCCCAGCGCCGGCTGGCCGACCTGGAGGCCGACGGGATCGTCGCGGAAGTCCTCTTCCCCAACACCATCCCGCCGTTCTTCCCGAAGTCCTCGCTGATGGCCCAGCCCCCGACCCGTGAGGAGTTCGCCCTGCGCTGGGCGGGTCTCCAGGCCCACAACCGGTGGCTGTCCGACTTCTGCGACGACGCCCCCGGACGGCGTGCGGGCGTGGTCCAGATCCTGCTGAACGACGTGGACGAGGCGGTGCGCGAGATCCGCCGCACCAGGGAGGCGGGCCTCACCGGCGGCATCCTGCTGCCCGGGGTCCCGCCCGGCTCCTCGATCCCCGAGCTCTACTCGGAGGTCTACGACCCGATCTGGGCCGTCTGCGACGAGCTGGACGTCCCGGTCAACCACCACGGCGGCTCCGCCTCGCCACCGCTGGGCGACGAGCCGGCGGCGCGGGCCGTCTTCATGGTGGAGACCACCTGGTTCTCCCACCGGGCCCTGTGGCACCTCATCTTCGGCGGGGCCTTCCGGCGCAACCCCGGGCTGAAGCTGGTCCTCACCGAGCAGGGCTCCGGCTGGATCCCCGGGGTGATGGACATGCTGGACTACTACCACGGCCGCCTGGTCGCCGCCTCGGCCACCGCCGAGGCCAAGTTCGGGGCCGGGCTGGCGGAGTCCATGGGCAAGGGGCCGAGCGAGGTCTGGCGGGAGAACTGCTTCGTGGGAGCGAGCTTCATGCGCCCCCACGAGGTCCCGCTGCGCGGCCGGATCGGCCTCGACAAGATCATGTGGGGCAGCGACTACCCCCACGACGAGGGCACCACGCCCTACTCCCGCGAGGGCCTGCGGATCGCCTACGCGGGCCTGCCCCGCGAGGAGGTCGCCGCCATGGTCGGCGGCAACGCCGCCCGGGTGTACGGCTTCGACCTCGCCCTCCTGGACGCGGTCGCCGCCAAGCACGGCCCCCTCGTCTCGGAGGTCGCGCAGCCCCTGACGGAGGTCCCGGCGGGAGCCACCAGCCCGGCCTTCGCCCGCGGGGGCTCGGTCCGGGTCTGGTGACCGGGAGCGCGCGGACGCCCCGTAGTACCGGGGCCGCCTGACCAAGCGGTCCCGGCGCTCCGGGCTCCGCGTGCTCCTGGCTCCGCGTGCTCCGGGCTCCCGGTGGAGCGGCTCAGTCCCTGCGGACGAGCCGCTCCGGCGGGATCAGCTCCGCCCCGGTGACGTGCGTGCCGCCGCGCAGCTCGATCACCAGCTCCTCCAAGGGGGCCAGCGGCGACAGGTCCACGGTCCCCAGGCATTCGCTCAGCACCAGTCGGCGCAGCGCCGGGACATCGCGCAGCGCCTCCAGGGTGCCCTCCAGCGCGCACCGGATCAGGACGAGCCGGTCGAGGCGCTCGTACGGCAGGAGGGCGCCGGCCGAGACGGGTGCGGCGTGCCGGATCTGCAGGCCGGTCAGTCCCCTGAGCGGCAGGGAGCGCACCAGGTGCCGGTACTGACCGCTCCCGGCGACCGTCAGCGTCTCCACCCGCGGCCAGCGCTCGATCCCGTCGAGCGTCATGCGGCGGGCGCCCTGCCACAGGTGCAGCGCGGTCAGCGTGTCCGCGGCGGGGACGTCCCCGATCCGCCGCTGCTCCGGCTCGAAGCCGATGACCAGCGAGCGCAGGCCGGCCGCGCCCGCCAGCGGGGCGAGCGAGAGGTCGTCGCGCAGGTAGCCGAAGGCGAGGCTGTCCGCCCGCAGTTCGCCGACCACGTCGATCCCGGTGACCTTCGGGCAGTCCAGGACGCCCAGGTGCCGCAGCGTCGTCCGGCCGGCCAGCGGGGACAGGTCGGCCAGCCGTGCGTTGCGGTGCAGGATCAGCGATTCCAGGTCCCGCCGCTCCGAGATCTCCCGCGGCACCGGGCCGTCCCAGGTGACGTGCAGCCGGTGGACGTGCGGCAGCCGGTGCAGGGCCCGGAGCTGTCCGGCGGTGCGCACGTGCAGGTGGGCCGTGCGCATGGGGGCGTCCGCGAGCACCGTGTCCACGTAGGCGTCCACGGGGAACCGCCCCCAGGCGTCGGACAGTTCGCGGCCCACCTCGTAGCGGTCGTCGGTCCGGAAGCCCGCGATCACCTGGAGGGCCCGGTCCCCGCCGACCAGCGCCGCGGTACGGATCGTCGCGGCGGCCTCCTCCTCGGTCAGCCCGGCCGGCTCCGGCAGCAGCTCCAGGACCAGCTCGCCCGCCTTGGCCAACTCCCCGGCCTGGCTGGGGGAGCGCGGCGGCAGCAGCCGGGCCGTGCGCTCCTCCACCTCGCGCCAGACCTCCGGGTCCAGCTCCGGCGCGTGCTCCAGACAGGCGGCCGCGAGCAGGACCAGCCGGCTCCGGTCGGCTTCGGCCTGGTCGGCGCGGCGCAGCAGCTGCCGCAGCAGCGAGGCGCGTTCGTCCGGACGGGCGTGCCCCACGGCCATCCTGACCACGTGGTCCCAGGTGTCCTCGTGGGCGTTGCGGACCAGCACGCCGAAGTCCCTGGCCTCCACCGCCGCCTTGGCGCCGAGGTAGTCCTGGAAGGTGCGGTGGACGAACATCACCGAGCCCGGCACCGGTTCCCGGAGCAGCCCGCTGCGGATGAGCAGGTGCCGGAACACCGTCTGCGCGGTGCCCTGCGCCTTGACCTGCGGCATGGCGTCGAGCGATTCGGCGATCATCCCGATCGCCTCCTCGGCGGAGGCCTCCACCTGCCCGTTGCGGATCAGCCAGTACGCGAGCCGCTGGAGCAGCAGGGTCTGCTCGTCCCGGCTGAGGTAGACGCCCTCGACCCCGGAGATGTCCCGTTCGATGTCGCGGCGGATCAACAGCATGTCCAGTGCCGCGTCGTACAGCTCCTTGCGGGCCCGCGGCAGGTGCATCCGGCGGTCCCGGTTCAGCGCGCACAGCAGGGCGCACATCAGCGGGTTCGTCGCGAGCCGGCCCAGGTCCCGGCGGGTGCCGACGGCCTGCAGGAGCGCCTTCTCGTACCGGTCGAGCAGTGCGCGTTCCCGCTCCAGACCGGCGCCCTCGCCGCCGGCTTCCGCGCGGGCGGAGTCGTGCCAGTGCGTGATGTAGGCGCCGACGTCGTCGCGTTCCATCGGCAGCAGCGCGAGCGAGGAGAAGCCCTGGGCGGTGAGCCAGTCCTCCGGTACGGCCGACGGGCGGGTGGTGACCACGAAGCGGGCCGCCGGGTAGGCGGTGAGCAGCTCCCGCAGCCAGGACTCGGTCCGGCTGCGCAGGCGGGGTGGCACCTCGTCCACCCCGTCGACCAGGACCAGTGCGCGCCCGGCGGACAGGAGCTGCTCGACCCAGCCCTCCGGGGCCGTCAGCGGGACCCCGGTCGCGGTCAGCCAGTCCCCGGGCCTGGGCAGCCCGGCGGGTGAGTTGAAGGAGCGCAGCGGCAGGACGAAGGGGACCAGCGTGTTCCAGTCGGGCAGCTGGGGGCCGAAACTGCGGCGGGCGGCGTTCAGGGCCAGCCACTGGACGAGGGTGCTCTTGCCCGAGCCGGCGGGGCCGCGCAGCAGGACCCGCTCCGAGGCGTTCAGGGCCACCTCGACCTTGACCGGGGTCCGCAGGCCGGGCTCCTCCAGGAGCTGTGCGCCGCTGACGGCGAGGCTGATGTAGGCGAGGTCCAGGGGCCAGTCCTGGCGGTCCCGGCTGAAGGTCAGCCCGAAGAGCTGGATCCGTGCCTGGGCCCGGGTCACGTGGTGGGCGTACTCCTCCTCGAACCGGGCCGCCCGGTCGGCCGCGGCCTCGTCCCCTCCGTCGCCCGCGCCCGGCGTGCTCGCGCCGGCCGGGCTCCCGCCGGCCGCGCGGCACAGGGCGAACAGCTCCCGGTAGGCGGTGGCCGCCGCCGGGCCGAGGGGGGCGTCCGGCGGGGGCGCCGCCGCGGATGCCGGGCCGGGGTCCGCGGCGAAGAGGGCCCGGGCCTCCCGCGGGCCCAGCGCGGCGAACACCTCGCCGACGGCGGTCACCGCCGCCAGCCGGTCGGCCTCGTCGAGCCCGGCGGCCGCCCCGGCCAGCCGGCCCGCCAGCTCGTGCGCGAGGCGTCGTACCGCGGCGTCGCCCGGCCTCGCCGGCCTGAGCCGGCGCGCCGGACCGGGCCGGGACCTCGCCAGGGCCAGCGCCACCGCCTCGGCCGTCCTTAAGACCGCGGCCCCGAATCCCGCCCCTGAGTCCGTCATCCCCATGCCCTCCCCCTGCCCGGACGCCCGCACCCGGAAGCATCTCGTGAACCGTCGGTAACATCGATGGATACCGATCGGTAACAACCCCTAGCCGAGCCCCCGAACCCGCCTCTATGGTGCGGACATGCCGAACCTGCCCGATGTCGTGCTGTGGTCCATACCCGCCTTCGTCCTGCTCACCGTCATAGAGCTGGTGAGTTACCGCATCCATCCCGACGAGGACGCCGCCGGGTACGAGACCAAGGACGCCGTCACCAGCCTCGGCATGGGAATCGGCAGCCTCGGCTTCGACTTCCTCTGGAAGATCCCGATCGTCGCGATCTACACCGCGGTCTACGAGCTCACCCCGCTGCGCGTCCCCGTCCTGTGGTGGACCGTTCCGCTGATGCTGCTCGCCCAGGACTTCCTCTACTACTGGCAGCACCGCGGCCACCACGTCATCCGGATCCTGTGGGCCTGCCACGTCGTCCACCACAGCAGCCGCAAGTTCAACCTCACCACCGCCCTGCGCCAGCCCTGGACGAGCGCCACCTCCTGGCCGTTCTACCTCCCGATGATCGCGCTCGGCGTGCACCCGGCCGCCATCGCGTTCTGCTACTCGGTCAACCTCGTCTACCAGTTCTGGATCCACACCGAGCGCATCGACAAGCTGCCCCGGCCCATCGAGTTCGTCTTCAACTCGCCCTCCCACCACCGCGTCCACCACGCCTCCCAGGGCGGCTACCTGGACCGGAACTTCGGCGGCATCCTGATCCTCTGGGACCGGATGTTCGGCTCCTGGGTGGGGGAGACCGACAGGCCCGTCTTCGGCCTCACCAAGAACATCGAGACCTACAACCCGCTGCGCGTCGCCACCCACGAGTACGCCTCCATCGCCCGGGACGTACGCGGGGCCACCACCTGGCGCGAGCGCGCCGGACGCGTCTTCGGCGGCCCCGGCTGGCAGCCGGCCCAGCCGGCCCAGCCCGCCCAGGCCGGACAAGCCGCGCAGGCGGCCCCCGCCGAGGCCTCCGCGCCCGCCCCGGAGCACGCCGCGTGAGCGCCGCCGGCTCCACCGACCGCGCGCAGTCCCGTACGCCGTCCTGGGCGCGCCCCGCCCTCCCCCCGGGCTCCGGCCCCGCCACCCGGGCACTGCTCGTCGCCTTCGCGGCCGCCACCGCCGTGGACCTCGGATCCCTGCTGGCGGGCTGGCACACCGGGCACCTCGTCGCCAAGCCGCTGCTGATGCCGCTGCTCGTCGCCTACGTGATCACCCGCCGCGCCCCCCGCCTGCTGATCGCTGCCCTGCTGTTCGGCTGGGGCGGGGACCTGGCCCTGCTCTTCGACGCCGATCCCGCCTTCCTGATCGGCATGGGCTCCTTCGCCGCCGGGCACGTCTGTTATCTGGTGCTCTTCGGCCGTCGCCGGACGGGCCCCCTGCTCGGGGCCGCGTACGCCGCCGCGCTCCTGTCCACCGTCACGCTGCTCTGGGGCGACCTGCCCGCGGAGCTGCGGATCCCGGTCGCCGGGTACAGCCTGCTGCTCACCGCCATGGCCTACCGCTCCAGCGCCCTGGGGCGGCGGGCCGGGCTCGGCGGGGCGCTGTTCCTGCTCTCCGACACGCTCATCGCCACCGGGGTCGCCGAGTGGCCCCAGCTGCCCCGCCCCGACTTCTGGGTCATGGCGACGTACGTGGCGGCCCAGTACCTGCTGGCCACGGGAGCACTCGCGCCGCGGCGGGCGTACGGTAGGGAGGCCCTACAGGGCTCAACCATTTCCTAGCCGGAGGACTGCACCACCATGCGCGCCACCGTCATCCACGCCCCGCACGACATCCGCGTGGAGGAGGTGCCCGACGCTGCGATCCAGCGCCCCGAGGACGCCGTCGTCCGCGTCCTGCGCGCCTGCATCTGCGGCAGCGACCTCTGGGCCTACCAGGGCGTGGCCAAGCGCCAGCCGGGCCAGCGGATCGGCCACGAGTTCCTCGGCGTCGTCGAGGAGACCGGCTCCGCCGTCTCCGGCCTGCGCGCCGGCGACCTCGTCGTGGCCCCCTTCATGTGGTCCGACGGCACCTGCGCCTACTGCACCGAGGGCCTGTACACCTCCTGCGAGCACGGCGGCTTCTGGGGCTCGGTCGGCCACGACGGCGGCCAGGGCGAGGCCGTCCGCGTGCCGCACGCCGACGGCACCCTCGTGAAGCTGCCCGCCGACGCCGTCTCCGACGACCACCTGCTGACCGCGCTCCTCGCACTGTCCGACGTCATGGGCACCGGCCACCACGCCGCGCTCGGCGCGGGCGTCCGCAAGGGCTCCACGGTCGCCGTCGTCGGCGACGGCGCGGTCGGCCTGTGCGGCGTCCTCGCCGCCAAGCGCCTGGGCGCCGAGCGGATCATCGCACTGGGCCGGCACACCGTCCGTACGGACATAGCGAAGCTCTTCGGGGCCACCGACGTCGTCGCCGAGCGCGGAGAGGCCGCCGAGACGGCCGTGCGCGAGCTCACCGGCGGCCAGGGCGCCCACTCGGTCATCGAGGCGGTCGGCACCGAGATGTCCATGCGCACCGCCGTGAACATCACCCGCGACGGCGGTTCCGTCGGCTACGTCGGCGTCCCGCACGGCAGCGGCACCGGACTCGACCTCGGTGTCATGTTCGACCGCAACATCAGCCTGCGCGGCGGTGTCGCGCCGGTCCGCGCGTACATCCCCGAGCTGCTCGAGGACGTGCTCAGCGGTGCGATCGACCCGTCGCCCGTCTTCGACCGGGCCGTCACCCTGGACGAGGTCCCGGACGGCTACCGGGCGATGGACGACCGCAGCGCGCTGAAGGTCATGATCAAGCCGTAGGGGTCCACGACCCGCAGGAGGGGCCGGCCCGGGACGATCCCCGGGCCGGCCCCTCCGTACGTCAGGTCCCGGCCGCTACGCCTTCACGGCCTTGCTCCACGGCCCTACTTCACGGCCTTGAGCGCGTCGACCACGCCGTAGCCGTCGTAGCCGTTCTGGCCCCACCTGCTGTTGCAGGTGGCGGCGTCGACCAGCGCGCCCGTGGCGTCGTAGACCTTCTCGGGGCAGGCCGTCTTCGTGGCCTGGACCTTGAGGAGCAGCTGGAGCTGCGCCGGGCTCGCCCACGGGTGCCGGCTCTTGAGCAGGGCCGCGACGCCGGCGACGTGCGGGCCGGCCATCGAGGTGCCCTGCTTGTAGCCGTAGCCGCCGCCCGGGAGGGTGGACAGCACGCGCCCGTTGGCGTCCGGGGTGGCGGGTATCTGCCACTTGTCGCCGCCCGGGGCCGCGACGTCGACGACGCCCAGGCCGTAGCTGGAGTAGTAGGACTTGAAGCCCTGGTTGCCGGTCGCGCTCACCGTGACCACTCCCGGGAGCTGCGTGGGCAGGTCCAGGCAGACGTGCGGGTCGATGGTGCGGGTGACCGGGGTCTCCACGTCGTCCGGGCTGGTGTCGTCCACGATGGCGTCGGACGCCAGGTCGTGGTTGGAGTTGCCGGCCGAGGCCACGCTGAGCACGCCCTTGCGCTCGGAGTACTGCGTCGCCCGGCTGAGGGCCTCCACCAGCGCCTTCTGGTCGTCGTCCGACTTGCAGTTGTAGAGCCACGGGTCGACGTAGTAGCTGTTGTTGGTCACCTCGATCCCCTTCTCGGCGGCGAACATGAAGGCGCAGACGACCGCCTCGGTGAAGAAGAGGCTGGTCGCGGGCTCGCTGACCTTGATCGCCGCGACCTTGACGCCGGGTGCCACGCCGCTGATGCCCACGCCGTTGCGCGCGGCCGCGATGGTGCCCGCCACGTGGGTGCCGTGGTCGCTGCCGTCCGCGTACGGACGCCACGCGCCCGCGGTGGTGTCGGCGACCCCGCCGACGCAGTTCGCGGACTGGCCGGCGGAGAAGTTCGGGGCCAGATCGGGGTGGGTGTCGTCCACGCCCGTGTCGATGACGCCCACCGTGACGTTGCGGCTGCCATCGTTGATCTTGTGAGCCTGATCGGCCTTGATCGCCCGCAGATCCCACTGGTTCGCTTCCAGGGGCTCCTGACCCGGCTCGGCCTGCGCCGCCGCCTTGGCGGCGTCGGAGTCGCTCAGCCGCTGCGTCGTGCCCTCCTCGGTGGTCTGCACCACCGAGAGCGGGGCGGTACGGGTGGCGCCCACCGAGACGAACAGACTGCGCTGGGCGCGCAGCTGCTTGGCGAACTCCGGGTTCTGCGAGTGGGCTACGACCACGCCGATCTGCTCATATGCGATCACCACGGTGCCACCGGCCCGCTCGATCGCCTTCTTCGCCTGCTTCACGCTTCCGTGCGAGGTCACGTTCGCCACGTACGAGAGCTTGGGGCCGGAGGTGTCGGGCTTGGCGGTGGCCGAGGCGTCCGCCGTCACGCCGAGCGGAGCGGCGGAGGCCGCGACCGTGGGCAGGAAGGCGAGCGAGGCGGTGAGGGCCAGGCCGACCGGAACGGCGAGAGCGCGCCGCCGGTTACCGGTTCCCAGATGAGCCATGGGTTCTCCACATCATCGTGAAAAAGCCGCGCGGGCGCGGTCGCGCCCGACGGGTTCATGTCACGTGAACCTAGTGCCGACGTTCGACTTCGCGCCATCAGTTCGAGGAATCAGTTCCCGCCGAAACCAACAGGTGTTGAACCACCCCGACGCGCCGGACGTGCCGTTGACAGGGGGATCGGCACCACCATCCCCCCACGGAGGTTGTTTTGTCCGTCGTCCCCACCGCCCCCGCGTCACAAGGAGAGTCCCCCGTGACCACCGAAGCAGCGCCGCCTCCGGGCAGTCCGGGAGCGCCGCCGGCGGCCCCCGCGGCCGAAGAGTTCGTACGCGTCCAGCAGAGCCCGGAGTTCGCCGAACTGCGCCGCGCCCACCGCTCGTTCGCCTTCCCGCTCACCGTGGCGTTCATCGCCTGGTACCTGCTCTACGTGCTGCTCTCCAACTACGCGGGCGGCTTCATGGGGACGAAGCTCTTCGGCAACATCAACGTCGCACTCGTCCTGGGCCTCGGCCAGTTCGCGACGACCTTCCTCATCGCCTGGCTGTACTCGCGTCACGCGGCGGCCAAGCTCGACCCCAAGGCCTCGGCCATCAAGGCAAGGATGGAGGCGGGCGAATGAGCGCCCCGCTGTACGTGGCGGTCGCCGGGGCGGCCACGGCGGGTACGACCACCGCCGCCGGCGCCTCCGAGCACCGCCCGCTGATCATCACCCTGTTCGGGCTGTTCGTCGTCGCCACCCTGGCCATCACGGTCTGGGCCGGACGCCAGACCAAGGACGCCGCCGACTTCTACGCGGGCGGCCGCCAGTTCACCGGATTCCAGAACGGCCTGGCCATCTCCGGCGACTACATGTCCGCCGCGTCCTTCCTCGGCATCGCCGGAGCCATCGCGCTCTTCGGCTACGACGGCTTCCTCTACTCGATCGGCTTCCTCGTCGCCTGGCTGGTGGCCCTGCTCCTGGTCGCCGAGCCGCTGCGCAACTCCGGCCGCTACACGATGGGCGACGTGCTCGCGTACCGGATGCGCCAGCGCCCCGTACGCACCGCCGCGGGCACCTCCACCATCGTGGTCTCGATCTTCTACCTGCTCGCCCAGATGGCCGGCGCCGGCGTGCTCGTCTCGCTGCTCCTCGGTATCACCAGCGACTTCGGCAAGGTCGTGATCGTCTCCCTGGTCGGCGTCCTGATGATCCTCTACGTCACCATCGGCGGGATGAAGGGCACCACCTGGGTCCAGATGATCAAGGCCGTGCTGCTGATCGCGGGCACGCTGCTGATCACCTTCCTGGTGCTGCTCAAGTTCAACTTCAACATCTCGGACCTGCTGGGCAAGGCCGCCGACAACAGCGGACAGGGAGTGAAGTTCCTGGAGCCGGGCCTGAAGTACGGCAAGGACTCGCTCTCCAAGCTGGACTTCCTCTCGCTGGGCCTCGCCCTGGTCCTCGGTACCGCGGGCCTGCCGCACATCCTGATCCGCTTCTACACGGTCCCGACGGCCAAGGCCGCCCGCAAGTCCGTGAACTGGGCCATCGGCATCATCGGCGCCTTCTACCTGATGACGATCGTCCTCGGCTTCGGCGCCGCGGCCCTGCTCAAGCGGGCCGACATCATCGCCTCCAACAAGGCCGGCACCACCGCGGCCCCGCTGCTCGCCCAGGAGATCGGCGGCGGTTCCGGCTCCACCGGCGGCGCGGTCCTGCTCGCCGTGATCTCGGCGGTGGCCTTCGCCACGATCCTCGCGGTCGTCGCGGGCCTGACGCTGGCCTCCTCCTCGTCCTTCGCGCACGACATCTACGTCAACGTGATCCGCAAGGGCAAGGCCACCGAGAAGGAAGAGGTACGGGCGGCCCGCTGGTCGACCGTGGTCATCGGAGCCGTGGCCATCGGGCTCGGCGCCCTGGCCCGCGACCTCAACGTGGCCGGCCTCGTCGCCCTGGCCTTCGCGGTCGCCGCGTCCGCCAACCTGCCGACGATCCTCTACAGCCTCTTCTGGAAGCGCTTCACCACTCAGGGCGCCCTGTGGTCCATCTACGGAGGCCTGATCTCCTCGGTCGTCCTGGTGCTCTTCTCGCCGGTGGTCTCCGGCAAGCCCACCTCGATGTTCAAGGGCGCCGACTTCTACTGGTTCCCCCTGGAGAACCCCGGCATCATCTCCATCCCGCTCGGCTTCCTGCTGGGATGGCTGGGAACCGTCCTCTCCAAGGAGAAGGCCGACCCGCAGAAGTTCGCCGAGCTGGAAGTCCGCTCACTCACCGGAGTCGGCGCGCACTGACACGCAGCACCTGAGCGAGATCCTCCGAGCACCCAACGTGGCCGTGTCGTACTTCCCTACGACACGGCCACGCCTCGTCTCGTTCATTCGGGCATCCCTATACGTCACGGGCTTCGCGTAGGCTCGTCAGTAGCGCTCGTAATCTCATCCGCTATGGCGCAAACCTCTACAAACCGGACAGGGGAGGGGGCTCACAGTGCTTCTCGACACTTACGGCCGCGTGGCCACTGACCTGCGCGTCTCACTCACCGACCGGTGCAATCTGCGCTGCACGTACTGCATGCCCGAGGAGGGTCTGCAGTGGCTCGGCAAGTCGGATCTGCTCAGTGACGACGAGATCGTCCGCCTGATCCGCATCGCGGTCACCCAGCTCGGGATCGAAGAGGTCCGCTTCACCGGCGGCGAGCCGCTGCTGCGCCCCGGCCTCGTCGGGATCGTCGAGCAGTGCGCGGCCCTGGAGCCCCGCCCCAAGATGTCGCTGACCACCAACGGCATCGGCCTCAAGCGCACCGCACAGGCGCTCAAGGCCGCCGGCCTGGACCGGGTGAACGTTTCGCTGGACACCCTGCGGCCCGAGGTCTTCAAGACCCTGACCCGCCGCGACCGCCACAAGGACGTCATCGAGGGCATGGCAGCCGCCCGCGAGGCCGGCCTCACCCCCGTCAAGGTCAACGCGGTCCTGATGCCCGGACTCAACGACGACGAGGCCCCCGACCTGCTGGCCTGGGCCGTCGAGAACGAGTACGAGCTCCGCTTCATCGAGCAGATGCCCCTCGACGCGCAGCACGGCTGGAAGCGCGACGGCATGATCACCGCCGGCGACATCCTGGAATCCCTGCGCACCCGCTTCACCCTCACCGAAGAAGAGTCCGAGGAGCGCGGCTCCGCCCCGGCCGAGCGCTGGGTCGTCGACGGCGGCCCGGCCACCGTCGGCGTCATCGCCTCGGTCACCCGCCCCTTCTGCGGAGCCTGCGACCGTACGCGCCTCACGGCCGACGGCCAGATCCGTACCTGCCTCTTCGCCACCGAGGAGTCCGACCTGCGCGCCGCCCTGCGCTCGGGCGCCCCGGACGAGGAGATCGCCCGCCTGTGGAAGGTGGCGATGTGGGGCAAGAAGGCCGGATCCGGCCTCGACGACCCGACCTTCCTGCAGCCCGACCGCCCGATGTCGGCGATCGGCGGCTGACCTCCACCGCCGGCAACGGCTCCGAGCGACCCCGAGGGCTCGCAGCGGCTACGGCCGCTGCGAGCCCTCGGGCGCTTCCCACTCGTCGAGCTTCACCACGTCCTTGAGGAAACCGCGGACCCCCAGGAACTGGGACAGGTGCTCGCGGTGCTCCTCGCACGCCAGCCAGGTCTTGCGGCGCTCGGGGGTGTGCAGCTTCGGGTTGTTCCACGCCAGGACCCAGACGGCCGCCTCGCGGCAGGCCTTGGCGGAACAGGTGGGTACGTCGGCGGCCGAAGCGTCGTTCATCAGTGCGTCAAGGGGAGTCACGGCTCAAACCCTAAGGCGGACCGAGACGGAATGGCGACGCCGAGCAGCCACGGGGGGAGCTGCCCGGCGTCGGTCCGTCGCTCCGACGGGGGATGCGGAGCGCGTAGGCAGTATGTCACGCAGGACCCGGTGCGGTGCACTGGAACTTCATGATTGATCTGAGCTTTTCTTGAGGTTCCCGTCACCCAGCGCGGGGCGCACGGGCGCCGGCATGAAGTGGGACGGCAGGGAGGGCGTCGATTCGCGCCCCGCGTTGGCGATGACCACCGCGATGTACGGCAGCAGCGCCCCCGCGACGAGCGTCACGACGGCCACGGGCCGCTGCACGTTCCACAGGACGATCGTCGCGACGACCGACAGGGTCCTGATCAACATCGAGATCACGTACCGGCGCTGGCGCCCCCGTACGTCCTCGGCGAGGCCCATCCGCGCCCCCGTGATCCGGAAGACCTCGGACCCGTTCCGCTTCGTCCGCTCCACAACCCACCACCCGATCGACCGCCGGACACTCCCCGGCCCGGACTCCTCCACGGTACGCCGCGTGCCCGCGGACGGGCAGAGGGGGTGTCCCCCGAATGGCCGTGTCCGAAATGCGCAGTAGGCCGGACGGGTCGAGACTGGGCCCACATGCGCACAACGCGCCAGGAGGAGGCTCGACATGGGTTGGTTGTGGGCGATCATCGTCGGCTTTGTACTGGGACTGATTGCCCGGGCGATCCTGCCGGGCAAGCAGCACCAGCCCCTTTGGCTGACCACCATCTTCGGAATCATCGGCGCGGTCCTCGGCAACGCCGTGGCCACGTGGATCGGCGTCGGTGAAACCCGCGGCATCGACTGGATCCGGCACTTGCTGCAGCTCGCCGGAGCCGTCGTGATCGTCGGCCTCGGCGACATGATCTACAGCTCGATGCGGGGCAACAAGAAGCAGATGACCTGAGGGCTCCCGCTCCGCCGCGCGGCGGAGCACGACGGAGCACGACGGAGGGGCCGGCCCGGACAGTGCGTCCGGACCGGCCCCTCCGTCGTGCCTGTGAGCCGGCGCCTAGCCGGTGACCTCGACGGCCGCCAGGTTCTTCTTGCCGCGGCGCAGCACCAGCCAGCGCCCGTGGATCAGGTCCTCCTTGGCGGGGACCGCGTCCTCGGCGGTGACCTTCACGTTGTTCACGTAGGCGCCGCCCTCCTTCACGGTCCGGCGGGCGGCCGACTTGCTCGCGACCAGCCCGGTCTCCGCCAGCAGGTCGACGACCAGCCCCGGCTCCGCCACCTGCGCCTGCGGCAGCTCGGACAGGGCCGCGGCCAGGGTGGCCTCGTCCAGGTCCGCCAGCTCGCCCTGGCCGAACAGCGCCTTGGACGCCGCGATCACGGCGGCGCACTGGTCCGCGCCGTGCACCAGCGTGGTCAGCTCCTCCGCCAGCGCCCGCTGGGCGGCGCGCGCCTGCGGCCGCTCGGCGGTCTGCGCCTCCAGCACTTCCAGCTCCTCGCGGCTCTGGAAGGACAGGATGCGCATGTAGGTGGAGACGTCCCGGTCGTCCACGTTCAGCCAGAACTGGTAGAACGCGTACGGGGTGGTCATCTCCGGGTCGAGCCAGACGGCGCCGCTCTCGGACTTGCCGAACTTGGTGCCGTCCGCCTTGACCATCAGCGGGGTCGCGATGGCGTGGACGTGCGCGTCCGGCTCCACCCGGTGGATCAGGTCGAGACCGGCCGTCAGGTTGCCCCACTGGTCGGACCCGCCCTGCTGGAGCACGCAGCCGTGCCGGCGGTACAGCTCCAGGAAGTCCATGCCCTGGAGCAGCTGGTAGCTGAACTCCGTGTAGCTGATGCCCTGGTCGGACTCCAGGCGCTTGGCGACCGAGTCCTTCGTCAGCATCTTGTTCACGCGGAAGTGCTTGCCGATGTCCCGGAGGAACTCGATGGCGGACATGCCCGCCGTCCAGTCCAGGTTGTTCACCATGAGCGCCGCGTTCTCGCCCTCGAAGGACAGGAACGGCTCGATCTGGGTGCGCAGGCGCGCCACCCAGTTCGCGACGGTCTCCGGGTCGTTCAGGGTGCGCTCGGCGGTCGGCCGCGGGTCACCGATCTGACCCGTGGCACCGCCGACCAGCGCCAGCGGGCGGTGGCCCGCCTGCTGGAGCCGGCGCACGGTGAGGACCTGCACCAGGTGCCCCACGTGCAGCGAGGCCGCGGTCGGGTCGAAGCCGCAATAGAACGTGACGGGACCGTCCGCGAAGGCCTTGCGCAGCGCTTCTTCATCGGTGGACTGGGCGAAGAGCCCGCGCCACTTCAGTTCGTCGACGATGTCCGTCACGGTTCTGGGTCTCCTTGAACGAGGTGGAACACGAAGCTGAGGGGTTCCCCGCCAGTCTAGGCGGGGAACCCCGGCACCTCTGACGATTTGTTGATCAAACTCCCTTGCTCACCGAACTCATGTTGAAGTCCGGGATGCGCAGGGCCGGCATCGAGGTCCTGGTGAACCAGTCGTTCCACTCGCGCGGCAGGGTCTTCTCGGTCCGGCCGGCCTCCGTGGCCCGCGACAGCAGGTCCACGGGGGACTCGTTGAACCGGAAGTTGTTGACCTCGCCGACGACCTGGCCGCCCTCCACCAGGTAGACCCCGTCCCGGGTCAGCCCGGTGAGCAGCAGCGTCGCCGGGTCCACCTCGCGGATGTACCAGAGGCAGGTCAGCAGCAGCCCGCGCTCGGTGGCCGCCACCATCTCCTCCAGAGACTTCTCACCGCCGGCGTCCAGGATCAGGTTCCCGAAGGACGGGGTGACCGGCAGCCCGGTCAGTTCCGCGGTGTGCCGGGTCGTGGTCAGCCGGGCCAGCTCGCCGTCCTTGATCCAGTCGGTCGCCGGGACCGGCAGGCCGTTGTCGAAGACGGACGCGTCGTCGCCGGAGCTGTGCGCGATCACGAACGGCGCGGACTCCAGGCCCGGCGCGTTCGGGTCGCTGCGCAGGTTCAGCGGCAGCGGGGAGAGCCGCTCGCCGAGCCGGGTGCCGCCGCCGGGCTTGGAGAAGACGGTCCGGCCCTCCGCCGCGTCCCGGGCCGACGCCGACCACATCTGGTAGATCAGCAGGTCGGCCACCGCCGTGGGAGGCAGCAGCGTCTCGTACCGCCCGGCCGGCAGGTCGATCTTCCGCTCCGCCCAGCCGAGCCGTACGGCCAGCTCCGCGTCCAGCGCGGTCGGGTCCACGTCCTTGAAGTCCCGCGTCGCACGGCCCGCCCACGCGGAACGCTGCCGGTCCGGGGACTTCGCGTTCACCTCCAGGGTGCCGTTGGGCTGGTCGTGGCGCAGGCGCAGCCCCGTAGAGGTGCCGACGTACGTGGAGACCAGCTCGTGGTTGGCGAATCCGTACAGCTCGCGGCCGCCCGCGCGGGCCCGCGCGAAGGCCTCGCCGAGGGCCGGGGCGAAGTCCGCGAACACCGCCGAGGAGGTCTCGACCGGGGCGTCGGTGAAGTCCGGCGAGGACGGGGTGCCGGTGACCAGCGGCCGGGCGTCCTCCGCCGGTCCGGCGCCGCGGGCGGCCGCCTCGGCGGCCCGGACCAGCGGCTCCAGCTCCGCGGCCGTGACGGCGGAGCGCGAGACGACCCCCGAGGCCGTGCCCTCCTTGCCGTCGACGGTGGCGATGACCGTGAGGGTCCGGCCGCGGGTGACCCCGTTGGTGGTCAGGGCGTTGCCCGCCCAGCGCAGGTTCGCGCTCGACTGCTCGTCGGCGATGACGACGCAGCCGTCCGCGGTGGACAGCTCCAGCGCCCGCTCGACGATCTCGTGGGGCTTGGTGGTACGACTCGACGAGGTCATCGTCCGGCCTCCTGCGTGGTGTTCAGGATGTTCACGTCGCGGAACAGCGCGGACGGGCAGCCGTGCGAGACCGCCGCGACCTGGCCCGGCTGGGCCTTGCCGCAGTTGAAGGCGCCGCCCAGGACGTAGGTCTGCGGACCGCCGACCTTCTCCATCGAGCCCCAGAACTCCGTGGTCGTGGCCTGGTAGGCGACGTCGCGGAGCTGACCGGCGAGCTTGCCGTTCTCGATGCGGAAGAAGCGCTGCCCGGTGAACTGGAAGTTGTAGCGCTGCATGTCGATCGACCAGGAACGGTCGCCGACCACGTAGATCCCGCGCTCCACCCCGCCGATCAGGTCCTCGGTGGACAGACCGCCCGGATCCGGCTGGAGCGAGACGTTGGCCATGCGCTGGACGGGCACGTGCCCGGGGGAGTCGGCGTAGGCGCAGCCGTTGGAGCGGCCGAGCCCGGTCAGCTTCGCGATCCGCCGGTCGGTCTGGTAGCCGGCCAGGGTGCCGTCCTTGACCAGGTCCCAGCTCTGCGCCTCGACACCCTCGTCGTCGTACCCGATGGTGGCCAGTCCGTGCTCGGCCGTCCGGTCGCCCGTGACGTTCATGACCGGGGAGCCGTAGGCGAGCTTGCCCAGCTGGTCGAAGGTGGCGAAGGAGGTCCCGGCGTACGCCGCCTCGTAGCCCAGCGCCCGGTCCAGCTCGGTGGCGTGGCCGATGGACTCGTGGATGGTGAGCCACAGGTTCGAGGGGTCCACGACCAGGTCGTAGCGCCCGGCCTCCACGCTCGGCGCCCGCATCTTCTCGGCGAGCAGCCCGGGGATCGCCTCCAGCTCGGCGTTCCAGTCCCAGCCGGTGCCGGTCAGGTACTCCCAGCCGCGCCCGGCCGGCGGGGCGATGGTGCGCATCGAGTCGAACTCGCCGGTGGTGGCGTTCACCGCGACGGCGGTGATCTCCGGGTGGATGCGGACCCGCTGCTGCGTGGTGGAGGTGCCCGCGGTGTCCGCGTAGAACTTGTTCTCGTGGACGGCGAGCAGCGAGGCGTCCACGTGGGCCACCCCGTCGGCCGCCAGGAGGCGCGCGCTGAAGTCGGCGAGCAGCGCGGCCTTCTCGGCGTCCGGGACCTCGAAGGGGTTCACGTCGTAGGCGGAGATCCAGGTCTTGTCGGCGTGCACGGGTTCGTCGGCGAGCTCGACCCACTCGTCCGAACCCGCCGCCTTGATCACCTGGGCGGAGAGCTTCGCCATGGCCACGGCCTGCGAGGCCACCTTGGCGGCACCGTCCATGGTCAGGTCCACTCCGGAGGCGAACCCCCAGCTGCCCCCGTGCACGACGCGGACCGCGTAGCCGAGGTCGGTGGTGTCGGACCCGCCCGAGGGCTTGGCGTCACGCAGTCGCCAGGAGGCGCTGCGGATGCGCTCCAGGCGGAAATCGGCATGGTCGGAGCCCAGCGCGCGGGCCCGCGCGAGCGCCGCGTCGGCGAGCGCCCGCAAGGGCAGCGCGGTGAAGGCCGCGTCGATGGAATGGGGCACGGAGGTCCTCCCGGGGGGTTGGGGCAGCTGGCACGATCATGTCGCGCCGGGGCTCGCGGTGCCTACATCTTTCTGTAGGGACTCGACAGAGCGCGTACCGCGGCCCTGTCGGAGCCGGATTCTCCGTAAGAGGTACTTGACCTATAGGTTTTTGGTAATCAGACCGCTAGTCGAAAGGGTGATCCGTTGAGCCGCTCGGTTCTCGTCACCGGAGGTAACCGGGGCATCGGCCTCGCCATCGCCCGAGCCTTCGCGGAAGCAGGGGACAAGGTCGCGATCACGTACCGGTCGGGCGAGCCCCCGGCGGAGCTCACGGCTCTGGGCGTGCTGGCGGTCCGCTGCGACATCACCGACTCGGACCAGGTCGACCAGGCGTACAAGCAGGTCGAAGAGGCGCACGGTGCGGTCGAGGTCCTCGTGGCCAACGCCGGCATCACCAAGGACACGCTGCTGATGCGCATGTCCGAGGACGACTTCTCCTCCGTCCTCGACACCAACCTCACCGGCACCTTCCGCGTGGTCAAGCGCGCGAACCGCGGCATGCTCCGCGCCAAGAAGGGCCGCGTCGTCCTGATCTCCTCGGTCGTCGGCCTCCTCGGCTCGGCCGGCCAGGCCAACTACGCCGCCTCCAAGGCGGCGCTGGTGGGCTTCGCCCGCTCCCTCGCCCGCGAGCTGGGCTCCCGCAACATCACCTTCAACGTCGTCGCCCCCGGCTTCGTGGACACCGACATGACGAAGGTGCTTAACGACGAGCAGCGGGCCGGCATCGTCGGCCAGGTGCCCCTGGGCCGCTACGCGCAGCCCGAGGAGATCGCGGCCGCGGTCAGCTTCCTGGCGTCCGACAACGCCGCGTACATCACTGGTGCCGTCATTCCCGTTGACGGCGGATTGGGCATGGGTCACTGATCACCATGAGTGGAATTCTCGACGGCAAGCGCATCCTCGTCACCGGGGTGCTGATGGAGTCCTCCATCGCCTTCCACGTCGCCAAGCTGGCGCAGGAGCAGGGCGCCGAGGTCATCCTCACCGCGTTCCCGCGGCCCACACTGACCGAGCGCATCGCCCGCAAGCTGCCCAAGCCCGCCAAGGTGATCGAGCTCGACGTCACCAACGACGAGCACCTGGCCCGTGTGGAGGAGGTCGTCCGTGCGGAGCTCGGCGGCCTCGACGGCGTCGTCCACTCCATCGGCTTCGCGCCGCAGGACGCGCTCGGCGGCAACTTCCTGAACACCCCCTTCGAGTCGGTCGCCACCGCCATGCACGTCTCGGCGTTCTCGCTGAAGTCGCTGACCATGGCCTGCAAGCCGCTGTTCCCGGAGAACGAGGGCGCCTCGGTCGTCGGCCTCACCTTCGACGCGCAGTACGCGTGGCCGCAGTACGACTGGATGGGCCCGGCCAAGGCCGCGCTCGAGGCCACCAGCCGCTACCTCGCCCGTGACCTGGGCAAGGAGAAGATCCGCTGCAACCTGATCTCGGCCGGTCCGATCGGCTCGATGGCCGCGAAGTCCATCCCGGGATTCAGCGGCCTGGCGAACATCTGGGACCAGCGCTCCCCGATGGACTGGGACATGTCGGACCCGGAGCCGGCCGCCAAGGGCGTCGTCGCCCTGCTGTCGGACTGGTTCCCGAAGACCACCGGCGAGATCGTCCACGTCGACGGCGGCCTGCACGCGGTGGGTGCCTGACCCCCGCGTTCCATTCGTACGGCGGCGGCCGCGTCTTCCCTTCCGGGAGGCGCGGCCGCCGCCGTTTCGGCGCGCGGGGCAGGGACCGTACGGGGCGACTCGATCAGATGTCCGCCCCCGGACCGGATCTTCCCGAGTCGAGAATCGGGACATTTCCCTGCAAACTGGGCCCGTCGGGATCTTCCCGGCTCCTGCGGGGAGGAGGTACGGGAGTGCGCGCGAGGCGGAGCCGAGCGGTATCCCTGCTGGTCACCTCGGTGGTCCTGACCGGATTCCTGCTCCCGGGAGCCGTCGCGCAGGACGAGGTGCCCGCCCCCGCGCCCGGGACGGACGTCCAGGCTCCGGCCGTGGTCGACCTGGCCCAGATCCCCGCCGAACCGCCCGTACAGCCCGCGAAGCCCGCCGCCCGGGAGCTCTTCGGGGCCGACTGCGACACCGAGATCAACGGTTCGCAGGTGGTCGCGTTCTGCCACAACGCCTATCCCCAGACCGACCTGGTCCGCCTGCACGTGGAGTGCGACCGCTGGTGGGACGTGGACGGCGACGGCGCCGCCGTGGCCCTCGGCCCGGCGGGCCGGGTGGAGCTCTCCGGCCGCTGCTGGAAGGAAGTCCGCTCCGCCTGGGTCAGCCACCAGCGGCAGTGACGTGGACGGCCCCCACGGGCCGCCGCCCCTCGGCCAGGCAGACGAACGGATAGCCGGCCGCCTCCGAGGCCGCCGCGTCCCCGTCCCCGCGCCGGATCGCTTCGATCAGCCGGGCGTGGTCCAGGTGTGAGGCCGGGTCGAGCTCGGTGCCCACGTCGGTGCGCAGCCAGTCGGCCACCAGATCGCCGAGGTCCGCGTACAGCTCGATGAGCACGTCGTTGTGCGAGGCCGCCACCACCGCCATGTGCAGGGCCACGTCCGCCGCGATGAACGGCTCCGCGTCCCTGCCCGCCCACGCCTCCTCGCGCCGCGCCAGCAGCGCGTCCAGCTGTACGAGGTCCCGCGCCGTCCGCCGCTCCGCCGCGAGCCGGGCCGCCGAGGACTCCAGCGTCGAGCGCAGCTCCGCGATGTGCCGGGGATCGGCGCCGGCGAAGCGGCGGTGCATGACCCCGGCCAGCTCGCTGGTGGCGATGACGTACGTCCCCGAGCCCTGGCGGATGTCGAGGAGGCCGTTGTGCGCGAGCGCCCGGACGGCCTCCCGCACGGTGTTGCGGGCGACGCCCATCAGCTCCACGAGCTCCGGCTCGGTGGGGATGCGGGAGCCCACGGGCCATTCGCCGGTGGTGATCTGGTTCCTGAGCTGGGCGATCACCTGGTCGACGAGCGCGGATCGCCGGGGCGAGGTCAGCGGCATGCGGTCGGGATTCCTCTCGGGACGGAAACGGTGCGCGTGACGGGAACGATACGGCCGCGGGGTGGACAGCCAATCATCCCATGATTCTATGATGGTCGAATGTCCGACGATGAAGTCCAGATCCTGAACCGGCCCCAGGCCGCGCGCACGGCATCCCAGCAGCCCCCCTCCGCCCCCGCCGCCACCCCGCAGCCGGCGTGGCTCGGACCCGTGCTCCTCGTCGGCATCGTGCTGGCCGCCCTCAACCTGCGGCCCGCCATCACCAGCCTCGGCGCCCTGTTCGAGGAGACCCGCGAAGGCCTCGGCATGAGCGGGACCGTCGCCGGACTCATCACCTCCGTACCCGCCCTCTGCTTCGCCGTCTTCGGCGTCACCGCGCCCCGGCTCTCCCGCCGCTTCGGCCCGGCCGCCGTCGTCTGCGCCGGCATGGCCGCCGTCGCCGCGGGCCTGCTGATCCGGCCCTTCGCGACCAACGCCGCCGGATTCCTCGCGGCCAGCGCCCTGACCCTGGCGGGCATAGCCCTGACCAACGTGCTCCTGCCGGTGATCGTCAAGCGCTGGTTCCCCGACCGGGTCGGCACCATGACGGGGCTCTACTCCATGGCCCTGGCCGCCGGCACCTCGCTCGCCGCGGCGGCGACCGTGCCGATGACCGAGGCCCTCGGCGGCAGCTGGCGCACCGGCCTGCTGATCTGGGCCCTCCTCGCCCTGGCCGCCGTCCTGCCCTGGCTGGCCATCGCGACGGCCGCCCGCAAGGAGAAGGCCGCGGCCACGGGCGTACCGGCCGCCCGCCCCGACGCCGGGCCCGGCGTGGTGCGCAGCCGCACCGCATGGGCCCTCGCCTGCTACTTCGGACTCCAGGCCACGGGTGCGTACATCACCATGGGCTGGCTCCCGCAGATCTTCCGCGACGCAGGGGTCTCCGCCTCCACGGCGGGCATCCTGCTCGCCGTCACCATGGTCATGGGCGTCCCGCTCGCCTTCGTCATCCCGGGCCTCGCGGGCCGGATGAAGAACCAGGGCCCCATCGCCGTCGGCCTCGGCCTCTTCGGCCTCGTCGGCTACCTGGGGCTCTACTTCGCCCCCGCCGGCGGTGCGTGGGCCTGGGCCCTCCTGCTCGGCGTCTCCAACTGCGCCTTCCCGCTCGTCATCACCATGATCGGACTGCGCGCCAAGTCCCCGGCCGGTGTCGTCAAGCTGTCCGCCTTCGCCCAGAGCACCGGCTACCTGATCTCCATCCCCGGGCCGCTCCTCATCGGCACCCTCTACCAGCACACCGGCGGCTGGGACCTGCCCCTCGCCCTGATGGCCGGCCTGCTCGTCCCGCAGATCGCGCTCGGCGTGCTGGCGGGCCGGGACCGCACGATCGAGGACGAATGCGGCATGCGAGACTGACCGGCATGTCGCCCGTACTTGAACCGACCCCCCCGAACGGCCACCGCAAGCTCGGCCTCGTGCTCGGCGCGATGCTGCTGGTGACCGTGATCATCGCCGTCCTCGCCACCCTCGCCTCGCCGTAGGGGCCCCGGGGGGTGGGGTTAACCCCCCAACCCCTAGGGGGTCAGGCTCAGGGACATCTGGGGTGCGTCCCGGATGGGAACCGCCTGCTCGGATCCATAGATTCGAAGAGCAAGAGCGAGCCCGCCCGACGCACCCCACGGAGGCGGCCATGTCGGCCCCCACACACCTGGCCCCCGGCCACCCGTCCGCACCCCGCGCCGCCGGGGCCGACGCACGGCTGCCCTGGTGGGCGCTGGCCCTGCCCGCCCTCGCCTTCGGCTTCCTGCTCATACTCCTCGCCGGATCCGGCGAGGCGCACGCCGCCTCCGGCGAAGGCTCCGCGCTCGTCCAGGTCACCGAACGGCTGCTGAGCGCCGTCGGCTGACGGCCCGCCAGCCATCCGGAACCCGACCGCGCGGCCGCGAACCGGGGGACGCACCCTGCCCACCACACCTGCGGGGGGACCCCCTCAACACCCTGCACCCCGTGGCTCGATTCATGCGAAGCTGGGAGCCATGAGCGCCGACACACCCCGCAGGATCGTCCTCCTCCGGCACGCCAAGGCCGAATGGTCGGACGGCACGGACCACGACCGCCCCCTGGCAGAGCGCGGCCGTCACGACGCCCCGGCCGCCGGCCAGAAACTGGCTCAGACCGGCATCACCTTCGACCTGGCCCTCTGCTCCAGCGCGGCCCGGACCAGGGAGACCTGGAAGCTGGCCGTCCAGGAGCTGCCGCACCGGCCGAAGACCACGTACGAGGAACGGCTCTACGAGGCCTCGCTGGGCGAGCTCATCGCCCTGGTCAACGAGACCTCCGACGAGGTCGGGAACCTCCTGGTCATCGGCCACAACCCCGGCATGCACGCACTGGCCGACGCCCTCGCGGGCAGCGCGCAGGGCGACGTGCTCGCCCGGATGAACCGCAGCGGCTTCCCGACCTCCGGGATCGCCGTCGTCTCCTTCACCGGCTCGTGGAAGTCCGTGGAGCACGGCGTGGGCACCCTGCTGGACTTCTGGACCCCGCACAGCTGACGCCCCGGACGACTCCGCCACTCCACCGACGCAGCGGGCCCCGGCACTTCGACAGTGCCGGGGCCCGCTGCGTCGTAGGGAGACGGACGTCTTCGTCACGCCAGGTCGGCGGCCTCGACCTCTTCGCGGGTGATCCCGAGCAGGTAGAGCACGGCATCCAGGAAGGGCACGTTCACCGCGGTGTGCGCGGCCTGGCGGACCACCGGCTTGGCACAGAAGGCCACGCCCAGCCCGGCCGCGTTCAGCATGTCCAGATCGTTGGCACCGTCACCGATGGCCACCGTCTGGGCCAGCGGTACGCCGGCCTCCGCGGCGAAGCGGCGCAGCAGCCGGGCCTTGCCGGCCCGGTCCACGATCTCGCCGGTGACCTTGCCCGTCAGCTTCCCGTCGACGATCTCCAGGGTGTTGGCCGAGGCGAAGTCCAGCCCGAGCTTCTCCCGCAGATCGTCCGTCACCTGCGTGAACCCGCCGGAGACCACGCCCACCTGGTACCCGAGGCGCTTGAGGGTGCGGATCAGCGTCCGGGCGCCCGGGGTGAGGCGCACCTCGGAGCGGACCTTGTCCACCACGGAGGCGTCCAGCCCGGCCAGCAGCGCGACCCGGGCGTGCAGCGACTGCTCGAAGTCCAGCTCCCCGCGCATGGCCCGCTCGGTCACCTCGGCGACCTCGGCCTCACAGCCGGCGTGGGCGGCGAAGAGCTCGATGACCTCGTCCTGGATCAGGGTCGAGTCCACGTCCATGACGACGAGGCGCTGGGCCCGCCGGTGCAGCCCGGAGGAGACCACGGCCACGTCGACGCCGATCTGCGCGGCGGCGGTGGCCAGCGCGGTGCGCAGCGGCTCGGTCGCGGTGCCGGAGACGGCGAACTCCACGGCCGTCACCGGATACTTCGCGAGCCGGAAGATGCGGTCGATGTTGCCGCCGGTCGCGGTGATCCGCGCGGCGATGGCGGCGGTGGACTCGGCGGTGAGCGGGTGCCCGAGCACGGTGACGTGCGAACGGCCACTGCCGCGCGGCCGGTTGTCACCGGTGCCGGAGAGGATCTCGGCCTGCAGTTTGAGGGATTCGGCCCAGCTGTGGACGGTGGCCCGCAGCTCGCCCTCGGTGCCGGCGGTCGGATGGGTGACGAGGGCGCACAGGACGATGCGGCCTCGGGTGACGACCTGCTCGATGTCGACGACGTCGACGGAGTAGGCGGCGAGGGTGTCGAACAGCCCGGCGGTGATCCCGGGACGGTCCTTGCCGAAGATCTTGACGAGGAGGGTGGGGACGTCGGAGGTCTGCGAAGCGCTCATGGTGCCTTCACCGTATCTCCCCGGCCTGTGCGCACGGAGCCCCGTCCCACCTGGCGGAACCGTTTCGCTCCGTACGGACGTGCGAGAGCCGCACTGCGGACGTGTGGAGGTCGTGCAATGGCCATGCGATGGTCGTGCACGGGCCCCGGGGCGGGTGCGTGGAGATCCCGGGACGGGACGGCGCCGGCCGGCCGCGGGCCCCGCGCGGAACACGGGGCGAGGACCGGCCACGGGCCCGCCCGACGGGGGAAGGCGGTGCCCCGGCCCGGCCGGAGGGGTGCGGGAGTGCCCCGAAAAGCACCTTCGGGGATGCTTTCGCCCCCCTCGGCCGGCCTCCGAGGAGGCTGCCGAGTGGCCCGGATTCCCCTTGTGGCCGTGCGCCTGAAATAGTTCCCCCGGATGTTCGCCATCCCTAGACTCCCAGACGTCATGGGGGATTCTCGGGGGACTTAAGTGGGGCTGGAGTGCCGGAACTCGTACTGGAATTGAATGGAAGGACCTGGACGCTCGATCCGTCCAGGTCGTACTCGCTGGGGCGCGACCCCCAGGGAGACGTGGTGATCGATGACGCCCGGGTGTCGTGGCGGCACGCCACCATCGCCTGGAACGGGCGAGGTTGGGGAATCGAGGACCACGGAAGCACCAACGGCACGTACGTGCGCGGGGCCAGGGTCCAGCAGGCCGAGCTCGTACCCGGCACGCCGGTGCACCTCGGCAACGCCACCGACGGGCCGAGGCTGAATCCCGTCGCGGGCGCGGGCGCCGCCGCTGCGCCGCAGCCGGCCGTGGCGCAGCAGTCGCCCGCCCAGGCGTACGCGCAGCAGCCGCAGGCCCAGCAGCAGGCGCCGCAGCAGCAGGGCCGGCAGCCCTGGGAGCAGCAGGTCCAGCAGGCCCCGCCGTTCCCGCAGCAGCAGGCCCAGCAGGCCCAGTCGCCGCACCAGGCGCAGCCCTTCCCGCAGCAGCAGCCGCACCAGCAGCAGCCGGCCGCCGGCGGCACCCCGGGCTACGGCGACCACCGCAGCCCGACGACGTTCCACCAGCTCGCGCTGGGCCACGTCATGCGGATCGGCCGTGCGCTGGAGAACGAGCTGGTGGTCTCCGACCTCCAGGTCTCCCGCCACCACGCCGAGTTCCGCTCGATGCCGGGCGGCCGCTTCGAGATCCGCGACCTCGGCAGCCACAACGGCACCTACGTCAACGGCCAGGCGCTGGCGAAGTCCGGTACCGCGCTGCTCGGCCCGAACGACATCGTCGGCGTCGGCCACTCGACGTTCCGGATCGTCGGCGACCGCCTCGAGGAGTTCGTCGACACCGGTGACGTCTCCTTCTCGGCCCGCCACCTCACGGTCACGGTCGACGGCGGCAAGCAGATCCTCAAGGACGTCACCTTCGGCGTCCCCGAGAAGTCGCTGATCGGCGTCATCGGCCCCTCCGGCTCCGGCAAGTCGACGCTCCTCAAGGCGCTGACCGGCTACCGCCCCGCCAACGAGGGCGACGTCCTCTACGACAACCGCAACCTGTACAAGCAGTTCGCGGAGCTCCGCCAGCGCATCGGCCTGGTCCCGCAGGACGACATCCTGCACAAGGAGCTGAAGGTCAGCACCGCCCTCAAGTACGCGGCCAAGCTCCGCTTCCCGGGCGACACCGCCGAGTCCGAGCGCGCCGCCCGCATCGACGAGGTGCTGCGCGAGCTCAAGCTCGACATCCACAAGGACAAGAAGATCACCGCCCTCTCGGGCGGCCAGCGCAAGCGCGTGTCGGTGGCCCTGGAGCTGCTGACCAAGCCCTCGCTGATCTTCCTGGACGAGCCCACCTCCGGCCTCGACCCGGGCATGGACCGCGATGTCATGCAGCTGCTGCGCGGCCTCGCCGACGACGGCCGCACGGTCCTCGTCGTCACGCACTCGGTGGCCGAGCTGTCCATCTGCGACAAGCTGCTGGTCATGGCCCCGGGCGGCTCGGTCGCGTACTTCGGCCCGCCGGACGAGGCGCTGAACTTCTTCGGCTACTCCACCTGGGCCGACGTGTTCTCCGCCTTCGAGAGCTACCGCGACTACGACTGGGCCGGCCGCTGGAAGGGCTCGCAGCACTACCAGCTCTACGCCGCCGACATCGACGCGGTCGCCCCCCAGTCGGTGCAGCCCGCCGCGCAGTCGACCCGCCCGCCGAAGCCGCAGGGCTGGGGCTCCCAGCTCTGGACCCTGATGCGCCGCTACATGTCGGTCATCGCGTCCGACAAGGGCTTCATCGGGCTGATGCTGATCCTCCCGGCGGTCCTCGGCGTGGTCTCCGTCGTCATCCCCGCGAAGTTCGGACTCGCGCCGCCCGTGGCGCCGTCCCGCTTCAACGGCGACGCCGGCACGATCATGCTGATCCTCGCGGTCGGCATGTGCTTCTCCGGCGCCGCGAACTCGGTCCGAGAGCTGATCAAGGAACGCGTGATCTACGAGCGCGAGCGCGCGACCGGCCTGTACCGGTCGGCGTACCTCGCCTCGAAGGTGATCGTCCTCGGGGTCATCACGGCCGTCCAGGGCGTGATCATCTGCGCGATCGGCTTCTACCCGCGCGACCTGCCCGCCGAGGGCCTGCTGATGCCGCCGGCCGTGGAGATCTGCCTGTCGGTCATCGCGCTCGGCTTCACCTCCATGATGTTCGGCCTGGTGATCTCCTCGCTGGTGAAGACCGCCGAGAAGACCATGCCGCTGCTCGTCATGTTCGCGATCGTCCAGGTCGTCTTCACCGGCATCCTCTTCCAGGTCTACGACTCCCCGGGCCTGGAGCAGTTCGCCTGGCTGATGCCGTCCCGCTGGGCGATCGCCGCCGCCGGCACCACGCTGAACCTCGGCGTGCTCATGCCGCCGTGGGACCAGGACAACCCGACCAACACGGACCCGCTCTGGGACGCCACGGTCGGCCAGTGGAGCCTGAACATCACGGTCCTGCTGCTCCTCGGCGTCGCGTGCGGCTTCGCCGTGCAGCGCCTGCTCCGCCGCCACGAGCCCGAGGTCATGCGCGCGGGCAAGTAAGCGCGGGACCGCGCACGCAACGCGCGGCACGCACGAACGCCTCAGGGCGGCTCCGGATCACCGGGGCCGCCCTGAGGCGCATGGGGGGCTGTGCGGACGCGGACGCCGGAGGCCTAGTAGGCGCTGTTGACGTTGTCCATGGAGCCGTAGCGGTCGGCCGCGTAGTTGCAGGCCGCGACGATGTTGGCGACCGGGTCGTACTGGTCGAACTTGGTGCCCTTGACGTGGTACGCCTTGAAGGTCGGGGCGATGACCTGGAGCAGACCCTTGCTGGGGATGCCGTTCTGGGCGTTGATGTCCCAGTTGTTGATCGCCATCGGGTTACCGCTGGACTCGCGCATGATGTTCTTGTGGATCCCGGCGTAGGTGCCCGGAATGCCCTCGCGCTTCATGATGAAGAGGGCTTCCTTGATCCAGCCGTCCAGGTTGTTCGCGAAGACCGGCGTGCGGGTCGCGGAACGGCTGGCGGCCGCCTTCTGCTCGCGGTCCTTCTTCGCGTCCGCCTCGGCCTTGGCCTTGGCGGCCGCGTCCTTGGCGGCCTTCGCGTCCTTCGCCACCTTGGCCTGCTGGCCCGCGATGACCTGCTGAACGGTGAGGTGCTGCTGCACGGCCTGGGCCTGCGCACCGTCGACGACCTTGGACCAGGCGACGGGGGCCGTGGCCACGACGGTCGAGGTCTCGCCGGCGGAGGCCGGGACGAGGGAGAAGGCGAGGGCGGCGGTGCCCAGGGTGGCTACACCGGCGATGGAAAGCTTGTGCGCCTTCGTCATCGTCAGACGACGACTGTGGCCGGGAGTGCTGGTCTCGGTCATGCGTAGCAACCTCTTCGAATAGCGGGGGCCGCAGGAAAGCGCCTGCCGGATCCGGGATCCGCGGCGCTGTGCGGCGAGAGCAATTCTTAGCGGTGGCAAAAACCTGTGGCAAAGGTGTGACGTACGATCCCGCTTAGTGGATCAGGGGCCCGACTCCGGCCCGGAATTCAGGGCACGGTCCACGCGAGCCAGCACTAACAGCACCCTTACTCATCCACTAGGGAGCTTCGTAAGTGATGTGCGTCCTATGTGCGGGCTCACATCGGTCACGTATCAATCTCACCAACCGTTGCGTCAGCAATCCATTCAGTGACGGTTCTCATCCTTGAGTAGCAGATGAACGTCCCCGAACTCGTGCCAGAGGCACAGCTTCGCTACGGCTGCGGCATACCCGAGCAGTACGGCGTCCAGCCCCATCGGCCCGATCGGCAGCCCACCCACCCCGGTCACCCGCCCGCCGAACAGGCCCGCGGCGCCTGACACCGCGCCTGGCCGCACTACCGAGGCGACCACGTACGCCCATGTACGCGAGCGCTCCCGAGATCACACGCCCAGGCGCGGCACCAGATGCCGCGGACTCGGCCGACAGATCCGAAAGAGACGACCTGGCCGCGTTCGCCGGCCGAGCCGTGGCCCCAGGCTCCTCTTACCGCTCCGGATGCGGCGGCTCGTGTGCCTCCTGCTAAGCCGCCCCTGTGTGCGAAGCGCACCCCCGGCGCACCAGCTCCGCGGTGAAGGGCCGTCCCCCGCTGGGCATCTCCGCCGAACCGTCCCGTCGGCCCGGGGGCACCACACAGGCCGCCTGATGCGCCGAGAGCGGCTGCTCCCGCTCAGGGCTACCGGATCGGCCGCCCGTACGACCCCGGCCCGACGCCCCGGCGGCGGCGCGGACCGCGCCCACCGCAGCCGGTCCGAGGCGCCACCCGCCCGGCAGCCCCACCTCGCAGGCGCCCCGCGAGACGAGCGCAACCGCACCGAGTCCCGCCCCGACCCCGCTCCTCAGCGGGAACCCGGGCCGCAAGACCCGGCGGAATGTCCCTTATATACAGTCCCTTCTCCCGTACCCCACCCACCGCACCGCCCCTCCACCGCGACGACCGGGCCGCCCCCGCTTGCCGTGGGTCCCGGTTCCGCCCCCCTTACCGCCCCACCGCCGCGGCCGCCGGCCGCACCTCCACGCCCCTTCGCCCTAGGGCGAGGACCTACGCCGCGCCCGCCCGCGGCCTACGCCCCGCGCCCGATCCGCCGCCCCCGGCGCCGCGAGTACCGTGAGGCCATGGACTCCGGACCCCGAGCCCCCCGCAGCGGCGGCCTGGCCGCCGTGAGCACCGCGCTCCTCGCCATGAGCCGCAGGCTGGAGGTCCGCGACGTGCTCCGCACGATCGTCGCCTCGGCCCGCGAACTGCTCGACGCCGAGTACGCGGCCCTGGGCGTCCCGGACGACCACGGCGGCTTCGCCCAGTTCGTCGTGGACGGCATCAGCGAGGCTCAGTGGCGGGCGATCGGCCCGCTGCCCCGCCAGCACGGCGTCCTCGCCGCGATGCTCCACCAGGACGGCCCCGAGCGACTGGCCGACGTACGCAAGGACCCCCGCTTCGAGGGCTGGCCCGCCGCCCACCCCGACATGTCCGACTTCCTCGGGCTGCCCATCCGGGACGGCGAGGAGACCCTCGGCGCCCTCTTCCTCGCCAACAAGCGGGGCGCCCCGGGCGGCAGGCACGGCTTCACCGACGAGGACGAGGAGCTCCTCTCCCTCCTCGCCCAGCACGCGGCGATCGCCCTCACCAACGCCCGCCTCTACGAGCGCAGCCGCGAGCTGACCATCGCCGAGGAGCGCTCCCGCCTCGCGCACGAGCTGCACGACGCGGTCAGCCAGAAGCTCTTCTCGCTCCGCCTGACCGCGCAGGCCGCCGCCGCCCTGGTGGACCGCGACCCGGCCCGCGCCAAGGACGAGCTCCAGCAGGTCGCCCTCCTCGCGGCCGAGGCCGCCGACGAGCTGCGCGCGGCCGTCACCGAGCTCCGCCCCGCCGCCCTCGACGAGGACGGCCTGGTCGCCACCCTGCGCAACCAGGTCCGCGTCCTGGACCGGGCCCACACCGCGCACGTCACCTTCACCTGCGACGGCGTACGGGCCCTGCCCGCGGCCCAGGAGGAGGCGGTCCTGCGCGTGGCCCAGGAGGCCCTGCACAACGCCCTGCGGCACTCCGCGGGCGACCGGATCGACGTCACCCTCACCCGCGGGGAGACCGGGGGAGCCCTGCTCCGGGTGACCGACGACGGAACCGGCTTCTCCCCACCCACCGTCCGCCGGGCGGGCCGGCACCTCGGCCTGGTCTCCATGCGGGACCGCGCCGCCGGTGTCGGAGGGAGACTCACCGTACGGTCCGAGCCCGGCGCCGGCACCACGATCGAACTGGAGGTACCCGGTGGCTGACACGCCGGGCCGTAGCGGCGGCGGCAGCCGCATCAAAGTACTGCTCGTCGACGACCACCAGGTCGTCCGGCGGGGCCTGCGCACCTTCCTCGAGGTCCAGGACGACATCGAGGTGGTCGGCGAGGCGGCCGACGGCGAGGAGGGCATCGAGCGCGCCGAGGAGCTGCGCCCCGACGTCATCCTGATGGACATCAAGATGCCGGGCACCGACGGCATCGAGGCGCTGCGCCGGCTGCGCACGCTGGCGAACCCGGCGCGCGTGCTGATCGTCACCAGCTTCACCGAGCAGCGCACGGTGGTCCCCGCCCTGCGCGCGGGCGCGGCCGGCTACGTGTACAAGGACATAGACCCGGACGCCCTCGCCGCCGCCATCCGCTCGGTGCACGCGGGCCACGTCCTCCTCCAGCCGGAGGTCGCAGGGGCGCTGCTCGCCGAGGAAGGCCCCGGCCCGTCAGCCGGCCGCGGCGGCAACCTGACGGACCGCGAGCGCGAGGTGCTGCACCACATAGCGGACGGGCGCTCGAACAGGGAGATCGCCCGCGCGCTCGTCCTGTCGGAGAAGACGGTGAAGACGCACGTCTCGAACATCCTGATGAAGCTGGACCTCGCCGACCGTACGCAGGCGGCGCTGTGGGCGGTACGACACGGCATCGCCCAGTGACTCATACGGGCGGTGATTCATTCGGTCGGGTGCATGTAGCCCAC
Source organism: Streptomyces sp. NPDC104226 (assembly GCF_055584085.1). Classification (NCBI taxonomy): domain Bacteria; kingdom Bacillati; phylum Actinomycetota; class Actinomycetes; order Kitasatosporales; family Streptomycetaceae; genus Streptomyces; species Streptomyces sp. NPDC104226. The sequence continues at coordinate 164,544 of NZ_JBVJMS010000016.1, forward strand.
ATGGCGTATCCCGTTCGTCGGATGAGCGTTCTTCATGACGTGCCGCGGCGGCTGGTCGCGGCAGACGTACTGGAGGACGAGAACGTGAAGAACTTCAAGAAGGCCACCGCCGTCACCATGATCGCGGGCGGCCTCCTCGCCGCCGGCGCGGGTGTCTCGTCGGCGCACGGCGGTGCGTCGGCGGAGGGCGAGGCCCTGAACTCGCCCGGCGTGGCCGCGGGGAACCAGCTCCAGCTCCCCGTCCACGTCCCCGCGAACGTGGTGGGCAACTCGGTCAACGTGATCGGCCTGCTCAACGGCGCCTGGGGCAACACGGGCGTCAACAACTGACCCCACCCCGCACTCTTCCACGCGCTGCCCGCACCGCCCCGCAGGCTCCACCCCGCTGCCCCGGCCTCCGGCCGGCAGGACAGCCGGGCCCGCCGAGCCGCGGCTCCCGAGCAGCGACCGGAAACCTCGGCCCCGCTTCCCCCCTCTCCCTGGGAAGCGGGGCCGATCCCGTCAGAATCAGCCTCGCCGGCGTTTGAGGCGCGGGGTCCGGGGCGGCGCCCCGGAAAGCCCGGCGCAGCCGGGGACGCTCGCGCAACGTCGCCGCACCCACACCCGGCACCAAGCGGCTAGCGCATCCGCTCCTCGACGGCCGAGTTGTACGCCGCGACCAGCGCCCGCCGGGCGACCCGCTCCACGGGCCGCAGCGCCTCCGCCCGGGCCGCCATCTCCGAGGCGGCCACTGCCGCTCCGTGCCCCCGCTCGGTCGCCAGCGACACCATCAGGTCCACCCGCTGCGCCAGCGAGAGGACCCGTACCGCCCGCGCCGGATACCCCGGCGCCAGCGCGTCCCGCCCGGCCTCCGTCCGCGCCCGGTACGCGGACAGCGCCGCCTCCGCGACCGGCCCGGATCCCGCCACGTCCAGCCGGGTCAGCACCTCCGTGGCCTCGCGCAGTGCCTCCGCGAGTTCCCGTTCCGCCTCGCCGAGCGACGGCACGTCCGCCGGCGGGGCCTCCCGTACGGGCAGGCAGTGCCAGGTCACCGAGACGTGTACGTCCCCCTTCGGCCCGGCCTCGTGCACCTCCGGGACGAGCCCGAGCGCCGCACCCACCGCGACGACCGCCTCCTGCGCGTCGAGCGCCCTCGCGTTGAACTCCGGCGGCCCGCTCAGCCCCAGCGGATGTCCCGGCGCGGGCAGCGCGATCCGCAGCCCGGTCACGCCCAGCACCCGCAGCCGGCCCAGCGCCAGGGTGAGACCCACCGGGCCGGATTCCCCGGGCAGCCCCTCCACCCGGTGCACGGCGTCCTCGCCCACGATCGACAACACGGCCTCGTCGGGCGAGACGAGACCGGCCAGCAGAGCGTTCCCCCAGGCGGCCAGCCGCCCTGAACGTGGTTCGAAAAGCATCCCCCTACTTTACGGACGGCCCCCCGGACCCGGGCCCGGGACCGGACCGCTCCCCGAGTGGCGTAGGTTTTCCCCTGGGGCTGCGCCCACCGACACGGGGCGGCGCACAGACGAACCGAGACTGCAAGGGGAGACGACACGCTCATGAGCGATGTTCTGGAGCTGGTGGACGTATCCGTGGTCCGCGAGGGCCGGGCTCTGGTGGACCAGGTCTCCTGGTCGGTCAAGGAGGGGGAGCGCTGGGTGATCCTCGGCCCCAACGGCGCCGGCAAGACCACGCTGCTGAACCTCGCCTCCAGCTACCTCTTCCCCACCAAGGGTTCCGCCACCATCCTCGGCAGCACCCTCGGCAAGGTGGACGTCTTCGAGCTGCGCCCCCGCATCGGCATGGCCGGCATCGCGATGGCCGACAAGCTGCCCAAGCGCCAGACCGTCCTGGAGACCGTCCTCACCGCCGCGTACGGGATGACGGCCACCTGGCAGGAGGAGTACGAGGAGATCGACGAGCAGCGCGCCCGCGCCTTCCTCGACCGCCTCGGCATGACGCCCTACCTCGACCGGAAGTTCGGCACGCTCTCCGAGGGCGAGCGCAAGCGCACCCTGATCGCCCGTGCGCTGATGACCGACCCCGAGCTGCTGCTGCTCGACGAGCCCGCCGCCGGTCTCGACCTCGGCGGCCGCGAGGACCTCGTACGACGCCTCGGCCGGCTCGCCCGCGATCCGCTCGCCCCGTCGATGATCATGGTCACGCACCACGTCGAGGAGATCGCCCCCGGCTTCACGCACGTCCTGATGATCCGTCAGGGCAAGGTGATCGCGGCCGGCCCCATCGACCTCGAACTGACCTCCCGCAACCTCTCCCTCTGCTTCGGCCTGCCGCTCGTCGTCGAGCGCAACGGCAGCGACCGCTGGACCGCCCAGGGCCTGCCCCTGCGGTAGTCCGGGCACCGGCCGGACCTCCCGCACCCTGTCCGGACCGCGCCCACCCGACCTACCATGACCATGTGGACATCGACGCGTGGGTGTGGTGGCTCATAGGCGCGGTCGGACTGGGCATTCCCCTGGTCCTCACCGCGATGCCCGAGTTCGGCATGTTCGCCGCCGGAGCGGTGGCGGCGGCCGTCACGGCGGCCCTCGGCGGGGGAGTGGTCGCCCAGATCCTGGTCTTCGTGGTCGTGTCGGTCGCGCTCCTCGCGGTCGTCCGCCCGATCGCCAACCGGCACCGCAGCCAAAAACCCCAACACCGCAGTGGAATCGACGCGTTGAGGGGCCGGAGCGCCGTCGTGCTCGAACGCGTGGACGCGGGTGGCGGCGGCCGGATCAAGCTGGCCGGAGAGATCTGGTCGGCGCGCTCCCTGGACGCGGACAGCACCTTCGAACCGGGTCAGTCCGTCGACGTCGTGGAGATCGACGGGGCGACCGCCGTCGTCATGTGACGCGACGTCACGTGACGGACCAGCACGTGAGCAACCCACCGCGTGCACACCGCATGTGGGCAAGCAGCCGACCCGCGGCCCCGGGGTCTGCGAGACTCCGCTGAACGGGGCAGCACAGACAGCCGGAAGGGCACGGGGAACCGCATGCAACCGATCATCATCGTTCTGATCATTCTGGTGGTTCTGGTCTTCATCGCACTGGTCAAGACGATCCAGGTGATCCCGCAGGCCAGCGCCGCTATCGTCGAACGGTTCGGGCGCTACACCCGCACCCTCAACGCGGGCCTCAACATCGTCGTCCCGTTCATCGACTCGATCCGCAACCGGATCGACCTCCGCGAGCAGGTCGTCCCCTTCCCGCCGCAGCCCGTCATCACCCAGGACAACCTGGTCGTCAACATCGACACGGTGATCTACTACCAGGTGACCGACGCCCGCGCCGCGACGTACGAGGTGGCCAGCTACATCCAGGCCATCGAGCAGCTCACCGTCACCACGCTCCGCAACATCATCGGCGGCATGGACCTGGAGCGGACCCTGACCTCCCGCGAGGAGATCAACGCGGCCCTGCGCGGAGTCCTCGACGAGGCCACCGGCAAGTGGGGCATCCGCGTCAACCGCGTCGAGCTCAAGGCCATCGAGCCGCCGACCTCCATCCAGGACTCGATGGAGAAGCAGATGCGTGCCGACCGCGACAAGCGCGCCGCGATCCTCCAGGCCGAAGGTGTCCGCCAGTCCGAGATCCTGCGCGCCGAGGGCGAGAAGCAGTCCTCCATCCTGCGCGCCGAAGGTGACGCCAAGGCCGCGGCCCTGCGCGCCGAGGGCGAGGCCCAGGCCATCCGTACGGTCTTCGAGTCCATCCACGCCGGCGACGCCGACCAGAAGCTCCTCGCCTACCAGTACCTCCAGATGCTCCCGAAGCTCGCCGAAGGCGATGCCAACAAGCTCTGGATCGTCCCGAGCGAGATCGGCGACGCCCTCAAGGGCCTCTCCGGAGCGATGGGCAACTTCGGCCCGATGGGCGCCGCTTCGGGCTTCAACCCGCAGCCCGGGGGCAAGGACGGGGCCAAGGACGCCGGCGGGATCCCCGCCGCCAGGGACAAGGACGCCGCGGACCGCCGCGAACAGCCGACCATCGACTGAGCGGTCGCAGGAGTCTGAGCGGGCTTGAGCGGGCTGAGCGGTCAAAGCAGCCTGACCGGTCCGAAGGGGCCGTCCCCTCCGGCATGATCAGTGAGGCCCCCCGACCTTCATGGCGGGGAGGCGACTCACTCATGCAAAGGGGACGACCCCTCCCATGTCCGTCTGGGAATCACTCGCGGTCTTCGCGGCCGGCATCGGCGCCGGCACCATCAACACCATCGTCGGTTCCGGCACGCTGATCACCTTCCCGGTGCTGCTGGCCACCGGCCTGCCACCGGTCACGGCCAACGTCTCCAACACCCTGGGCCTCGTGCCCGGTTCCATCAGCGGAGCCATCGGCTACCGCAAGGAGCTCCAGGGCCAGCGCGCCCGCGTCATCCGGCTCGGCGCCGTCTCCCTCGTCGGCGGCATCGCCGGCGCGATCCTGCTCCTCACCCTGCCGTCGGACTCCTTCGACACGATCGTGCCCGTCCTGATCGGCCTGGCCCTCGTGCTCGTCGTCTTCCAGCCCCGGCTCGCCGCGGCCCTGCGCAGGCGTCAGGAGGCCGCGGGAGGCGACACCGGCCACCCCGACGGCGGCCCGCTGCTGCTGACGGGCATGCTCTTCTCCAGCGCGTACGGGGGCTACTTCGGCGCCGCCCAGGGCGTGCTCTACCTCGGCCTGATGGGCCTGTTGCTCCGCGAGGACCTCCAGCGGATCAACGCGGTGAAGAACGTCGTCGCGGCGATGGTGAACGGCATCGCGGCCGTCGTCTTCCTCTTCGTCGCGGAGTTCGACTGGACGGCCGTCCTGCTCATCGCCGTCGGCTCCACCATCGGCGGCCAGCTCGGCGCCAAAGTCGGCCGCCGACTGCCTCCCACCGCTCTGCGGGCCGTCATCGTGACCGTCGGGATCATCGCGATCGTCCAGTTGCTGCTTCGCTGAGCGACGTAGAAGACGTACGTCGCCCAGCGGATCCGTCTACCCGGCGGGACGAACCCGCCCTACGCGATCACGGGCAGCCCTAGGCGGAACGCTCCAGCCACTCCGGCAGCGCCTCCCGCCCGCCCACCCCCAGCGCGAGCAGCATGGCGTCGGCCGGCGAGGGAACGAAGGGCTTCCGGAGGAGCGGCATCCCCGCCTCCTCCGGAGTCCGGGCCGCCTTGCGGTGGTTGTCCTCGGAGCAGGAGGCCACCGTGTTCAGCCAGGTGTCCCCACCGCCCTGAGCCCGCGGAAGTACGTGGTCCACGGTCGTCGCGCGCTTCCCGCAGTAGGCGCAGCGGTGTTGGTCCCGGATCAACACCCCCCTCCGTGACCAGGGAGCGTGTCTCCGGAAGGGCACCCGGACGTACCTGCAGAGTCTGATCACCCGCGGCAGCGGAAGCTCCATCGTGGCCGCGCGCACACGGAACTCGGGATGCGCCTGTTCGACCACGGCCTTGTCCTGGAGAACCAGGACCACGGCTCGGTTCATCGTCACCGTCGACAGCGGCTCGAAGCTCGCGTTCAGCACCAGCGTGTCCCGCATCTCGCCCACCTCCCGTGTGCAGGCCCGCGACCACCCTGGCGGCAGGGCCCGCAACCACTCTGGTCGCGCGCGCCACGCGGGACAACGCAATAAAAATGCCCGGTCCTGGCCGTCTTTAGACCAGGACCGGGCAAACGCTCGGAGAACGAAGTGCGTAAACGCTCAGCCCGCGGGAGCCTCGTACTCGCCGACGAGCTGCGCACGCCCCAGCGCGTGGAAACGCAGATTGAACCCGACGACGGCCGGCGACACGTCCGCACCGGGGCCGAGCTTCTCCTGGTCCACCGCGTACACGGTGAACACGTAACGGTGCCGCTCACCCGCGGGGGGAGCCGCCCCGCCGAAGTCCTGCGTGCCGTAGTCGTTGCGCACGTGCACGGCCCCGGCGGGCAGCCCCTCGAACTTCCCGCTGCCCGCCCCGGCCGGCAGCTCGGTGACGGAGACCGGCAGATCGAAGAGCACCCAGTGCCAGAACCCGCTGCCCGTCGGGGCATCCGGGTCGAAGCAGGTCACGGCGAAGCTCTTCGTCCCCTCCGGGTACCCCTCCCACCGCAGCTGCGGCGACAGGTTCCCGCCGGACAGCACCTGGTCGGACCCCAGGTCCGCCCCGGGCTCCAGGTCCGTGCTGGTCACGGTGAACGCGTGCACCGCCGGATGGAAATCGTGGGGGAGCGGCGCCCTGCTCTGCTCGGCCACTGCGGAACCTCCTGCTGGATCGAGTCGACGCTGACCGGTGCCGGCGCCCTTACGGCACCGGCACCGGCACCGAGCCTAGAGCGGCTCAGAACCAGTTGCGCTGCGAACCCACCGACGAGATCCACTGGTTCAGGTAGGCCGCCCAGTCGGTGCCCTGGTAGGACTGCAGCCCCACCTGGAAGCAGCGGAAGGTGTCGCTGCCCTCGCTGAACAGACCCGGCTTCTTGTCCATCTCCAGGACGACGTCCATCTCGCGCCCGTCGGAGACGAAGGTCAGCTCGACCTGGTTCAGCCCCCGGTACTGCGACGGCGGCAGGAACTCGATCTCCTGGTAGAAGGGCAGCGTCTGCCGCGTCCCCCGGATGTGCCCGCGCTCCATGTCCGCGCTGCGGAAGGTGAAGCCCAGCTGGGCGAAGGCGTCGAGGATTGCCTGCTGCGCCGGCACCGGGTGCACGTTGATCGCGTCGAGGTCGCCGGCGTCCACCGCGCGCGCGATCTCCAGCTCCGTGCTGACTCCGATGTTCATGCCGTGCAGATGACGCCCGCCGAAGTGGGTGATCGGCGTCTCCCAGGGGATCTCCAGCCCGAACGGCACCACGTGCAGGGCGCCCGCCTGTACCTGGAAGGCACCGCCGAGACGCTGCTTGGTGAAGACGACGTCCTGCTTGTACTCCTGGTCGTTGCCCTCCACCTCCACCCGCGCCTGGAGTCCGACGGACAGCCCCTCGATCTGCTGCTCCACGGATCCGCCCTGGATCCGGACCTCGCCCTGGACGATCCCGCCCGGCACGACGTTCGGCTCGGTGATGACGGTGTCGACCGAAGCACCACCGGCACCCAGGCTCGCGAACAGCTTCCTGAACCCCATGCTCTGACTCCCCTATACGACTACGACGTGCTCGAAAAAGTCCTGCTCGGCAAGACGCGCGCGACTCGGCGCGGTACTACCCCTACAAACGCGGAACCTTAGGCCCCGGTTGCAGGAGTGCCCAGTCCACTACGCTCGACCGGATGAGCGCGCGCCCCGACCGTACGCCCCTGCCCCGGTCCTTCTTCGACCGCCCGGTCCTCACCGTGGCCCCGGACCTCCTCGGCCGCACCCTGGTCCGCCGCACCCCGGACGGCCCCATGGAACTGCGCATCACGGAGGTGGAGGCGTACGAGGGAGAAGCCGATCCGGGCTCCCACGCCTACCGCGGCCGCACGGCGCGCAACGCGTCGATGTTCGGTCCGCCCGGACACGCGTACGTCTACTTCATCTACGGCATGTGGTTCAGCCTCAACCTGGTCTGCGGCCCCCCGGGCCACGCGAGCGGTGTCCTGCTCCGGGCGGGGGAGGTCACCGTGGGCGCGGAGCTGGCCCGCAAACGCCGGGTTTCAGCCAGAAACGACCGCGAACTGGCCAAGGGGCCGGCCCGTCTGGCCACCGCCCTGGACGTGGACCGCTCCCTGGACGGTACGGACCTCTGCGCGGGACCGGATTCCCCCTTGTCCCTCCTGACGGGCACCCCCACCTCTCCCGACCTGCGGAGCCACGGCCCCCGCACCGGAGTGGGCGGCGCCGGGGCGGCCCACCCGTACCGCTACTGGATCACCCACGACCAGACCGTGAGCCCGTACCGGGCCCACGCGCCGCGCCGCCGCTCAACTTGACTCGGCGCCGGCGGACGCCTAACGTAGCCCGAGCCGCTTGAACGGGGCACTGCTATCAGCAGACCCCCGGAGCGGCCAACCCACTACCTACGACTTACCCCTGGCGGGGTCTTATTCGGCATGCCCGAATTCGATTCCGAACGGCCGATTATGCGCCGCACGGGATAAGCGCTAATGTGGTGGAGCGCCGAAAGGCAAAGACCCCCAACGGTCACCGAATTCAAATCCAGGTCGGAAACGACAGCGGAAATGATCTGGTAGAGTTGGAAACGAAGGAAGCGCCCGGAGGGCCTGGAAACAGGAACAAAGGAAGCGATCGTTCCTTGAGAACTCAACAGCGTGCCAAAAATCAACGCCAAAAAGTTGATACCCCGTCCACTTCGGTGGATGAGGTTCCTTTGAAAAAAGACCT
>NZ_JBVJMS010000017.1:0-158910 GCF_055584085.1 Streptomyces sp. NPDC104226
GAGCAGGTGACGAGGCGAGACCCCGGAAAGCTGTTCTGGTCCTGGGAGCGAACCGGGGGGGGGGGGCCCCCTCCCCCCCCCCCCCCCACCGCGGCCGTTCACGCGAGGCGCTGCCTGACCTCGCTCCGGAGCACCTTGCCGACCTTCGAGCGCGGCAGGTCCGGCCAGATCTCCACCCGCTTGGGCGCCTTCACCGAGCCGATGCGCTCCTTGGCGAAGCCGATCGCCTCGGCCGCTTCGAGGCGGGCGCCCGGGCGCAGTTGGAGGACCGCGGTCACCCGCTCGCCCCACTTGGGGTCGGGCAGCCCCACCACCGCGCAGTCGGCGACGGCGGGATGCTCCATCAGGGCCTGCTCCACCTCGGCCGAGTACACGTTGAACCCGCCGGTGATGATCATGTCCTTGGCGCGGTCGACGACGTGCAGGAACCCTTCCTCGTCCAGGAAGCCGATGTCACCGGTGTGGTGCCAGCCGAAGCGGGAGGCCTCGGCGGTGGCCCGCGGGTCCTTGTAGTACCCGGCCATCACCAGCGAGCCGCGCACCACGATCTCGCCGCGCTCGCCGGCGGGCACCGTACGGCCCTCCTCGTCCATGACGGCCACGGTGACCAGCGGGCCGGGGCGGCCCGCCGCGGAGAGCCTGCGGGTCAGGACCTTGCCGTCCGTGTCCACGTGGTCGCGCGGGTGCATCGTGGCGACCATCATCGGGGCCTCCGTCTGCCCGAAGAGCTGCCCCATGACGGGGCCCATCAGCTCGATGGCCTCCTTCAGCCGGGCCGGGGACATGGGCGCCGCGCCGTACCAGAAGCACTGGAGCGAGGAGTAGTCCGTGGTGGCGGCCCGCTCGTGGTCCAGCAGTCCGTAGATGACGGTGGGCGGCAGGAAGGTGTGCGTGACCCGCTCGCTCCCGATCAGCCGCAGGAACTCCCCGACGTCGGGGGCTTCCATGACCACGATCCGCCCGCCGAGGGCGAGGACCGGGAAGCACAGCACCCCGGCGGCGTGGGTGAGGGGCGTGAGGGCGAGGTAGGTCGGGCGGCCCTCGAAGGGGTAGCCCATCAGGGTGAGCGCCGTCATGGCCTCCAGGTTCCCGGAGGTGAGCATCACCCCCTTGGGCACTCCGGTCGTACCGCCCGTCCCGACGAGCATGGCCAGGCCGTCGGGGAGGGGCTGGACGACGTCCGCCGCCGGCCCGCCCGCCGCCCCGTCCGCCGTCCACCGCTCCAGCGACACGTACCCCTCGACGCTGTCGTCCAGGCACACGTAGGTGGTCACCTCCGGCAGGTGCGGAGCCATCTCGGCGACCTGCGCGGCGTACGCGGGATGGAAGACCAGGCAGCGGCAGTCGAAGAGGTCGAGCAACTGCCGCGTCTCGGCGGCCGTGTTGCGGGGGTTCACCGGACACCAGACGGCGCCGCGCCGGGCGATGCCGAACATCGTCGCGAAGGCGGTGACGTCGTTGTGGGAGAGGATCGCCACCGATTCTCCGGGCTCGATGCCGGAGCGGGCCAGCGCCGCGGCGACGGCGAGCGCGTGGGCCTGGACCTCGGCGTAGGTCATGGTCCGGCCCGGTCCGCTCAGACACACCTCGTCGGGGCCCAGGGAGGCGCCCTTGTCGAGGTGGTCCGCGGGCGACATCACGTGTGCGCCGTGACGATCGGGTCCATCACCAGGCCGAAGTTCTTCAGTACGCCGAGCAGTTCGCGGTGTCCGAAGGCCTGGCAGGCCGAGGCGAAGCCGGCGCGCCGCGGCGGCTGCTGGAGCAGCGAGTACGCGGCGTACGCCTGGAGCAGGCCGGTCTGCTTGTAGTTGGAGTTGCCGTGCAGCGCCACGTGGACGCGGCCGAGCGGGCCGGAGGCGTACACCGAGTCGATGGACGTGTTGGTACGGGGGTTCTCGCGGGGCGGCATGTCGGCCTGGAGCCCGGCCGCGATCTCGGAGAGGGCCGCCTCCTGGGCCGCCGGTTCCAGGGGGCGGATCTGCTCCTCGAACATCGCGGTGGTGGCGACCACTCCGTCCATCACCGCACGGTCCAGGACCCCGCCGGTGACGGTGCAGGTCGCCACGCGCGGGTCGTCCTTGAACCAGACGGGGTGCAGGGTGCCGCCCCAGGGCACGGTCAGGGCGGTGCCGTGCTGGCCGGGGACCACGCACTCGCGGGTCGCCTGGTGGTCCCAGGCGACGTACTCGTTGTCGACGAGGTGGTACCAGTCGGCCTTGAGGATCGTGAAGATGGTCTGCGTGGAGGCGTAGGTCGGGAAGCCCTTCCACAGCGCCAGCATGTCCAGGGTGTCCAGGCCGGGGCCGGCCTCCAGGGCGACGTTCGCGGCGATCTCGCCGGTGGTGTACATCTGCGCGATGCCCGGCGAGAGCAGCAGTCCGGCCTCGGCGAAGCGCCGGCCGTACTCCTGCTGCGCCAGCAGGGTCCAGTCCTGCTCGCCGGTGGTGTCCAGGAAGTGGCAGCCGGCGCGCAGCGCTGCCAGGGCGGTGTCGGGGCCGTACTTGATGAACGGGCCGACGGTGGAGCACACGACCTTCGCTCCGCTGAACAGCTCGGTGAGCGCGTCGACGTCGTGGGAGACCTCGACGACCTCGTAGTCGGCCGTCTCGATGCCGGGGATCCTGTCGACGACGGCCTGGACCTTCTTGGCGTCGCGGCCGGCGGCTATGAAGGGGACGCGGTACTCGCGCAGGTACTCGCAGATCAGGCGGCCGGTGTAGCCGGAGGCGCCATAGACGACGACGGGCCTCTTGCGGGCGGTCTGCTGGTTCTCGGTCACGTCGGTGCTCTTCTCCACTTCGGTGTTCACGGTCATGCGGGTGCTCCGGTCGGAAGGGGGGTTCGGGTCGTCGTCCGTCACATGCCCATGCCGCCGTCGACCGACAGGCCGGCGCCGTTCACGAACCGGGAGGCGTCCGAGGCCAGGAAGAGCACGGCGTCGGCCATGTCCGCCACCTCCCCGAGGCGACCCGAGGGGGTGAGGGCCACGACGGCCTCGACGGCGGCGCCGGGGCCGTCGAAGAGGCCGAGTCCGGAGGTCTCGACGGCGAGCTTGGTGCCCATCTCGGTGGCGACCAGGCCCGGGTACACGCAGTTGACGCGCACGCCGCAGCCGAGGCGGCCGGACTCGGCGGCCGCGACGCGGGTGAGCCGGTCCACGGCGGACTTGGTGGCGGAGTACCCGGCGATGCCGGGGAAGGCGATGGTCGCGGCGACGGAGGACACGTTGACGATCGCTCCGCCGTCGCCGCCGGCCGGACCGCCGCGGCGCATGGCGCGCAGGCCGTGCTTGACGCCGAGCATCGTGCCGAGGACGTTCACGTCGAGCATCCGGCGGATCTCGTCCGGCTCGGTGTCGACGAGGAGTTGGGTCACCTCGATGCCGGCGTTGTTGACGAGCACGTCGAGGCCGCCGAACTCGGAGACGGTGTGTGCGACGGCCGTCGCCCAGTCGTCGTCGCTGGTGACGTCCATCGCGGTCGAGGTCACCCGCGCCCCGGTGGCCGCGGCGATGTCCGCGGCGGTCTGCTCGGCGGCGTCCTTGAGCACGTCGCCGAGCATCACGGACGCCCCCGCCTCCGCCATGGTCCGCGCCATGCCGGCGCCCAGTCCTCGTGCTCCTCCGGTGACGAGCACTCGCTTGCCCGTCAGATCCAACTGCCCCATGGTGCCGGTCCCTTCACGTCGGAAGTGATGCGCGGCACAACGTAGGACCGGCCTTGGACGGTCGTCAAGATATTCTTGGGCAGTCGTCAAGATTTTCTTGGACGGTCGTCAAGGAAACAGGGGGTCGGCTACGCTGCGACCGCAGAGTGCTCGGGTTCCGCAGGGGGAGGCAGCCGATGGCCATGGCCGAGCGGCAGGGCGAGCGCATCGCGCGGCGTCAGGTCGACAAGTTCGAGGAGCGCCGCCGCGAACTCGCGGCCGCCGCGCTGCAGACGCTCTCCGAACTGGGGTACGCGCGCACCAGCCTGCGCGAGATCGCCCAGAACTCGCCGTTCTCGCACGGCGTGCTGCACTACTACTTCCGCGACAAGATCGACCTGATCACCTACTGCGTACGGCAGTACAAGGCCGACTGCGTGGGCCGCTACGACCGGATCGTCGCCGACAGCGGCACGGCCGGGGAGCTGCGCACGGGGTTCGCGGCGCTGCTCGCCGAGACGCTGGCGCAGGACACCGCCATGCACCGGCTCTGGTACGACCTGCGCGCGCAGGCGCTCTTCGAGGAGTCGTTCCGCGCGGACGTCCTGGAGATCGACGGGATGCTCCAGGACATGATCTGGCGGGTCGTCACCCGGTACGCGGAGCTGTCCGGCTCGGACGCCGTCCCCTCGGCGCCCGTGGCGTACGCCATGCTGGACGGCCTCTTCCAGCAGCAGCTGCTGCACCACCTGGCGGGGGAGGAGCGGGCCGCGGCGCTGCTCGCCGAGGGCGCGGAGGGCCTGCTGCGGCTGGCGGTGCCGGGGGGCGGCTGAGGCCCCGGCCCCTGGCCCCGGCCCCGGCGGCGGGTCGGCGTTTCGGCGGATCAGCCGTGCAGCCGGGCCGCCTTGAGGGCCATGTGCAGGAGGAGGCGGTCCTCGCCCTCGTCCAGGTCGAGGCCGGTCAGCTGCTCCACCCTGGACAGGCGGTAGTACAGGGTCTGGCGGTGGATCCCGAGAGCCGCCGCCGCGCGGCCCGCCTGGCCCGCGCAGTCGAGGAACACCTCGGCGGTCCGGGCCAGTTCGGGGTTGGCCGGGCCGCGCAGGGTGCGGGTCACCGGGTCGTCGAGGGCCTCCCCGGCTACGGAGGCCAGCATCCGGTAGGGCCCGATCGCCGACCACTGCGCGACCGGGCCGAGCCGCGGCCCGGCGGCCGCGGCCCGGGCGGCGGCGGTGGCCTGCTGCCAGGCGGCGGGCAGTCCGGTGAGCGCCCGCACGGGGTCGGACACCCCGGCGGTCACCCCGGCGGCCCCCCGGGCGGTCACTCCGGCGGCCGATCCGCCGGCGACGGCCTTCCCGCCGGGGCCGGCGCCGGGACCGACCCTGACACCGGTGCCGGGGGTGACCCCGGCACCGGCCCCGGTCCCGCCCGCACCGCCGGCCGCGCCCGGACTGCCGGCGCCGCCCGCCCCGCCCGGGCCGGCGGCGGCGCCGGGCATCAGGCGGGCGAGCGCCGTCAGGGCCGGGGCCAGCGGGTCCGCACCGCGCAGCCGGACCAGGACCGCCAGGGACTGCCCCGCCGGGCGGCCGCCACCGGTGCGGGGTTCCTCCTCGCCGGCCCCGCGCGAGGGGACCACGCACACGGCCGCCGCTCCCGGGACCGAAGCCGGGGCCTCGCCGGACCACGGGCTCACGCAGACCGCGGCGTGCGGTCCCTCGCCGCTCGGACCGAGTGCCACCCGTAGCGCGGCCACCGCCATGTCCTGCTGCCAGCCGCGCCCGGCGGTGAGCACCGCGAGGAACTCCCGGGACAGGTCGGCCCCCGCCCGGGCCTCCTCCGCGAGCAGCAGCCCGATCCGCTGGGCCACCTCCATGGCGGCGTCCAGCGCCTCCGCGTCGGGGCCGGGCTCCTGGTCGAGGAGCCACACGTACCCCTGGACGATCCCGCGGTAGCGCACCGGCAGGCAGATCCGGCCCCGGAAGACACCGGCGTCGGGGGCGGCCGGGATCCTGACCGGTCCGGTGGCGCGGGCGATGCCGAAGCCCTCGAACCAGGCCCGGACGGCCGCCGTCGACTGGCGGGTCAGGATCGAGCGGGTCCGCACGGGGTCCATGGCCAGATCGTCGTCGCTGTCGTGCGCGCCGAAGGCGATGAGGCGGAAGTCCCGGTTCTCCAGCGTCGCCGGAGCGCCGAGCAGCGCCGAAATCTCGTCCACCAGGTCCTGGTAATCGCCCTTCACCCGCACATTCTCCCACCCCCGGACCGGCGCTTCAGACAGATGTATGAGATCCGGGCCACGGATGCGTGACAGCTGTCGATGGCAGAGGATCAGGGAGATCCCTAGGTTTCACGGTGGTTTTACTTGCGTTTTCCTTATGGCCTCCGTCGTCCCGGCGCGGGCTGAATGTCTGCTTCTGCCCGCCCCCGTTGGAGGTACCCCGTGCTGGGTCCCGCGATCCTCGCCGCCTCGCGCAGCGACAAGATGCGCCGAATCGTCTCTGCCGCCCCGGTGACCAAGCCCGTGGTGAACCGGTTCATCCCCGGTGAGACGGTCGACCAGGTCATCCCGATCGTCGAGGACCTCACGAGCAAGGGCCTGGAGGTGACCCTCGACGTCGTCGGCGAGGACATCACCACCGTGGAGCAGTCCCACGCCGCGCGCGACGCGTACCTGGAGCTCGTCGAGCAGCTCGCCCACCTGGGCCTCGGCGAGACCGTCGAGATGTCCGTGAAGCTGTCCATGTTCGGCCAGGCACTGGAGGGCGGCCACGAGCTGGCCCTCGCCAACGTCCGCCCGGTCGTCGAGGCCGCCGCCGCCATCGGCACCACCGTGACCCTGGACGCCGAGGACCACACCACCCTCGACTCGATGTTCGCCATCCACGAGGAGCTGCGCCGGGACTTCCCGCAGACCGGCTGCGTGATCCAGGCGTACCTGTTCCGCACCGAGGCCGACGCCCGCCGCCTGGCCGCGGCCGGCAGCCGCGTGCGCATCGTGAAGGGCGCCTACAAGGAGCCCGCCGAGGTCGCGTACCTGGACAAGGCCGAGATCGACAAGGCGTACGTGCGCATCCTGAAGATCCTGATGGACGGCGAGGGCTACCCGATGATCGGGTCCCACGACCCGCGCCTGATCGCCATCGGCCAGGAGCTCGCCCGCAAGGCGGGCCGCAAGCTGGACGAGTACGAGTTCCAGATGCTGTACGGCATCCGCAGCGAGGAGCACCTGCGCCTCGCCGCCGAGGGCCACCGCATGCGCGTCTACACGGCGTACGGGACCGACTGGTACGGCTACTTCATGCGGCGCCTCGCGGAGAAGCCGGCCAACCTGCTCTTCTTCCTCCGCTCGATGATCACCAAGAACTAGGCCCTCCCACTAGCTCAAGGAGCACCCCGCATCATGGACGCTGTAACCCGGGTCCCCGTGCCGGTCAACGAGCCGGTCCACTCGTACGCCCCCGGCACCCCGGAGCGTGCGCGCCTCGAAACGCAGCTGAAGCAGCTGTCCGAGAACCCGATCGACCTCCCGATGACGATCAACGGCGTCAAGCGGATGGGCGGCGGCGAGCGCTTCGACGTCGTGCAGCCGCACGACCACAAGTCGGTCATCGGCACCTACGCGAACGCCACGCAGGCCGACGCCCAGGAGGCCGTCGACGCCGCCCTGGCCGCCGCCCCGGCCTGGCGCGCGATGTCCTTCGACGACCGCGCCGCGATCATCCTGCGCGCCGCCGAGCTGCTGTCCGGCCCGTGGCGCGAGAAGCTGGCCGCGTCCACCATGCTGGGCCAGTCGAAGACCGCGCAGCAGGCCGAGATCGACACCCCGTGCGAGCTCGTCGACTTCTGGCGCTTCAACGTCTACTTCGCCCGCCAGATCCTGGCCGAGCAGCCGGTCGCGAACTCCGCCGGCGTGTGGAACCGCAGCGACCACCGCCCGCTCGAGGGCTTCGTCTACGCGATCACCCCGTTCAACTTCACGGCCATCGCGGGCAACCTGCCGACCGCCCCGGCCCTGATGGGCAACGTGGTCGTGTGGAAGCCGTCCCCGACGCAGACCCACTCCGCGGTCCTCCTCATGGAGCTGCTGGAGGAGGCCGGCCTGCCGAAGGGCGTCATCAACCTGGTGACGGGCGACGGCATCGCCGTCTCCGACGTGGCGCTGACCCACCCCGAGCTGGCCGGCATCCACTTCACCGGTTCCACCAAGACCTTCCAGTACCTGTGGAAGACGGTCGGCACCAACATCGAGACGTACAAGTCCTACCCGCGCCTGGTCGGCGAGACCGGCGGCAAGGACTTCGTCGTCGCGCACCCGTCCGCGGACCGCGCGATCTTGAAGACCGCCCTGACCCGCGGCTCCTTCGAGTACCAGGGCCAGAAGTGCTCGGCGTCCTCGCGCGCCTACGTCCCGGCCTCGATCTGGAACGACGGCTTCAAGGAGGCCTTCGCGGCCGAGGTCGACGGCATCGCCATGGGTGACGTCCGCGACCTGACCAACTTCATCGGCGCCGTCATCGACGAGCGCTCCTTCGCGAAGAACAAGGCCGCGATCGACCGCGCCATCGCCGACCCGACCTGCGAGATCGTCGCCGGCGGCACGTACGACGACTCGGAGGGCTACTTCGTCCGCCCGACGGTCATCGCGTGCACGGACCCGGAGAACGAGGTCTTCACGACCGAGTACTTCGGCCCGATCCTGGCGATCCACGTCTACGAGGACGCCGACTTCGACGCCATGCTGGCCCAGATGGAGTCCGTCTCGGCGTACGCCCTGACCGGCTCGATCATCGCCGCCGACCGCTACGCGGCCGCCGACGCGATGGAGAAGCTCCGCTTCGCGGCGGGCAACTTCTACATCAACGACAAGTCGACCGGCGCCGTCGTCGGCCAGCAGCCCTTCGGCGGCGGCCGCGCGTCCGGCACCAACGACAAGGCCGGCGCGGCCTCGAACCTGACGCGCTGGACCTCGACCCGCTCCATCAAGGAGACCCTGGTCGCCCCGACCGAGTACGGCTACCCCCACATGGGCTGACCGTCCCGGTCCCACCGAACCCCGCCCCCGTTCCGGTACCCCCAAGTCCGGAGCGGGGGCGGTTTCATGTCCGGCGAGCCGCCTAGACCTCGACGATGACCTGGTCCAGGGACTTGCGGACCAGGTCCGGGACCTCGCAGTCGTCCGACGGGTAGCCGACCGGGATGACGGCGAAGGCCTTCTCGTTCTCGGGGCGGTTCAGGACGTGGGCGAGGAAGCGCATCGGGCTCGGGGTGTGGATCAGGGCGGCCAGGCCGGAGAGGTGGAGGGCCGACAGGAGCATGCCGACCGCGATGCCGACCGACTCGTCCACGTAGTAGTGCTTGTGCTTCGTGCCGTCCTCGCCGAGCCAGTAGCGCTGCTGGAAGACCACGATCAGGGCCGGGGCGTCGGTGAGGTGGGTCTTCACGGCGTCCGTGCCGATGGGGCGCAGGGCCGCGAGCCACTCGTCGCCGAGCCGGCCGTCGTAGGAGAGCTGTTCCTCCTGCTCGGCGGCCGCGCGGATCTGCTCCCGTACGGCGGGGTTCTTGACCAGGACGAAGGTCCACGGCTGCTGGTGCGCCCCGGAGGGTGCGGTCGCGGCGCACGCGATGGCGTCCCGGACCACCTGCTCGGGCACCGGGTCGGGGGAGAAGTGGCGTACGGTCCTGCGCTCGTCCATCCGCGTCCGCAACTCGGCGGCCCGCGCCAGGGATTCCCGGCTCGGCATCCGCTCGGGGCGGTAGGGGGCGGGACGGTACGGCCGGCCGTGGATCGGGGTCCACGCTTCTGTATCGGGAGACATGGGGCGAGTCTGCCGAGGCAATGGTCCAGACCGCCAGAGTCAGGGCGGCCCAATCTGGCCGGTGGGCGATATTTCATGTCCGCATAGCGGATACGGGTGGTGGGGGAGCCAGCTTGGTACGGTCCCCGGATGGGTGATCTGGACAAGGGCGCCGGGCGCGCGGTCTCGCTGCGGCACACCTCGCAGCTGGCCGCCGGGGAGCTGCGTCAGGTGCGGGAGCTGCTCGACGCCGCCTTCGAGGGGGAGTTCGGGGAAGAGGACTTCGAGCACGCGCTGGGCGGGATGCACGCGCTCGTGCACGAGGGCGGCGAGCTCGTCGCGCACGGGAGCGTCGTGCAGCGGCGGGTGGTGCACGGGGGGCGGGCGCTGCGCACCGGGTACGTCGAGGCCGTGGCCGTGCGGGCCGACCGGCGCCGGTGCGGGCTCGGCGGGCTGGTCATGGCCCGGCTGGAGGAGGTCGTCGCGCGGGCCTGCGTGCTGGGCGCGCTGTCGGCCTCGGAGGCGGGGGCCGGGCTCTACCGGGCCCGCGGCTGGTCCGTGTGGCCCGGCGCGGTCGGGGCGCTCTCGCCGGACGGGCCGGTGCGGCTGCCCGAGGAGGAGGGTTCGACGTACGTGTGGGAGCCGCCCGGCGGGGTCCGGCTGGACCCCGCCGGGCGGCTCGACTTCGACTGGCGGGACGGCGACGTCCTCTAGCCGGTCACGGTCACGCCACTAGCTGCCGCTGATGCTCGGCGCGCCCGTCTCGATGTGGCCCGTGTAGCGGCGCGACCAGGTGCCGTCGGAGTCGGCGAGGACCGTGAAGTCGTACCAGCCGTTGCTGTAGGCGACGGCGTTGAGGAAGTCCTCCCGGGAGGAGTTCGCCGGGACGGTGTAGGTCCACGGTCCGTCCGTGCGGTAGGCGTTCGGGCGGACCGTGAAGGTGACCGGGGAGGACGAGGAGTTGGTCAGCTTGTAGTAGACGGCCGTCTTGCCCGTCCCCGGCTCGATCGCGAAGCGGGTCGCGACCTCGATCGACTTCCCCGCCTTCGACGCGTCGCCGATGAACCGCCGCAGGAAGCGGTTCGGCCCGTACATCGAGATGTCGTACTTGCCGGAGCCGCTGCCCGTGCCGATGTTGAAGTAGTCCGTCGACGTGGCGCCGGCGTCCACCGTGTACTGCCAGGCGGCCGTGTCCCGGTACTGGTGCGGGTGGATCGAGAAGTGCGCCGCCTGCTTCGCCTCGGCGCCCGCGTTCGTCATCGAGAACCAGGCCAGGATCTTGCCGCCCGACCCGAACTCGAAGCGGTCCAGGTTCCCGTTGACCTGGTACGGAAGGGCGCGCGCGGGCCGTGTCCCCGCCTCCTGGGCCGGCTGCGCGTTGTCCTGCGGCACCGGGTTGGGGAGCGGGCCGCAGGTCGCCTGGCCGATGACCTTGGCCGTGGAGGGCAGGCCCGCGGGAACCCCGTAGACCGGGTGCGCGAAGTCGAAGACGCCCGTCAGGTCGCCGGTGACCTTGCGGCGCCAGGCGCTGATGTTCGGACAGGTGGCCGGGGTGCCGAGGGCCGCCGTCCACTTCTCCATGAAGCGGAGCACGGAGGTGTGGTCGAAGACCTCGGAGCTCACCCAGCCGCCGCGGGTCCACGGGGACATCACGATCATCGGGACGCGGAAGCCGAGCCCGATCGGCACGCCGTCGATGTACTCGCCCGCGGTGCCGGGCGGGGCGACCGGCGGCGGGACGTGGTCGAAGAAGCCGTCGTTCTCGTCGTAGTTGAGGAAGAGGACGGTGGAGTCGAAGACCTCCGGGTTCGCCGAGAGCGCGCGGTAGACCAGGTCCACGAAGTGCGCGCCGTCACCGGGCGGGGCGTACGGGTGCTCGGAGAAGGCCTCGTTCGCCACGACCCAGGAGACCTGCGGGAGGGTGCCGGCGACCACGTCCGCGCGGATGGCGGCGGCGATGTCGTCGGGGGTGGAGCCGGTGACCTTGGGGACGGAGCCCATGCCGCGGTCCCACAGCGGGTTGCCGGGGGCGGCGTCGGTGAACTTCTTGAAGTAGGCCAGCCCGTTGTCCCCGTAGTTGTCCTGGGCGTTCTGGTAGACCTTCCAGCTCATCCCGGCGCGCTGGAGGGCCTCCGCGTACGTCTCCCAGGTCAGCCCGGACTCGTCGCCGCCGTCCTTGCTGGAGGCGTCGACCTTGCCGCTCCACAGGAAGGTGCGGTTGGGGCCCGTCGCGCTCAGGGTGGAGCAGAAGTAGGCGTCGCAGATCGTGTAGTTGTCGGCGAGGCCGTAGTGGAACGGGATGTCGCCGCGGTCGAGGTACCCGAGGGTGCGGGTGTTGCCGACGCCGGTGACGAAGTTGTCCATGCGGCCCTTGTTCCAGGCCGCGTGCTGCGAGGTCCAGCTGTGCGGGAGGTCGCCGTTGCACTGGGCGAGGGTCTCGCCGTCGACGCCGCCCGCCGGCGGGGTGGAGCTGAGCTTCCACGGGTACTGGCGGCCGCCCCAGTTGGGCTGGTTGAACATGCCCCAGCCGCCCGGGATGTTTCCGGCGGCGCGGTCGCCGAAACCGCGGACACCCTTCAGCTTGCCGAAGTAGTGGTCGAAGCTGCGGTTCTCCTGCATCAGGATCACCACGTGCTTCACGTCGGTGATCGTGCCGGACGCGGCGGCCGCGGCCGCCGAGGTCGGTGCGATCGCGGGCAGGGCCGCCCCTGCCATCAGCCCGGCGCCGATTCCCACGAATCCTCTGCGGCTGATAGGTGTCACTGGCTGCTCGCCTCCAACTCAAGTGCCCCGCTGGCACATTGACGGCAAGAGTGGCGGCAGCCGCGCCAAAGGTCTACATCCGTGCGGTAAGAAGTCGGTGAACATCCGGGTGGCCTGATTCAGTCGTCGACCCGTACGAGCATCTTGCCCAGGTTGTCCCCTCGGAGCATGCCCAGGAAGGCGTCCACCGTGTGATCAAACCCCTGTACAACGGTGGTGTCGGTTCCGATCCGGCCACTGCGCAGGTGGGGGACGAGGAAGTCCTCCAACTCTTCCTGCAGATTGGTGTGATTGCGAACCAATACCCCTTCCAGGCGAAGCGACTTGTGTACGACCTCGAAGAGGTTGCGGGGCGCCGCGGGGGAGCGGTCGCCGTTGTACATCGAGATCCCGCCGACCCAGGCGATCCGGCCGTACTCGCGCAGCACGTCGATCGCCCCCTCCAGGTGGTCCCCGCCGACGTTGTCCACGTAGACGTCGATGCCGTCCGCCCCCGTCGCGGCCGCGGCCCGTGCGAGCTGCTCGCCGACCGGCCCGTCGTGGTAGTCGAAGGCCGCGTCGAAGCCGAGGGCCCCGGTGAGGTGGCGGACCTTCGCCGCCGAACCGGCGCTGCCGATGATCCGGCGGGCGCCGAGCAGCCGGGCGATGCGGCCGGTGGCCGTCCCGACTCCGCCCGCCGCGGCCGACACGAAGAGGTCCTCGCCCGCGCGCAGGCCCGCGGTGCGGGTCAGGGCGGCGTACGCGGTCAGGCCGGTGCCGCCGAGGAGGGAGAGGTACGCCTCCAGCGGGACGCCCTCGTGGCCGCGCAGGATGCGGGTGCCGCCCGTGCCCAGGGTGACGAGGGCGTGGGTGCGCCAGCCCTCGCGGTGGAAGACCAGGTCGCCCTCCGCGAGGCCAGGGTCGCGGGAGGCGACGACCCGGCCCACCGAGCGGCCCTCCAGCGGGGTGCCGAGCTCGAAGCCGCCCTCGCCGCCGTCCATCAGTCCGCGGTGGTACGGATCCACCGAGAGCAGCAGGTTCTGCACCAGGGCGGTGCCGGGCCGCGGCTCGGGGACGGGGGTCCGGACGCGGGCGAAGTCGGAGGCGGCGGGGAAGCCGGCCGGGCGGGCGATCTGGTGGACGGCGTATGCGGTGTTCGTGGTCATGGCGCCGACGCTAGGAGGGAATCGCCGGGCCGGGCAGAGGGTTCGGTTCATGGAAGCCGCACATCCATGAACGACGCTCATAGAACGAGGTGAGGCCAGGTGGCCGAGCTCCTTCCGCAGGAACTGCGCGTGCTGGTGGCCGTCGCCGAGCACGGCGGGTTCTCCGCTGCCGCCGCCTCGCTCGGCCTCACCCAGTCGGCCGTCTCCCACTCGGTGCGCGGCAGCGAGGCCAAGCTCGGCGCGGTGCTCTTCGCGCGCGGCCGCACCGGTGCCTCGCCCACCCCGGCGGGGGAGCGCGCCGTCGGGCACGCCCGCCGGATCCTGCGGCTCTACGAGGTCATGGGCGCGGAGGTGCGCGGCGCGGGCGGCTCCGCCGGTCCGGCGGAGCCGGCCGGTGTGCTGCGGATCGCCGCCTTCCGCAGCGCGGCCCTGCACCTGCTGCCCCCGGCCCTGGAGCGGCTCACCGCCCGCCACCCCGGCATCCGCCCCGAGGTCCGGGTGGTGCGCGAGCTCGGCGCCGGAGCGGCCGGGGAGGTGGCCGCGGGCCGCGCGGACCTCGGCATCGCGACCCTGGGCGCGGCGCAGGGACTGCCGCCCGGTCTGCTGAGCGGGGTGCTCGTGGAGGAGGCGTACGCCCTGGTGCACCCGGCCGGGCACCCCGACCCGAAGGCGCTGCCGCTGATGGACTGGGACGAGAACTGCGGCTCCCACACCCGCGCCTGGTGGCTGGCGCAGGACTGGATCCCGCGGGCGACGGTCAAGGCGGAGGACGACGCGATGGTGCTGACCATGGTCGGGCGGGGGCTCGGCATGGCGATCATGCCAGAGCTGTCCCTCCGGGAGGCGACCGGAGCCGTGGACGTCACCGGTCTGGGGCCGGAGGGGCCGGTGAGGCGCGTGGGATACGTCACGACACCGGAATCTGCCGCGACCCTCACCGTACGGGCTCTGATCAGGGAACTTCGTGCTGTGAGCGGCTGAAATCGGAGCTCCGGAGAGGGGCCTCCGGGTGGTTCGGCGTCTCAGATAGTAGGAAGTCCGAGTAATTGCGGAGACATACAGCGGGAGCTGGCCTACGTTGTAGAAGCCGAACGTCTCGCCGATCCGGCGAATGGCGGTCGAGAGCGCGCGCCCCATGGCAGGCAACCCCTGCCGCGCACCGCTCCCCGCCTCTTCCGGCGCCTTGAAGGAACCCCTCATCCGCGGCCCCGCCGCGCCGTGATCTCAAGGAGTCGATCACCATGACGCACACCCCCTCCACCACCGCCCGCCGCGTCCGCCGCTCCGCTTCCGCCGATGCGGACCGCAAGAACGCCGCCGCCGCCCTCCAGCGCGCGCTGGACCGCCGCGACAACGGCGGCTCGACCGGCCACTGACCGGCCGCTGACCGGCCACTGACCTGCCGTTGGGCATTCCCCGGCCCGAGACATATTGCGTCCACATGGTGGACGCAATATGTCTGAGGGATGGGACAAGGAGTACGGTTCCACCATGTCGACCAGCATCAATCTCGCAGTGATCCCCGGTGATGGCATCGGCCAGGAAGTCGTGGCTCAGGGCCTCAAGGTCCTTACCGCGGTCCTGCCCCAGGATGTGAAGCTGGAGACCAAGGAATACGACCTCGGCGCCCAGCGCTGGCACCGCACCGGTGAAACCCTCCCGGACGCGGAGCTCGAAGCCCTCAAGCACCACGACGCGATCCTGCTGGGCGCCATCGGCGACCCCTCGGTCCCGTCGGGCGTCCTGGAGCGCGGTCTGCTGCTGAAGCTCCGCTTCGCCTTCGACCACTTCATCAACCTGCGCCCGTCGAAGCTCTTCCCCAACACGGCCACCCCGCTCGCCGGCCGTCCGGAGATCGACTTCGTCGTGGTCCGCGAGGGCACCGAAGGCCCGTACACCGGCAACGGCGGCAGCCTGCGCACCGGAACCCCGGCCGAGGTGGCCACCGAGGTCAGCATCAACACCGCCTACGGTGTCGAGCGCGTGGTCCGTGACGCGTACGAGCGGGCCAACGGCCGCCCGCGCAAGAAGCTGACGCTGGTCCACAAGAACAACGTCCTCGTCTACGCCGGCCACATGTGGAAGAACATCTTCGACAAGGTCGGCCAGGAGTACCCCGAGGTCACCACCGACTACCTGCACGTCGACGCCGCGACGATCTTCTTCGTCACCCAGCCCGAGCGCTTCGACGTCATCGTCACGGACAACCTCTTCGGTGACATCCTCACCGACCTCGCCGCCGCCGTGACCGGCGGAATCGGCCTGGCCGCCTCGGGCAACATCAACCCGACCGGCGCCTTCCCGTCCATGTTCGAGCCCGTCCACGGCTCGGCCCCGGACATCGCCGGCACCGGCAAGGCCGACCCGACCGCGACGATCCTCTCGGTCGCCCTCCTGCTGCGCCACCTCGGCTACGAGGACCAGGCCGTCCGCATCGAGGACGCGGTCTCCGCCGACCTGGCCGAGCGCGACGGCACCTTCCGCTCCACCGAAGCCATCGGCGACGCCCTCGCCGCGCGAGTAGCCGGCTGACCCGGTAGCCCCACCTCCAGGAAGCCGCCGGGACGCGACCACCGCACCCGGCGGCTTTTCCTGTGCGGCCCCGGGTGCCACCATCTCTCCTGGGCCGCAATCACCCCGTTTCACCGAAGCCTCCTCCCGCGCGATAATCGAACGCGAGGCCGCGGACTACGGGGAAGCTCGGACGTCCTAGTACGCCGTGAGCGCGGTCCGCCATACACAACCGGTGAAGGACAAGCACTCATGACGACGACGCCCACGATCGAGCTGAAGCCCTCCTCGACCCCCCTGTCCGCCGCGGAGCGCGAGGCGATCCTGGCGAGCCCCGGCTTCGGCCGCCACTTCACCGATCACATGGTGACGATCAAGTGGACCGAGGGTCGCGGCTGGCACGACGCCGAGCTGGTCCCGTACGCCCCGCTGTCGATGGACCCGGCGAACATGACCCTGCACTACGCGCAGACGATCTTCGAGGGGCTCAAGGCCTACAAGCAGCCCGACGGCACCGTCGCCACCTTCCGTCCGCTGGCCAACGCCGAGCGCTTCCAGGCCTCCGCCCGCCGCATGGCCATGCCGGAGCTGCCGACCGAGCTGTTCATCGAGGCCTGCGACGCGCTGATCAAGCAGGACCGTGCCTGGGTGCCGGACTCCGGCGAGGCCTCGCTCTACCTGCGCCCCTTCATGTTCGCCTCCGAGGTCGGCCTCGGCGTCCGCCCGGCCAACGAGTTCCTCTTCATCGTGATCGCCTCCCCGGCGGGCGCCTACTTCCCCGGTGGCGTCAAGCCCGTCTCCGTCTGGCTCTCCGAGGAGTACGTGCGCGCCGCCAAGGGCGGCACCGGCGCCGCGAAGACCGGCGGCAACTACGCCGCCTCGCTCGTCGCGCAGGCCCAGGCCGCCGAGCACGGCTGCGACCAGGTGGTCTGGCTCGACGCCGTCGAGCACCGCTGGATCGAGGAGATGGGCGGGATGAACCTGTACTTCGTGTACGGCGACCGCATCGTCACCCCCGAGCTCACCGGCTCGCTCCTCCCCGGCATCACCCGCGACTCCCTCCTCACCATCGCCCGCGACCTCGGCTACACCGCCGAGGAGGGCCGCCTCACCACCGAGGACTGGGAGCGCGACAACGCGAACGGCACCCTGACCGAGGTCTTCGCCTGCGGTACCGCCGCCGTGATCACCCCGGTCGGCTCCGTCAAGTCGGAGCGCGCGAACTGGACCCAGGGCACCGGCGAGCCCGGCGAGGTCACCATGCGGCTCCGCAAGGCCCTCCTGGACCTCCAGACCGGCCAGGCCGCGGACAACCACGGCTGGATGCACCCGCTCGGCTAGTCCCCCCGTCCCGAACGGCCCGAAGGCCCCCCGCGCGATGCGGGGGGCCTTCGGTGTGTGAGGGGAGCGGACGGGCGGGGCGTGGTCAGCGCTTCCCGTCCGCCCCGCCCTCGACCTCGTCCTCGCCCTCGCGCTTCGTCTCGTCCTCGCGCTTCTTGTCGCGCTCCTGGTTCGTCCCGTCCGGGCCGAGGCCCACCAGGGCGTCACCGAAGGCGTAGGCCAGGCCCGCGACTCCCTTGGCGATCTTTCCCGCCACGTATGCGAGTTCTTCCACGACGCCTCCCCGTGCCGTTGCCGGCGGCCCTTTCCTGTTCGGCCGCCGCTGTACGGATAGACGCCGCCGCAGGTCGGATGGTTGACCGGCGCATCCGGACCGGAGTACGGGCGGCTCAGGCGGCCACCGGCTCCTCGGCGGCCTGCTCGACCGGCGCCTGGGCGGTGCGGGCGGTCAGGGCCGTGTAGACCAGGCCGCCGGTCAGGCCGGAGAGGACGAAGGAGCAGTCCACTCCGCCGGTCAGGGCCAGCAGCGGACCCTCGTAGAACGGGGTGGTCACGGCGAGCAGTCCGACGCCCGCGCCGACGGCCCAGGAGAGGGTGGCCGGGATGTTCCAGCCGCCGCGGAACCAGTAGACCCCGCCCCTGGAGCGGCGGTTGAACACCTGCAGGGCGTCGGCGTCGTAGCGGCCGCGGCAGCGGACGTACCCGATGAGGGTGATCACGGCCCACGGGGTTCCGATCGCGGTCAGCACCAGCACGAACGAGGTCATCGCGGCCTGTACGTCCCACTCGAAGGAGCCGACGAACACGAACGCGGTGGCCACGGCCGCGGCGATCACGGTGGACGTGGTGCGGGTGGCCTTGGGGACGATGGCGTCCAGGTCGAGGCCCATGGAGTAGAGCATCAGCCCGGCGTTGCCCACCGAGCCGGCGGCCGCGGCGACCAGCAGCGGAACCAGGTACCAGAACGGCGCGGCGTCGACCAGCGGACCGGCGTACTCGGCGCCGGCCCGGGCGGCGAGCGCGGTGTAGGTGCCGAAGAGCTGCGGGATCAGCAGCCCGACGAGCAGACCGAGCCCGGTGGACCGGAGCACCTTGCGGGGGCTGTGCCGGCGCGGGGAGATGTAGCGGGTGTAGTCGCCGAGCAGGGTGATGAAGGCGACGGGCCCGCTGAGCCCGGCGGCGACGGCGGCGAGCAGCCAGGTCGGCCAGAAGGAGCCGAGCAGGTACGCGGTGTCCGGCGGGGCGGCGGCGGTGAAGTCGGGGGCGTAGGCGAACACGCCGACGGCCAGCAGCACCACCATGCCGATGGAGAGCACCTTGCTCATGCGCAGCAGCAGCCGGTAGCCGAAGACGGCTCCGACGACGGTGCACGCGGCGAGCACCCCGTACATCGCGGCCCGGGAGGCGCCGGTGTTCGGCAGCCCGGTCAGCCGGGACAGGGCGCCGACCATCACGTCGCCGCCTATCCACAGGGTCAGCGCGGTGTAGCCGAGGGAGAGCAGCAGGCCGACCACGGAACCGACGAGCCGGCCGCGGACGCCGAACTGGGCGCCGCTGGAGGTGGAGAGGTTGGTGCCCGTGCGCAGGGATACGAGCGCCAGCGGCGCGGTGAAGGCGATGCCGACGAGCGTGCCGGTCACGATGGCGGTGACCGACGGCCACAGGCCCAGCCCGAAGGACGGGGGCAGCCAGCCGAAGACGATCACACCGAGGCAGAGATTGGAGCCGAGGAGGATCGAGATCAGGTCGCGGGGACCGCTCGTCCTTTCCTCCTCCGGGATGGTGTCGACTCCGCGCTGTTCGATGGGCATGTGGGGGACTCCCTTGGCAGGGCGGGGGGTGGCAAGGCCGTGCATGACTGTTTGAGCGACACTCAATGTGACCCAAGGCCTGGTCCCAGGTCAATGCTTCATTGCAAGGAAATGAAGAGTTAGAGTGATGCTCTAACCCATCGACTCGAAGGGTGGTGGATCGGCGTGCGGCTGACCCCTACGGAGCGCGACCGGCTGCTGCTCCGCGGTGCAGCGGAACTGGCCAGGGCCCGACGGGCCCGCGGCCTGAAGCTCAACGTCCCGGAGGCCACCGCGCTCGTCGCGGACACGGTCTGCGAGGCCGCGCGCGACGGCAAGCGGCTGGCGGAGGCCATCGAGGAGGCCCGCTCCGTGCTGGGCCCGGACGACGTCCTGCCCGGCGTCAGCGACGTGGTCACCGAGGTGCACGTGGAGGCCGTCTTCGACGACGGATCCCGCCTCGCGGTGGTCTCGTCCCCGATCCGCGGCGCCGTCGGCTTGGGCGAGAACGCCCCGGGCGCGGTCGTACCCGGCCCCGGAGCCCCCCAGCCGGAGCCCGCGGTCCACCTGCGCGTGCGCAACACCGCCCCGGTGCCGGTGAGCGTCACCTCCCACTTCCACTTCTTCGAGGCCAACCCGCGCCTCGACTTCGACCGCGCGGCGGCGTACGGCATGCGCCTGTGCGTGCCCGCGGGCTCCTCGGTCCGCTTCGACCCCGGCGGCGAGGCCGAGGTCGCCCTGGTCCCGATCGGCGGCGCACGCATCGCCGTCGGCTTCGCCGGACTGGTGGACGGCCCGCTGGACGCTCCCGGAGCCAGGGAGCTGGCGCTGACCCGCGCCGCGGCCTGCGGCTACCTCGGCGCGGGCGCCGCCCCCGACGCGGCCGCCGCTCCCGACGCGGGCGAGCGCCCGGAAGGGACGACGGCATGAGCCGGCAGACACCCCACACGGACCACAGCGCGCACTGCGCCCCCGGCAGCCGGCACATCGACCCGCACGAGTACGCCTCCGTCTTCGGCCCCCGCGCCGGCGACCGGGTCCGGCTCGGCGACTCCGGCCTGACCGTCCGGGTGGAGTCCGACTCCCAGAAGCCCGGGGACGAGTTCCTGGCCGGTTTCGGCAAGACGGCCCGCGACGGGCTGCACCTGAAGGCCGCCGCCGTACGCGACACCTGCGACGTGGTGATCAGCAACGTGCTGGTCATCGACGCCGTCCTCGGCATCCGCAAGGTCTCCATCGGCATCCGCGAGGGCCGCATCCACGCGATCGGCCGGGCCGGCAACCCCGACACCCTCGACGGGGTGGACGTGGTCGTCGGCACGGGGACCAGCATCGTCTCCGGCGAGGGCATGATCGCCACCGCCGGCGCCGTCGACACCCACGTGCACCTGCTCTCCCCGCGCATCATGGAGGCCTCGCTCGCCGCGGGCGTCACCACGGTCATCGGCCAGGAGTTCGGCCCGGTCTGGGGCGTCGGCGTCAACTCCCCGTGGGCGCTGAAGCACGCCTTCAACGCCTTCGACGCCTGGCCCGTCAACATCGGCTTCCTGGCCCGCGGCTCCTCCTCGGACCCGGCCCCGCTGACCGAGGCCCTCGCCGAGGGCGGAGCCTCCGGCTTCAAGGTCCACGAGGACATGGGCGCGCACACCCGCGCCCTGGACACCGCCCTGCGCGTGGCAGAGGAGTACGACGTCCAGGTCGCCCTGCACAGCGACGGCCTCAACGAGTGCCTGTCCGTCGAGGACACCCTGCGCGTCCTGGACGGCCGGACCATCCACGCCTTCCACATCGAGGGATGCGGCGGCGGCCACGTCCCCAACGTCCTGAAGATGGCGGGCGTCCCGAACGTCATCGGCTCCTCCACCAACCCGACCCTGCCCTTCGGCCGGGACGCGGTCGCCGAGCACTACGGCATGATCGTCTCCGTCCACGACCTCAAGCCGGACCTCCCCGGCGACGCCGCCATGGCCCGCGACCGGATCCGCGCGGGCACGATGGGGGCCGAGGACGTCCTGCACGACCTGGGCGCGATCGGCATCACCTCCTCCGACGCCCAGGGCATGGGCCGCGCCGGCGAGACCATCCGCCGCACCTTCACCATGGCCGCCAAGATGAAGGGCGAGCTCGGCCCCCTCGACGGCGACGGCGAGGACGACGACAACGCCCGCGTCCTGCGCTACATCGCCAAGCTGACCATCAACCCGGCCGTCGCCCACGGCCTGGCCCACGAGATCGGCTCCATCGAGGTCGGCAAGCTCGCCGACATCGTGCTGTGGCGCCCCCCGTTCTTCGGCGCCAAGCCCCAGCTGGTCCTCAAGTCCGGCTTCCCGGCCTACGGGGTCACCGGTGACCCCAACGCCGCCACCGACACCTGCGAACCACTGGTCCTCGGACCGCAGTTCGGCTCGTACGGGGCCACGGCCGCCGATCTCTCCGTCGCCTTCGTCTCGGCCGCCGCGGCAGCCCTCGGCAGCGACGCGATGCCGACCCGCAGACGCCGGGTCGCCGTCCGCGGCACCCGCGGCATCGGCCCGCGGGACCTGCTCCTCAACTCCCGGGTGGGCGCGGTCGATGTGGACGCGCGCAGCGGACTCGTCTCCCTCGACGGAGAACCGCTGCGCTCCGAAGCCGCCGCATCGGTCTCCCTCAACCGCCTGTACTTCCTGTAAGCCAGCACAGCCCCTAAGGACCTTCCTGCCATGACCGACACCACCCCCGTGAACGCCGGATTCCGGATGCCCGCCGAGTGGACGCCCCACGAGCGCACCTGGATGGCCTGGCCCAGCCCCAACCCCACCTTCACCAACGAGCAGGAGCTCGCCGAGGCCCGCGAGGCCTGGGGCGCCGTCGCCCGCGCGGTGCGCTCGTACGAGCCGGTGACCCTGGTGGTCTCGCCGGGGGACGCCGAGAGCGCCCGCGCGATCGTCGGCGACGACGTCGAGCTGGTCGAGCGCGAGCTCGACGACGCCTGGATGCGCGACATCGGCCCGACCTTCGTCACCAACGACGCCGGCGAGCTGGCCGCCGTCGACTGGACCTTCAACGGCTGGGGTGCCCAGGACTGGGCCCGCTGGGACCACGACTCGAAGATCGCCCGGGAGATCTCCGGCCTCGTCGGGACCCGTACCTACAGCACCGCGCTGGTCAACGAGGGCGGCGCCATCCACGTGGACGGCGAGGGCACGGTGCTCCTCACCGACACCGTGCAGCTCGGCAAGGGCCGCAACCCCGACTGGACCCGCGAGCAGGTCGAGGCCGAGATCCACGCCCACCTCGGCACCACCAAGGCGATCTGGCTCCCGTACGGCCTGGCCGGCGACTACGGCACCTACGGCACCCAGGGCCACGTGGACATCGTCGCCGCCTTCGCCCGCCCCGGCGTGGTCATGGTCCACAGCCAGCCCGACCCGGCCCACCCGGACCACGAGCGCGGCAAGACCATCGCCGCGATCCTGCGCGCGGCCACCGACGCGCAGGGACGGCAGCTGGAGGTCGTGGAGATCCCCGCGCCGACCGTGCTGGAAGAGGACGGGGAATGGGTCGACTACTCCTACATCAACCACTACCTGTGCAACGGCGGCGTGGTCCTGTGCGCCTTCGACGACCCGCGCGACGAGGAGGCGGCGGAGATCTTCCGGGGTCTCTTCCCCGAGCGGACCGTGACGCTCGTCGACGCACGTACGATTTTCGCCGGGGGTGGCGGTATCCACTGCATCACCCAGCAGCAGCCGAAGGTCTGACCCCGAGAGGGCGGCCGGGACGAGGAGTGGGCCATGGTGGCGGGTGAGGTACGTGCCGCGCGCAAGAACGCGCCGCCGCGCGAGGACGTACTGGTCGCCGCCATGGCCACCATCGCCGAACGCGGCCTGGACGGTCTGACCATGGCCGGCCTGGGCCGCCAGGTCGGCATGAGCAGCGGCCACCTCCTCTACTACTTCCGCACCAAGGACGAGCTCCTGCTGCAGACCCTGGAGTGGAGCGAGGCGGCGCTCGGCACCCGCCGCCGCGCCCTGCTCTCCCGCCGCGGCCCGGCGCGCGAGCGCCTGCAGGCGTACGTGGACCTGTACGTGCCCGAGGGCGCCCGGGATCCGCACTGGACGCTGTGGCTGGAGGTCTGGAACCGCTCGCAGAACGCGGGACCGGGGGAGCGGGACCGCCAGGGGGCCATCGAGGGCGCCTGGCACCGGGACCTGGTGGCCCTGCTCGCCGAGGGCATCTCGCGCGGGGAGTTCCGCCCGGTCGACCCGGACCGCTTCGCGGCCCGGCTGCGGGCCCTGCTCGACGGGTTCAGCATCCAGGTCGCCGTCGGCCTGCCCGGGATAGGGCGGGGCGACATCCTCGACCACGTCGCCGAGTTCCTCGGCGAGGCCCTGACCCCGGCGGCCTGATCCGGTCGCCCGGCCCCGGACTCCGGCACTCGGACGGATGTGCCCGCATGCTGAGATCCCCGTCCATCCGCGGCATGCGGTATGGCAGACTGCCGACGTGCCTGCTCAGCTCATGATTATGGACAGCAGCGCGCCGGTCCCCAGTGGCCGCTGAGCCGCGGAAGAACTTCGCGGAGGCGGCCACCGTGCCCCAGACCCGCGCGCAGACCTCTCGCACCCGCGAGAGGTTTTTTCGTTTTCCGGCCCCAACACGCCGGAATCGGGCAGCGCGCGATGATGGGGGCAGTGGCGTTCGGCCTGCCCGAGGGCTTGCATCCGGAACCACCCATCCGACAGGAGTCAGATCAGCATGACGACGACAGAGGCGAGCGAGCCGACCGCGCCGGCCTCGGGCCCCGGCGGTCCCGACGACGGCTTCCACGTCTTCGACACGACCCTGCGCGACGGCGCCCAGCGCGAGGGCATCAACCTCACGGTCGCGGACAAGCTGACGATCGCCCGGCACCTGGACGACTTCGGGGTGGGGTTCATCGAGGGCGGCTGGCCCGGCGCCAACCCGCGCGACACGGAGTTCTTCGCCCGCGCCCGCGCCGAGATCGACTTCAAGCACGCCCAGCTCGTCGCCTTCGGCGCGACCCGCCGGGCAGGCGGGTCGGCCGCCACCGACCCGCAGGTCCGCGCCCTGCTGGAGTCCGGCGCCCCGGTGATCACCCTGGTCGCCAAGTCCCACGACCGGCACGTCGAGCTCGCCCTGCGCACCACCCTCGAAGAGAACCTGGAGATGGTCCGCGACACCGTCGCCCACCTGGTCTCCGAGGGCCGCCGGGTCTTCGTCGACTGCGAGCACTTCTTCGACGGCTACCGGGCCAACGCCGAGTACGCGAAGTCCGTCGTACGCGCCGCCCACGAGGCCGGCGCCGACGTGGTGATCCTCTGCGACACCAACGGCGGCATGCTGCCCGCGCAGATCGCCGCGACCGTCGCGACCGTGATCGCCGACACCGGCGCCCGCCTGGGCATCCACGCCCAGGACGACACCGGCTGCGCCGTCGCCAACACGCTGGCCGCCGTGGACGCCGGCGCCACCCACGTGCAGTGCACCGCGAACGGCTACGGCGAGCGGGTCGGCAACGCCAACCTCTTCCCGGTCGTCGCCGCGCTGGAGATCAAGTACGGCCGTACGGTCCTGCCCGCGGGCGCGCTGGCCGAGATGACCCGGATCTCGCACGCCATCGCCGAGGTCGTCAACCTCACCCCCTCCACGCACCAGCCCTACGTCGGCGTCTCCGCCTTCGCGCACAAGGCGGGCCTGCACGCCTCGGCCATCAAGGTCGACCCGGACCTGTACCAGCACATCGACCCCGCACGGGTCGGCAACACCATGCGGATGCTCGTCTCCGACATGGCCGGCCGGGCCTCCATCGAGCTCAAGGGCAAGGAGCTCGGCGTCGACCTCGGCGGGGACCGCGCGCTCGTCTCCCGGGTGGTGGAGCGGGTCAAGGAGCGGGAGCTCCAGGGCTACACGTACGAGGCCGCCGACGCCTCCTTCGAGCTGCTGCTGCGCGCCGAGGCGGAGGGCCGGGCGCGCAAGTACTTCCGCATCGAGTCCTGGCGGGCCATCGTCGAGGACCGCCCCGACGGTACGCACGCCAACGAGGCTACGGTGAAGCTGTGGGCCAAGGGCGAGCGGATCGTCGCGACGGCGGAGGGCAACGGCCCGGTCAACGCCCTGGACCGCGCGCTGCGGGTCGCCCTGGAGCGCTTCTACCCCCAGCTGGCGAAGTTCGAGCTGATCGACTACAAGGTCCGCATCCTGGAGGGTGCGCACGGCACGTCCTCCACGACCCGGGTCCTGGTCACCACGACGGACGGCACCCGCGAGTGGAACACGGTCGGCGTCGCCCCGAACGTCATCGCCGCCTCCTGGCAGGCCCTGGAGGACGCCTTCACCTACGGCCTCCTGCACGCGGGCGTGGAGCCGGCGGAGTAGGACCGGCGCCGCGATCGCTCCCGCCTCAGCAGACGTCGCGCACGTACCTGCGGAAGCGATCGCGGCTCATGGCCCGGCCGTTGGCCCAGACCTGGCCCGGCTCCAGGGACTCGATGTCCCCGAGCGAGAAGTCGTTGGAGGAGAAGTAGACGTCCGCGGCCTCCACGACCACCGTGTAGAAGATGGTGTAGTCGGCTGCCGGGTCCAGCGACTGGGGCACCTCCTTCTCCCCCTCCTCGTCCATGGTCCCGGGCGGGGGAAAGAGGGGGAACGGGCCCGGGCTCTTGTCTTCCACGGGGTGACCGGTGGGCCAGAGCGAGCCGGACTCACCCGGTCGGTGGGCCCACAGCCTGACGGCAGAGACCTTGCCCTTGTTGCTGCAGCGCCCCGCTTCGACCATGAGCCGGCCCGAGTCGTCCTCGTACACCCCGACCAGGTCGTAGCTGGGCGGGGTCGAGATGCATCCCGTCAGCAGTGCGCCACCCAGTAGTACGAGTCCCACCAGCGGTCCGCGCCGCATCGGCCCCACCCCCGGCCGGGAGTGTAGGGCGGACGGGTGAACGGCAGGAGTCGACGGCCCTTATGTCCTGCTCACACAGGATTACCCCCATTCCGGTAGCGTCGTGACTATGAGGACCAGGCTTATATCCGTACGTATGGGATCGCTGCTGGCCGCTCTGCTGCTGGCGCTGTCCGCGACCGCGCTGCTGGTCGCCCCGGGGGCGTCGGCCGCCGACGGGACCACCGCCGTGGCGGAGGCCCTCAAGAAGGGCCCGGTCTACGTGGATCCCCGCGCCGAGGCCCAGCTGTCGCCCGCGCAGGCCGACGCGCTGGCGAAGAAGATCAAGGACGCCGGGAAGCCGGTGTTCGTGGCCGTACTGCCGGCCACCGCCGAGTTCCCCGCGGCCAGCGTGCTGAAGACGGTCCGGACCGAGACCGGCATCACCGGCCTGTACGCCATCCGGCTCGGGGACGGCTTCAACGCCGGCGCCGACAGGGCCGTG
Source organism: Streptomyces sp. NPDC104226 (assembly GCF_055584085.1). Lineage (NCBI taxonomy): Bacteria > Bacillati > Actinomycetota > Actinomycetes > Kitasatosporales > Streptomycetaceae > Streptomyces > Streptomyces sp. NPDC104226. The sequence goes on from NZ_JBVJMS010000017.1 coordinate 26,370, forward strand.
ATGCCGAACAACGCGGTCCGCAACCTGGTCGACGCCGTCAAGGCGGGCGGCCCGACGGACGCGAACACCGAGCTCAACACCTTCGTGGACCAGGCCCTCGCCCAGGCCAAGGGCAAGGCGCCGGCCTCCTGGGGCACCGCCGCGGGTTCCGACGGCGGAGCGCCCGTGGGCGCCCTGATCGGACTCGGCGTGGTGGCAGCCGTCGGCGGTGGCGGGGCGTACGCGCTGGTCAAGCGCAATCGCAAGAAGAAGGAAGAGCTTCGCCGCGAGTCCATCGCCCGGCTGAGCGTGGTCGTCGACGAGGACATCACGGCCTTCGGCGAGGAGCTGGAGCGCCTCGACTTCCACCCCGGTGAGCCCGGCGCCGACGACGCCATGCGCGCGGACTACGAGCAGGGCCTCGACTCGTACGAGAAGGCCAAGCAGATCATGGCCTCCGTGCAGCACCCGGAGGAGGTCAAGGGGGTCACGCAGGCTCTCGAAGACGGCCGGTACGCGCTGGCCCGCCTCGACGCGCGCCGGCAGGGCCGGCCGCTGCCCGAGCGCCGGGCACCCTGTTTCTTCGACCCGCGCCACGGGCCGAGCACCGAGGACGCCACGTGGGCCCCGGCGGGCGGGGCCGCCCGTACGGTCCCGGTCTGTGCGGCGGACGCCGTACGGCTGCGCGACGGCCAGGACCCGGCGGTCCGCACCGTCGACACCGAGCACGGTCGGCGCCCCTACTACGACGCCGGCCCGGCGTACGGTCCCTGGGCCGGCGGCTACTTCGGCGGCGGCATCCTGCCCGGCCTGCTCATGGGCACGATGCTCGGTTCGATGATGTCCAGTCCGGCCTACGCCTCCGACTTCGGCGGCGGCAACGGATTCGACGGAGGGGGCGGGGGCTTCGACGGCGGCGACGTCTCCGGGGCCGACTTCAACCCGTCCGACTTCGGCGGCGGGGGCTTCGGCGGCGGGGACTTCGGCGGCGGAGGCGGCTTCGACGGCGGCGGGTTCGGCGGGGGCGACTTCTAGCCGCCCCCGTCCCCGCGGGGTGGAACCGGGCCGGGCTCAGGCCTGCTTGATCGCCGAGATGTCGAAGGTCAGCTTCACCTTGTCGCTGACCATCACGCCGCCGGTCTCCAGCGCCGCGTTCCAGGTCAGGCCCCAGTCGGAGCGCAGGATCTCGGCCGAGCCCTCGAACCCGACGCGCTCGTTGCCGTAGACGTCGGTGGCCGAGCCGCCGAACTCCAGGTCGATGGAGAGCGGGCGCGTGACGTCCTTGATGGTCAGCTCGCCGGTGATGCGGTACTTGTCGCCGCCGAGCTGCTGCGCCTCGGTGGAGCGGAAGGTCATCAGCGGGAAGGTCTCGGCGTCGAAGAAGTCCCCGGAGCGCAGGTGTCCGTCCCGGTCGGCGATGCCGGTGTCGACGGAGGCGATCTTCACGTCGATGGAGGCGGTGGAGCGGGACGGGTCGGTGCCGTCCAGGTGCAGGGAGCCCTCGTGGTCGGCGAAGGTGCCGCGCACGTTGGTGACCATGGCGTGGCGGACGGTGAAGCCGATGCTGCTGTGGGAGGCGTCGATGACGTAGTCGCCGGTGAGCGCGGCGAGGGCCGGGTCCACGTCGAGGGTGGCGACGGCGGCGGTGGTGTCCTGGGCGCGGCGGGTGAAGAGACCCATGGCTGATCCTCCTGAGTGGGGGTGCCGCTCGGTGCGGCGCTCGTTGAACTTTCAACAACAACGACGCTAGACCCATTCCGTTCAAATTTCAACCTCTCGGGTTCTTGTGCGTGGCTTGGATGTCTTGATGCCTCCTTGGCGGCACCTTGTCGTCCACTTGGCCGGATGTTTTGTGCGGTCCCCACAAAGGACCAACGTCCTGCCTGGTGGGACGGGCTGCTCCCTCGACGGTTCTGTCCGGCCCGGACAGCGGAAGACACCCGACACTGTGTGGATTCGACGGAGGGTTTTTCCGGTCCGGCTTCGTAAGGTCATTACATGACCGTTGTGGACCAGATTCCGAGCGAGCCGACGGACGCCCGCGGGCGCGTGGCCGAGCTGCACGACCTGCGCGAGCAGGCGCGGCGCGGTCCGAGCGACCGGGCGACCGAAGCGCAGCATGCCAAGGGCAAGCTCACCGCCCGTGAGCGGATCGCGTTGCTGCTCGACGAGGGTTCCTTCAAGGAGGTCGAGCAGCTGCGTCGCCACCGCGCGACGGGGTTCGGCCTGGAGGCCAAGAAGCCCTACACCGACGGTGTCATCACCGGCTGGGGCACGGTCGAGGGCCGCACGGTCTTCGTCTACGCACACGACTTCCGCATCTTCGGCGGCGCCCTGGGCGAGGCCCACGCCACGAAGATCCACAAGATCATGGACATGGCCATCGCGGCCGGTGCCCCCCTGGTCTCCCTCAACGACGGCGCCGGCGCCCGCATCCAGGAGGGCGTCTCCGCCCTCGCCGGATACGGCGGCATCTTCCAGCGCAACACCAAGGCCTCGGGCGTCATCCCGCAGATCTCGGTGATGCTCGGCCCCTGCGCCGGCGGCGCGGCCTACTCCCCGGCCCTGACGGACTTCGTGTTCATGGTCCGGGAGACCTCGCAGATGTTCATCACCGGCCCGGACGTGGTCCGCGCGGTGACCGGCGAGGAGATCACCCAGAACGGCCTCGGCGGCGCGGACGTGCACGCCGAGACCTCGGGCGTGGCGCACTTCGCGTACGACGACGAGGAGACCTGCATCTCCGAGGTCCGCTACCTCATCACGATGCTGCCCTCCAACAACCGCGAGAACCCCCCGGTCCACGAGACCAGCGACCCGGCCGACCGCCGGTCCGACGTCCTGCTGGACCTCGTGCCCGCCGACGGCAACCGCCCGTACGACATGCTCAAGGTCATCGAGGAGCTCGTCGACGAGGGCGACGTCCTGGAGATCCACGAGCGCTGGGCCCGCAACATCATCTGCGCCCTGGCGCGGATGGACGGCCAGGTCGTCGGCATCGTCGCCAACCAGCCCGGCCACCTCGCCGGTGTCCTGGACATCCACGCCTCCGAGAAGGCGGCGCGGTTCGTCCAGCTCTGCGACGCCTTCAACATCCCGATCATCACCCTCCTGGACGTCCCCGGCTTCCTGCCGGGCGTCGACCAGGAGCACGGCGGCATCATCCGCCACGGCGCGAAGCTGCTGTACGCGTACTGCAACGCGACCGTGCCGCGGATCTCGCTGATCCTGCGCAAGGCCTACGGCGGTGCGTACATCGTCATGGACTCCCAGTCCATCGGCGCCGACCTCACCTACGCCTGGCCGACCAACGAGATCGCCGTGATGGGCGCCGAGGGCGCCGCCAACGTCATCTTCCGCAAGCAGATCGCGGACGCCGAAGACCCCGAGGCAATGCGTGCGCGCATGGTCAAGGAGTACAAGGCCGAGCTGATGCACCCTTACTACGCGGCCGAGCGAGGCCTCGTGGACGACGTGATCGACCCCGCGGAAACCCGCGAAGTCCTCGTCGCCGCCCTCGCGATGCTCCGCAACAAGCACGCGGACCTGCCGTCGCGCAAGCACGGCAACCCGCCCCAGTAGACGAAGGAGAACCGCCACCGATGAGCAACGCAACCGGAACCCTGCTGAAGGTCGAGAAGGGCAACGCCGAGCCCGAGGAGCTGGCCGCGATCACCGCGATCCTGCTCGCCCGCGCCGCCGCCACCCCCGAGGAGACCCCGGCCTCCACCATCGGCTCCCAGGCCGGCTGGCGCCGCCTGGAGCGCACCCCCGGCTTCCGCGGCCCGCGCAGCTGGCAGGGCTAGTACGCCGAGCCCCGCGCGCACCACGTGAAAAGCCCCCCGCACTCCTCGGAGCGCGGGGGGCTTTCGCGTACGACCGGACGGCTAGCGCAGGCGGGCCATGAGGGCGTGCTCGACGAGCGTGATGAGCGCGCTCTTGGCGTCCGCGCGGTGGCGGGCGTCGGTGGTGATGATGGGGGCGTCGGGGCCGATCTGCAGGGCCTCGCGGACTTCCTCCGGGGTGTACGGCTGGTGCCCGTCGAAGCCGTTGAGGGCGATGACGAACGGCAGACCGCTGTTCTCGAAGTAGTCGACGGCGGGGAAGCAGTCGGCCAGACGGCGGGTGTCGACCAGCACGACGGCGCCGATGGCGCCGCGTACGAGGTCGTCCCACATGAACCAGAAGCGGTCCTGACCGGGGGTACCGAAGAGGTACAGGATCAGGTCCTGGTCCAGGGTGATGCGGCCGAAGTCCATGGCGACCGTGGTGGTCGTCTTGTCCCCGGTGTGGGTCAGGTCGTCGATGCCGGCGGAGGCGCTCGTCATGACGGCCTCGGTGCGCAGGGGGTTGATCTCGGAGACGGCGCCCACGAACGTGGTCTTGCCCACGCCGAAGCCACCCGCCACCACGATCTTCGCGGAGGTGGTGGAGCGAGGAGCCGCTCCGCCGTTAGAGCTTGCGAAGTCCACTGAGCACCCTTTCGAGCAGTGTCACATCTGGCTGGCCGCCGGCGGACTCGTCGCCGCCGGGCTGGTGGATGGCTACGAGGCCCGCCTCCGCCAGGTCGGCGACGAGGATCCGGGCCACGCCAAGAGGAATGGAGAGAAGTGCCGAGATCTCCGCGACGGATTTGATCTCCTGGCACAGGAGGCAGATGCGCTGGTGCTCGGGCAACTGCCCTTGCAGACGCGCGGGATCGGCCGTGGTGCTGACCAGGGCCTCGATGGCGAGCTGGTAGCGCGGCCGGGTCCGGCCGCCGGTCATCGCGTACGGACGCACCAGCGGGTTGTGCGCCTGCGGAGCCTGCGGGCGCCCGCCGCGCGGAGGCTGCTGCGGGGGCCGGAAGGACTGCCCGGGCTGCTGCGGCCGGCTGTACGGCTGCTGGTAGGGCTGCCGCTGGTACGGCTGCCCGGAGGCGGGGTCGTGCTCCGGCGCGGGCCGGTTGCTGGGAGCGGAAGGGAAGTTGAAGCGGTTCTGGTCGTGCCCACCCTGCGGCTGCTGCGCGCCGCCATAGGGATGTCCTCCGGGTGTTGTCACGTCTCCTCCTCCGACTCCAAGTACGCAGTACTCCCTGTGGAACCGCGCCACCGCACCCTATGGTGCAGTGACGCGAAACGCACTGCCTGTCTGCTAGTTGAGAAGTCCGCCCTGCAGTTCCGCGCGCAGGTCCGGGGTGAGGACGCTGCCGGCGCGGTCCACGAGGAGGGCCATCTCGTACCCCACGAGGCCGATGTCGCACTCGGGGTGCGCGAGCACCGCGAGCGAGGATCCGTCGGAGACGGACATCAGGAAGAGGAATCCGCGGTCCATCTCCACCACCGTCTGGTTGACGGCGCCGCCCTCGAAGATGCGGGACGCGCCCGCGGTGAGGGAGGTCAGCCCGGAGGCCACCGCGGCGAGCTGGTCGGCCCGGTCGCGGGGAAAGCCCTCGGACATGGCCAGAAGGAGGCCGTCGGCGGAGACCACAACCGTGTGGGACACCCCTGGGGTGTTGTCCACGAAGTTGGTGATCAACCAGTTCAGGTTCTGCGCCGCCTGGCTCATCGCGCTCACACTAACGCTCCTGGTCATAGCTGTTACTTGACTGCTCGGATCCCGCGTTGCGGCCCTGCTGGACACCGCGTCGCAGGTTGCTCAACCTGCCACGGATGTCCTCCGGGGCCCGGGAGACCTCGGGGCCTCCCTGCGGCGTCGTCTCCGCAGCACCCTCGACCAGGTTGGCCTTGGGCACCCGCCGGGGGAGACCGGAGGGGGTGACCCCGCCGGCCTTCGGCTCGCGGAGCTTGGCGGCCTGCTGCCAGCGCTCGTCGTTGTTCGAGCGCCAGTCGGCAGAGCCGTCCGATTCCCCGGTGGCCTTCTCCGGTGCCGCGGGCTGCTGCTGACGCTGCGGCCGCTGCTCGAAGAGGGATCCGGAGGACTCCGTTTCCTGCTGACCCGGCCGCTGCTGCGGCTGGCTGCCGCGTCGCGGCAGACCCGCCCCGGTCACCTGGTGGCCGGTGTCCGCAGTGGCGCCCGGACGGTCGAAGCCTACGCGCTCCGGGGCCGGTTCGGGAGCGGCCGGTGATTCCGATTCGGTCCCGTAATCCTGCTGGTAGGAGCCCGAGTAGGTGTTCTGCTGGGGCCACTCCGCAGCTGTGGAACGGGAATCGTACCCGCCGTCGTAGGCCGGGACTTCCTGTCGCTGATCCGTGTACTCGGGTTCCGGATAGGAGTAATCCTGCTGGGTGTACGCGTCGTATCCCTGCCCGGCCTGAGCGGAGTCGTAACCGGCGTCGTAGCCCTGCGCGGGCTGCTGCTCGTAGCCCTGGTACGGCTGGTACGCGTGCTCCGGCTGCGGTTCCGGATACTCCGCCGCAGGCTCGTCGTACTGCGCCTGCACCTGCGGGTAGCCGACCTGGGCCTCCAGCGCGGCCCGGCGCTCCTCACGGCCCAGGGACCGGCCGACCGGGTCGGCGGCGGGCTCGGCGGGCTGGTCGAAGCCCGGCTGGTCGGCCCGGTGGACCTCGTAGCGGGAGTCGTCGAAGCCGAGCTCGGCGGCCGTGCGCAGCGCGGCAGGCTGCTGGGCGTGCTGGCGCGGGATCATCTGGGAGACCGTGAAGTCGTCCGCGGGGACCTCTTCGCCACCGCCACCGTGGGTGATGGCGTCGGGGAGCATGACCAGCGAGGTGGTGCCGGCCGCCTCGCCCGAGGGGCGCAGCTGGACGCGGATGCCGTGCCGGTCGGCCAGCCGGCCGACCACGAACAGACCCATGCGCTGCGAGATCGCGGCGTCCACGGTCGGCGGGTTGGCCAGCTTGTGGTTGATGTCCGCGAAGTCCTCGGCGGTCAGGCCGATTCCCTTGTCGTGGATCTCGACCATCACGCGGCCGTCGGGCAGACGCGTCGCGTTGACCCGGACCTTGGTCTGGGGGGAGGAGAAGGTGGTGGCGTTCTCCAGCAGCTCGGCCAGCAGGTGCACGAGGTCGGTCACGGCCTGGCCGTGGATCTCGGCCTCGGAGACGCCCGACAGCTCGACGCGCTCGTACTGCTCCACCTCGGAGGAGGCGGCGCGCAGGACGTCGACGAGGGGGACCGGCTGGTCCCAGCGGCGGCCCGGCTCCTCGCCGGCGAGGATGAGGAGGTTCTCGCCGTTGCGGCGCATGCGGGTGGCCAGGTGGTCCAGGCGGAAGAGGTTCTCCAGCTGGTCCGGGTCCGCCTCGTTGTTCTCCAGCTCGGTGATCAGGGTCAGCTGGCCCTCGATCAGCGACTGGTTGCGCATGGAGAGGTTCGTGAAGATCGCGTTGACGTTGCCCCGGAGGAGGGCCTGCTCGGCGGCGAGCCGGACGGCCTCGCGGTGGACCTGGTCGAAGGCGCGGGCGACCTCGCCGATCTCGTCCTGGGAGTCGATCGGGATCGGCACCACGCGGGTGTCGACCTTGCCCGGGTCGGTGCGCGAGAGCTGGTCGACGAGCATCGGCAGGCGCTGCTCGGCGATGTCGAAGGCGGCGCCGCGCAGACGGCGCATCGACTTGCCCATCTGGCGGGCCATCATGCCGGCCAGGATGAAGGCGGCGAGCAGGGCCACGACCACGATGGCGCCGGTCAGGATGGCGTCGTTGCGGGCCTCGTCGGAGACGGCGCCGGAGTCCTTGAGGGCCTTGTCGAGCAGTTCCTTCTCGAGCTCGGCGTAGCCGTCGAACTTGGCGGTGGCCGCGGCCTGCCAGGCCTGCGGGGTGGTGCCGTCCACGGCGAGCTTGGCGGGCTTCTCGCCGCTGGCTATCGCCTCGGTCATACCGGTGAGCGCGGAGTCGTTGACCACGGGCGGGGCGTGGAAGACGGTGCCGGCCTGCTCGGCCGCCTGCTTGGCGGCGGCGAGCTTCTGGGCGCCCTCCTCGGACTTCTTGCCCATGATCTCGCGCAGGCGGGCGACGTCCTCGTCGGTGCCGGCGGCGACGTACTCGCCGATGGCGATCTCTTCGAGGTACGCGTACGAGGAGAAGGCGACGAGCTGGGCCTTGCGGATGTCCTCGTTGGTGCTCGGCCGGACCAGCAGGTGCGTGCCCACCGAGCGCTGCAGCGAGTTCGCGGCCTTGGACAGTTCGAGCGCGTAGACCATGCGGCCGTACGAGGTCACGTTGCCGGTGCCGAGGCCCAGCTCGTTGGAGAACTGCATGAGGTAGTGCTGGACCAGCACGTACCCCTCTTCGGTCGGGATCGGGCCCAGTGCCTTGGGGAGGGCCTTCTTCGGCGTCTCCAGCTGCGGCAGGTAGGCCGTCTTGCGGACCTGCTCCAGCTTCGGCTCCTCCTGGCGGAAGAGCTCCAGGCGGCGTTCCAGGCCCTGGCCCTCGGGCAGGTCCTTCGCGACCTCGGTGAACTTCGCCTTGGCGGCGTCGGTGGCGGAGTAGGCCTTCAGGACGGGCTCGGACTCGCGCTGGCCCCGGAGCAGGGCATCGGCCGTGAGGTCGCGCTCGTTCAGCAGCGCCTGGCCGTACTCGGCGGCGGCCTGGACGATGCGGGCGGTCTTCTCGGCGTCCTTGGCCTCGTTCCAGGTGTCGATGGAGCCCTTCACCTGGAAGCCGCCCATCACCAGTCCGACGAGGACCGGGACGAGCAGGATGGCGTTCAGACGGGTCGGCACGCGCCAGTTGCGGGGCGAGAACCTGCTGGTGCTGCCACCGCTCACGGATGGTTCCACGGGTACGTCAAGGGAAGACGTGGCCGCGCGCGGCGGCGGGGTGAAGTTGCCGCGCGCGGGTTCATCCGCGGGGCTCGAGTTGCTTCGCCTCACTCGACCAACAACCTCTCGGCGGTGCTACTAGCTAGTTCGTTGAATTCCAGCACGGTTAACGGCCGTGTTCCAAACAGTTGAAATCGGCCATTCCTAGAGCCTTATGCCCCACATAAATCGGACATAAAGAGCGTCCTGCGGCAAAAGCGGGGCCACTTGTGAGCGCAGTGGCACCGGGCGAACGCACCGCGTCGCCGACGACCGGCAATTCTCTGTCGAAACGTTATGAACGAAGGGGGCGGGCCGTGTCGCATGACACAGCCCGCCCCCCAAAACCAGCCGGTGAAGCCCCCGTTGCACGGCGCCCCTGCGTGAGCCGCTACTTGAGCCGCGCCATCAGGGCGTGCTCGACGAGCGTGATGAGCGCGCTCTTGGCGTCCGCGCGGTGGCGGGCATCGGTGGTGATGATGGGGGCGTCGGGGCCGATCTGCAGGGCCTCGCGGACTTCCTCCGGGGTGTACGGCTGGTGCCCCTCGAAGCCGTTGAGGGCCACGACGAACGGCAGACCGCTGTTCTCGAAGTAGTCCACGGCCGGGAAGCAGTCGGCCAGGCGACGCGTGTCGACCAGCACGATCGCCCCGATCGCACCGCGCACGAGGTCGTCCCACATGAACCAGAAGCGGTCCTGACCGGGGGTACCGAAGAGGTACAGGATCAGGTCCTGGTCCAGGGTGATGCGGCCGAAGTCCATGGCGACCGTGGTGGTCGTCTTGTCCCCGGTGTGGGTCAGGTCGTCGATGCCGGCGGAGGCGCTCGTCATGACGGCCTCGGTGCGCAGCGGGTTGATCTCGGAGACGGCGCCCACGAACGTGGTCTTGCCCACGCCGAAGCCACCCGCCACCACGATCTTCGCGGAGGTGGTGGAGCGAGGAGCCGCTCCGCCGTTAGAGCTTGCGAAGTCCACTGAGAACCCTCTCGAGCAGCGTTACATCCGGCGTTCCGCCGGCCTCTCCATTGCCCGGCTGGTGGATGGCCACCATGCCGGCCTCCGCCAGGTCGGCGACGAGGATTCGTGCGACGCCGAGCGGCATGTTCAGCAGCGCGGAGACCTCCGCGACCGACTTGACCTCACGGCAGAGGGTGCAGATGCGCTGGTGCTCCGGGAGCAGCCCGGACAGGTGCATCGGATCGGCCGTGGTGCTGACCAGGGCCTCGATGGCGAGCTGGTAGCGCGGTCGGGTCCGGCCGCCGGTCATCGCGTACGGACGCACCAGCGGCTGGTCGCCTTCCGAGTACGAGTCTCCGTACTGATCGGAATAGGCGGGGGGCGGGGTCATTGATCCTCCGGGCTGGACAGCAATGGTCAGCGTGCCGTCTGACGGGGCGGCCGGTGGGGGGACGGTATGACGGCCTGGCGGTGGTACTTGGCTCCGGGGCGGTGGCCCCGGTCCCCCGGCCGGCAGTACCGTCCGGCCGGGAGAGCGGCAGTCAGATGAGCAGGCTTCCCTGCAGTTCCGCGCGCAGGTCCGGGGTGAGGACGCTGCCGGCGCGGTCCACGAGGAGGGCCATCTCGTAACCCACCAGGCCGATGTCGCACTCGGGGTGCGCCAGTACGGCCAGCGAGGATCCGTCGGAGACGGACATCAGGAAGAGGAATCCGCGGTCCATCTCCACCACCGTCTGGTTGACGGCGCCGCCCTCGAAGATGCGGGACGCGCCCGCGGTGAGGGAGGTCAGCCCGGAGGCCACCGCGGCGAGCTGGTCGGCCCGGTCGCGGGGGAAACCTTCGGACATCGCCAGAAGGAGGCCGTCGGCGGAGACCACCACGGTGTGGGACACCCCAGGGGTGTTGTCCACGAAGTTGGTGATCAACCAGTTCAGGTTCTGTGCCGCCTGGCTCATCGAACTCAACTATCGCTCCTGCTGGTAAGTGGGGTCGATGTGGTAACTGCCGGTGGCGGGACCGGTTGTGCCGGCCTGCCGACCCTGCTGGATACCGCGTCGGAGGTTGGTGAGACGGCCTCGGACATCGTCCGGGGACCGCGAGACCTGGGGGCCGGCCTGTGCTTCGGCCTGCTGCTGCGCGGTGCCGGCCACGAGGTTCGCCCGCGGGACCCGGCGGGGCAGCCCCGACGTCGTGATGCCGCCGGCGGCGGGCTGGCGCACGCGCTCGGCCTGCCGCATCAGCTCGTCGTTCGGCGAGGAGCGCCAGCTCACGGTCGGCACGGCGCCGGTGGCCGTCTGCGCCGACTCGGCCGGAGCCTGCTCCTGGCCGCGCTGCGGCAGCTGGTGCTGCTGCGGGCGCTGAGGGGCGACCGGAGCCGGAGCCACCGGGGCGGACTGCTGTGCCTGCTGGGGCACTGCCGGAGCCTGCGCCGGCGGCTGGCCGCCCTCCTGGCGGAACCAGTTCGACTCCAGCGTGTCGAAGATCGGGCTGCGGGCCTCGCCGGTGCCCGGACCGGCCGGGGGCAGCGCCTCCGGACGGGGCGCCTGCGGCAGCCGCGGAGCCTCGACGCGCGGAGTCGGTACGGGGGCGTAGCCGCCCTGGGGCTGCGGAGCCTGGGGCTGCGGGGCCTGGCCGGGCTGGACGTAGCCGCCGACACCGGGGCCGCCGGGCCGCTGGGCCTGGAAGTCCTGGCGGGCGAACTGCCCCGTGGAGGCCGGGTCGCCGAAGTCCTGACGGGCGAACTGGCCGGTGGAGGCCGGGTCGCCGAACTCGGGGCGGGCGAACTGGCCCGTGGTGCCGTTGTCGCGGCCGCCGGCCTGCGGGGCCGGGGCGTTGAAGTCGGGACGGGGGAACTCGGACGTGGAACCGGGGCCCGACAGCTCGTCGTGGCCGCGGGGTACGTCGTGCCCGCGCTGGTCCGCACCCCAGGTGGTGGTCTGGGGTATCGCGGCGGGTCCGCCGCCCGCGCCCGGGAGCTCCGGACGGGGCGCGCCACCGCGCGGCGGAAGCTGCGGCCGGGGGCCGCGCGCGGCCGGGCCGCCCGCCTGCGGCTGACCCTGCTGCTGCGGGGCCGGCTGCTGGGGCTGCGCCTGCTGCGCCTGCTGTGCCGGCTGGGGCTGCTGCGGGCGCTCGAAGCCGTTGCCCTGCGGGAAGCCGCCGGGGCCGGACGCGGTGCGGGCGCCGACCGGACGGGCCTGCGGACCACCGAAGCCGCCCGGGCCGCCGAAGCCGCCCTGGCCGCCGGGACCCGCTGCCGGGCCGCGGCCCGGCAGCGGAGCACCGGAACCGAAGGCGCTCTGCGTCTGGCCGCCGGGGCCGCCGTCGCGGCCCGGCAGGGCCGCGCGCTGGTTGCCGGCGGAAACCTGGCCGCGCTGCGGGGCGGCGCCCACGGGGGGACGCGCGCCGGGAGCGGGGATCGAGCCCTGCGCCTGCGCGCCGGGACCGCCCTGACCGGGGGCGCCGGGGGCACCCTGGCCGCCCGGACCGCCCTGGCCGGGCATCGGACCCGGCTTCTTGCCGCCCTGGGCGACGTCCACCGGGAGCATGACGAGGGCCGTCGTACCGCCCGAGTCGGAGGGGCGGAGCTGGATGCGGATGCCGTGTCGCAGGGACAGGCGGCCGACCACGAACAGACCCATGCGGCGGGAGACGGAGACGTCCACGGTGGGCGGCGATGCGAGCCGCTCGTTGATCGCGGCGAGGTCCTCGGGGGAGAGGCCGATGCCGGTGTCGTGGATCTCGACGAGCACGCGGCCGTCGGGCAGCGCGTGACCGGTGACCTTGACCTTGGTCTGCGGGGAGGAGAACGAGGTGGCGTTCTCCAGCAGCTCGGCGAGCAGGTGCACGAGGTCGTTGACGACGCGGCCGGCCACGTCGGTGCCGGGCACCGACGAGAGTTCGATGCGCTCGTACTGCTCCACCTCGGACGCGGCGGCGCGGAGCACGTCGACGAGCGGGACGGGACGGGTCCACCGGCGGCCCGGCTCCTCGCCCGCGAGGACGAGGAGGTTTTCGCCGTTACGGCGCATGCGGGTCGCGAGGTGGTCGAGCTTGAAGAGCGAGGACAGCTGGTCCGGGTCGGCCTCGCGCGACTCCAGCTCGGAGATGAGCGAGAGCTGACGCTGGATGAGGCCCTGCGAACGGCGCGAGAGGTTGGTGAACATCGCGTTGACGTTGCCTCGCAGGAGGGCCTGCTCGGCGGCGAGGCGGACGGCCTCGCGGTGCACGTCGTCGAAGGCCGCGGCCACCTGGCCGATCTCGTCGCGGGTGTGCAGACCGACGGACTCCACCGTCGTGTCCACGTCCTGCGGGTCGGACTCCGACAGCTGCTTGACGAGCTCGGGCAGCCGGTCCTGGGCGACGCGGGTCGCGGTGTCCTGGAGGCGGCGCAGGGAGCGGATCATCGAGCGGGCCATGACGAAGGCGCCGACGAGGGAGACACCCAGGACGAGGAGGATCAGCGCACCGTTGATGAGGGCGTCGCGCTGCGACTCGTTCTTGAGCTCGCGGGCCTTCTGCTCCATGTCCTCGAGCAGGGTGAGCTCGATGACCTTCATGGCCTGGAGCTTGGTGTCGTCCGCGTCGTACCAGTCCATCCAGGACCGGTTCTTCTCCTTGGCGAACTGGTCCTTGTTGCCCAGGACGCGGCGGGCGTAGTGGTCGGCCGTGGCGATTTCCTGGTTGCCGTCGCCGAGCGCCGCGAGGAGCTCCTCGGGCTTGCCCTGGTAGACGAGCTCGAAGGTCTTGCGCGCCTGCTCCTCGCTGCTCTGGGCGGAGCGGGCGTACAGGCGGTCGTTCTCGGTGAGGTTGCCGGCGAGCGCCGGGTCCGCGGGGAGCGCGGCCGCGATGATCGCGCGCTGGATCGAGGCGTACTCCTTGGCGGAGGAGAACGCGGCCAGCGCACGGGTGCGCTTGATCATCTCGGGGTTCGAGGTGGCCTGGGCCATGTCCTGCGAGAGCGAGAGCAGCGAGACGACCAGCGCGTTGTACTCGGTGACGGTCTGCTGGGCGCCGTTCTGGTACGCGTTCTTGCGGATCTCTTCGAGGTTGTTGAGCCCGTGTGCGATCTGCAGGATGTTGTTGCGGATCGACCGGAGCGTCTCGTCGTCGCCCTCCGCGACGTCGACCTTGTCGGTCGCGGCGGCGAAGGCGCGGACGGCGGAGTCGGTCGAGTCGCGGACGCCCTGAACCAGGGTGCTGGGCTTGCCCGACTTGTCGACGGACAGCGGACCGGCGGAGTTGTCGCGCTCGGCCTGGAGCATGGCGGCCAGGTTGGTGGCCTGACGCGTCATCGTCGTCAGCAGCTGCATGTGCTCCAGCTGCGCGATGTCGTTGAGCGAGTCGTTGATGCGGAAGCCACCGAGGGTGGTGGCGGCGACGACCGGCAGGGTCAGCAGCGACACCAGTCGCGTGCTGATGCGCCAGTTCTGCATGGCCAGACGGGAACCGGACCCACGGGGGGTCTGGGGTATCGCGACGTCGGGGCTGCCGGACTCGTCGTAGGCCTTGTCGCCCTTGTCGGCCCGGTCGGCCTTGGAGCCGGCCTTGGGCTTGGCGCGGCCCTTCGGCTTCACCGCGGCGGAGCCGTCGGGGCCTGCGCCCTCGACAGCCGGCCCGCGGTTCTGGGCGTGCTGGGGCGAGGAGCCACGGTCGGTCCCGCCGCGCGGGTCCTGCTCCGGCGCGGCGTCCCCACGGCCCTGACGGGCCTGGGGAGACCCCTTGTCATCCCTCTTGAATCGTCCCTGCACTAGCGTCGCAACCTCTGGACCAGGCGTCCCGCCGGGCGACCGGTGGGACGGTGTCGAGTCGTGGGGCAATGCGCCCCATGGTGGTCGTCGGTGACCGGCGCGTCTCCCTCTCCGTTGCCGCCGCGCTCGGCGCTGTGTCGCGCCACCTGCGCGCCGGCTGATTCCCGCGGCGGTCCCGCGAATTCCAGCACAGAGGCGGATCTCCAACAAGGTGCGAGTCCCCGCCCGGCCAGTCGGTCACGTCTGGTGACGCAGGCACTACCCGACGTGCGGGCCAATTCATGAGGAATCGGACTTACGCCGTCCAAACCCCGCGTCTGGCAAGCTGTCCCAGTCGCGATGATCGGGAGCGGAATAACGCATTCAGTGGCGCAATGTCCGCTTTGTGGACCGTCATTGACTGCCCGTTATGCCGGTAATGCCTGGTCGCTGGTGAGCAAACTCACATAGCCGTGGCCATTACTTCCCGGTTCGGCGGGGGATTCAGATGTTTAGCCTTGAGCTTTACAGGCTTGCCGCGAGCGACAAGTGGCACTCCGAACGCATCCCCGCGGCACCCGCCGCCCCCATCCGACCTAGTGAGCCGAGGGCTTCGCACTCCGATGAAGACGACGATGATGTTCCGCAACATAGCCAACCCGCGCCGCACCACCCTCGCGCACCTCAAGGACGCCGAGGAGCTGCAGGGCGTGCCGGTCCAGGAGCACACCGTCGACCTGCCGGGCCAGACCGCGAACCCGCGCCGCACCGTCCTCATGGACGCGCCGGTCGCCGCGGCCCAGTAAGAGGGGCCCGGCAACGGGAGTGTCCGGCGAAAGCCGCGCGAGCCGTCGGCCCCCACCGCGTTAGCCTGGAGTCCGCAGACTCCAGCCAGCGGAAATACAGAGGGGCAGACGCAACACGTGCGCATCGCCAGGTTCTCCATCGACGGCAATGT
Source organism: Streptomyces sp. NPDC104226 (assembly GCF_055584085.1). NCBI lineage: Bacteria > Bacillati > Actinomycetota > Actinomycetes > Kitasatosporales > Streptomycetaceae > Streptomyces > Streptomyces sp. NPDC104226. The sequence goes on from NZ_JBVJMS010000017.1 coordinate 41,690, forward strand.
CGCGTTCGGCGCGGTCGAGGGCAGCACTGCCCCCGACGCGTCCGAAGGTGAGCTCGTCCTCGACATCATCAAGGGCATCCCGTTCGCGGACTTCGAGCTCTCGGGCACGAAGGTCCCGCTGAACAAGGTCCGGCTGCTGCCGCCCGTGCTCCCGAACAAGGTCGTGGCCATCGGCCGCAACTACGCGGAGCACGCGGCGGAGCTGGGCAATGAGGTCCCGGACGCGCCGATCACCTTCTTCAAGCCCTCCACCTCGGTGGTCGGCCCGGGCGACCCGATCGCGTACCCCTCCTTCTCCCAGGACCTCCACCACGAGGCGGAGCTCGCCGTGGTCATCGGCCGCATGTGCCGCGAGGTCCCGCGCGAGCGCGTCAAGGACGTCATCCTCGGCTACACCTGCGCCAACGACGTCACCGCGCGCGACGTCCAGCAGCGCGAGAAGCAGTGGGCCCGCGCCAAGGGCTTCGACAGCTCCTGCCCCCTCGGCCCGTGGATCGAGACCGATCTGGACCCGAGCGACCTGACCATCCAGTGCACCGTCAACGGCGAACAGCGCCAGCTCGGCCGCACCAGCGAGATGGTCCGCTCCATCGAGGACCTCATCGTGCACATCACCGAGGCCATGACGCTGCTCCCGGGCGACGTCATCCTCACGGGGACCCCGGCCGGAGTCGGCCCCCTGAACGTCGGCGACGAGGTCGCCGTCACCATCGAAGGCATCGGCACTCTCACCAACAAGGTGATCAAGCGTGGCTAACGCGACCCCCCGCGTACGTTTCTGTCCGTCCCCGACCGGCAACCCCCACGTGGGTCTGGTCCGCACGGCCCTCTTCAACTGGGCGTTCGCCCGCCACCACGGCGGTACGTTCGTCTTCCGCATCGAGGACACCGACGCGGCCCGCGACTCCGAGGAGTCCTACGGCCAGCTGCTCGACTCGCTGCGCTGGCTCGGCTTCACCTGGGACGAGGGTCCCGAGGTCGGCGGTCCGCACGCCCCGTACCGCCAGTCCGAGCGCATGGACATCTACAAGGACGTCGCGCAGAAGCTCCAGGACGGCGGCTACGCCTACCACTGCTACTGCACCACCGAGGAGCTGGACGCCCGCCGCGACGCGGCCCGCGCCGCAGGCAAGCCCTCCGGCTACGACGGCACCTGCCGCGAGCTCTCGGACGAGCAGAAGGCCGCGTACGAGGCCGAGGGCCGCACCTCGATCGTCCGCTTCCGGATGCCCGACGCGCCGATCACCTTCACGGACCTGGTCCGCGGCGAGCTGACCTTCACCCCGGACAACGTGCCGGACTTCGGCATCGTCCGCGCCAACGGCGCCCCGCTGTACACGCTCGTCAACCCGGTCGACGACGCGCTGATGGAGATCACCCACGTCCTGCGCGGCGAGGACCTGCTGTCCTCCACCCCGCGCCAGATCGCGCTCTACGGGGCCCTGATCGAGCTCGGCATCGCCAAGGCGGTCCCCGCCTTCGGCCACCTGCCGTACGTGATGGGCGAGGGCAACAAGAAGCTCTCCAAGCGCGACCCCGAGGCCTCGCTCAACCTGTACCGCGAGCGCGGCTTCCTCCCCGAGGGCCTGCTGAACTACCTCTCGCTCCTCGGCTGGTCCTTCTCCAAGGACCAGGACATCTTCTCGATCGAGGAGATGGTGGAGAAGTTCGACATCCCGGACGTCAACGCCAACCCGGCGCGCTTCGACCTCAAGAAGGCCGAGTCGATCAACGCAGACCACATCCGGCTGCTCGACCCGAAGGTCTTCGCGGACCGCTGCGCCCCGTGGCTCCAGGCCCCGCACGCCAACTGGGCGCCCGAGGACTTCGACACCGCCGCCTGGGAGCGCATCGCGCCGTACGCCCAGACCCGCCTCACGGTCCTCTCGGACATCACGGCCAACGTCGACTTCCTGTTCCTGAAGGAGCCGGTCGAGGACCAGGCCTCGTGGGACAAGGCGATGAAGGGCGAGCCCGCGGCCCTGCTCACCACGGCCCGCGAGAACCTGGCCGCCGCCGACTGGTCGGACCCGGAGTCCCTCAAGCAGGCCGTCCTCACCGCAGGCGAGGCCCACGGCCTCAAGCTCGGCAAGGCCCAGGCCCCGGTCCGCGTCGCCGTCACCGGACGCACGATCGGCCTCCCCCTCTTCGAGTCCCTCGAAATCCTGGGCAAGGACCGCTCCCTGTCCCGCATCGACGCGACCCTGGCGAAGCTCACCGCCTGACCCGCACCCCCCTCAGGGGCGGCAGCCGACCCGGCTGCCGCCCCTGAGGCGTTGTCGGTGCCCGCGGCTAGGGTGCGAGGAGTTGATCACGAACTCCGGGGAAGGCCCTCACCATGCCGATGACCGCGCCCGACTACGCCTGGCACTTCACGCCCGGCAACACCTTCTCCTTCGAGAGCGGGCAGACCGGGACCCTTTCCCTGGCCGAGGTGGGCGAGCTGTCGCTGCCCACGGGCCGGGTGGTCGCCTGCGACCCGTTCGTGTACCTGGGCTCGGGCGACGTCGGTGCCTTCACCACGTAGGTGCCCCCGGGCCGTTACCGGGTGGAGGCCGCCGTGGCCACGCTCGCCCGGCCCGGCGAGCCGGCGGCGTCCCGCCCCCACACGCGGGTCGTCGCCGCACGCCTCGTGATCCGGGACGCGCCAGCCGTGACCTGGGAGCTCGCGCTCCAGGAGGGTCAGGACACCGCCGAGCTCGGGGACGACGAGTTCTTCGGCTACGGAGTGGACGCGGGTACCGGCTGCTTCTACGACGCCTCCGCCGACGGGGCCTTCCCCGGCACGGAGGACGAGGAAGGACCGGTCTGGGCGGCGATGGAGACCGTGGGGGACGGGCCCGAAGTGTTCTTCGCGACGGGGCTCGACGGACACACGCTCGCCGCCTTCACCTCGGGCTGGGGCGACGGGGCGTACCCGACCTGGGTCGGCCGGGACGCGGCCGGCGAGGTGACCTGCTTCCTCACGGACTTCCTCGTCGTGCCCACGGGCGACGGGGCCTCGGCGTAGGGTCGGCAGCATGCCGATTCGTGCCGTGCTCTGGGACATCGACGACACCCTGTTCGACTACACCGGGGCCGACGCCGCCGGACTCGCGGCCCATCTGGTCGCCGAGGGGATCGCGGAGCGGTACGGCGCTCCGCTCGAGGCCCTCGCGCTGTGGCGGCGGATCACCGACCGGCACTGGGCGCGCTTCGCCGCCGGGGAGGGCACCTTCCGCGGGCAGCGCCGCGACCGGGTGCGCGAGTTCGTCGGGGAGCCCCTGCTGAGCGACGCGGGGGCGGACGACTGGTTCGAGCGGTACTTCGAGCACTACACCGCCGCCTGGGTGCTGTTCCCCGACGTGGTGCCCGTACTGGACGCCCTGGCGGGCACCTACCGGCACGGGGTGCTCTCCAACTCCTCCTTCGCCGCCCAGGACCCCAAGCTGCGCCGGCTCGGCCTGCGCGACCGCTTCGAGGTCCTGGTGTGCGCCGCCGAGCTGGGCATCAGCAAGCCCGAGGCCGGCGCCTTCCTCGCCGCGTGCGCCGAGATGGGCCTGGAGCCGGGGGAGGTGGTCTACGTAGGGGACCAGCCCGAGATCGACGCGCGCGGCGCCCGTGACGCCGGTCTGACGGCCGTGTGGCTCGACCGCGACGGATCGCGCGGCCCCGGACCGGAGGGCGTGCACCGGATCACCGGACTCGACCGCCTCCCGCAGGTGCTGGCCGGGGATACCCGTTTTGGAGCACGGTCAGGCATCCGGTAATGTTCTTTCTGCGCCGCCCGAGCGGGCCGAAAGGCCGGGCCGGAGGCGCTAACCGAACGAAAGTCCCTCAGGGTCTTGAGTTTTGGTGGGCTATAGTGTAATTGGCAACACGAGGGTTTCTGGTTCCCTTATTCTAGGTTCGAGTCCTGGTAGCCCAGCGCAGTGCAGAAGTAACGCAGTGCTTGCCCCCGTTGTGTAGCGGCCTAGCACGCCGCCCTCTCAAGGCGGTAGCGCCGGTTCGAATCCGGTCGGGGGTACAGATCCTTCCCGCGAGATCTCCAGGGTCGCACCCGGATGTTTTGATGCAGGATCGCTAGGGCCCCCGTTGTGTAGCGGCCTAGCACGCCGCCCTCTCAAGGCGGTAGCGCCGGTTCGAATCCGGTCGGGGGTACACAGTCTAGCTGGTCTAGACCTGTGGGCTATAGTGTAATTGGCAACACGAGGGTTTCTGGTTCCCTTATTCTAGGTTCGAGTCCTGGTAGCCCAGCGCAGTACCGCAGTAACAGCTAGCCCCCGTTGTGTAGCGGCCTAGCACGCCGCCCTCTCAAGGCGGTAGCGCCGGTTCGAATCCGGTCGGGGGTACGCACAGAAGAGGCCCTCCGCGTTCATCGCGGAGGGCCTCTTCGCTGTTTCCGGACCGGTGGGCCGGACCCGGGTCGGGCTGGACTGGACTGGGCGCACGCATGAAAACGGGCCCGGTGGCGCGTGTGCGGACGTGTGCGGCGTCTCACGCGCCTCCGGGCCCGGAGGGACGGGGGTAAGGGGATCAGCTGGAGCGGCGCAGGGCCTCGGTCAGCCGGGCGGCCGCGTCGATGACGGCCTGGGCGTGCATGCGCCCCGGGTGGCGGGTCAGGCGCTCGATCGGCCCGGAGACCGATACGGAGGCCACCACGCGGTTCGAGGGGCCGCGCACCGGCGCCGAGACGGAGGCCACGCCGGGCTCCCGCTCGCCGATCGACTGCGCCCAGCCGCGACGCCGTACGCCCGACAGCGCCGTCGCCGTGAAGCGCGCGCCCTGCAGGCCGCGGTGGAGCCGCTCGGGCTCCTCCCAGGCCATCAGGATCTGCGCGGCCGAGCCGGCCTTCATCGGGAGCGTGGAGCCCACCGGGACGGTGTCCCGCAGGCCCGACAGCCGCTCGGCGGCTGCCACGCAGATGCGCATGTCGCCCTGACGCCGGTAGAGCTGCGCGCTCTCGCCCGTCACGTCCCGGAGGTGGGTGAGCACCGGTCCGGCCGTGGCCAGCAGGCGGTCCTCGCCGGCCGCGGCGGCGAGCTCCGCCAGCCGCGGTCCGAGGATGAACCGTCCCTGCATGTCCCTCGCCACCATCCGGTGGTGTTCCAGTGCCACGGCAAGGCGATGTGCCGTGGGTCGTGCGAGCCCTGTCGCCGCGACCAGCCCGGCGAGGGTGGCCGGACCGGACTCCAGTGCGCTCAATACCAGAGCTGCCTTGTCGAGAACGCCGACGCCGCTAGAGTTGTCCATGAAACGATATTCGCGTCTCACACTGTGAAACGCAAGTTCAATTTTTCCAAGAACCAGCGAGTCTGTATGTGCGGGTCCACGAACCACTGGGTCCGAGCCGTCGTCCGGGACGTGGGGTACGGGCGATCAGGCGCACAAGATCTCTATGAAGCGCCGGCACAACCGGCCGGCCGGAGGGAAAGCGATGGGTAGGACACTCGCGGAGAAGGTCTGGGACGACCATGTCGTCCGGCGCGCGGAGGGCGAGCCCGATCTCCTCTTCATTGATCTCCACCTGCTGCACGAGGTGACCAGCCCGCAGGCCTTCGAGGGTCTGCGCCAGGCCGGCCGCAAGGTCCGTCGTCTGGACCTCACCATCGCGACCGAGGACCACAACACCCCCACGATCGACATCGACAAGCCGATCGCGGACCCGGTCTCCCGGGCCCAGCTGGAGACGCTGCGGGCGAACTGCGCCGAGTTCGGCGTGCGCCTGCACTCGCTGGGCGACGTCGAGCAGGGTGTCGTCCACGTGGTGGGACCGCAGCTGGGTCTGACCCAGCCGGGCACCACCGTGGTCTGCGGCGACTCGCACACCTCCACGCACGGCGCCTTCGGCGCGCTGGCGTTCGGCATCGGCACCAGCCAGGTCGAGCACGTGCTGGCGACCCAGACGCTGCCGCTGGCCCGCCCCAAGACGATGGCGATCACCGTCACCGGAGCGCTGGCCGAGGGCGTCACCGCCAAGGACCTGATCCTGGCGATCATCGCCAAGATCGGCACCGGCGGCGGCCAGGGCTACATCCTGGAGTACCGCGGCGAGGCCGTCGAGAAGCTCTCGATGGAAGCCCGCATGACCATCTGCAACATGTCGATCGAGGCAGGCGCCCGCGCGGGCATGATCGCCCCCGACCAGACCACCTTCGACTACCTCCAGGGCCGCGACCACGCCCCCGCGGGCGAGGACTGGGACGCGGCGGTCGCGTACTGGAAGACCCTGCGCACCGACGACGACGCGGTCTTCGACGCCGAGGTCGTCATCGACGGCGCCGCGCTGTCCCCCTTCGTCACCTGGGGCACCAACCCGGGCCAGGGCTCGCCCCTGTCGGCGAACGTCCCCGACCCGGCTTCGTACGAGGACGCTTCGGAGCGCCTGGCCGCCGAAAAGGCCCTGGAGTACATGGGGTTGACCGCCGGACAGCCGCTGCGCGACATCAAGGTCGACACCGTCTTCGTAGGTTCCTGCACCAACGGCCGCATCGAGGACCTGCGCGCCGTCGCCGGGATCGTCGAGGGCCGCAAAGTCGCCGAAGGCGTACGGATGCTGGTCGTCCCCGGCTCGGTGCGCGTCGCGCTCCAGGCCGTGGAGGAGGGCCTGGACAAGGTCTTCAAGGAGGCCGGCGCCGAATGGCGGCACGCGGGCTGCTCGATGTGCCTGGGCATGAACCCCGACCAACTGGCGCCCGGTGAGCGCTCCGCGTCCACCTCCAACCGCAACTTCGAGGGCCGGCAGGGCAAGGGCGGACGCACCCACCTGGTCTCCCCGCAGGTGGCCGCCGCCACCGCGGTGCTGGGCCACCTGGCCTCGCCCGCCGACCTGTCCGACGCCAACGCGACCGCCGGAGTCTGAGAACCATGGAAGCCTTCACCACCCACACCGGCCGGGCCGTCCCGCTGCGCCGCAGCAACGTCGACACCGACCAGATCATCCCGGCCCACTGGCTGAAGAAGATCACGCGCGACGGTTTCGAGGACGGGCTCTTCGAGGCCTGGCGCAAGGACCCGGAGTTCGTCACCAACCGCCCCGAGCGCGCCGGTGCGACCGTCCTGGTCGCCGGTCCCGACTTCGGTACCGGTTCCTCGCGCGAGCACGCCGTCTGGGCCCTGCAGAACTTCGGCTTCAAGACGGTCATCTCCTCCCGCTTCGCCGACATCTTCCGCGGCAACTCGCTGAAGAACGGTCTGCTGACCGTGGTCCTGCCGCAGGAGACCGTCGAGCAGCTCTGGAAGCTGACCGAGGCCGACCCCACCGCCGAGATCACGGTCGACCTGGTCGACCGCCAGGTCCGAGCCGAAGGCGTCGTCGCGGAGTTCGAACTCGACGACAACGCCCGCTGGCGCCTGCTGGAGGGGCTGGACGACATCTCCCTCACCCTTCAGAACGAAGCGGACATCGCCACGTACGAAAGCGCCCGACCGGCCTTCAAGCCGCGCACGATTCAGGCGTGATTCCGGCCTGAGCAGCGCTTATTCGCCTTAGGGTGATCACATAGGCAACACTGTGCCCCCTGCCGTCCGGCAGGGGGCACAGTCGTGTGTTGAGGCCCCGTGAGGCGACAACTCGCCCCAGATGGCACAATCTGTGCATGGAACGCGACAGTCAACTTGAGCTCTACGGACTTGTCGCCGACCGATTGAAAGAAGCACACACAAGGGTGCGCACACTGCAAGTCCCGGAGGGCGTAAGGATGGCGCTGACCCGGAAGCTGTTGGTCGTCACGGCCGTGGCGAAGCACGATCTCGCCGATGCGGCAGTGCGCCTGGACAGGTTGATGAAGGACCTCGACGAGGGTCGATTCCCTGAAGGCGACTGATGCGAAGGAACTCCGTAACGGCCTACAACGTTGCGGCACTAGGGTGATAAGCCCGTTTCGTGTTTGATTTGCGGTATATATCCGCCTAACGTGCGAAATAAGCTTGAACACATTCGTTCTGGCGAAGTCTCCGAAGGGGAAGACGTTGAACAAGGCGCAGCTCGTAGAAGCGATTGCCGACAAGCTGGGCGGCCGCCAGCAGGCCGCGGACGCCGTCGACGCGGTCCTGGACGCCATCGTCCGCGCGACCGTCGGGGGCGACCGGGTCTCGGTCACGGGCTTCGGCTCGTTCGAGAAGGTCGACCGCCCGGCCCGCTACGCCCGTAACCCCCAGACGGGTGAGCGCGTCCGGGTCAAGAAGACCTCGGTTCCCCGCTTCCGTGCGGGTCAGGGCTTCAAGGACCTGGTCAGCGGCACGAAGAAGCTCCCCAAGGGCGGCGAGGTGTCGGTGAAGAAGGCGCCCAAGGGCAGCCTCACCGGTGGCGCTTCCGCGACGGTCAAGAAGGCCGCCGCGAAGAAGGCCGCACCCGCCAAGAAGGCCGCTGCCGCCGCCAAGACCACGGTCGCGAAGAAGGCCACGGCCAAGAAGGTCACCGCCACCGCCAAGAAGACGGTCGCCAAGACCGCCGTGGCGAAGAAGGCCGCCCCCGCGGCGAAGAAGGCCACGGTCAAGAAGGCCGCCCCCGCGGCCAAGAAGACCACCGCCGCCGCGAAGAAGACCGCCCCGGCTGCCAAGAAGGCCACCGCGGCGACGAAGGCGCCCGCCAAGAAGACGGCGACGCGCAAGGCCACCGCGAAGAAGACCACCGCCCGCAAGACCAAGTAGGGCAACGAGTCACACACGCCGGGCCGGTTTCCCCACGGTGGGGAAACCGGCCCGCGGTGCGTGGAAGCCCCCTGATGGCGGGGGGTCCGGGGTCAGAAGGTCTGCAGCGTGACCAGGGTGATCCGCAGGCCCGTGCCCTCGCCGTCCGTCTCGATCCGGACCCGCTGCCCGGGACGCAGCAGCCGCAGGCCGCCCGCGTCGAACGCCGGGGCCTCGAAGGGCACCGGGGTGCCGTCGTCCAGCAGCACGCTGCCGCTGCGGGTCTGGGTGTCGTACGTGTACGCGGTCGCCTGCATACGGGCACTGTATCGGGCCGTATGGCGCCCCACGCCAAGGGCCAGGACCCTGCGCAGATCCGCCCCCGTGTCCACGTCCCGGCGGATGCTCTCGACGCCGGCGAGGGCCATTTCCACCGCGCCCGAGGCCGAATGCCGGGCCCGTGAGGGACCGCCGAACGAGGGCGCCAATTCCACGTCCGGAGCAGCGGAAAGGAGGGTCGTCCCGATTCCCGCCGCATCCGCCAGAAATGCCCGGGGAAATGCCGAAGCGGTTTCGAGCACGCGTTGCAATTCGGGTGGCCGCAGCGCCGGCAGATCCGCGTTCATCGCGGCCACCGCCGCCCCGGGCCTGCCCGCCCGTATCTCCCGCGCCCCGTGGGCCAGAGCGGCGTTGAGCCCGGCCGCCGGGGAGTCCGGCACGATCCGGGCCCCCAGCCGCGCCAGTTCCGCACCGGCCGCCGGATCGTCCGTGACGACCACCACATCCGCGACCGCCGTGCAGGCCAGCGCCCCTGCGACGGTGTCCAGGGCGAACGCCAGGGCCAGCCCCGGCCGGGAGGCTCCGACGGCCGGCGCGAGGCGGCTCTTGGCCACCGCGAGCGGCTTCAGCGGGACGACCAGACTCCACACGGCGTTCGTGACGGATCCCTTCCCTCCGGCACGCTCGCGCGCCGCTCGGACCATGTACGGGTCATGACCAGGTCATGCGGAGCCCCATTGTCACCTCATGCCGGGCCACCCGGGGTCTGGTCGGGGTGTCCGGGGCGTACGGTGTTCTCGACAGAGACCGGACCCGGGGCCACACTTGTCCGGCCCCGAGGTGGCCAAGCCGCGGACCGGTCCTAGAGGAAGGTGTCCGAGTGTCCCGCCGCAGAATCGGCTTCTGGTACCGCCTTGCCGCGGCCATCGCGAAACCGCCGCTGGTCGTGCTCTTCAAGCGGGACTGGCGGGGAATGGAACACATTCCGGCCGAGGGTGGATTTATCACCGCCGTCAATCACAACTCGTATCTGGACCCGCTGTCCTACGCGCACTTCCAGTACAACACCGGCCGGGTGCCCCGATTGCTCGGCAAGGCGGCCCTCTTCGAGGTGCCGATTGTCGGAGCCATCCTGCGCGGCTCCGGCCAGATCCCCGTCTACCGGGAGTCCACCAACGCCCTGGACGCATTCCGGGCCGCCGTGGACGCGATCGAGCGCGGCGAATGCGTGGCCTTTTACCCGGAAGGCACCCTCACCCGGGACCCCGACGTGTGGCCGATGGCCGGCAAGACCGGGGCCGCCCGCGTGGCGCTGATCACCAGGGCTCCGGTCATTCCGGTGGCCCAGTGGGGCGCGAATCTCGCGATGCCGCCCTACGCCAAGGAGAACAAGGTCAACCTGTTCCCGCGCAAAACCCTCCAGGTCCTCGCCGGACCGCCCGTGGACCTCTCCGCCTACTACGACCGGGAGCCCACCCCGGACGTGCTCAGGGAGGTCACCGAGGTCATCATGAAGGCCATCACCGGGCTGCTGGAGGAACTGCGGGGCGAGAGCGCGCCCGCGCAGCCGTACGACCACCGCAAAGCCAGGGCACAGCAGCGGCGCAAGGCCGCAGGGGAGGGCAACAAGTGACACGTCCCGTGAAGGCAGCCGTATTCGGAACCGGCTCCTGGGGCACGGCCTTCGCCATGGTCCTCGCCGACGCGGGCTGCGAGGTGGTCCTCTGGGGCCGCCGGCGCGAGCTCGTCGACGCCATCAACAGCGGCCGGACCAACCCGGACTACTTCCCCGACGTCGAACTCCCCGCGACCGTCCGCGCCACCACCGACCCGGCCGAGGCCGCGGCCGGCGCCGACTTCACGGTCCTCGCCGTCCCCTCGCAGACCCTGCGCGGCAACCTCGCCGCCTGGGCCCCGCTGCTGGCCCCCGAGACCGTGCTCGTCTCCCTCATGAAGGGCGTCGAACTCGGCACCGCCAAGCGGATGAGCGAGGTCATCGAGGAGGTGGCCAAGGTCCCCGCCGAGCGCATCGCGATCGTCACCGGCCCCAACCTGGCCGCCGAGATCGCGGCCCGCCAGCCCGCCGCCTCCGTGGTCGCCTGCGTGGACGAGGCCGCCGCCCAGCGCCTCCAGGCCGCCTGCCACACCCCGTACTTCCGCCCGTACACGAGCACCGACGTCATCGGCTGCGAGCTCGGCGGCGCCGTCAAGAACGTCATCGGCCTCGCCGTCGGCATCGCCGACGGCATGGGCCTCGGAGACAACACCAAGGGCTCGCTCATCACCCGCGGCCTCGCCGAAGCCACCCGCCTGGGCCTGGCGATGGGCGCCGACCCGCTCACCTTCTCCGGCCTCGCGGGCCTCGGCGACCTCGTCGCCACCTGCTCCTCGCCGCTCTCCAGGAACCACACCTTCGGCACCAACCTGGGCCGCGGGATGACCCTGGAGGAGACCATCGCGGTCACCAAGCAGACCGCCGAAGGCGTCAAGTCCTGCCAGTCCGTGGCCGATCTGGCCCGCCGCCACGGAGTGGACATGCCGATCACCGACACGGTCGTCGACATCGTCCACCACGGCAAGCCCACCCTGGTCGCGCTCAAGGAACTCATGGGACGCAGCGCCAAACCGGAACGGCGCTGACTGCTTTCCGGACGCTTGAGCGGGTACCCTCGTGGCGATATGAGCAGCGAGAACCTCCCCCAGACCCCTGAGCAGCAGGGCCGCAAGCCCCGTGTGGCCGTCGTGTTCGGCGGCCGCAGCTCGGAACACGCCATCTCGGTCGTCACCGCGGGCGCCGTCCTGCGGTCCATCGACCGCTCCAAGTACGAGGTGCTGCCCATCGGCATCACCACGGACGGCCGGTGGGCGCTGACCGCCGACGAGCCCGCCCGGATGGCCATCTCCGGCGGCGAGCTCCCCAACGTGGGGCAGCTCGCCGAATCCGAGGACGGCGCCGTCGTGCTCTCCGTCGACCCGGCCAGCCGCGAGGTCGTCTACACCGAGCCGGGCGCCGTCCCCAAGGCGCTGGGCGAGGTCGACGTGGTCTTCCCCGTCCTGCACGGACCGTACGGCGAGGACGGCACCCTCCAGGGCCTCCTGGAGCTCTCCGGCATCCCGTACGTCGGCTCGGGCGTCCTCGCCTCGGCCGTCGGCCAGGACAAGGACTACATGAAGCGGGTCTTCACGTCCTTCGGGCTGGCCGTCGGCCCGTATGTGACCATCCGCCCCCGCGAGTGGGAGAACGACCGCGAGGGCGCCCTCGCGCGCATCGCGGACTTCGCCGGGGAGCACGGCTGGCCGCTGTTCATCAAGCCCGCCCGCGCCGGGTCCTCGATCGGCATCACCAAGGTCGACGGCCCCGCCGGGCTGGACGCCGCGATCCGCGAGGCCCGCCGCCACGACCCGAAGATCATCGTGGAGGCGCTGCTGCGCGGCCGCGAGATCGAGGTCGGCGTCCTGGAGTTCGAGGACGGCCCGCGCGCGAGCGTGCCCGCCGAGATCCCGCCGGTCTCCAGCCACGACTTCTACGACTTCGAGGCCAAGTACATCGACTCCGCCTCAGGACTCGTGCCCGCCCCGCTCACCGCGGAGCAGACCGCCGAGGTGCAGAAGCTCGCGATCGAGGCCTTCGACGCCGCGTCCTGCGAGGGCCTGGTGCGCGCCGACTTCTTCCTCACCGAGGACGGCGAGTTCGTCATCAACGAGATCAACACGATGCCGGGCTTCACCCCGATCTCCATGTACCCGCGCATGTGGCAGGAGTCGGGCATCGAGTACGTGGAGCTGGTGGACCGCCTGATCCAGGCCGCCCTGCGCCGCTCCACCGGACTGCGCTGACCCCGTAGCGGGTCCGTCCCGCACGGAAGAGGACCGCCCGCCGCCCCTCGCACGAGGAGGGCGGCGGGCGGTCCTCTTCCGCGCGAGCGGGCCCGGGGAGACCGGCGGGAGGGTCGGTCCGGGGGTCAGTACGAGGAGACGCCCACGGGAACGGTCTTGGCGATCGCGGCGGACAGGCCCACCAGCATCCCCGCATCCGTGGCATGCTCCTTGTCGACCCGGACCTCCGTGTACGCCAGCCGACTCCCGGTGGTGAAGCGGAAGCCGCCGTCGCCCAGCTTTTCCAGGAGCCAGCCGACACCGTTCACGTCGACGCCCTCCGCCTTTTCGTCCAGCATCTTGGCGGGCCTGGGGATACCGCACCGCAGTACGATCGCCGAGCCACCCCACGCGGCGGTCAGGTCCGACTCCGGCAGCGCCGGGGTCCGGGCCAGCGAGGCCACCGTTCCCGGGAGCTCTTTGTGCAGCGCCGCACAGAGACCCGCGACATCCGCGGGCGGAGCGGACGGCGGATTCACCCGTGCCTCGGAATCACCCGGGGAACAGCCCACGAGGGCCGCCGAGGCGGCCAGCGCGGTCAGTGCGGCGAGCAGAGAGAAGGGCCGGCGGTGTCGTGACATCACCGGCCAAGAGTAGACGGGGGCTACAGATGGACGACCGGGCAGGTCAGGGTGCGGGTGATCCCCTCCACCTGCTGGACCTTGGCCACGACCATGCGGCCGAGCTCGTCCACGGTGTCGGCCTGGGCGCGCACGATCACGTCGTACGGGCCCGTCACGTCCTCGGCCTGGATCACCCCCGCGATCTGCGCGATGGACTCGGCGACGAACGACGCCTTGCCCACCTCGGTCTGGATGAGGATGTACGCCTGTACCACGGAACCTCCAGGGCGGCCACGAGGATCATTTCCCCTACCCTTCGGGTGGGCCCGGGGATGACGGGTGGGCCCGGGGAAGAAGGGACGCCACGGTACCGCGTTGCCGAGTGCCGCGGGGAGACCCGCGGGTCCGGCTCCACGCTGAGCGGGGCGTACGGAGAGCAGAAGTTGACGTATCTGTTGACGGTACCCAGAGCTGTGACGGCTCGCGACCGCAAGCGGACTGGGCAAGAAGGGGCACAGCGATGAAGGGCACTGTGGGCGAGCTGGGGGAGTTCGGGCTCATTCGGGAGCTCACCTCACGGCTCACCACCACCCCGGCGGTCCGGGTCGGCCCGGGCGACGACGCCGCGGTGGTGTCGGCCCCCGACCGGCGGGTCGTGGCGAGCACGGACATCCTGCTGGAGGGCAGGCACTTCCGGCGCGACTGGTCCACCGCCTACGACGTCGGCCGCAAGGCCGCCGCGCAGAACCTCGCGGACATCGCCGCCATGGGCGCGGTGCCCACCGCGCTGCTTCTCGGCCTCGTCGTCCCGGCGGAGCTGCCGGCCACCTGGCCCACCGAGCTGATGGACGGCATCCGCGACGAATGCCAGGTCGCCGGCGCGGCCGTGGTCGGCGGCGACGTGGTCCGCGGCGACGTCATCACCGTGGCCATCACGGCCCTCGGCGACCTGCGCAACCACGAACCCGTGCTGCGCTCCGGCGCCCGGCCCGGCGACGTCGTGGCCGTGACCGGCTGGCTCGGCTGGTCCGCCGCGGGCTTCGCCGTGCTCTCGCGGGGCTTCCGCTCGCCGCGCGCCTTCGTCGAGGCCCACCGGCGCCCCGAGCCGCCGTACCACGCGGGCCCCGCGGCCGCCGGGCTCGGCGCCACCGCCATGACCGACGTCAGCGACGGCCTGATCGCCGACCTCGGGCACATCGCCGAGGCCAGCAAGGTACGGATCGACCTGCGCTCGGCGGCCGTCGACATCCCGACGCAGATGCACGACATCGGCCAGGCCGTCGGCGTGGACCCGCTCCAGTGGGTCCTCACCGGGGGAGAGGACCACGCGATCGTCGCCACCTTCCCGCCGGACGTGAAGCTCCCGGCCCGCTGGAAGGTCATCGGCGAGGTCCAGAACCGCTCCGCGCTGCCCCAGGTGACCGTCGACGGCGCCCCCTGGGCCGCCACCGGCGGATGGGACCACTTCGGCGGGGACACGGCTGCCGAGGACACCCCGCGGTGAGCGGCTCCCGGATACCGCGCCCGCACCCGCCGCTGTGCCTGACCGTCGCCGGATCCGACTCCGGCGGCGGCGCCGGCATCCAGGCCGACCTCAAGACCATGCTGGCGCTCGGGGTCCACGGGATGAGCGTGGTGACCGCTGTGACCGCGCAGAACTCGCTGGGCGTCAAAGGCGTCTGGGAACTGCCCGCCGAGGCCGTGAAGGGCCAGTACAGGGCCGTGGTGGACGATATCGGCGTCCAGGCCGTGAAGACGGGAATGCTCTCCTCCGCCGCCCTCGTGGAGACCGTGGCCGAGCTGCTCGCCGCGACCGCCGCCCCGGCCGTCGTGGACCCGGTGGGCGTCTCCAAGCACGGGGACGCGCTCCTCGCCGCCACCGCGCTGGACGCCGTACGGGGAGAACTGCTGCCCCGGGCCACGGTCGCCACGCCGAACCTGGACGAGGTGACCCAGCTCACCGGAGTCGTCGTGGAGACCGAGGACGACATGCGCCGGGCCGCCGACGCGGTCCTCGCGTACGGGCCCGCCTGGGCGCTGATCAAGGGCGGCCACCTCGCCGCCCACGGGGACGAGGCCGTGGACCTCCTCACGGACGGCACCGAGGAACGCTGGCTGCGCGCCCCGCGCCACGACAACCGGCACACCCACGGCACCGGCTGCACGCTCGCCAGCGCGATCGCCGCGGGCCTGGCCAAGGGTCGGACCGTCCCGGAGGCCGTCACCGAGGCCAAGGAGTACGTCACCGGAGCCATCGCCGCCGGGTTCGCCCTGGGCGGGGGCATCGGACCGGTGGACCACGCGTGGCGGTGGCGCTGAAACGCCTGTAGGGCCTGCTCCCTCCCGTGGGTTCACGGAAGGGAGCAGGCCCTACAGGTCCGATCGCGTTCGATCAGGCAAAGCAAGAGGCCGGTCCACCAGGTGGACCGGCCTTCTCAGCAACCGGAAAGGGCTGCGCTGCGACGGGCGTCAGCGCGAGACCTTGCCGGCCTTGATGCACGAGGTGCAGGCGTTGAGGCGCTTCGGCGTCCCATTGACCACGGCACGGACACGCTGGATGTTCGGGTTCCAGCGACGCGAGGTGCGGCGGTGCGAGTGGGAAATGCTGTTGCCGAAGCTCGGCCCCTTGGCGCAAACGTCGCAGTTGGCAGCCACAGGTCACTCCAAAGACTTCAGATGCACTTACAGTGAATCCCGGCGCACCGGTATCAGGGATCTGAAGTGGCTTGCCGGGGGGATGGCCCGACTCTCATCGGGCAACCGGAGCAGCATACAGCGACTGCCTCGGTCCAAGAAAACTACCATGGCCACGGCCACCCCCGCCCCGGGGTCCCGCCGGCCCGGCAGTCCTTCGTTACCCTGCGGTGAACCCTGGCCCGCACAAGGAGGAACGCCCGGTGGCGCACCAGCCTCAGCCGTACCCCCTGAACGCCGAAGCGGTACGCACCTGGAGCTCGCTGGCCCTGGCCGCACTGGGCCGGGCCCGCGAGGACATCGACGCGATCAACGTCTATCCCGTCGCCGACGCGGACACCGGCACCAACCTCTACCTGACCGCCGAATCGGCCGACCGCGAGCTCGCGGACCTCCTCGCCGGAGTGACGGACGGCACAGCCGCACCCTCCCTCCCCGAGGCGGTACGGGCCTTCGCGCACGGCGCCCTGATAGGCGCCCGGGGCAACTCCGGGACGATCCTCGCGCAGCTGCTGCGCGGAGTGGCCGACGTACTCGGCGACGAACCCGCCGGACGCGACCCCGCGCGGCTGCTCGCGCAGGCGCTGACCCGGGCGGCCGAAGAGGCCTACCGGGCGGTCGCGCACCCGGTGGAGGGCACCATGCTCACCGTCGCCACCGCCGCCGCACAGGCCGCCGAGACCGCGGCCCGGGCCACCGAGACCGCCGCCGACGTGGCCGGGGCCGCCTACGACGGAGCCCGCGCGGCCCTCGCGCAGACCCCGGAGCAGCTGGCCGCGCTCGGGCGGGCCGGAGTGGTCGACGCCGGGGGCTGCGGACTGGTCGCCGTACTCGGGGCCCTGTGGCAGGCGCTGTCCGGACGGGAGCCGGCCTCCGAACCGGTGCGCGGCCGGGCCGTGCCCGTACCGAGGCCGCCGGAGCCCTGCGCCGAGGAGGAGCAGGACGGCGGACCCGCCTACGAGGTGATCTACCTCCTGGAGGCCCCCGAGACGGAGGTCGACCGGCTGCGCACCCGGCTCGACGCCCTCGGGGACTCCCTCGTCGTGGTCGGCGGCGACGGCCTGTGGAACGTCCACGTCCACGTCGACGACCCCGGCGCGGCCGTGGAGGCCGCGGTGGTCGCCGGGCGGCCGTACCGGATCCGCATCACGCACTTCGGCGACGAACGCCGCCGGGCCCGCGGCGAGCGCTCCCAGCGCGCGGTCGTCGCCGTGGTCCAGGGCGAGGGGCTGGCCGGGCTCTGCGGGGAGGCCGGCGCCACCACCCTGCTCGCCCGGCCCGGGGAACCGCCGGCCGTCGCCGAACTGGCCGACGCCATCCGCGAGGCGCACGCCCGCGAGGTCGTCCTGCTCCCGAACGGCGCCGAACTGCGCGCGGTCGCGGCAGCCGCCGCCCGGCAGGCGCGCGCCGAAGGCGTACGGGTCGCCGTGATCCCCACCCGCTCCGAGGTCCAGGGCCTGGCCGCGCTCGCCGTCCACGACCCGGAGGGCACCTTCGACGAGGACGTGGTCGCCATGACGGCGGCCGCCGGAGCCACCCGCTACGGCGAACTCGCCGTCGCCGAAAGGCAGTCCTTCACCTCGGCCGGCATCTGCCAGGCCGGCGACGTGCTCGGGCTCATCGACGGCGACGTGGCCGTCATCGGCACGGGCCTGGCCGAGACCGCCGAGGCCGTCCTGGCCCGCATGCTCGGATCGGGCGGCGAACTGGTCACCCTCGTCCTGGGCCCCGAGGTGCCGGACGCGCTGGCCGAGCGCCTGGAGGCGTACGTCCAGCACGGCCACCTCGCCGTCGACACCGTCACCTACCAGGGCGGCCGCTGGTCCGCCCCGCTGCTCATCGGGGTGGAATAGCCGGGTTGTCGGCCCCATGGTGTGCAATGGAACACGTGCCCGCGCTCGACGAAGACCTCAAGAAGACCCTCGGCCCCGCCACCGCGAAGGTGCTGGCCGAGCAGCTCGGCCTGCACACGGCCCTGGACCTGCTCCACCACTACCCCCGGCGGTACGCGGAGCGGGGCGAGCTGACGTCGCTGGCCGAACTCGCCGACCAGATCGACGAGCACGTCACCGTGGTCGCACAGGTCGCCGACGCGCGGCTGCTGACGTACCAGGGCAGCCGGGGCGGCGGAAAGCGCCTCGAAGTCACCATCACCGACGGCAGAGGACGGCTCCAGCTCGTCTTCTTCGGCTCCGGCGTCCACAAGCCGCACAAGGAACTGCTGCCCGGCAGCCGCGCGATGTTCGCGGGCAAGGTCGGGATGTTCAACCACAAGCTCCAGCTCGCCCACCCCGCCTACGAGCCCCTCGGCGCGGACGCCTCCGACCGGGACGCGGCCGCCGCCTTCGCGAGCCAGCTCATCCCGATCTACCCGGCCTGCGCGAAGCTGGAGTCCTGGAAGATCGCCAAGTGCGTGGACGCGGTGCTCCCCGCGGCCCGGGAGGTCGTCGACCCGCTCCCGCCGGCCCTGCGCGAGGACCGCGGACTGGTCCCGCTCACCGAGGCCCTGCTGAAGATCCACCGCCCGGTCACCAAGGCCGACATCGAGGACGCCCGCGGCCGCCTCAAATGGGACGAGGCCTTCGTCCTCCAGGTCGCCCTGGCCCGCCGCCGGCACGCCGACTCCCAGCTCCCGGCCGTACCCCGCCGCCCCGTGCCCGGCGGCCTCCTCGAATCCTTCGACGCCAAGCTCCCCTTCACCCTCACGGAAGGCCAGCAGACCGTCTCCAAGGAGATCTTCGACGACCTCGCCACCGACCACCCCATGCACCGCCTCCTCCAGGGCGAGGTCGGCAGCGGGAAGACCATGGTCGCGCTGCGGGCCATGCTCGCCGTCGTCGACTCCGGCGGGCAGGCCGCCATGCTCGCCCCCACCGAGGTGCTCGCGCAGCAGCACCACCGGTCCATCACCGAGATGATGGGCGAGCTCGCCGAGGGCGGCATGCTCGGCGGCTCCGACCAGGGGACCAAAGTGGTCCTGCTGACCGGCTCTATGGGGGTGCCCGCCCGCCGTCAGGCGCTGCTCGACCTGGTCACCGGCGAGGCCGGCCTCGTGATCGGCACGCACGCGCTGATCGAGGACAAGGTGCAGTTCCACGACCTCGGCCTGGTCGTCGTCGACGAGCAGCACCGCTTCGGCGTGGAACAGCGCGACGCCCTGCGCTCCAAGGGCAAGCAGCCCCCGCACCTGCTCGTCATGACCGCCACCCCGATCCCGCGGACCGTCGCCATGACCGTCTTCGGCGACCTGGAGACCTCCGTACTGGACCAGCTCCCAGCCGGCCGCTCCCCGATCGCCACCCACGTGGTCCCCGCCAAGGACAAGCCGCACTTCCTGGCCCGGGCCTGGGAGCGGGTCCGCGAGGAAGTGGAGAACGGCCACCAGGCGTACGTGGTCTGCCCGCGCATCGGCGACGGGGAGGACGAGAACGGCAAGGGCGCCAAGGGGGCCAAGGGCGCCAAGAAGAAGGCGGCGGCCGAGGACGACGGTGACAGGCGGCCCCCGCTCGCGGTGCTGGAGATCGCCGAGCAGCTCACCCGGGGGCCCCTCGCCGGACTGTCCGTCGAGGTGCTGCACGGGCGCATGGACCCCGCCGACAAGGACGACGTGATGCGCCGCTTCACCGCGGGCGAGGTCAAGGTGCTGGTCGCCACCACCGTCATCGAGGTCGGCGTGAACGTCCCCAACTCCACCGTCATGGTCATCATGGACGCGGACCGCTTCGGCGTCTCCCAGCTCCACCAGCTCCGCGGCCGAGTCGGCCGCGGCTCCGCCCCCGGACTGTGCCTGCTGGTCAGCGAGATGCACGAAGCCAGCCCCGCCCGCGCCCGGCTCGCGGCCGTCGCCGCCACCCTGGACGGCTTCGAGCTCTCCCGCATCGACCTGGAGCAGCGCCGCGAGGGCGACGTGCTCGGCCAGGCCCAGTCCGGTGTCCGCTCCTCGCTGCGGATGCTCGCCGTGATCGAGGACGAGGAGGTCATCACCCAGGCCCGGGAGGAGGCCACCCGCGTGGTCGCCGCCGATCCCGAACTCGCCGACCTGCCGGGCCTGCGGACCGCCCTGGACGCCCTGCTGGACACCGAGCGGGAGCAGTACCTGGAGAAGGGCTGACGGGCACGACCTATCGTTGGAGGCCTGCACCATCCTCCGCCCCGCTCACCGAAGGACCCCAGATGACCCGCGTGATCGCCGGAAGCGCAGGCGGGCGACGCCTCGTCGTACCGCCCGGCACCGGCACCCGCCCGACCTCGGACCGGATGCGCGAAGGGCTCTTCTCCACCTGGGAGTCGCTGCACGGAGTCGAGGGCGCCCGCGTCCTCGACCTCTACGCCGGTTCCGGCGCCGTCGGCCTGGAGGCGCTCTCCCGCGGCGCGGACCACGCGCTGCTGGTCGAGCCCGACGCCAAGGCCGCCAAGGCGATCAAGGAGAACATCGCCTCGGTCGGCCTGCCCGGCGCCGAATTCCGGTCCGGCAAGGCCGAACAGATCGCCGCCGGCGCCGCGCACGGGGACCCGTACGACGTGGTCTTCCTGGACCCGCCGTACGAGGTGGAGCACGCCCACCTGTGCGAGATCCTCCTCACACTCCGGTCCAATGGCTGGCTCACCGACGACGCGCTCGTCACCGTGGAGCGCAGGACCCGCAGCGGGGCCTTCCCGTGGCCGGACGGCTTCGAGCCGCTGCGCTCCAGGAAGTACGGCGAGGGCACCCTTTGGTACGGTCGCGCCGCTTCCGTCAGCGAAGAGTCATGAAGCCCGCACCCGGGAACGAGGGAATGCAGTTGCGCCGCGCCGTCTGTCCGGGGTCGTTCGACCCCATCACCAACGGACACCTCGACATCATCGGCAGGGCCTCCCGGCTCTACGACGTGGTCCACGTCGCCGTGATGATCAACCAGTCCAAGCAGGGACTCTTCACCGTCGAGGAGCGGATCGAGCTGATCCGCGAGGCGACCGCCGGCTACGGAAACATCGTGGTCGAGTCCTTCCACGGGCTCCTCGTGGACTTCTGCAAGCAGCGGGAGATCCCGGCCATCGTCAAGGGCCTGCGCGCCGTCAGCGACTTCGATTACGAGTTGCAGATGGCCCAGATGAACATGGGCCTGTCGGGCGTCGAGACGCTCTTCGTCCCGACCAACCCCACCTACAGCTTCCTGTCCTCCTCCCTGGTCAAGGAAGTGGCGGCCTGGGGCGGCGACGTCGCCCACCTGCTGCCCGCACACGTGCACGCCGCGCTGCTGGAGCGGCTGGCCGAGCGCTGACCCCGCCCGCCGGCGCCCGCTGACCGGGAGTCAGCCGGTGTCGGCTCCCGGGCCGGTGGCCTTACAGTCGTCCCGTCCGTCTCGGGAACCGCCCGGGGCCGAGAGAGTGCGAGCACCCATGGACGTGCAGAAGAAGCTCGACGAGATCGTCGCGGCCGTCGGCAGCGCCCGGTCCATGCCCATGTCGGCCTCGTGCGTGATCAACCGCGCCGAGCTGCTCGCCCAGCTCGAAGAGGTCCGGGCAGCGCTCCCCGGCTCGCTCGCCCAGGCCCAGGAGCTCATCGGCGGCCGGGAGCAGATGGTCGAGGAGGCCCGCCGCGAGGCCGACCGGATCATCGAGTCGGCGCACGCCCAGCGCGGTTCGCTGATCTCCGACACCGAGGTCGCGCGGCGCTCCCAGGACGAGGCGGACCGGATCCTGGCGGAGGCCCGCCGCGAGGCGGACGAGGTCAAGGCCGAGGCCGACGACTACGTCGACAGCAAGCTCGCGAACTTCGAGGTCGTCCTCACCAAGACCATCGGCTCGGTGGACCGCGGCCGCGAGAAGCTGCTCGGCCGCGGACCCGGACTGGACGACCAGGGCTACCCGGACGCCGAGGCGCCCGAGCGCAGCCACGACCCGGAGACGCAGCGCCGGCAGGCGGACGACTACGTGGACACCAAGCTGGCGACCTTCGAAGCGGTGCTCTCCAAGACCCTGGAGGCCGTCGGCCGGGGCCGCCAGAAGCTCCTCGGCCGCGTGGCCACCGACGACCTCGGCGCGCACATGGCCGCCCAGGACGCGGCAGGGCACCCGCAGTCGCGCTCCTCGAGCGACGCCGACTTCCTGGCGGGGCTGGCCGAGCCGCAGGCGCCGCTGATCCCCGCACAGGCCCAGCCGGAGCCGCAGCCCTCGTACGACGCCTACTCCGGCGCGGGCACCGGCTCCACCGGAGCGGACTACGCCGCGCACTATCCCGGGCAGCCCGTCCAGCAGGACGCGTACGCCTACCAGGACGCGTACAACGGCTACCAGCAGGTCCAGCAGCAGCCCGACCCGTACGCGGTCTCGTACGAGCAGCAGCCCGACCCCTACGGCGGCTACCAGCAGCAGCAGCAGCCGGTCCAGGACCAGCAGGCGGCGCTCGACGAGACCAGCTTCTTCGACACGAGCATGATCAACCTGGACCAGCTGCGCCAGTACGAACAGGGGCGCTGAGCTCGTCGCGGAGCTGGATTGGGCTCAGAGCGAAGCGGCGGGTATCCTGGCTCTTCGGTCGCGCGTATGCACCGCGATCCATGCTGCCCCTAAGTGGCGGACACCTTGATTTTCAGCAGTCTCCAGTGATTTTGTGAAAGCGGGAACGGCCCTGAACACCCACCTCGACCACCGCAACCCCCTCGTGTTCGACACGCACGAGCTGGGCCGGCGTCCTGGTGCCATGCTGCGGCTGTCCCGTGAGATCCCGGCTCCGGCCGACATCGGTCTCGCCGGAGTCATCGGAGTGCCCCAGGGCAACCCGCTGAACCTCAAGCTCCGCCTGGAGTCGGTCATGGAAGGGGTGCTTGTCACAGGCACCGTCCGTGGCCGGGCGACCGGGGAGTGCGTAAGGTGTCTGGAGGCCGTCGAGCGTGAGCTCAAGGCGGAGTTCCAGGAGATGTTCTCGTACCCTGACGCCGACGACCGGGGCCGCCCCAAGGCGGAACCGGCCGACGACGCCGAGGACGACGAGGACACGCTCTTTCTCGAGGACGGTTTGTTCGACCTCGAACCCGTGCTGCGCGATGTGGTGGTGCTCGCACTGCCGCTGCAGCCGGTGTGCCGGGAGGACTGTCTCGGACTGTGCCCCGATTGCGGGCTCAGCCTGAACGAAGACCCGGACCACCACCATGACGCCGTCGACATCCGTTGGGCGGCACTGCAGGGACTCGTCACCGATCAGGGCGTCGAGAAGGACAATATGAGCGGCACTGCCTCCGACGGAGTTCAGGGCGCCGCCGAGAAGCAGGAGAAGTAGCCGTGGCTGTTCCGAAGCGGAAGATGTCGCGCAGCAACACGCGCCACCGCCGGTCGCAGTGGAAGGCTGCGGTCCCCACCCTGGTTTCGTGTGAGCGTTGCCAGGAGCCGAAGCTCCAGCACATCGCGTGCCCGAGCTGCGGCACCTACAACAAGCGTCAGGTCCTCGAGGTCTGAGCGGCTGGTGAGAGGCGCAATGTCTGAGCTGTCCAACGCTGAGAAGCAGGCAGACAGTAAGAACGCGGCCTCGTCCCACGTGCTTCTGGAAGGGCGGCTCGGGTATCGACTCGAGTCCGCCCTTCTGGTGCGTGCGCTGACCCACCGCTCGTACGCGTACGAGAACGGCGGTCTGCCCACCAACGAACGCCTGGAGTTCCTCGGGGACTCCGTGCTGGGCCTGGTGGTCACGGACACGCTGTACACGACCCACCCCGACCTGCCTGAAGGCCAGCTGGCCAAACTGCGGGCCGCGGTAGTCAACTCGCGTGCACTGGCGGAGGTCAGTCGCGGCCTCGAACTCGGCTCCTTCATCCGGCTCGGCCGGGGCGAAGAGGGCACGGGTGGCCGGGACAAGGCCTCCATCCTCGCCGACACCCTTGAAGCGGTGATCGGCGCGGTCTACCTCGACCAGGGTCTCGACGCGGCCTCGGAGCTGGTTCACCGGCTCTTCGACCCGCTCATCGACAGGTCCTCGAACCTCGGTGCCGGCCTGGACTGGAAGACCAGTCTCCAGGAGCTCACGGCCGCCGAAGGTCTCGGAGTGCCCGAATACCTGGTCACCGAGACCGGCCCGGACCACGAGAAGACCTTCACCGCCGCAGCGCGCGTCGGTGGGACCTCTTACGGCACCGGCGTCGGGCGCAGCAAGAAGGAAGCGGAGCAGCAGGCGGCCGAGTCCGCATGGCGCGGTATCAGCACCGCGGCGGACAAGCGGACCGCGGCTCCGGCCGGGACCGCGGCCCAGGGCGACGGGGCGACGACCCCCGCCGACCGGGCGCCGGACGCCTGACCCGTTCTTCCGGGAACTCCCCGCCCCGTCATCTGCTCCGGCAGGTGGCGGGGCGGACCCGTTTCCGGGTGCCGGCCGACAGGTCGGTACGCTCGCGGGAGAGAGCCCGATCCGAACCGCCCGATCCGAACCCTCCGGAGGAACACCGTGCCCGAGCTCCCCGAGGTCGAAGTGGTGCGGCGCGGGCTGGAGCGCTGGGTGGCCGGGCGGACCGTGGTGGCCGTGGAGGTCCTGCATCCGCGCGCCGTACGCCGGCACGAGGGCGGCGGCGCCGATTTCGCGGCGCGGCTCACGGGGGAGACCATCGGGGTCCCGATGCGGCGCGGCAAGTACCTGTGGCTGCCGCTGGCGGACAAGGAGCACTCCGTGCTCGGGCACCTCGGAATGAGCGGGCAGCTCCTCGTGCAGCCCGAGGGGGCGCCCGACGAGAAGCACCTGCGCATCCGGGTGCGGTTCGGGGACGGGGCCGGGACGGAGCTGCGCTTCGTCGACCAGCGGACCTTCGGCGGGCTGTCCCTGCACCCCAGCGTGCCCGGCAGCACGGACGGGCTGCCCGACGTCATCGCGCACATCGCGCGGGACCCCCTGGATCCCCTGTTCGACGAGACGGCCTACCACCTGGCGCTGCGCGCCAAGCGCACCACCGTGAAGCGGGCGCTGCTCGACCAGTCGCTGATCAGCGGGGTCGGGAACATCTACGCGGACGAATCGCTCTGGCGTGCCAAGCTGCACTACGAGCGCCCCACGGCCACCCTCACGCGCCCCCGGAGCACGGAACTCCTCGGCCACGTCCGTGACGTCATGAACGAGGCCCTCGCCGTCGGCGGCACCAGCTTCGACAGCCTCTACGTCAACGTCAACGGGGAGTCCGGCTACTTCGATCGTTCGCTCGACGCCTACGGGCGCGAGGACGAGCCCTGCCGGCGCTGCGGCACCCCGATGCGCCGCAGGCCCTGGATGAACCGGTCGAGCTACTTCTGCCCGCGCTGCCAGCGGCCTTCGCGCGTGGCGTCGTAGGCCGACCTGGAAGAAAGCACCGCGGGCATGCTGCCCTCCAGCAGCCCGATGAGCGCGTCCACGCGCTCCGCGACGGCCACGCCGAACGCCGTCAGCTCGTAGTCGACGCGCGGCGGGTTCGTCGGCTGCGCCTCCCGGTTGACGATGCCGTCGCGCTCCAGCGCGTGCAGGGTCTGGGAGAGCATCTTCTCGCTGATACCGTCCACGCGCCGGCGCAGCTCGTTGAACCGGCACGGCCCCTTGGAGAGGGCGCCGACCGTAAGGCTGCCCCAGCGTCCCGTGACGTGTTCCAGCGTCTCGCGGGAAGGGCACTCACGTGCGAACACGTCGAAAGCGCCGAACGCTTCGGAGGCCTGTTCGGGCACGGCGTCGCCCTCGGTCTCGCCACACCCTTGAGTCTGCATGGTTTCAGCCTACTACTGCGCAGCGCCAGCCATCCAGGTTGCGCTTTCGAAAAGTTAGTGGTTACCTCGGTGTCGTTGCTTCACGCCGCACAGCCGCACAACGCCGTGTACCCCACGGTGTTTTCCGAGGGAGACCGTCTTGTCCGGAATCACGTACAACCCCGTCGTTTCGATCGCCTACCACTCCGGCTACGGCCACACCGCAGTGATCGCCGAGGCCGTCAAGGTCGGCGCCATCGAAGCCGGTGCGACCGTGCACATGATCAAGGTCGATGAGATCGACGAGGCGAAGTGGGAGACGCTGACCGCGTCCGACGCGATCATCTTCGGCTCGCCGACCTACATGGGCACCGCCTCCGGCGCCTTCCACGTCTTCGCCGAGGCCTCCTCGAAGATCTGGTTCGTCGCCGGCTGGCAGGACAAGGTCGCCGCGGGCTTCACCAACTCCGGCTCCAAGTCCGGTGACAAGGGCAACACCCTCGACTACTTCCAGACGCTGGCCTCGCAGCACGGCATGAGCTGGGTCAACCTGGGCCTGAAGCCGGGCTGGAACTCCAGCACCGGTTCCGAGAACGACCTCAACCGCCTCGGCTTCTTCGACGGCGTCGCGGCCCAGTCCAACGGCGACCAGGGCCCCGAGTTCGTCCACAAGGCCGACATCGCCACCGCCGAGCACCTCGGCAGCCGCGTCACCGAGCAGACCCGTGTCCTGCTCGCGGGCCGCGCCGCCCTGGCGTCCGTCTGACCGGCTGACGTACGGCCCCGGTGCCGGGCACTGCCCGCCCGGCACGGGTGAGGTACGGAGAAACGGGCGGGGGCACGGTCGGGCGCGGCGACATCCGCCGCACCCGACCGTGCCCCCGCCCGTTTCGGGCTTCTAGCGCCGTGGCACTAGAAGCCGAAGTCCTGCGTCCACCAGGGGCCGCCGGCGGCGTTGTACATGCCGACGCCCAGGGTGCGGAACTCGCAGTTGAGGATGTTGGCCTTGTGGCCCGGGCTGTTCATCCAGGCCTTCATCACGGCCTCCGCGTCGCCCTGGCCGCGCGCGATGTTCTCGCCGCCCATCCCCGATATGCCGGCCTTGGTGGCGCGGTCCCACGGGGTGTTGCCGTCGGGGTCCGTGTGGTCGAAGAAGCCCCGGACGGCCATGTCCTTGCTGAAGGCTCCGGCCAGTGCCGCCAGCGGCGGGTTCGCCCGGACCGGACCGCAGCCCGCCTGGGCGCGCGCCTGGTTCACCAGGGTCAGTACGGCGGCCTCCTCGGCGGAGTGGCCGGCCGACGCGGGCGGGGCGGCCGGGGCCGCGGGGGCGGAGGGCTTCGGCGCGGAAGGCTTCGGCTTCACCGGGGTCGGGGTCGGGCTCGCCACCGGGGTCTTCGCCGGCTCCGTGGAGGGGGACGGGGAAGGGGACGGGCTGGCCGACGGGGAGGGCGGGGCGGAGGGGGTGGCGGGGGAGGACGGGGTGCTCGCTCCCGAAGGGGCCCGGCCCGACAGGTTGGCGAGGCCGCCCTGCTGCTCCAGTACGCTCCCGGGGCTCGGCGAGGCCTTGGCCCCGGCCTGCGAGGTCTTCGTACCGGAGTCCGCCTTCTCGACCCCTACGTAGGGGAAGGAGGAGCCGACCGGGACGAAGCCCGTGGTGACGGCCGCCGTGCCGAGGACCACGGCCACGGACGCGCCGAGCAGACCCCCTCGCAGGGCGGCGCGGCGCTTGCCGCCGGGGCGCGGCGCGGCGTGGAGGCGGTGGCGTCCCATCGCGGCTCACCTTCCTGGGGTTCGGGATCAGCACTTCACGGCACTTCGCAGCACGTCAAAGCACTTCAAGATCAACCTTTACTCACCCAAATGGGTGAGCTCATTGCTGCGCGACTGTACGCCATGGCGAGAGGGGGCGAGGTGACCCGGATTTGTTTGCCCGGTTAGCGTTCAGGCATGAACGAAGATGTGCGGATGACCGCCTGGGTGCGCGGTCGTGTACAGGGAGTGGGCTTCCGCTGGTTCACCAGGGCGAACGCCATGGAGATCGGCGGACTGATCGGCTTCGCACTCAACCTGGACGACGGGCGAGTACAGGTGGTGGCCGAAGGTCAACGTGAGAATTGCCACCGGCTCCTGGAATGGCTGCACGGCGCCGACACGCCCGGGAACGTGGACGGAGTGACGGAGATCTGGGGCACACCGCGCGGCGGCTACGACGGTTTCGCGATCCGGTGAGCGATCGACTGATCATGCACTGAACACATCGCCGGATGGTCCGCATGCGGTCGGAACTGCGCATTCGTCGTCGACGCGTTGCCGAAGCGGGGGATCCGTGGAAGGCTCGGAGACGAGGATGATCTCCACGCCCCTTGCGGGGCCCGGGCTGCCCGCCGATACGGGGCGTGATCGTGTTGACCGTCAAACTTTTTGGTGAGACGCTGGAAGCCCCGCGCACCTGAGCTGTTTGGCAGTGCTGGCAGTACACAGTGTCAGCCAAAGATCGATGCAGTGACTGACAGTCGCTGCCGGACATCCGCGGGTGCGATTCCCTCACGACCCACACCGCTTCGGTCGGTCACTCAGTGTGGAGGACCATCCATCATGGCAAAGGCGCTTCTCGGTTACGTCGGCGGTTCCGACCCGCGACTCCTCGCCGAGATGCGACGGCTTCAGCAGCGCGTCCAGGACCTCGAGTCCGAGCTCGGACGAATCCAGTCCGAAAACGACGCTCTGAACGCGGCCGCCGCACAGCACGGAGACTCGTTGCTCGACGGCATCGACCTCGACGTACCCCAGGCGGAGCCTGCGCTCACCTGATCCGCGCTCCCTCGTCGCTCGAACAACGGAACTGCTTGATCTGCAAGGGACGCTTCGGCGTCCCTTCTTTCTTTCCGCGCCGGCGTTGCGCCAGGTGGGGGGCCCATTCCTTTAACGTCTGATGTGCCCTGCACCTTCATGGGCGAAACCGAACGTGAAAGGTAGAGTCCGGCGGCGTGCACCTCAAGTCCCTGACCCTGCGCGGCTTCAAATCCTTTGCCTCCGCGACCACCCTGCGCTTCGAGCCGGGCATCACCTGTGTCGTGGGCCCCAACGGCTCCGGCAAGTCCAATGTGGTGGACGCGCTCTCCTGGGTCATGGGAGAACAAGGGGCCAAGTCCCTGCGCGGCGGGAAGATGGAAGACGTCATCTTTGCCGGCACGACCGGCCGCCCTCCGCTCGGCCGCGCCGAGGTCTCGCTCACCATCGACAACTCCGACGGCGCCCTGCCCATCGAGTACGCCGAGGTCACCATCACGCGGATCATGTTCCGCGGCGGCAGCAGCGAGTACCAGATCAACGGGGACACCTGCCGTCTCCTCGACATCCAGGAGCTGCTCTCCGACTCCGGCATCGGCCGCGAGATGCACGTCATCGTCGGACAGGGCCAGCTGGATTCCGTACTGCACGCCGACCCCATGGGCCGCCGCGCCTTCATCGAGGAAGCGGCCGGGGTGCTCAAGCACCGCAAGCGCAAGGAGAAGGCGCTGCGGAAGCTGGACGCGATGCAGGCCAATCTCGCGCGCGTGCAGGACCTGGGCAACGAGCTGCAGCGGCAGCTGAAGCCCCTGGGACGGCAGGCGGCCGTGGCCCGGCGGGCGGCCGTGATCCAGGCCGACCTGCGGGACGCACGGCTGCGGCTGCTCGCCGACGACCTCGTCACGCTGAAGGGCGCGCTCGACGCGGAGATCGCGGACGAGGCGGCCCTGAAGGAACGCAAGGAGGCCGCCGAGGCGCAGCTCGCGGCGGCGGTGCGGCGGGAATCCGAACTGGAGGAGGCCGTAAGGGAACTCGCGCCACGGCTCCAGCGGGCGCAGCAGACCTGGTACGAGCTGTCGCAGCTCGCCGAACGGGTGCGCGGGACGGTGTCGCTGGCCGATGCCCGGGTCACCTCGGCCTCGGCGCCGGCCGGGGAGGAACGGACGGGCCGGGACCCGGACGAGATGGAGCGGGAGGCCGCGCGGATCCGCGAGCAGGAGGCGGAGCTGACGGCCTCGATGGAGGCGGCCGCGCGGGCACTGGAGGACACCGTCGCCCACCGGGCCGAGCTGGAGCGTGCGCTGGCCGACGAGGAACGGCGGCTACGGGACGTGGCGCGGGCCATCGCCGACCGGCGCGAGGCGCTGGCGCGGCTGCGGGGCGGGCTCGGTGCGGCCCGCTCCCGTGCGGGCGCGGCCCAGGCGGAGATCGACCGGCTGGTCGTGGCGCGGGACGGGGCGATGGCGCGGGCGGAGGAAGCGCGCGAGGAGTACGAGGCGCTGGCGGAGGAGGTCGGGGAGTCCCCGGAGGCGGCGGGTTCGGAACCGGGTTCGGGTGCGGGGTCGGAGTCGGGGGAGTACGAGGCGGCCCGGGCCGAGCTGGCGGCGGCGGAGGCCGGACTCGGGGAGACCCGGGACGCGTTGGCGGCGGCGGAGCGGTCGCGGGCGGCGGTGTCGGCGCGACGGGACGCGCTGGCGATGGGGCTGCGCCGCAAGGACGGCACGGCGGAGCTGCTCGCTGCGCGGCTGGAGGGGCTGTTGGGGCCGGCGGCGCAGCGGCTGTCCGTGACCCCGGGGTACGAGGTCGCGGTGGCGGCGGCGCTGGGTGCGGTGGCGGACGCGGTGGCCGTCACCTCGGCGGCGGCGGCCGCCGGGGCGATCCGGTTCCTGCGGGAGGGAGATGCGGGGAGGGCCGCGTTCCTGATCACCCCGGGCGCGGTGGCCTCCGGCGGTGGGGCGGCCGGTCCGGGCGTCCCCGTCCAGGGCCAGGCCCCGGTCTCTGCCCCGGCCCCGGCTCCGGTCTCGGTCTCGGCACCGGCACCGGCTTCGGCTCAGGTCCCGGGCTCGGCTTCGGCCCTGGCCCCGGTCCCGGCTCCGGCTCAGGTCCCGGGAGTTCGGATCGGCTCCGAGAGCCTGGGCCAGGTACCCGGGGCCGGGGCGGCCGCTGGGGTCGGGCCGGGGGCGACTTTCCCCCACCCCGCCCCTTCCCGAAACCGGGACTCCGCCCCGGACCCCGCGCCTCATGCGTCGGCGGGGCTGGGTGGGGGGAGTCAGGGCTTCGCCCCGGACCCTGTGGGTGGGGGAGGCCCGGAGCTCGTGGCTGAAGCGCCGGCGGGGCCGGGAGCGGGCCGCGCGGTCGTGGCGTTGGAGGAGGTTGCGGGTGCGGTGGTCGCGGCCGGGCTCGTGCACGGGGACGCCGAGGTGGTGCGGGCCGTGGCGTGGGTGTTGCGGGACTTCGTGGTGGTCGGGGGGCTCGACGATGCCGAGGCGCTCGTCGCCGCGCAGCCCGGGCTGGTGGCCGTGACCGCCGAGGGGGACGTGCTCGGTGCGCACCTCGCGCACGGCGGGTCCGCCGGAGTGCCCAGCCTGATCGAGGTGCAGGCGGCCGTCGACGAGGCCGCGGCGGAGCTGGCCCGGCTGGACGGCCGGTGTCTGGTGCTGGCGGAGGAGAAGGCGGCCGCGGACACCCGCAAGGTGGCGGCCGGCGCCCGGGTCGAGGAGCTCGGGGAGCTCCGGCGGGCCGCCGAGCGGGCCCGGGCCGGGGCCGCGCAGCAGCTCGGGCGGCTCGCCGGGCAGGCGAAGGGGGCGCTGGGCGAAGCCGAGCGCGCCGCCGCGGCCGCGGCCAGGGCGCAGGATGCGCTGGAGCAGGCGCTGGCCGACGTAGAGGAGTGCGCGGAACGGCTCGCCGTCGCCGAGGAGATGCCGGCGGAGGAGGAGCCGGACACCTCCCGGCGGGACCGGCTCGCGGCCGACGGGGCGAACGCCCGGCAGACCGAGATGGAGGCCCGGCTGCAGCTCAGGACCCATGAGGAACGGGTGAAGGGGCTCGCGGGCCGGGCCGACTCCCTGGACCGCGGGGCCAGGGCCGAACGGGAGGCCCGGGCCAGGGCCGAGCGCCGGCGGGAACGGCTGCGGTACGAGGCGCGGGTGGCGGCGGCCGTCGCCGCCGGAGCCCGCCAGCTGCTGGCGCACATCGAGGTGTCCCTGGGCCGCGCGGTGCAGGAGCGCACCTCCGCCGAGCACGCGAAGGGCCTGCGGGAGCGGGAGCTCGACGAGGCCCGGGGCCTGGGCCGCGGTCTGAAGGGCGAGCTCGACAAGCTCACGGACTCCGTGCACCGCGGCGAGGTGCTCGGCGCCGAGAAGCGCCTGAGGATCGAGCAGGTGGAGAGCCGTGCGCTGGAGGAGTTCGGCATGGCCGCGCAGGGGCTCGTCGACGAGTACGGGCCCGACCAGCCGGTGCCGCCGAGCCCGTCCGCCGACGGGGAGGCCCCTGATCCGGACGCCGGGCCGGAGCCCTTCGTACGCGCCCGGCAGGAGAAGCGGCTGAAGGCGGCCGAGCGGGCCTACCAGCAGCTCGGCAAGGTCAATCCGCTGGCGCTGGAGGAGTTCGCGGCGCTGGAGGAGCGGCACAAGTTCCTCAGCGAGCAGCTGGAGGACCTGCGCAAGACCAGAGCCGATCTCCTTCAGGTGGTGAAGGAGGTCGACGAGCGGGTCGAGCAGGTCTTCACGGAGGCCTACCGGGACACGGCCCGTCAGTTCGAGGGGGTGTTCTCGCGGCTGTTCCCCGGCGGCGAGGGCCGGCTGATCCTGACGGATCCGGACAACATGCTCACCACGGGCGTCGACGTCGAGGCCCGGCCGCCGGGCAAGAAGGTCAAGCGGCTGTCGCTGCTCTCGGGCGGCGAGCGCTCGCTGACGGCCGTGGCCCTGCTGGTCTCCATCTTCAAGGCGCGGCCCAGCCCGTTCTACGTGATGGACGAGGTCGAGGCCGCGCTCGACGACACCAACCTGCAGCGGCTGATCCGGATCATGGAGGAGCTGCAGGAGAGCTCCCAGCTGATCGTGATCACGCATCAGAAGCGGACCATGGAGGTCGCCGACGCGCTCTACGGGGTCTCGATGCAGGGCGACGGGGTGTCGAAGGTGATCAGCCAGCGGCTGCGCTGACGGCTGCGGTGGGCCGGGTTGGCCGGGCCGGTACGGGGCAAGCGCGCCCCTGATGGCCCTTCCGGGTGGTGCCCGATCTTGACCTGTGCGCCACTGGAAAGGATCACACCCACAGCCCGTCACCGCAGCCGGCACGCAGGAGCGCACCTTGAGCAGCAGCACGACGCGGCCGCAGGTCCCGGGCGGCGGCCCGGCACCGCAGCCCGACCACCTCGGGCACGTCATCTTCATCACCGCGGCGGCCGCCATGGGCGGCTTCCTCTTCGGTTACGACAGCTCCGTCATCAACGGCGCGGTGGAGGCCATCCGCGACCGTTTCGACGTCGGCTCGGCCACCCTGGCCCAGGTGATCGCCGCCGCCCTGATCGGCTGCGCCCTCGGCGCGGCCACCGCCGGCAGGATCGCCGACCGGATCGGCCGGATCCGCTGCATGCAGATCGCCGCGGTGCTCTTCACCGCGAGCGCCATCGGATCGGCCCTGCCGTTCGCCCTCTGGGACCTGGCGCTCTGGCGCATCATCGGCGGCTTCGGCATCGGCATGGCCTCGGTGATCGGCCCCGCCTACATCGCGGAGGTCTCCCCGCCCGCCTACCGGGGTCGGCTCGCCTCCTTCCAGCAGGCCGCCATCGTCATCGGCATCGCCATCTCGCAGCTGGTCAACTGGGGCATCCTGAACCTCGCCGACGGCGACCAGCGGGGCGAGATCGGCGGCCTCGAAGCCTGGCAGTGGATGCTCGGCGTCATGGTCGTCCCGGCGGTCCTCTACGGCCTGCTCTCCTTCGCCATCCCGGAGTCCCCGCGCTTCCTCGTCTCGGTCGGCCGCATGGAGAAGGCCAAGACGGTCCTGCGCGAGGTCGAGGGAGCGGGCATCGACGCCGACGCCCGCGTCCGGGAGATCGACAACGCCATCCACTCCGAGCAGAAGTCCACCTTCAAGGACCTCCTCGGAGGCCGCTTCGGATTCCTCCCGATCGTCTGGATCGGCATCGGCCTCTCCGTCTTCCAGCAGCTCGTCGGCATCAACGTGATCTTCTACTACAGCTCCTCGCTGTGGCAGTCGGTCGGCATCGACCCGAGCTCCTCGTTCCTCTACTCCTTCGAGACCTCGGTCGTGAACATCATCGGTACGGTGATCGCGATGGTCTTCGTGGACCGCATCGGCCGCAAACCCCTCGCGCTCATCGGGTCCGCGGGCATGGCGGTCTCCCTCGCGCTCGCCGCCTGGGCGTTCTCGTACAAGGACTCCAGCGGCGGCGACATCGCCCTGCCGCACACCCAGGGTCTCGTCGCCCTCATCGCGGCCAACTGCTTCGTGCTCTTCTTCGCCCTGTCCTGGGGCGTGGTGGTCTGGGTCCTGCTCGGCGAGATGTTCCCCGGCCGGATCCGCGCCGCGGCCCTGGGCGTTGCGGCCGCCGCCCAGTGGATCGCCAACTGGATCATCACCGTCTCGTTCCCGACGCTCTCGGACTGGAACCTGTCCGGTGCCTACGTCATCTACTCGGTCTTCGCCGTGCTCTCGATCCCCTTCATCCTCAAATGGGTGCCGGAGACCAAGGGCAAGGCGTTGGAGGAGATGGGCTGACCACCCTGCCGACAGCCCCTCTCCTCCCGGAGCGGGTACCGCCCCGTCTCAGTCCTTGAGGCGGGGCAGCACCTGTTCGCACAGGAGCTGCAGGCTCCGCCACCCCTCGTCCACGGGCATCCCGCCGCACAGCGGGTGCAGCACCAGGTTCCCCGCCTCGCCGGCGCCGCGGGCGTACGCGACCGCCTCGTCCGGGGTGAGGATGCGGTACACGCCCTCGGCGCGCAGCTCCGCCACCGTGCGCGCGCCCGACCGTACGGCGCTGCGGATGTCCTTGGACTGCCAGGAGGCGTACATCCCGGCCTCGTGCAGGAACCGCTCGCCGTACTGGTCCCACGCCCGGTCGGGGTCCTCGGCGATGTGCAGCAGCGGGGTCTCGGCCGCCGGCATCATGCAGAAGCCCTCCGTGCCGTACTCCGCGAGCTTCGCGTTGTAGTACGCCTCCAGCTCGGGCAGGTGCGCGCTCGGGAAGAACGGCAGGCCCAGGCGGGCCGCCCGGCGGGCCGCCGCCTCCGAGCTGCCGCCGACCAGGAGCAGCGGGTGCGGCTGGGTGAAGGGCCGCGGGGTGACCCGTACGGTACGGCCGCGGAACTCGAACGGCTCGCCGGTCCACGCCTTCAGCAGGGTCTCCAGCAGCTCGTCCTGGAGCTTGCCGCGCCGGCCCCACTCCACGCCGTGCTGCTCGTACTCCTCGGGCCGGTAGCCGATGCCGGCCACCGTGACGAGACGGCCGCCGCTGAGCAGGTCCAGCACCGCGATGTCCTCGGCGACCTTCAGCGGGTCGTACAGCGGGCCGATGATCGCCGAGACGGTGACGGCGATCCGGCGGGTGGCCCCGAAGACCGCGCCCGCGAAGGCGAAGGGGGAGGGCAGCCAGTTGTTCTCGGTGCCGTGGTGCTCCTCGGTCTGGATGGTGTCGATCCCGCGGTCGTCCGCGTACTTCGCCATCTCCAGCGCGGCCTTGTAGCGGGCGGAGAGGGTTTCCGGGGTGCCGTTCGGGTCGATGAGGTTGAACCGGGCCACGGTGATGGGCATGGAGAAGTCCCCCTTCGCCGGAGGTGGGTGGGCGGGCGAAGGGGGACGTTAGCTGACGTGGCGTCAGTTGGACAGGGATCCGGCGGGGACCCGCTCCTCCGAGGGGGCCTGCGGACCCGTGCCGCCCGGGGCCGCCGGCGTGCGCGGCAGGATCGCGTACAGGACGGCCGAGGTGACGATGCCCGCCGCCCAGCCCAGGCCGTTCTCGCCGATCCAGGTGGTGGCCAGCGGGCCGCTGAACCAGTCGACCTTCGTGAACAGCAGGCCCACCACCAGGGCCAGGCCCCAGGCGGTCATGGCCTGCCAGGCGAACCCGCCCCGGTACCAGTAGGCGCTGCTCCGCGTGGTGTCCAGCAGCGCGGCCCCGTCGTAGGAGGTGCGGCGCAGCATGTCCACGCCGAAGACGCCGATCCAGGCGGAGAAGGCCACGGCCAGCAGGGTCAGGAAGGAGATGAACGAACCGAAGAAGCTGGTCGCGACCACCATCAGCAGGAAGCCGAAGACCAGGCTGATGACGGCGTTGACGCTGACCGCGGCCGCGCGCGGGACCTTGATGCCGAGGGTCTGGGCGGTGAAGCCCGCCGAGTACATGGACATCGAGTTGATGAGCAGCATGCCGACGAGCGCGATCAGCAGGTACGGGACCGAGATCCACATCGGCAGCAGTTCGCCGATGAAGGACACCGGGTCCTGCGCGGTGGCGAGGTCGGGCGTGGCGACCGCCATCACCGCGCCCATGAGCACCATCGGGATCACCACGACGGCCGCGCCGCCGATGGTCGCGCCGACCATGCCCCTGGCGGAGGCGGTGCGGGGCAGGTAGCGGGTGAAGTCCGGGCCGGAGGGGACCCAGCTGATGCCGCCGGCCGCGATGGTGCCGATGCCCGCGATCATCATCGCGGTGGAGCCGGCGGGCTTGGCGAAGACGGCGGACCAGTCGGTCTCGGCGATCAGGTAGCCGAGCACGAGCACGCTGAAGGCGCCGAAGAGGTACGTGGACCACTTGGAGCAGACGCGCAGCGCGTTGATGCCCAGGCCGGAGACGAGGAAGGTGCAGCCGACGAAGAAGAGCAGGGTGACGACGATCAGCGCGGTGTTCTTCTTGATGCCGAAGACCAGGTCGAGCACGGTCAGGACGGCGTAGGCGCCGCTGACCGCGTTGATGGTCTCCCAGCCCCAGCGGGCGACCCAGATCAGGGCGCCGGGGAACAGGTTGCCGCGCTGGCCGAAGACGGCCCGCGAGAGCGCCATGCCGGGGGCGCCGCCGCGCTTGCCCGCGATGGATATGAGCCCGACGATGCCGTAGGAGACGACCGGGGCGGCGATCGCGACGACGAGCACCTGCCAGATGTTCAGCTTGTTGAAGATGACGAGACCGGCGCCCATGGTCAGCAGCAGCACGCTGATGTTGGCGGCCACCCAGGTCGGGACGAGCTCGCGGACCCGGCCGCGGCGCTCGGCGTCCGGGACGGGCTCCAGGCCGCGCGACTCGACGGCGGTCTCGGCAGACATAGGTGTACTCCGTGGGGGGAGGCGGGGCGTGGGGGATTGCTCATCATCGTAGATTCGCCGCAAAAAGTACAAACAGAGGCTTACGTCCTGGTATGAACCTCCAGGGTCCCCGGCTCGGGGCGCACGTGGCCGATACTGGGGAGCGTTATGGAAATCCTGATCCTTGCCGTAGTCATCGCCCTGGTCGCGGTCGGTGCGATCAGCGGGCTCGTGGTCAGCAGCCGCAAGAAGAAGCAGCTGCCCCCCACGGCCCCGCCCAGCACGCCGACCATCACTGCCCCGCCCGCCGAACCGCAGGTGGGGGAGGACGCCGCACCGACGGCGGAAGAACCGCGCCGCACGATCGAGGAGGTCGTCCTCCCCGACGCGGAGGCCGCCACCGAATCGCCGGTCGCGGTCGAGGACCCGGTCGTCGAGGCTCCGCCCGCCCCCGAGATCGAGGTGCCCGAGCCCACCGCCGGCCGCCTGGTCCGGCTGCGCGCCCGCCTCGCCCGGTCGCAGAACACGCTCGGCAAGGGGCTGCTCACGCTGCTCTCCCGCGAGCACCTCGACGAGGACACCTGGGAGGAGATCGAGGAGACCCTCCTCATCGCCGACGTCGGTGTCGCTCCGACCCAGGAGCTGGTGGACCGGCTCCGCGAGCGGGTCAAGGTGCTCGGCACCCGCACCCCCGCCGACC
The DNA here is from genome assembly GCF_055584085.1 of Streptomyces sp. NPDC104226. Classification (NCBI taxonomy): domain Bacteria; kingdom Bacillati; phylum Actinomycetota; class Actinomycetes; order Kitasatosporales; family Streptomycetaceae; genus Streptomyces; species Streptomyces sp. NPDC104226. The sequence goes on from NZ_JBVJMS010000017.1 coordinate 79,142, forward strand.
TGCGCGCGCTGCTGAAGGAGGAGCTGGTCACGCTCCTCGGCACCGACTTCGACCGCGCGGTGAAGACCGAGAGCGGCGTGGACACCCCGGCCGTGATCATGGTCGTCGGCGTGAACGGCACCGGCAAGACCACCACCACCGGCAAGCTCGCCCGCGTGCTCGTCGCCGACGGCCGCAGCGTCGTGCTCGGCGCCGCGGACACCTTCCGCGCCGCCGCCGCCGACCAGCTCCAGACCTGGGGCGAGCGGGTGGGGGCGCGCACCGTGCGCGGACCCGAGGGCGGCGACCCGGCCTCGATCGCCTACGACGCGGTCAAGGAGGGCATCACCGAGGGCGCCGACGTGGTGCTCATCGACACGGCGGGCCGGCTGCACACCAAGACCGGCCTGATGGACGAGCTCGGCAAGGTCAAGCGCGTCGTCGAGAAGCACGGCCCGCTCGACGAGGTCCTGCTGGTCCTGGACGCGACCACCGGGCAGAACGGCCTGACCCAGGCCCGCGTCTTCGCCGAGGTCGTGGACATCACCGGCATCGTGCTGACCAAGCTCGACGGCACCGCCAAGGGCGGCATCGTCATCGCCGTCCAGCGCGAGCTCGGCGTACCGGTCAAGCTCATCGGTCTCGGTGAGGGCGCGGACGACCTGGCGCCCTTCGAGCCGGAGGCCTTCGTCGACGCCCTGATCGGCGACTGACCGCACCCGACGCCCCTACGCCGGCCAGTGCCCCCGAGTCCCCGCGACTCGGGGGCACTGCCGTGCGCACGGTCCCGCGGGGCGCGGCTACGGCCGGCGCAGCCGGTGGCACAGGTAGGCGAGGGTGCCCAGGAGCAGGCGGGCCTGCGGGGGATCCCCGGCCGAGTCCAGGGCCGGCGGGCGCAGCCAGCTCACCGGGCCGAGGCCGGCGAAGTCCGAGGGCGGGGCCGTGACGTAGCAGCCCTGGCCCAGAGCGCGCAGATCGAGGCCGGCGTCGTCCCAGCCCATCCGGTACAGCAGCTGCGGCAGCCCGGCCGCCGCCCCGGGGGCGACGAAGAACTGGGCCCGGCCGTCCGGGGTCGCGGTCACCGGGCCGAGCGGCAGGCCCATCCGCTCCAGCCGGACCAGCGCCCGCCGCCCGGCCTCCTCGGAGACCTCGATGACGTCGAAGGAACGCCCGGCGGGGAGCAGCACCGCGGCTCCCGGGTACCCGCTCCAGGTCTCGGTGACCTCGTCGAGGGTGGCGCCGGCCGGGACCGTCGGAGCGAGGGCCAGCGGATGCGCCCCCGGCGCACCGCAATTCGTATGACCGCAGGAGCAGTCGCGGGCGGGCCCCGCGGCCCGGGCGCCGGGGACCACGTCCCAGCCCCACAGTCCGGTGTACTCCGCCACCGCCGTGCACTCCGACGTCCGGCCGCGGCGCCGAGCGCCGGAACGGAACTCCTTGGTGCCGCGGCTGCCGCCGATCGTGAAGCCCATGCCCATGCCCCCTCCAACGGGTCGGACGTGCCGGTGGTTACGACATCGGCTGGTTGCGGCGTTCTCTGCCCCGACACCGGCGCGTTGTGCGCTGCGCGCGCCCCGGCGCACTCCTGTCCAACCGATCGGTCCTGCCTTCGTGTCAAGTGAATCGCGCCTGGCGGGTGGCGAGTTCATTCGAAGGGGTGGCGAATGGTGGCGTTTCCGGGATCGACCTCGCAGGAGGGGTGATCGTAGGATTACTTTCGGTGCACGAGCGCGAAGAGGAGACGGGTTCGCGGGTATGCCGGAGGCATGCGTGAAGGACCTGTGAAGACCGTTTCCCGGCAGGGTTTCGTGTGGAAAAGGCTGACGGATGGGGGGCGTTCCAGTGAGCGGCAACGGCGCAAGCGGAACGAGTGCGGAGTCCGACGTGTCGTCCGCAGGGCTGCCGGACCGGGATTCCGCAGAGGGCTCCGGGCAGGACTCCGGGCAGGACGCCGCCGTCCGCAACGAACAGCTGACGTCCTGGTTCGTCCGCAGCGGCTGGTCCAAGGGCGAGCTCGCCCGCCAGGTCAACCGCCGCGCCCGCCAGATGGGCGCCCACCACATCAGCACCGACACCTCGCGGGTCCGCCGCTGGCTCGACGGCGAACAGCCCCGCGAGCCCGTCCCGCGCATCCTGTCCGAGCTGTTCTCCGAACGGTTCGGCTCCGTCGTCGCCATCGAGCACCTCGGCCTGCGCACCGCCCACCAGACCCCCTCCGTCTCCGGCGTGGACCTGCCGTGGGCCGGCCCGCAGACCATCGAACTGCTCGGCGAGTTCTCCCGCAGCGACCTGATGCTGGCCCGCCGCGGCTTCCTCGGGACCTCGCTCGCCCTGTCCGCCGGCCCCGCCCTCATCGAGCCCATGCAGCGCTGGCTCGTACCGGTCCCGGTCGCCGACCCGGGCCCCCGGGAGGCGGGGCCGGCGGGCGCCCTGAGCGGCCACCGGCCGCCCCGGCTCTCCGAGCCCGAGGTGGACCTGCTCGAAGCCACCACCGTGATGTTCCGCCAGTGGGACGCCCAGTGCGGCGGCGGACTGCGCCGCAAGGCCGTCGTGGGCCAGCTCCACGAGGTCACCGACCTGCTCCAGGAGAACCACCCGGCCCCGGTCATGAAGCGGCTCTTCAAGGTCGCCGCCGAACTCGCCGAACTCGCCGGCTGGATGAGCTACGACATCGGCCTGCACCCCACCGCGCAGAAGTACTTCGTCCTCGCGCTGCACGCCGCCAAGGAGGCCGGGGACAAGCCCCTGGGCTCGTACATCCTCTCCAACATGAGCCGCCAGATGATCCACCTGGGCCGCCCCGAGGACGGCCTGGAGCTCATCCACCTGGCTCAGTACGGCAGCCGCGACTGCGCAGGGCCCCGTACCCAGGCCATGCTGTATGCGATGGAGGCCCGGGCCTACGCCAACATGGGCCAGCCCAGCCGCTGCAAGCGGGCCGTGCGGATGGCCGAGGACACCTTCTCCGACGTCGGATTCGACGCCGAGCCCGAGCCCGACTGGATCCGCTTCTTCTCCGAGGCCGAGCTCAACGGCGAGAACTCCCACTCCTACCGGGACCTGGCCTACGTGGCGGGCCGCAGCCCCATGTACGCCTCCCTCGCCGAACCGGTCATGGAACGCGCCGTCGCGCTCTTCGAGAAGGACGACGAGCACCAGCGCTCCTACGCCCTCAACCTCATCGGCATGGCCACCGTGCACCTGCTCCAGCGCGAGCCCGAGCAGGCCACCGTCCTTGTCGGCCGCGCCCTCGACGTGGCGGGAAAGGTGCGGTCCGAACGGGTCAACACCCGGCTGCGCAAGACCGTCGACACCGCCGCGCGTGAGTACGGCGACGTCGCCGACGTCGTGCGGCTGACCGACCAGCTCGCCTCCCGCCTCCCCGAGGCCGCGGAGGCCGTCTGACGGCCACCCGGCCGCCCCCAGGCCCCCGGCCGCGGCAGTCACCCCGTGAAGCCCGATCAGGCTCCCCCAGCCAGGTTCCCCGGGTCATCGCCGCGGCCGGGTCTCCACCCGCCACCCCCATGAACCACTCGTTCATGGAGGCGTAACACGCGCGACCTCTTCGTCATCGACGCGAAACACCCAGCGGCGCCGCCGGAAACCGGCCTGCGCGAATCTCATGGCCAATAACCGGCCAGCCCCCGGGCCGGACCCCCTCAGGCCTGATTCACGCAGCGCCGCTCAGGTTTTCACGATCGCCCGCACGCGAACGTACCGACGACGAGGAGACGCCGATGGCATCAGCCATCACGACCCTCGCGGCAGACGCCCCCACGCTGTCTTCCGCGAACACCGGGTTCATGCTCATCTGCTCCGCCCTGGTCATGCTGATGACCCCGGGACTCGCCTTCTTCTACGGAGGCATGGTCCGCGTCAAGAGCAGCCTCAACATGCTGATGATGAGCTTCATCAGCCTCGGGATCGTCACGATCCTCTGGGTCCTCTACGGATTCAGCCTCGCCTTCGGCACCGACTCCGGCTCGCTCATCGGCTGGAACTCCGACTACGTCGGACTCAGCGGCATCGGCATCACCGAACTGTGGGACGGCTACACCATCCCCGTCTACGTCTTCGCCGTCTTCCAGCTGATGTTCGCGATCATCACCCCGGCGCTGATAAGCGGCGCCCTGGCCGACCGCGTCAAGTTCAGCGCGTGGGCGCTCTTCATCACCCTCTGGGTCACGATCGTCTACTTCCCCGTCGCCCACTGGGTGTGGGGCGCCGGCGGCTGGCTCTTCGAGCTCGGCGTCATCGACTTCGCCGGCGGCACCGCCGTCCACATCAACGCGGGCGCCGCGGCCCTCGGCGTGATCCTGGTCATCGGCAAGCGCGTGGGCTTCAAGAAGGACCCGATGCGCCCGCACAGCCTCCCGCTGGTGATGCTCGGCGCGGGCCTCCTGTGGTTCGGCTGGTTCGGCTTCAACGCGGGCTCCTGGCTCGGCAACGACGACGGCGTCGGCGCGGTCATGTTCGTCAACACGCAGGTCGCCACCGCCGCCGCCATGCTCGCCTGGCTCGGCTACGAGAAGCTGCGCCACGGCTCCTTCACCACCCTCGGCGCCGCCTCCGGCGCCGTCGCGGGCCTCGTCGCCATCACCCCCTCCGGCGGCGCCGTCTCCCCGCTCGGCGCGATCGCCATCGGCGTCATCGCCGGTGTCGTGTGCGCCATGGCCGTCGGCCTGAAGTACAAGTTCGGCTACGACGACTCCCTCGACGTCATCGGCGTCCACCTCGTCGGCGGTGTCCTCGGCTCCCTCCTCGTCGGTCTCTTCGCCACCGGAGGGGTCCAGTCCGACGTGGCCGGCCTCTTCTACGGCGGCGGTCTGGGGCAGCTCGGCAAGCAGGCGATCGGAGTCTTCTCCGTCCTCGCCTACTCTCTCGTGGCATCCGCGGTACTCGCCTTCCTCCTCGACAAGACGATGGGGATGCGGGTCACCGAGGACGACGAGGTCTCCGGCATCGACCAGGTCGAACACGCCGAGACCGCCTACGACTTCAGCGGAGCCGGCGGCGGCTCCTCCTCCCGGAGCACCGCCGTCCCCGCCCCCGTTGCCGCAGCGAGCAAGAAGGTTGACGCATGAAGCTCATCACCGCGATCGTGAAGCCGCACCGGCTCGACGAGATCAAGGAAGCCCTGCACCGCTTCGGAGTCCAGGGACTCACCGTCTCCGAAGCCAGCGGCTACGGCCGCCAGCGCGGACACACCGAGGTCTACCGGGGCGCCGAGTACACCGTGGACCTCGTACCGAAGATCCGCATAGAGGTGCTCGTCGAGGACGGCGACGCCGAAGACGTGATGCGGATCGTCGTCGACGCCGCCCAGACCGGCAAGATCGGCGACGGCAAGGTGTGGAGCATCCCCGTGGACTCGGTCATCCGGGTCCGCACCGGCGAACGCGGCGCGGACGCGCTTTAAGGCCTCCCCGGCCGCCCGCCCGGCAGGACCGGCCGGACGGGCCTCAAGTGATGGGAACCCCTGGGTGACGAGTGTCGAAGAGACCACGGACAGCACGCCCGACTCGGGACCCAGCGGGTACGCCGCGGCCCGGCTGCGACTCCTCCAGGAGGAGTCGCGGTCCGGGCCTTCCCGGCGTTCCGCCCTGGCGGCCCTGACCGACGACTGGCTCAAGGCGCTGTTCGCCACCGCCGTGCAGGAGACGGGCGTGCGGGGCGCCGCCCTCGTCGCCGTCGGCGGCTACGGCCGCGCCGAACTCTCCCCCCGCAGCGACCTCGACCTGGTCCTGCTCCACGACGGAAAGACCGAAGCGCGCGCCCTGGCCGCCCTGGCCGACCGGCTCTGGTACCCCGTCTGGGACCTCGGCCTCGCCCTCGACCACTCGGTCCGCACCCCCGGCGAAGCCCGCAAGACCGCCGCCGAAGACCTCAAGGTGCACCTCGGACTGCTCGACGCCCGGCCCGTCGCGGGCGACGCCGGACTCCTCGCGGGACTGCGCACCTCCGTCCTGGCGGACTGGCGGAACCAGGCGGCCAAGCGGCTGCCCCAGCTGCACTCCCTGTGCCGCGAGCGGGCCGAGCGCGCCGGGGAACTCCGCTTCCTGCTCGAACCCGACCTCAAGGAAGCCCGCGGAGGACTGCGCGACGTCACCGCGCTGCGGGCCGTCGCCGCGTCCTGGCTGGCCGACGCCCCCCGCGAGGGCCTCGCCGAAGCCCGGCGCCGGCTGCTCGACGCCCGGGACGCGCTGCACCTGGTGACCGGCCGCGCCACCGAGCGGCTCTCCCTCCAGGAACAGACGCCGGTCGCGGCGCAGCTCGGCCTGCTCGACGCCGACGCCCTGCTCCGGGAGGTGTACGAGGCCGCGCGGGTGGTCTCGTACGCCGGTGACGTGACCTGGCGCGAGGTCGGGCGCGTGCTCCGGGCGCGGTCCGCCCGCCCCCGGCTCCGCGGACTGCTCGGCACCCGCAGCTCCGCACCGGAGCGGGCTCCGCTGGCCGAAGGCGTGGTCGAGTCCGACGGCGAGGCCGTACTGGCCCTGGCCGCGCGGCCCGACCGGGACCCGGTGCTGCCCCTGCGCTTCGGCGCCGCCGCCGCCCAGGCCGGACTGCCCGTCTCGCTGCACGCCGTACGCCGGCTCGCGGCGCAGACGAAGCCGCTGCCGGTGCCCTGGCCGGCCGAGGCCCGGGAGCAGCTGCTGACCCTGCTGGGCGCGGGGGAGCCGACGGTGGCCGTCTGGGAGGCGCTGGAGGCCGAGGGGATCATCACGAAGCTGCTGCCCGACTGGGAGCGGGTGCGCTGCCGGCCGCAGCGCAACCCGGTGCACACCTGGACCGTGGACCGGCACCTCGTCGAGACGGCGGTGCGGGCCTCGGAACTGACCCGCCGGGTGGGCCGCCCCGACCTCCTCCTGATGGCGGCGCTGCTGCACGACATCGGCAAGGGCTGGCCCGGCGACCACTCGGTGGCCGGCGAGACGATCGCGCGCGACATGGCGCTGCGGGTGGGCTTCGACGCGGAGGACGTCGCCGTGCTGGGCGTGCTCGTACGCCACCACCTGCTGCTGATCGACACGGCCACGCGGCGGGACCTGGACGACCCGGCGACCGTCAAGGCCGTCGCCGAGGCGGTCGGGTCGCCCGGCACCCTGGAGATCCTGCACGCGCTGACCGAGGCCGACGCCCTGGCCACCGGCCCGGCGGCGTGGAGCGCCTGGCGCGGCTCGCTCGTGGCCGACCTGGTCGCACGCGTCGCCGCCGCGCTGAGCGGGGCCGCCCCCGAGGTGACGGAGCTGGAGATCCCGACCGCGGAGCAGGAGCGGCTTGCGGTGGAGGCGCTGCGCACCGGGGAGCCGGTCCTGGCCCTGCACGCCCGCCAGGAGGAGGACGCGGTCGGCGTGGAACTCGTCGTGGCCGTCCCCGACCAGCCGGGAGTACTGCCCGCGGCAGCCGGCGTACTGGCCCTGCACCGGCTCACCGTGCGGGCGGCCGACCTCCGCTCGATGGAGCTTCCCGACCGGCTGGGCGAGGTACTGGTCCTGCGCTGGCGGGTCGCCGCGGAATACGGGGCCCTGCCGGAGGCCGCACGGCTGCGCACCGACCTGGTGCGGGCCCTGGACGGCTCGCTGGACGTCCCGGCGAAGCTGGCGGACCGCGAGGCGGCGTACCCGCGCCGGCGCGGGGTGGTCCCGCCGCCGCCCCGGGTGGCGGTGGTCCCGGAGGTCTCCTCCCTGGCCACCGTCCTGGAGGTGCGCGCCCCCGACGGGGTCGGGCTCCTGCACCGGATCGGGCGCGCGCTGGAGTCCTCCGGGGTGCGGGTCCGCAGCGCGCACGTCTCCACGCTCGGCGCCAACGCGGTGGACACGGTGTACGTGGTCGACGCGGACGGCAAACCCCTCGCCGGCCCGGCGGCGGCAACCCTGGCCGAGGCGGTCCAGGCGGCCCTGGCCTAGCGCGGCGCGGAGCAGTGGGGGAAGAGTCCCCTACCCGCCCTTCGCCCGTTCCCCGGGCTCCGCCCGGACCCGGTCCGCGCTGCGCCATATCCAGCCTCGCCGGCGTTTGAGGCGCGGGGTCTGGGGCGGAGCCCCGGGGGGTCCGGGCGCAGCCCGGGCCCCTCCAGCCCGTCCGGCGCTTGAGGACCGGGGTCCGGGCGGCGCCCGGGGAACGGTGGAAGGGCGGGTAGGGGACTTCGCCCCGCGCAGCGGGCAAAGGGTGCTGCGGGGACCTCGCCCCCGCGCAGCGGCAACGGTCGCAGCGGACTCCGCCCCGCGCAGCGGTGACGGGCGTGGCGGGGGCTTCGTCCCGCGCAGCGGGGCCTTGCGGGCGCCGGGCCGCGGCCACGGCAGGTGCCGTCCCGGACCCCGGGGGAAGGGGGGACGGGCCGCCGGGTCACAGAGTTGGCGGGGCCCGATACCCTGGGGGACGACCACACGCCCCCGACCCGAGGAATCGCGACCACCGTGTTCGATACGCTTTCCGACCGCCTCAGCGCGACCTTCAAGTCCCTCCGGGGCAAAGGCCGCCTCTCCGAGCAGGACATCGACGCTGCGGCGCGGGAAATCCGTATCGCCCTCCTCGAGGCCGACGTCGCCCTCCCGGTCGTCCGCTCGTTCATCGCGAACGTCAAGGAGCGCGCCCGCGGCGAAGAGGTCTCCAAGGCCCTGAACCCGGGCCAGCAGGTCCTCAAGATCGTCAACGACGAGCTGGTCTCCATCCTCGGTGGCGAGACCCGGAGGCTGCGCTTCGCCAAGACCGCGCCCACCGTGATCATGCTCGCGGGCCTCCAGGGTGCCGGTAAGACCACCCTCGCCGGAAAGCTCGGCCTGTGGCTAAAGGGGCAGGGCCACGCCCCGCTCCTCGTCGCCTGCGACCTCCAGCGCCCCAACGCCGTCAACCAGCTCTCGGTCGTGGCCGAGCGGGCCGGCGTGGCCGTCTACGCCCCCGCGCCCGGCAACGGCGTCGGGGACCCGGTCCAGGTCGCCAAGGATTCCATCGAGTACGCGCGCACCAAGCAGTACGACGTCGTCGTCGTCGACACCGCCGGCCGCCTCGGCATCGACCAGGAGCTGATGCAGCAGGCCGCGGACATCCGCGACGCCGTCAGCCCGGACGAGATCCTCTTCGTCGTCGACGCAATGATCGGCCAGGACGCGGTCAACACCGCCGAGGCCTTCCGCGACGGCGTCGGCTTCGACGGCGTCGTGCTGTCGAAGCTCGACGGCGACGCCCGCGGTGGTGCCGCGCTCTCGATCGCGCACGTCACCGGCAAGCAGATCATGTTCGCCTCGAACGGCGAGAAGCTCGACGAGTTCGACGCGTTCCACCCGGACCGCATGGCGGGCCGGATCCTCGACATGGGTGACATGCTCACCCTGATCGAGCAGGCCGAGAAGACCTTCTCGCAGGCCGAGGCCGAGAAGATGGCGGCCAAGCTGCAGAAGGGGCCGAAGGAGTTCACGCTCGACGACTTCCTGGCCCAGATGGAGCAGGTCCGCAAGATGGGCTCCATCTCCAAGCTGCTCGGCATGCTCCCCGGCATGGGGCAGATCAAGGACCAGATCAACAACATCGACGAGCGCGACGTGGACCGCACCGCCGCGATCATCAAGTCGATGACCCCGGCCGAGCGCCAGGACCCGCACCTCATCAACGGCTCGCGCCGCGCCCGTATCGCCAAGGGTTCCGGCACCGAGGTCAGCGCCGTCAAGGCGCTCGTCGAGCGGTTCTTCGAGGCCCGCAAGATGATGTCCCGCATGGCCCAGGGCGGCGGCATGCCGGGCATGCCCGGCATCCCCGGGATGGGCGGCGGCCCCGGCCGGCAGAAGAAGCAGGTCAAGCAGGCCAAGGGCAAGCGCAAGAGCGGCAACCCGATGAAGCGCAAGGAAGAAGAGGCCGCGGCCGCCGCGCGCCGCGAGGCCGGCCCGCAGGCGATCGAGCCCGCCGCAGGCGGCAACCCCTTCGGCCTTCCGGCCGGTGGGGGCCAGTCGGGGCAGGACTTCGACCTGCCGGACGAGTTCAAGAAGTTCATGAAGTAGCGGCGACGCAGCAGTACGGAGCCACGCGGGCCCCGGTCGGATCACTCCGGCCGGGGCTTCGCCGTGTGGCCTCCCACCAGGGGCGATGGTCCGGTTTGTCGCTTATGGTCGGCCGGGAGGACGGCAGAAGGAGGCCACGTGCCCAGCCCCACCCCCGTACCGCCCCGCGACCGGGCCGATACGCCCTGGCGCTCCGAAGGCGCACCCCCCGCCCCGCCGCCGAAGAAGCGGATGCCCGGCGGCTGGCGCGGCCTGATCCTCGCCGCCCTGATCGTCTACCTGATCACCAACCTGGTGCTGTCCTTCTTCAACGAGGGCGAAGAGCCGACCATCTCGTACACCGAGTTCAGCAAGCAGGTCGCGAACGGCAACGTCTCGAAGATCTACTCCAAGGGCGACGCGATCCAGGGCCAGCTGAAGGCCAAGCAGCCCATGCCGGACGGGGGCAAGGGCGACTACACCAAGTTCGTCTCCCAGCGGCCCGCCTTCGCCGACGACGACCTGTGGGCCAACCTCACCAAGCAGAACGTCGTCGTCACGGCCTCCCCGGTCGTCGTGCAGCGCAGCTTCCTGGCCAATCTGCTGATCTCCCTGGCCCCGATGCTGCTGCTGGTCCTCCTGTGGGTGGTCATCGCCCGCCGGATGGGATCGGCCATGGGCGGCGGCATGGGCGGGATCGGGCGCAAGACGCCGCCCAAGCCGGTCGAGCTGGAGGGCGCCAAGCGCACCACCTTCGAGGACGTGGCCGGCATCGACGAGGTGGAGGGCGAGCTCAACGACGTCGTGGACTTCCTCAAGAACCCGGACGACTACCGGAAGATGGGCGCCCGCATGCCCGGCGGCGTCCTGCTCGCCGGCCCGCCCGGCACCGGCAAGACCCTGCTCGCCCGCGCGGTGGCCGGAGAGGCCGGGGTGCCCTTCTTCTCCGCCTCCGCCTCCGAGTTCATCGAGATGATCGTCGGCGTCGGCGCCTCCCGGGTGCGCGAACTCTTCTCCGAGGCCCGCAAGGTGGCGCCCGCCATCATCTTCATCGACGAGATCGACACCATCGGGCGGGCCCGCGGCGGCGGCGCCGCCATGGGCGGCCACGACGAGCGCGAGCAGACCCTGAACCAGATCCTCACCGAGATGGACGGCTTCTCCGGCTCCGAGGGCGTGGTCGTCCTGGCCGCGACCAACCGGGCCGACGTCCTGGACCCGGCGCTGACCCGGCCCGGCCGCTTCGACCGCACCGTCATGGTCTCCCCGCCCGACAGGGCCGGCCGGGAAGCCATCCTGCGCATCCACACCCGGGACATCCCGCTGGCCGCCGGAGTCGACCTCGAGCACATGGCCCGTACGACCCCGGGCATGACCGGAGCCGAACTGGCCAACCTCGCCAACGAGGCCGCCCTGCTCGCCGTGAAGCGCAGGCAGGAGGAGGTCACCCAGGCCGACCTCTCCGACGCTCTGGAGAAGGTCCAGCTCGGCGCCGAACGGCCGCTGGTCATGCCGGACGAGGAGCGCCGGCGCACCGCTTACCACGAGAGCGGGCACGCCCTGCTGGGCATGCTCCAGCCCGGCGCCGACCCGGTCCGCAAGATCACCATCGTTCCGCGCGGGCGGGCGCTCGGCGTCACCCTCTCCACCCCGGAGGCGGACCGCTACGCCTACACGGAGGAGTACCTCCGCGGCCGCATCATCGGGGCGCTGGGCGGCATGGCGGCCGAGCAGGTGGTCTACGAGGTCATCACCACCGGCGCGGAGAACGACCTCGAACAGGTCACCAACCTCGCCCGCGGCATGGTCGGCCGCTGGGGCATGAGCGAGCGCATCGGCCGCCTCACCGCCATCCCCTCCGACGGCCAGAGCCCGTACGGACTCTCCGCCGCCCCCGCCACCCTCGACGCGGTGGACCACGAGATGCGCCGGATCGTCGACGAGTGCTACGAGGAGGCCTGCCGTCTGCTCACCGAGAACCGCGACAAGCTGGACGCCCTCGCGGACGCCCTGATGGCCAACGAGACCCTGGACGAACCGGCGGCCTACGCGGCCGCGGGCATCCCCCGTCTCCACAAGGGGACGCCGCACGACTGAGCGCCCGGCGGGCGCCGTAAGACGCCCTAGGACGCGGTAAGGCGCCGTGCGGGGCCGTACGAGGCCCCGCACGGCGCCGGTTACGCCGTACGGGCGATGACGTAGCGGAAGATGTTCGGCAGCCAGACGGCCCCGTCACCCCGTTCGTACGGGTGAAGCGCCTCCGCCAGTTCCTTCTCCACCTGCCCCGGGTCGGAGCACTCGTACAGCCCGGTCGACAGCAGCCCGCGCACCGCGCTGTCCACGTCGGCGTACCCGAACGGGCAGAACACCCGTCCCGACCCGTCCGGCACCAGCCCGGCCGCGGCCGCCATGGCGTCCAGGTCCCGCGGGGCCGGCCCGCCGCCCAGCACGGAGGGCACCGTGCACCGCTCCGCCGGACCCCAGTCGGCCAGCACCACCGCGGCGCCCTGCCGGTGCAGCGCCGGCAGGGCCGCGGCCAGCGCGCCCGGGGAGGGCGAGAAGGCCAGCAGGACGTCGTAGGGCACCGCGGGCACCGGAGGGGCCGCGAGGACCTCCAGGAGGCGTTCCCGGGCCAGCGTGCGGCGTGCCGGATCCGTCTCCACACCCGTGGCCAGGGCTCCCCGGCCCGAGGCCAGCAGCAGGGCCAGTCCGGCCCCGCAGTCGAGGCCCAGCAGCCGGTCGCCCGGCCCGACCTCCAGCCGGTCGTAGACCGCCTCGTACAGCGGTACCAGCATCCGTTCCTGGATTTCCGCCCAGTCCCGGGCGACAAGCGTCGCCGTCGGCGTCGGTGTCATCGAAAGAGCGCTCCTGATTCCGTCTCGCCCCCCTGCCCCCGTTGCCAGAGAACTCCCGATTCGCCCCCGCGTCCAGAGGAGCGCGCCACCCGATTCGCACCCGATTCACGCATCGCACCCCGGGCGCCGTACCATTCGCGCCATGGCAAAGGCACCCGTTCTCACCCCCCAGGCGGAGGATTTTCCCCGCTGGTACCAGGATCTGATCAACAAGGCCGAGCTGGCCGACAACGGTCCGGTCCGCGGCACGATGGTCATCCGGCCGTACGGCTACGGCCTGTGGGAGCGGATGCAGCAGGAGATGGACGCGCGCATCAAGGACGCGGGCGCCCAGAACGCGTACTTCCCGCTGTTCATCCCGCAGTCGTACCTGACGAAGGAAGCCGAGCACGTCGAGGGCTTCGCGCCCGAGCTCGCGGTCGTCACGCACGGCGGCGGCAAGGAGCTGGAAGAGCCGGTCGTCGTCCGGCCCACCTCCGAGACGATCATCAACGACTACTTCTCCAAGTGGGTCCAGAGCTACCGCGACCTGCCCCTGCTGATCAACCAGTGGGCGAACGTGGTCCGCTGGGAGATGCGCCCGCGCGTGTTCCTCCGTACGAGCGAGTTCCTCTGGCAGGAGGGCCACACCGCCCACGTCACGTACGAGGACGCCCGCGACTACGCCTCGCGCATCCACACGGACGTGTACGGCGACTTCATGACCAACGTGCTCGGCATCGACGTCGTGCTCGGCCGCAAGACCGCCAAGGAGCGCTTCGCCGGCGCCATCAACACCCTCACCCTCGAGGGCATGATGGGCGACGGCAAGGCCCTGCAGCTCGGCACCAGCCACGAGCTCGGCACCAACTTCGCCAAGGCCTTCAACACGCAGTACCTGTCGAAGGAAGGCAAGCAGGAGCTCGTCTGGCAGACCTCGTGGGGCGTCTCCACCCGCATGGTCGGCGGCCTGATCATGTCGCACGGCGACGACAACGGCCTGCGGGTCCCGCCGCGCCTGGCGCACGTCCAGGTCGTCGTCATGGCGATCAAGGGCGACGAGGCCGTGGCGAAGGTCCGCGAGCTGGGCGCCCAGCTCAAGGCCGCGGGCCTGCGGGTGTTCGTCGACGACCGCGTCGACACCCCCTTCGGCCGCCGCGCCGTGGACTGGGAGCTCAAGGGCGTACCGGTCCGCGTCGAGATCGGCCCCCGCGACCTGGAGGCCGGCACCGCGATGCTGGCCCGCCGGATCCCGGGCGGCAAGGAGGCCGTGCAGATCTCCGACCTCGCCGCCCTGCTGCCCAAGGTGCTGGAGGAGGACCAGGAGCAGCTGCTGCGCGAGTCCCGCGAGCGCCGCATCGCCCGTACCTCCGACGTCTCGACCATCGAGGAGGCCGCCGAGGCCGCCATCGCCGGTGGCTGGGCGCGGATCCCGTGGGCCGACCTCGGCCCCGAGGGCGAGGCGAAGCTCGCCGAGCAGGCCGTCTCCGTACGCTGCCTCGTCGCCGAGGACGGGTCGGTGCCGCAGGCGGACGACGCCCCCGGTAACCTGGCGATCGTCGCGCGCTCGTACTAGGCGGTCCGTCTGACGGCTCCCACGCCCCGGCGCGCGGCATCCGCCGCACGCCGGGGCTGAGTCCGTCGGTGGGCCTCGCTACGTACCGACTCCTCCGGAGATATGCGCACCCGTCCTCGTCGGGACGCATGAGACTGAACTGACTGGTACGTGCAAAAAATTTGGAATGGCCCGGAATCGGAACACCTGGGCACCCCGGCTCGTTGTCACGACGTGAGCACGACACCACCTGTTCTCGCCGCAGAGCTGGCGCAGGCGTGGGCCGATATTCAGCGGTACCACTCCGAGCTGCCTGACCTTGCCGCGCCCGAGTCCCTGATCGGAGAGTCCTCGTCCGCCTGCGGCGCCGAGCTCTCCTTCGAGCGACTGCTGCACGAGGCAGTCCACGGCATCGCCGCAGCCCGCGGAGTGCGTGACACTTCGCGCGCCGGCCGCTACCACAACCGCAGGTTCCTCGCGATCGCCGAGGAGATGGGGCTGGACCACTCCGACGAGCCGCACGCGAGCAGCGGCTTCTCCCTGGTCTCGCTCAATCCCGAGGCGAAGAAGCGCTACCGCCCCACCATGGAGCGGCTCCAGCGCGCGCTGAAGGCCCACACGGCCGCCACGGCCGCCGACACCAAGCGCAGCTTCCGCGGTCCGGCCGCCCGGCACGGGTCGTCCGGCGGCGGAGTCCGCGTCAAGGCGGTCTGCGACTGCGGGCGCAACGTGCGCGTGGTCCCGTCCGTACTGGCCCAGGCCCCGATCGTGTGCGGAGGCTGCATGAAGCCCTTCCGCATCCCCGACGTGGCCATCGCGGTGGCCTCCTGACCCGGTGTGCTCGCTCCGCGACCTCCCGGCGGAGCGTGCCGCGGGCGTGTGGCACAATGGACAGCTGTACTCGACAGTCGCATAGGACCCCTCTCTCCTCCGGCTGACGCGTCCATCGGGCACCCGAGTACCGCAACCCCACGTGGCATCTCATGTGCCCAACCACGTCAAGTTCAGGAGACACCACTCCAGTGGCAGTCAAGATCAAGCTCAAGCGCCTCGGCAAGATTCGCCAGCCGCACTACCGCATCGTCGTCGCCGACGCCCGTACCCGTCGGGACGGTCGCGCGATCGAAGAGATCGGTATCTACCACCCGACGTACAACCCGTCGCGCATCGAGGTCAACGCCGAGCGTGCGCAGTACTGGCTGTCGGTCGGCGCCCAGCCCACCGAGGCTGTGCTCGCCATCCTGAAGCTCACCGGTGACTGGCAGGCGCACAAGGGCCTCCCGGCCCCCGCGCCGCTGCTGCAGCCGGCGACGAAGGAGAGCAAGCGTCGCTCCTTCGACGAGTTCGCCAAGGCCCTCGAGGGCATCGGCGAGGGCAAGGGCGAAGCCATCACCCAGAAGGCGAAGAAGGCCGACAAGAAGGCGGACGAGGCTGAGGCCGAGACCGCCGAGTCGACCGAGGCCTGAGCATGCTCGAGGAGGCTCTTGAGCACCTCGTGAAGGGCATCGTGGACAACCCCGACGAAGTGCAGGTCGCCTCGCGCAACCTGCGCCGCGGGCAGGTGCTGGAGGTCCGGGTCCACCCCGACGACCTCGGCAAGGTGATCGGCCGCAACGGCCGCACCGCACGTGCTCTGCGTACCGTCGTGGGCGCCATCGGCGGCCGGGGGATCCGCGTCGACCTCGTCGACGTGGACCAGGTCCGCTGAAGAGTTGAATCACCGGCACGGGCCGGGGAGGGCGATTGCGCCCGCCCCGGCCCGTCGTCGTCTGAACAGGAGAAGAGACAGTGGAGCTGGTAGTCGCGCGGATCGGCCGCGCCCACGGGATCAAGGGTGAGGTCACCGTCGAGGTGCGGACCGACGAGCCGGAGCTCCGGCTCTCGCCCGGCGCCGTGCTCCTCACCGAACCGGCGTCGACGGGTCCGCTGACCATCGAGGCGGGCCGGGTCCACAGCGGCCGCCTCCTGCTCCGCTTCGCGGGCGTCAAGGACCGCACCGCGGCCGAGGCGCTGCGCAACACCCTGCTGATCGCGGAAGTCGACCCGTCCGAACTCCCGGAGGAGGAGGACGAGTACTACGACCACCAGCTGATGGACCTGGACGTGGTGCTGGAGGACGGGACAGAGATCGGCCGGATCACCGAGATCTCCCACCTGCCCTCGCAGGACCTCTTCATCGTCGAGCGGCCGGACGGCACCGAGGTGATGATCCCCTTCGTCGAGGAGATCGTCGTCGAGATCGACCTGGAAGAGCAGCGCTGCGTCATCACCCCGCCCCCCGGCCTGCTCGACGAGCGCGACGCGGTCGTCGCCTCGACCCGTGACGGGGATGCCGAGGACGCCACCGACGCCGAGAACGCCACGAATGCCGAAGACGCCGAGGAAACAGCCTGATGCGTCTCGACGTCGTCACGATCTTCCCCGAGTACCTGGAGCCGCTCAACGTCTCCCTGGTCGGCAAGGCGCGGGCGCGCGGCCAGCTCGACGTACACGTCCACGACCTGCGGGAGTGGACGTACGACCGACACAACACGGTGGACGACACCCCCTACGGCGGTGGTCCAGGCATGGTCATGAAGACCGAGCCGTGGGGCGAGGCCCTGGACTCGGCCCTGGCCGACGGCTACGAGGCGGGCGCGCACGGGCCCGTCATCGTCGTCCCGACCCCCAGCGGCCGGCCGTTCACCCAGGAACTGGCCGTCGAACTCTCCGAACGCCCCTGGCTCATCTTCACGCCGGCCCGGTACGAGGGCATCGACCGCCGGGTCATGGACGAGTACGCCACGCGCCTCCCCGTCTACGAGGTGTCCATCGGCGACTACGTCCTGGCCGGCGGCGAGGCGGCCGTCCTGGTCGTCACCGAGGCCGTGGCCCGGCTGCTGCCCGGGGTGCTCGGCAACGCCGAATCGCACCGCGACGACTCCTTCGCGCCCGGGGACATGGCCAACCTGCTGGAAGGGCCCGTCTACACCAAGCCGCCGGAGTGGCGCGGCCACGGGATCCCCGACGTACTGGTCAGCGGGCACCACGGCAAGATCGCCCGGTGGCGCCGCGACGAGGCCTTCCGCCGCACGGCGGCCAACCGCCCGGATCTGATCGAGCGCTGCGAGGCCTCCGCCTTCGACAAGAAGGACCGCGAGCTGCTGAGCACCCTCGGCTGGAAGCCGTCCCCCGACGGCCGATTTTGGCGCAGGCCCCCGACCGTGGAAGAATAGGCGGCTGCTGTGTGCTCGCGTACGCCCCTGCCACAGGGGGACCGTCGTCCGCCGAGTCCCGCAGCTCCCGAATTCTCTCCGAAATCCCCGCATCGGCGACCTGTGGCGTCATGCGAAGAAAGCAGACGAATCTCATGTCTCACCTGCTCGATGGCGTCAACGCCGCCACCCTGCGCAGCGACCTCCCGGCCTTCCGCCCGGGTGACACCGTCAACGTGCACGTCCGCGTGATCGAGGGCAGCCGCTCCCGTATCCAGCAGTTCAAGGGTGTCGTCATCCGCCGCCAGGGCGCCGGCGTCTCCGAGACCTTCACGGTCCGCAAGGTCTCCTTCAGCGTCGGCGTGGAGCGTACCTTCCCGGTCCACTCCCCGATCTTCGAGAAGATCGAGCTCGTCACCCGCGGTGACGTCCGTCGCGCCAAGCTGTACTTCCTCCGTGAGCTCCGCGGCAAGGCCGCGAAGATCAAGGAGAAGCGCGACCGCTGATCTGCTCTCGGGGTTGGGGGGTAGGCCGGATAGGCTCGCCCCCGATGGACACCGAAGCACCTCACACGCAGCGCGGCCACTCTTCCCCCGACGAGGGGGAGGGGCGGTCGCGTTTCGTGCTTTCCGGAGCGGATTCCCGAGCAGTTCCCGGAGCAGGGCCAGCCCCGGACCCCGGGAAGACCGGCTGGCTGACCTGGCGGCGCGCCGGGCTGCTCGGCGTGGTCTGCACCGCCTTCCTGCTGCTGCTCAGCAATTTCGTGGTCCAGCCCTTCCTGATCCCGAGCCGCTCGATGGAGCCCACGCTCGCGGTCGGGGACCGGGTGCTGGTCAACAAGCTGGCGTACCGTTTCGGCGGCGGGCCGGAGCGCGGGGACGTGGTGGTCTTCGACGGCAAGGGCTCCTTCGTACGGGAGGAGCCGGACGGGAATCCCCTCGGCAGGGCCCTGCACGGGGCGGCCTCGGCGCTCGGACTGGCCGAGCCCTCGGACACCGATTTCGTGAAGCGGGTCGTGGGCGTCGGCGGCGACGACGTGGTGTGCGACGAACAGGGCCGGATCAAGGTCAACGGGGTCCTGCTCGACGAGCCGTACCTCTTCCCGGGCGACTCGGGATCGAAAGTGCCGTTCCGCATCGTCGTGCCCCTGGGGAGCCTGTGGGTCATGGGCGATCATCGTTCCCAGTCCCGGGACTCCCGGGACCACCTGGGCGAGCCGGGCGGGGGGATGGTGCCGGTGGAGAAGGTGATCGGGCGGGCCGACTGGATCGGCTGGCCGGTGTCGCGCTGGGGTGCCGCGGGATCCGCGGGCGGGGGCCGTGGGTAACCGCGGGCGCCCGCGGGGCGACTGGGACGATCCCGGCGACACCGACGCCGCCGCGGAGCCGGAGCCGGAGCGGGCCCACGGGCCGGGGGCGGAGCCCGCGGAGCCCGGCGGCCGGGCCGAACGGCGCCGCCTCGCCCGCCGGGTCCGGCGCAGACGGCGTACCCGCCGGGTGGGGGAGCTGCCGCTGCTCGTGGTGGTCGCGCTGTGCATCGCCCTGATCCTCAAGACCTTCCTCGTCCAGGCCTTCTTCATCCCGTCGGGCTCCATGGAGCAGACGATCCGGATCGGCGACCGGGTCCTGGTGGACAAGCTCACCCCGTGGTTCGGCTCCCGGGTCGAGCGCGGAGACGTGGTCGTGTTCAAGGACCCGGGAGGCTGGCTGGGCGCCGACAGCATCCAGTCCGCCGAGGACCCGGTGGGCATCAAACAGATCAAGCAGACCCTCACCTTCATCGGCCTGCTGCCCTCGGCGAACGAACAGGACCTGATCAAGCGGGTCATCGGCGTCGGCGGGGACACCGTGAAGTGCTGCGACGCCCGGGGCCGGGTCAGCGTCAACGGCTCGCCGCTGGACGAGCCGTACGTGAACCCGGGCAACGCGCCCTCGGAGATCCGCTTCGAGGTGCAGGTGCCCGCCGGGCGGATCTTCGTCATGGGCGACCACCGGGCGAATTCCGCCGACTCCCGCTACCACCTCGACGAGGCCTTCCACGGCACGATCGACGAGAAGGACGTGGTCGGCCAGGCCGTGGTGATCGCCTGGCCCTTCGGGCACTGGCACCGGCTGGAACAGCCCGCCACCTTCCGCATGGTTCCCGACCAGGCGCGCGGTGGTCGCCGCGCGCCCCGTAGGCGCCGGGGCGGCTCCGCGTTCGCATAGTGTGTCCTTGGTCTCCCGCGCCTTCGGGAACTCCCGCTCGTTAGGGGAGGGGAGGGCCCGTGCCTCATCAGGTCCGGGCGTCGATTTCCGAACGAGGAGTGGATGTGGGGGACGTGGCGGTTGGCGCACGGTCCGGACGCGACGAGGGCGGCGAGGAGCCGAGGGATTCCTCCGGGTCCGATGCCGTGGAGAACGACGGCGACGCGCAGGACGGTGCCGCGGCACGCCCGCACCGGTCGTTCTGGAAGGAGCTGCCGCTCCTGGTCGGCATCGCCCTGCTGCTCGCTCTGCTGATCAAGACCTTCCTGGTGCAGGCGTTCTCGATCCCCTCCGACTCGATGCAGAACACCCTGCAGCGCGGAGACCGGGTGCTCGTGGACAAACTGACGCCGTGGTTCGGATCGGAGCCCGAGCGCGGCGAGGTCGTGGTCTTCCACGACCCGGCGAACTGGCTGAGCGGTGAGGCCACCCCGGAGCCCAACATCGCGCAGAAGGCCCTCAGCTGGATCGGCCTCATGCCGTCCGCCGAGGAGAAGGACCTGATCAAGCGGACGATCGCCATCGGCGGTGACACGGTCGAGTGCAAGAAGGGGGGACCGGTCGTCGTCAACGGCAAGGAGCTCGACGAGCCGTACATCTTCCCGGGCAACACCCCGTGCGACGACTTCCCCTTCGGTCCGCTCACCGTGCCCAAGGGCAAGATCTGGGTGATGGGCGACCACCGGCAGAACTCGCAGGACTCCCGCTACCACCAGCAGGACTCCACCCAGGGCTTCGTGCCCGTCAGCGATGTCGTCGGACGCGCCGTGGTGGTGGCCTGGCCGGTCACCCGCTGGTCCACGCTGCCGATTCCGGACACCTTCGACCAGCCGGGCATCGGCACGCAGACCAAGGCCACCGCGCTCGGTATGGACGCCGCCGGCCTGGCCCCGGTCGGGCTCGGTCCGGCCGCACTGGGCTTCGCCGGCGCGGTGCCGGTCGTGCTGTGGCGCAGGCAGAGGCTGACCGCAGGGCGTACTGGCAGGTAGGGTGCCGCCCAGGTCGACGATCTCCGAGTGTGGGGGCGCTTGCAATGGGCGGAACACAGGCAATACGAGCAGGTGACGGCGATGGCCGCGGTGCTCTCGGCAGCACGCTGTCGGGAATCGCCGTGGCCATCGGCTTTGTGCTCTTCCTGGGCGGGTTCGTGTGGGGAGCCGTCGTGTACCAGCCGTACACGGTGCCGACCGACTCGATGGTGCCCACGGTGAAGCCCGGAGACCGGGTGCTGGCGCAGCGCATCGGCGGCGGCGAGGTGCGCCGCGGGGACGTCGTGGTCTTCAAGGACCAGCAGTGGAGCGACTCGCCGATGGTCAAGCGGGTCGTCGCCGTCGGCGGGGACATGGTCAAGTGCTGCGGCGCGGGCGGCCGGCTCGTCGTGAACGGCAAGGAACTGGACGAGCCGTACATCGAGGTGCAGCAGCTCGACCTGGAGGGTGCCCCGGCCAACGCCGGCTTCGGGACCTCGTTCGAGGTGACGGTGCCGGAGGGCAATCTCTTCCTGCTCGGCGACCGGCGCGGAGCCTCGCTGGACTCCCGGGCGCACCTGCAGGAGGCCGGACAGGGGACGGTGCCGCGCTCGGCGGTGAAGGCCCGCGTCGACGCCCTCGCATGGCCCGACATGTCGATGCTGGAGCGGCCCAGGACCTACGCCGCCCTGCCCGGCGGGACCTCGACCGCGGGGCCGCTGCTGCTCCAGCTGACCGCGGTGGTGGCCGGAGCCGCCCTGGTGGTCCTCGGAGCCGCGTACGGGCCGGTCGTACGGGTTCTCGGGCGTGGGCGGAGGAGGGAGCGGGCCGATGTCCGCTGACGCCACGCCGGGGCCGGGGGAGGGTTCCGGGTCGGCCGGGCCGCGCAAGGTGGCCCGGGTGATCCTGCTGGACCCGCAGGACCGGATCCTGCTGCTGCACGGCTTCGAGCCGGGAGACCCGGCGGACGACTGGTGGTTCACCCCGGGCGGCGGTCTGGAAGGGGCTGAGACCCGGGAGCAGGCCGCGCTGCGCGAGCTCGCGGAGGAGACCGGGATCACCGACGTGGAGCTGGGGCCGGTGCTCTGGCACCGCTACTGCTCGTTCCCCTTCGACGGGCGCCGCTGGGAGCAGGACGAGTGGTACTTCCTGGCCCGCACCAGCCAGACGGCGACGGTCCTGGGAGGCCTCACGGAGCTGGAGCGCCGCAGCGTCTCGGGCACCAGGTGGTGGACCTCCGAGGAACTGCTTGCGGCCCATGAGACGGTGTACCCGACCAGACTCGCAGAGCTGCTCCGCAGGCTGCTCGACGACGGTCCCCCGGGTGCGCCCGTGAACCTGGCCCCGGAAATCGTTTAGGGGCGCACGGGCCTGGCGCACAATAGGGGGACGCACGGCTGAAGGGGAACATGCCATGAGTGCCGAGGACCTCGAGAAGTACGAGACCGAGATGGAGCTGAAGCTCTATCGCGAGTACCGCGACGTCGTCGGGCTGTTCAAGTATGTGATCGAGACCGAACGCCGTTTCTACCTCACCAACGACTACGAGATGCAGGTGCACTCGGTCCAGGGGGAGGTTTTCTTCGAGGTCTCGATGGCCGACGCGTGGGTCTGGGACATGTACCGGCCGGCCCGGTTCGTGAAGCAGGTGCGGGTGCTGACCTTCAAGGACGTGAACATCGAGGAGCTCAACAAGAGCGATCTCGAACTTCCGGGCAGCTGACCTGAGGGCTGATCCGGCAGCTGACCCGGCAGTCGATTCCCGGGCCTGCTGATTGCCGGGCGTGCTGATTCCCGGGCCTTGCCCTCGCCCGGCTCCCTCGCCGGGGTGACGGGGTTGTCCACAAGGCCCTGGTTGTCCACCAAGATCCACCAGGTGGGCGGGGACGCGGGATCGTCGGTGCCGGAGGTGGTGCCGGATGAACGCGAAGGGCGTGGCACAGCAGGCATTGGGGCGGTACGGCGAGGATCTCGCGACGCGGCGGCTCACCGAGGCCGGGATGACCGTGATCGCGCGGAACTGGCGGTGCCGCGGCGGGGAGATCGACATCGTCGCCCGGGACGGGGACGCCCTCGTCGTGTGCGAGGTCAAGACCCGGCGGGCCGGGGAGTTCGAGCATCCCATGGCCGCGCTCCGGCCCGCCAAGGCCGAGCGCTTGCGCCGGCTCGCCGGGCGCTGGCTGGCCGACCACGGGGGACCACCCCCGGGCGGGGTGCGCATCGACCTCGTCGGCGTGCTGCTGCCGCGGCGCGGCGGGCCCGTGGTCGAGCACGTCAGGGGGGCGGCCTGATGGGGTTCGCACGGGCCTGCTCGGTCGCCCTCGTGGGCGTCGACGGCGTGGTGGTGGAGGTCCAGGCCGACCTGGAGCCCGGGGTCGCCACCTTCGCCCTGGTGGGGCTCCCCGACAAGACGCTGGTCGAGAGCCGGGACCGGGTCAGGGCGGCCGTGGTGAACTCGGGCGCCGCCTGGCCGCAGAAGAAGCTCACCGTCGGCCTCAGCCCGGCGTCGGTCCCCAAGGGCGGCGCGGGCTTCGATCTGGCCGTTGCGGCCGCCGTGCTGGGCGCCGCCGAGGTGGTCGACCCGAAGACGATCGCCGATCTCGTCCTCATCGGGGAGCTGGGGCTGGACGGCCGGGTGCGCCCCGTCCGCGGGATCCTCCCGGCGGTGCTCGCCGCCGCCGAGGCCGGATACCGGCAGGTCGTGGTCCCGCAGCAGTGCGCGGCCGAAGCCATGCTGGTCCCCGACGTCTCCGTGCTCGGGGTGCGCAGCCTGCGGCAGCTGATCGCGGTGCTCACCGAGGGGGAGGTGCCCGAGGAGGATCCGCCGGACCCGTCCGGGCGCCCGGACCCCATGCTCGCCGGCCTGGTCGTCCCGGGCGCCGGACTCGGCACGGGCGTCGCCCGCGACCGCGACGGGCGGGACTTCCCCGATCTCGCCGACGTCGCCGGACAGCACGCGGCACGCCGGGCCCTGGAGGTGGGCGCCGCCGGGGGACACCACCTCTTCCTCAGCGGACCGCCGGGCGCGGGCAAGACGATGCTGGCCGAGCGGATCCCCTGGATCCTCCCTCCGCTCACCCGACAGGATTCCCTGGAGGTCACGGCCGTCCACTCGGTCGCGGGAATCCTGCCCCCGGGAGAGCCGCTCGTCGCCCGGCCCCCGTACTGCGCCCCGCACCACTCGGCGACCATGCAGTCCCTTGTTGGAGGCGGAGCCGGTGTGGCCAGGCCCGGGGCGGTCTCCCTGGCTCACCGGGGCGTGCTCTTCCTGGACGAAGCCGCGGAGTTCAGCACCAAGGCCCTGGACGCCCTGAGGCAGCCCCTCGAAGCGGGACACGTGGTCATCGCCAGGGCGGCCGGGGTGGTACGGCTGCCGGCCCGGTTCCTGATGGTGCTGGCTTGTGCGCGCTTGGTCACTGACCGGGCGGCTGTACGGTCCGCGGGTGTTGAGACAAGGTGCCTGGTCAGTCCACTACAGCTCGCGTGACCTGCCGCAGCCGGAGCCACAGCTCTGGCACCTGCGGTTTTCCCAGGATGAGTGGGAGCTTTGGCTCGATGACCTGGGCATTCCTGACGGGACGCCGTACCTGTTGTCGCCATCCTTCGTCTACGACACCGACCTGAATTCGTACTTCCATCGGGTGAACCTCATGGAGGGCCCGCTCAACAGCCAGCTCAACCGGGCGTCGGCCCTCTGCAGGAAGCTGAACTTCCTGCACCAGAGCCGGGGCGGGAAGGACTGGCGGGACGCGACGGAAGCCGATCACACGGCCTACCACTACTGGCGGCGCCGCGATCCATGCGGGCCACGGGTCGACGGTGATACGTGGAGCCAGGAGATCTCGCACCTCCAGCAGTTCTACGTCTACGCCAAGGGCAAATCTTGGGTCCCGTCAGTCCCGATCCCGCAGCGACCACGGCGGGATGACAAGAGCGAGCACAAGACGGGCAGGCGTCGCCCGAAGCCGGACAGCACCGCGGAGACGGTGCCGGCGACCTACGCCCATGACACGGGTGGCCAGGTCATCGAGTGGCTCCCCGCACGGTCATACCGCCGGTGGCGGGACGTCGGCGTCCTCGGCTACGACCGCGAGGGCCTGCCCCGGGACAATTTTCGCGGCCGGTGGGCCCCACGCAACGGCACCTTCACCGACTCCACGGTGCGAACCGGCCTGCGACTGGAGGAACAAGCCAGCCGCCTCACGCTAGAAGTGCCGATCGGCCCAGGCCCGCGCGGCTACAGCAAGTCCTGGTTGCCCAAGTCGATCGCGAAACGGAACTCGGCCCGCTGGATCTACGAGCCAGCGTCGGTTCGTCGGGACCTGACTTCCTACGCGAGCGAGGACCGGCGGTGGGTCATCGAGGAAGCCCGCGACGCGGGCCGCTACGACAAGATCCGGCGACCGATCGTGATCTTCGATCCGGGGAGGCCGCACCTGGCTCAGTACACGAGTGGCATCAACCGCGGGGAGAAGGTCGATGTGAGGCTCCTGGACCCGCGCGAGCGACGCCGGCTGCTCATCGACACCGGGGACGGCCTGGAGCCGGCGATGTTCTGGCTCGGCGAGAGCGGCATGCCGCTGTCCTTGTCGACTTGGAAGGACATGTTCACCGACGCCAACCGTCGGTGCGAAGAACAGGGCCTCGAGCTCTACGCCCACGCCCACCTGCTGAGGCACACGTTCGCGGTCATCACCCTCGAACAGCTCCAGCGCGGGCACATCACGGCGCTTGGTGACCTGAACGTGGCCCAGCGGCTGCACTACCAACGGATCTTCGGTGACCCCATGGACTGGGTCCGTCGCAGGCTCGGGCACGCGTCCCAGCTGTCGACCTTGATCTATCTGCACGCCTTGCAAGAGCTCGAGATGGAGACACGCATGGCGCTGGTCCCCGACACCTGGGAGGACCCGCGCGACACGCCAGTTTGTGCTCTGGGTGACGAGAAGCCGCCGAGCGACCTGCCCCGGGACGAGGTGTCAGCGTGACCCGTCGGGGCCGAGGCAGCACCGGGCCAGGCCGCCCGTCCCACCTGCCGCCAGAAGGCTACGAGGCGCCTCTTCCGGTCCGTGAAGGACCTTCGGGAGGACTGGTGGTCGACTTCCACGGTGATGACAATCGCCGCGCAAGCTTTGACGTCGGCACACTGCCGATGCCCGGCTGGCACCCGCTGCTGGCCCAGGCCCTGGCCTTGCGGATCGGCGCCAGCGGAGACCTCACCACGTTGACGGGCGCGTCCAGTGCTTGGCAGGTGGTGGTCAGGTGGGCCCGGTTCTTGGCGAAGACGTTTCCTGCGCCGGCCGTCCCCGGCGATCTCACCCGGGCCCACGTCGAGGCCTTCTACGCTCGACCAGAGGTGGCGCCGTTCACGAGGCAACGGGACATGCGCGAGTTGCTGCTCCAGTTCAAGAACCCCCACCTTGACGGCATGCTGCCCGCTGACGCGTGGGACGCGTTCAACCGGCGCCTGAAGCGGATCGACTCTGAGGCGGTCGGCGGCTACTCGCACGGCGAACTCGACCGGCTGACTGCGGCCGCGAGGGCGGACACTGCCCGCATCGTCCGCCGGATCCGCGCAGGCGAACAACTCGTACGCCAACTACACGACGACCCCAAACAGCTGGACTCACCGGCACGGGAGCGGGCCGAGGTCCTCGCCGCAATGGCCGCCACCGGGGAAGTCCCCTGGCCAGGGTCCGGCCGCGGGATCACTCACCTCAGCTGGCGGACCGAGCTGGCCTCACAGCTGTTTCTGACCTGGCGAGACCTCGCCCCGCTGATGGTGTTGCTGGCTCTCCTCTCCGAGCGCAACGGGGAGACACTCAAGGAGCTTCCCGCGAAGCACCGGATCCTGGAGGACCGCGCGGTCGAGCTCGTCGCGGTCAAGCGACGACGCGGGACCAAGCGCTGGACCGAGACGGTGACCTGGGAAATCGGACCGAAGGAGCGTGCACTGCACACGCCCGGCGGCCTCTATCTCCTCCTGCTGGAGCTGACGGCCCGCAGTCGAGGGTTCTGTCATTCGTCCGCAGCCGTGTGTTTCTGGCGCAACGGCCTGAAGCAGGGGGTCACGGGCCGCGACGAGCACTGGGCGCCCTTCGAGCTCAGCCTTCGTAAGGGGGCGGCGATGGAGCTGTCGGGCTGGGCGGCCACCCGATCCAAGCCCGTACTTGCGGACCCGCGGCCCGTCCCGAAGACGAAGAAGAACCAGGCTGAGAAGCCGAAGGGCACCCCGGACCAGGAGTCGCCCCCCAGCGGCCCGACGCCACTCAAGGTGACCTTCAACCAGATCAAGACGAGCGTCGACGCTCGTCGCACCAAGCAACTCGGGGGGCACCTGCCCTCGTCCGCGAAGAGCAACACGGCCCAGGTGCTGTTCAAGAACTACCTCAAGCCCGATGAAGCCACCCGCGAGTGGGCCGAGGAAGTGATCACTGAAGCGCTCGAGGACGCCAAACAGGCGGCCTGGGATGCGCACGCGACCGCTATCGGCCGTCGTGGGGAGCCCACCGTGATCCCGGACGCTGAGTCACCCGAGCAGCTTGAAGACGCGGGGCTCCCCGGGGCGACCGCCCGCGAGCTTGCCAGTGGCGATCTCGACACGGCCTGGACCGCCTGCAAGGACCACGATCACCACCCTGAGACGGGAACCCCCTGCGGCGACTCATTCCTCGACTGCTTCCACTGCGGAAACTGTCTCGTCACCCGGACTCATCTGCCGAGACTCCTGGGCTTACTGGAAGGCCTGGGGACGTTGCGTCAGCGCATGAGCGAGGACGACTGGTGGAGACGCTACGGACCTGCCTGGGTCGCCGTTCGCTATGACGTCCTCACCAAGTTCACTCCGGCCCAGGTCGCCGAAGCACGCCGGCAACCCCTGCCCGATGCCCTCCTCGACCTGGTCGAAGCACCCTGGGAACTGCCATGAGCATCACCACCTTCGCCGCCAACCCCACGGCCATTGCACTCAAGGATCCGTACGTTCTGCATGGCCGTGAACTGCGGTCCGGATCCCGGCTAGAGGACACCTCCCGCTACAGCGACGACGTCTGGCAACTGACCGCCGCCCGGCACCAGGCCCACGAATGCGCTCTGATCCTGAACTTCCCCACCCTGCCGCAGCGGTTCCGCCCTGCCGCGAAGCAGCTGTGTTATGCGCTGCTGTCCTTGGAAGCGCCGGATGGTGAGGACTCTCCGAGGATCGCAACCATCCGCGGCAAATTCACCGAGCTCAAACGCTTCCTGAAGTGGCTGGACCGCCGGTGGCCGCCTGAACAGAACGAGCTCTCCGAGCTCACACCCGGCGACCTCGATGCATATCGCAAGTACCTGCTGGCCCGCTTCCCGAACCACCAGGCGCAACGCGAGCGGTCCCGGTCGGCTCTGCGACTGTTCTGGCGCTGGCGCCGGCATCTGGGCCAGCACGCCCTTCGGTTCGACCCACTCCACATCGACGGCTGGAGCGAGTCCACGCCGAACCAGAGGAAAGGGGACAACGACACTGACCGGCTCCCCGAGACTGTCCTCGGCCCTCTCCTCGGCTGGGCCCTGCGGTTCATCGACGACTTCGCCCCCGACATCCTTGAGGCCAATCGCCACTGGCACGAGGGACGCGCCGCCGATACCCGGCCGAGGGCACCCTACGGCCACGCGGGGCCCTTGTTGCAGCGGCTCCTCGACGAGCACGTCGCTGCGGGGCGTCCTCTTCCCGGTTATCGAGGGAAGCCCAACGTCCTCTACTTCGCCCGGGTCCTTGGCTGCCACCGCGACTCCATCAGCCAGCACCGGCAAGCCATCGATACGGCAGTGGCCGCCGTCGGCGTCACCGACAGTGCCTACGTCGTGAACATCGAAGGGCGCCTGGACGGGCAGCCCTGGGTTACGTCGATCACCACCAACCACACCGCAGTCCACAGCCTCGCCAGCCTCGCCCGCCATCTGCAGGCTGCCTGCTACATCGTGATCGCCTTCCTCAGCGGGATGCGGGACTGCGAGGTTAAGCACCTCAAGCGAGGATCCCTGGAGGTCAAGTACGACGACGACGACCGCCCATACCGATGGAAGCTGAACAGCCTGGCGTTCAAAGGAGAAGACGAGGTCACCGGCGTTCCTGCGACATGGGTCGTCCACGAGGCTGTCGCTCGCGCGATCAAGGCCCTCGAGGACCTTCACGCGCCCGACGAGGACTATCTCTTCGGTCGCCTTCTCCACAGCGCTGGCAGCCACAAAGGCACCAACCTCGCCCTCGGCAACACCACGACCAACAAGAACCTGAACCAGTTCGCTGAATTCGTGAACTACCTCTGCACCGAGCACAATCGCACCGACACCGTCGCGGCCGGCCCCGGCCGGGCGATCCGGCTGCAGACCCGGCAGTTCAGGCGAACCTTGGCCTGGCACATCGCCCGACGCCCCGGCGGCGTCATTGCAGGAGCCCTGCAATATCGGCATCACTCAATCCAGATGTTCGAGGGCTATGCCGGCACCAGCGACTCCGGCTTCCGAGCCGAGGTCGAAAGCGAGCAGGCCATCACCCGCGGCGAGGTCTACATGGAAATGATCGAAGCCCACCAGCACCTCGACCTCGCCGGACCTTCGGCTGAAGAGGCTGCTCGACGGCTGAAGGACTTCGGTGACCGCGCA
Source organism: Streptomyces sp. NPDC104226 (assembly GCF_055584085.1). Taxonomy (NCBI): domain Bacteria; kingdom Bacillati; phylum Actinomycetota; class Actinomycetes; order Kitasatosporales; family Streptomycetaceae; genus Streptomyces; species Streptomyces sp. NPDC104226. Next base: position 108,529 of record NZ_JBVJMS010000017.1, read on the forward strand.
CAGTTCCAGGGTCAGATCGCCCTGGACAAGCACCGCCTGAAAAGGATCATGAAGCGGAACGATCCGGCGGTCTATCCCGGCGAATACATCACCTGCGTCAACGACCCGGCCAAAGCCCTCTGCGAGAAGGCGCGGCGCGGCAACAGCGAAGGTCTTCCCTCGCACGGAGGCTGCCTGCCCCTGGAGTGCCGCAACGTCGCGCTTACTCCGGAGAACGTGGCCGCCTGGCAACGAGTGATCGCCCAGATCGACCGGCGGCTCGCCTCCCGGCCACTCATGCCTCCCCTCCGGCGGCAGGTCATCCAGCATCGGCGGGCCGAGGTCGTCGAGTTCCTCACTGACAACGGGCAGGAGGCCGTCCCGGCATGACCCGCCGAGTCCCCGATCTGCCCGAGGCTCTGATCCGCAAGCACCTCCAGGAGGTGCTGGACGCTTGCCGTGAGACCAACACCAGGCCCAGCGTCCTCATGCTGGCCCGCCGGCTCGACCTGACCAACACCACTTTCCGCCGCCGCTATCCCGAGATCGCCCGCGAGATCTCCGAGCATCGCGCAGCTCCCGCGGTCCCACGCAGCGGCCCGACCGAGCACGACAAGCTCATCGCTCGCAATGCGAAGCTCCGCCGACGAAACCGCGATCTGACCACTCAGCTCGCCCTCGCCGCGGCACAGATCCAGCACCTTGCTATTCGCAACGTCCGGCTCCAGGAAGCGCTGGAGTCCACATCGAAGGTGACGAACATCAACAGCGTGAGCAGGCTTCGTTGAACAGGAAACAACATGGCGTTGTGCTAAGACGTCGTCGCCGTTGACGGCAAGGCGCTGAAACGGTCAACGGTCAGATCTCAACTACGCCCACAAGCTGGCCGCCAACCCCTGTCCCTGCGGGCGGCACACCCTGCACGGGACCGGATGCGACTGCCCGGCCTCGGTCGTCCGCCGCTACCAGGCCCGGCTGTCGGGGCCGCTGCTGGACCGGGTGGACCTGCGCGTCGAGGTCGAGCCGGTCACCCGCTCCGACCTGCTGGGACGGGGCGGCCGCGGCGAAGCCACGGCGGTGGTCGCCGACCGGGTCCGCGAGGCCCGTGACCGGGCGGCGGCCCGCCTCGACGGCACGCCCTGGCGGCTCAACGCGGAGGTCCCGGGCCACGAGCTGCGGACGCGCTGGCCGGCCGCCCCCGGAGCGCTGGCCCAGGCCGAGCGGGACCTGGAGCGCGGGCTGCTGACCGCGCGGGGGCTCGACCGGGTGCTCCGGGTCGCCTGGACGGTGGCCGACCTGAGGAGCCGGGACCGGCCCGACGCCCTGGACGTGGCGGTCGCCCTCGAACTGCGCACCGGGGTCGCCCGCGGAGCCGCGGCGCACCTGGACGCCGCCTCATGACCCCCGAGGCGTCGGGCCCGGGCGCGGGTCCGGCATCCGGACCGGGTCCCGGACCCGTACGGGTGCCACCGGAAGCAGGCCCGGAGCCGCAGGCGGAGCCCGGCGAGGTGCTCGCGCGGGCCGCGCTCACCCGGGTCCTGGAGCCCGGTGAGGAGCACGGCGGGCGCTGGCTGCGGGAGTTCGGGGCCGCCGGGCTGATACGGCTGCTGACCGGGCCCGCACCGGAGCCCGGAGTGCTGAGCGGGGTCGGCACCGAGCGGCTCGGCGGATACCGCCGCCGGGCCGCGGCGGCCGATCCCCGGCGGGACCTGGCGCTCGCCGCCGAGACCGGGGGCCGGTTCGTCTGCCCCGGGTCGGCGGAGTGGCCGAGCCAGCTGGACGACCTCGGCGACGCCCGGCCCATCGGGCTGTGGGTGCGGGGCGGGCCGAGCCTGCGGGCCTGGGCCCTGCGCTCCGTGGCGGTGGTCGGGGCCCGCGCGTGCACCCCGTACGGCGCCCACATGGCCCAGGGCCTGGCGGGCGAACTCGCCGAGCGCGGCTGGGTGGTGGTCTCGGGCGCCGCCTACGGGATCGACGGCGCCGCCCACCGCGGGGCGCTCGCCGCCGGGGGAGCCACGGTCGCCGTGCTGGCCTGCGGGGTGGACGTGCCCTACCCGCGCGGGCACGCCGGACTGCTCGGCCGGATCGCCTCCCAGGGGCTGCTCCTCGGAGAACTGCCGCCGGGCAGCCACCCCACGCCGAGCCGGTTCGTCCTGCGCAACCGCGTCATCGCAGCCCTGACCCGGGGCACGGTCGTGGTGGAGGCGGCCCACCGCAGCGGATCCCTGGTCACCGCCCGGCGGGCCCAGGCCCTGGGGAGGATCACCATGGGCATCCCCGGCCCGGCCACCAGCGGCCTCTCGGCCGGCGTGCACGAACTGCTGCGCGGCGAGGCCGTGCTGGTCACGGACGCGGCGGAGGTCGTCGAGCTGGTCGGGGCGATGGGGGAGCTGGCCCCCGAGCGGCGGGGCCCCGTCATCGCCCGGGACCTGCTGGGTCCCGACGCGGTCCGGGTGCTCGAAGCCCTCCCGGCGGGGCGCCCGGCCGACCTGGGGGAAGTGGCCCTCGCGGCGGGCACGGGCACCGATGAAGTCATCGGCAGACTGTACGAACTTCACTCTCTGGGGTTCGTCGAACGGCAGGGCGACGGCTGGCAGTTGACCTCGAAGCGGCCGAGAGGAGGCGCATAAGGCGGAGTTCCCCGGCGAGGCGGTCGTTGACCTGGGGCGTTCCGGTGAAAGAGTGAAGCCGATGAGAGACGCGGTCTTCCCGGTGGCACCCGCCGGGACCGTGCGCCAGGCGCCGGTCCCGGGTCGCCCGCGCGAGTCGGGGCGCCTTTGCGGGCCCGTGCGATCCCGTACTCTTCGCGCACCGCGACACTTCCGTCACGCTACGCTCCCAAGGAATCCGGCTCCGGCAAAGGCGAAGCATGCCCCAGCACACCTCAGGGTCCGACCGCGCTGCGGTGCCCCCCGCTGCGCGCGGCAGCGAGCGGTCCACCGCGCCCTCGTCGCTGGAGGTGCTGTGGCGCTCGTACAAGGACTCGGGTGACGAGCGGCTGCGGGAGCAGCTGATCCTGCACTACTCGCCCCTCGTGAAGTACGTGGCGGGCCGGGTCAGCGTCGGCCTGCCGCCCAATGTGGAACAGGCCGACTTCGTCTCCTCCGGAGTCTTCGGGCTGATCGACGCCATCGAGAAGTTCGACATCGAACGGTCCATCAAGTTCGAGACGTACGCGATCACCCGCATCCGCGGCGCGATGATCGACGAGTTGCGGGCGCTGGACTGGATCCCCCGCTCGGTGCGGCAGAAGGCGCGCGCCGTGGAACGGGCCTACGCCACGCTGGAGGCCCAGCTGCGGCGCACCCCCACCGAGCACGAGGTCGCCGGGGAGATGGGCATCGCGGTGGAGGATCTCCACGCCGTTTTCAGCCAGTTGTCGCTGGCCAACGTGGTCGCCCTCGAAGAGCTGCTGCACGTGGGCGGGGAGGGCGACCGCCTCTCCCTGATGGACACCCTGGAGGACACCGCCGCGGACAACCCGGTGGAGGTCGCGGAGGACCGGGAGTTGCGCCGGCTGCTGGCGCGGGCCATCAACACGCTGCCCGAGCGGGAGAAGACGGTGGTGACCCTCTACTACTACGAGGGCCTCACCCTCGCCGAGATCGGCAACGTCCTCGGCGTCACCGAGAGCCGCGTCAGCCAGATCCACACCAAGTCGGTCCTGCAGCTCCGGGCGAAGCTGGCGGACGTAGGGCGCTGAACCGGGGCAGGGGCGGGGCCGGGAGCGGACGACGGCCTTGCGGTACGTCCGTAGAGTGGATGCGTGCCCAGGATTCGAGCGGCCTCCGTGGCCGAGCACCGGTCGATGCAGCGCGGCGCCCTGTTGGACGCCGCGCGTTCCCTGCTGTCCGAAGGGGGGACGGAAGCGCTGACCTTCCCCGCCCTCGCCGAGAGGACCGGCCTCGCCCGGTCCTCCGTCTACGAGTACTTCCGGTCCCGCGCGGCCGTCGTCGAAGAGCTGTGCGCGGTGGACTTCCCCGTGTGGGCGGCCGAGATCGAGGCGGCGATGTCCGAGGCGGAGGCGCCGGAGGCGAAGATCGAGGCGTATGTGCGCAGCCAGCTGGGGCTGGTGGGTGACAAGAGGCACCGGGCGGTCGTGGCGATCTCGGCGAGCGAGCTGGACGCCGGGGCGCGGGAGAAGATCCGTGCGGCGCACGGGAGTCTGATCGCGATGATCGTGGAGGCGCTGGGCGCGCTGGGGCAGGCCGAGCCGAGGCTTGCGGCGATGTTGCTCCAGGGCGTGGTGGACGCGGCGGTCCGGCGGATCGAGGCGGGTGCGGGGGAGGATCCCGTCGTCGTGACGGACGCGGCGGTGGCGATGGCCCTGCGGGGCGTCGGGGGCTGAGCCGGCCCCGCTCCTCAAGCGCCGGACGGCTGCGTGGGCAGGAGGCGGGGAGTCGGGCGGGGGAGGAGAGCCAGGGGGTTGCGGTAGGTGTGGGCGTGGAGGAGGCCCCAGTGGAGGCAGGGGCTCGGGCAGTGCCGGCCGTCCGTGAGGACGGCCACCACCTGGCCCGCCGTGACCTCGGCGCCTTCCGCCACCAGGGGGCGGACCGGCTCGTAGGTCGTCCGCAGGCCGTTCGGGAGGGTCAGGGAGAGGACTCCGCGGCCCGCGACCGGGCCGGCGTAGTGGACCCGGCCCGGGCCCACCGCGCGGAGCTCCGTGCCCACCGGGGCCGCCAGGTCCACCCCGCGGTGGCCGGCCGCGTACGGGGTCGGAGGCGGGTCCCACCAGCGGACCACCGTCAAGGGGGAAGGGAGCGGGCGCCCGCCCGCCGGAGCGCGTGAGGGCCCGGTGGCCGGAGACGGGCCCGGAGCGAGGCCCAGGGCGAGGCTCAGGGGCAGAAGCAGGGTGAGCAGCAGCTTTGTCATGGGGGCCAGGGTTCCGGACCCCGGGCCGGTCCCGCCCGGGCCTGTGGACGGGCGGGCGGCTGTGGACAACCGCGTCATCCGGCATACCAGCGGGTCCCGTACACTTCTTGTGGCGATCCGGGTCACCGGGTCGACTTCGCACGCCCCAGCACCGGCTCCTCAGGGCCAGGTGGCAGCGTCTCTCGGTCCCCTCCACGGGGGCAGGGCGCGACAGGGGCGTCAGGAACCAAACCGAGAAAACAAGGAGATGGCCATGGCCGTCGTAACGATGCGGGAGCTGCTGGAAAGCGGCGTCCACTTCGGTCACCAGACCCGCCGCTGGAACCCGAAGATGAAGCGCTTCATCTTCACGGAGCGCAACGGCATCTACATCATCGACCTGCTGCAGTCGCTGTCGTACATCGACCGCGCCTACGAGTTCGTGAAGGAGACCGTCGCCCACGGCGGTTCCATCATGTTCGTCGGTACCAAGAAGCAGGCCCAGGAGGCCATCGCCGAGCAGGCGACGCGCGTTGGTATGCCCTACGTCAACCAGCGGTGGCTGGGTGGCATGCTCACCAACTTCTCCACCGTCTACAAGCGCCTTCAGCGTCTGAAGGAGCTTGAGGCGATCGACTTCGAGGACGTCGCCGCCTCGGGTCTCACCAAGAAGGAGCTCCTGGTCCTCTCCCGCGAGAAGATCAAGCTGGAGAAGACCCTCGGTGGTATCCGCGAGATGTCGAAGGTCCCCAGCGCCGTCTGGATCGTCGACACCAAGAAGGAGCACATCGCCGTCGGTGAGGCGCGCAAGCTCCACATCCCGGTCGTCGCGATCCTCGACACCAACTGCGACCCCGACGAGGTCGACTACAAGATCCCGGGCAACGACGACGCGATCCGCTCCGTCACCCTGCTCACCCGCGTGATCGCCGACGCCGTCGCCGAGGGCCTCATCGCCCGTTCCGGTGCCGCCACGGGCGACTCGAAGCCGGGCGAGAAGGCCGCCGCCGAGCCGCTCGCCGAGTGGGAGCGCGACCTGCTCGAGGGCGAGAAGAAGGCCGACGACGCTGAGGCCGCTCCGGCCGAGGCCGCTGTCGAGGCCCCCGCCGCCGAGGCTGTCGTCGAGGCTCCGGCCGCCGACGCCGAGCAGGCCTGACCCACTGAGAGCGCCCGGCGTTCACGCGCCGGGCACTCGCAGCACGGACGATGACGGCGGGGGAGCCGCGCCACGAGCGCGCTCCTCCGCCGTTCACCCGTAGATCTACGACTTCGAGAGAGAATCACAGACTCATGGCGAACTACACCGCCGCTGACGTCAAGAAGCTCCGCGAGCTCACCGGCGTCGGCATGCTTGACTGCAAGAACGCTCTGGTCGAGGCCGACGGCGACGTCGACAAGGCCGTCGAGGCGCTCCGTATCAAGGGTCAGAAGGGCGTCGCCAAGCGCGAGGGCCGTTCTGCCGAGAACGGTGCCGTCGTCTCCCTCATCGCCGACGACAACACCTCCGGTGTCCTCGTCGAGCTGAAGTGCGAGACGGACTTCGTCGCCAAGGGCGACAAGTTCCTGGCCGTCACCGAAGAGCTGGCCGCGCACGTCGCCGCGACCTCCCCGGCCGACATCGACGCGCTGCTCGCGTCCGAGATCGCCCCCGGCAAGACCGTGCAGGCGTTCGTCGACGAGGCCAACGCCAACCTCGGCGAGAAGATCGTCCTGGACCGCTTCGCGCAGTTCACCGGCGGTTACGTCTCGGCGTACATGCACCGCACGATGCCCGACCTGCCGTTCCAGATCGGTGTCCTGGTCGAGCTCGACAAGGAGAACGCCGAGGTCGCCCGCGGCGTCGCGCAGCACATCGCCGCGTTCGCGCCGAAGTGGCTGTCCGCCGAGGACGTTCCGGCCGAGGTCGTCGAGTCCGAGCGCCGCGTGGCCGAAGAGGTCACCCGCGCCGAGGGCAAGCCGGAAGCCGCGCTGCCGAAGATCGTCGAGGGTCGTGTCAACGGCTTCTTCCGCGACAACACGCTGCTCGGCCAGGCGTACGCCCTGGACGCCAAGAAGTCCGTCCAGAAGGTTCTGGACGAGGCCGGTGTCACCCTGGTGCGCTTCTCGCGCATCAAGGTCGGCATCTGAGTCCGTCCGTACGCGACGGACACCGGACCCCGGTAGGGTCTGAAGCAGTCGCCCGCGTTCGCGCAGGGCGACCGCAGATCTGACGAGGAGGCCATTGCCGTAGAGGGAACCGCGAGGACCCACCGGCAATGGCCTTCTTCGTATGTGCACGAGGAGATCTCCATGAATCAGGGCGTGGACACCCACACCGCTTCCGACGACAAGAGCGACCAGGACAAGAAGGGCCGCCGCTTCATGCTGAAGCTGTCGGGCGAGGCCTTCTCCGGTGGCGGAGGACTCGGCGTCGACCCCGACGTGGTCCACGCCATCGCCCGCGAGATCGCCGCGGTGGTCCGCGACGGCGCGGAGATCGCCGTGGTGATCGGCGGCGGCAACTTCTTCCGCGGCGCCGAACTCCAGCAGCGCGGCATGGACCGGGCCCGGTCCGACTACATGGGCATGCTCGGTACGGTCATGAACTGCCTCGCCCTCCAGGACTTCCTGGAGAAGGAAGGCATCGACTCCCGCGTCCAGACGGCCATCACCATGGGCCAGGTCGCCGAGCCGTACATCCCGCTCCGCGCCGTCCGCCACCTGGAGAAGGGCCGCGTCGTCATCTTCGGCGCCGGCATGGGCATGCCCTACTTCTCCACCGACACCACGGCCGCCCAGCGCGCCCTGGAAATCGACGCGGAAGCCCTCCTCATGGGCAAGAACGGCGTCGACGGGGTCTACGACTCCGACCCCAAGAAGAACCCGGACGCGGTGAAGTTCGACGCGCTGGAGTACAGCGAGGTGCTGTCGCGCGACCTCAAGGTCGCCGATGCCACCGCCATCACGCTGTGCCGCGACAACAAGCTGCCGATCCTGGTCTTCGAGCTGCTCGCCGAGGGCAATATCGCGCGAGCGGTCAAGGGTGAGAAGATCGGCACGCTCGTGAGCGACCAGGGCACCCGGGCCTGAGCAGGCCCCCGTCCGCCTGAACCATCCATTTCTGACATGCAGGAGCACGTGGTGACCGAAGAGATCCTCCTCGAGGCCGAGGAGAAGATGGAAAAGGCCGTCGTCGTCGCCAAGGAAGACTTCGCCGCGATTCGCACCGGCCGTGCGCACCCGGCGATGTTCAACAAGATCGTGGCGGAGTACTACGGCGCCATCACGCCCATCAACCAGCTCGCCTCCTTCTCGGTCCCCGAGCCGCGCATGGCGATCGTGACCCCGTTCGACAAGAGCGCCCTGCGCAACATCGAGACGGCCATCCGCGACTCCGACCTGGGCGTCAACCCCAGCAACGACGGCAGCATCATCCGGGTGACCTTCCCCGAGCTGACGCAGGACCGCCGCAAGGAGTACATCAAGGTCGCGCGCACCAAGGCCGAGGACTCCAAGGTGTCGATCCGCGCCATCCGCCGCAAGGCGAAGGACGCCCTCGACAAGCTCGTCAAGGACAAGGAAGCCGGCGAGGACGAGGTGCGCCGCGCCGAGAAGGAGCTCGACGACACCACCGCGAAGTACGTCGCGCAGGTGGACGAGCTCCTCAAGCACAAGGAAGCCGAGCTCCTCGAAGTCTGATGAACGACACTTCCTGGCAGCCGGAGCCGGTTCCGGCGGGTCCCGCCTACGATGCGCTGGTGGGCCCGCACACTCGGCCCATGCCCATCGTGCCCGATGCCGCCGGCCGTGACTTCGACGACCGGGAAGCACGCGATCGGGGGGCCGCCGCTGACGGCGGCTCCCTCTTCCGCGCCGAGACGCCGCCGCAGGAGCCCATGCCCAGCCCCCCGCCGACCCCGCCTTCGCCGGCACCGCAGGACGCCTCGCCCCCGCCTCAGAAGAAGCGGGCCGGGCGGGACCTGCGCGCCGCCATAGGGGTCGGAGTGGGCCTCGGCGCGGTGATCTTCGCCTCGCTGCTGATCGTCAAGGCCGTCTTCGTCGGCGTCGTCGTCGTGGCGGTCGTCGTCGGCCTGTGGGAGCTCACCTCCCGGCTCCAGGAGAAGAAGGGCATCAAGGCCCCGCTGGTCCCGCTCGCCATCGGCGGCGCGGCCATGGTCATCGCCGGATACGTCCGCGGTGCCGAGGGCGCCTGGGTGGCCATGGCGCTGACGGTGCTGGCCGTCCTCGTCTGGCGGATGACCGATCCGCCCGAGGACTACCTCAAGGACGTCACGGCGGGTGCCTTCGCGGCGTTCTACGTGCCCTTCCTGGCCACCTTCGTCGCGATGCTGCTCACCGCCGACGACGGGCCGCAGCGGGTGATCACCTTCCTGCTCCTGACGGTGGTCAGCGACACCGGGGCCTACGCGGTCGGCTGGCGCTTCGGCAAGACCAAGCTCGCCCCGCGCATCAGCCCCGGAAAGACCCGCGAGGGGCTCTTCGGAGCGGTGGCCTTCGCGATGGCGGCCGGCGCGCTGTGCATGGAGTTCCTGATCGACGGGGGCGTCTGGTGGCAGGGCCTCGTGCTCGGCCTCGCCGTCGCGGTCAGCGCCACGCTCGGCGACCTCGGGGAATCCATGATCAAGCGGGATCTCGGGATCAAGGACATGGGCACCCTGCTGCCGGGTCACGGCGGCATCATGGACCGGCTGGACTCCCTGCTGCCGACGGCTCCGGTGGTCTGGCTGCTGCTGGCGCTGTTCGTCGGCACCGGCTGACCGTCTGACCTGCGAAAAGGCGCCCGTACACGCCGGGCGGTTACTCTTGGAAGGCGCGCTGCTTCTGCGGCGCGCCTTTCGTCTTACAAGGAGTACCTGCCATGGCCCGCCCCGTTCCGGGAGAGCTCACTTTCGTCGCCCCCAAGGGAGCGAAGAAGCCGCCCCGGCACCTCGCCGACCTCACCCCGGAGGAGCGCCGGGAGGCGGTCGCCGCGATCGGCGAGAAGCCCTTCCGGGCCAAGCAGCTCTCCCAGCACTACTTCGCCCGGTACGCGCACGACCCGGCCGAGTGGACCGACATCCCCGCGGCGTCCCGCGAGAGGCTCCGGCAGGAGCTGCTGCCGGACCTGATGAACGTCATCCGCCACATCTCGTGCGATGACGACACCACCCGCAAGACCCTGTGGAAGCTGCACGACGGCACGCTCGTCGAGTCCGTGCTGATGCGCTACCCGGACCGGGTCACCATGTGCATCTCCTCGCAGGCCGGCTGCGGCATGAACTGCCCGTTCTGCGCCACCGGCCAGGCGGGCCTCGACCGCAACCTGTCGACGGCCGAGATCGTGCACCAGATCGTCGACGGCATGCGCGCCCTGCGCGACGGCGAGGTCCCCGGCGGGCCCGCCCGGCTGTCGAACATCGTCTTCATGGGCATGGGCGAGCCGCTCGCCAACTACAACCGCGTCGTCGGCGCCATCCGCCGCCTCACCGACCCGGAGCCCGACGGCCTGGGTCTGTCCCAGCGCGGGATCACCGTCTCCACCGTGGGCCTGGTCCCGGCGATGCTGCGCTTCGCCGACGAGGGCTTCAAGTGCCGCCTGGCCGTCTCCCTGCACGCCCCGGACGACGAGCTGCGCGACACCCTGGTGCCCGTGAACACCCGCTGGAACGTCCGCGAGGTGCTCGGCGCGGCCTGGGAGTACGCGGAGAAGTCCGGCCGCCGGATCTCCATCGAGTACGCCCTGATCCGCGACATCAACGACCAGGCCTGGCGTGGCGACCTGCTCGGCAGGCTGCTCAAGGGCAAGCGCGTGCACGTCAACCTGATCCCGCTGAACCCGACGCCGGGTTCGAAGTGGACCGCCTCGCGGCCCGAGGACGAGAAGGCGTTCGTGGAGGCCATCGCCCGCCACGGCGTGCCGGTGACCGTCCGCGACACCCGCGGTCAGGAGATCGACGGCGCGTGCGGCCAGCTCGCCGCCTCGGAGCGCTGATTTTCGTCAATTGAGGTTTACTTTCGGCCGCGGGGTACCCTGTGGCCGAACCAAATTTTCATATTCCGACAGGGGAGCGCCACAGCGCTGAGAGTGCGGTAACCGTCACCGCAGACCCTCTGAACCTCGCCCCGGTCATTCGGGGTAGGAAGTTCGGTCATCACTCAAGCTGTTGCGCCCTGCCCGGCGTCCGCTCCACAGAGCGCCGGGCAGGGCCGCGTCTTCTCCTGGACATCCCAGGAGGAATGCACCAATGAGCACCACCAAGAAGATGGCGGGCGTCGCGCTCGCGGCCGCGCTCGGCGTCACCACGCTCAGCGCCTGCGGCGGCGGCGACGCCAAGGACAAGTCCGCCGGGGCGAGCGACGCCCCGAAGTCGAAGACGATCACCCTCGTCTCGCACGACTCCTTCAACGTGACCGACACGGTCCTCAAGGAGTTCGAGCAGCAGAGCGGCTACACCGTCAAGGTCCTGAAGTCCGGCGACGCGGGCGCGGCTCTGAACCAGGAGATCCTCACCAAGGGCTCCCCGCGCGGCGACGTCTTCTTCGGCGTGGACAACACGCTCCTGTCCCGCGCCCTCGACCAGGGCATCTTCACGCCCTACGAGGCCAAGGGCCTGGCCGGCGTGAAGCCCGAGTTCGTGCTCGACAAGGAGCACCGGGTCACCCCCGTGGACTCCGGCGACATCTGCGTGAACTACGACAAGGCCTACTTCGCCGACAAGAAGCTCGCCCCGCCGCAGACGCTGGACGACCTGATCAAGCCGGAGTACAAGAACCTGCTGGTCACCGAGAACGCCGCGACCTCCTCGCCCGGCCTCGGCTTCCTCCTCGCCTCCGTCGGCAAGTACGGGGACGAGGGCTGGAAGGACTACTGGACCAAGCTCAAGGCCAACGGCGTCGAGGTCGTCGACGGCTGGGAGCAGGCCTACAACGAGCGCTTCTCCGGCTCGGCCGGCGGCAAGAAGGCCAAGGGCGACCGCCCGCTGGTCGTCTCCTACGCCTCCAGCCCGCCGGTCGAGGTCCTCTACGGCGAGCCGCAGCCGGCCGAGGCCCCGACGGGCGTCTCGACGGGCACCTGCTTCCGCCAGACCGAGTTCGCGGGCCTGCTCAAGGGCGCGAAGAACGAGGAGGGCGGCAAGGCGCTCCTGGACTTCCTGATCTCCAAGAAGTTCCAGGAGGACATGCCGCTCCAGATGTTCGTGAACCCGGTGGCCAAGGACGCGGCCCTGCCGGAGCTGTTCACCAAGCACGGCGTGGTCATCGAGAAGCCCGAGACGGTCGCCCCGGAGGCGATCGCGAAGAACCGTGACCAGTGGATCAAGACCTGGTCCGCCCTCGTCGTGAAGTAGGACGGGTGAACGAGGCTGCGAAGGAGAGCGGGCGGGCCACGGCCGTCAGGCTCGGTCTGATGGCCGTGCCGCTCGTCTTCTTCGGGCTGTTCTTCGCGTACCCCGTGGCCGCGATCGTCGGGCGCGGGCTCAAGACGGACGCCGGCTGGCAGTTCGGCCGGATCGGCGAGGTGCTGGCCCGGCCCGACATCGGCGACGTGCTCTGGTTCACCACCTGGCAGGCGCTCGCGTCCACGGCGCTCACGCTCCTGATCGCACTCCCCGGCGCGTACGTCTTCGCGCGCTTCGAGTTCCCCGGCAAACAGCTGCTGCGGGCGCTCGTGACGGTGCCGTTCGTGCTGCCGACCGTCGTGGTCGGCACCGCGTTCCTGGCACTGGTGGGCCGGAACGGTCTGACGGACGAGGTGTGGGGGATCCGCCTCGACACGACCGTCTGGGCGATCCTGCTCGCGCACGTCTTCTTCAACTACGCCGTGGTCGTCCGCACGGTCGGCGGGCTGTGGGCGCAGCTGGACCCGCGCCAGGAGGAGGCCGCCCGGGTGCTGGGCGCCGGGCGGTTCGCCGCCTGGCGGCGCGTGACCCTGCCCGCGCTGGGGCCGGCCGTCGCGGCCGCCTCGCTGATGGTGTTCCTGTTCACGTTCTCCTCCTTCGGCGTCGTGCAGATCCTGGGCGGGCCCGCGTACTCCACCCTGGAGGTGGAGGTCTACCGGCAGACCGCGCAGCTCCTGGACCTGCCGACGGCCGCCGTGCTGACGATGGTGCAGTTCGCGGCCATCGGAGCGATCCTCGGCGTGCACGCCTGGACCGTGCGCAAGCGGGAGACCGCGCTGCGGCTGGTCGACCCGGGGCGGACCACGCACCGGCCGCGCGGCTGGGCCCAGCGCACCCTGCTCGGCGGGGTGCTGCTGACGGTGGCGCTGCTGATCGTGGCGCCGCTCGCCGTGCTCGTGGAACGCTCCCTCGACGCCCCGGGCGGGTACGGGTTCGGCTTCTACCGGGCGCTCCAGGAAGTCGGAGCCGGTGGCGGAACCTTCCTGGTTCCGCCGCTGGAGGCGATCTGGAACTCCCTGCAGTACGCACTCGCCGCCACCGCCATCGCGCTGGTCGTCGGCGGGCTCGCGGCCGCGGCGCTGACCCGGCGCGCGGGCCGTTTCGTACGGGGCTTCGACGCGCTGCTGATGCTCCCGCTGGGGGTGTCCGCCGTGACCGTCGGCTTCGGCTTCCTCATCACCCTCGACGAGCCGCCGCTGGACCTGCGGACCTCGTGGATCCTGGTGCCGCTGGCGCAGGCGCTGGTGGGCGTTCCCTTCGTCGTACGGACCATGCTGCCGGTCCTGCGCGCGGTGGACGGCCGGCTGCGGGAGGCCGCCGCCGTACTCGGCGCCTCACCGCTGCGGGCCTGGCGGGAGGTGGACCTGCCGATGGTGCGGCGGGCCCTGCTGATCGCGGCGGGCTTCGCCTTCGCCGTGTCCCTCGGGGAGTTCGGGGCGACCGTCTTCATCGCGCGGCCCGACCACCCGACGCTGCCGGTCGCCGTGGCGCGGCTGCTGGGGCGGGCCGGGGAGATGAACTACGGGCAGGCGATGGCCCTGAGCACGATCCTGATGCTGGTGTGCGCGGTGTCCCTGCTCCTGCTGGAGCGGCTGCGACCCGACAAGACCTCCGGAGAATTCTGATGACCCTGCTTCAGCTGGAAGGGGTGTCGGTCCGCTTCGGTGAGCGCGCGGTCGTGGACGCCGTGGACCTGGCCGTCGCCGAGCACGAGATCGTGTGCGTGCTCGGCCCGAGCGGGAGCGGCAAGTCCACCCTGCTCCGGGTGGTGGCCGGGCTCCAGACCGTCGCCGGCGGGAGGGTGCTGCTGGGCGGCGCCGACCAGGCCGCAGTGCCCGTACACCGGCGCGGGGTGGGCCTGATGTTCCAGGACCACCAGCTGTTCCCCCACCGGGACGTGGGCGGGAACGTCGCCTTCGGCCTGCGGATGCGGGGCTCGGGCTCGAAGCAGTCCTACGGGGCCCGGGTCGCGGAGCTGCTGGAGCTGGTCGGCCTCCCCGGGGCGCAGGACCGGGCGGTGGCCTCACTGTCCGGCGGCGAGCAGCAGCGGGTCGCGCTGGCGCGGGCGCTCGCGCCTTCGCCGCGGCTGCTGATGCTGGACGAGCCGCTCGGGCAGCTGGACCGCGGGCTGCGGGAGCGGCTCGTGGTGGAGCTGCAGGGGCTGTTCTCGCGGCTGGGCACGACCGTGCTGGCCGTCACGCACGACCAGGGCGAGGCGTTCGCGCTGGCCGACCGGGTGGTCGTCATGCGGGACGGGCGGATCGCGCAGGCGGGGACCCCGCTGGAGGTGTGGCAGCGGCCGGCGTCGGAGTTCGTGGCGCGGTTCCTGGGCTTCGAGAACGTCGTGCCGGCGGAGCTTTCCGCCGGGGTGGCGGCGACTCCGTGGGGGAAGGTCCCGGTTCCGGCCGGGGCGCCGGCGGGGGAGCGGAAGGTGCTGATCCGGCCGGCCGGTGTGCTGCTGTCGCCCGGGGGGCTGGGGTGCGAGGTGGTGTCGCGGACCTTCCGGGGGACGCACGTCGCGCTGTTGCTGCGGCCCGAGGTGGGGCCGGTGCTGGAGGCGGAGTGCGACCTGGCCGGGGCGCCGGCCGTCGGGGACCGGGTTGCGGTGACCTTCGCCCCGGGCGAGGTGGTCGTGCTGCCGGGGGAGTAGGGCCCCGCGGGGCGGGGTCCCCGCAGCACCCTTTGCCCGCTGTGCGGGGCGAGGTCCCCGCAGCACCCTTTGCCCGCTGCGCGGGGCGAGGTCCCCTACCCGCCCTTCGCCCGTTCCCCAGGCTGTGCCCGGACCCCTTCTGGGGCTCCGCCCCAGACCCCGGTCCTCAAACGCCGGACGGCTGGATTGGCTCCGCCCCAGGCCCGGGTTCTCGTACGCCGGACGGCTGGATTGGCTCCGGCCCAGGCCCGGGTTCTCGTACGCCGGACGGCTGGATTGGCTCTGGCCCAGGCCCGGGTTCTCGTACGCCGGACGGCTGGAGTGCGCAGGGTCAGGGGACCGGGACCGGTTCGGCAGGGGCGGTCGCTTCGGCGCCCTCGTGGTTGCCGTACCAGGCGACTGCTACGGCGCCGGTTACCGCCAGGACGAAGCCGAGGACCGCCAGCCAGGCCATGCCGGGGCGGGAGGCGTCGCCCAGCCAGAGGACGCCGATCGCTCCGGGGAGCACGGTTTCGCCGACCACCAGGGCGGCGGTGGCGCCGTTCACCGAGCCGATCTGGAGGGCCACGGTGTGCAGGTACATGCCGCCGACCCCCGCCAGGACGATCGCGTACAGGGCCGGGTCGGTGAGGAGCGAGGCGAAAGAGAACGGGTCGACGCCGTTCAGGATGCGGACCCCGACGCCCAGCGCGCCGAACGCCAGACCCGACAGCAGGCCCGCCAGGATCGCGGCCCGGGCACCGAGGAAACGTACCGCCACCGTGCCGCCCACGATGATCAGCACGGTCACCGCCAGGAGCCACCAGTGCGTGGCGGCCGGCGCGTAGTGGCCGCCCTCGTGGCCCGCGGCCGTCGCCAGCAGGACCAGGGCCGCGCAGACGACCCCGATGGAGGTCCATTCCTTGCGGGTCAGCCGGATGCCGAGCATCTTCACGCTCAGCACGGCCGTGATCACCAGGTTGGCGCTGATGACGGTCTGGGAGAGGAAGAGCGGCAGGAGGCGGGCCGCCAGGGCGCCCAGGCCGAAGCCCACGAAGTCCAGGATCGTCCCGACGATGAACTCCCAGGTCATCGCGGCCTTCGCCGTGGAGCTGAGGTTCGGGCCGCCGTGCTGGGTGACCCCTGCGGCGGCCGACGACATCCGGGCCGCCCGCCGTGAGCCCACGGCTTGCAGGACGGACCCGGTGCCGTAGCAGATGGACGCCGCGATGGCGGTGAGCAGGCCTATGAGCACCCGAGGGCTCCGTTCACGTCTGGCAGGTTTTACGTAGTGCGTACCTCTTCCAGACGTGGAAAAGGGGAAAGAAGTTGCCTGCCCGGGGCAGGTCGTCGAGGTCAGTTCATTGCGGCGAGGGCCGCCGGGACCTCGGACACCGAGTCGACCAGGGCGATCCGGGACTCCATCGACCGGCCGCGGGCCAGTGCCTGGAGCAGCGGCCAGGCCGGCAGCTGTTCGGTCCAGTGGGCGCGGTCGACGAGGACCATCGGGGTGGGCTCGCCCCGGGACGCGTAGTAGTTGGGCGTCGCGTTGTCGAAGATCTCCTGGACCGTGCCCGCCGCGCCCGGCAGGAACACCACGCCCGCGTTGGACCGGGCGAGCAGTCCGTCCTCCCGGGTGGCGTTCGCGAAGTACTTCGCGATGTGCCCGGCGAAGGGGTTCGGCGGCTCGTGTCCGTAGAACCAGGTCGGGATGCCCACCGAGTCGCCGCCCGCGGCCGCCGGCCAGCGTTCCCGTACGGCGAAGGCCGCGCGCGCCCAGTCGGACACGGACGGGGTGAAGGACGGGGCCTTGGCCAGCATCCGCAGGGCTTCGGGCAGGGCCTCGTCGGGGGCCGGGGCGAGGTAGGCGCCGAGGTTGGCCGCCTCCATCGCGCCGGGGCCGCCGCCGGTGGCCACGGTGTGTCCGGAGCGGGTCAGCGTCCGGGCGAGTTCGGCCGCGCCCCGGTAGGCGTCGCCGCCGCGGGTCATGGCGTGGCCGCCCATCACCCCGACCACGCGGGCGCCGGCAAGGTGCTCGTCGAGGGCGTCGGAGATGGCGTCGTCGTGGATGGAGCGCAGCATCGAGGAGTAGATGTCCCCGTCCGCCTTGGTCTCCTGGAACCAGGCGTACGCCTCGGCGTCCGGGGTGGCCTCGTAGCCTTCGGACAGCCCGGTGAAGAGTTCCTCGGGCGTGTAGAGCAGGCCCCGGTACGGGTTGAAGGGCAGGTCGGGGACGGGCGGGAAGACCAGGGCGCCGTCCGCGCGCACCTTGACCGAGGCGTCCGGTTCCATCGCGCAGCCCAGGAAGACCGCCGACGAGGTGTCGGCGGACAGCAGGGCGAAGGTCCGCTCCAGCAGGTTGACCGACTGGATCCGGTACCCGCTGAGCGAGCCGCGGGCAGCGACCCGGTCGAATTCGGCGAGGGTCTCGATCTCGATGTCGGTCTCGATGTGTGGGTTGACCATTCGGCCCACCCTAAGGGCTGTCCGTCTCAGCGGGTCAATGCCAGCGACGTCAGCTGTGACACACCCCAGCTGAGCGGCAGGCACACCGCCACCAGCGCGGTGGCGCGTACGGTCGCGGCCGTACGGAGGACCTTGCCCGGGGCTCCGAGCCCGGTCAGCGTCTCGCGGGTGGCGGCCCGTGCCTGGTGGACCTCGACCGCGGAGGTGAGCAGGGTGGCGGCCGCGCACAGCGCCACGAGAACGGCGGCGGGAACCGTCAGCGGCCCGAGCGGGACCTGGAGCCCGCCGTGGCCGCGCAGGGCCACGGCGCTGAGGGCGCCCGCCCCGACGGCGCACAGGACACCGAGGGGTGCGCCCACGCGGGGGGCCTCCTCCTGGAGGGCCCGCCCGGCCAGCAGCCTGAGCGCGCTCGGACGGACGGACTGGACCAGCGCCCCGCAGGCGTAGGCCAGGCCCGGTCCGGCGAGGGCGAGCCCGAGGGCGGTCAGCGCCCAACCCGCGGGCATGCCGGCTCCGCCGGGGCGGGCGTAGGCCAGCACGGCGAGTCCGCAGGCGGTGAGGGCGATGCCCCAGGGCAGCGCGGTCTGAGGTGCGGGCCGGGGGTGCGGGCGCAGGGCGAGGGCGGTGGTGACCGAGGCGGCCAGCGGCAGCATGGCCAACAGGGTGAGGGCGGCCGCCACGGGCAGCGGCTCCTCGGCGTGGAGCAGTCCGGCCCCGGCGCCGTCGAAGGGCAGCCCGGTCACCTCCCCGCGCAGGTGGAGGAAGACGGCCAGGGCGACGGCGCTGCCGAGAGTGCAGGCCACGGCGGTGGAGATGGTCGCGACCAGGGTGAGCCGTACGGGTCCCAGCCCGGCGGCGTCCAGTCCTTCCGGGGGCCGGGTCGCTGGGTCGGTACGGGCCACGGCGACGGCGAACTGGACGGTGACGGCGAGGGGGACCAGGGCCCACAGGAGCTGAGGGAACGATCCGGCGGGCCGGGCGGTGGCCTGCGCGAGCACGTACAGCAGCAGGAAGCCGCTGCCGGCGGAGGCGGCGGCGACGAGCAGCCGGCGCAGCTGTACCAGCGGCCGGGAGCCGCGGGCTAGGCGGAGAGCGAGCACGCGGCCTGGTCCTCCGGGGGCTGGGGGATGGCGGTCGGGGGGAGTCCGGCCGCGGCTGCCGTGGCGGCCGGTCGGCCGTCGAGCAGGCCGAAGCGGCGGTCGGCGACGGCTGCGGTCTCCTCGTCGTGGGTGGCCAGCAGCACGGTGATGCCGTGGGAGCGGGCGGCCGTGGTGAGGGTGCGCAGCAGCAGGGAGCGCTCGGTGCGGTGCAGCGGGGCCGTGGGCTCGTCGGCGAAGACCACGGCGGGAAGGTGCGCGAGGGCGCGGGCCAGGGCGACGCGCTGGGACTCGGCCCGGGTGAGGGCGCCGGGGTGCTTGCGGGCGAAGGCGCCGATGTCGAGGCGGTCCAGCCATTCGCAGGCCGCCCGTTTGGCGGTGCGGTGTCCGGCGCCCGCGATCAGCAGCGGCAGCGCGGCGTTCTCCCAGACCCGCAGTTCGGGCAGGAGGCGCGGCTCGGGGCCGATCCAGCCGAAGCTGCCCTGGAGCAGCCGTTCGCGGGCCACGGTCCCCATGGTGTGCACGGGGACGCTGTTGAACCAGACCTCGCCCTGTTCGGGCCGCAGCCGTCCCGACAGGCAGCGCAGGAGCGTGGTCTTGCCGCTGCCCCGGGGGCCGGTCAGGGCGAGGATCTCGCCGGCGCGGACGCCGACCGAGACCCCGATGAGGCCCGGCGAGCCGCTGTGGGAGTAGTGAAGGGACCGTGCCCAGAGCAGATCGTCCTGGGGCGGGACTCTGTCCGAAGGAGTTCTGTCCGACGGAGCCTTGTCCGGCGGAGCGTTGTCCCGTGGAGCCACCATGGCGTACACCTCCGTCCGGGGGAACGAAGCGGAGCCCGCTTGGTCACTGGCGCCGCAATGAGATGTAAAGAGATGAACGTCTTGAATGGTGACAGCACACGGCCCGGACCCCCGCGTTCTCACTCGAACGGGGGATCCGGGCCGTGTGGTCCGGCAGTTTGCCGCCTGCGGGACGGTGGGAGGACGCGAGCTGGTTAGAGCTTGGTCCAGGCCTCGGTGAGCACGCGGCGCAGGATGCCCTCGATCTCGTCGAAGGTGCCCTGGTCGGCGGTCAGCGGCGGGGCCAGCTGGATGACCGGGTCCCCACGGTCGTCGGCGCGGCAGTACAGGCCGTTCTCGAAGAGCGCCTTCGAGAGGAAGCCGTAGAGCACGCGCTCGGTCTCCTCGTCCGTGAAGGACTCCTTGGTGACCTTGTCCTTGACGAGCTCGATGCCGTAGAAGTAGCCGTTGCCGCGGACGTCGCCGACGATCGGCAGGTCGTGCAGCTTCTCCAGCGTCGAGCGGAAGGCGTCCTCGTTGTCCAGCACGTGCTGGTTGAGGCCTTCCTTGTCGAAGATGTCGAGGTTGGCGAGCGCCACCGCGGAGGACACCGGGTGTCCGCCGAAGGTGTAGCCGTGCAGGAAGGTGTTGTCACCCTTGTAGAACGGCTCGGCGAGCTTGTCCGAGATGATGCAGGCACCGATCGGGGAGTAGCCCGAGGTCATGCCCTTGGCGCAGGTGATCATGTCGGGCACGTAGCCGAACTTGTCACAGGCGAACATCGTGCCCAGACGGCCGAAGGCGCAGATCGTCTCGTCGGAGACGAGCAGCACGTCGTACTCGTCGCAGATCTCGCGGACCCGCTGGAAGTACCCGGGCGGCGGCGGGAAGCAGCCACCGGCGTTCTGCACCGGCTCCAGGAAGACGGCGGCGACGGTGTCGGCGCCCTCGAACAGGATCTCCTGCTCGATCTGGTCGGCGCACCAGCGGCCGAAGGCCTCCGGGTCGTCGCCGTAGATCGGGGCGCGGTAGATGTTGGTGTTCGGCACCTTGTGCGCGCCGGGAACCAGCGGCTCGAAGGGGGCCTTCAGGGCTGGCAGGCCGGTGATCGACAGGGCGCCCTGCGGGGTGCCGTGGTAGGCGACCGCACGCGAGATGACCTTGTACTTGGTGTGCTTGCCCTGGAGCTTGTAGTACTGCTTGGCGAGCTTCCAGGCGGTCTCGACGGCCTCGCCGCCACCGGTGGTGAAGAAGACCTTGTTCAGGTCGCCCGGGGCGTACTGGGCGAGGCGCTCGGCGAGCTCGACGGCCTTGGGGTGCGCGTACGACCAGATGGGGAAGAAGGCCAGTTCCTGGGCCTGCTTGTACGCGACCTCGGCCAGTTCCTTGCGGCCGTGACCGGCGTTGACCACGAACAGGCCGGCGAGACCGTCGAGGTAGCGCTTGCCCTTGTCGTCGAAGATGTAGGTGCCCTCGCCGCGCACGATGGTGGGTACGGGCGAGTTCTCGTACGACGACATGCGGGTGAAGTGCATCCACAGGTGGTCGTAGGCGGTCTTGGAGAGGTCCTGGCTCACGGCTATCGCGTTCCCCACATGTAGGTCTGCTTCTTCAGCTTCAGGTAAACGAAGCTTTCGGTTGATCGCACGCCGGGGAGCGCACGGATCTTCTTGTTGATCGTTTCCAGCAGGTGGTCGTCGTCCTCGCAGACGATCTCCA
The DNA here is from genome assembly GCF_055584085.1 of Streptomyces sp. NPDC104226. Classification (NCBI taxonomy): domain Bacteria; kingdom Bacillati; phylum Actinomycetota; class Actinomycetes; order Kitasatosporales; family Streptomycetaceae; genus Streptomyces; species Streptomyces sp. NPDC104226. The sequence goes on from NZ_JBVJMS010000017.1 coordinate 129,425, forward strand.
CCATCAGGTCGAACGAGCCCGCGGTCATCACCACGTACTCGCACTCGGCCATCGCGGTCAGCGCGTCGGCCACCGGGTCGAGGTCTCCCTCGACGTTGATGCCGACCATCGCCTGGCGCCGGAGCCCCACGGTGAGCGGGTCGGTGACGGCCACGATCTGCATGACGCCCTGGTCGAGCAGCTTCTGTACTCGCTGGCGCACCGCTGCCTCGGACAGGCCAACGGCCTTGCCGATCGCCGCGTAAGGACGGCGGCCGTCCTCTTGCAGTTGCTCGATGATCGCCAGGGACACAGCATCGACCGAAGGGGACGGTTGTCTGTTCCTGGAATCTGCGCTTCGACTGACCACGACCTCACTGTGCACGAGGAGTCGTCTGTTCCGCAAGGCGAGAACGATGAAATTCGTTGTTTGGGGAGCTGGATCTCACCGATTCCGTAGTTCGTGATGTGTGGGCCTGTCGAAAACGGCGTCTGAGAGGCTAGGCTTGGTAGCTGTCTCAACCATTGGACATGTGATCACAGGAGTGTGGCTGTAGTGACCACCGAACTGCGTCGTCTGCGCAACTACATCGGCGGGGAGTTCAAGGACGCCGCCGACGGGCGGACCACCGAGGTGGTCAACCCCGCCACGGGCGAGGCGTACGCGACTGCTCCCCTCTCCGGCCAGGCGGACGTCGACGCCGCCATGGCCGCGGCCGCGGCCGCCTTCCCGGCGTGGCGCGACGCGACCCCCTCCGAGCGCCAGAAGGCACTGCTGAAGATCGCGGACGCCCTCGAGGCCCGTGCGGAGGAGCTCGTCGCCACCGAATCGGAGAACACCGGCAAGCCGCTCGGCCTCACGGCCAGCGAGGAGCTGCCGCCGATGGTGGACCAGATCCGCTTCTTCGCCGGCGCCGCCCGCCTGCTCGAAGGCCGTTCGGCCGGTGAGTACATGGACGGGATGACCTCGATCGTCCGCCGTGAGCCGGTCGGCGTCTGCGCCCAGGTCGCACCGTGGAACTACCCGATGATGATGGCTGTCTGGAAGTTCGCCCCGGCCCTGGCCGCGGGCAACACCGTGGTCCTCAAGCCCTCGGACACCACCCCGGCCTCCACCATCCTGATGGCGGAGATCATCGGCGAGATCCTGCCCAAGGGCGTCTTCAACGTCGTCTGCGGAGACCGCGACACCGGCCGCGCCATGGTCGAGCACTCCACCCCGGCGATGGCCTCCATCACCGGCTCGGTGCGCGCGGGCATGCAGGTCGCCGAGAGCGCCTCCAAGGACGTCAAGCGCGTCCACCTGGAGCTCGGCGGCAAGGCCCCCGTCGTGGTCTTCGAGGACGCGGACATCGCGAAGGCCGCCGAGGACATCGCGGTCGCGGGCTTCTTCAACGCCGGCCAGGACTGCACCGCGGCCTGTCGCGTACTGGTCCACGAGTCGATCCACGACGAGTTCGTCGCGGCGCTGGCCAAGAACGCGGCCGACACCAAGACCGGACAGCCGGACGACGAGGACGTGCTCTACGGTCCGCTGAACAACCCGAACCAGCTGAAGCAGGTCGCGGGCTTCATCGAGCGGCTCCCCGCCCACGCCAAGGTCGAGGCGGGCGGCCACCAGGTCGGCGAGAAGGGCTACTTCTACGCCCCGACCGTGGTCTCCGGCCTCAAGCAGGACGACGAGATCGTCCAGAACGAGGTCTTCGGCCCCGTCATCACGGTCCAGTCCTTCACGGACGAGGACCAGGCCCTGGCGTACGCGAACGACGTCGAGTTCGCCCTCGCCTCGTCCGTGTGGACCAAGGACCACGGCCGCGCGATGCGGATGTCCAAGAACCTCGACTTCGGCTGCGTGTGGATCAACACCCACATCCCGCTCGTCGCCGAGATGCCCCACGGCGGATACAAGAAGTCCGGCTACGGCAAGGACCTGTCCGCCTACGGCTTCGAGGACTACACGCGCATCAAGCACGTCATGACCTCGCTCGACGGCTGATCAGGTCACAGCCTCGAAGGGGCGGGTAGTAGACAACATGTCTATTGCCCGCCCTTCGGCGTTCCACCAGGCTCCTTCCATGCCTGAACTCGCCTTTTCCCGCCGCGCGGCGCTGCGCGGCCTCGGTGCCGCGGGCCTGCTGGCCGGCCTCACCGGCTGTGGTGTCCCGGCCGCGTACGTCCCCGAGAGCCGGCGGGAGGGGCGGGACCGGTCCGCGAGCGACCGGACCGTCGCCTTCTCCAACTGGCCCCTCTACATCGACACCGACGAAGAGGACGAGAGCAGGCGTCCGACCCTGGACGCCTTCGCGGAGAAGACCGGCATCGAGGTCCGGTACACCGAGGACATCAACGACAACGACGAGTTCTTCGGCAAGATCAGCCCGGCGCTGATGAACCACCAGCAGACCGGCCACGACGTGGTCGTGGTCAGCGACTGGATGGCCGCCCGCTTCGTCCACCTGGGCTGGGCGCAGAAGATGGACCGCTCGGCGCAGGCGAACGTGTCGAAGTACCTGGACCCGCAGCTGCGCTCGCCCGCCTTCGACGAGGGCCGGCTGCACACCGTGCCCTGGCAGTCGGGGATCACCGGCATCGCCTACAACCGCAAGGCGCTGGGCCGGGAGATCAAGTCCGTCCAGGACCTGTGGCACCCGGACCTGGCCGGCAAGGTCACGCTCTTCTCCGGTCTGGACGAGTCCTTCTCCCTGCTGATGCAGGGCAACGGGGCCGACGTGACCAAGTGGACCGAAACCGACTTCCACCGGATGTGCGACCAGGTGGAGAGCATGGTGAAGAAGAAGCACATCCGCCGCTTCACCGGCAACGACTACACCTCCGACCTGAGCAAGGGCGACGTGCTGGCCTGCCAGGCCTACTCCGGGGACGCGATCCAGCTCCAGGCCGACAACCCCGACATCGAGTTCGTGGTCCCCGAGGAAGGGGGCGAACTCTGGGCGGAGAGCCTGCTCATCCCCAACCTGGCTCCACGCAAGGCCAACGCCGAAGCGCTGATCGACTTCTACTACGAACCGGAGACGGCCGCGCTGCTCGCCGCCTCCGTCAACTACGTCTGCCCGGTCCCGGCCGCCCGCGAGGTGCTGGCCGCCTCGGACGACCCGGAGACCGCCGAACTGGCCGAGAACCCGCTGATCTTCCCCGACGAGGACATGCGCAAGCGGCTCGCCGTGGCCCGCGACATCTCCTCCGCCGAGCGCCCTTCCTTCGCCAGGCGCTGGAACGGCATCGTCGGGCTCTGATCACCCCCTTGCGGCGGAACTGAACATGTTCAGCAATTTTGCTGAACATGTTCAGAAAGCTGGGTAGGCTTCCTTCCATGAGCGAGAGAAGCGCCCTTCTGCGGCGGATCCGTGCCTGGCTTGCCCTGTTCCTCGTCTGCCTCGTGCTGAGCGGACTCACCGCCTTCCCGCTGGTCAGCGAACTCCACTGGGCCAACGCCCTGGTGGACAACGCGTGGCTGCGGCGCGTGGGCGACGGGCTCGACCGGGCGGACTCCGAGTACCCCTTCCTCCTCTACGGCACCGACTGGCTCGCCTTCGCCCACCTGGTGATCGCCGTCTTCTTCTACGGGGTCCACCGGGACCCGGTCCGCAACATCTGGATCGTCGAGGCCGGAATGATCGCCTGTGCCGGCATCATTCCGCTGGCCCTGATCTGCGGGCCCATCCGGGGCATCCCCGTCTGGTGGTCGGTGATCGACATGTCGTTCGGCGTCTTCGGGGTGATCCCGCTGCTGATCCTGCGCCGCATGATCAAGCGGCTGGAGGCCCTGCCCGACGCCGGGCCGGTGCCCCTACCGGAGCCCGCGCCGGCCGGGCGGCCCGTACCGGCTACTTAGCCATGGCCGCGGCGACGATCGCTCCGGCCACCCGGTTCGGCTCCTCGCTCTTGGCGTCCTTGGAGTTGATCGTGTAGACGACGAGCCGCGACCCGTCCTTGGCTCCGCCGATTCCGGCGCTGAAGCCGGGGCGGGCGCCCGTCTTGCCGTAGACCTCGGTGCCGTCCTGGAGCACCAGCCGCTGCATCCCCGCCGTACGCGAAGCGGGCTGCGTGGTGCCGAAGTCGAAGACCCGCGGGACGGTGAACATCTCCTCCAGCTGCCGCGCGGGCACGATCCTCCCCGCGAACAGCGCCCGGGTGAAACGCTCCAGGTCCGCCGTCGAGGAGATGATGTCGCCCGCGGCCCAGCGGTCGGACTGGTTCCACACGGTGACGTCGCGCAGTTCGGTGGTCCCGTCGGCCAAGGGCACGGCCTGGTACCCGATGTTGTGCCGGCCGGGTATCCCCGTCTGCGTCCGCCCCGGGAAGGAGGTCTGGCGCAGGCCCAGCGGCCGGAGGATCCGCTGCCCGACCGCCTTCTCGTACGTCGTGCCGGTCACCTTCTCGATCAGGACTCCCAGCAGGGTGTAGTTGATGTTCTGGTAGTGCTGGAACGTGCCGGGGCGGGACTCCGGCCCTTTCGCCAGGGCGTTCGCGATCTGCGCGCGAGGGTCGACCACGTCGAACCGGTGGTCCCACTGGGCCAGGAAGGTGTCGCCCGGGCCGTCGGCGGACCGGATGCCGCTCGTGTAGTTCAGCAACTGGCGCACCGAGATCGGCTCGAAGGTGTCCGGGAACATGCCCGGCAGGTACTCCTGGACCGGCCGGCCGAGGTCGATCCGGCGCTCGGCGGCCAGCTGGAGCACCGTCGCCGCCGTGAAGGTCTTGGTCACCGAACCGGCCCGGAACCGGCCGTCGGAGATCGCCGCGGCGCCGGTGAGGACGTCCGAGACACCCGAGCTGCCCCTCCAGGCGCCGGCGGTACCGCTCACCCGGACCGCCGCGGCGGTCGCGTACGCGTGGTCGGCGCCGAGGCCCGCGATCGACTGCTCCAGCGCCGCCGCGTTCGGCGGGGTCGAGACCAGCGGCGCAGGCCTCGACGCCGCCACCGAAACCCCGACCGGTGCCTGAGCGGCCTGGGCGACGGCCGGACCGGCCGCAACGCCCAGGATGAGAGCGGTGGCGATCAGCGTGCGGGTCGTGACGTTCATGAGGGGATCCCCCTGTCGGCTCTCCGGGCGACCTCCGCCCCGATGACCTCAATGCTGCTGGTCACAGGGGTAGTTGCGGATCGCCATCGAGAGGGGTCTTTGCCGGTACGACAACTCACCACCGAGAGCCAGGAGATCCCCTTCGTCTCACTCCCCAGAGGGAGATACCGGAGAGCCAGCCGCGATCAGACCCGTCTCGTACGCCACGATCACCGCCTGGATCCGGTCACGCAGCCCCAGCTTCGACAGCACGTTGCCCACATGCGATTTGACCGTGTGCTCGCTCACCATCAGCTCCACCGCGAGCTCCGCGTTCGACAGCCCCCGCCCCAGGTGCAGCAGGGTCTCCCGCTCCCGGGCCGTCAGCACCTCCAGCCGCTGCGCGGACAGCGCCCCCGCGGCCGCCTCCCCGGCCGCGGGCCGGGCCGTCGCCGCCGTGTACTCCGCGATCAGCCGCCGGGCCACCGAAGGCGCCAGCAGGGACTCGCCCGCCGCCACCACCCGTACGGCGTGCACCAGATCGTCCCGCCGCACGTCCTTGAGCAGGAACCCGCTGGCCCCCGCGTGCAGCGCCTCGTAGACGTACTCGTCCGAGTCGAAGGTCGTCAGCATCACCGTCCGGCAGGCACTCGTCCCCGAGATCTCCCGGCACGCCTCGATCCCGTCCAGCACCGGCATCCGGATGTCCAGCAGCGCCACGTCGGGCGCGAGGGACCGTACGGCCGCGACCGCCGCCGCCCCGTCACCGACCTCCGCCACCACCTCGATGTCCTCCTGCACGTCCAGGATCATCGCGAAGCCGCTGCGCACCAGTTCCTGGTCGTCGGCCACCACCACACGGATCGTCACTTCCCCACCTCCGCGCCCGACGTTACAAGCACCACCCGCACCTCGAATCCGGTGCCGTCCGGCCCGGGCCCCGTCCGGGCCGTGCCCCCGTGGGCGGCGGCCCGCTCCCGGATCCCGATCAGGCCGTGCCCACCCTGCCGCGCCCGCGGCAGGGAACCCGCGCCCGCATCCGAGCCGGCAGCCGCCCCCGGCCCCCGCCCGTCGTCCGTGACCGTCACCGTGAGGTCCCGCTCCCCGTACTCCAGGCGCACGGCCACCGCCGATGCCCCGGCGTGCTTGACCACATTGGTCAGGGCCTCCTGCACCACCCGGTGCACCGTGGCCTCCAGCGCCGCCGGCAGGGGGCGCACCGAGCCCGTGCGCTCGTAGAGCACCTCCGGCCCGCTGCCCCGGACCCGCTCCAGCAGCCCCGCCAGCTCCCCGATACCGGGCTGAGGGGAGCGCGGCGCCGCCTCGTCCGTGCGCAGCACCCCCAGCATCGTGCGCAGTTGCGCCATCGCGTCCCGGCCGGTCTCCGCGATCGCCTCGAAGGCGGCCTCGGCCCGCTCGGGGGCCCTGCGTACGGCCACCGGACCGGCCTCCGCCTGCACGATCATGATGCTGACCGCGTGCGAGAGGATGTCGTGCATCTCCCGGGCGATCCGGGCCCGTTCGCGGGCGGCCGCCTGCTCCGCCTCGATCCGGTTGGCCCGCTCCAGCTGCGCCGCCCGGTCCTCCACGGCCGACGTGTACGCCTGCCGCGTGTACTGCAGCCGACCCAGCGCGTAGGCCGCGGCGGAGACGAAGAGGGTGAAGAGCAGCTCGCGCGTCGTCCCCGTGTTCCAGCCCACCGACAGGGCGACCACGCCGACCGTGAGCAGCGCCACGCCCAGCCGCACCCGCGCGCTGCACAGCAGTGCGACGGTGTAGAAGGCGATGAGGCCGGCGTACGGGAGCGGCTGCCCCGGCCCGTCGATCGTCAGTTTGTACACCCCGCCGGTGGCCAGGACGGCGATCAGCACCGCGACCGGGGCCCGCCGCCGCCAGACCAGCGGAACCGTGCCGAGCGTGGTCATCGCGTACGAGGCCCAGTCGGCGGGCGGCAGGTCGGCCGAACGGGGCACTGCAAACGGCATCGTGACGGCCAGTTGCACCAGCAGCGTCAGCCCCAGGTCCTGCAGCCGCGGATCGGCCCCCCGCACCCGCCCTCCGATCTCCCTCCAGGCGCGTATCACCGACCGCGCTCGGCACGCAGGGCGGCCAGCACGTCCACCCGGTTCGTCGTGATCGAGTCGGCCCCCGCCGCGATCAGCGCGCGCATCGCCCGCTTGGTGTCCGGGGTCCAGGCCGACACCAGCAGGCCGTCCCGGTGCAGGGCGTCGACCAGCTCCGGGCCGATCAGCCCGAAGCGGTAGTTGAGCCAGGTCGGGGCCACCGCGTCGATCAGCACCCGGCGCGGGGGATTCAGGGTGGTCCAGGTCAGTGCGATCTCGGCGCCCGGATCGGCGGCGCGCACCGCCAGCATGGTGGCCGGACCCGCGCAGTAGTACGTGCGGTCACGGGCCCCGCACTCGCGGACCTGGCCGACGACGGTCCGTACCGTCTCGGGGGTCGCGCCGGGCAGGTCGACCATGACCCGGCCCGCGCCCGCGGCCATCAGGGCGTCGCGCAGGGTCGGGACACCGCCGTCCGTCAGCTCCTTGAGCTGCGGGGCCGTGACGTCCTCGAGCCGTACGTCATGGCCCCACAGCCGCTGGAGGTCCTCGTCGTGGAGCAGTACGGGGACCCCGTCACGGGTCATCCGCACGTCGATCTCCACCGCGTCCGCGCCCCGGTCGAAGGCGGAGCGGATCGAGGGCAGGGTGTTCTCGCGGACGCGGTAGGGGTCCCCGCGGTGGCCTACGGCAGTCAGGGTGCGCATGCACCCATTCTGCTGGGCCGTCAGGAAGCCAGCCAGGCGGAGGTGTACGCGTCGATCTCCGCGGTGATCTTCGCCTTGCCGGCCGGGTCGAGGAAGGAGGCCTCGACGGCGTTCTTCGCGAGCTGGGCCAGGCCGAGCTCGTCGAGGTCCAGCAGGCGGGCGGCCACCGCGTACTCGTTGTTGAGGTCGGAGCCGAACATCGGCGGGTCGTCGCTGTTGATGGTGACGAGCACGCCCGCGGCCACCATCTCCTTGACCGGGTGCTCGTCGAGGGTGGCGACGGCGCGGGTGGCGATGTTGGAGGTGGGGCAGACCTCCAGCGCGATGCGGTGCTCCGCGAGGTGGGCGAGCAGCTCCGGGTCGAGGGTGGCGCTGGTGCCGTGGCCGATGCGCTCGGCGCCCAGCTCGCGGATCGCGTCCCAGATGGTCTCGGGACCGGTGGTCTCGCCGGCGTGCGGCACGCTGTGCAGACCGGCGGCGCGGGCGGCGTCGAAGTACGGCTTGAACTGCGGGCGCGGCACCCCGACCTCCGGGCCGCCCAGGCCGAAGGAGACCAGGCCCTCGGGGCGCAGGTCCACCGCGAGGCGGGCGGTCTCGGCGGCGGCTTCCAGGCCGGCCTCGCCGGGGATGTCGAAGCACCAGCGCAGGATCACGCCGAGCTCGGTCTCGGCGGCCTTGCGGGCGTCCTCGATGGCCTCCATGAAGGCCTTCTCGTCGATCCCGCGGCGGGTGGAGGAGTACGGGGTGATCGTGAGCTCGGCGTACCGGATGTTCTGCCGGGCCATGTCGCGGGCGATCTCGAAGGTGAGATGGCGCACGTCGTCGGGGGTGCGGACCAGGTCGACGACGGAGAGGTAGACCTCGATGAAGTGCGCGAAGTCGGTGAAGGTGAAGTAGTCGGCGATGGCCTCGGGGTCCGTGGGGACCTTCGAGTCGGGGTGCCGGGAGGCGAGTTCGGCGACGATGCGGGGGGAGGCCGAACCGACGTGGTGGACGTGCAGTTCGGCCTTGGGCAGCCCCGCGATGAAGGGGTGCAGGTCGGGCATGAGGGTGCCTCCGAGGGCGCGTGCGGATGGAACGGGCTTCATCGTAGGCAGGATCCGCACCGTGGAAGTGGCCTGTCGGAGGGAGCGCTTAGCATGGCCGTACGAGAGGGGGGCGCCGTATGACCGATCAGAGCCCCGAGTCGCGAGACCCCTGGGCACTGCCGGAGCAGCCCGCGGTCGATCTGGGCAAACAGCAGGGCGGACCGGCTGCGCAGGGTGCGCCGGGGGTGCACGACCAGCAGACCGTGGCGGGCATGCCCGGCGCCGGAGGCATACCCGCGGGCACGCCGGTGCCCGCACCCCAGCCCGGGCAGGCGCCCGCCTACGGCTACCCGGCGCAGCCGGATCCGGCCGGGTACGGCTACCCGGCCCAGCCGGGGGCGCCGCAGGCCCCGTACGGCGGCTACCCCGCCCCGCAGCCTTCCTACGGCGGCCAGCCGGGGTATCCCGGCTATGCGGGGTACCCCGGATACCCGGGACACCAGCCCAAGAGCAACGGCTTCGGCATCACCGCGCTCGTGCTCGGGATCCTCGCCGTGGTCACCTGCTACCTGGGCCTGCTGTTCGGCGTCCCGGCCGTCATCTTCGGCGTCCTGGGCCGCGGCAAGGCCAAGCGCGGCGAGGCGGACAACGAGGGGATGGCGCTGGCCGGCATCATCACCGGCGCGGTCGGCATCCTGATCAGCTGCGTGTTCATCGCGCTCATGATCTTCGGCCTCATGCTCGGTGATTCCGGCTCGGGATCCGACTGGGACCTGGAGCACTCGACCCAGGTCGAGAACACGCAGGTCCTCCACCGGGGCTGAGACCGGACGGCGGAAGCACCGGAAGGGCCGGGCGGGGGGTACACGACCTCCCTGCCCGGCCCTCCGCCGTACCGCCGGCCGGCCGGCCGTACCGTCAGCCGGTCGTGCCGGCCCGGCCCGACTCCCACGGCCACCTGGCGTTCCGGCCGTCCTCGATCAGGGACACCATGCGGAAGGCCGCGTCGGTGAGCCCGCCGAAGGTGTGCCGGTGCGCGGACCCGGAGGGCGCGTGGCCCACCCGGTACCCGGCGAGGTTCCACGTGTAGACCGGCACCGTGTCCGGTACCAGGGCCGTGGGATCGCCGCCGTAGGCGTACGAGGCCTGCTCGTCGGTGACGATCAGGACCCGGTCGTGCCCCGTGTAGTGCGTGCGCACGGCCTCCGCCGTGTTCGTGCCGCCGAGGTCGCCGAACCGCTCCAGCACCTTCAGCACCGACTCGCCCCGCCGGAAGTCGACCGGCTTGCTGGCCGTGCCGAACTGCACGAGGTCCGCCGACTCGGCGCGCAGCGCCAGCGCCGTGCCGAAGACGGCCGCCGCGTCGGCCCGGTTGAGCTGCGAGCGCTCCGACAGCCGCGACCACATGGACCCGGAGCGGTCCACCAGGACCAGCGTCCGCCCCGGCAGCGCCGGTACGTTGGCCAGGGAGTGGCCCAGCGCCCGCTCCAGCGGGTACGCCCAGCGCAGCGAGGGCGCGTGCTGGTGGGCGGCCAGGTAGCGGAAGGGGAACTGCCGGGCCCTGGCGACGGTCTCCGGGTCGGAGATCTTCGCCGCGACCCGGGAGGCGACCAGGTCGGACACACCGGCCTGGTCGAAGTTGCGCAGGTTGCGCAGCAGGGCCATCGCGCCCATGGAGGGGATGACCGCCTCCCAGGCGGCCGCGTCCAGCGGTCCCTGCAACCAGCCGGCCAGCGCCTCCCAGGTCATGCCCGCCTCGGCGAGCCGCTCGGCGCCGTCCGCCGCGGTGACCACGGCCCGGCGCTGCTCCACGGGCAGCTCCATCAGGGCCCGGTGCGCGAGCAGGGTGCGGTTGCCGGGCGGCACCTCGGCGGTCTCCGGGGCGTGCCGGCGGTCGAGGGCGTACCGGAACAGCTCGCCCTGCCAGGGCTTGTCCGGGTCGGGGGAGGGGTGCACGACGTTGAGGACGTCGCCGAAGCGGTACCCCCGGGAGGCGGTGTCGTACTTCAGCAGCGAGGTCCCGGAGTAGAGGCGCCGTACGGCATCGGCGATCCCGCGCTTGACGGGCTTGGGCACGTTCCTGCCGTACGCGGCCGTCCAGTAGGCGAGCAGCTCGCCGGGCTCGTCCGCGCGCAGCAGGACGGAGTCCACGACCTGCCGGTTGGACGGCCCCCCGGTCGCTCCGGCGTCGAGCCGCGCCTTGACGTACTCGGCGGCTCCGACGAGGGACGCCGTCCGCATGTTGCCGCCCCGCCGCAGCCAGCCGAGTAGTCCGGCCGTCCACTCGGGATCCTCCACGGCGAGGGTGCGCACGAGCGCGCCGAAGCGGTCGTCCCGGGCCTCGCCGGACTCGTAGGCGGTCCGCTGCGTCACGAAGTTGGCGACGGCGAGCAGGAACAGCTCGGAGCGCGGATCGCGGAGGAAGCCGGGGCTGCCCTGCGCGTTGGCGGCGCGGTGGCCGGTGGAGCGGACCGGTGAGGTGGGTGCGGTGGGCGCCGCCTTGGAGCGGAGCAGGTTGAAACGAGCCATGTGAATCCCCCCGAATTCAGTGGAAACCGGGGGAGGCGTGACGTACGGGAGGCCCGAGATCGGAAGTCGACGACGGACTTGTGTCAGCAGCTCTAACCATCTGAGCTACCGGCCGGAGCCGGGCGGGACTCGAACCCGCGACCTGCTGATCCGGAAGTAACCGTTGCCTGCGCACCGGGCTTCCCGTACGTGCGCCTCCCGAGATCAAGGTGGCGACGGCCTTGGGTTCTTTGCAAAAGAAGGAGCCGTTGCCCGCGCACCGGGAGGTGCGTGAAGAGGTGTCCAGAGATCGAGGTCGGCGAAACCACGTGGTGCTCTACCAACTGAGCTACACCGGCCCGAAGCCGGTGACGGGACTCGAACCCGCGGCCGCCCCATTAACAGTGGAAGTAGGTCTCACCTGCGCACCTGGACAAGGATCACGCTAGCCGCACGCCTTCACCGGCCGCGAGCGATTAAACCTCCGCCTCCTGCAGCCCCGCCCGCAGCCGCTCGCGCGCCTCCATGAGCGCGAAGCCCAGGAGGTTCAGGCCGCGCCAGCGCGCCGGGTCCAGCGCGCGCTCGTCGTCGGCGGCCAGCCCGATGCCCCAGATCCGGTCCATGGGGCTGGCCTCCACCAGGACCCGCTCGCCGGTCGCGAGCAGGTACGAGGTCAGCGCCGGGTCGGAGCCGAACTTGTGCACGCTGCCCTCCACCACCAGCGCGAACCGCTCCCGCTCCCACACCGCGTCGTCGAAGCCGCGCACCAGCCGCCCGGCCTTCTTCGCCGCGGCCGGACTCGTCGCCTCCAGGGCCGCCCGCTCAGCCTCGGCGTCCCCGAACAGGCGTGCCTTTCCGGCCATCATCCAGTGCTCGGCGGTGGCGTACCGGACGTCACCCACGGTGAACTCGGACGGCCACCACTGACTGAGGCAGCTCGGTCCGAGCGATCCGTCGGGGCGCGGGCGGTGTCCCCAGAACGGCAGGAACTTCGGCCGCTCACCCCGGCTGACCTGCCCGATCAGTTCCTCGATCATCTCCATGCACGCGAGTCTCGCAGGAGCAGCGGACACTTCGTACGGGATTTCGGGCGCGCCTCGACACCCCGTCGACCGATTCCGTCGCGTAATCAAAAGGCAACAACGGAATCACTTGGCCGAGGGATGTACCTCTGTCAGGATCGGCACTCAATTCGAGCTGTAGCTCGAACTGTAGCTACGGAGAGCGTGAGAGCGTGATGGGCAACCGCTTCCAGGTCAAGGTCCAGGTCAAGGACCGCTTCGCCGAAGGCGCGCAGTACATCGACGGGCAGCTGCGGCCCGGAACCTCGGGCCGGTCACACACCGTGGTCGACCCCGCCACCGGCGAGGAGGTGCTCACCTACGAGCTGGCCTCCACCGCCGACGTGGACGCCGCCGTCGCCGCCGCCAAGCGGGCCTTCCCCGGCTGGTCGGGAGCCACCCCCGGGGAGCGCTCCGACGCGCTGCACCGGCTGGCCGGCGTCCTGTCCGAGCGGGCCGAGGAGTTCGCGTACGCCGAGTCCCTGCAGTGCGGCAAGCCGGTCAGGCTGTCGACGGAGTTCGACGTGCCGGGGACCATCGACAACACCGCCTTCTTCGCGGGCGCCGCGCGCCACCTCCAGGGGCAGGCCGCCGGGGAGTACTCCGGGGACCACACCTCGTACGTGCGCCGCGAGGCGATCGGGGTCGTGGGCTCCATCGCGCCGTGGAACTACCCGCTGCAGATGGCCGCCTGGAAGATCCTTCCGGCGATCGCCGCGGGCAACACCATCGTCCTCAAGCCCGCCGAGCTCACCCCGCTGACCTCCCTGATGTTCGCCCAGGCGGCCAAGGAAGCGGGCCTGCCCGACGGCGTGGTCAACATCGTCACCGGCGCCGGACGGGACGCGGGCGAGCACCTGGTCGGCCACCCGGACGTGGTCATGACCTCCTTCACCGGATCCACCGCCATCGGCAAGCGGGTCGCCGAGATCGCCACCGCCACCGTCAAGCGGCTCCACCTGGAGCTGGGCGGCAAGGCCCCCTTCCTCGTCTTCGACGACGCCGACCTGGAGGCCGCCGCCAACGGCGCCGTCGCCGCCTCCCTGATCAACACCGGCCAGGACTGCACGGCCGCCACCCGTGCCTACGTCCAGCGCCCCCTCCACGACGCCTTCGTCGCCCGGGTCGCCGAGCTGATGGAGACCGTGCGCGTCGGCGACCCCTTCGACCCGGCCACCGACCTCGGCCCGCTGGTCTCGCACGTGCACCGCGACCGGGTCGCCGGTTTCGTCGAGCGCGCCCGGTCCTACGCCACCGTCGTCACCGGCGGCGAGATCCCCGGGGGAGAGCTGGCGGACGGCGCGTACTACCGGCCCACGCTCATCTCCGGCGCCGCCCAGGACAGCGAGGTGGTCCAGTCCGAGATCTTCGGGCCGGTCCTCGTGGTCCTGCCCTTCGACACCGACGACGAGGGCATCGCGCTGGCCAACGACACCCCGTACGGTCTCGCCGCCTCCGCGTGGAGCCGGGACGTGTACCGGGCGAACCGTGCCACCCGTGAGCTCCAGGCGGGCTGCGTCTGGGTCAACGACCACATCCCGATCATCAGCGAGATGCCGCACGGGGGCTACAAGGCCAGTGGCTTCGGAAAGGACATGAGCACCTACTCCTTCGAGGAGTACACGCAGGTCAAGCACGTGATGTACGACAACACCGCGGTCGCCGCGAAGGACTGGCACCGCACGATCTTCGGGGACCGATAAGAGACAGCCGCCCGACCAGCGGCCCGCACCCATCCCGAAAGGGCACCTCCCATGGAGCAGTTCGAGCCCGACCGCCTCTCGGCGGCGCAACTCGCCGCTATGCGGCGCAGCCTCACCACCGGGCGCGGCGCCCTCACCCGCCGCTCCGTGCTGCGCGCCTCCGGAGTCGGAGCGCTCACCCTCGGCGGTCTGTCCGCGCTGGCCGGGTGCGGCATTCCGCCGGCCAAGCGCGCGGAGGGCACCGCCGCGGCCTCCGACGACCACTCGGACCAGGAGAAGGAGATCAACTTCTCCAACTGGACCGAGTACATGGACACCAGCGAGGACGAGAAGTCGCGTCCCACGCTGGAGGAGTTCGCCAAGCGGACCGGCATCAAGGTCAAGTACACCGAGGACATCAACGACAACGTCGAGTTCTTCGGCAAGATCAAGCCCCAGCTCGCGGCCGGCCAGGACACCGGCCGCGACCTGATCGTCGTCACCGACTGGCTCGCTTCGCGCATCATCCGGCTCGGCTGGGCCCAGAAGCTGGACCCCTCGCACCTCCCGCACGCCTACGCCAACCTGATCCCGCAGTTCCGCAGCCCCGACTGGGACCCGGGCCGCGCGTACAGCTACCCCTGGACCGGCATCAACACCGTGATCGCCTACAACACCAAGGCGACCGGCGGGAAGAAGGTCGACTCCGTCACGCAGATGCTCGACGACCCCTCCCTCAAGGGCCGCGTCGGCTTCCTCACCGAGATGCGCGACAGCGTCGGCATGACCCTGCTCGACCAGGGCAAGGACCCGGCGAAGTTCACCGACGCCGACTACGACGAGGCGATCGGCCGGCTCCAGAAGGGCGTGGACAAGAAGCAGATCCGCCGCTTCACCGGCAACGACTACACCGCGGACCTCGACAAGGGCGACCTCGCAGCCTGCCTGGCCTGGGCCGGCGACGTCATCCAGCTCCAGGCCGGCAACCCGGACATCCAGTACGCGATCCCGGCACCGGGCTACATCACCTCCAGCGACAACCTGCTGGTCCCCGTGAAGGCCCGGCACAAGGCCAACGCGGAGCGGCTCATCGACTACTACTACGAGCCCGAGGTGGCGGCGCAGCTGGCCGCCTACATCAGCTACGTCTGCCCCGTCGAGGGCGTCAAGGACGAGCTGGCCAAGATCGACCCGGAGCTCGCGGACAACGTCCTGATCGTCCCGGACAAGGCGATGGCCGCCAAGTCGCACGCCTTCCGCTCCCTCACCAGCGAGGAAGAGACGGCGTACGAGGAGAAGTTCGCCAAGCTCATCGGAGCCTGACGGGTCCCGCCGCAGTCCCCACCGACGCGCCGGAACCGGACCCCGTACCGGCACCTGCCCCTTCCACGACACACCACCGAAGGCCCAGGCCCATGACTGACAAGACCGAAGGCGGCGACGTCCGCCTCGCCGGGATCAGCAAGCACTACGGATCCTTCACCGCCGTGCACCCGCTGGACCTCACCATTCCCCAGGGCTCCTTCTTCGCCCTGCTCGGCGCCTCGGGCTGCGGGAAGACCACCACCCTGCGCATGATCGCCGGCCTGGAGGAGCCCTCCACCGGCACCGTCAGCCTCGGCGACCGCGAGGTCACGCACCTGCCGCCGTACAAGCGCCCGGTGAACACCGTCTTCCAGAGCTACGCGCTCTTCCCGCACCTCGACATCACCGAGAACATCGCCTTCGGCCTGCGCCGCCGCGGCATCAAGTCGGTCAAGAAGCAGGTCGACGACATGCTGGAGCTGGTCCAGCTCGGCCAGTTCGCCGGCCGCAAGCCGCACCAGCTCTCCGGCGGCCAGCAGCAGCGCGTCGCCGTCGCCCGCGCGCTCATCAACCACCCGCAGGTGCTGCTCCTCGACGAGCCGCTCGGCGCCCTCGACCTCAAGCTGCGCCGCCAGATGCAGCTGGAGCTCAAGCGGATCCAGACCGAGGTCGGCATCACCTTCGTGCACGTCACGCACGACCAGGAAGAGGCCATGACCATGGCCGACACGGTCGCCGTGATGAACGGCGGCCGCGTCGAGCAGCTCGGCGCCCCCGCCGAGCTCTACGAGAACCCGAAGACGACCTTCGTGGCGAACTTCCTCGGCACCTCCAACCTCATCGAGGCCGAGGTCCTGGAAGCCGGCGCGTCCGACGTCCTCGTCTCCTCGGCCGGTACGAAGCTCCGCGTCCCGGCGGCGCGATGTTCGACCACGCCCCGCGCCGGCGGCAAGCTGCTGGTCGGGGTGCGCCCGGAGAAGATCTCCCTGGTCCACGCGGACTCCGAGGACACCATCGAGACCGGCCGCAACAAGGTCGCCGGCAAGATCGCGGCCTCCTCCTTCATCGGGGTCTCCACCCAGTTCGTCATCGACAGCCCGGTCTGCCCGGAGCTGGAGGTGTACGTGCAGAACATCGAGCGCGACGCCCGCCTCGTCCCCGGTGCCGACGTGATACTCCACTGGAACCCGGACCACACCTTCGGCCTGGACGCCGACCAGGACATCGACGCGGGCATCGAGACGGTCGAGGAGTCCGCGTGACCGCCGTCGCCGCGCCGCCCCAGGCGCCCGCTCCGGCCGAACCCCCGGTGCACAAGCCGTCCCTGAAGAAGCGCCTGGTCCCGTACTGGCTGCTGCTCCCGGGCATCCTGTGGCTGCTCGTCTTCTTCGTGCTGCCGATGGTCTACCAGGCCTCGACCTCGGTGCAGACCGGCTCCCTCGAAGAGGGGTTCAAGGTCACCTGGCACTTCCAGACCTACTGGGACGCCTTCACCGAGTACTACCCGCAGTTCCTGCGCTCCCTGCTCTACGCCGGCACCGCGACCGTGCTCTGCCTGCTGCTGGGATACCCGCTGGCCTACCTGATCGCCTTCAAGGCGGGCCGCTGGCGCAATCTGCTCCTGGTGCTGGTCATCGCCCCGTTCTTCACCAGCTTCCTGATCCGCACCCTCGCCTGGAAGACGATCCTGGCCGACGGCGGCCCGGTGGTCGGCGTCCTCAACACCATCGGCTTCCTGGACGTCACCAGCTGGCTCGGCATGACCGAGGGCGACCGCGTCCTCGCCACGCCGCTCGCGGTCGTCTGCGGTCTGACGTACAACTTCCTCCCCTTCATGATCCTGCCGCTCTACACCTCGCTGGAGCGCATCGACACCCGCCTCCACGAGGCGGCCGGGGACCTGTACGCCCGCCCCGCCACGGTCTTCCGCAAGGTGACCTTCCCGCTGTCCATGCCGGGCGTGGTCTCCGGGACCCTGCTCACCTTCATCCCGGCGAGCGGCGACTACGTCAACGCCGAACTGCTCGGCTCCACGGACACCCGGATGATCGGCAACGTCATCCAGTCGCAGTACCTGCGCATCCTCGACTACCCGACGGCGGCCGCGCTGTCCTTCATCCTCATGGCCATCGTGCTCGTCATGGTCACCATCTACATCCGCCGAGCGGGGACGGAGGACCTGGTCTGATGAAGAGCGCCACCACCTGGCTGCGCCGCAACCTCGTCGTCATCGCGGGGCTCGGCACGCTCGCGTACCTCATCCTGCCGAACGTCGTCGTCACGGTCTTCTCCTTCAACAACCCCACCGGGCGCTTCAACTACGCCTGGCAGGAGTTCTCCCTCGACGCGTGGAAGGACCCCTGCGGGGTCGCCGACATGTGCGGGTCCCTGTCCCTCTCGCTCCAGATCGCCCTGTGGGCCACCATCGGCGCGACCGTGCTCGGCACCGCGATCGCCTTCGCGATGGTCCGCTACCGGTTCCGGGGGCGCGGCGCGGTCAACTCGCTGATCTTCCTGCCGATGGCCATGCCCGAGATCGTGATGGCGGCGTCCCTGCTCGCCCTCTTCCTCAACATGGGCATCCAGCTCGGCTTCTGGACGATCCTGATCGCCCACGTCATGTTCTGCCTCAGCTTCGTCGTCGCCGCCGTCAAGGCCCGGGTCCTCTCCATGGACCCCCGCCTGGAGGAAGCGGCCCGCGATCTCTACGCCGGGCCCGTGCAGACCTTCCTGCGCGTCACCCTGCCGATCGCGGCCCCCGGTATCGCGGCGGGCGCGCTGCTCTCCTTCGCGCTCTCCTTCGACGACTTCATCATCACCAACTTCAACTCGGGCAACACCGTCACCTTCCCCATGTTCGTGTGGGGATCGGCCCAGCGCGGTACGCCTGTACAGATCAACGTCATCGGCACCGCGATGTTCGTGATCGCGGTCCTGGTGGTGCTGGGCGGCCAGATGGTCGCCAACCGCCGCAAGAAGGCACAGCCCAAGTAAGCAGCAACACCTCGTAAGCCCTGTAGGGAGTTGGAAGACATGGCCCCAGACGCCATGCGCACCGCTGCACGATCCCTTTCCGAAGCGAAGCCGGTCTCGTACTGGCTGGACGACCCCGGCAAGCCCGCCGCCGAGCCCGCCCTCACCGGGGACGAGCACTGCGACCTGCTCGTCATCGGCGGCGGCTACAGCGGCCTGTGGACCGCGCTGCTCGCCAAGGAGCGCGACCCCGCCCGGGACATCGTCCTCATCGAGGGCCACGAGGCGGGCTGGGCCGCCTCGGGCCGCAACGGCGGCTTCTGCGCCGCCTCCCTCACCCACGGCCTCGCCAACGGGATGGCCCGCTGGCCGGACGAGCTCGCCACGCTCGAGGACCTGGGCGCCCGCAACCTCGACGCCATCGAGGAAGCGGTCGCCCGCTACGGCATCGACTGCGACTTCGAGCGCAGCGGCGAGATCGACGTGGCCACCGAGCCGCACCAGGTCGCCGAGCTCCGCGAGTTCCACGCGGAGGCCGTGCGGCTCGGCCTCGCGGGCCGCTCCGAATGGCTGGATGCGGACGCCCTCCGCGCCGAGGTCGACTCCCCGACCTTCCTCGGCGGGATCTGGGACCGCGACGGCGTCGCCATGCTCAACCCGGCGAAGCTCGCCTGGGGCCTCAAGCGCGCCTGCCTGGAGCTGGGCGTACGGATCTACGAGAACACGCGCGGGCTGGAGCTGGCCGGCTCGGGAGCCGGGATGGCCGTGCGGACCCCCTACGGGCGGGTCTTCGCCCGCCGGGTGGCGCTGGGCACCAACATCTTCCCGTCGCTGGTCAAGCGGGTGCGCCCGCTCACCGTCCCGGTGTACGACTACGCGCTGATGACGGAGCCCCTGACCGAGGAGCAGCTCGCCTCCATCGGCTGGAAGAACCGCCAGGGCCTCGGCGACAGCGCCAACCAGTTCCACTACTTCCGGATCACCCCCGACCGGCGGATCCTGTGGGGCGGCTACGACGCGATCTACCCGTACGGCGGCAAGCTCGACGCCGAGCACGACCACCGGCCCGAGACCTACCTCAAACTCGCCGAGCACTTCTTCACCTGCTTCCCGCAGCTGGAAGGGGTGAAGTTCAGCCACGCCTGGGGCGGGGCGATCGACACCTGCTCGCGCTTCTCCGCCTTCTTCGGCACCGCGCACGCGGGCAAGGTCGCCTACGCGGCCGGCTACACCGGACTGGGCGTCGGAGCCACCCGCTTCGGCGCCGACGTGATGCTCGACCTCCTGGCGGGGGAGAAGACCGAGCGCACCGAGCTGGAGATGGTCCGCTCCAAGCCGATGCCCTTCCCGCCCGAGCCCTTCGCGTGGACCGGCATCACGATGACGAAGTGGTCGCTGGCCAGGGCCGACCGGATGGGCGGGCACCGCAACCTGTGGCTGAAGACGCTGGACCGCTTCGGTCTCGGCTTCGACAGCTGATCGGGTAAGCGACCTCCGCACGCCCCGGGCGCACACCGCCCGGTCCGGTGTGACCTGCTTCACTACCATGGAGTAACGAAACCCGCGTCATACCCGCGCCCGGCCCCGCTCTCTCCAGTGAGAACGCTTCACCTCACCCACAGAGAGCGGAGGCCGGGCGATGACGATCCCGGGGAACAAGACGGCAGTGGAATGGCTGGTCTCGGTGGCGCCCGATCCGGACGCCTGCCGGCGGGAGTGGGAGCGCAACCCCCTCGGGGTCGCCCTGCTGCCCGCCGGCCGTCGCTGGGACGTGCTGATCCTGCCGGGGGAGCTGGGACACGCCACCCTCGACGTACTGAACGCGCTGCTCGACCGGCCAGGCCCGGTGCTCGCCGATTTCGGCGCCACGCGGCGGAGCCGCACGGTCTTCGGCAGGCTGGGCTTCTTCGTGCCTCCGGGCACGACGTCCCGCTGGATCGGGTCGGGGGTGCGGGGAGCCGGACACGGGAGCTGGATCGTGGTCCCGTACCCCGGCCGGGCCACGGGCGGGGTCCGCTGGCTCGTGGTCCCGGACGGGCAGGGCACGCTCACCGATCCGGAGGTACTGGAGCTCGCGATGCACGAGGCGGCGGCCCGCGTCGTGGGGCGGGAGGGCCGGAAGTCTTGACAAGGGCATTGGTCTGGACCATCTTGGGCGCCGCTGCGCCTTCCCCCACGGCTTCACCGCGCGCGGCCCGGCTCCATCCCCCCATGTACCGGAGGCAGTTGTGCGCCCCACCCGTCCTGCCGGCCCCAGCGGCCCCGCCAGACCCACCGTCATACGCTCCGTGCTGTCCCTCCTTACCGCCGCCGCCCTCGCGGCGGCCGGACTCCTCGCCACCGGCCAGCCCGCCGCCGCGGCCGACGCCGACCTCATCCGCAACGGCGGCTTCGAAGCCGGCCTCGACGGCTGGAGCTGCTCGGCCGGCAGCGGAGCCCTCGTCAGCACCCCGGTGCACGGAGGCACTTCGGCCCTCAAGGGCACCCCGGCCGGGCAGGACAACGCCCGCTGCTCCCAGACCGTCACCGTCAAGCCCGACTCCGCCTACACGTTGAGCGCCTGGGTGCAGGGCGCGTACGTCTACCTCGGCGCGACCGGCACCGGGACCACGGACGCGCAGACCTGGACCCAGAGCCCGGGTGCCTGGAAGCAGCTGAGCACGAGCTTCCGTACCGGTGCGAACACCACCTCCGTGACCGTGTACACGCAGGGCTGGTACGGCCAGCCGCCGCAGTTCACCGACGACGTGACCCTCGTCGGCCCGGACCCCGGCGGCTCCGGCCCGGGCCCCCAGGTCCCGGCCGCGCCCACCGGGCTCACCGCGTCCGCCTCCTCCTCCACCGCGGTCAACCTCTCCTGGGCCGCCGCGACCGGAGCCACCTCGTACAAGGTCTACCGGGACGGCGCGAACCCGACCACCGTCAGCGCCACCTCGGCCACGGTCACCGGCCTCACCGCCGCGACGACGTACTCCTTCCAGGTCAGCGCGGTCAACGCGGCCGGCGAGTCCCCGAAGAGCGCCGCCGTCCCGGTGACCACGCCGAGCGGCCCGGGCAACCCCGGCAACCCGGGCCTGCCCGCCCACGCCCTCGTCGGCTACCTGCACGCCAGCTTCGCCAACGGCTCCGGCTACGTCCGGATGGCCGACGTACCCGCCTCGTGGGACGTCATCAACCTGGCCTTCGGCGAACCCACCTCGGTGACCTCCGGTGACATCCGCTTCCAGCTCTGCCCGGTCAGCGAGTGCCCGACCGTGGAATCGGCCGCGGAGTTCAAGGCGGCCATCAAGGCCAAGCAGGCCGCGGGCAAGAAGGTGCTGATCTCGATCGGCGGCCAGAACGGCCAGGTCCAGCTGGGCACCACGGCGGCCCGCGACACCTTCGTCTCCTCCGTCAGCAAGATCATCGACGAGTACGGGCTCAACGGCCTCGACATCGACTTCGAGGGCCACTCCCTCTCCCTGGCCACGGGCGACACAGACTTCCGCGCCCCCACCACCCCGGTGATCGTCAACCTGATCTCCGCCGTGAAGACCCTGAAGGCCAAGTACGGCCCGGAGTTCATCCTGACGATGGCCCCCGAGACCTTCTTCGTCCAGCTCGGCTACCAGTACTACGGATCCGGCCCCTGGGGCGGCCAGGACCCGCGCGCCGGCGCCTACCTCCCGGTCATCCACGCCCTGCGCGACGACCTCACCCTGCTCCACGTCCAGGACTACAACTCGGGCTCGATCATGGGCCTCGACAACCAGTACCACTCCATGGGCGGAGCCGACTTCCACATCGCCATGACCGACATGCTGCTCACGGGCTTCCCCGTGGCCGGCAACACCTCCCGCGTCTTCCCCGCGCTGCGCGCCGACCAGGTCGCCATCGGCCTGCCGGCCACCACCAACGCGGGCAACGGCCACACCTCCCCGGCGGAGGTCAACAAGGCGCTGGACTGCCTGACGAAGAAGGTGAGCTGCGGCTCGTACCAGACCCACGGCACCTGGCCCGCCCTGCGCGGCCTGATGACCTGGTCGATCAACTGGGACCGCTTCGGCAGCTGGGAGTTCTCGAAGAACTTCGACGCCTACTTCGGCGGCTGACCGGAGGCTTCACCATCGGACACGGCGGGGCCGGGGCGAGCGCGCCCCGGCCCCGCCGCGCGCCGCACCCCGAGCAGCAGCGGCGTGCACATCAGGAGGCTGGCCAGGACGTCCAGGGGCCAGTGGTAGCCGCGCAGGATCAGCCCCGTCGCCGTCAGGGCGGTGAGGGCGGCCGCGAGCAGCAGGGGCCAGCGGCCCCGGACGTACGGGCGCACGAGCAGGGCGGCGCCCGCGTACGCCACGTAGGCGGTGGCCGTGTGGCCCGAGGGGTAGTAGCCCGAGGCCCAGGGCTCCAGGGGGCCCGGCCGGGCGGTCCACTCCTTCAGCGGGACGATCAGGGCCGGCACCAGGGCCATGGCCAGGGCTGCCGCCGCCGCGCCCCGCCGGTTGCCGCGCCGGGCGGCGTAGAGCGCCGCGAGGAGCAGGACGGGGACCGCGACCGGGACGTTGCCGAGGTCGGACAGGCGCTGGGTGACCGCGTCGGGGACGGTGCGCACGAGCGCCCGGCTGAGGGCGGCGTCCGGGACCAGCAGGGGCCCGGACACGAGGACCTGCCAGGTGGTCAGGGCGAAGAGCGTGACGCAGAGTGCGGAGATCGCGCAGGCCGCGCGGCCCGGGGAGATCCCCGGACGGAGAGTGGCCGGCCGCCCCGGAACAGGGGGGGTGGTTCCGGGGCGGCCGCCCGGATCGGGTTGCCGGGCGCCCCGGGGGGTTTGGGGCGTGCGGCCGTCCGATCGGTGAGGAGTGTGCGCGAACGCATGCCCAGTGCGGCGCTGGGGAAGCCCGGTACTGGTGTCGCTTCCGATTTCCCGGGAGCGGGGTGTCTCACTCATCTGCAGAAACCGTACGGCAGCGGAAGGGGGACCGACAGCAGGAAAACGCTCCCGCCATCGGCCCCCCACACCTTCTTCACAGCGCCCGACCGTTACCCGCGGTAGTGACCGCGCGGTGATCGAAGATCGCGTCCTCGCGTTCTAGCACCCGCGTCAGACGTTCGAGCCGAGTGTCCGTCAGAGGGTCGCGAACGCGGCCTCGATGACGTCCAGGCCCTCGTTCAGCAGGTCCTCGCCGATGACGAGCGGCGGCAGGAAGCGGAGCACGTTGCCGTAGGTGCCGCAGGTGAGGACGAGGACGCCCTCGGCGTGGCAGGCCTTGGCGAGCGCGGCGGCCGCCTCCGGGTTCGGGGTCTTGGAGGCGGGGTCCTTGACCAGCTCGATCGCGATCATGGCGCCGCGGCCGCGGATGTCGCCGACGATGTCGAACTTCTCCTGGATGGCCGTCAGGCGGGCCTTCATGACGGACTCGATCTTCTTCGCCGCGGCGTTGAGGTCGAGCTCCTTCATGGTCTCGATGGAGCCGAGCGCACCGGCGCAGGCCACCGGGTTGCCGCCGTAGGTACCGCCCAGGCCGCCGCCGTGCACGGAGTCCATGATCTCGGCGCGGCCGGTCACCGCGGCGAGGGGCAGACCGCCCGCGATGCCCTTGGCGGTCGTGATGAGGTCGGGGACGATGCCCTCGTCCTCGCACGCGAACCACTGGCCGGTGCGGCAGAAGCCGGACTGGATCTCGTCGGCGACGAAGACGATGCCGTTGTCGTTGGCGAACTTCACGATCGCCGGGAGGAAGCCCTTGGCCGGCTCGATGAAGCCGCCCTCGCCGAGCACCGGCTCGATGATGATCGCGGCGACGTTCTCGGCGCCGATCTGCTTCACGATGTTGTCGATCGCCTGGGCGGCGGCCTCGGGACCGCAGTTCTCGGCGCCGGTCGGCCAGCGGTAGCCGTAGGCGACCGGGACGCGGTACACCTCGGGGGCGAACGGGCCGAAGCCCTGCTTGTACGGCATGTTCTTCGAGGTCAGCGCCATCGTGAGGTTCGTACGGCCGTGGTAGCCGTGGTCGAAGACGACGACGGCCTGGCGCTTGGTGTACGAACGGGCGATCTTGACGGCGTTCTCGACGGCCTCGGCGCCGGAGTTGAACAGCGCCGACTTCTTCTCGTGGTCACCCGGGGTGAGCTCGGCGAGGGCCTCGCAGACCTCCACGTAGCCCTCGTAGGGGGTGACCATGAAACAGGTGTGGGTGAAGTCGGCGAGCTGCGCGGCGGCGCGGCGCACGACGGCCTCGGCGGAGGCGCCGACCGAGGTCACGGCGATGCCGGAACCGAAGTCGATCATGCGGTTGCCGTCGACGTCCTCGATGATGCCGCCGCCCGCGCGGGCCGTGAAGACGGGGAGCACGGAGCCCACGCCACCGGCCACCGTCGACAGACGGCGGGCCTGCAGCTCCTGCGACTTGGGGCCGGGGATCGCGGTGACGATGCGGCGCTCCTGCGGGACAGCGGTCATAGGGGGCTCCTGGGGGGTGTTTTCGGACGCACTTGTGTCTTTGTCCGCAGGCTAGGCCCGGGAGGCGGGGTCCTGCATGCTCCGTTCGGGAGTGGTCCCCGCGTGTCCTTGTCCGTGACGGCCATAGGAAGGAATCCGGGCCTGTCTTGTGGATCATGACCGGGTGCGGGCCGCGGAGCGGCGACGACCACTAGATTGAGCGCGCAGTGCAGTGCGGCGCAGCGCAGTGCGGCAACGGGCAGGGGGCAGAGGTTTCATGGACACCGACGGCACGCACGGCGGGGACCGCGGCGGTCACGGCGGCTCGCCCGACGTGGGGACCGGCGGTCCCCACATCCCCCGGCCGGCCGGACCGCCGCCGGCGCCGCCGCGCCCGGTCCAGGCCCCGCCGCCGCCCGCGTACGCGCCGGGGAGCCCTGCCGCGGGCGCGACCGGGGCTCCTGCGGCTCCCGAGGCTCCCGCGGCGACGCCCTTCACCGCCTGGCTGAACGCCCCGCGACCGCAGGCCAAGCCCGGCATCTGGCGCTACGCCTACACCCCGGCCGCACCGAAGCCGGAGCACAACGGCCGGTCGCTGATCACACGGGTCGTGATCTCCTTCCTGGTCTTCTTCGTGTGCTGGCAGGCCTTCCTCGACGGGAACCTCCCCTTCCTCGGGGCCCCGCTCTACTACTTCACCCCCGACAGCTGGTGGGAGGGCGGCCTGATCAACGGCCCGGTCGACCACCGGGGGCAGGCGGCCCTCGAGGTCTACGTCCTGCTGGTCACCGTGGGTCTGTGCATCGCGTTCGCCAAGATGGGCGGCTGGCGGACCGCCTTCGACCAGCTGATCGCGGCCCGCGGCCCCTGGTACCGCGCGCTGGGCGCCGCGGCAGGAGCCTTCGTCGTGGTCATGCTGATCCAGACCCAGACCGTGGTCGTCTACCCCTTGGTCTTCGGGCACCTGCCGTACGCCGAGCTCGGCGAAACGGGCGGCTCGGTGGTCACCAACGCCCTCTACGTACTGATCTACGCCCCCGTCGTCGTCCTCTTCGCCCGGCTCGGCGGCTGGACCACCCTGCTGACCGGCCTCCGCTCCTCCGCACCATCCGCCGACGCCCCGCAGGCCGTGACCCCCGACGGCCCGGACGCACCGGCCGGCTGGCCGCACCTGCGTGCCGCCGGGCTCGGGGAGAGCGCGGACCGGCTGGCGGCAGAAGCCCGGCAGGGCCGGATGAACGACGTCGACCACGCACGGATCCGGCGGGCCTGGGAGTCCGTGCAGGCCGACCCCACGCGCCGCCCCGCCTTCGTGGAAGCCGTACGGGACAAGGGCGCGGCCGCCTGCGGCCACCCCTCGGGCGCCCGCGACCTGCCCGCCCGTACCGCCTCCCACGACCTGACCGTCGGACAGGTCTGGCTCGGCAAGGTCACCGGCGCCGAGCCGAACCCCCACGAACGCCGCGGGACCGGGCTGGCCCTCGACCCCGGCGTGCTGGGCACGTCGGTCCTCGCCGTCGGCCCCTCGGGCTCGGGCAAGACGCACGGGCTGGTCAGGCCGGTCGTGGAGTCGCTCGCCCTCCAGGCGCTGGCCGGGCAGGCGGCCGTGATCGCCGTCGGCGCCGCCGGATCCCGCCTCGGACCCGACGAGGCCTACGACATCGTGGTGCGCCCGGGCGACCCGGCATCCGTGCACGACCTCGACCTCTACGGCGGCACCGGCGACTCAGACGAGGCCGCCTCCCTCCTCGCCGAGGCATTCGTGGGCGACCTGCCGGGCGTCGACGTACGCCGGGCGGCAACGGCGCTCGCCCAGATCCTCGGCCCGTTCCGTGCCGCGTACGGCCGCTTCCCGACCGTGCCCGAACTGCGCTCCCTGCTCGAACAGCTGCCCGCGGCGCTCGGGGCCCTGCGCCACCAGCTGGAGGCCTCCGGGCAGCAGGGCATGCTGCGCGAGCTCGATGCCCGGGCACGGCAGCACGCCGTCCACGGCGACCCCGGACCGGTCCTCGCCGACCGGGCGGCCCTGCTCGACCGGCCCGCGTTCCACGGCTTCTTCGACACCACCGGCGGCGGGCGGCCCTTCTCCCTGCGTGCCCTGGGACACCCGGTCCGGGTGCGCGTGGACCTCCCCGAGCGCGGGCACCCGGACGCCTCCCGGCTGCTGGCCCGGCTCCTCCTCGCCCAGTTCAACGCGGCGGCCGCGGCCCGCGCGGACCGCTCCCTGTTCGCCTTCCTGGCCCTCGACGACGCTTCGCACACCCTCACCGCCGAGGCCGTACGCGGCATGCAGGGGCTCCGGTCCGCCAACGCGGGCGTTCTCCTGGCGCTGCGCACCCTGGACGACGTACCCGAAGGGCTGCGCACCCCGCTCCTCGGAACGGTCGGCTGCCGGATGGCCTTCTCCGGGGTCACCACGTGGGACGGCAAGTGGTTCGCCGACGCCTGGGGGACCGAGCTGGTCGAGACGCGGGACGTCACGAGCCGCACGGTCTACGCCGACCAGCCCTTCACCCGCGCCGTGCACGCGGTCCGCAAGGTGATCACCGGCAAGGCGGTCACCACGGACGCGGTCACCGTGCGCAAGGTGGAGCGGGAACGCTGGTCGGCCTCCGCCCTCGCCAACACCGTGCCCCCCGGCCACGCCGTGCTCTCCCTCACCTCCGTCCGCGGCGAGCGGGCCGCCCCGCTGCTGGTGCGGCTCGGGGGGCCTGGGCAGGGCTGAGGCCGGGAGGGGGGAAGGCGGACGGAGGGAGCGAATCCGTACGAGGTGGCAGAATCGAGGGAGCCGTTCGTACGACACGGCGAAAACCGCGGGGGCGGGCCACGGCGAGAATCCTCCGTCGGCACCTCGCCGCCGCACCCCCCTTGTCTTCCTTTTTCCCTCCTCTTCCTCTCCGTTCCTCTCCCTAAGGCGCCCCGGTACCCATGCCGCTCACCCTCGCCTCGCTCGTCCAGCACTCGGCGCTCAAACTCAGCGTCCGGGCCGGGGAAGGCCGCCTCGACACCCCCGTGCGCTGGGCCCACGTCAGTGAGCTCGCCGACCCCGTGCCGTACATGGAAGGCGGGGAGCTCCTCCTCATCACCGCGATGAAGCTCGACGCGGAGGACCCCGAGGAGATGCGGCGCTACGTGCGCAGGCTCGCGGCCGCCGGGGTCGTCGGCATCGGCTTCGCCATCGGCGTGAACTACGAGGCCGTTCCCGAAGCGCTCGTCGAAGCCGCCACCGCCGAGGACCTGCCGCTGCTGGAGGTGCCCCGCCGCACCCCGTTCCTCGCCATCAGCAAGGCCGTCTCCGCCGCCCTCGCCGCCGACCAGTACCGGGCCGTCACCGCAGGCTTCGAGGCCCAGCGCGAGCTGACCCGGGCCGCGCTGTCCGCCGACGGGCCCGCCGAACTGCTGACCAAGCTTGCCGCGCACGTGCACGGCTGGGCCGCCCTGTACGACACCTCGGGCGCCGTCGTCGCCGCCGCCCCCGACTGGGCAGCGCGCCGGGCCGCCCGGCTCACCCCCGACGTGGAACGGCTCCGCGAGCGGCCGGCGCCGGCCAGCGCCGTGGTCGGCGGCTCCGAGGACCGGGTGGAACTCCAGTCCCTGGGCACCGGCCGGCGGGCGCGCGGAGCCCTCGCCGTCGGTACCGGGGCCCCGCTCGGCACCGCGGAGCGGTACGCCGTCCACTCCGCGGTAGCCCTGCTCACCCTCACCACCGAACGCTCCCGCTCCCTGCACGACGCGGAATCCCGGCTCGGCGCCGCCGTGCTGCGCATGCTGCTCGCCGGCGAGGCGGAACCCGCCCAAGCCGTGGCCGGCGACCTGTACGGGGCCCTGCTCGACGCCCCGTTCCGGATCCTCGTGGCGGAACCCGCCCTCGCGGGCACGGCCCAGCCGGAGGGACTGGCGATGCTCGCCGACGCCGTGGAATCGGCGGCGGCGCGCACGGGGGAGACCCTGCTGGTGGTGCCCGAGCCCGGCCGGCTCGTGGTCCTGGCGGCCGACGGGGGCTCGGCGGTGCAGGCCTGCATGGACCACGCGGAGGCCCTGGAATCGCGCCGCGGCCGGGACTCGGCCGAACCGGAGCCGGACGAACTCGTCCTCGGCCTCTCCGCGCCCGCGGTGGCCTCCGGCGTGGCGGCCGCCTTCAAACAGGCCGACCAGGCCCTGGCCGTGGCCCGGCGGCGCGGCCGCCCCATGGTCGAACACGAGGACCTGGCCGCGGGCTCGGTCCTCCCCCTCCTCGCCGACGACGCGGTACGGGCCTTCGCGGACGGCACGCTGCGGGCGCTGCGCGAGCACGACGAGAAGGGGCGGGGCGACCTGGTGGCCTCCCTCCAGGCCTGGCTCTCCCGCCACGGCCAGTGGGACGCGGCCGCGGCCGACCTCGGCGTGCACCGGCACACGCTGCGCTACCGGATGCGCCGCGTCGAGGAGATCCTCGGCCGCTCCCTCGATGACCCGGACGTCCGCATGGAACTGTGGCTCTCCCTGAAGGCCACCGCCCCTTCCTGATGCTCCGCTCGCACCGCTCGGCCCTTGCGGGCCTCCCGGGCTTCGCGTCGCTGTGCCGGGCCCCTTCTTGACGCGTCGCTCGCACCGCTGCGCGGGCTTCGCGTCGCTGCGCCTGACTCCGTCCGTCGGTGGCCGGTCGTGGCTGTCGCCCCTGCCGTCCGGCGCGGGTGCGGGTGGGCGGGTGCGGCTGGGTCGGCCCTGCGGGGCGAGGTCCCCTACCCGCCCTTCGCCCGTT
>NZ_JBVJMS010000018.1:0-80818 GCF_055584085.1 Streptomyces sp. NPDC104226
TTCAAGCTGTGGCGCCGGATGAAGCTGTGGGAGCTGCGCTCCTACGAGCAGGCCGTCGGCATGGAGCAGGACCGGCTGATCTACCAGGCCCGCCTCCAGGCCCGGTACGGCCGGGCCTGGCGCCGCAAGGCCCCGGTCGAGGCACTGATGCCGCTGCGCCTGGCCCGCATCGGCGTCCCTCTCTCGCAGACCGCCCCCGAAGGCCTGGCTGCGGCGGGCATCGACCCCCTCCTCCACGGTGCGGTGGCCGGCACGACTTCACCGGCCCTCGTGAAGAGGCCGTCACCTCCCGCGCTTTTGGCGGGCGCGGCCGGGCCCGAAGGCGAGCCGCCGCTCCCGCACCCCCAAGTGCAGCCCGAGCAGGCTCCGCTCGACGAGGCAGTCCCGGAACCAGATCTGCTCCCCACGGCGCCGGGTGCCCTGGCAGCTCTCATGGCCGACAGCGGCACGGTGTCCGCATCGGCTGTCTCGTCGCTGGGGGCCGACGAAGGCGGCCACGACTCCTATCCAGTGGGGAACCAGGACCTCTCGGGAGACTCCTTCGAGGCGCATCGCGCGCTCGCGGCCGCCCGCGGCGCGTTCCCGGCAGAGCAGCAGCAGCTCGAGCAGCCCCCAGTGCAGGAAGCTCTGCTTGGGTCCGAGCTGGCCGATCCGAACGGGGCTGTGGCCGACGACGAGTCCCGTTCGCCGAGAGCCGGTGAGCGTCGGACCGTTGCAGAGCCCCACCCGTTCTTCGGGCCGGCCACGTCACAGACCACCGTGGCATCCGTGGCATCCGTGGTGGAGGCTCCCTCGCACCGACACCGGCCCCCGGCTTCCGCTACCTCGGCGGTCCAGACTGCGGGCGGGGCGGTGCCGGAGCAGACCACGCGTCACGGCCTGAAGGCGGGGAACGACGAGGCTCCCGCGGGCGAGGCGGCTGGATGGGAGTCGGTGGTCGACGACGGTGGTGCGGCGGCCGTGCGTCTGCCCGAGCAGGTGGCCGACGAGCCGGAGCCGGACGCAATTCAGCTACAGATTGTGACGGTCGCCGGCTGGTTGGCGGAGGCTGAGGAAACCGGGAAGAAGCTCGCTGGTGCGGAAGTTGCTCGTCGTCTCGGGCTGTCGCCGAAGAGCGGTCAGCGTCGTGTGAAGGCCGCGGCCGAGTACCTCGAGGAGCAGCGCCGCCAGCAGGGACGCGCGCGCCTCCGGTCGGTCGGCGGCTGACGCCGGGTCTTCCCGCGCCTGACCGACGGCCAGGCCTCACTTGTCGGTGACCGGTCATCGCATCGGTCACCGGTTACCGCCTTGGTCGCCCTCCGATCCGTGACCCGATCGCTGGGTGGCTGGTGCCCGGTGCGATGACCGGTCACCGACTGGGGTGTGGCCTGTCCCGGTGACCGGTGGCCGGTGGCCGGTGGCCGGTGGCCGGTGGCCGATCCGGGACTCATCGGTCACCGGTCATGGCCGATGACCGCACATCGGTCACCGGCGGGATCGGTCAGAGGGGCCCATCCTCGAGGCCAGGCTTACCCAACCCCCGGGAGGGCCTACCCAAGCGGGCCCCGCGAGGCTTACCCAACCCCCCGGGAGGCTTACCCAATCGACCGCTGGGGGCTTACCCATTGAATGGGTAAGCCCCCAGCCTGCACTTTTGGCCGTTTGGGTAAGCCTTTGGGTAGGCCTCGGTGAGGAGAGTTCACGGCACGACATCCGAGAGGAGAACGTGCCGTGCTCGACGTACTGCACCCCGCCCGCACCGCCGGCGGAATCTTTGACCGCCTGGACACCGAGTGGGAAGCGCTGTGCGCCGACGCCGCCGTCCAGGCGGCGGTGACCGACTGGCTGGTGACCGATCAGCTGGCCGACGGCATCGCGGCCGTGACCGACGCGGTGACCGATTCCTGGGTGCGGGCCCTCGGCCCCGCCCAGCTGCTCGCCGCGCTCCGCCCTCGTGATGGGCGGCTGTCCGACGAGTTGACCGATGCGGTCCTGCGGGCACTGCTGCGCCGTGCGGCCGGCCGTGACCGATCGGCCACCCTGGCCGCGCGCATCATCGTGCAGGCGATGCTCCCCGCCGTTGTCCGGATGACGCGCGGCAAGGTCCGCCCCTTCGGTGGCCGGTCCTTCGAGAACGTCGGCCACGCCGCGGTGGCCGCGCTCTTCGAAGTCGCGTCCTCCGGACGCATCCACAGCCGGCCCGGCAGGCCCGCCGCGAATCTCGCCCTGGACACGCTGCGTCACCTGTGCACCGAACTCGCCGCCGACCGTGAAGAGCTCGGCGAGGACCTCGCTGTTGCCGAGGACCTGCTCGACCGCGTGTCCGGCCCGGCCGAGATCGCCGAGGCCTGGGCTGTGGGCGCCGCAGCGGCCGCAGTCGGCCTCCTGCCTGTCGGAACCGTCAGCGAGGGCGAGGTCAGCCACGCCCGCCTGGAACTGCTCGGCCTCGTCCTGGACGCGATGGAGGCCGAGACTCTCTCGCCCGCCGACGGACGCGCCATCGCCTGGCACTACACCGCCGAGCCGGTCCCGGACACGACAGCTGCAATCCACGCAGGAACATCCCCTGCCGCGTGGTGCCGCCGACGCTCGCGCGCCGTGAACGCCCTCAAGTCCTCTCTGCAGACCGCGGCCTGAGGCCGCACGCAGACCCCGCATCCGAACACCCAGGAGGAACCGCATGCCTGCCACTACGCCGAAGATCTTGCTGGACGCCGACGAGGAGAAGGTCACCCGCGCGCAGCGGCTGCTGATCGGTCTTGGCGCCGCTCTGGTCTCCCGACCGTTCGATACCACCACCCACGACAAGCTCCGCGTCTTCCTCACCGACGAGGTCACGTCCGTCCTCGCCTCGCTCCATGCCCTGCAGCAGCGGCCCGAGGCGGAGCTGCGTGCGCGGATCGAGGAGCTCGCCCGCCGGCCCCGCCACGCCGGGGGTGCGGCATGAAGCTGCTGACCCGCCGAGAGCCGGACCAGGAAAACGCCGACCTCGAGGAGACGGAGATCGAGTACGCGGGCGGCTGGTCGACCGGTGCCCAGGCCAACGCCTCCACGTTGATCCGCTGGACGGCCTGGATCCTGCTCTTCTGCGGTCCCCTTCTCGGCGCGGCCGCCTACGTATCGGCCACGACCCGCGCCCCCCTCGCCCAGCCGAAGTCGACTGCCAGCGCTGGAAGCGCCACAGCGGGGTCTCAGGGGGCGGCCGGGTTCGCCACGCTCTACCTCGACGCGTTCCTGCGCGCCGGGGACGGCGACCAGGGCAAGCTCGCCGCGTACTACCCGGCGGCCGCCCAACTCCGCCTCGAAGGTCAGTCCGGCCGGCGCCACGGTGAGCAGCTGACCGTCGTACGGCTGCGCCAGAGCGAGCGTGACGTGTGGTCGGTGACCGTGGCCGCCCGGATCAGCGAAGCCGACCCGGCGCCGGCTCCGTCGCCGGACACGGCCCGCCCTGATGTGAAGGCGGAGGCGCGCGCGGCGTCGGCTGCGGCCGTCCACTACTTCCAGATCGCGGTGGCCACCGCGCCTGCCGAGGCGGGAGCGACGGGGTACATCGCGCTGGGCCTGCCGGCGGAAGTCGGGGCGCCCGCGCGCATTGAGGCTCCGCGACTGGTGTACGGGCCGTCGAACCCTGCGCTGCCGAAGGATCCGCGCACGCTCGCGGTCACCGAGTTCCTGCGCGCCTACCTCACCCAGGCCGGGCCACTGGACCGCTACCTCTCCCCCGGCACCCGCCTTACCCCGATCACCCCCACCCCGTACACGGCCCTGGCCGTCGACCAGATCGCTGTCGAGGGCGAGGCGGGCGAAGCCGCGGTCACCGCGGTGCCGAGGGACGGAACCCGGCTTCGGGTCCTGGTCCTACTGCGAGGCACCGGCCACGACGGCATCCGGGTCCCGCTCTCCTACGCACTGACTCTCACCGCGCGAGCGGGGCGCTGGGAGATCTCCTCCCTCGACGCCGCCCCCGCCCGTTCCGCTCCGCCCTCCGCCTCTCCCTCCTCCTGAAAGAGGTCTTCGCCATGAACGACACCGTCACCCTCGCCGCCGGATGGATCAGCACCGGCTGGGGCATGGGCCTCGACATCAAGAAGCTGATCTTCCTCGTCCTCATCCCCTGCCTGTGCGGCCTGTTCGTGTTCATCGTGGGGTGGAAGACCAAGGCGCCCGGGCCGACGATCGTGGCCTGCATCCTGGGCGCCGTCGTGTGGGGCCTGTCCGCGAACATGGGCACCCTGCAGAGCAAGGTCACCGACGACATCACCACATACGACGGCACCACGATCTCGGGTGACCAGTGAGCGGGGCCGGCGCTACCCCCGACCCCGAGCTGATCGGCCGCTGCTACACCAAGGCCCGCCGCTCCCCGCTGGTGTACGGCGTCATCCGGGACGTGCGCGGCGGGAACGGCCTGCGCCTGCCGGGTGGCCCGTACACGATGACCCAGCTCACCTCGATCATTGCCACCGTCGGCCTGCTGGTCCTGACCCGTCCCATCTGGGGCGGGCACGGCTACGGCGACGTCGTCGTGCTGATCGCCGGGCCCTTCTCGGCCGCGTTTGGGCTCCGTCGCATGCAGGTCGACGGCCGCAACCCCGCCGCGGCCGCGGCCAGCGTGCTCGTCATGCTGGCCGCGCCCCGCCGGGGGCGGCTGCGCGGCCAGGTCTACCGGCCGGCGCCCGCCCGCCGTACGGGGTGCACCGTCACCGTCTTCGATGGCGGTGCGGGGGACGAACCCGGCACGTACGTACCGGTGGTCGCCCCTGACCCGGTCGATGCGACCGCCGCCGCCCCCTTTGAGCCCGCGCGCGGGCCGGTGGTGGCCTCGGGCGTCCAGGCACTTCTCGCCCGCCGCGCGGCCCGACCCTCTTCCCCTTCGGAGTACTGATGCGTCTGCCCATCCGCCACGTGGAACAGAATTTGATCTTCACTACCCACGGCACCGTGTGGGCGGTGTGGCGGGTGGCCGCCGCGAACTACTCCCACGCCGCGTCTGCCGCGAAAAGGCGCCGCCTCCAGTCCCTGGAGGCACTGTTCAAGAGCCTGACCGGCGAGCCCATGCTGATGTCGCTGTGCCCGCAGGTCGATCCGGCCGCCGTGGTCCGCGCGATGGTCGCCGACGTCGACCTGCCGGCCTCTCCCCGCTACGAGGCCTTGGGCCACACCGTCCTGGACCAGCTGGAGTCCATGGAGCTGACCGGGCGCACCGACTGGCTCGCCATCCCGCTGCCCGCTCTGTCCCGTACGGGTGGGATCCGGGACGCGTTCTCGGCGGCCGGCGCGGAACTTGCTCTGCATCTGGGCCTGCTTCCCGCCCCGATCTCCGCGGCGGAGGTCCAGTCGCGGGTCGATCAGGCTGCGCGTATGCAGGCCCAGTGGCCGAGCGGGGTTTCGATGCGGCCGGCGAGCGAGGCAGAAATCCTGTGGATCTACGGGCACTCCGCCCGTAGGGGGTTGGCCGAGCCGTTCCTGCCCGACGGCACCGAGCCGGCTGTCCGTGGCCGGGGCCGTACTGTCGCGGCGCTCGGCGACGTCCTGCTCGCCGAGGGCGGCGCCGACCTGGACGGCGGACCGACGCGGATTCTGCCGGCGAATCCGTTCAAGCGGCGGTTCCTGCAGGTCTCCAGTGAGTGGGGCGACTCCTACCAGACGCTGATGGCGCTCTCCCAGATGCCCGAAGCGTTCGCTCTGCCCGGGGCGGCGTACCTGCAGCAGCTCGACGACCTGGCCTACCCGGTCGACTGGACGGCCCGCCTGGTCATCACCCCTGGTGCGAAGGCCGAGGCCAAGACGCGGCGCCGGGCCCGGCATCTGAGGGCGCAGGCGGCCGAGTACGAGGGTGACCCGGCCGGGCCGCCAGCGGCGATCGAGCGGAACGTTGAGGACAACGACGAGTTCCGTGACCGGCTGACCTCCAACGCCCGCGAGGTGGAGATCAGCGCC
This sequence comes from Streptomyces sp. NPDC104226, assembly GCF_055584085.1. NCBI lineage: Bacteria > Bacillati > Actinomycetota > Actinomycetes > Kitasatosporales > Streptomycetaceae > Streptomyces > Streptomyces sp. NPDC104226. The sequence goes on from NZ_JBVJMS010000018.1 coordinate 5,920, forward strand.
ATGGTCACCCTCGCCGTCTGGGGCGACACCCCCGATGAAGCACAGGCGCGCGCCGCAGCCCTCGCCTCCGATTTCGGTGCGGGGGAGTACACCTTCCGCAGTCCGGTGGGAAAGCAGACCGAGTTGTGGCACGCGATGCTGCCCGGCTGCCGTACCCCGCGGGTGATGCTCGGCTACGCGCAGACCCTCCTCGCGCGGGACTTCTCCATGGCGATGCCCTGGTGCGGGAGTGCGCTCGGCGACGAGTCCGGCGGCCTCCTCGGCCTGCAGATCGCCTCCGGCGGCGCCCGGCCTGTCCTCTTCGACGCGCCCCGTGGTCCCCGGGAGAACGCGTCGGGCTCTCTGGCCGCCGTTGGTGAACTCGGAGCCGGAAAGTCCATCGTCCTCAAGTCCGCGGCCTACGAGGTCCTGGCACGAGGGCGCCGTACCGGGCGCCCCGGGTCCCGGGGCCGGGCTGTGATCGTGGACCGGACGAAGGACGAGGAGTGGGTCCGCTTCGCCAGGGCATGCCCGGGCACCACCCAGGTCGTCCGTATCGACCACGACGCTGCCGTCTCCCTCGACCCGCTGCGCCTCTTCCACCAGCACAGCCCCAAGACGGCGGCCCGGTTCACCGAGTCGTTTTTGACCCTGCTCCTCGGGGTCCGCCCGATGGAACTCGAAGGCGTGGCCATGTCCGAGGCGGTCGAGGCCGTCCTGGGACGGCCCTCCCCCACGATGCGGGCCCTGGTCACCGAGCTGGAGGCGCGCGGAGGTACGGATCCGGCGGCCCGGACGCTGGCCCGCAAGCTGTCCGCTGTCGCCCGCAAGGACCTCTCGAGGGTGGTGTTCGACGAGACCCTGCCCGTCGTAGACACCGCCGGCGCGGACAGCGTCGTGTTCGCCGTGAACGCCCTCGCCCTGCCCAAGAAGAGCGAGCTGGCCTCCGATCACCGCATCGAGCGCCTCGAGTTCGAGAAGGTCCTGGGCCGGGCCGTGATGTACCTGATCGCGGCGGTCGCCCGCGAGACGGCGATGGCGAGCACGGACGAGTTCGTGGTCACCGTCTTCGACGAGTGCTGGTGGCTGACAAGTTCGGACGAGGGGCTGGAGCTGCTCCTGGAGCTCCTGCGCGACGGCCGCAAGCGCAACGCGGCCGCCTACCTGGGCAGCCACGACGCGGATGACTTCGGGCCGGCCGACTCGGAGAAGGGCGTGATCATCCGCGGTCTGATTCCGCTGAGGTTCGTCTTCCGCCAGACCACCCGGTCCCTCGCCGCCCGAGCCCTTGAGTTCCTGGGCGTCGAGGCCGATGACGCCGACCTCCTCGAACTGGTCACCACCCGGCTTTCCCCGCTGCATCTGCGTGACGAGGAGAAGATCGCCCGGGCCGGCGAGTGCCTGCACCGCGATCTGCCCGGCCGGATCGGCCTGATGAAGGTGATCATCCCGATGGACGACAAGGTCGCGCGGGTCATCCACACCACCCCCGCCTCCCTCGGGGTCGCGGCGTGAGCCCCGCAACGTGGCGGGCCCGGCTGCGCCTGGCCCTGCTGGTCGCCGCGCTCGTCGCCACCGCCTTCACGCTGTTGACCTCGCTGCCCGCCCACGCCGCGCCCAGCCCTGCCCCCGATCCCACGGCAACGGCCACGGAGCCGCCACCTCCGCCGCTTGGCCCGCTCCCGCCGGGGGGCGGCCTTCAGCAGACCCCGACCCCCGAGGAGCTCCAGCAGATCCAGGACCTCATCGCCGAGTTCACCGAGCGTCTCTCGGAAGCTGCGCAGCAGGCGTACCTGCAGGGGGAGCAGGAGCGGCTCCGGCAGCTGCTGCCCAACGAGGGCGGTGTACTCAGCGTCTTTAACGTGACCGACCGCAACGGCATGCCGATCTCCGCTTACACGGTGCGTTCCGACACTGGGGGGCTGACCGACTGGGACCTGGGGATCTACAACCTCATCGCCGAGCTCGGCTTCATGGCCACGAAGTGGGTGCTCGCGTTCTGCTGCTGGCTGGTGCTGAAGGCGCTGTCGTTCTGGCTGGCCAAGCTGCTGATCGCCCCGGCGCTGTCCGTCTCCGAGTCGCTGCACACGCGCGTCATTTTGGAGATGGGCCTGCCCAGTCTGGCCATGGCGGTGTGCGCGCTCGTCTGCGTGGCGCGGATCTTCTTCGGGGACCGGGCCAGGGGCTGGGGGGATGCCGCCCTGTCCCTGGTGATCGCCGCGCTCACCACAACGCTGCTGGCCTCCCCGCCGCAGCTGCTGCTCGGCACCGAGGATGGCGCGGTGTCGGCGGCCCGCGGGCTGTCTCTGGAAGTCGCGCGCGTCATCCTCGACGCCAGCCCCACCGCATCCGGCCAGCTGTGGAAGGACGGGGACCAGGCGAGCAGCGAGGCGCTGACGCGGCCGCTCACCGACTCCCTCACCGACGCGTTCGTCGTCAAGCCGGCGATGTTGTTGCAGTACGGCCGGGTCTTCGAAGGGGAGTGCGCTGCCAAGTACAGCCAGACCAAGCTGTCCCAACTGGCCTTCGACCGGGCGATGACTGAGCAGACCTCCAAGTTGAAGAAGTACAACCAGTGGCGCTGGTACATAGACCCTCAGGGCGCCGCCATCACCGACTGGACCACGCCCATCGTCCAGCGGTGGGCCGTCGACCACTTCGGCAACCCGCCGATGGAGGCCTTCGAGAAGGAGTGCGTCAAGGGCGACATCGGCTCGGCGAAGAGGGCCTCCCTCGACAAGGCCATCAGCGCTCTCTTCCTCCTGATCGCCGCCCTCATCGTCACCGTGTTGATCTCCGGCCTCACCGGCAGCTTCCTGATCGCCCAGTGCCGGCTCGCCTGGGACGCGATCCGGGCGGAGCCCGCCCTCGTGCTGGGCACCGTCCCCGGCGCCGGCCGCGCGTACCTGTGGGACTGGGCCGCCTCCGTCATGCGCTCACTGGGCCAGATGATCGCCAGCATCATCGCCCTGGCCACCTTCATCGTCATCATCCAGGCCGTCCTGGACCCCACCGAGGCGGAATGGGGGCGCGAGCTGACCCTGCGGTTCCTGATCGTGGACCTCGTCTGCATCGGCGCGGTCATGAAGCGCCGCAAGATCCTGACCCGCTCCAAGCAGATCTCGCAGAACCTCCGCACCAAGCTCGCCACGAGCCGGATCGGTGGAACCCACGGCTCCGTCTTCACCGCGCCCTCCTCGACTCCCGCCACCACCCAGCCGCGCGTCGCGCGGACCACGGCGCGCGCGCTCGTGCGCACCGCCCTCGTCGGTGTCTCCCTCGCCAGCGGCAACCCGCTGGCCGCCATGGCCTACGCAATGCCGCAGTCCGTCGGCGCCTCCGTCCTGGCCACCCGACTCGGCTCCGGACGCGGCGGCCGCGGGGGGTCTGCCCGTCCGGCTGCCAGGCCCGCAGGCCGCCCCCGACCCGCCGCAGGGCCGGGCAACGGCGCCCCGCCGCGCTCAACCCGCGCCACTCCTCGCGTCCCTACCGCCGCCCCGCGGCCCGTGCCGGCCCCGGCACCCGCCCCAGCGTCGGCCGCGGCTCCGGCGGGCGCACCCTCGTCCGTGCCGCCGCCGCGCCCGAGCCACCGGCCCGGCTCCCACGCACGTCGCCGTCCCGGCCCGGGCCCCGCCCCGACATCGGCACCGACGCCAGCACCGACCGCAGCCACCCGGTCCGCAGCCGCACCGCGCCATCCGGTCCCCACCCAGACTCCTGCCTCGCCCCGACAGCGCCAGCTCCGCCAGCGCCTGGACCGCAACGTGCGCCGCACCCCGCCACCGGGCCGGCGGCAGCCGTGACGAAGAAGAGCAAAGCGTGGATCGCCAGCGGGAGCGCCCTCGTCTCCTTCGTGCTGCTCCTCCTGGCGGCGATCGCCGCTCACGTCGCGGGCATCGCCGACGCCGAAGCCCAGGACGCGGCCCGCACCCAGTCCCGCTGCTCCACGGGCGCCGGCCTGGACGCGGAAACGGCACGCATCGCGCAGCAGGTCCGTGCCGCGCTCGCGGGGGGCAGTGCGGGAAACGTCGAGGTGGCGGGGCTGTCGTCGCCGGGTGAGCAGATTCCCCTGGCCCGGGTCATCGTGGCCACTGCAATCCAGATGCGGGTCTCGGCCCGCGGGCAGATCATTGCGCTGGCCACCGCTCTGCAGGAATCCAACCTGCGCAATCTCGACTACGGGGACCGTGATTCCCTCGGCCTCTTCCAGCAGCGTCCGTCGCAGGGCTGGGGGACCCGCGAGCAGATCCTTGACCCGGTCTATGCCTCCACGAAGTTCTACAAGGCTCTGACCGCGTTGAAGGACTGGGAGTTCATGCCGCTGACGGTCGCCGCGCAGAAGGTCCAGAAGTCTGGCTACCCCGACGCGTACGCCAAACACGAGCCGTTGGCGACCGCCCTGCAGATGGCCATCGGCCCCACGCTCGGCGCCACTCCCCCGCCCGGACTGCCCATCACCGCGGGCCCCGGCTGGGCGGGTTCCGGGGCTGGATGCCCGGGTGCCGGTGCCGGAGATACCGACTGGGGCACCATCCCGGCCGGCTCCCTGCCCGCCGGCTACCAGATCCCCGCCACCGCGCCGGTGCCGGTCCAGAGCGCGATCCGCTGGGCACTGGGCCAGCTCGGCACCCCCTACCAGTGGGGCGGCCACTGCACCAACCCCCACGGCAGCGACGTGATGGGCCGCTGCGACTGTTCCTCCCTCATGCAACGCGCGTACGGGACCGCCGGCATCGAGATCTCCCGCACCACCTACACCCAGGTCACCGAAGGCAGTCCCGTTCCGGCGAACGCAGTCCTTCCCGGCGACCTCGTCTTCAGCCGCGGGAGCGCGGCCGTCCCGGAACACGTGGCGATGTCGATCGGGGGCGGGCTGGTGGTCCACGCCCCCAGGCCAGGCCGCGTCGTCGAGGTGGTCAGGCTCGACACGATCACCATCCTGGCCGTCCGCCGGGTAGCGATGTGAACACCGCAGCGCGCGCGACGCTCATCGAACTCCGCCTTCGACGGGAATGACCCTATTCGCACACCCTCTTGGCAATGAAATGGTAAAGCCTCGAGGGCTGATGTCCGAACGGGGCTTCCAGCCGTACTTGGTCCAAGTGAAGGGACTTTTTCGACGCGACTAAGGAGGCCTCCGTGAGAGGTGGCACCACGACCCGCTTCACTTCTCGGAATTCGGCATGACGGCCACCGTGCCGAGTGCCGAGGTGTTCTTCACCGGCGTGCACGCCATCGCGGTGTCGGCGCCGTTCCTCGCCACGGCCGTGCTGGTGGGTGGTGCGGTGTGGGGCTGGAAGGCGTTCCAGCAGGCACGGCGCGTACGGGAGGCGCTCGCACACCGCACGTGCGTAGAGCTGGTGCCGACCAGCACCTTCGACCCGCAGGCCGGCGAGGTCTCCCGGTGGTCGCACCATCTGGGCCGCGTCGTGGACGCCGCCCAGGCGCCATCGCGCGGCGCGGCCGTGCGGCTGCGGTACTCGGTCGACCCGGACGGCATGATGCGCTGCTTCCTCGAGGGCTCCGCGCAGGCCGGCGCCGTGCTCTCAATGCCCGGGTTCGCCGAGGTCGAGGTCCGCGTCACCCGCCGCAGCCAGGGGACTAAGCCCGTCCGCTTCTCTGCGCCCCTGCAGCGCAAGGGAGGCTCCCAGTGAGCGCCCCCACCACTCTCTCCAAGCCCGCGCCGAGCGGCGGATCCGGCCGCAAGAAGAGTGCGGCGCATGTGGAGCGGGCCGAGCTCGTCCTGGGCCGGTCCGACCACAAGGCACTCGCCTCGCTCGGGCTGTCCCCTGATCCGCTGCAGCAGCTGGCCGCGGCCCTCGCGGCCGTGCGCGCGAAGGACGGGGAGCGGGCCGACGTCGTCCTGGACCTGGTTCCCGTACGGGACCGCCAGCTGGCCCTGCGCCGGCGGCGTCTTCTTGCCGAGTCCCGCCGCCAGGGTCCCTCCGCATACGGCGAGCGCCTGGGCGGCGGTATGGGAGGAGGAGGCGCCTGGGGGACGTTCATGGCGGCCTGGTCCGGCGGCAAGACCACCGGCTCCTCGGGCGGTGCGAGTCGGCAGATGCCCAGGGCCAGTGATCTCCGCGAGGGGATCGGCAAGTTCGACCCCACGGCGGGCGCCGTGTTCGCCGTCCAGATCTTGCTGCGTACCGAAGCCTCGCACCCGCAGACGGCGCTCGCCCGGATGCACCAGCTGCTCGCCGTGTTCGCGACCACGAGCGGCGAGAACTACCTCAAGGCCCGCAAGCCCCGCAGCCGGCGTGCGATCGCCGGCTTCGAGCGCCGCTTCGCTACAGGCGAGTTCCGCCCGTACAAGCGGCAGTGGCTCACCGTCCCGGAACTCGCAGGGTTCCTCAAGCCCCCGACCGCGCGGTGTCATGCCTCCAACGTCGTGCGCTCCGGAGGCCTCGTCCCGCCGGCTCCCGCGACGCTTCCCGTCTACACCGGCCAGCGGGGCCTGGTCCCGCTCGGCGCCGTCATCTTCCCCGACGGGCAGGAGCGGATCGGCGCGGCCCGGGTCGAGGACCTCCTGTTCGGGCTCTCGCTGGGCAAGTCCGGGCACGGCAAGACCGAGGCCGCCCTGGTGCAGTGCATCGCACTCGCCCACGCCGGCTACGGCACCTGGTTCCTCGACCCGCACGGCGAGGGCTGGGCCCGCGCGAAGGCCTACCTGGCCCACCCGAGCATCCAGTCGCGGGTGTGGGAGATCAACCTGGCCAAGGTCAGCGACGACGACCTCGTCGTCTCCTGGAACCCGCTCGCCATGGAGGGCAAGACCATCCGCGACGTCCAGGACGTGGTCCGCTCCGTCGTCGAGGGTATTGCCGCAGCCCAGGGCTGGGGCGACAAGGCGCCGCGCGCCCAGACGATCCTCGCCCGCACCGCCCAGGCCCTCGCCCTCCTCAACCTCCAGGCCGTCAAGGACAAGAAGCCGCAGGCACAGTGCACCCTCTTCCAGATCCGGACCTGGCTGACCGACGACGAGTGGCGTGAGGAGGTCCTGCACCGGCTCCCGGAGAGCGTGCAGGCCTACTGGACGAAGACGTTCACCAAACTGGACCCGGTGTCGGTGCCCACCGTCACCTACGCCATCGACCGCCTCGACACGAGCCAGAGCCTGCAGGCGTTCTTCGGCAGCCCCCGCTCCGCGTACAACATCCGCACCGCCATGGACACCAACCGAATCGTGTTCGTGTGCCCCTCCGGCAGCGAGTCCGACGCCCTGGTCAGCTGCCTGCTCATCCACGACCTCTACCGCAACGGCCTCGCCCGCCAGGACACCCCCCGCGCAGAACGCGCCACGTTCTGGGCCTGGGGCGACGAACTCACCGCCCTCGACTCCTCGAGCAAGGGCTTCCTCGCCTCCATCGCCGAACAGCTCAGAAAATATGAGATCCGCTTCATCGGCATGACGCAGATGGCGCTGCGGCTGTCCGCGATGACCCGCCAGTCCCTGCTGCAGAACCAGAGTCTCCTGGCCACCTGCGCCGCGGACTACGACGAAGCGGCGTTCATCGCCAAGCGGTGGAACGGCCACGTCACGGCGGAGACCATCACCGAACTCCCCAAGTACCACTACCTCATGTCTATCAACCTGAACGGCAAGCCCACCCGCCCGTTCCGCGTCCGTGGACTGCCCGTCGAAGAGATCTTCGCCGAGTACAACAACCCGGACGGCATCCCCGCCCTGGACGAGGCCATCGACACCAACCTCCACCGGCGGCCTGTCAAGGAAATCCTGGCCGAACTCGAAGGCCTGGACGCCGTGATCCGTGACCACCACAGCAACCGCTAGCCAGTCCTGCCCCGCCTACTCGCCCCGACCCGAATGAGGTAACCGCTGTGATACGTCGACTCCTGGGCCGCGTCCTCTCCCCGGCCACCGCCCGCTCCTCCGCGCCCGCCGCCTCAGGAAGCGCCTGCGGCGACGTCAGCGCGCTGCTGGCGTTCAGCCCCCTGGTCAGCGAGCTCCTCGCGGTCCACTCGCACACCCGCCATCTGCCGGCCCTCGCCGAACAGAATTCCTCCCCGGAGGAGTTCCGCCTGGTCGCGCGCTCCATCCTCGGCTCGGTCCTGGAGGCCTGGAGCCGCCAGACCAACGGGCAGGGAACCGTCGACGACCTCCTCCTCGAACCCCGGCCGGTCCGCCCCTTCCCCTGGTGGTCCGTCCAGACCGACGTCCGGGAGCACCACCGTGCGCTCTGATCTCCCGCCGCTGACCGAACCCGGCCCCCGCCACCGTCCTCACGTGCGGGCGACACGCCGTCAGCAGGGCTCAGCCGACACGGCGGAGAGAGTGATCCATGGTTTGTACTGGAGTGGCGGGAGGGGCATAGGGTGGGCCTGCGCTGGCTTCCGTGTTCACCCGGAGACGGACATCAGCCACCTCGTAAACGGCCAAAGCCCCAACGGCATCAGGCTGGCCGGCCTGAACTGCGCCACTGGGGCTGAACCGGTGCGAGAAAGCTTCTCTCAAAAAGGCCTCGCACAGTGCGAGACCGATGCTTTGCGGAATCGAGGTCTCGCTGCGATGCAGCGTACCCGCAACCGTCCTCCGGGACACAACAGCCACCGCCAGGCCGACGCCGTGTCCACTCCGGCCACCTGGTGGATTTCCCCATGCCCTCCGGCATCCGGGACCCGTCTGTTCCCCCGTGAGCGGGGTTGGATGACGTAACCCATCTGAGGGGCAGCCCATCCGCGAGAGCCTCCCCAGGCCTCGCTTAGCTGCCCCGGCCACCGTGCCCGATTTGCCGTCGGGCCAGCTGGCCATCTGCCACCGCCATCCCCAGGGGGCCTAATCCCTGGTCCGGCGAAGTGTCCGACCTAAAGGCCGGACATTCATTCGGTTCACCCAGAACCCGAAACACCCGCAAGCGGGGCTTCGTGCTGCCTGAAACGGAGTCCTGACAACGGAGGTAATGATGCACGACGTCTCGGCATGCCGCCATATCGACCCGGCGGCATGCCCCGACGCGTCCGCGGGATCACGGCCCGCGGACATCCCGTTTGACCTCGTTGGTGACGCTTCCTCGCACGAGGCCGACACCACCGCGTCTCGGCACCTCCGCCGGGCCCGGGACTTCCTTCCCGCGGTCCGCTTCATGGTCTCCGCCGGCTACCACCCCGGCGCGGGTCCCACCACGGTGCGCCTGGCCGAGGCGTTCGCTGCCCGGATGCGGCGCAGCCGGCGCGGTCACTTCCCCTTCAGCATCGAAGCGACCCAGCATGAACTCGGACTGGGGCGCCGTACGGTCCTCAAGCACGCCAAGGTGCTGCGGGAGCTCGGACTGCTCGCGTACGTCGAGCATGGCTCCAGAACCAACTCACTGCGCACCCGGCACGGTGCGGCGTGGACCGCCGCACACGGCTACCGCGGGACCGCCACGCTCTTCGCCGCCGTCGCCCCGCCCGTGTGGGACGCGGCCATGGGCCGACGGATCGACGGAAGCGGGTACGGCGCCCGCATCATCGGGGTCACCTGCCACGGCCGAGCACAGGCCGTCGCCGATGTCCGTCGACGCACCGAGGCGAAGCCGAAGCAAGGCCGACGGTGCACCCCTTCTTCTGTGGTCCCACAGGACCACAGAAACCTGCAGGTAGTGGAGGGTAAGAACTACACCCGCAAGCGCGCGGGTGCCACTAAGTCCCCCAATCCCACCCGTCAGGCAAGCCCACGCCTCTCGCCGGCCCAGTGCGCCCAGGCGATCTCCATTGCCGAGCGGCTCCAGAACGAGGTCTGGTGGCTGCGCCGCGGCTGCACCCGCCGACTAGCCCACGCACTGCGCCCGCTGATCGTCCAGGGCTGGAGCTGGCAGAGACTCGCCGCCGAGCTCCAGACTTGGGGAGTCCCGGGGTATCTCCGCGATGCGGCCGCCTATGTCCGGCACGAACTCGACCGCCAGCAGCGCCTCGGCCGCCTCGGCGACCCCGCGGCTCCCACCGTCCGCGACGAACTCGTCGACGACACCGGGCAGCGGTACACCGACCTCCTCGATGCGCTGGCGGCGTACAGGACACCGGTAATGACTCGGTTCAGGGCTCAGATCGGCCCCAAGCTGCGGCAGCGCCTGGCGGAGATCCGGGAAGCAGCCGCCGGACATCAGCCGGTCCTGGCTCCGTACGACCCGCCGGCCTGGCTCCGGGAGCCTCACGGCGTCTTCCCAGGAGCCGAAGCCCCCCTGGAGCAGTTCGGACAGCAGACCACTCCCCGGGACTTGTACGAGGCGCGGGCCTGGAACCGGCCTGTGCAACAGAGCGGAGCAGCGAGCACCGATGTTGCCCGGTGGCTCGCCCACATGCAGGACCAGCTGGACGCGGAGCGTGCATGCGCGGCCCTCAGGGCAGATCTGCAGTCCTGGCAGGCCCAGCAGGAAGAGCAGCCCTATTGGCGGTAGCGCTGCCCGACGATGATGCGCGCGGGCCGCCGGCACGGTGATGGCCGTCGACTGCGGCCGTTGATGGGGATCCTTGGATTCATCAGGGTGACTGAGCACGGAGAGGATGGCGCGCATGCCTGGACCAGACCTGCCGCCCGCGGCGGAGCCCATGACGGTGGAAGCGCTGCTCAGCCGGTGGCCCACCAGCGCAGAGAAGGTAGAGCTTGTCCGCGGAGTGCTCGTCTTCGTTGGAGACTTCGAGGAACGCGACCTGGAAACGGCAAGACGTACCTACCCAGGCCGCCGTCCAATCCTGAACGCCGACGGCGGCCTGGAGGTACATCCAGCAGGAACGGGTGACCCGACACCACTGCTTTCGTAGCAACACGACACGGCTGGTGTCGGCGGTGGCCGACCATCCGGCTCAGTACGCGGGCAGCGGCGGGGCGGTCTGCCCGGCCTTGACAACCTCGGCTGACAACCGCACCGGCACGTACGGGGTGAGAGCCTGGGCAATGGCCGCGGCGAGCTCGTCGGCGTCGCGGACCAGGTAGTCCGGCGGGGTGATCCAGATGCGGGGTGCCGCATCAGAGTCGTCCTGATTGGCGTAGAGCTGGGGCACTGGCCTTCCTCGTACCCCCAGATGCTCTGCTGGTCCAACCCGGCATCCAGACGGGTGCGGTCCGCCGTGTGTCAGCTCCGACGCCGCCGGCTTCGGCTAGGCAGGACCGGGCGCGTACGAGGGGCCGTAGACGATCTCCCCCAGGCGGTCGGAGTGCCCGAGGACATCTATCCGTACGTGCCGCTTGAGGGTGCGCAGCTGGCGGCGCAACTCCTCCGCGGTGAGGCCAGCCCGCTGGGCGAGTCCCGGGCTGTCGGCGTCCCACAGGTTCAGGCCGAGGATGTCGCACTCTCCTCTGCTCGGCGACGGCCAGGAACACCTGTAGGGCCGTCTCATCGGCGATGAACTGGCTGTGTACGTACGCGATGGCGTGCTAGCTCATGTCAGCTGCTCTCCTTGTCAGTCACGCCTGCCGGGCGGCTACCAGAGCCCGCCAGGCGGTGCGTACGGGTTCTTCGCCGCCGATCCACTGGGTGGTAGAGGTGCTGGGGGTCGGGAGGCCGGTCATGTAGTGGGCGATGTCGGTGAAGTACGCGAAGTCACCGCTCGCGGTGAGCATGTGCAGGCGGTCGATGGTGGCAGCCACCTGCTGCTCCTCGTCGAGGATCGCGTGGTGGAAGGCACAGGCGAGCTCGATGAACCGCAGGAGGAAGGGGAGTCCGGCACTCTCGACCTCGTTGCGCAGGTCCTCGGCGCGGCCGGTGATGCCGTCGGTTCCCGCGTCCTTGATCAGGCCGACGACGTCGGCGAGGAGCCGGTTGGAGCGCTGGTCGAGACCTTCGAGGAGTTGGTGGGCGTAGGCGAGTTCGTCCTCGGCGCGGTTGGGGTCGGCGAACGACACCGCGAGGGCGAGGCGGACCTGCGTCATGGCCCGCTCGCCGGCGGCTGCGTGCTGTTCGGCTTCGGCGCGGCCGGCCTCGAACGCGGCGACTGCATGGTCGGTGTTGGCGTGGGACCAGTGGATGTCGCCCAGGACGCGGTGGTGGCGGCCCTTCCAGCCCAGGGAGGGGACGGCCGCGAGGGCGGTGGGGAAGTCCCCCGACAGCCTCGACAAGTTGGCCAGGCCCCGGCGGGCCTTGGGAGCCAGACGGCCGCCCCTTTCTGCGACCTGCTGCATCCCGGCGCGGGCGGCCTGGTTGTCGCTGAGGTCTTTGTACGCCTTGGCCCGGTAATACAGGGCCAGCTCGGTGAGCTCCGCGGGCAGCAGACCGGTGTCGAGGATGTTGGTGAGTCGTTCGGCGGTGCGGGCGCGGTGTTCGTGCTGGCGGCGGGCGATCGCGGTGAGGAGCTCGGCCAGGGCGTCGGCAGGGGTGTCCGGCTCCGTGGTAGCGGGCAGCGCGAGCGGCTCCCAGACGGAGTCGTCGGTGTAGGTGAAGGCGGCCTCGGTGAGCCAGCCCATGTCGGTGAGGTGGTGGTCGCGGGCCAGGCGCAGGCCTTGGCGCAGGCACGCTACCAGGAGCATCCGGCTGGACCCGGTGGTGGACTTCGTCCACTGGCCCCCGAGGGCGGCCAGAGCCCGGGCGGCGGCCTGCTGCCAGTCGGCTCCGGTCCAGTGGTCTTCGCTGTGGTTGTCGTCGTGGACGGCGGTGCGGATCGCACGGTGCAGGTGGAAGGGCCACAGCGCGTATGGATCTTGGGTGACCAGGGGCCGCTCGGTCAGGCGCCGGGCGGGTGCCTGCTGGGTGAGGCCGGCGGCGTTGGTGGCGAGGTCGAGGTCGAAGGCGTCCAGCAGGGCGACGCTGCGCAGGACATGCCGTTCCTCGGGGCTGAGGTCGGACATGACGCGGGCCAGCAGCGCGGGGAAGGTGCAGTCGAAGTCCGCGGCCGACGGGGTGCGTCCGGTGCGTCGGATCTCGAGGAAGCGGCTGACGGCGAGGTCCAGGTGCAGGGGCAGGCCGTGGGAGCGGGCGGTGATCGCGGCCCGGACGTCGGCGGGGATGAGGGGCTGGCCGTCTTGGACTAGGCGGCGGGCGAGGTGGAGGTCGCAGTCCTCGGCCGCGAGGTCCCCAACCAGGTGCTGGCGGGCAGCCGGCCCGTTCGGACGGGGGCCGGGAACAGCAGAGTGGGAGCTGCTGTCGAGGCCCGGCCAGGCGGTGGGGCCGGTCCAGTCGAGTTCGCCGTGCAGGGCGGGATCGGCCCACTGCAGCCGGACGCGGCCGCCGATGATGAACAGGACGGACGGCATGAGCCAGACCAGGCGTTGGAGAAGCCGCTCGAAGTCGCGGTGCCGGTCTGCGGTGTCCTCGAAGGTGTCCAGCAGTACAACCGGGGTGAGCTTCTTCTTAGCGGGCAGTTTCTCCAGGTCCCAGGCGAGCAGGTGGGGGTAGAAGGACAGCGCCTCCAGGTCGGGGGTTGCCTCCAGCAGGGCGGCGGTCCGGGCGGCGCCGGCCAGCGCCCGGGCCTTCTCCTGGCGTTCGCGTAGGGCGGTGACCAGAGCGGAGGTGAGCTGTCCGGCGGCGGAGCCGACCAGGCCGGGCAGTTGCAGGGCGCCGGCGATCTCGCTCACCCCGGCCTGCAGCTGCCCGGGCAACATGCTGGCGAACCGTCCCGTGAGCCCGGTGCGCCGGATGTACTCGTCCAGCGGTTCCCCGGGGTGGACGTGTTCCCAGTAGTTGCGCAGCGCGATGTCGAAGCCGGGCAGGGTCCGGCCCAGCGCTCCGGCGAGTGCGAGGCGGATGGTCAGGATGACCCGCTCGAAGTCCGAGCCGGTCGACGCGGCCCGGGACAAGTCGATCCGGATCGGCAGGAGCCGCCGTGACCAGGCTGGTGTGCCCCATTGGGCGGGGCGGTCGTCGCCGCCCGCCAGCGCTGTCTCGATCTTGCGGAGCAAGGTGGACTTCCCCACGCCGCCCACCCCGTGGAGCATCAGCACGTTGTGGCGGGGCGCTTCGAGGTCCTCCACGTCGAATGCGGGAAGGGCGATCCGGCGCAGGTGCTCCTCAAGTACGCCGGAGACGACGGCCCATTGGTGCTGCCGGTCGGTGAACGCCTCCGCCGTGGTGAACAACGGGTCGTTCGAGCTGAACAGCGCGCGCAGGTCGGCCATGGTCCCCCCAGGGTGATCGTCCCGCCCAACCTATGCGGCTCCCGGGCTTGGTGGAGGCACTCCGTGTGGGCGGGGCCCGGGAATCGCCGGTAGTGGACGGTGAACCAGCCACAGCCGACAATGATTCCTTTTGTCTGCTGTTCCCGGCTCGAAGGTTGATTCCATGCCCGCTCCCACACCACCCTCCTCCCCTTCCTCTGACTCCGCCGGCCCGGTGGCCTCCAAGCTTGTACGGGAGGTAATCGCCTGGTACCAGGAGCAGATCATGGCCGAGCGGCGCTCCCCCGGCCCCGACCCCCAGCGACTTCGGCAGCTGATCGCCGGTCACGCCGCATGCGTGCAGGACCAGCTGCTCCTGGAGGACGCCGACCTCCAGGAGCAGGAGCGCATCACCGTCCTCTACGCGGCCCGGCTCAAGGAACTGGAGGACAGCGGGTCGTAGCCGTAGTCGGTGCTCCCGGCGCGCAGAGGCAGCGCGGCCACCGCGGCCGGGCCGGAAAGCCGCCTCGGTCGCAGCCGCTCGGGCATCAGCGGCCTGGCCAGAGCGGAGACCTCCTCCACGTCGGCCCGGTATTCGGGCATCTCCAGGCGCAGTCGGCGCTGCCCGGCCCAGAACACGGCGGCTTCCTGTTCGGTGTACGGCCGGGCATGCTCGGCGCGCAGCGCCGCAGCTCCCGGCGCAGAGGCCTGCGCCACGGATGCTTTGGCGGCAGAGGAGTACAAGACGGTGGTATCGCGGCGCAGCACGACGACCGAGTCGGCCATCCCCGACTCCTCGACGGCCGCGACCGCTTCAGGAAGCACCGCGAAGTGGTTGTTGTGACCTCGCTTGGTCGTGTACCGACCGGTGCCGACGAGGCGCTGTACCTGGGCGTAGCGGTGGGCGGTGCCCTGGCGGGAGTCCGCCGCGCGCACGGCCAGGACCACCAGCTCCACCCGGTACCCCGCCTGCCGGTACAGCATGATGCTGCTCAGGAGGGTGCCCACGCTGGAGGGGGCCATCTCGACGACCACATCGCCGCGGCGCTGGCGAACGTACGCCTCGGCCATGGCCTGCCACGCCCGGTAGTCTGCCCGGATCCGCTCCCCCGCGGTCCGGGGCTCCTCCTTCAGCAGCTGCCGGTAGTCCGGATGCATGCTCTTGAAGTCGCCGCCGCTGATCTGGGTGGGCCTCCCGCGCAGCGCACGGCGCAGCATCGGTGTCATAGAGGTCTTGCCGGAGCCGGGCTGCCCTAGCAGGAACACCACGACCGGATGCTCCTGTGGGGTGATGTTCGCGAGGGAGTACGGCGCGATCAGCTCGTCGAAGGTCCAGCGGTGTTCCTCGGCGGAGAGCCGGTGGTAGTCGACGCCGGGCGCCGTCCGCCACGGCTGGGCGATTCGGCGGACGGGTTCGGCGAGCGCCGCGGCCCGCTCGGCGTCCCGCCGTACGGCCAGCGCCCAGTCCGAGGGGAGTCGCGGGTCGTACGCGCGCCGGTCGGCGTCGGCGAGCTGGCGCCGGAACACCCCGGTCTCTGCCGCACTCCACGGTCGCAGCCACTCCGCCCGCACCGCCTCGCTGGCGCCCGCCGCGCGCAGCCACCTCTCCTGGGGCATGAGCTCGTTGGAGTACAGCACTTCGGCCCCGCGGCGCACGACGACGACACGGTCGGCTAGGCGTCCGGCCTCGATGTTGGCCAGGACGTCCGGCACGGCGGCCGCGCAGCCGCCCTGGTTCTCCCAGGACACATATCGGGGCCGGCCCTCCTCGGCGAGCCGCAGGTACCGGTCCAGCACCCCGAGCTGGGATACCGCCTCGGGTACAGCCAATGCCACGACCTCGACCCGGTAGCCGGCCTGCCGGTAGAGGGCGATCGAAGCCAGCAGCGCGGCCGGATCGGCCAGTGCCTCCTCTGCCACCACATCGAACCGGCATGCTCGGGCACGGGCTTCCACGGTGGCCTGCCATCGGTAGGTCTCCGGCCGGACCCGGACCCCGGCCGTACGCACGTCCTGCGCTAAGAAGGTGGCGTACTGCGAGTGGACGTTCTTGTAGAGGTCACGCTCGACCCTCACCGCGCCACCGCGCTTGGCCAGGGCGCCATGCACGAGGTCCATGACTAGGGTCTTGCCGCTGCCGGCCTGACCGAGGACGAACACCACGACCGGCTGTTCCTGGGCCACCGCGCCCAGTACAGCGGCGGACAGGAGCGCGTGCTCTAGGTCCGCTTCATTCTCTGTGCCGGAGAGCCCTCTCACGGCAGTGCCCGCTCTGTTCACTGGATCTCCTGGATATGCCGAGGGGCCCGTTCCACAGGACGGGTCCCTCCCTGAGGTTGCCTAGTGGGGTGCCGGAGAAGCCTTCGTGGCTGCTTCCTGCGCAAGGGCGGCTACATGCCGGCCTGTGCCTCTTTGACCTGTTCGGTGAGGGTGTTCCGGCGCCGGTCGTCGTCGGTGATGATCCGGCCCACCTGCACGTCACTGATGCCCAGGGCTTTGGCGGCCTTCGTCTTGCCGCCCCACTGACCGCCGGTGAGCTCGCGAACCATCCCCGCGTACGTGCGCTGCCACAGGGCGTCCTGCGCGGCGAGCGCCTCCCGCTCGGCCTTGATCTGGGCAGCCGCCTCCCGGGGGTCGTCCGGTAGTCCGAGGCGGAGGAGCCGGGTGAACTCGTCGAGGAGGTCCTGGTCGTCATCAAGGGCCTTGAGGCCGCCGGACGTCACGTAGCTCGAGGGGTTGGCTGTCCGATCCTGGGCCAGCCCGATACGGGGCTGCGCCCGGTCGGCGGCCTGCTGGGGGGTGAGCTGGGCGACCGTCCAGGTGCTGTCGTCCTGGTTGCCCGGTTCGGTGCGGTAGGCCCACCAGATGGTGCGGCTGTCGGGGTCGAGGACGATCTCGTGGAGGTCTTCGTCGTGGTGGCGGGTCAGTTCCGTCAGCCGGTAGGCGGCCGAGGAAGCATGGTTGCGGATGTACTCCTCGGCTGTCTCCAGGTCGGCGACGGTCGTGGTGTGCAGCGGCTGCACGGGTTCCCACATGGTGCCCCCCAGGGGTTTGGTGTGGTGCGGAACCCCAGTATCGACGCACCCCCGTCGGAATGCAACGGGGGTACGTAGAACTCTTGGTTGCCATGGTTCCTCGCCACCCTTGCTGGCCGAGGTGGGTAACGGGCCAGGAACACTGTGATCCAGCCTTCCGGACGGGCTCCCACAGGGACTGTCAGAGGGCTCACCTAGTCTCAACATCGTCTAGGAGTTCGATCTTCGTTCTCCTGTACTCAACGCTGCCTAGGTGCCAGAAAGCGAGCGGGATGAGACTGAGCTTGGCTGTGACGACCGCTGCCACCGAGCTTCCGTGGGAGGCGGTGCTCGCACCGGGGCGCGGGCTCGTCTACGACACCCTGGCCCGCACAGCACCCGAATTGGGTAGGCAGCTCCATGCCGAGGGCTTCGGTACACACGGCATGGTCCCGTTCGGGCACGGTGCCCCGGTATTCGCCGGCGCCCGCCGCAAGCCGGGCCGGTACGCAGCTGGCGGCCGCGGCGTCGTCGAGTTCGGCAGCCCCTTGCCGGAGGTAGTGGAAGCCCTCGCCGCTGGATTCGCCCAGCGGGAGGTGCTCGACTGGGGCGGCGTCGCCCTGCGGCTGACCGGCATCACCGTGCTCAGCCCTCCGGACTTCTCCTCCGGCCGCGCCATGCTGAAGACCGCGACGCCGGTGGTGATGAAGGGATCCGGACGTGGCGAAGACGGCATCCGGACCACCCGGCAGGACTGGCTACTGCCAGCAGAACCCGAGTGGGCCGGCTACTTCCAGGGCAACCTGCGCCGCAAGGCCGAAACGCTGGGAAGCGATCCCGGGGTGAGCTTGGAATCCGTCACCTGGATCGGCCCGAAGCGCGGCTTCCGCGTCGGCCAAGGGGTAAAGCCCGGAGCCGCCGTGGAGGTGGAGGTGGCCGGAGCGCCGGAAACCCTGCAGGCCCTGTGGAGCTGGGGACTGGGGCAGGCGAACTCCGCGGGCTTCGGCTGGATATCCGCG
The DNA here is from genome assembly GCF_055584085.1 of Streptomyces sp. NPDC104226. Classification (NCBI taxonomy): domain Bacteria; kingdom Bacillati; phylum Actinomycetota; class Actinomycetes; order Kitasatosporales; family Streptomycetaceae; genus Streptomyces; species Streptomyces sp. NPDC104226. The sequence continues at coordinate 23,958 of NZ_JBVJMS010000018.1, forward strand.
TGAGCGGCCACGAGCCGGACCTCGAATCGCAGTCCCGGCTAGTGCTCACCGCCCACCCGCTCCAGCGCGTCGGCGCGTACGCGATCGCAGCACTCGCTGGCGACGGCCATCCGCGGGATCTCTCGGCGCATGACTTCGAGCGCGCGATGGAACAGGTCACCCAGCATGCTGTGGCAGCTGCTCTGGTCCGTGACAGCAAGGGCGCGAGCGGGTTCTGGCTCAAGGTCAGCTATTCGTTCTTTCCGGTTTCGCCGATGAACCACCCAGCAAACAGCAAGAAATCCGACAGCGTCGTGCGGGATGCGATCCGTGGCTGGCGGGCTCTGCCCGATCCCGGTGCCTGGCCCGAGGCCGATTGTGCCCTGTGCGGCCGTCAGGCCGTCGGGTTCTACGGGAAGGTCGACGTCGCCCTCGCCGAGAGCGCGACGTACCGCAACAACGTTCCCCGTGGCCACGCAGGGATGGCGATGTGCCGCCCGTGCCGGGCCAGCTTCCACGCACTGCCCTACGGCTGCCAGCTGACCGGCGGGCCGTCGATCGCCGTGCACAGCTGGGACGACCGCTTCCTGAAGCGTGCCGTGACCCGCCAGGTGGAGCGCAACCTGCCCCTGGCCGAGACCGGTGACCCCGCCCGACGGCAGACCGAGGTCCGCGAGGTCGTCGCCCTGACCGCGCTGCGCCGCTACAGCGATCGGATCGCCGACGGGGCGGAGCTGCTGGTCTTCAACAACAACAACCGCGGCCAATCTCTCGAGCAGTACGGCCTGGAACAGCCCCTTGCCGAGTGGCTGCGTCGCACTTCGCGTGACCCCGAGCTACGGCGCGGGTTCACCGCCCTGCTGCAGGCTCACGCCACCAAAACCGATCCGGGCGTGGTGGCCTTGGCCCGCAATGCCTTCCGTGACCCGGCGCGGATCCTCGGCAGCGGGACCCGCCACTTGGGCCGACTGGTTGCCGGCGCAGCCCCTGACCGCGAGCGGGTGGCCGACTTGGTCGCCCTGCTCTACTCCTTCGTCACCGAGGTGATGCTGATGAACGAGAAGGACCTGTCCGAGATTCGGGCAACCAGCGGCCGAATCGCCCTGCTCCTCAGTCAGGAGAGTTCCGGAGGCAAGCTCCGGCAGTTCCGTGCCCTGCTCAGGGACTCGCCCAAACTCCGGCGCTGGCTGACCGACCAAGGTGTACGTAGGGCGATCAATCCTTCCGACGGCAGCCCAGGGCCGCTGGTTACCGAGCGGGCCTTCACTCTGCTCTTCGACCCCGGCTCCGACAACCCGGCCTGGTTCCACCGGGACCTTCTCCTGGTGGGAGTCCTGGAGGAGCTGTCCCGGCTCGGCTGGAAAGCCGGCGACAGCGATCTGGACACGGATGCCGACGAAGACGGCGCCGGGGACCTCGACGCCGTCGACAGCACGTTCATCACCGACGAAGAAGAGAATGAGGAGTCGCGTTGAGTTTCCTGGTGGGCAAGATCGTGCTGGACGTAGTCGCGGGCGCCCCGAACAACGGCGAGGGCGAGGACAACACCGGACGCGTCAAAAAGCTCAAGGTCGGGCGTGAGGAGTTCCCGTACGTGTCCGCGCAGGCATTCCGCCGGTGGGTACGAGACTCCCTGCCGCCGCAGGAGTCCCGCTCAGTGGTCACCCGCTCCGGCACCGGTGCGAAGCAGCAGGCACACACCGCGGGCCGCCCGGACCTGCACCTGGACGACGACCTGTTCGGCTACATGGTCGCGGTGAAGAGGGAGAGCTACCAGCGCGACACCGTCCTCGCCACCGGCACCCTGGTCTCCGTGGTGCCGCAGCGCCCCACGCTCGACTTCGGCACGATGAGCCGCGACTTCCCCGCCGGTGAACATCCCGTCATTCACTCCCATGAGCTCTACAGCGCCACCCTCGCCGGCGACCTCCTCCTGGACCTCCCGCGCGCAGGGGTCTTCGAGAGCGACGGCAACGGCCTGCGCGTAGCCATCAGCCCCGCCGTCGCCGAGGAAGCCGCCAAGAACGGTGCCGAGGTCACCACGCTCCGCGGCACCGCCGCGGTACGCCTCCCGCTCGCCGAACGCCGCCGCCGCATCGCCACGCTCCTGCGCACGCTGGCTACGGTGCGCGGCGGGGCGAAGCAGGCGCTGCACTACGGGGACCGCACCCCTTCGCTGATCCTGCTGGCTCCGCTCAAGGGCGGTGTGAACCCCTTCACCCGGATTCTGGCCGGCCGTGACGGCAAGCCGGTGTTCCTGACCGAGGTCCTGCGCGAGGAACTGGATGCCTGGGCCGATGAGCTGGACGGTCCGGTACTGCTCGGCTGGGCGCCGGGGTTCCTCGGTGACCAGCGCGAGCGCGTCCGCGGGGAGCTCAAGGACCTGATTGAGGAAGGCAGTGTCGTCCTGGACCACCCTCGGGTGGTGCTCAACCAGCTGGCCGACCGCATCGAGCAGGGCGATCATGACGTGTGGTTCGAGGACCCGTCCGCGTGAGCAGCACCGTTGTCACAGCGCTGCAGGTCACGATCACAGCGCCCGTTGTCTCGTTCCGCAATCCGCTCTATGCGGGGGTGCAGGTCACACTGCCCTGCCCGCCGCCTGCCACCGTCGGCGGCCTGCTGGCCGCCGCAGCCGGGGGCTGGCCGAGGGTCAATCCGAGGCTGCGTTTCGCCATGGCCTTCCGCGCCGGCGGCAAAGCGGTCGACTTCGAGACGTACCACCCGCTGGACGGGGCGGGGAAGAAAACCTCCCCCGCCCCGCGCAACCGGGAGTTCCTCACCTCGGCCGAGCTCACCGTGTGGCTGGTGGAAGACCCGGAGGGGTGGAGGGCCCGGCTGCGCCGACCGGTGTGGCCCTTGCGGCTTGGCCGCAGCCAGGACCTGGTCGGCATCCGTACCGACCTGGTCCCCCTCCACCAAGAGACCGGCGCGCAGGGCTCGGCTGTGGTGCCGGAGTCCGTGGGGAAGGCGGGCGCGTTGTTGCGGCTGCCCACCGCGATCTCCAACGGGCGGGATCGCACTCGCTGGGACTCCTACCGGTTCGACGGATCCGGTCGCAGCGACCACCAGGTCGCTGACAGCTGGTCGACGGCCACGGGGCAGGCCGTCACCCTCCTGCCCCCGGTCCATCCCGACACTGTCACCTGTCCCTGACCCACACCACGCTGACGCTTCGGCCGCACGACAGATACGGACCCCATCGAGATCATGACGGACATGCTGTCCACACTGCGGGCCAAGAGCCCCCGAGGAACGCATCCCGGCGAACTCCTGACCGCTCACCTGGCCGACACCCGCGCTGCCGCGGCTCTCCTGCGGCAGCGCGTCGGCCGGCTGAAGGCGGCCGAGGACGTCTTCGACGGCATCTTCTGGACCATTGTGGGACTCGCTGCCCTCACCCACGACGCCGGCAAGATTCCCGACGGCTTCCAGCAGATGCTCGCGGGACAGATCCGGGCCTGGGGCGAGCGCCACGAAGTCGCCTCCTTGGGCTTCCTGCCCCAGCTCATCGACGACCCCAGCACGCTGTCGTGGGTGGCGGCCGCCGTCGCCACCCACCACCGCCCGCTGACCGGCCAGAACGGGCGCGACCTCCAGACCCTCTACGGAAATATCAGCGCCGACGAGCTCGCGGAGCGCTTCGGCCCGTTCGACCCCCACGCCGCCACCGCCCTCGAAGCCTGGCTGCGCGAGGCGGCGACCCGGGCCGGACTCCCGGCGGCCGGCCCACAAGGCGAAACCAAGCTCAGCACCACTGGACTGGTCAGCCGCGCCCACCAACTACTGGAAGAGGTGCTGGAGCAGTGGGAGGACCGGGTCGGGCGTGAGGAAGGCTTGGCCGCCGTGCTGCTGCAGGGAGCGGTCACCCTGTCGGACCACCTGTCCTCCGCCCACCAGACTCTCTCCACCGTCCAACCGCTGGATGCCGGCTTTCGTCCCCGGCTGGAGAAGGAGTTCGCCGACCGCGGCCGAACTCTGCGCGCACACCAGCTCCAGGCCGCCAAGGTCACCGGGCACATGCTGCTACGCGGGCCGACCGGCAGCGGGAAAACCGAAGCCGCTCTGCTCTGGGCCGCTGCCCAAGCCGACGCCCTGACGGCAGCAACGGGCGGCGTCCCCCGCGTGTTCTTCACCCTCCCCTACCTCGCCTCGATCAACGCCATGGCCATCCGTCTCGGCGATACCCTCGGCGACCGCGAGGCCGTGGGCGTCGCCCACTCCCGGGCCGCCTCCTACCACCTCGCCCAGGCCATCGCCCCACAGGACGGCGACGAACAAGACGAACACGGCAACCCCTGCCACGTCGACGCCGCCACGAAAGCACTGTCCCGGGCCGCGGCGACCAAACTGTTCCGCGAGAGCGTCCGCGTCGCCACCCCCTACCAACTACTCAGAGCGGCCCTGGCCGGACCGGCCCACTCCGGGATCCTCATCGACGCGGCGAACTCCGTGTTCATCCTCGACGAACTCCACGCCTACGACGCCCGCCGCCTCGGCTACATCCTGGCCAGCGCCCGCCTGTGGGAACGCCTCGGCGGACGAATCGCCGTCCTCTCCGCGACCCTCCCCGACGCCCTGACCAGCCTGTTCGACGACACCCTCACCGCGCCCACCACCCTGCTGAACACCCCGGACCTGGGCCTGCCGCCCCGGCACCTCCTCAACACCCGCAATCACCCGATCACCGATCCCGCCGCGCTCTCGGAGATCCGGCTGCGACTGGCCCGGGGCGAGTCCGTCCTAGTCATTGCCAACAACGTCGCCCACGCCACCACCCTCTACGAACACCTCGCTCCCGACGTCCTCGCACAGCACGGGCCAGATGCCGCGCTCCTGCTGCACTCGCGGTTCCGCAGAATGGACCGCTCACGTATCGAGAAGAAGATCGCCGATCGCTTCGGGACCGTGACACCCGACGCCCAGAACGGCCGTCGGCCGGGTCTTCTCGTCGCGACCCAGGTCGTCGAGGTCAGCCTCGATGTCGACTTCGACACCCTGTTCACATCCGCAGCACCCCTTGAGGCACTGCTGCAGCGCTTCGGCCGCATCAACCGCATCGGTGCCCGGCCGCCCGCCGACGTCATCGTTCACCACCCCACCTGGACCACCCGCCGCGGACATCCCGGCGAGTACGCCGACGGCATCTACCCACGCGAGCCGGTTGAGTCCGCGTGGAACATCCTCACCCGCCATCAAGGCTGTGCCGTTGACGAGGCGGACGCCACCACCTGGCTCGACGAGGTCTACGCAACCCACTGGGGCAGCCAATGGCACCAGGAGGTCCTGGAGCGCCGGGATAGCTTCGACCGCGCGTTCCTGCAGTTCCGCTACCCCTTCGAAGACCGCACTCCCCTGGCCGAAACTTTCGACGAGCTCTTCGACGGCACCGAAGCAATCCTCGCCCAGGACCAAGACGCCTATGCCGCCGCCCTGACCGCGGCCGGTCACCACCCCTCCGGGGCCGGCCGGCTCCTCGCGGACGAATACCTCATCCCCATGCCCCACTGGGCCGGCGCTCTCAGCAGCTACGAGAAGCGACTCAAGGTCCGGATCATCAACGGTGACTACCACCCCGACTTCGGCCTCACCGCCGTCCGCGATATGCCCCAGCACACCTACCGGGCCGGGGAAGTCCTGTGATCGACGAGGAGGACATTGGCGGTGTCCCATCAAATACTTGTATCACTGCCCCCGGCAGCTGTGGCTGTACCTTCGCGGCATCCGGCGAGTACCTGAGTGCCCCGTCCAGCTCGGCGAAGCCGTCCACGACGCCTCATACACCCGCAACACCCCCGCCGACCTCGGAGCGGCACATCTCGACTTCATCCTCGCTGAAGCACCCGCTGCGCGTACGGAGTCCTCATCGACCCTCGGAGGGGTCACAACGCGACGTGCGCGGCGTGGCGGTAGCCTACGAGGTGCGTCCTCATCGACCCTCGAAGGGGTCACAACGGCGGGGTGCAGCCGTTGATCATCAGCCAGAGGACGCGTCCTCATCGACCCTCCGAGGGGTCACAACGTGATGGCCCAGGCCGGTACGCCCAGGACATCAACGAGTCTTCATCGACCCTCCGAGGGGTCACAACTGATGGTTGGGGTTCCGAGATGTGCAGGCGTCGGGCCGTTCTCATCGACCCTCCGAGGGGTCACAACAGGACCTCAAGGACGTCAAGGACGAGGGGTTGGGCATCCTCATCGACCCTCCGAGGGGTCACAACCAGCAGCGCACGCCCGAGCAGCTTGCCGAACGGATCGTCCTCATCGGCCCTCCGAGGGGTCACAACACGCTGAGGGAGCCCCGATTGAGGCCATCACCTCTGAGTCTTCATCGACCCTCCGAGGGGTCACAACACCGTCTCCGACGCGGTTCGGCGGATGTACGGGGCGCCGGTCCTCATCGACCTCCGAGGGGTCACAACCGCACCGACCGGCCGATAGGAATCCCGGGGAACGTGTCCTCATCGCCCCTCCGAGGGGTCACAACAGGGCGTAGAGGCGTGCCGCGGTCTCATGGAGGCGTCCTCATCGACCCTCCGAGGGGTCACAACACCACACCTGGCTGCCCGACGACACCCTGTGCACCGGGCCGGCGGGTCTTTGGGCCGGGGTCCTCATCGACCCTTCGAGGGGTCACAACATGAACCGGTACTGCCCCTCGGCCTGGACGATGAGGGTCCTGATCGACCCTTCGAGGGGTCACAACTAGATGGGCTGGGCCCAGTTCGTGGCGAGGGCGGGAAGTCCTCATCGACCCTCGAAGGGGTCACAACGCCTGGCGCAGGAGCACGCCGGCGGAGAGGAGGGAGTCCTCATCGCCCCTCGGAGGGGTCACAACGTGTACGGGCGCATGTGCTCGTCGGTCAGCGACCGCGTCCTCATCGACCCTCTGAGGGGTCACAACGCTAAGGCTTACCCGGTCCGGTCCCGAGGGTCCGCCGGTCCTCATCGACCTTCGGAGGGGTCACAACTTGTAGTTGGAGATGAGCTCCGCTTCGAGCTCGGCTCGGTCCCCATCGCCCCTCCGAATACGTCCACCGTGAAGCGCTGCGCCGACAGACCACCCGCGTCCTCATCGGCCCTCCGAGGGGTCATAACAGGTCGTGCTCCGCACGCGGGTGGGGTGACCCGCCGTCCTCGCACTGCTGATAGCGCCTCTCCCGTGACCGCCACACGCACCGTCGGCAGCCCACCCCCTGGTGGAGCTACGCGAGAGCAGTCGTGCCTTCGGCAACGATCTCGGCGGGTCCGCTGAGTTCCATGCTGCCGTCAAGGCGCACCGTCACCTGCAGAGTGCCACCGGCCACGTCGACTGTGTAACGCGCAGGTGTGCGTAGCGTGCTCGGGGGTGTCCCGTCGCTCAGGAGGGCTGCGGTGACGGCTGCACACGCGCCGGTTCCGCAGGAGCGGGTCTCTCCCACTCCGCGCTCGTGTACGCGCATCGACAAGTGGCCGGGAGCCAGGCGGGTGACGAACTCGACCGTGACGCCCTGGGGATAGGCAGTGGCGGGGTTGACGTCGGGGGCGGTGAGTAGGCCGCCAGCGTGGGCGAGGTCGTCGACGAAGGCGACGGCATGGGGGTTGCCCATGTCGACGTGCACGGCGGGCCACTGCCGGGTGCCTACGGTGACCGTAATGGTGTCCGGTCCGGGGAGGAGGGCTTTGCCCATGTCCACGGTGACCTGTTCGGTCTTCTCAAGGCCGTCGGCGGTGAAGCGGACATGGCGGATGCCGGCGCGGGTGGCGATGGGGAGGCCGGTGAGGGAAGGACGGGCGAGTCCGGCTTCGGCCAGGACGGTGGCGAACAGGCGGATGCCGTTGCCGCACATCCCTGCCGTGGTGCCGTCGGGGTTCCAGTAGTCCATGAACCATTCGGCTTCTGGAGCCATGGCGTAGGCATCGGGGTGGTGCACGGACCGTACGGCGCGCAGGAGGCCGTCGGCGCCGATGCCGCGGCGGCGGTCGCACAGGCCGATGACCTGGTGTGGTTGCAGGTCCAGGGCTGCGTCGGGGTCCGGGATGACGATGAAGTCGTTCTGGGTGCCGTGCCCTTTGAAAAAGCGGACGGTCTGCTGCGGCATGCCGTTCTCCGATTCGGTCGATGCGTGTCGGGGCGCGGTCGGACGGGTCTAGGCAGTGCTGGGGAGCCAGCCGCGCTGGACGGCGTGGACGCCGGCTTGGAAGCGGCTGTCGGCTTCCAGCAGTTCCATGAGGTCGGCTGCGATGCGGCGGGCGGTGCGGGGGGAGATCCCGAAGCGTCGGGCTATCGCTTCGTCGGTCATTCCGCCGGCGAGCAGGCGCAGCATCTCCGCTTGCTGGGCGGGTATGCCCAGGGCGTCGGGGGGTGTGGTGGCGCCCCAAGGGGTCGCGGTGGCCCAGATGCCGTCGAAGAGGGCGCATAGGGCGATGATGGTGCTTTCGCCGCTGAGGACGACGGCGCCGGTGCGGGCGTCTGCGGTGTCGAGGGGCAGGACTGCTTGACGGCGGTCGAAGATGATCATGCGGATGGGGAGAGCGACGGCGGTGCGGACGCTTGCGCCGTGCTCGTTGAGCCAGCTGACGTGGTCCAGCGTGGGTTTATGGTTGCGGACGCTGTCGAGGTAGACCGTGCGGATCCGGATCCCTCGGCTCAGGAGGGCCTCGTTCGGGCCGCGGCTGGCTTCAAGATCGGCGGCCAGGTGGGCGCCGCCGGGGGCGAAGGTCATGACGTCGGAGTCGGTCTGCTGGGCGAGCTGGCTGAGCCGTTCGCGGATGGCGTCAGGGCCGGTGAGCCGTTCGTCGTCCGAGGCGCGGGGGCGGGTGCCGGAGCACTCCGCGATGAGCTGGGCCGCGGCCGCGCGCGATGCCTCCACCTGCAGCTGCTGTGCGGCCAGCTGCTCGTGCTGGCGTGCCAGCAGCAGCTCCATGGCCGCCTCAGGGCCGAGGACCCGGAAACCGCTGGGCTCGTGCAGTGACGGTTGGACGATGGCCAGGGCGCTGAGTTGGTCCAGGTTGTCACGGATGGTGTCTTCGGTGGTGTTCAGGCGGGCGGAAAGTTGCGTAACGCCCTCGGACGGATATGCAAGCATTGCGCGGTATATCTGCTCTGCCGTGAGGTTGATCCCGAGGGTCGCCAGCACTATTTCTCCTTCGCGCAGGGGAAGTTGGGAAGTGTACTGAGTGTTCGGTGGGAGAGTCTGGTCTCCAAGGGCAGCTTTATGCAATGGCATATTTAGTCCCCGGCATGGGCTTGCGCGGCTAATTCCGGCGCCCCGATGCTCCTGGCATGTATCTGGTTCACGCCGAGCTCGTGCGGGCGGCCGGCGCCGTTCTGCCTCCGTCAGCCGCCCGACTGATCGTCGGGTGCTCCGGCCCAGGCGAGGGGGTCGAGCACGTGGTGGTGCACCCTGATACGGGTCACGGTCACCTCGTGGGGGTGTTCGTCCTTGCCTCTTGCGTGGAGGAAGCGGAACGCATCGCTGGGGTGGTCTGCCAGCGGGCGTTGAGGACTCTGCCTGAGTTGGAAGGCTTCGCCCTGCAGCGCTTTGGGGTTCGGATGGTGCCGGGCTACTACGAGCAGCAGGTGAACGACGATGGCCCCGTTGGACGGGATATGCCACGTCACGATTAGGACAGTGGGTTGCCCTTCCCCGCGGTGCGGGAAGTGACCACGCTAGGGAACGTCTTCGACGCGGAGCGCCGGTCATCCAATTCCACCGACGATGCCCTTGCTTATCAAATAGGGCGGCTGGACTCCGCTTTCTTCTTCTGATGGAAACGGAATGCCGTGACTCTCATTCGTGCTGCCCTCTTTCCTGTGATCAGCGTGCTGATCGTCGGCTCACCGCTGGCCGCCACCCACAGCACGGCGGCTGCCACGTCGGTGCCTTTCGCGATGACGGCCGACGAAGGGACGCCGGTGTCCCTCGACGACGTGACCTGGGGCTCGTGAGGGGCACCGGCGTATGCCGGCACCGCCCTGCACCTGCGCCGCTCACCGCGGCGGGCTCCTCAGCCCGCTTCCGTCCAGACGCCCCCTCCTCCAGGAATAGCTGAGGTATCTGCCTGATGAGCGCCCTGTACGCCCCCACGGTCCCTCTCGCCACCGGAGCTGCCGACTTCCGGTCGTTGTGGGATGCCCCCATCACTCCGACCGTTCCCGAACGTCGGCCCATGATCGAGCTGGCAGCCGGTTCCGGTACCCCGTTGTTTCTGGCGCCCTGGGGATCCGGAAACATCGCCTTCGTCCGCGAGGTGGCCGCGGTGTTCCACCAGGGGCATCCCGTCTACGGCTTCGAGGCCGCCGGCCTGTGGCGTGACGAGCACCCCCTCCTGTCGGTCCCCGAAATGGCGAAGCGCTACCTGCGGGAGATCAAGGAGGTGCAGCCCCGAGGCCCCTACCTCCTGGGCGGGTTGTGCTCGGGCTCCCAGGTGGCCTACGAGATCGCCTCCCAGCTCACCGAGGCCGGCCAAGAAGTCGGCCCCATCACCCTCATCAACGCGGCCCGCGGCGAACTCGCCTCCGAACCGCTGCTGGAGGTGGAAGACCAATACGACCTGCGGCTCGCCGCATTGCGCCGCCAGTTCAAGGTGCCGGACCTGGTCACCGGGCTGACGCACGTGATGGCTGAGATGCGGCAGCTGCGGTGGCTCGACGATGACATGCCGGCCGATGACTTCTTCTGGCGACAGGTCCTGTCCGCGGCCGGGGCCTACGCCCACCGTCGGTGCGTGCTGCGCCCGTACGCGGGCCCCGTCAACGTCTTCGTGGCCAGTTCGGGGGCGGCGGATCCGGAAGTCGTGTGGGACGACATCGCGCCGCTCAGCATGGTGCGGTCGCTCGACGCGGAGACCAGCAGCGAGATCATGACGCACCCCGCGTTCGTGGCCACCATGCGGGAGACCTTCGCCAAGGTCGAGGCATGAGCACCGCACGGCGAATCCGACGCCTTGCGATCACGGTCCCGGCACGCGCACCGCGGGGAGACCGGGAATGACCGACACCGCCACACCCCTGCGTCCCGACACTCCGCCTCCCGCAGGCTCCGGCGCTCCCGGCGGGCTTCTGGCGCAGCGGAACTTCCTGCTGTTCTGGTTCGGCCAGAGCGTCTCGAAGTTCGGCAACGGCGCTTACCAGGTCGCCCTCGGCTGGTCGGTGTACCAGCTCACGGGGTCGGCAGCCGCCATGGGCACGCTGCTGGCGTTGAACCTGCTGCCCGAGGTCTTATTCGTCCTGGTCGGCGGAGCCATCGCCGACCGACTCCCGCGCCGCGCCGTCATTCTCGTCGCCGACAGCGCGGCCGCACTCACGATGCTCGCCCTGGCAGTGGCAGCAGCGGCCGGGGGACTGTCGTTCTGGCTGTTGACGACCTCGGCGCTCCTGCTGGGCATCATCAGCGCGTTCTACGGCCCGGCCTACGCGGCGATGAACCAGGATCTTGTGAACAAGGAGCAGTTCCGCAAGGCCAACGCGTTCTTCACCGTCTCGGGGAACCTCGCGCGCCTGGGCGGCCCACTGCTGGCCGGCGTCCTCTACGCGTTTGGCGGAGCCGGCACGGTGTTCGCCCTCAACGCAGCGTCTTTCACTGTGGCGGCATTCGCCATGGCGTTCACCCGGACACCGCGCCGCCGAAGCGTCGGCGAGCCTCAGCGCTTGCACCGGGACCTGGCGGAGGGCGTCACCTACACACGGCGGACCGGCTGGCTGCTGCTCGTCCTGGCGATCTCGCTCGTGGCCAACTGCCTGTGCCTGGCCCCGTACACCGTCCTCCTGCCGCAACTGGTCCGCAGCGCCGGCGGAGGGATCGGCACCCTGGGACTGGTCAGCGCCGTCGAAGTCGCCGCGGTGGTGCTGTCCGCAGCGGTGATAGGCCGCCTCGGCGGAGGCACCGGGGCCGGAAAAGTCCTGCTCCTTCTCGCCTCCGGGCTGGGCTTCGGCGCCCTCGCGCTCGGCGTCTCGGGCCAACACCGGGCCGCACTGTTCACGGGCGCACTGCTCGTCGGTATCGGCCTGTCCTTCGACGTCCTCGAGAACACCCTGCTCCAGAGCCTGGTCCCCGAACATCTACTCTCGCGCGTCTACAGCGTCAACATGGTGATCTCGTACTCCATGCTGCCCTTGGCCTACGCCGGCTCCGGTCTGCTGGCCCAGCACGTCGGAGCAAGCGCTGTCCTCACTGTCGGGGGCACGGTCATGGTCACCTTGTGCGCCTGCGTCGCCTTTCACCCAGCGGTCAAGCGCCTCAACACCGTCCGCTGGTGACCTACGGCCCGCCACCCGGGCCCATCCGCCCCGCCCCGCTGGCACCCGCGCACCAGATCCGCGTCTGACCCGCTGGTGACCCAGCGCCCATTCCTGCTTTCGACTGGGGGACACCGCCATGCGTCCGTACATCTACCACCAGCCCGCCGACGGCACCCGCACCGCCCCGGCAACCCGTGATCGACAGCTCATTCCGGCTGCCGTCATACGGCAGGCCCACCTGCACCCCGACCGTCCCGCGGTGGTCTGCCACGGCGAAGCCCTGACCTACCGCCAGCTCGTGGACCAAGCCCACGCGCTGGCCCACCGCCTTCGGGCAGCCGGCGTGCGGCGCGAGGGCGCCGTGGCGGTCTGCCTGCCGCGCGGCGTCGATCTCGTGGCCTCCGTGCTGGGAACCTGGCTCGCCGGGGCCGCCTGCCTGATGATCGAGCCCGGTGCTCCGGTACATCGGCGCCAGCACATGCTCCGGGACAGCAACGCCCAGGCGGCCGTCACCAGCACCGACCTCGCCGGTGACTTCGCGGACCTCACCATGGTGTCGCCGTGGGCCGAGACCAGTGGGCAACTGCTCCTCGACAGCCGTGACCTGCCGGCACTGGCCAGGGAGGTAGGTGCAGAGGACCTCGCCTATATCGTCTACACCTCCGGCACCACCGGCACGCCCAAAGGCGTGATGGTGGAGCACGCAAGTCTGGCTGGCATGGCCGCCGGACACGAAGAAGCGCTGCGTTCCTGGCCGTCACGCCCCGTTCAGCGCGTTGCCCTCAACGGCGGGGCCAGCTCCGACACGTTCTTCTCCGACCTGGTGAACCTGGCCTTCGGACGCACGCTAGTGGTAATCGACGAAGAATCCCGCAGGGACCCGGAGCAGCTGGCCCAAACCCTCACCGACCACGCCGTGCAGGTCCTCGACAGCACACCCACCCAGGTCAGGGCCCTGATAGTGGCAGGACGCGCCCACGTGCTGGCATCCATGGACACCCTGATCCTGGGCGGTGAGCCGATCGACCCGGGGTTGTGGCAGCAACTGCGTGCCCTGCCCGGGGTCAGGGTCTACAACTTCTACGGCCCCTCGGAATGCACCGTCGACGTGACCGTCGCCAGCCTCGCGGAACATCCGGACCCCGTCATCGGAACGGAGCTGCCCGGATCACGGGTCTGGGTGGTCGATGAAGCACTGCGGCCCGTGCCCGACGGCCAAGTGGGAGAGCTATGCATCACTGGCACCAGTCTCGCCCGCGGCTACACCCGCCCCGCACCCGCCGAAGCCGCCCGGTTCGCCGACCTTGCGGTCCCCGGCACCACGCAGATGGTTCGCTGCTACCGCACGGGAGACCTCGGACGGCGCACCGATGCTGGAGTCCTGGAGTTCCTGGGACGAGCCGACAGCCAGGTGTCCATCTCCGGCTACCGCGTTGAACTCGGCGAGGTCGAGGCCGCCCTCAGGGCATGCCACGGCGTCCACGACGCTGCTATCGGCCTCCAGGAACGGGACAGCGCGAAGAGCCTCGCCGGCTGGGTCGTTCTGGCCGAGGGAACCGACGTCGCACAGGTCCACAGCAGTCTCGCCGCACGGCTCCCGCAGCACATGCTGCCCCGGCTCACCGCTGTGGCCGCCATCCCCATGAGCACATCGGGCAAAGCCGACCTCACCGCACTGGCCGTGACGCCGTCCCCGCCGGCAGCCGACGACGCGGCACAGGTGCCCGTCGCCGATACCGTCCGGGCGATCTGGCGCGAGACGCTGGGCGTCACCCAGGTCACCCAGTCCGACGACTTCTTCGCCCTCGGCGGCGACTCGATCACCGCGACGCAGATGATCGTCTCCACACGGGCGAAGCTCGCGCTCACCATCCCCATCCGGACCATCTTCGACCACTCGCAGTTCACCGACTTCTGTGGCGCGCTCACCGCTGCGGCGGTGCCCCGATGACCGCGCCCGCACCGACGATCACCGACCCCTGGAACGGGGTCGCCCTGGGCAGTGGATACGGCGTCCCGGTGGCCATCGGCGGAGAAATCACCCCGCAGACCCTGCTTGGCGCCTATCGACGAGGGATGTTCTGCCAGCCGCGCGTGGAACGCTGTGACATCGCGGACAACGAGAACACCTACGCACCCGACGTTCGGGCCGGCGACATCCCGGTCCTGCCCGGCCCCGGCAACCCGTACGCCACCCTGTGGTGGTCCCCGACGGCCCACTACGTCATGCCGGTCGGCGAGATCAAAATCGGGCGCACGCTACGCAAGGACATCAGGGCCGCCGGATGGACCAGCACCATCGACACCGCCTTCGACCGTGTGGTGGCCGCGTGCGGCAAAGAACGCGAGCCCCGCTGGCTCACCGACGAACTCATCCACGCGCTGCGCGCTCTGCACGTCGCCGGGTGGGTGCGAAGTGTCGAGATCTGGCACGGCGACGACCTGGTCGGCGGGCTGTTCGGCTGCGCGCTGGACAACGTCTTCCTCGGGGACTCCGCCTTCCACCGGATGGCCGGAGCGGCGAAGACCGCCATGGCGGACCTCGCCCACCGGACCTCGGCGGGCAACATCACCCTGATCGACACCCAGGTGCGGTCGGAGTACACGGTGCGCCTGGGCGCCCGCCCGATGCCGCGCCCGGACTACCTCGAGCACCTGCACCGCGGGCACCACCTGCCAGGAGTCGTCACAACCGGCAGACACGCCACGGATCGTCTGCTCGGCTGACCTGACAGGCATCGCCTCCGCGGACGTCTGTCCGCGGAGGCTGCGGCCCTTCCGCAGACTGCTGCACCTGCCCGAAACGAACCTCGACCGCACCCCAGGAGCCTTCATGCTCGTCTACTTGTCGCTCATCACCGCGGGGATCGCCGTGCGGCAAATCGACCGCTGGTGGTTCAGTCCCCAGCGCGGCCGCCACCGACCGCAAACGCTCCGGGAGGTGATGTCCCTCCAGCGCCAGCGGCTCAACAACGCCTCCCCGGCGCTGCTGTTGGCCGGCCACTGGCTCGAGATAGCGGGCTGGTGCCTGATCGCCGTACACGGCGGCCCCTGGGCCTGGGCCCTGGCCGCGGCCGCCGGCGCAGTCAAAATGCGCCACCTGCAGGAGGTCAGCCACTTCGCAGTCCACGGAGTACTGACCCGCAGCAGCAAGCTCAGCACATTCCTCGCCGAAGCGGCGGTGCACCTCCCGCTCGGCTTCGTCCCGGTCCCCGTACGCCGCCAGCGCCACGTACGCGAGCACCACCCCAACGCCACGCTCGCCGGCATCGACCCCAACCTCGGCGACCTGGACCAAGCCGGCCTGCACCCCGGAGTCAGCACACGGCGATTCCTTCTCGCCACGATCTTCCCCCTCACTCCCGCAGGATTCGCCGACACCGTTCGCGGCATCAGCGCCAACCTGCGTACGTCCCCCGCCACCGGTCGGCGGCTGGCCGCCCTGGCGGTGGTGCCCGTGACCATGACCGCGGCCGTCGGCTGGCAGGCCGCACTCTTCGTCTTCGTCATCCCCCGGCTTCTGCTCTACCCCCAGCTGGCCTGGATGTCGCTGCTCGTCGAACACCGCTGGTTCGATGCCGAGCCCGTCACCGGCCCCCCGGCCGTCGTGGAAGCCGCACGCTGCCTCCGCTTGTACCCGCACAACAAGGCCCTCACGCTGCTCGCACGCGGCACGTGGCTGCCCTACGGCGACCTCTTCCACTACGCCCACTCAGCCCACCCAGCAGTTCGTTGGAACTACCTCCCCGCCCTGGAACGTGTCATCGGAACCCCCGCATACACACCCAGAGGTCTCCTGATGGGCGAATCCGCCGTTCTGCGGCACCATCAACGCGCTCTCACCCCGGCAGAAACGAGTAACACGGCCGTCACGACCTCGGCTCTCTCCCACGGCTATCAAGACTCCTCACGGATGTCAGATCGAAGCGCGCTGGAACTTGCTACCGACGGTGGGCAGCCAGTGAGGCGCAGGCCAGAACCTGCCCGCTGACCACCAGAGCTTCACGCGCCGTCGTGCAGTGCGGTCCAGGTCATTCATCATGGTGCTGGCCCCTCGGATGTCGAGCCAGCGCTTGCGCGGAGTGCCCGGATCGGCGGGGCTTCTCGTGGGGCCCCATGGGTCCGTACGAATCGGCACAGATCGGAGCGTCTGATGCCTGGGCCATGGGTGTCGGCCACCGGGACGGTGGTCTGCGCCGGGTGCTCATAGTCGACGCCGTCGACGCCTCACCCGTACAGCTCGCGGATCTGCGTCATGAACCAGTCCGCGCCGGCCCGGGCTCGCTCCAGCCCGGCCTCCGGGTCGGCCCAGAGCTCGCGCCCTGCTCTTGGACGGCGTTGTCGAGTTCCCAGCCGTCCAGCGGATGCCGCCCTGCTCGTCGAGGACCAGGTCCGCCTGGCCGGTGAGATGGTCCCACAGGTCGGTGGCTGCTCGGCGGTGGTACGGAAGCCGTCGCGCAGGACAGGGCGCAGGAACACGGTGTAGAGGGCGATGGAGGGGATGGCGCTGGAAGCCTGGGTGACGGCCGGCCCCGGCGACTGCGGTGAGGGCAAGGCGGCGTCCGGGTCCAGCGGGACGGGTTGGCGAGAAGCGACGGTCTTGCCGGAGCTCCTCGCCGTGCTTCACCATCTGTAATCAGGCAGATACGGCGGAGTCGGGGGTGGGCATGTCGTCTGGTACGGGCGGGAGCTACTGGGCGGACAAGGCGCTGCCCAGCGTGTTCAAGCATGAGCTGCTCAAGCGCTATCTGCCGCAGTTCGGCGGCATGACGGGCTCGCGCTCGCACGACAAACGCGTCGTCTACCTGGACGGGTACGCGGGCGAGGGCCAATACGAGAACGGCGAGCCAGCCTCCGGGGAGCTCGCGCTGCAGATCGCTGCAGACCTGCGTTCCCGGGCCGGCCTGACGCTGGAGTGCTTCTTCTCGGAATCCCAGCCGAAGTCGTTCGACCGCTTGCAGGAAGTCGTCCAGCAGTATCGCGCCAGCGGTGTGCTGGCACACGCCCACCGCGGTGAAGTCGATGGCGTTCTCGACCAGGTCCTCGAGCGGGCCGAGGGAGAACCGCTGTTCCTCTTCCTGGACCCGTGCGGGCTGGTTCTGCCGCAGGACCGGCTGGTGGGCGTGCTGGCTGGCAAACGACCGCAGGACTGGCCGCCGACCGAGTTGCTGATGAACTTCAGCATGATGGCCGTCTGGCGCCTGGGTGGGCACGTGCGCTCCCCGCAGGGCAACGAGAAGTCGCTGAAGCGCTTCGACGACGTGTGCGGCGGCACCTGGTGGCGCGAGTACTTCGCCGACGCGACGGCCTCCCGGGAGAAGGAAGGGGCGGCCGAGGACGCGATCGAGGCGGTCGCCGCCGAGTACTGCCGTCGCCTGGCCGAGCGCACGGGCATGCTCGTGCAGTCGGTTCCGGTGTCGCACTCACCGCGCAAGCGAGCGGTGTACCAGCTGGTGTTCGCCACTCGCAGCCCCTACGGGCTGTGGGTGTTCGGCGACACCGTCGCCCGGGCCCGGGACGAGTGGTGGAAGACGCTCGAGCTCCGCGAGGAGAAGGACGACGGATTGTTCTCGGTGACATCGGTGACGCGGCCAGACCCCAAAGAGGTCGAGACGAAGGCGGTGCCGCAGATCGCGGACAACCTGGAACAGCTTCTGCTGCGGAAGGGACGGCCGATCAAACTGGTTGACCACCCCTTGGAGATCTTCGGCTCCTTTTACGGGCAGGTCACCGAGCCGGCGGTGCGCAAGGCCGTGCAGCTTCTGCATGGACAGGGCAAGACGCCCAGCAACGGCGTGGGCGTCCGCAAAACCCGGGAGATCACCCTTCACCCCGGTCACCGCGCGGCCTGACCGAAGCGACCCCGCGTAGATCCAGCGGCAGTTGACGGTCCCAGTCAGGCCGGGACCGTCAGCGGCATCTGGTCCCAGGTCACGCCCTCAAGCGTGCGGCCACCGGCCTTCGGGGTGTAGCCACCCCATTGTTTGAAGAAGAACGCCACGTTTTCCTGTACGCACTGGTCACGGATCTGCGATACCCACTCGGGGTCCATCGGCCGGTGCTTCGGTCCGGACTCGCCGCCGGCGATCACCCAGTGGATGCCTTCCAGGCGCAGGCCGTCGAGCGGGCCGAGCAGCGGTTCGCAGGACAGGAACCGTACGGCGGCCGGCACCTGCCGCAGGTCGTCCACGCGCGGCAGCTCCTTTGCCGTCTCCACCGACACGCCCATCCACACGTTGGCTGGCCAGTCGAGCCGGTCGGCGACCTGCCGCAGGCGGCGGGCACGCTTGGTCAGGACCTGGTAGGTGTGCTGGGGGGTGTCGGCCATGACCTCGAAGACGCGGCGAACGAAGTCGAGCGGGACTCGGGCGTGGAAGAGGTCGGACATGGAGTTCACGAACACGGTCCGCGGGCTCTTCCAGCCGTACGGGATGTCCAGGGCGTCGGGGTGGACCGTGAGGTCGAAGCCCGGCCCGGACGTTCTCGGATCGCCATCGTTCTGGTATTTGGCCGCGCCCATCGCCTTGAGCCTCTTCGCCAGCGTCAGGGCGTAGCAGTTGTCGCACCCTGACGAGACGCGGTCACATCCAGTCGTTGGATTCCAGGTTGCCTCAGTCCACTCGATGGAACTCCGGTCAGCCACTGGTTCGCCTCCATCTCGCCGCGCCTGTTCCGGCACCCCTGGGCCATCAGCGGCACAGCTATCGGAACGGGCATCGCCATACAACCATCCCTGAGCCACCTCATTCCCCGGAACGGCGGGGGCCGTTGGCTGGGCGCCAGCGTCAGACGGCGTGCTCCCTCACTCGATGGGGGCATCCCTCGCCGTGGCGCCTTGATTCCGTTGGCGCCCCACGGATTTCATCTGCGCGGGCTCGTGAACGCCCGGCCGCGCGATGGAAGACGCCCCCGCACCCTTTCGCCGAGGACCGGCCAGAAGCATCACCACCCGTACGACACCTGCTGGCCCACCTCACCAAAGCGCTCACCGCCGGGGGCCGGTTGGCGCGGAACAGCGACCACGATGCCTCAGGCCGCCCTGGCCCTCACCGAAGACCGCCGCCGCTGTACCGGCGAGTCGCACCAAGCCCTCCATGCCCTCCTCACGGACACCGACCAGCCGCTCACCATCCCCTCAGCCCGTCACCCGGAGCAGACACAGCTGGAGGCCGCGGTCTTCCTCGCCTGCTGCAAGATCGGCAGCCTCTCCGAGCACCCCCTCGGCATCGTCCGCGTGCGTCCAGAGGAAAACCAGCTGACCCTTCGGCTCCTCGACGAGCCGTACGTCGTCCACCACTGGGCGGAGTTCCTACTCCCCCGTCTGTCCGGCGAGGAGAGCGACCACCCCCTGGACCGCGTCTTGGGGGTGGCCGGCCTCCGCTACCGCCGCGAAAGCGGCGGCATCGGCCTGCACCGCCCCGGCACGCCGGCCCGCATTCTGCTCACCGGATTCAATCCGCGCTGGTGGGAGCGGATCGCCGAGCGGCTCACCACCGACTACGGCCTGCTCCAGTCCGAGCCGGACTGGACATCCACGGAGCGAACCGCGTACACCGCAGCAGTGAACTCCCCCTTCGAGCCGCCGTCGCTCTTCTCGCCTCTGCTGCGCCGTATCCGGGCGACAGCCGGCCCCAGCCCGTTCAACGGCACCGATGCCTGGCACGCGGTCGGCGGCTCCTTCCGGCTGGAGACCACTGACGGACCGCCGTGCCCCGACTTGATCCGGCTCCTCGGCGACGGGCCCACCGGGTTGGGCTGGAAATTCGATCATAAGAGTTGCACTTGCCTGTGCGACCACACCCACTCCGGCATGGGCTGCACCATCGACTTCCTCGAACCCACCACGGGCCAGTTCGTGTACTACAGCAACCTCAAGTGGAACCGCACCCACAGCGACCGCCGCAGCCAGACCATCGCCGACCTGAATCGGCTGGTCTTCGCCTGATCCCGCCGGGTCAGCCCCCGGCGATCAAAGCCACTCACCGGCCGCCGTTTCCAATGCAAACGGCGGCCGCGCCCTTTCGCTACGCCACCCTCAGGGAGCGCAACTGTCCTCTCTCAACGAACCCTGTCGTCGCAGGCCGGAGGCCGGCACGGGTTCGCCCGGTCTCCACGGGGCATCAAAGTTGATCGCCGTAGTGCACCAGGCCTGTCCGGTAGGCGGGCGGCAGCCGGTCGTAGCCGGCGGCCACCAAGCGGCCGCTCCCGGATCCCCGTCGCCCTGCAGGAATGCGGTGGTGTCCGCGGCGACCAGAGCACGGGACATCACCGATGGTGAGGCGGGCGCTTTCCAGATAGGCGAAATCTCCGGCGCCGTCGGCGTCCAAATCGGCAACGGCCGATCTTTGGGCGCATAATTCCGCAATGGGGTGCTTCGGTATCCGTATTCTGGGTTCCATGACTGCCACAGCCGTAAGGCCGGAGTGGGACGCGGTTCCGGAGCAGGTTCGTAGGTACATCGAGGACCGTCTGGGCTGCGCCGTCGCAGAGGCTGACATGTGCGGGGGCGGGTTCACCCCGGGCCTTGCCGCACGGCTTCTTCTCGCCGACGGCTCCCGGGTGTTCGTCAAGGGTCTCCCTGATGATCACCCGTTGGCCTACGTCTACCGGCAGGAAGTGCGGATCACGTCGGCCTTGCCCAGGGCGGCGCCCGGGCCCACGGTGCTGTGGTCGGCGGCGCCTGATCATGCGCATGGGTGGTCGCTGTTGTGCCTGGAGGATCTCCCGGACGGGAACCCTGACCTGTCACCGGGCTCTGCTGACCTGAGCGCGGTGGTTGAATCGCTGCTGCGCATGCAGGAGTGTCTGACACCGTCGCCGATCCCGGAGGCGCCCCAGTTTCCGGATGTCCACGGCGCTTACCTGTGCGGCTGGGCCCAGCTCGCCGAGGACGTGCCGGCTGATCTGGATCCGTGGGCGCGCAGGAACTTGGGGCGGCTGGGGGGTATCGAGAAGGGGTGGCTGGATGCGGCGCGCGGATCCACGCTGACCCATGGGGACCTGCGGCCCGACAACATGGTGCTGCGGGGCGGCGAGGCCGTGGTGGTGGACTGGTCGTACCTGAGCCAGGCGGCCGACTGGTGCGACGGGGCATCCCTTGTGCCGCACCTGATCCTGGCCGGGCACGACCCTGCTTCCGCCGAAGCCGTCGTTAAGCCGCTGATGGGGTCGGTTGCGGACTTCGACGTCGTGACCTCGTTCGCTGCGGCGTTCGGCGGGTTCTGGGAGCGGTCCTCGCGCAACCCCGCCCCAGAGAACGTTCCTTTCCTGCGCGGCTACCAGGCCCGCGCCGCCGAGGCGGCACGAGCCTGGATCGCCTACCGGACCGGCTGGGTGTAGCCGGCCACCTGCGCTGCCCGCGAGCGGCTGTCCCCGGTTCAGCTGCGAGGGGCAACGGATGCGGTGGCGGCAACGTTCTGGAGCCTGGCTACCTGGGCCACATGGAGAACATGGTGATCACGTGTTCGGTGATCTCCTCGCGCAGGGTCTGCCACTCAGGGCTGCCGTTGCGGCGTGCTGCGGCGGCGCGGGCGTAGTCGTTGCTGTCGACCTCGGGCAGGCATGCGTACATCTGGAGCATGGCCGAGCCGTTGTCCTCGGGTGCGGTGTCGGTGTCGGCGGTGAGCAGGGCGCGGATGGTGTCGGCGTTCATGGAGGCGTCGATGCCGGAGCCGGGGATGCTCTTGCTCATCTTCGGCAGGCCGCCCAGGCCGGGGATCATCTTGGTGTAGATGCCGGCGAGGCGCTCGGCGGGGAGTCCTGAGCGTTCGGCTCCGCGGCGGGCGAGGGCCACGTACTTGTGCTCGTCGACGCCGAGGGAGACCAGGACGTGGCGGCCCTCGGCGAGCAGGTGGAGGAAGTCGGCGGTCATGAGGAGGGTGGACTGCTTCATGCCGTAGGTGAGGCGGTCGAAGACGCCGTGGCTGCGGTAGAGGGCGGAGAGGTCTTCCTCGGCCCAGCGGAAGTCCTCGTCCTCGAGGTGCCGGGCGAGCAGGAAGGCGGTGGCCAGCACGTCGGCGTGGCCTTCCTGGCGGCGCAGGATGCCGCGCTGCGCGTCGAAGCCGAGGCGGAGTACGAACTCCTCGTACTGGTCTGCGAGGTGGCGTACTGCTTGCAGGGGGATGCGGCGGGCGTTGTAGGAGTCGAGGTCTCCGAGGACAATCTGCACGTCGAGGCCCTGCTGCTGGAGCTTGATGGCCCGCAGGAGCTGGAAGACGGTGCCCGCGTGGGGCGGGCCGCCGAGCCCGACACCGGTGGTAACGGTCGCGCTGTGGCCGGTGGCGACCGCGTCGGCGAACTCGCGGGCGCCGGTGTGGCAGACCCACTTGGTGGAGATGTCGCCGCGGGTCATGCCGGCGAGGTCGAAGTCGATGGCACCCAGCCCCAGGCGCTCGTAGCGGTGTGCGTCGATGACGTGGTCGTAGTAGGCGGCGTCGAACTTCACGAGGTCACTTCCTTCGGGGAGGGCCGCTGGGCACGCAGATCGAAGGCGCGGCGGACGAGCGGTTCGAAGCCGTCGGTCAGCAGGTTGCCGAGCACGGCGTTGCGTACCGAGGTGACGCTGCCGAGGTCGGCGGTGACGGTGCCGTCCGCCAGAACCCAGATCCGCAGCGGGTAGGTGTCCTGCGGGTCGCGGGTCGGCTGATCGAAGACCGGGATCCCGGGCACCAGGGCGCGCACGGTGTTCACGGCCTCGAGGAAGTCCTCGCGCCCGAAACCGTAGAGCTGCGCCTTCTTGGGGGTGGCGCGGCCGATGGGCCGGTACTGCGAGATCAGCCAGTACTCGACCCTGGTGGCGTCGGCGAGATCACCGATGAGGCGGGCCAGGCGCGGGAGCGCCCGTACGGAGTGCTCGGTGGTGAAGGTGTTGAAGGCGAGCGTGCGCCGGTCGGCGGCGAGCATCGTGACGTTGTCGTGGAAGCGCTGGAAGTAGCCCTGGCCGCGGAACCAGTCGGCGCTCTCGGCGTCCGGGCCGTCCACGGCCAGGGAGTAGACGTTCACGAACTCGCGGATGCGGGCGTACCGGTCCTGGAGGAGGAGACCGTTGGTGTGGAGGTTCGTCTCGAAGCCGCTCGTGTGCGCGTGCTGGAGGGCGGCTTCGAGGTGGTTGTCGTAGGGCATGAGCGGGTCGCCTCCGGTGAAGACGATCCGGTCGGCCTGCGACTCGGCTCGCAGGCAGTCGATCACGCGGGCGACGGTGCTGGCGTCGGTCTGGACGCGGTTGCGTTCGCGGTAGCAGAACCTGCACACCCCCGGCGATGCGGAGGTGGCCTGCAGGTCCCAGGCGTTGCAGTCGGTGTTGAGGACCAGGTGGATGATGCCCAGCTCGTCGCGGGTCAGCATGCGGTCCTCCTGACGGGTACCAAGGCCAGATCGGAGTGGGTACGAAGCAGCAGGTCGTCGATGGCTCGGGGCGAGCCACCGGTGAGGCGGACGAAGCGGAGCAGGGTGTCCAGGCCGGCGCCGTCACGCAGGATGCTCAGCGCGGTGTCGAGTCCGGAGCGCAGCGTCGGGGTGATGCGGGCGGCGCGCAGGAGCAGGGCCGCGTTGAGGGCGACAGCGTCACGGGCCCCTGGATCCCCGGCGCCGGCCAGAACCTGCAGGGCGGCAGCCACGTTGGCCCGAGGGTCGGGGTGCTGGGTGACCCCATTCAGGCGGCGGGGCATCGACGCGGCGACCTCCTCCAGGTCGGCGGCGAGCCCCGGGTCCTGTCGGCTGTTGCTGATCCGGCAGGCTCGCACGGTGGTGCCGGGCAGGAGTTCGTCGACCTCCACCGTCGCCCCGGCGTCGGAGTTGATGACGGTCACGTCGGACAGACCGAGCCGGGACAGGAGCTGCGCGGAGACGTGGACGGCGGGGTGGGAAAGTCCGTAGACGTGGGCGGAGCAGACCACAGGGCCCAGCAGCGCGGGAAGGGCCAGGCTCAGCGCATGAACCGCCTGGAACCGCCCGCCGTACCGGCGGTCGAACCGGGGGACCCGCTGCTCGATGGAGAAGAAGCCGAAGCCGGCCTCGGCGGTGATGGCGACCATCTCCCGGTGGGGCACGGATACGACGTCCGCGCCGACGAGGTCGATGAAGTCGCGCGAGCCGGTCTTGGAGGAGGCGCTGCGCGAACCGAGCTTGGCGATGTGCGCGCCTGCTGCCGCGGCGACGAGCGCGGCGGCCGAACTCAGGTTGATCGTCTTGAGGGTCTTCTTACCGCTGCCGGTATAGCTGACGACGTGCAGCCCCGGGGGCGGCTGGTGGTAGTCCCAGGCGTCACGGTCCAGGTGGGTGGCCGCGCGGACGGCGGCCTCAACCTCCTCGATCCTCGGGCCGCGCAGCAGCAGGCCGGTCAGAACGCTTCCGAGCGTCACATCACGCGTGTTGCCCGCGGGGAGTTCGAGGATGGCGAGGATCCCGTCGTAGACGTCCTGGGGTTCGATCGGCGCACGAGAGTTGATCTTGTGGATCAGCGGGTGGATGAAGACGGCCATGGCTTTCCTCCGAGCTGTTCAGGTGTGCGGGGTCAGCAGGGCTTTGATCGGGCGGTCCGCGCTCTGGTGCTGCAGCGCCTCCAGGGCGCGGGCGAGTTCGCCCAGGGGATAGCGGTGGCGGGTCAGCAGGTCGGCCCAGGTGCCGCCCGGCTCAAGGAGAGTGAGCGCGTCGCGGAAGTCGTCGCGTCCGTCGGCCCGGCAGTACGAGAAGGAGCCGCGCAGGGTGACCGAGCGGCGGAAGAGGTCACGGAGCGGGACCGAGAGGGTGACGCCGGGGGCGTAGGCGTTCTGGACGAGGATCAATCCCCCGTCCCGTACTGCGGTGGCGGCCTGGCGCAGGGCGGAGTCGTCCTGGCCCGTAGCGGTGTCCACGACGGACTCGCAGGGCGGCAGGGCGCCGTGGTGGAGGGTGAGGCCGGGCCGGGCGACGGCGGCGGTCAGCTGCTCGAGGCGCGCGGCAGTCCGGACTGAGAGGTGGACGTCCCAGCCCGCGGCCACGGCGCAGATCGCGGTGCAGATGCCCAGCGTGCCCGCGCCGATGACGCCGAGCCTTCCGTGCGGGGCGGGCAGCCCGCAGCGCACGCCGTGGACGGCCACCGCCATCGGATCGGCCAGTACCCCGTGGGCGAGGTCGCGTAGGGCAGGAAGTTTCACCACGTTGGTTTCCGGAACCTGCACCAGGTCGGCGAAGCCACCGGGGAGGTCCCATCCGATGCGGCGAAGACCCCGGCATAAATGGGGTCGCCCGCTGTGGCAGTGCTCGCACCGCGCGCAGCCGATCAGCGGATCGACGACGACCCAGTGGCCCGATCTCGTGTCCGTGCCGACGATCTCGTGCCCCGGGAACCAGGGCACGGGCACCGGGCCGTTCCAGGCCGGAGAGAGCTTGGGCAGGTCACTGCCGCAGATGCCCGCGTACGCGACCCGCACGGTGATGTCGCCACAGGGCGGACGGGCAGATGGTGCGGGTGTGTCTGCGAGTTCCGGCGTTCCGCCGAGAACCCTCCATGCACGTGCCGGCGCGCTCACGCGTTTCCCCTGTCCGCCGGTGACGACGAGGCCGTCACGCCCTGCCCCGCTTTTGCCGAGGCCGGGATCAGAGAAGCGGCTGGAGCAGGGTTGATGCGATGTCAGGCAGCTTGGAAATGCTGATGAAATCGCCGCCTTGTCGACCCATTTCCAAGTCTCTGGGCCTGTCGCCGTGGGCGGGCGGGCCGCTACCGTCGAGGCAGAGCATTCGGCGCGGCTACGGCGCGGGGGTCCCCATGGGAAGACCGAACGACATCTTCCGGCGCTTACGCGAGAAGGAATGGCAGCTGAGCCGCCGGGAGGCCGCCGAGTTCCTCGTTAAGAAGTCGGTCGAGTACGGCGAACCCGTCCACTGCGTCACCCGGACGATCGCCACCTGGGAGGACGGCACCACCGCCTGTCCCTCTCTGCTGTACCGGCGCCTGCTCCACAAGGTCACCGGCCGGACCGTCGCCGAGCTCGGATTCACCCTGCCCGACGCGCGAACGGCCCAGCCACCGACGGAAAGCGAGGAAGAGGCCATGCGGCGACGCACCGTGCTCCTGGGAACCGGCGCCGCGCTGCTGACCGCCACGGCCCAGCCCGCACGGGGTGGACCCGCCATCGGCGGCGACCACCTCCAGCAGCTCCGAGACGCCGAGCACGTCCTCTACACCCAGGACCGTGACCACGGCTCCGCCGAGCTCGGCCGCCAGGCCACCAGCATGCTCAACACTGCGTACGTCTGGCTGAGGCAGGGCCGCTACAGCGAACCGACAGGCAGGCGCCTGCACTCCGCCACCGGCAACCTCTCCGTCGCCGCCGGTTGGCTGGCCCTCGACTCCGGGCGCCCCCACGACGCCCGCTCGCACTACACCGAGGCCCTCGCCTCCGCCCGCCAGGCCGCTGACCCCGGCCTCGAAGCCCACGCCTTCGCCTGCCTGTCCCTCCTCGCCCACGCCACCGGTCGGCCCCGCGAAGCCGTCACCACCGCCCAGGTCGCCCAACACCTCGTCGCCCCGCTCGGCTCCCCCCGCTGGCTCTCCCTCCTCGCGATGCGCGAAGCCCGCGGCTGGGCACTCCAAGGTGACCGCACCCTGACCGAGCAGGCCCTCGTCCACGCACATCACCTCTACGCCCAAGGACCACGCGACGCGGACCCCGGCTGGCTCACCTTCTACGTCCCCGCGGAACTCGCCGGCCTTGAATCCCTCTGCCGCGCCGACCTCGGCCAGCACGAGCGCGCAGCCGGCGGAGCCGAGCAGGCCGTGATGCTCTTCGCCGACGGCCACCACCGCAACCGGGCCCTCTACACCGCCGACATCGCCCTCCACCACGCCCGCAAGAAGACCCCGGACCTCGACGCCGCCACCGACGCCGCGCACCGCACCCTCGCCTACCTGTCCGACGTCCGTTCCGAACGGCTCCTGCGCTCCCTGCGTGACATCGCCGGAACCCTCCAGCCCCACCACGATGCCCGGGCCGTCGCTGGCTACCTCGATACCTACCGCGCCGCCGTCCCCGCGGCCTGAAGGGACTGCTGATGCCCGACCCCGTGACCCTGCGCCGCTACGGCGCTGGCGACGCCGGCCTCCTCCTCGACACCCTCGTCGACACCTGGGCCGAGGCTCACGCCGAACACCTCGACGTCGCCGAAGCCGGCTTCACCCCTGACGCGCTGCGCCGCCAGATCCTCGGGCACGCCCGCCGCGACGACTTCACCCTCATTGCCGCCTACGTCGCCGGCCACCTCGTCGGCTACGGCTACGGCTTCCGCTGCACCCCCGCCTACTGGTACGGCGAAGCCCTCCTCCCCCACATCACCCCCGAGGAAGCCCGCACCACCGACTCCCTCGCCGGAATCTGCGAACTCGCCGTACGCCCCGGCTGGCAAGGCCATGGCATCGGCACCCGCATCCACACCGCGCTCCTCGACGCGCTACGCCCCCAGTGGGCCTCCCTCCTCGCCATGCCCGGTGCCCCTGCCCAACAGCTCTACCGACAGCTCGGTTACCAGTACGCCGGCCCGTACAAGGCGGGCCCAGACGGACCGGAACTCGACCTGCTTCTCCTCCACGCCGCGGCCGCCTGACAACGCCCTACCGGACACCGGGGCTCAAATGAACCGCGCGGTATGACACGGTGCGCAGGGAGTCCTGAAGGACAAGACCGTCCAGCCTGCCGGTCAGAGCCGCCATCGAGTCCGCCCCCTCTCCGACACCCGTCACGTCGCCTCCACCCGCGAGCACGCGGACCTTGTCCTCGACGGCACCCGCACGGCCACCGAGCTCACCGCCGAGCTGCAGGCCCACCTCGCCCAGCAGGGCTGAAACACACCCCAGCTCGCGTGGCCTGCACCAGCCGGCGCCGAATCAGGTCCGGCTCCGCCTGGCCTTCCCGGTCGCGAGCGCGTCAACGAGTTCGTCGTGGGTCATGGAGGAGCGGCCCTGCACGTGGGCGGCTGCGGCCTTCTTGTAGAGCTCGGCCTTCGTCAGTGACTGCAAGGACGTGCCCTTCGAGGTGATGCGCTTCTTCGCGGGCGGCGCCTTCTTCTTGTTCGAGCTCGCCGCGGTGGTCGCCTTCTCGCTGGAGTCCTTCGGGCTGCGGGCCCGCTCGACGCTGGCGCGCAGGGCCTCCATGAGGTCGACGGCGCCGGTGGCCTTCGCCGGGGGCTCGGCCTTCTCGACTACCTCACCGGTCTTCTTCGACTCGATGAGTGCGGCGACCTTCTCCTGGAAGGTGTCCCGGAAGCTCTCCGGGTCCCACTCGGTGGCCAGGGCGCTGATCAGCTGCTCGGCCATCTTCATTTCCTTCTCGGAGACTTTCACGGCGCCGGGCAGGTCGGGGATCTCCTTGTGAGGGTCGCGGATCTCGTCGGCCCAGTGAAGGGTGTGGACGGTCAGGAGGCCGAGCGCCTCGTCGGCCTTGAGGGCGACGAGATACTCGCGGCCGCGCATCACGAAGGTCGCAACGCCGGCCCGGTTCGCTTTCGCCAGTGCCTTCTGCAGGAGTGCGTAGATCTTGGCGTACTCCTTGCCGCGCGGCCCCAGGTAGTAGGTCTTGTCGAAGAAGATCGGATCGACGTCGTCGAGGTCGACGAAGCTGGTGATCTCCAGAGCCTGGGAGCGGCCGGGGGCGATCTCGTCCAGCTCGGCGGGCTCGACGAGGACGTACTCCTCGCCGGTGTCGAAGCCCTTGACGATTTCGTCGAGCTCGACCTCCTTGCCGGTGCTTTCGTTCACCCGGCGGTTGCGGATCCGGTCGGAAGTGCCGCGCTGCAGCTGGTGGAAGTGGATCGTATGGCTGTCGGTCGCCGTGTACAGGCCAGCGGGCAGGCTCACTAGGCCAAAGCTCAAGATGCCACTCCATACCGGACGCGCCATGGAGCTCACCGTCCTTGCTTCCGGGCCCCGAGGTGTTCGGCGGCCGCCCTCGGTGAAGGGGGCGGGCGGGGCGCGGCCCCGTCGCGGCCAGGTGGCCGGACCGCACCCCGCACCCGTCGCATACCCGCATGGGTCCGTGTGGTGTCTCCGATGGGCCAATCAATTCGACTGTTCGAATGTTTGTTCGGTACGTTGGAGGTGCGATTCGGCCACCCCGGCTGGAACCGGGTGACGGGTGGAGGTGGCGGCATGACGTGTGGCGTCCACTTGCACGTCGCATCAGGCTTCTCGGCGCGTTACGGCGCCTCTCACCCGTCTGACCTGGTGCAACGTGCCGCCGAGCGGGGCATCAGCACGGTCGCTCTCACCGACCGCGACACCGTGGCCGGCGCGGTCCGGTTCGCGAAGGCGACCGCGGCGGCCGGGATCCGCCCCGTATTCGGCGTCGACGTCGCCGTCGAACCTGCGGTGCCCCCCGCACTGGGAAGTGCCGCCCGTGTGCGAACTCCGGACCGGGGCGGCGCGCACGTGGTGGAGCCGCGGCTGCGGGTGACGCTGCTGGCGCAGCATGCCCGGGGGTGGGCCAGGCTGTGCCGTCTGCTGTCCACCGCGCACGCGGAAGCGGCAGGCGGGTGGCCGGTGGTGTCCTGGGAGGGCTTGCGCACATACGCGGACGACGGCCTCCTGGTCCTGCTGGGGCCCTCCTCGGAGCCGGTTCGGGCGCTGGCCGGAGGGCGTCCGGACCTGGCCGAGCACCTGCTCGCTCCGTGGCGTGAGGTGGTGGGTGAGGGGCTGCGGCTGGAGACGGTGTGGTGGGGCCTTGCGGGCACGGGCCCGGGCTCACTTCGGCTGGCCGCCCGCACCCTGGGCCTCGCCGACCAACTCAGCATCCCCGCTGTGCTGACCAACGCCGTGCGCTACGCGGACCCCGCCCAGCACAAGATCGCCGATGTCCTGGACGCGGCCCGGCTGCTGAGGCCGATCGACCGCCGCCGCCTGGACTGCGGCGAGCGCTGGCTGAAAGGGCCGCAGGCGATGGCGCAGGCCGCCGAGCGGATCGCGGAGGCCGCGGGTGCCGGCCGCGACCGCGGCCGCGCTCTGCTCGCCGAGACCACCGCCGCGGCGCAGGCGTGCGTCATCGACCCGAGAACCGATCTCGGGATGGGGACCCCGCACTTCCCCGAGCCGTCCGTCGTCGGCGCCCGGCCCGGGAAGGGCGGGGCGCTGGAGTTGCTGCGGCGCCGCTGCGAGGACGGGATGTTCGCGCGGGGCCTGGACCGCGACGAGCGGGCGGTCCAGCAGTTGGAGTACGAGCTCGGTGTGATCGGCCGGCTCGGCTTCGAGGCGTACTTTTTGGCGATCGCGCAGGTCGTCGCGGACGTGCGGGCGATGGGGATCAGGGTCGCCGCGCGCGGTTCGGGGGCGGGAAGCATGGTCAACCACGCTCTGTTCATCGCCACCGCCAACCCGCTCGACCACAATCTGCTCTTCGAACGGTTTCTCAGCGTCCGACGGCGCTCGATGCCGGACATCGACATCGACGTCGAGTCCGCACGCCGGCTGGAGGTCTACGACCGGATCATCGAGCGCTTCGGACTCGAGAGGGTCGCGGTCACCGGGATGCCGGAGACCTATCGGGCCCGCCACGCCCTGCGCGACACGGGCCTCGCCTTGGGGATCGCCCCGCAGACGGTGGACATGATCGCGAAGTCCTTCCCACACATCCGGGCCTGCGACATCCGCGACGCCCTCACCACCCTGCCCGAACTCAAACACCTCAACGCGGAAGCCGGCGCGTACGGGCCGCTGTGGGAGCTCGCCTCAGGGCTGGATGCCCTGCCGCGCGGCTACGCGATGCACCCCTGCGGCGTCATCATCTCCAACGCCTCGCTCCTGGACCGGCTCCCGGTGCAGCCGACACCGGGCGGCCAGTACCCGATGGTCCAGGCGGACAAGCACGACGTTGAAGACCTGGGCCTGCTCAAGCTGGATGTCCTGGGGGTGCGGATGCAGTCGGCGATGGCGCACGCCGTCGCCGAGATCCGCCGCACCACCGGCCGCCAGCTCGACCTCGACAACCCCGACCACGTCCCCCTCGGTGACCACGCGGCCTTCGAGCTCATCCGGGCAAGCGCGACCGTGGGCATGTTCCAGCTCGAAAGCCCCGGCCAGCAGGACCTCGTCGGCCGGCTCCAGCCCCGAGACGTCCAGGACGTCATCGCCGACATCAGCCTCTTCCGGCCGGGCCCGGTCAAGGGCGGCATGCCCGCCCTCTACATCGCCGCCCGCCACGGCGCCGCAGCCCGCTACCCCCACCCCAGCCTGGAACCAGTCCTCGCCGACACCTACGGGGTGACGATCTGGCACGAGCAGATCATCGGCATCCTCGCGGTCATGACCGGCTGCGACCGCGCGCTCGGCGAGGTCGCCCGCCGCGCACTCGCCGACCCCGACCGGCTCCCCAAGGTCGAAGCGTGGTTCCGGCGCGACGCCGGCGCGCGCGGCTACTCCCCCGCGGTCCTCGATGAGGTGTGGGAGGTCATCAAGAGCTTCGGCGCGTACGGGTTCTGCCGCGCGCACGCAGTGGCCTTCGCCGTCCCCGCGCTGCAGTCGGCCTGGCTCAAGGCCCACCACCCCGCCGCCCTCTACGCCGGGCTGCTCGAGCACGACCCCGGGATGTGGCCGGCCCGTGTGATCGTCTCCGATGCCCGCCGCCACGGCGTACCGGTCCTGCCCGTCGACATCAACCTCTCGGCGCCCGATTACCGCATCGAGGAGACCGAGTCCGGGGTGTGGGCGGTGCGGATGTCGCTGGCCTCGGTGAAGGGCATCGACCAGGACCAGGTCGCCCGGATCGCCGCCGCCCAGCCCTACACCGGCCTCCAGGACCTGTGGCAGCGCGGCCGCCCCGCCCTGCCCATCGCCGAGCGCCTCATCCAGATCGGCGCCCTCGACAGCCTGCGCGGACCCCTCACCCGACGCGACCTCCTCCTGCAGACCACCGAGCTCCACCGCCACACCCTGGCCCGGCCTGCCACCGGCCAGCTGCCCCTCGACGGTGAACTCCTCACCGCCGAACCGTCCGGGCTGCCGGAGATGACCAGCCGCGAGACGCTCGACGCGGAGATCAACATCGTGAAGATCGACGTGTCCCAGCACCTGATGGAGCACCACCACCGGCTGCTGCGCGAGGTGGGCGCCACCGACTCCGCCCACCTCAAGCAGATGCACCCCGGTCAGCAGGTCCTCGTCGCGGGCGTCCGCGCCTCCACCCAGACACCCCCGATCCCCTCGGGCCGCCGCGTCATCTTCGTGACCCTGGAGGACGGCTTCGGAATGGTGGACGTCGCGTTCTTCGACGACAGCCACGGCGCCGTCGCCCACACCACCTTCCACTCCGGGCTGCTTCTCGTCCGCGGGACGGTGGAGGCCCGTGGTCCTCGGCGGACCGTCGTCGGCCAGATGGTGTGGAACCTCGACGAACTCGCCGCTGCCCGCCGTGATCACGGCCCCGATGCCGTCCTCGCCCTCCTCGGCCAGAAGCAGCTCGCCCCCACACCAGCACAGAGCCGGCCGGCCCGAACCCTCGCGAACGGGACCAGCGGGGCCCGCCTGCACCCCTACGCCGACCTCCAGCCCGCCGGCACCCGCGCCGCCGACCTCAAAGCCCTCGGCTACACCAGCCCCGGATCGGCAGGCTGACCATGAGCAAGCGACGGATCCTCCACGCCTACTTCCACATCCCGCCGGGCAGCCGCCCGGGGCTGTACGAGCAGCTCCTCGCCCTCGCCGAGAACCTGACCCCCAAAGTCCAGGCCCTTCCGCCGGACGCCGCACACCTGGACATCACCGGCGCGCTCCGCTACTTCGATCGTGACTGCGAAGGCATTGCCGCGCTCCTGCGGATGCGGACCCTGGCCCTGTACGGGGTACAGACCACCTGCGCGATCGCCCCGAACCGCATGCTCGCGGCCATGGCGGCCACCGTGACCGAGCCGGGCGGCACCACCGTCCTCGAAGCCGAAGACGTCCAGCGGTGGCTGCGCCCGCGCCCCGTCGCAGCCCTCCACCAAGTCGGACCGGCCACCGCGGCCAAGCTCCGTACGTTCGGGTTGCACACGATCGGCGACCTCGCCGACGCACCCCTGCCCGCCCTGACCCGGATCTTCGGCGCCGCCACCGGCCGCTCCCTGCACGCCCACGCCCAAGGACACGACCTCCGCACCGTCCAAAGGGAGCCGGTCGCGAAGTCGGCCGGCGCGGAACGCGCCTTCGCACACGACGTCCTGGACCCCGACGAGCACCGCCGAGCCCTGCTGGACCTCGCCGAAGAACTCGGCGCCCGCCTGCGCGACGACCACCAAGCCGCCACAAGCCTCAGCCTGTCCGTCCGGTACGCCGACCGCTCCGCCAGCTCACGCAGCCGTACGCTGCCCGAACCCACCGCCCACACCCGCCCGCTCGCCACCACCGCCTACGAGCTCTACGACCTCCTCGGCCTCCAGCGCGCCCGCGTCCGCTCCATCACCCTGCGAGCCCACGACCTCCGCCACCTCACGGAGGCCCGAGAGCAGCTCACCTTCGACCCCGCCGACGACCGAGCCCGCGCGATCGAGGCCGTCACCGACCGCGCCCGTGCCCGCTACGGGCACGGAACCATCCGTCCCGCAGCCCTCGCCGCCACCACGGGACGACGACCCGTAACACCGTCCACGAGAAGGGCCCGCTCATGACCACCCCCACCCCTGCCCCACGTCCAGGACTCGCAACATGGAATCCCGACCAGGCCGGCCCCTGCCGACGGCGCCAGCGAACATGTGCTCGATACGGGCTGGGTGGGAACCCCCTCTGCCAGGAATGCAGGGCCGTGGTGGTCGCAGCTCAGCAGAAGCCGGTACGCCCGGAAGCCTGACACAGCAGGGCCTTGTGGCCCTGCCTGTCGCACCTCCCTGGGGCCGGCAGGGGAGCACTCGGCCCCGACGCAGGCACCACGGCCGCCGCCTCCGTGGTCCTGCGCACCTACCGTCACTGCACCGACAAGAAGATCCCCATGGCGGCCTCCAGCGCACACCCGCCCACGCTCTACCTCCTCAAGACCAACCAGCCCGCACTCCCCGTCCACACCCACACCGACCACGCACTCCTCGCCGCCCGGGCCCTCCTGCGCCCTGACCACAGCCGACAGCCCGACGAGGAACTCCGGACCGCGTCCGGCACAGGCTGACCGCGCCCCGCTTGCACGAAAGAGTTGAAGTGGCCTGGCCCGTGTGCCGCTCGGCGGACTGCTGTAGAGCCCTGGATTGGCCGTCAGGCTTACGGTGCCGAGGTGTCCCGGCCCGAACCGGTCCTGGTGCGCGGCGAGCAGGTCGACAGCCTGCGCTATCGGCTCGTGGACGAAGGCCGGAAGAGCGCACCGCCGGCTGCGGTTATCGCGGGTTGAGGGGGTAGACCCCGGTCCCTTCGTACGCCTCTGGGGCGAGGGACAGGACGGTGACGGGCTCCCCCGCTTTCGCGGCCTGCCAGGCGATGGCCGCAGGGTGGGTGACCGCCCACTGCGTGGTCGGCCAGGATGCGGCGTCCAGGGCGTGGTCCGCACTGAAGTCGACGGTCTCGGCGAAGCGGAGCCTGGCGGAGTGTGCGCCGGCGCCCGGGACCTGCCGGTCGGCGGCCAGGATCGACAGCGCGGGGATCAGGACCCGGCCCCCGCCCCGGGAGGACTCGATGTAGAGCCCGGTGAAGAATTCGTCGGCCTGGTAGAGGGCGGCCAGTGCCGTGTGGTCGAAGACCGCGGTCAAGCTCACGCGGCGGCGCCGTCCTGATGGGCGCGGATCTTCTCCCAGGCCGACTGCCCGGTGCGCTGGAGCTCCTCGGTGTACTCCAGGCCGAGCTCGCGGGCAGCCTCCCGGGCGCGCTGCTCCTGCTCGGCCAGGGTCGGCTGGAGCGAGGCAAGCTCTTCGAGGAGCTCGGTGATCGTGGTGCCGCGTTCCTGCGCGAGAATACGCAGCCGGTCGCGGACGGCCTCGGTGGTCTTCACGCTCGTCGGCTTGCTGTTGCTCATGGACCTGATTCTACCGCCGGTAGAATCAGGTCACCAGATGCCTCTTCTCTGGGGCGTCGCCATCCGCTCGCCCGCATCCCGAAGTGGTAGCACCGGTTCCCGTCCGTGGTGGGACACGGTCGGCCGCCGGCTAACCGATCAGTCCCTCAGTGCCCGTCGCCGCTGCCGAGTGGTACAGCTCCCACCCCAGCTGGGCCAGGTCCGAGCCCGAAGAGAACACGCCGACCCAGCCCAAGGCTGGTGTGGCAAAGCGCACCATCATCTTGCGTCCCAGGATCGGATCGTCCGACATGGTGGTGTGGAGAACGACGTTGCCCCCGCCCGAGTCCAGCTGCCTTGGTGTTATGCGGTGGCGTAGGGGTTGATGATGCGGTGCGGGCGGCGGGCCGTCGCCATGACGTTCTGCGGGAAGCGGGGGCCAGCCACGTAGTGGCGTCCCTTCGTCTGTCCGATCGCGGTGAGCACCTCGGCCTTCGTCAGGGCCTGCAGGTCGCGGGTTGCCTGCTGGGTGTTGATCGCTTCCTGCCGCTCGTAGCGCGAGCGGCGCACCCGGCCCACCATCGCGACCTCGTGGAGGGCGGTGACCTGCCGCTCGCTGATCCCGTTGGCGTCGGCGTGCTCCATCAGCTCGATCCAGACCTGGTTCGAGCGGTCGACCCGGTGCTGCACCCGCTGCGCCTGCTCGTGGTAGGCGCGCAGGTTGAACTTGATCCAGGGCAGAGTGTCGCGCTCGGGCGAGTACACCGGTCCGCCGACCTCCCGGAGCACCTTGTAGTACTCCCAGGTGTTGCCAGGCATCCCGAGCCATTCCTCGATCGAGGAGAACTCGGGGGCGAGGACGCCGCCGCGGGCGATCAGCAGAGTCTGCAGGGAGCGGGACATGCGGCCGTTCCCGTCGGACCACGGGTGGATCTTCACAAGGTTCAGGTGCGCCATCGCCGCCCGGATCAGGACGTGCGATTCGGTGTCGCCGTCGTTGAGCCAGTCCACCAGCTCGGCCATCAGGCCGGGCACGAGCTCCTGGTCGGGTCCGTCGTAATCGGTGGCGAGCTCATCGCCCGGCGCGGTGATCCGGATCGAGGTCTTGCGCCACTGCCCGGCGGTGCGCAGCGGGTGGTGATGGCCCTGGAGCATCCAGTGCAGTGCGTTGAGGAGTTCCTTGCTGTAGCGGAAGTCGGCGACGTCGTGGAGGGACTGGATGTACGTCATCGCCTGCTGGTAGGCGAGAGTCTCCGCCTTGTTCTCCTCGCTGGCGTCGACCTCGCGTTCGCCGTCCATCAGGTCGGCGACGTCCTTCGCGTCGACCTGGTACCCCTCAATCGTGTTCGACGCTGCGATCGCGCTCGCGGTCAGCGCCTTGCGCAGGTCTTGCGTCCACTTCATCGGCGCATGCTGCACTGCGTCACGCAGCCGCTCGCGCAGTCCGTCTACCTCGTGCAGAACCTTCAGGTCCGCAGCGTCGAGTGGAGGAGTCTCATACAGCATGACTCAATGATACCAGCTAACTATCATTCCGACAGAGCGACGCCATCATGGCCCTCGCGGCAAACGTGAGCGGCGTCCAGAAGAATTCTGGGGACAGTTCCAACGCGTTGCCTCAGCTCTGACCTAGCAGCCCTCGACGCCCCGACGGCGCCTCGATGCCGGGACGCCAGGGGCCAGCAGCGAGCGTACATATAGGGAAAGGGGTACAGGCATCGATCTGTAAGAGGCGGCATTGAGGTAGACCCCACTCGAGCCCGCCGGCGTGAAGATCGAGACGCGACGCCTGCAGTGCGCACTCCACCGATGGGATACGGGTACTTGACCATGGGCCCGCAGGCACACACAGTTACCCCTGTGATCCGGGGGGTGTAATTGGACGCGAACGCGACGGGCCCAACTGCTGTTGAGCTGTTCTGGACGAACCCGCAACCAGACGCCGCAGGCGAACGAACGGCCGATCTCTTTGACTGGCAAGCGGCGATGGCCACTGCTGATGGCCTGTCACTCTACGAGACCGCCCTCACCGACGACGGCTCCCTCGCAGCGGACCACTACTGCCGAGTGGTCTGTGAGCTTCATGAGGACTGGGCGGTCGCGGTTGACGAGGACATCGAGTTGGTGTCCGCCAAGCACCGCGATGCCCCATATGGGGCCTATACCACGGTTAATCAACTCGCCAATGACGGTGGCATCGCGCATCTGTTCAACCGCTGGCACACGTTGGGCGAGAAGCCCACCTGCCGCCTGGTGACAACTCCCGGCCTGGCAGATGCCGCGCAGGACCTCGCGACGGCGATCGAGCACCTTCGCACCCTTCGCCTCAGCCATCGCCCGCTCACCCTCACCGAAAAGCACGAGAAGTCGATCAAGGACTTGTGTAAGTGCATCCGCCAGCACACCACGGAAGAACGGCTGCCCGGTTTCTGGACCGAGAACAGCAACCCGAAGGAAGCGACGCAGCAGGAGAAGGACCAGGTTGCACGCTTCCTCTCCATGCTGACGCTCGACCACACTCGCCTTCCGCGAGGTTTCGTCGCATACGCAGCAGCCAACATGTACGCAAAGCCCGTGCTGGAACGTCTTGGCGTTCAAGCAGAGGCGGACGCCATCTGGCAGGCCGTTCACGACCTGATGCGCGTTCGGATGCGGGCAGCAGGACCCATGCCCCGAGGAAAGCTCCCTTTGGTTCTCGCTTACAAGCCCGGAACACCGCTACCTAGCGCCACCGATCTGGAGCGAGCGGATATCGGACGGATTATCACTCTGGCAGAAATCGACGTTGCGGTCCGCATGGCGATAGCGAATCCAAAGGGTTTCCGTCCGCTTGTCCCTCAACCACGCCTAACCCGCCTGTCAGTTAAAATGAAGGCTGGCCACTGTGGTGAGATCAGCATCGAACGGGCGGAGGAACTGCACCGAGAATATCGAGACTACTGGCGTCATCGAATGAGCGGGGATCCAACCGCTCGCGCAGAGCAGGCTAAGCTCCGCCGGCGCTTGCATCGACTCAGTGATGAAGCGGCCGCAGACCTCCCTGTAATCCGAGGGAAGGAACTCTGGAAGGAACTGCAACGCCGTGTTGATGACCTGCCTGAGGAAACTTTGCCTGTCGGCATGGATGCCGACCTGCTTCTCGGTGGGGTCTGCGACCTAACCAGTGAGTGCAAGGTGTGGTTTAGCAACTCATTTGACGTTGAGGCGGAGATTGAACGCCTTCGCGCATCTCGAGGGGAAGCGTCATGAGCCATGATGCCTTCGAGTTGAGCCTCCTGCGCGAGGATCTCGCCTATCATCAGGCCAGAATTCTGCTGCTTGTAACTGCTGTAACCGAAACGCCTGGCCATCAAGGAAAACTTGATGGCCTCACTAAGCTAGCCAAGCTCGATTTTCTGGTTCGCTATCCGGCTCTCGCTCCCCAGGTTCTTGAGGAACTAACATCAGCCGACCCGCGGCTTCACCTCACGCCGGCAGATGACGCGAACCCTACCGATGTTGAAGCCCCCATGATCCGCTACAAGTACGGCCCCTGGGATGATCGCTACTACTCCGTTATCGGGGCTCTAGTGGGGCGCGGACTTGTCGCATACAGGCGTGGCCGACAAGGAAGCGTTGCCATCGCCCCCACCCTGGCGGGAAAGAAGCTTGTCAAAGAGATGAGCAGAAGCAGTCAGTGGGCGTCGATCAACGACCGCTGCCGCGCGGTTGCTGAAGCATCTATCGGGCTCACGGGGAGCGCTTTGAAGGACCGCATCTACAACCGTCTCGCGCCACTCATGAACCGTCCCCATAGGCAGGTGATCCGATGAGCACAAAGTTCCGAATCAACTCGGTTTCGCTTGCCACTACGGAGGGAACTGTCAACTATCGCTTCCCTTCCGATCTGACTGTGCTCGCGGGACCGACTGGCGTCGGTAAGACCACTCTGCTGGAGCTGATCAAGTTCGGCTTTGGCGGAGACGCAATTTTGGCCACCGTTGCACAGGAGCACGTCCTCGATGTGACGCTAGACGTCACCATCGGAAATCAGAGGATGCACATTGCGCGCAGCCTCGACAGCACCAAGCGCAAAAAGGTTCGCGTTACAGACCTAGTGGCGCAAGAGCG
The DNA here is from genome assembly GCF_055584085.1 of Streptomyces sp. NPDC104226. Classification (NCBI taxonomy): domain Bacteria; kingdom Bacillati; phylum Actinomycetota; class Actinomycetes; order Kitasatosporales; family Streptomycetaceae; genus Streptomyces; species Streptomyces sp. NPDC104226. The sequence goes on from NZ_JBVJMS010000018.1 coordinate 63,177, forward strand.
GCTCCCTGATCAGCATATCGGGACTACTCAGCCCAGCCTAAATACGCTCCTACTCGGAGCCCTCGGGTTCCCCGACGATATGAAGGCCGCAGCATCAGGACAGAGCGTCAAAGCAGGCAGCCGCATCACCTTCAACGATATCTTCTCGGTCTTGTACCTCCCACAGTACGAGATCAATATCGATATCGCGAACAGCCAGAAGAGTTACATCGAGCCAAAAAGAAAAGCAGTCTTTGAACTGCTTTTCGGCTTCACAGACCCGTCTGTTCTCAAAATGCGCTCTCAGGTGAACCTCCTCAAGGGAGATGTCGCGACGGCAACCGAACAGTACAACACTGTCCTCCAGTTTCTTCAAGACAGCTCGACAGCGCAGCGGTTCGACGCGGAAGAGGCGCTGCAGCAGGCGATCACCACGGAGCGCGAGGCAGAGGCTCAACGATCTGAACTGCGCGACGAAATTGACCCGGTAACAGATAGGCAGACGCAAGTGTTGCGCGATCTGCTGAATGAATCCGAGCGGATCCTTGCCGACACAAAGGCCACCGTCAAGGAGTTGCAGCGACAGCGTAACGAATACGCGTTGGAGCAACGCCGAGTCCAATCGGATTTGGACCGGCTTAACAGAATGCGCGACGCTGGCGAACGCCTGGCCAGTATCGAATTCCTGGTCTGCCCCCGATGCGTTCAGTCGCTGACGGGGCGAGAAGTGCCGGCAGATGTCTGCCGAGTGTGCTTGCAGCCGGACCCAGTGGAAACCTCCGCCGAGGCTGATCACTACGAACTGATGCAGCTGACCCAACAGTTGTCAGAGATGGACGACCAGCTGAGTTCCTTGACTGTGGGAATCAGCGAAGCTAACGATGCAGTGGCCGGTAGGGAGGAGTTGGTCAGCAGGCTTAACGCGGAACTCGACAGTCGCACCATCGACCGCGTGACGCCGCGACTTCAGGCGTACAGTGACGCCACCGAACGTCTGGCCACAGCCCGTGCACAACAAGAACAGCTTGAGGGCGTACTCCGTCAATGGGATCGCGTCAACGACCTGGAGCAAGCCGTTCAAGATCTCCGTACTAAGCAGGACCGACTCCAGGCTCAGGTCGATCAAGCGACGCAGGCGCTTGCCGTGCGACGGCAGGAAATCCTCGACGAGATCTCTGAGGAATTTGGAAACGCAGTCACGACTCTCGGCATCCCAGGAGTCCAGACAGCCGAAATCCACCGGACGAATTACCTGCCGGTCCTCAATGAGAAGATATTCTATGACTTCATGCCCCCCGGCGGCGGCATGATGACGGCTACTCAGCTCGCCTACTGGACTTCTCTTCTGGCGGTAGCCCTCAGGCATAGCGAGGTTCCTTACCCCGCCTTCCTGCTCATCGATGCTCCACGGTTGGCACTCAACACTCCAGACGACGACCTCGCGGCCGCACTCTACCGACGACTCGTAATGCTGGCTGACGCAAACCAGGGAAGGGTCCAGTTCATCATCTCGGACAACAATCTGCCGGCAGAGTATCGGAGTCATTACTCCGAGATTGACTTCGATTACGACACTCCGACCGTTTCGACAGTGCGCCATCCTGGCCGCTCAAACGTCAAAACAATCGGCGCACCGTCCGATAAGTAGCAGCCGCGAGATCACGCCTAGGCGCCATCCCGGACATCCCTCGCAACCAGACTTACGTACCTAGATGCGCGCTAATCCGGTGAGGCGCAGGACTGCGGCCGCTCCGTGGCGGCGAACTCACGGCGGCGCCGAAGGAGAGCGCCGCCGGATCGGAGCCGGCTATGTCTCGGCGACGTCCTCAGGTTCGGGGAACGCCCGGCGGGACAGGTCTCGCATCGCTGCGGCCTGCCGCTCCACGGCCTCCGCGATGGCCGGGTCCGTCGTCGACGGCCGGGCAGCCTGGCGGTGCGCCTCGATCGCGCGGCGGTAACCGTCCGGCGGCCGCCGACGCTCCACCGGAAACGTGGGCACGGCCGGTTCCGGTGTGGCGTCGGCGCGGTCGGGCATCGGGACGGCACCGGGCGGCAGGATCCGCAGGGCGCTCACGACCTGACGGCCCGCTGCCTTGTTGGCGGCCGCGACGACGCGGGTCTGCTCCAGGCGGGTCTTCGCCGCCCACGCTGACGACTCCGGGCACACGGTGAGCCGGCCGGAGTCCGCGTCGAAGCCGACAGCCACGACGTGCCCGGCGAGTTCCGGGGCGATGACCGCCCACCGCTCCCGCAGGCTGAAGCCAGCGGCCGGAAGCTCCCAGGCCCGCTCGGTGACCAGCGCGCCGATCGCCGCCCCGAGGCCCATCGGCTCACGGCCGTCACGCCGCACCGGCGCACCGGTCCGCGGCTTCCTCTTCGCCTTCTGGCCGCTGCCGTTCTTCCGGGCCTGCTCCATCGCGGCCCGCAGCGCGACCCGGGCCAGGTCGACCCCGGACACCTCGCCCCCGCTCACGCCTGCCCCCAGGTGGTGTGCCCGAGGACCAGGTGGTGCGTGCCCGAAAGGCGCTGCGCTTCGTCGACCAGCCGGGTGCTGAACAGGCGCCTGGCGGAAATCTCGCCGTACTGGTTGATGTGGTCGAAGACGACGCCGTGGTCCTTCATCGCGCGCACCCGCCAGTCGCGGACCTGCTCGCGGGTCAGGTCCTCGAGGACGAGCTCCTGCTCCTGGTCGACATCCCCGACGTCCGGGGCGGGCGCGGCGGCCGGACGGGGCGCGGGCAGGACGACCCGGGCCACCGGCGCGGCCGGGACGACGTCAACGGGCTGCGCGGCCGCTGCGGCTTCGGCACGGGCCTGAGCCACCGCTGCCTGCCGGGCCCGGTGCTGCTCCCACTCGTACGCCTTCGCCCATGCCCTGGCCGTCACGTCCTGGTGCAGCTGCTGCTCGGTCGCCGCACGCCGCTCCGCCTCCGCGACGCCGGGCATCGCGGCGTCGACTCCGGCCGCGACCGCCCGGCGCTGGTCGCGGCGGTCCTCCTGCTTCTCCGCACAGCGCGGGCAGTCCCGGCCGGAGTCGAGCAGCACCCGGTCGTCGCACCGCACGTCACCGCACTGCTGACGCTGCGGCAGGGCCAGGCCGATCAGCCAGCCCACCGGGTCCACGATCGGCTTGCCCAGCCGCATCTGGGTCTCCAAGTGCCGGGCGAGCCGGTCCGCGAGGACCTGCGGCGCGTCCGTACGGCCAGCGAACCCGACCACCCGCTCCAGCTCGCTGCGGACGGCGGCCTCCACCAGGCGCCGGGCGCCCCGACGCTCCAGACGCGCCCAGACCAGGTCGACCGGAGCCAGGACGGCCCGCAGGTCCTCCGGCGGCAGAGCCACCCTCCCCCGCTGCTGCTTGCCCTGACCTCCGCCATCCACGACCCGCACCGGAGCACCGGCCACCGGCCCGCGGCCGCCGTTCCTGCCCTTGCCGACCGGAGACTTCTCCTGCTGTTCCCCGCGCAGCGGGCCGCCGTCCTCGCGCACGCACGCGCGGTCCGGCAGATCACCGGACCCACCACGGCCTTCGCCGGAAAAGCCACCAGAGAGAGCGGGAGGAGAGACGGGAGTAGCCAGGTGAGGGTGATCAGTGTGAAGGGCTGCCGCAACGTCGGGGTCTGCTACATCCGCCACATCCGTCACCAACGTGCCGCTGACCTGCGACTCTTCGGCTAGCTCCGGCGCCTCACCAGCCCCTGCCGCAACGTCGGGGTCTGAAAACTCGGGCTCCGGGGCCTGCGCACGGTCCTCTTGGACGTCGTCGGCGACCGTGCGGCCGTGCGCGGCGGCGACCGCCGGCACCATCAGCCGCGACCGGTTCCGCAGGCCCGAGCCCGTCTTCAGACGCACCCGCAGCACCAGTTCCCGGTCCTCCAGGCGCTCCAGCACCCGCTCCCCCGCCGAAGCGGTGCACCCGAGCAGCCGGGCCACCGTCGCGGCCGCGCGGCCGCGCTTGGTGTCCACCGTCCCGCCGCACTGCCGCACCCGCCCGGTCTCCCGGGCCTCCAGCACCAGCAGCAGCAGCGCGAGGCGGTCCGTCGCCGCGCCCCGACCGGTACGCGTACCGATCAGCCCGGCCGGAGTGACCCGGCCGTCGCGGTGCGTCCAGCCCGGCCCCATCACGGCCTCCAGCAGCCGCCACAAGGTGGCGTACTCCTTCTTCGCCAGGTTCAGCGGGTGCCCGACGACGTCCTGCGCCGCCCACAGCGGCAGCACCTTGCACTCCAGGCCGTCGTCCTGGCCGTACTCGCCCGGCGCCGTCTCCACGAAGACCACGCCCGAGCGGCGCAGCACCGGCAGCACCTCGGAGGCCGTGTACGACGCGGACATTCCGATCCACCGGCCCAGCTCCGAGGTACGGATCTCCACCACACCGGTCTCCGACGGCGTACGCGACGCCAGTACAAGCACCGCCAGGCGCACCGCGTCAGACGCCCCGGCCAAGCCAGCCACATCCAGCAGCATCCGCACCGCGCCACCCAGACGGGCACGAGCGTCCGGCCCGAGCGACAGCGGATGACCCGCCGCGCGCTCCGGGACCGGCCCGGCCGGGACCGATGCCGTACGAGGAAGCGGGATCACGGCGGCCGACGCCGCCACGGAACTCATCCGCCCACCGCCGCGCCAGAGCGGTGCACGGACACGGACAGGAATCCAGGAATGATCATCTCGGCAGCCTTGTGCAGGCAGCTATTGCCCAAAGGCCGGGGAGCGGTGAGAGCCTGCTCCGTTCCCGTTCCGCGGGCAGAAATCTTGAAGCGCGTCCCGCAGCCCGTGGGCCCCGAGAGCGAGCCCACGGCGAACGGGGTTCGTCTCACGTCGCGCGGTTCTGTGAATCTGATCAAGCAGACGCTCGACAATGCCTCAAACGAGGCGAAACGGACACCGGTCGGCTTTTCAGGGGACACCAGATCGTGCACTATGGCGAGGACACCAACTTCCATAACCAACCTGACACAGTCCGTGTGAGGACTGGTCGGCGAGTGGATGTAGGTGACGGCCCCCTCCGGGAGGAGCGGGCGGACACCGAACGGCTGGGGAGATCTCTCCTTTCGTCGGTGGAGCTGAAGCGCAGAGCCCCTGTGGTGGGGGCGTTGCGGTGAAGCGCGCGCAGCTGGTGCTGACGCGGCTGTGGTGGCCGTGGTTAGTGGCCGGTGGTGCGGTGGCCCTGGTGAGGGGCCAGTGGGAACGAGCGGCTCGGTGAGCCGCGGCTCAGAACCGGCGGTAACCGGGATCTGGGCAGCCGACACGGATGGTTAATCCGCAGTCGGTAGACGGGCCACGCGACGGCCGGCGGATGGTTAGTCCGCTCTTGGCGCGCGCGGCCGATGGCCGCTAGGTCATCCCGACCCCCCCCTCGGAGGCCGGCGTCGGCATGCCCTCATCCGCCTTCGTGGCCTCAGGGAAGCGTTCCGCAAGGCCTTTGAGGAGGCGCAAGTAGTTCTCGCGATGTGGGCGTCGAGGGCTGGTCTGGCCCAACTCCCAGCGCGTGACCGCGACTCGCTTCACGCCCACGGCGTCCGCGATGTCCTGCTGGGTGAGGCCAGCCGCCAGGCGCAGCTTCGCGCACACGTGCGGAGGTGGCAGAACCTCGGGCAGGCCGTTCAGCAGGGCGTCGACCTGCTGCGAGCGGTCCGGGTCAGGCATAGCCGAGCCTTTCATGGTCTTTGTAACCATGAAAGATACACGATCTGATCTCTCCTTGGGTGAAGAGGACGCCGCGAACTGAGCTTCTCTAAGCGCCCGGTAGGGTCCGTGCTTGTGTCCCGCTTCGCATTCTTCGACCTGGACGGCACGCTGGCCGACCGACGGTCGGCGCTCAGCGACGCGTTGACGCGCCTGTCCCGCTCTCGCGCCCTCTCTCCGGGTGCCGAGCGGTGGCTGCGTATCGAGCTGGCCGACCGCGCGACCGTCCATGACTTCGCCCGGCTGCGGGACGCCTTCGTCCTGGAGGCGTCGGCCGCGGACCTGTGGCAGGAGTACGTCGACCTCATGTCGGCCGCCGTCACCTGCCGCCCAGAGGTCATTGAGGGCCTGGCCCGCTTGCGCGCGGCTGCCTGGACTATCGGCATCATCACCAACGGGGCCAGCGACATCCAGCGCGCCAAACTCGCTGCGACCGGTATCGCGGACCTGGTTGACGGTGTCGCGGTCTCGGGCGACCTGGAGATCCGCAAGCCGGACCTGCGCCTCTTCGAACTCGCGGCGGCCCGGTGCGGGGTGAACCTCGCGGACGGCGGGTGGATGATCGGAGACAACCCGACCGGCGACATCGGCGGCGGCCACCGGGCTGGCCTGCGCACCATCTGGCTGCGAGGCCGCCCCTGGCCTGACGACCTGCCCACCGCGCACCACGTCGTCGACGACGTCACCGACGCAATCACCATCCTGCTCAACGAGACGGAGTAGCACCATGGACCAGCCGACCGTCGGCATCCTCCACCCAGGCAGCATGGGCGCCGCCGTCGCCGCCTGCGCCGCGACCAACGCGGCCGCGGTCCTGTGGTGCGAGACGGGGCGCAGCACCGCGTCGGCGGCACGCGCCGCCCGGTTCGGTCTGACACCGGTGGCCGAGCTTGACGAGCTGCTGGACCGCAGCGACATCGTCATCAGCCTCTGCCCGCCGGCCGCTGCCGAGGACCTGGCCCGCGACGTCGGCGCGCACCACTTCACCGGGGTGTACGTGGAGACGAACGCCATCAATCCCGAGCGGGCACAGCGGATCGCCGCGCTGCTCGAACCGGCCGCGACCGTCGTGGACGGCGGCGTCGTTGGCTCCCCACCGGTCGGTGGCAAGACGCCGACGCTGTACCTCTCCGGACCCGCCGCCGCGACCGGCCGGGTCGAGTCGCTTTTCGCAGGCACCGCGGTCCGGACGGCGGTGCTGGGTACGGATGTAGGGAAGGCGTCGGCGCTGAAACTGTCGTACGCGGCGTTCCAGAAGACCTCGCGGGTGCTGGTGGCGCTCGCGGTCGGAATGGCGCGCGTGCACGGTGTGGACCAGGAGCTCATCGAGGTCGCCTCGAAGCGCACCGACTCGTACCTGTCCGAGCCGCAGTACATCGCCAAGACCGCCGCCCGTGCATGGCGCTGGGGCCCGGAGCTGGAAGAAGCCGCCGACGCGCTCGCGGCCGCCGGCCTCCCACCGGAGATGCTGCGTGCCGCCGCGACCACGCTGTCACGGTGGCACGACGTCAAGGACGACGGCGAGCTCACGCTCATCGACGCCCTTGACCGACTCGCCCGGCCATAGCCCGCGCTCATGCCGTCGTTGCCCTCGCCCGCTGCGCAAGCAGCTGGTCGATGAGCCGCGCCGTGTCCTGGGGAGTCGCCTTCGTGGTGTCGACGGTCAGGTCCCAAGCCGTACCCGGGTGTACGGCCACGTCCTCGCGGGTCGCGTCCCATGCTGTGAGGCGCGCCGTGGTGTCGCTGTCGCCCCGCCCTGCCGACCGCTGCTCGGTCACCTCGCGCGGGCACCACAGCAGTACCACCGACCAGTCGACAAGGTAGCCGTCGATCAGCGCTCGGATGCCGTCGACCTGCCCGAGGTGCACTACGGGCACCCCGGCCGCGAACGCGTCGTCCAGACCGGGCCGGTCGACCGCGTACGTGTTGCCGTACCGCGCGTTCACGTAGACAACGTCGCCCGCGGCCTCCAGCTCGTGCAGCTGTTCTGGTGTGCCCATCCGGTAGCCGACGGCCTTGCCCGTTCCTACCTTGAGCCGTGCGAACTGGGCGTACTTCGAGTTCAGCTCGGTAAGCGCGGTGGTGACGGTGTCCTTGCCGGCCGCTGGCGGGCCGTAGAGAATCACTCCCTGCTTCGAGGTCACGCGTACATCGCCCCCATCGCCTGCCGGGCCTGGTCCGCGAGCGTCACCGCGGTCCCCAGACGGTTGTCGACGACCAGGTGCGGAACCGCCGGGCGCAGTTCCAGGTCGATCGTGGCCATGTACTCGTCCCAGCGCTGGAGCTTCCACCCGTCCCGGGCGGCTGAGCGGAAGCCGATGTACTCGCGCATGGACTCCTCATCGCAGCGGACCCACACGGGGAAGACGTCCACTCCCATCGAGCCCGCGCGATTGGTCAGGCGCTGCATCCAGGCCGGGTCGGTCATCTCGGCAATGAACGGGGCGGTCAATACCGTGGAGATGCCGCACTTGATGTTGGCCAGGGCCGACTGCATCAGACAGTCGTACTCCACCGGCCGGACCTTCTCGCGGTAGAGGTCGGTGTGCCGGTCGTTCGCATCGCCGCCCAAGGCGATCAGGAGGCGCTCCACGAGAGGACGGGTGAGCGGATCCTTGTCGAGCAGCGGCCAGCCGGTGAGCTGAACGAAGAAGCGCGCGAGCTCCGTCTTGCCGCTGCCGGCATAGCCGCCAACCAGGATGAGCACGGGGCGGTGGGGGTCACCGCCCGTGTGACGGCGTTTCCACGCGTCGATGATCCGCTGCTGCAAGTCGAAGTGGTCGGCCTCATCCGAGCCCGGCGCGATGCGATGAACCGCGCGCTCGACAGCCAAAACGTGCGATCCGTTGAGACGGTCGTCCAGCGGGGTGAGCTTGAAGGCGGACTCCTCACCAGGCAGGGCGGTGCGGAACCCCAGGTCCGGCTCGGTTGCCCTGTAGAGGAGACAGTAGGCCCGCCGATAGTGAGGGCCGGGGAAGACCTCGCCCTGCTCGTGCTGCCACAAGGTCTGAGGATTCGCTGCCGGGATGCCCTTCAGCTTCGCCCGCTCCGCCACTTCGCGAAGGCGTTCGCCGGCCTTCTCCAGGGTCAGACCGTGAGCCTCCCGCTGCTCGCGGAGCCGGTCGGGCCTCCACCCTGCTCGCTGCCTGCCCACGCTGTCCCCCTCCGTCACCGTCATGCCCGCGAGCCTATGCCGCAGCCCCAAAACCTCGTGTGTATGCGGATGTTGAAAACCCGTGAATGAAGCTGCTCACGGCGCTGTGATGGTCCTTTTGCTCCGCCGAGAGTGGGATTGCCCACGTGAAAAGCCGCTCGTGGGAGGTCGGAATCAGTGAGGGTCGTCATCCATGAGGCCACGCCTACGGCGGAGCTCCGCCAAGACGTGCTCTGGGACGCCGTCGTACAGGACGTGCGGTTCTGCGTCGGTCGGCGGGGTGAAGCGGGAGGCGTGGCGAAGCAGGTCCTCCTCGCTGAACTCGATCGCGTTGGCGTCGACCAGAGACTGCTCGTTTCGCTGCTGGATTCGGCCCCAGCGCACCTCGTGCGGGACTGGCAGGTAGATCAGGACAGGCGCGCCGCCGGCCTCCATCACTGTGGCAGCCCAGTGGGCACGCTCTTCATGAGTCCAGAACCCGTGGTCGACCACGACGTCGTGTCCGGCCTCGAGCAGCTCTTGGAGCTCAAGAGAGATGTCCTCGAGCACGGGAGCCTCGCGGACCTTGAACTCGCCCCGGGGGAAATCCCTGCCGTAGTGGCCGTACCGGCGGAACATCTCCTCGTCCGGGCAGAGGCGCCGGAACCCAGCCTGCTCCAGAGCACGGGCGAGGGTCGTCTTGCCAGATCCCTGCAGACCGGACAGAAGAATCGCCCGTGGTGCGGGGCCCGGCCTGCCGGACAGGGCTGCGGAGACGCGTCGGATCTCGAAACCGTCCTTCCAGAGGCAGGGTGCCGGTGCGCTGCGTGTGCAGGAGCACGTCGAGCCGGTGCTCATGGCACCCGGCGAGGGTGTCGTTCAGAGGCCCGGAGCTGCGTGTGGTCACCGCAGGATCTCCGAGGTTGTCCTGCGCGTGCGGCCCGGCGCGCCCAAGTCCACGCCGTACTCCAACACCTCGCCATCGGCGTCCGTGAAGCGGGCGATGAGGACCAGGATCGCCGCAGTGGTGCCGGCCTCCAGCTCCAGGAGCTCGAGGTCGTCCGCAGTGGCGATCCGCGCCGACTCCTCGTCGATCCGCTTAGCAACCTGGCGGCCGGTGGCCCGAGCGATCAAGTCGAGCGACAGCCCGCCCTTGAGCCGCGCGCTGCGCGCGAGTTCCGGCAGCACCCGAGCGAACTCGGCGGGGATCCAGGACGTGGAGTGAGAGACGATGCCGTGATCGTCCCGGTAGACACGGCTGCGGCGAATCACGTCGTCACCAGGCGAAATGCCCAGCGCGTGCGCAACGTCCTCTGGGGCTTCTACTATGCCGGCCGTGTGGCCGGAGGACTTCTCGCCGACGCCCCAAGAGGACTGGCTCTTGCTGCTGCGGTCGTGACGCTCCGAGCCGGAGGACAGCGAGATGGGGCGGGCCATCACTTCGGTGCCAACGCCCGGGATGCCCTGTACGAGCTTCTCCTCGCGCAGCAGCCGCATCGCGCGGTCCGCGGTAGCGGTGCTGACGTTCCACTCCGTGGCCAGCGTTTTGATGCTGGGCAGGAGATCGCCGGGCGCGAGGTCCCCGGAGCTGATCAGGTCGCGGTAGTGGCCCGCGATGCGCGCGTACGGCGGCCGGTTGTCGGCTCGGGGCGGCCCGGACATGTGCCTTCGCCTCCTTCAGGTTCATCTGGTTGCCTCACTATACCGCTTGACACCTGAGGGTACCTGATGCAACCTGATGTATGTAAGGCGGTGGTCCGGGTCCTCCGGGAGCACCAACTGGCATCCGCAAGACCGCAGTAGTCGTCCGCCCCTCGGGGTGGCCGGAGTAGTCCTCCCCCAGCTTGCTGGGAACCGGAGGGCGTGAGAGCACCAGAACTCCTCCGGAGCCTGACGGCACGACAACTGCGTGTACGTCGCAGCGCTGTGCGCTGTCTGTCCCACGGGACGCCGGCCTCGTGCCGTGCGGCCCGGAGGGCAGAGAGAGCATCGCGACCCGCGCCCCTGCCGCTCCGCCTCTGAGGAGTCCAGATGTCTGCTTCGACCCTTGAGCGCACCGCCCGCCCCCGCCGGAGCCGGACCCGCTCCCGCACTGTCAACGCCCGCCCGGCGCTGGCCCTCTCCACCCTTAAGCCCCATCAGTACGACCTGCGCCCCGCCTGCGCGTCGCTGGTCTGCCCCGACTGCGAGACGTGGGTGCCGATCACCGGCCTCGGCAACAAGACGACCAAGCTCGTGCCGCACGACACCGGCCGCGCGGGCAAGGACGCTGCCGTCCGCTGCCGCCCGGGCAGCAACCGCCTGGTAACGGTCGACCTCACGGTCCGCAAGTGGGCCGAGCGCCTGGAGGACGGTCACGCGGAGACCGGCCACCGCCGCAAGACCACCGTGCGGCGCAAGCCGAAGATCGCGGTCGCCCCGGCCGTCAGCCAGATCGCCGTGCAGAAGCAAGCGCCGGCGGATGACGAGCGCAACAACGACCGGCTCCTGCGGCTGCGGCGCAAGGAGCAGTGGGCGGCGACCGAGTCCGCGGTCCGCGACGCCGACACCCGCCGCGCGCAGCTGCCCGCCGGTGCCGCGCCGCTGGGAGCGCCGCCGGTGCCGCTCAAGACGCTGCACCCCGAGCGCCGCGCGAGCTGACCAACCCCGCACGAACGACCGCGGCCCCGTCCATCCCGATCGCTCGGGATGGACGGGGCCGCGGCTGCTCGTACGAACAGCCTGAACAGCACGACAGCCCCGGTGATTTGAGACCCTCCGGGGCTGTCCAGGACCCGCTTGGAGACCTGATGCCCACCAGCATCGCACGGAACGACAGCGACTCCGACCCGATCATGGACGAGGCCCTCCGCCGCGTTCGCGAAGGGCGGTGACCGGGATGGACTGGCGACACAACGCGGTCTGCCGCGAGGAAGACCCCGAGCTGTTCTTCCCCATCGGCAACACCGGCCCGGCCCTCCTGCAGATCGAGGAGGCCAAGGCCGTCTGCCGCCGCTGCCCCGTCATGGAGCAGTGCCTCCAGTGGGCGCTTGAGTCCGGCCAGGACGACGGCGTCTGGGGCGGCCTGTCCGAGGACGAGCGGCGGGCGATGAAGCGCCGCGCCGCCCGCAACCGGGCCCGGAACGCGAGGAACGGGGCGGGGGCGGCGGCATGACCGACGCCGACCAAAAGCGCCTGGAGGACAACCTCCGCCGCACGAACGAGGACCACGACCTCGGCCGGCGCCTGCACGGCTGAGGCCCCGCACGACTGACCGCAGTGCGGGACGGACACCCAACTCCGATCCCGCACCGCGCTGCTCCACCAGGCCGGTCGCCCGCCACACGGGCAGCCGGCCTTTCGCACGCCTCCCGCCCGAGAGACTCTCGGGCCCGCATCCCCGCAGGAGAGCCCATGCGTACCAGCACCGACACCACGACGACCGCCACCACCCGGCTGCCGAAATCGCTCTGCACCCACAATCCCGCCTGCCCGACAGCCGACAGCCCGGACCGCGAGGCCGCGCGCGTCGTGGCCGCCCACCCGGAACAGGGCTGGAGCCTCCTCTGCAACGCCCTGATCGTCTTCGACGACACCGGCGAGCTGCTCCCCGACGGCCGGATCGTCGCCCCGCACCGGCCCACCGGCGCCATGGACACCGCGCTCCCCCTCCTCGCGGACGCCCACACGCTCATCGGCGGCACGACGCGCAGCGGGAAGACCAGCGTGGCCGCGTTCCACCGGGCGGCGTCCCTGTCCAACAGCACCGCGTGGTCGGCCTGACGGCTGCCTGATCCGCCCGGCCCGGCCCGCCGAACCCCGGCGGGCCGGGCCGGGCGGTGACTGGGAGCCGGACAGTCCGGACCACTCACCGAGGGAGCCCGTATGCACGCCTACTCCGAGCCCACGACCGCCAAGGGCAAGGTCTCGTACCAGCGCGACAACTTCGTGCTCTACCGCGACCCGGAGAAGTTCTGGCGCGGCGAGCCGAACCACACGTTCGTCTGCCGGGTCAGCCGGATCGACACGTACGTCTCCGGCGGCATCCGCTACACCCTGCTGCCCGTCACGGGCGGCGTGATCAACAACGTGATGGGCGACTACATGCGGCTGCTGCCGCCGGCCGACGCGATGCGCGACATCGACACCGCCCCGCTGAACACCGAGGGCGCGGCGGACGAGATGACGGCGGCCGCGATGGCCTGGCTCACCCAGCAGCACCGGACGGCCAACCGCCGCCCGGAGTTGTCCGCCGGCGACTGACCCACCAGCCCCGCAGCAAGACGGTCCTCCGAGCCCCCGGCATTGAAGCTGCCGGGGTCCCGGAGGACCTGGTCCTGACCCTACCGACCGACGCTGCCCCGCGGTGCCCTTCCTCACGGAGGCGCCGGAACGTACGAGAGGACATCCCCCGTGGCCACCAAGAACGCTGCCCGTCGCCGGGCCCAGCCCAAGCGGCAGCCCCGCACGTCTGCCGCCCGCCCGCACACCCCGGCGGCCGCCGTCCCGGAGCAGGCCGACGCCCCGGCCGCCGAGACCACCTTGCCCCTGGTCCACGAGGAGGCCGACCCGGTCCTGGCCGACGCCGTCGACCGCGCCGCCGACCTCCGCGACCAGGCCGCCGCCGACGCCGCCCGGATCGTCGCCGAGGGCGAGACCCGCGCCGCCGAACTGCTGGACGACGCACGCACGGAGGCGGCCGCCCTCACCGAAGAGGCCACCGCCGAGCAGTCCCGCCTCCTGGCCGACGCCGCCACGACAGCCGACCAGGCCCGCACGGACGCCGAGACCACGGCGGAGCAGCTGCTCGCCAGCGCCCGGGAGAAGGCCGAGGCCCTCACCACCGAGGCGACGGGCAAGGCCGACGAGCTTCTGGCCGACGCCACCGCGGCCGGCGACCGGCTCCGCAAGGACGCCGCGACCACCGCGGCCGCCGACGCGAAGCAGACCCGCACCGACGTCGAGGCGGCTGCCGAGCAGCTGCTCGCCGACGCGCGAGGCGAGGCCGAGGTCTTCACCACGGCCGCGTCCCGGAAGGTCGAGGAGATCCTGGCCGACGCGCAGCGCCGGGCGCAGGAGGCCCTGAACACGGCGGCCACCGACGCCGGGCAGGCCCGTACGGAGGCCGGCCGGGAAGCCGAGAGGGTTCTCGCCTCGGCGAAGGAGAAGAGCACCGAGCTCTTGGCCGAGGCCGAGCGGACCGCCGCCGATACCCGTACGCGCGCGGCGAAGGGCGCCGAGGAGCTCCTGGAGCGGGCCCGCGCCGACGCGGATCGGACGCGTGGAAGCGCGGACGAGCAGGCCGCGCAGGTGCGGGCCGGGGCGGAGAAGCTGGCCGCCGGCCTTCGCGCCGACGCCGACCGCGCCCTGGGCGACGCCCGCAAGGGCGCCGAGGAACTGCGGGCCGCTACCGACAAGGACGTCACCCGGCTGCGCGAGCAGGCCGAGACGGACGCGAAGGCGGCCCGGGAGGCGGAGGCGAAGGCCACGGCCGACCAGGCCGCCGCCGTGCTGGCCCTGGCCGAGGCAGAGCGGGTCCTCGAGGCCGCGACGCAGCGGACCGTGCGCCGGGCGCGGCGCCGGGAGATCCGGGCCGAATCCCGTGCCAAGCGGCGCAAGACCCGGGACGAGGCCCGGCCCGCCGGCGGTGTCCCGCCGCTGTCCGGGCAGGAGCTGCTCCTGGTCGTCGGGATCGTCCTGGCGGCCGCGGTCGTCTCCACCCTCGGCCTGCTCTCCTCCTACACCGCGCTGGAGGCCAAGGCCGCCGCGTGGGGCTGGGAGTGGCCGTGGCTGCTCCCGGTCGGCATCGACGTTGCCATCCCGGCGTTCACCGGCGCCAACCTGATCCTGATCAGGATGGGCATGGAGCTGCGCTGGATCCGCTGGGTGCCCCGCGTACTGACGGCGGTGACGGTGTACCTGAACTGGAACGCCTCGGACTCCGCGTCGGGCCGGATCGGGCACGCCGCCCTGACCCTGCTCTGGGTCGTGTTCTCGGAGATCGCCTCCCACGTGTACGCCACGAAGATCGGCGCGGTCACCGGCAAGATCCGCATGGAGACGGTCCGACGCAGCCGCTGGCTGCTCGCTCCGGCCGCCACCGCCCGGCTTCGCCGCCGGATGATCCTGTGGGAGATCACCTCCTACGACGAGGCGCTCACCCGCCTCCAGCAGGAGACCTGGCTGCGAGCGCGGCTGCGCGAGGAGTTCGGTCTGCTGTGGCGGTGGAAGGCGCCGCTGGAGCAGCGGATGGCGCTCAAGCTCGGCTCGGCGCCCGCCGCGCTCGCCGACACGCTCACCCCCGAGGACGCTCACACCATCGAGCGGGTGGAGGCGAGCGCCGACGCTCACCCGGAAGCGGGCGGCGCTCACCCCGTGGTGAGCGCGCTCACCTCCGGCAACGAGGAGGGCGAGCGCGAGCGCCCGGCGCTCACCATGGGCGCTCACGGAGGTGAGCGCCCCGGGGAGGACGAGGACGCTCACCGAGCGGAGGGCGGTCGAACCCACAGCGAGCGGGACGCGCTTACCGAGCGCCGCCACGAACGGATCCGCCTCCTCTACACCGAGCTCGGGCGCCGTCCGCAGTGGACGGAGATCCGCGACGCGCTCACCGAAGCGGGTCTGTCCGACGAGCCGGTCTCCCGCCCGACCGCCCAGCGCCTGCGCGAGCAGGTCGAGGAGGGCACCCCGAGCGCCCCGGCGAGCGCGAGCGCCGGGGCGAGCGTCCCGGCGGGCGTCTGAGCGCCCACCGCGCTCACCGCCCCACCCGAGCGCCCACGGCGCTCACCGCCCCTGCCGCTCATGGTCGCCCCCGGCCCGCGCCCACGCTCCCCCGAGCGTGAGCGCGGACCGGTGACGGCCACGGCCGGCAGGCCCGCGGTCCGCACCCGCCCCGAGCGGGGCGCGGACCGCCCGCCGAACCCGAGCACCACCTGGCCCCGCACGCACGCCTCGGGGACACGGACCCATGAACCCCTTCCGCCCCTCCCCACCCCGAGACCTGGAGGTCTTCTGCCATGCCCGAGAACAGCAACCGGTGGACCTCGGACCACCTGATGAAGCCCGGCGGCACCGCCGTCTACGCCGCCCAGCAGCGCGAGAGGCTGCGGCAGATGGCCGACGAGGTCAGGGCCCTGCTCGGCGAGTACCGGGCCGACCTGGAGAACCTCAAGTTCGCCGGGGACAAGCCCTTCGAGGCCCGAATCCGGGCCTATCTCGCCTCCCGCCCGCTGGCGCAGTTCGAAAAGGACCTGCGGGACGCCGTGAACCACGCCGGAAAGCTCGACGCCGAATTCCAGCGGCGTTACGTCGACCTGCCCGCCAAGCGTGAGGCGAAGGCGGAGAAAAGGGAGCTGGAGAAGGCCAACAAGAAGGGCCTGGCCACCGCCCGCGCGGTAAACACCGCCGGACACCTCAACGGCCTCACCGCCGCCCTGACCGAGCCGACCGGCGACGGGAAGGGAGTTGCGCAGAAGACCGGCGCCGACGGCGGTCAGAACACCTTCCTGGACTACCTGGAAAAGAGGGCCTGATAAGTGGCCCCGCACCTTTCCAAGGGCCAGACGAAGCGCTGGAACACGCGCCTGGCGGAGACCACCACGAACAAGGCGCGGGCCACCGCGCTGTGGGACCTGGCCCGCCTCCTGGCGGGCACCGACAACAAGGCGTGGGCCGACCTGGTCCTGCTGCTCCAGCGCTGGACCACGGAGCAGCAGGGCCGGCCCCCCTCGCCGTAACGCTCCGCGCTCATCACCGTTCATCATCACCGCCTCACCCCGTGAATCCGGGGGTCCCAACATGCGCGCCTATACGCGCGCGTGAGGCCCCCGGATCCGTGACCCGGAGTGACTGACCGAAGGAGACGGCCGATGGCCGACGACGACGCCGGGGGAACCGTCTTCAACTTCCCCGGCGGGCTGACGATCCCGGGGCCGGTGGGCAGCACCCCGCCGGCCCCCGGGGCCGACACCCCCACCCTGACCGCCCTGCCCACCCTGGCGCCCCCGCCCTCCCTGCTGGTCGCCGGGAATTCCGACGTCGGCGGAGGCGCCGACACCACGGCCGCACACGCCGACCCCGGAATCCCGGACAGCTCGCAAGGGCAGGGAATCGGTGCAATGTCGGTCGTGATGATGGCCGGTATTACCGTCGCCGCAATGCGCGGTGCATGGAATGCCGCCGCCTATCTGAAAGCCCGCCACGAACACCATCGGGCTATTGCGGATAAGCAGCAGGCGGCAGCTGATAAAGCCGCCATCGGATTGGAAACGGCCCGCCAGAAAGGCCGCTTGCAACCCGGCCCGGAATTCGGCCGCAGCACCCGCACATCGGGCGGAGGGGGAGCCCGGACAAACGCCGGGAAGAATTCCCCGCCCAGCACGTTCCGCTCCCCCAGCGGCTCCAAGTCGCCGGGGCCCTCCGGATCCAAGACACCCACCAAGGGCCCTGGCGGGGCCTCTGGCGGCCGTACGCCCTCGCTGGGCACCGGCGGGCTCGGAGGCGGCGCCGGAGGCCGCAAGGGCGCCCTGGAGTCCTCCGGGACAAAGGGCGGCGGAAAGCCCGGAGTTGGAGGCGGAAAGACCCCGACAACCGGCACGAGGAACAACTCCGGCGGCCTCTCCGGAGCCGTCCGCGATCAGGCCGCCGATCGGGTCCGCAACGGCCCCAAGCCGAAGACCCCGACGCCGACGCCGACGCGCACCCCGGGCATCCGGGATGCCGTCCGCGACCGGGCCGCCGACCGCGTCCGCAACGGCCCCAAGCCCAAGACCCCGACGCCGACGCCGACGCGCACCCCGGGCATCCGGGATGCCGTCCGCGACCGGGCCGCCGACCGCGTCCGCAACGGCCCCAAGCCCAAGAC
>NZ_JBVJMS010000018.1:80914-121609 GCF_055584085.1 Streptomyces sp. NPDC104226
AGACCCCGACCCCCACGGACGGCAAGGGCAAGGACAGCAAGGGGACGACGGGCACGACCAAGACGGACAGCGGCCCCAAGGTCCGGGACGCCGCGCGGGCCCGGGTCGCCGACCGGATCACCACCGGCTCCTGGACACCGACCGGCCGCAAGCCGGTCGACCTCAAGGGCGCGGGATCGTCAGCGACACCGGCGACGATCCGGGGCGCGCTGCGCCACCGCACGGTCGGTCGGATTCTCAACGGCAAGAAGCCCAAGCCCGATCCGGCAGCGCCGAAGGTCGACCTGACCAAGAAGCCCAAGGGAACCACCGGCACGGCAGCGGCGGCGACACCGACAACGATCCGCGGTGCACTGCGGCACCGGGCGGTCGGCCGCATCCTCAACGGCAAGAAGCCCAAGGCGACCCCCGCCACCCCGACGGCCGCTCCGAAGGTCGACCTGACCAAGAAGCCCAAGCCCAGCACGACCACAGCGGGCGCCACGGCGACGCCCAAGGTTGACCTGACGAAGAAGCCCAAGCCCGCCCCCACCACGGCGGCCGGCAAGGGCCCGAAGGTGAACCTCCGCAAGAAGGTCCGGCTCACCAAGAAGCCCCGGAAGCCCGGACCGGGCCCGGCCGCCGGTCCCACCGGCAGCACGGGTACGACCAGGCCGAAGCCGACAGGCCCGGCCGCCAAGAAGAAGGGCGACCGGCGCCGTTCGGTGCGCGGCTGGTGGGAGCGGGCGGGAGCGCGCCGCTCCGGGAACCCGGACCCGTCCAGCTCCACCAGCTCGGCGACGACGGCCGGCCCGGACCCGGCATCGGCACCGGCCGGAGGGTTCGGGCCGCCCCCGGGCTGGGGCTACGCCGAGGGCACGACCATCACCGTCGAACAGGCCGGCGGCCAGGTCTGGGAGGCACGCCAGCGCGAGGCCCGACGCCGCGCCGGGACCCCCGCCGGAGCGATTCCCGCAGCAAGAAAGGGAGGAACCGTAGTGACCGTGCCCGTCCCGATGAAGGCACCGAACACCCAGTACGCGGACAGCGACCTGACGATCTACGACGTCATCGAATCCGACGCCGACATGGCCGAGGAGATCATGGCGGGCGTCGACGAGGCCATCGCCGCCGCCGACGGCTGCGAGAAGATGATGACGCGGCTGGAGGCCCTGCACGCGAAGATCGTGGACCTCAAGGTGCCCGGCGTCCTGGAGGGCTGGGTCCTGATCCTCGCCGAGAAGGCCGTCAGCGTGAAGGCGAAGGCCGAGGCCCTGGCCGCGAAGCTGCCCGCCGCCTCCGAGGCCATCGCGAGCGCCGGCGAGAACGCCGAGCGCCGCCACAAGCCGCTCGCCGACGCCGTCCGCGACGCCGGACACGCCGCCCCCGCCGAGCGCGACTACCACGTCGAATAGGAGAACCGACCATGTCCGATCTCGTCCCGGTCGTCGGCGGAGTCCTCCGCGCGACCGGCTCCGCCATCGTCGGCGCCGTCCGCTTCGGCATCGTCGTCGCGCAGCTCACCGCCGCCAGCGCCACCATGGCGGGCCTGTCCCACCAGGTCCGCTCCACGTTCAAGTACGTGGAGGACTGCGCGAAGTCGGTCGACCGGCTCGCCGACCAGGCCGCCGCCCTCAGCGTCGACCAGTCCACCGTCAACGAGCACCGCGAAGCGGCGACCGTGATGCGCTCCTGCCGCGATGAGGCGGAGGCCATGGCGGTGGAGTGCGAGGAGATGAGCACGCTTTTCCACGAGACCGCCGACGGGCACATCGCCGACTACGGCTCCGTCGCGGACGCCGCCAACAACATGCCCGACGGCATCGAGATGGCCGACCGCACCTTCTACAGCAACCGCTGACCCGCCCAGCCGAAGAGGAGAACCCGATGAGCAACCGGAAGCTGACCAACGCCCTCAGCCGCGAGGACCAGGCGGAGGCCGGCGGCGGCCTGACCGCCACCGACCGCACCACCTGCTACCCGCACCAGACCTGGTCCGGGGACTGCGCCGACCAGCACACCTCCGGCACCGGCCGCGGCATCGACGAGCGCGTCGACCTCGACTACCTCCGCGGCAACCGCACCTGACCGACCCCCCCGCTCCGCACCAGCACGAGGGGCGGCGAACCCCACGACGGGTTCGCCGCCCTTCCCTATGCCCTGACAAGGAGAGCTCACCGATGATCCGCCTCGGACCCCTGCGCAGCCGCTTCGCCCTGGCCCGCAACGCCGTCGGCCGCGTCGCCACCGTGGCCGGCACCGGCGCGCTCGTCACCGGCGCCTTCACCCACGACCTCTACGCCCCCTCCGTCCTGGCCGCCCTCGGCTGCGCCGGCTGGGGCGCCGCCTGGTCCCTCACCCTCCGACGGGACACCGCGGGCAACACCGCCATGGGCCTCTACATGGCCCCCTCCGTCTCCATGGCCGTCCTGCTCACCGCGCAGCGGATCATCCCCGGCATCGACTGGTACTGGGAGCTCCTCGCCGACGCCGGATGGACCGCCGCCGTCCTGTACGTACGCCCGGCCCGCGTGGCCCGCATCCTGGTCGGCCGCGAGAAGTCCCTCACCCCCGAGGCGATCGAGCAGACCCGCGAGCGCCTGGTCCAGGACGACGCCCCCGCCGGCCCCCAGCACCCGCAGGCCGTGTTCTGGGCGCAGCATGTCGCCATCGAGGGCGGCGCCGCCCCGAACACGGTGCTGGAGCAGATCGAACGCACCGGAGAGCAGTCGATGACCGCCGTCATCCGCTCCACCCTGCCCGGCAAGCCGGTCCCGAAGATCGACCTGCTGGAGCTGTCCGCGGCCATCAACTGGCCCGAGGACGAGATCGCCATCACCCCCGTGCCCCGCCAGGGCGCAGGGGTGCGGCGCCTCACCGTCGGCCAGGCCCCCGAGGAGGCCATGGACCTCTACACCGCCTGGGAGAAGCTCATCGCCCCCAAGGGCATGCCCTCCACCGTCATCACCGCGATCCGCACCGTCGACATCCCCGACGAGGAGACCAAGGAGCTCGGAGCATGAGCAGGATCTACGAGCTCACCGTGGAAGCGGCCGAGCCCGGCGACATCATCACCTACCACCCGCAGCGCCTCGCCGCGGCGCTGAACATCTCGGACGTCAACCGGCTCGCGGTGGAGACCAGCGTCATGGGCACCAAGGCCCTGGTCACCATCTACCCGCACGACCCGCTGGCCCGCGTCATCCTCGCGGACCCCGAGATGCTGGTCATGGACGCCCGCGGCCGCATCTGGATCGGTCGCTACCACAACGGCCGGCCCTCCCTGCTGCGCCTGTACGACCCGGCGTCCGGCTCCGCGCAGCGCCTGCTGCTGTTCGGCACCACCGGCGCGGGCAAGTCCACCGCCGGGCAGATCATCCTCGCCGCGATGAAGCGCTCCGGGATCGCTGTCCTGTACGCCGACCTCAAAGGCGGCCAGTCCGCACCGGAAGCCTTCGGGCAGGCCGGGCCCGGCCTGGACGGCAACGTGGCCTGGCGGGTCACCACGCAGGAAGGCACGATGGCGCAGCTGCGCACGACGTGGCTGACCATGATGGACCGCCAGGAGCGCTACGCCCGCCTGGGCCGCTCCAAGTTCCTGCGCGACCGGCCCGACCCGCTGATCTACCAGATCATCGACGAGGCCAACCGCCTCCTGGAGAAGGGCGCGCCCTACCGGGACGAGGCCACCTTCTACATCAAGGACATCGGCCGCACCGGCCGCTCCCTCGGCGTCGGCATCGGCCTGTTCGCGCAGGCCGGCCACCTCGAGGAGATGGGCGGCAGCGACACCCTCCGAGCGATGTTGAAGGAGGGCGAGGTGGTCCTGCTCCGCTGGACCTCCTCGATGATGAAGCAGCTGGTGACCGACGGACTGCTGCCCGCCGGGCAGGTCCTTGCGCCGATCCCGAAGTACGCGGGCGAGGTCGACCTCGTGTCGCAGTTCGACGAGGAGCACGACGACAGCGACCTGCCCGGCACCCAGGGCACCGCCTACAACGTCAACGGCCGCTACCCGACGTCCAAGATGCGGTTCTGGAACATCGGCTCGGCCACACCCACCGAGGGCCTGGACCCGGAGGTCCTCGAACTCTACGGCCCCGGCGCCCCGCCCGAGATCGAGGAAGACGCCTGGGCCCTGATCGGGGACGCCTACTGCCAGCGCCTGGACGGCATGGAGGCGTACCGGGCCGTCTTCCCCGAGCCCGAGGAAGACGAGGACGGCGAAGGCGGCGGCGGGGGCGGCAAGAAGAAGAGCGGCGGAGGGGCCAAGGCGGCCCCCTCGCCGGTCCCGGCCGCCGCGGCCAAGCCGAAGGCCCGCACGCTGCGCGACCGCATCCAGTCCGTCCTGGACGCGCACGACGACCCGCTGGACGCCCTCCAGATCCTGGAGCTCGTCAACGCCGACGGCGGCCGCGAGGTCAAGCTCGGCAGCGTCCGCAACACCCTGACCGCGATCAGGAGCTGACCCCCTCACTCCCACCGCCCGGCCGGGCCGGGCACTACGCCCGCGCCCGGCCGCCGGCCTCCCCGCCCGCTGTGGCGCTGACCGTCTCCCTGGTCGTCTTCGCCGGAATCCTCGTCGTGGTCCTGGTCCGCACCGGCTACCTGCGGCTGTGGCCCGCGCTCGCCGCCGCCCTGTTCGGCTTCTCCCTCGCCTCCACCGGCATTGCGCCCGCCATCAACAGCACGATCAGCGGCATCGCCGGATGGCTCGGCACCCTCGGATAACCCCGCCCAACGAACCGATCGGAGCCCCGCCATGAACCGCCCCCTGTTCGTCGTCGACGAAGCCGACACCCTCCTCGCCAACGACCCCGAGGCCCGCCGCCTGCTGAACCAGCTGCTGCTCGCCGGACGCAAGAACGGCGTCCAGGAGCAGCCCGAGCCGAAGACCGGACCGCGGGCCACCCTGCGGCTGCAGTACCCGACGCTCGCCGCGTTCGAGGCCGCCGCCCACCGGCAGTAGCCCGCCCCGCTCCCCCACCCCTCGCACCCTCCCCGCCGCCCCGGCCGGGAGGGCGCGGCCGTACCCGAACGGAGAAGCACGATGGACTTCCACCCCACCGCCGGCCGCCAGATGTCTGACGCCGAGGCCGCCGCCGAAGCCAAGCGGATCATGGACGCGAGCTTCCGCACCGAGCAGCCCGGCCACTTCCCGACGTCGTACCGCGACCACTCCCCCGTGCCCGCCTACGGCGACACCCCGCCGGTGCCGCAGCCCGACGAGCGGATCGTCCCGGCCTGGGCGGCCGGGATCGCGGTCGCGAGCATCGGCGTCGGCGCTGGCATCACCGGCATCGGCTGCGGCGCCTGGCTTGTCCTGCAGGGCCTGGCCTCCGTCAGCCTCGCCGGGGTCCTGATGGTCACCCTGCCGTTCGCGGGCCTGGCCATGGCCGCCACCGCGATCGGCGGCGCGATCAACCGCGCCCGCTCCGCCGTCACCAAGACCGTCAACGTCTACGAGGGCCCGGTCACCATGCGGACCGACATCACCAGCAACAGCACCACGCGCGGCATGTTCTTCGCCCGCACCCGCAACGACATCCACCACTGACCCGGCACCCTGCGTCGTACTCGAACCCCACCCACGTCCGGGCCGGGATCGAGTACGGGGCAGGCCGCCGGAGCAGCCCGCGCGCTCAGTCGTCGTCCAGGTAGATCAGCAGGCGGCCGTACTCATCGACCTCCGCCGGATAGATCACCCCGTCGACGACCGCGTGGTCGACGACGACCTCGTAGTCGTCCTCGTCGTCGATCCACAGCACACCGTCGTCGTCCGTGAACGCCGGATAGATCACCCCGTCGGCGATCACCGAATCGAACTCGACTGCCATCGCGCCCCCTCGCTGCTCCCTGGCCTGCGCCCAGCCTGGCCCACCACCGGGCCCGGCAACAGAGCCATGCCCATCCGTACTCGCCGTCACCGCTCTTGAAGGAGAAGCCGATCATGGCCGACCACAACGACCGCACCCCGAACATCCCCGGCCCGCGTCAGCAGTCCCCGGCCGCCGGCCACGGTCTGCCCGCGGCCGCGCCCCTGCTGCTCGAAGAACTCGAGGACAAGCCGAAGCGCACGCACGCCCTGCGCATCTGGTGGGCCGACGCCTGGGACGACGGCGGCGTCCTGCACGACCGCTGGGAGGACCTGCGCCAGGCCCCGGCCCTCGGCTGGCACGGCATGGCCAACTGGCTCAAGGCGCTCCTCGGACTCGCCGGGATCTCCTTCGTCATCCTGCTGCTGAACGGCGCGACCGACGCCCTGGCCACCATGCTGCACACCCTGCTGACGGCCGCGCCCCGCGTCCAGGTCGGCACCGACACCTCCACCGGCGTCTTCGCCGTGATCGACCAGCCGATCCGCACGTACATCGCCGCGCACTCCCCCGCGCTGACGATCAGCGCCTCCACCGTCTACACCGTCTGGCAGCTCGTCGGACTCTTCGGCCTGATCGGCGGGTTCGCCCGCAGCAGCGGCGCCCGCCTCACCTGGACCGCGTGGGGCGCGGCCAGCATCGCCATGGTCTGGGACGCCGCTCCCGACGAAGGCCGCACCATCGCCACCGGGCTCGCCGTCCTCGCCTGGACCACCGCCTCCGCATTCGCGCTGCGCGGCCTGACCCTGCGCCCGGCGTTCTTCACCCACATCCACAACGCGGGACACCAGATCGAGCCGCACATCCACCTCCCGGCCCCGGCCGCCGCGGCCGCGCCGGACGACGAAGACGACGCCCCCGACAACGTGCACCCCCTCCAGAAGCGCTGACCACAGCCCGCCACCGAACCCGAGAGGCACCCCGATGAAGCTGAAGAACGAACTCTGGGCTGGCACCTTCCACGGACGCCACGACGGCGCCCCGGCCAAGGTCACCGCCACCCTCGACGACACCCGCCCCGTGCCGTACGCCTGGACCTGCACCTGCGGCGAGCGCCGGTCCTTCCCGACCAACGACGGCTTGTTCGACACCGCCCGGCGGCACACCCACCCCACCCGCCTCGACCGGCTGAGGGCCTGGGCCGCCCGCCTGCTCCGCACCCGCGCCGCCCGCTGACCCGACGCCCTGCCTGGCCCTCGCCCACCCGCCCCGCGGGCGGCGAGGACTGGACAGGCCGCCCGGCCGCACGCACCACCCCGCCTGCTGCGCCCCGCCGACACCAGCACGACGTCGCCGGGGCGCAGCGCTGACCGTCGACCGGATCTGGAGAAGGACGCGATGTACGAGCTCGACCAGCACACGCCCTACCGGCACGCGAGCTACCAGTTCACCCCGCTCCCGCTGATCCAGCGGGAGCTCGCCTTCCACGAGGTAGGCCACGTCGTGCTCAGCCAGCTGGTCGGCTTCACGTGCGAGCGCGTCCGGGTCCACCCCATCACCCGCGACGGCGTCACCGGCTGGACCGGCGCCACCACCTGGGCCCGGTCGTTCGGCAGCTACCTGGACGTCGCGGTGGTGTGCGGAGCCGCCGGTGAGGCCGCCGACCTCCACCAGCTCGCCGAGTCCGGCCGCCTCACCCCGGAGACGGCCCGCCTCACCGTGGGCGTCCACGACAAGGAGATGGCGCTCAGCGTCCTCGCCGCCGCAGGCGTCCGGGTCAGCGAGACCGGCCCGGCCCCCGGCGGCGGGCTGGCCTGGGACCACGTCATGGCCACAGCCCAGCACCGTGTCGACGGCGAGTGGGACCGCATCACCGCCGTCGCAGAAGCGCTCCTCGCCGCCCCCGATTTCACCCTCACCGGTGCCCAGGCCGCGCAGATCGCCCGCATCACCACCTGATCCGAGTACCGCCCCACCGACGACTGGAGGAACCGCTCGTGCTCATTCCCCGCCCGCGCCGCCGGATCGGCCGGCCCCGCCCCCAGCGCCCCGGCCCCCTCTACCCGTATCGCCCCGCCCGGCTGCCCGGCACCTGGCGCCGGTGATGCCGCGCCGTCGAAAGAGGCGTCGCCGCCGCGAGGTGACCCGGGTGCTGCGCAGTGACGCGGCGCTGCCGGAGTTCGATCGCGGCACGGTGCCCGAAGGGCTCGTGACCCGAAGGCAGTTACGGGAGATGCAACTGAGCCCCGGCAGCAACGAGGGCCCGGTCGCGATCCTGCGCTGCAGGCTGTGCGCGACCCGCCCCCAGTGGTCCTGCCGTCACCCCAACCGCGGCTTCCTGCTCCGCGTCGACCTGGCAGTGCCCAAGCGCATCCCGTCGCTCTCCCAGGAGTGGGCGCTGGACCGTGCGATGGCCGCTCGGCAAACGTGTCCCATGCCCGCCTGTGGCCGACGGTACGTGTTCTGCCTACCGCTAAAGACCATCGGCTCGTGCTTGGAGTGCCACGACGGTACACCGGCCGACCCCAGCTCCTACTTTGCTGGCCCGGCCAAGCACCTGCTGGCCGCCTGACCCGAGAGGACCTGCCCATGAACACCGCCGTCCGCGCCTCCGCCTTCACCGAACCCGACCGACCCAAGAACCTGCTGATCCGCTTCGTCACGACTGGCGGCAGCTACGTCGACGTCACCGGCCACGGCCAGCACGCCGAGAACATCCGCTGGAACTGCCTCGGCTGCGGCGACACCTCCGCCCGCGAGGAAGAGGGCTACCTGTTCCGCATCCGGCCGGAGGCCAACAGCCACGCCACCGCCTGCCGCGCCATCCCCCTGAGGTGACCGCCCGCCACTGCGCACCGCCCTGGTGCTCGCCGCCGCCGTACCGCTCACCGCGGCGACGGCCGCCGCCACACTCAGGGCCGGCCACCTCAAGCTCCACGCCGACCGGCACCTCATCAAGGTCACCGCCCAGCCCCGGCCGAACTGCCCGCACTGCCACGGCGAGGGCGGCTGGTGGACCGGTGGCGCCTTCCCCGAAATGGAGGCATGCGGCTGCTGGTCGGCCCGCCGCGAGCTCCGCATCCGGCTCCTGCCCATCCCGGCCTGGGACGAGCCGCCCTTCTAGACACCACTGCCCCGGCCGGAACCAGGCCGGGGCAGTGGAACTCACGGGACGGCCGCAGCATCGGCTAAATGGTCGGCCACCCCATGCACTCCACACCCCAGGCCTCGAGATGAGGAGCACCTCCAGCATGCCCGATCACCAGCCCACCACCCCGAGCCCAGACCTGCCCTCAAGACCCGGACCGAGCCGTGGCCCTACCGAGGCCGAGCACCGGCCGGTGCCCTTCTTCTCGGAGGCCGGAACCGGCGACTGCCCCCACGGCGATGGTCTACACGAACGGCACGACGGAGCCGCCGACATCGACCTGCTGATCTGCTTCGACGCCCCGATCGGCGACCAGTGCTTCGGCTGCCTCCACTCCATCGGCTCCATCGGCGAGATCGTGCCCTGGGAGCACTGCCCCCACCGCACCGACCCGCACACCCTCATCGAGACGACCGGCTGATCCCTGCCCGAACTGAGCGCTCGGACTCCGTACGCTCCCGCCCGCCGCACGCAGCGGCCGGGACCGTGCGGTGTCCGTCCGGTCAACCGAGACCGGGCGCCCGGCCCTCCTGGAGGCCACCGTGCCCCTCGCCCGCCGATCACTCATGGAAGCCGCCGCCACCCGCTTCGGATGGCGCCGCGCCTACGACGACACCACCCACATCGACGCGCTGCTGACCGAGCAGACCGAGACCGCGTACGCCGAAGCCACCGACCACGCGGCCCAGGCCACCGAGAAGAACACCGACGCCCTGCACGTACAGCCCGGCGTCCTGGACGTCCGCGGCCGGATCCTCGCCGACGTCCTCTACCTCGAAGGCGTCCTGGCCGGAGCCCGCGACCAAGGTCTACCCATGGAACTCATCGAGCGCCTGGAGGACGCCGTCGATCACGGCCACGAGCTGACCGTGATCCTCGCAGACACCGTCCGCGCCACCACCGTCCACGCGGCCGACCGCTGAACGTCCGGGCGGCCGCAGGCATCGAACCTGGCCGCCCCAGAGCAACCGCCTACGAGATGAGGAGTACCGCCAGCATGACCGACCGCTTACACGCCATCGAGGGCATCGCCCTGGTCGCCGCCCTGACCGCCGTCTTCGACGGAGTCCACGGGCTGGGGGACCACTGGGTGCAAATTTCGCACGATGCTTCGACCAAGGGCATGCACGGCTCCCACCTGGTCTACAAGAGCGACGGCTCCCTGGTCACCGAGGACCCATGGCGGCACGGGGCCGAGGGCCGCACCTGCACCGCCAGCGCGTACGGCAGGCGCTCGGTGAGCCGGCACGTCGCCAGCTACTCCGCCGTACAGCTCGCCTCCACCCTCGCCGTCACCCGCACCCTGGGCTACCGGATCCCCGCGGCCGCGCTCCTGACCGGCGCCGCCATCAACGCGATCACCCATGCCGTTCTGGACAGGCGCGAACCTCTCCTCTGGCTCGCCAAGTGGACCGGCAAGACCGGGTACGTCCAGCACGCCACCGTCGTCCGCAAGGCCGGCGGCGAAGGCACCGCCTACCCCGCGCCGGTGCAGGACGTGTCCGGTCCGGGCACAGCCCTGATGGAGCTCGACGAGGCGGCCCACCGCGCAATCGGCGTGGCCGCCGCCCTGGTCACCACCTTCATCACCCTGCGCAACAGCGGCCACCGGTGACTCGTGCCGACCGCCGGCTGGGCCGGGTCCATGCCTCGGGAATCGCCTGCCTGGCTCTCCAGCCGAACCTGCTCGACGTCGCCGACGCGACGTCGACCAAGCGGAGCTCGCCGTGATCCTGCACGAGCTCATCGAGGACGACTCCGACCCGCCCGCGCCTCAGCCAGGCCCTCGCGCAGCCGGTCACCGTCGCCGCGCGCCGCGCCGAGCAGGTCCAGCCCGACTGCGGTGGTGACGGCTCCCACTACCTGCACCACTCCGCTTGCCGTGATCACCCAGGACGCCGGTGCGCGCCTGTTCTGGGCCGCCCGGACCCTCTACCCGCAAGGAGAACGCTCGTGAAGACCACGCTCGAGGGCACCATGCAGCCGCTCGACACGACCATCCCCGAACCGGCACTGATCCTCTTGATCGGGGCCGCGGGCGCCGGCAAGTCGGTTCTGGCGAGCACCTGGCCGTCCACGCAGGTCCTGGAGCTCGACCAGTTCAGGGCCATGGTGGCGGACTGCGCCGGTGACCAGTCGGCCACCCTGTCCGCGGCGAACATCCTGCACGCCGTGCTCGAGGCTCGTCTCGTCCGCAAGCGCACCACGGTCATCGACGCCACCAACACCGAGGAGCACGTGCGGGCCGGCCTTCTCGAAGTCGCGCGTTCCTACGGCGTGCCCACCGTCGCCCTCCTGGTCTCCACCCCGGTCTCCGTGTGTGTGGAGCGCCAGGCCGACCGCGACCCGGCCCGCGCCGTGCCCGATGAAGTCGTACGACGCCAGCACGCCGAAGCCGTCGCCGCCTTCCCCGGCCTGCTCGCCGAGGGCTTCGACCACGTCGTCTTCGCCGACAACATCCACCGCCTGGCCCCGCTCCTGAAGCACGCCAGCGACACCCGCCGCGCAGACCTCGGCTGGGACGGCCACACCGGCCTGGGCGACCTGCTCCTCGTACGCCGCTTCTTCGGCACGGAGGTGCTCCCCCTGTGGCAGTGGCGAGAGGGCTCCCAGCTCGCCGGCGGCGACCGCGTCGGCGAGATCCGCCTCGGCCCCGACCGCCTCGTCCTCGCCCTGCGCACCGACGTCGACGGCGAAGGCGACCTCGGCTTCGACCTCCTGGTCGGCTGCCCGTACGAGGAGGACTGCAGCGCTCCTGCGTGGCAGGCCGTCCACAACGTGACCGATCTCCTGACCGCGCACACCAGCATCACCGGACTGATTCCGGAAACCTTCTGCACCGTCCACGGCGGCTCCGTGGATGTCGACCAGGAGCCCGACGACCACGCCGCCGCGTTCCACGAGACCGCAGGGAGCGCTCGATGACCTTCCTCGCGGAAAGCCGCGCGCCGGGCCGGAGCGACTGGGAACTGGCCCGCCTCGCGGTCCACCTGCGCGGTCTCGCCGCCTACGACGACGACCCGCCGACCGACGAAGCCCGGCGCCTGAGGGAGGCGTTCACGGCCGACGAGCTCAGCCGGGCCGACACCTTCCTGGACGCGGGCCGCCAGGACACCGAACGCCTCGCCGCGATCGAAGCCCGCCTCAGCGAAGACGCCACCAGCGACGAGGCGTGGCTCGCGCAGCAGCTCACGGTGTCGTGGGCGCGGCTCGACGAGCTGCGGGACCGGATCGACACCGGCGGCAGCCTCATGGCCAACACCCACGTCGCCTCCGCCATCGACTACATCCGCGGGTCCCGGCCGTGACCCGTGCCGCCGACGGCCCGCACCCTCACCCCTCACCCCCGCCGAACTTCCCGCCGGGGACGAATGGTGGTGGCGGTGCGGGGAGTGCACCACGCCAGTACAGGGCGGGGCCGCCGGCCTCGCTGCGCACCGTCTCACCGTCCACGACCCCCGCCGTGACTACGGCGACCGCCGCATCCCCATCACCATCCGGCTCGACTACTGACTTGGAGGCCGACGATTACGCCCTCCAGGCGACAACTACGCGGTCCGCAAAGACCTGAAAGCGCCGTACACGGACGCGGTCCGCGCGTCAGCCGCACCGCCGGCGCTTCGCCGGACACCCCAACCGGCCACGGCCCGGCCAAGCCAGGCACCCCGCTGTTACCCCGGGAAGGACACCCATCCATGAGCATCACGATCACGAACACATACGGCACCGCGCACCACGTCAGCGCCACCAACCCGTCCCACGTCACCAGCTGCGACCGGTACCGGCTGCCGCTGGTCGCCACCATCGTCCCCGGAAACCCCGGCTACGAGGACATGGTGGAGATGCTGACGGAAGGCGGCCACGACACCCGCCCCGAGGGGTACGGGCTGGTCTTCCTGGAGTCCGAGGAGTTCTCCGCCACGTACTTCGGGTCGATCGCCCAGATCGAGCAGTACCAGCGCGACACCGCCGACGGCACGGCGACCTTCGACGCCTCGCAGGGCGTCATGTACGCCCAGTGGCCCCACGGCAAGGGCTGGGACACCTTCCTCCCCCGCACCTTCTGGAACGTGCAGGCCCGTGGCGGCATCGCGGACGGCGTCGGCCTGGTCACCGCCTTCGCGCACACCGAGGCCCCGGGCGCCGAGGTCGTCGTCTTCGAGTTCGAGGGCACCTGGAGCCGTGGCGGTACCGCGCAGCAGCTGGTCACCTACCACTGCACCGCCTGCCACCTGGACACCTTCCACGACAGCGGGCACGTGCACGAGAACACCGGCCCCGACAGCCGCCGCTGGGCCGCCCGCCAGGCCCGCCAGCACATCATCAGCGCCCACCGGCACGGCGTCGGCGACAAGAGCAGCGCCTGCCGCCCCAACAATGGCGTCATGCTGCGAGCCGTGAACGCGGCCGCCCGCGACATGTGGGGCACCACGGGCAACGCCCTGCCGGACACCGACGGCGCGTACTGCGCCACCAAGGGCCCCTGCTCGCTCATCCGCGAGCTGCGTGCCGGAGTCCGCCCGTCCGTCTATCGCGCCTGACCCGTCCCGCCCTCCGGCCCCGGCTGCTGCCTGACGGACGCTCCGTGCCGCCCCGGCCTCCCCGATTCGGTGGGTGGCCGGGGCGGTCGCGGTGGTCCCTCAACACAGAGAGGAGTGGACATTGCGCCGATATGAGATCGACGTCCCAATACGCCACACAACCGACCAGGACCGGCGAGGACTGCACGTCCTCACCGGCCACGCCGCCGGACCGGGCGAGGATCTGGCCGCCGCGCACCACGCCTACGACCTGGCCGTGCAGGAGGTATCCGCTGGCGGCCCGGCCCTCGACGACTGCCGCATGAACGCCGCCGACCTCGAGGGCGGCGACTGGATCCGCGGCATGACCATCCGCCAGCCCTGGGCGACCTGCATCCTCGCCGGGAAGCGCACGGAGAACCGGCCCAAGCCCTGGAGCTGGAGGGGCTGGGTCCTCCTCCACGCCGGGAAGGCGCGGCCGGAACCCTCCGTGCTGCGCGACCCGCTGGTGACCAGTGCCATCCGCGGCCGCGCGCTCCACCTCGGTACGGTCATCGGCGTCGCCAGGCTCACCAACTGCCACCTGGACCTCGGCCCCGAGCGCTGCACCAGTCCGTGGGCGCAGCGCGAGGCCCACCACCTGGTCCTCACCGACGTCCAACCCCTGCAGCTGCCCGTGCCCGCCCGCGGGGCGCTCCCGGCCTGGAAGCCGACCCGCGACCTTGTGGACCAGGTCCTCCAGCAGCTGCCTCACCTGCGGCCGTGACCAGTACGCCGCCGCCCAGCGCGCCCAGGGTCACGATGCACACGTCGTGATGGACCTGGGACCTGACCACGATCAGTTCCTCGTGGTCACCAGCACCACCACCACCACCCGAGAGCCCATCCAACCGAGAGGCGAACATGACCGAGACCGAGCCCGAGAGCATCCGCTACACCGCCGACGTCGTCGCTCTTGCGCCGAACGGCACGGTCCTGCTCATCGAACGGGGCTGGGAGCCCCACAAGGGATCTTGGGCCTTGCCGGGGGGCCATGTCGACACCCTCGAAACGAGCCGCGCCGCAGCCGTTCGCGAACTCGCAGAAGAGTGCGGTGTCCACGCAGCTGCTGGCGACCTGCGCCAGATCGGCACCTTCGACCAGCCCGACCGTGACCCCCGTGGCCGCTACGTCACCGTCGCCTACGCCGTCGTCGTCCCCGACGACACCCCGATCCATGCCGGAGACGACGCCCACGACGCGCGCTGGTGGCCGCTGACCGCCCTGCCGGAGTTGGCGTTCGACCACGCCGACATCATCAACGCGGCCGTGATCCCTACCCCCTGACACAGCACACACGGAACGCCGCGCACGACCTTCCCAGGACGCTCGCGACGCTTCGTCATTCCTGCTCGCTCCTCACCCTGCTCCCCACCTCTGGCCCGACACGACACCAGCCCCATCCGAGCCGAACTGCTTCGAGTCCGACGATGGAGGGTCGGGCTGCCACCGTGATTCCCGGGGCCGCGGTCATCGCGATGAGCGCACAGTTCGACTTCGGCGACCGCGAGAACTACAGCGCCCCGTACGTGAGCGACGCCGGTGAACTCCGGACAAGTGCTGTTGCCGGCGCAAGTACATGACCGACGTCTGGAGCCACGGTTGCGTGGCAGTCCTGACGCTGGCCCCGACCACCCAAGCCCTGCCTCCGGCGCGAGCCGGAGGCAGGGCTTTTTCTGTTTTGTGAGATTTCTGAGATTCTGTCCGTTGCCGTTTCCAATGGAAACGGCAACCAGACCAAGGCAACCGCAGCGAACGTGGCCCTCCGTCAGATCCCGGTGGGGGACCGTCGTTTCCATTGGAAACGCCACCGCCGCGCGCAGTAGCGCCTTGGCTGCCCATACTCGGGTACGCGCGAGGGGCTAAGCGTTTCCAGTGGAAACGGCTACTCTCGGGCCGTACTTTCATGCATGTCGTCCTGGAGAATCTATGGCTGCCGCCCTCCCGAGGCCCAAGCGCACGAGCACCAACCCCGCCCCCGCGACGCCCCCTAAGGCGGAAACGTTCTATCGGGGCGGCAGGGACCGCAGCGGTGACACCGTTGAGCTCCACCCCGATGACCTCTGCCCCAACCCTTTCAACCGGCGAGCCATGTCAGGTGTCGAGGAGCTCGCGGCCACGATCGAGGAAGTCGGCCTCCTCCAGAACATCGCGCACATCCCCGCCGATGTCTGGCTGACGCACTACCCAGAGACCGCAGAGAAGATCACCGCCGCGCACGTCATCCTCTTCGGCGAGCACCGGTGGCGCGCGGTCCGATCCCTGGGCTGGGAGAAGATTCCCAGTGTCCTGATGGACGACAGGGTCACGGATGCCCGGCTCATCACCCTTATCGAGAACCTCCGCCGCGCCCAGCTGAGTCCTCTGGAAGAGGCTGAGCACTACGAGGCCCTACGGAGCAGTGGGCTGTCGTACGAACAGATCGCGCAGAAGGTCGGGGAGACCGCCAAGGGAGCCATCTCCAAGGGCACTGTCTGGAAGCGCGTGCAGCTGCTCGCCCTGGACCCGAAGGTCCAGGGGGCGGTGCGAGACGGCACCCTGGCCGTCAGCTCTGCGGAGAAGTTCCAGAAGATGAGCGCCGAGGACCAGCGGGAGGCAGTGACCCTGGTCCAAAGCGGCATGCGACCGCTGGAGGCGCAGACGCAGATCCTTGCGCGGCAGCGGCAGGCCCAGGACGTGCCCACCGCAAACGAGACCGCTGTCGATGACGTCGTTTCCATTGGAAACGGTCCGGCACCGGAGCCCACGGCCGTTTCCAATGGAAACGGTGCCGCCAAGTCCCGGGCGCCGAAGAAGGAAGAGCCCAAGCCGTCGGCTGACCAGTACGAGCAAGACCGCAGTACGGCGGCCGCAGCTCGGGATGCCGCCTGTCAGCTCCTCATCGAGACCGTCGACACCGGCGAAGCCGGCGACGCCAAGCTCCTCCTCGCGGCCATGACGGGCGCCCTGCTGGCACCGCAGCAGCAGTCCGCTGCGCAGCAGCGGGCCCTGGTCTGGCTTCGACGGGCAGAGCGCCACGTCATCGACGACCAGAACGCCGGCGCCTACTTCAACGCCGTGCAGGAGTCTGGCGACGGCGAACTGCAGAAGCTCGCCGCCTTCGCGAGCGCCCTTGCCGCCGCTGAGCTTCGCACCGCCGCCCGCCGGCACTCGTGGGGCAGCCGCGAAGTCGGCTACCTCCGCCTCCTCCAGGACCACGCTCAGTACGTCCCGGACACCGGGTGGGAGAAGAAGGAACTGGGCTTGGACACCACAGGAGAGACCGCGTGACGCGCATCGTAGAGCCCCGTTTCCGCCCCCGCGGGCGGCGCCATCCCAAGATCTACGCATTCATCCTCGAGTGCGGAGGTTCCACCAAGACCACCAGTGCGACATCGATGGCCACCGAAGCGGCACTTCGGGGGTACAAGGGCACGATCTTCGACTTCGACGCCAACCGGTCCACGACCACAATCCTCGGCTACGACGAAGAGGCCATGAAGGGACGGAAGACCGTCCTCGACCTCATCCACGGAACCGCGACCCTGGACGAGGTGGCGCTGCCAGCCCGCTACCGCATCGGCGACGGATACGACGATGACGCCTTCGCCTACATCCCCGGTCTGCGCATCGTGCCCAGCTGCAAGGAAATGTCCACCGCGGACACCGCCATCGCCGAGGACGCGGACCGGCAGGACTGGTTCGCCGAGATCCTCCTCGGCTACGAGGGCGACGAGGACGACGTCCTCTGGCTCGACTTCCCTGCCAGCTACGGCAAGATGGTCTACTCCGTGATCCGCATGCTCGACGAGGACGACTCGGTCATCCCGTCGGTCCGCGCCGATCCGAAGGACGTCAAGCTCCTGGTTCCGCTGTTCGAGGAACTGGAACGCGTCCGGGAGAAGAACCGCCTCCGGCGCTCCGTGCCCGGCCGCCCGACGGTCACCCACCTGATCCTCACCGGTACCCCGACCGCCAGCTACACCGAGGCCTCGGCCAGGAAGGCGACGGCCCTCGCCGAATCGCTGTACGGCGACATCCTCACGCCGTACATCCGATACTCCGCCGACGCGAAGAAGCTGTACGACGACTGCTGCCCCCTGCCCATCCTCCTGCCCAACTCAGTACCGGCTGTCGACTACCGCAAGCTGATGACGCACATCGGATTCCCTGATCTGAGCTGACCACCGTTTCCAATGGAAACGCCATGAGCCCGGCCACCTCCTCTTAGGTGGCCGGGCTCTCCGGTATCCGGTGACCTCAGCGTCCGGCGTCGATGGCCTTCCATCTGAACCAGATCCCCCGCCGCCGTGGCCGTCTTGGGCCGCGCCGCCTCCGATGGGTCAGCGGCTCATCGACCGGTGCTTCGAGAGGGGCCGATGACCGGACCGGTCATCGGCCACCATTTGTTCGCGAGGAGGCGTGACCGGTGACCGGTGACCGATGGCCCGGTGACCGATGCCGTGACCGGTGACCGGTGACCGGTGACCGATGGTCCGCTGACCGATGCCGTGACCGGTAACCCGCTGACCGATGCCGTGACCGATACCCGGCCAGGAGGGGCCGACCACGGATCTGTGACCGGTGACCGATCTGCGCCTCGTCGGTCAACTGGTCATGACCGATTCGGCCACCGAAGAAGGCTGGTCACGCACATCGGGGTCCCCTACTGACCCGACTGCCGTTTCCAATGGAAACGGCAACGGCCCGGCCTCCCCTCCCGGATGGTCGAGCCCTTCCCCTAAAGCCGGGGCATTGTCCGACGACGCGTTGCTCCTCGCCGTGGCGGCCACGCGGCCTTCACTGGAGAGGACCGGGTGGGCGAGTTGCGGACCGTCCGTCGCGGGTCCTATGCCGAGCCGGATGCCGCTGACTGACGCGAACGCGGACGAGCAGGGTTGGGGCGGGGAAGAAGGTCTTGGAGGAGCTGGCTGGTCTCGGCCTCCATGTCGACGCCTCCGTCTCCGCCGAGCTGTTCGTTGATGTGCGCGAGGCGAGAGGCGGCGTCGCGGAGCGCGGTGAGGTCACCGGCGGTGTGGTGTGCGAGGAAGAGGCAGCGGTGCAGTACCTCGTTCTCCTCGCAGGCGAGGAGACCTTGCCGTGCGGCCCAAAGGGCGGTTGTCGTGTCGCCGACTTCGCGGCGCCGGGTGGACAGCTCGTAGGCGACGTCCGTGATGGTGGAGATCATCTCCTGGATCGCCGGCTCGGCCCAGGCGTAGCGGCGGGGGTTGGTGCCTTCGAAGGGGCGTCCGCGGACGAGGGCGAGCGCGCGGCGCAGAGCGAGGTCGCCGTCTTCGTCGTGGTGGGCCAGCCCGGTGTGTGCAAGGCGTTGGAAGCGGGTCCAGTCGCAGGTGACTGCGGGTCCGAGGCGGTATCGGCTGTCGCCGGTGTCCTGGACGAGGGGGAAGTGGGGTTTGCCTTCCGCGTCTTTGCCGAGCCAGGAGCGGGTGCGGGAGACGGCGCCGCTGCGCATGCTCGGGTTGCTGAGGTGCCCGGGCCACAGGGCGTTGTCGATGGCGTGGTGGTCGACACCGGTGTTCAGGGCGAGGTAGGCGATGAGTTCGGTGCTGACGGTGCGGCGGCTGGAGTCGATCCGGCCCGTCGCGCCTTCGATGAGGACGGGCCCGAGGAGCAGCACTGAAGGCGCTGCCGGTCCAGCCGGCTCGGTTTCCGCAGGCTCGTCCCCGGTTTCACTTTGGGCGTCCGAGGATTCCGGGGGCAGTGGTGCCGGTTCCGGGATGGTCACGTGGACAGCCGGCCCGGCTGCGGAGCAGGCGGGTGTTGTGCTGGCAAAGGTCTTCGTTGGGGGCGCGTCGTCCTCGGCGAGAACGTCGGCGAGAGTCAGTCCCCCACTGCCGGCGGCCTCGCCGGTGGTGGGTGTGAGCGGAGTGCTGGCCGCGGGAGCGGTGGAGTCGGAGTCGTGCTGGTCCTCCGAGGCCTCCGTCACGTTGGCGCTGATCGCGTCGTCAGGCATGGGCTCGTCGTACTCGTCGGGGAGTCCGTCGCGGTCCGCACCGAGGTGAACGTCCTCACTCGGCTGCTCGGGCCCAACCGGCTGCCCCTGGGCGACGTCGATATCGATCCCGGCGAGATCGTCCTCATCGTCGTCGCTCCTGGTCCCCTCAGGGGCCGGAACATCGGTGTCGGTATCCGCGATGGTGAGTAGTTCGATGGCGTCGGCGAAGGTCTCGGCGTTCAGTCCCTGCAGACGGATTGGCAGGTTGGAGCCCGGCAGCATGACGATGCCGTCGGGCCCCTGGCAGTCCAGGCTCCAGCCGGCGCTGGCGCTCTCGCCGGTGCCGGAGAAGACGAAGGCGCCAGCAGCGCGCGGCGTCGATGTGAGAGCGTCCAGCAGGAAGGTGGGGACATCCTCGTGGGGCAGGTCTTCGGCGAGGAGAATGTGCGGGGTCCACGAGTCGCCCCCGTCGTTCAGGAGGCGAGCCGCCCTCAGGCTGGTCGCGCCGAGCGCGGCCAGGGTACGGCGCTGGTCGGCCGTGTGGTCGACGAGCTCGTCGGCAGCCTCGCTGAGTGAGCTGGCTCGGACGACTCGTTCAGGGACAGCGGCCTCCAGGCCGGCCGCAGTGTCGGCGTACGTGGTGACTTCCAGGTGTCCGGGCAGGGGAGTGCTGGCCAGCTCGACGGCGATGGCCTGCAGGACGTGCTGGGCGAAGTCGGCGTCCCCGCCGAGGTGCAGGATGCCAATGTGCTCGAGGTCGACCATGACCAGGTGACCCGCAGTGTCCCAGCCCAGAGAGACCAGCGCAGGGTAAGGGACCTCCGCAGTCTTCAGCGCGTCATCGTCGGCCAGGTGGGGGCTGCTCGCGGAGCACGTCCACAGGTTCTGGCGGGCGACAGCTGCGGTGAAGGGCTTCATCGGCGCGCTGTCGTGGCCGAGGTGGAGTTCGATCTTCGTGTCGTGGACCACGACCGCTTCGATCGCGGGTAGGTCGCGGCCGGTTCCGGCGAGGTTGAGGGCGAGGCTGCGCAGGGCCCGGTCCAGGAGCGCGAACCCGGTGGGGTGCTGCGCGGCGCGCAGCTGCTGCTCGGTCTCGGCGGCGCGGCCCGTGGGCATGGCGATGCGTCGGCCTGGTCGCCGTCGGCGCTGCTGGAGGATCCGGCGGACCGTGAGGGTCCCGACCAGAGCCGCGGCCAGGGCCCCTGCCCCCATGAACACGGCGGCCGGCAGGGCGGTGTCCGAGTCCTCATGCTCAGCCACGGCTGCCTCCCAGGTTTCACGGTGCGGAGCAGTAGGTGTCGTCGATGCGGCCGGTGCCGGTGTGCTGGGCGCGGCGCTGCTCGGCGGGGGACTAGGGGTTGCCGAGGGCGGTACCGGCTGCTGCGCCTGGTCCGCGGGCACGTCGCTACCGGGACTCGGGGTGTGCGTGCCGTTGTCCGCTGCGGGTGGCTCCGCGGGGACTTCGGCCGTGGTGGGCGGCGGGGTGGCGGTCCAGGACTGGGGAAGGTCCAGTACCTGACCGGGGTAGATCAGGTCGGGGTTGGTGAAGGTGCCACCGCCCGGCTGGGGCTTGCCTCGGTTGGCTTCAAAGAGGGCGGGCCAGTCGTCCGCGTCACCGTGGCGGTCGGCGATGTCCGAGAGGGTGTCAGCCGGCTGCACCGTCTCGGTAGTGGGTCCGGTCGGCGCGGCTGCGCCGGGATCGGCAACAGTGGACGCCGCCTGCTCCCCGGGCGCCGGGGGAGTGTGGTCGGCCGTCGGCGCAGTGGGGTGGGCGTCGGCGGGGAGGGTGAGGACCACGCCTTGGGGGAGGTACTGGTCGCCAGCGACGAGTTCGGGAACCGTCGGGTTGAGGGCTGCGATGTCCTTCCAGCGCTTTCCGTCGCCGAGATACTGCTCGGCCAGGTCCCACGGAAGCTCCGTCGCAGAGGACACGGTGTGCGTCGGCGCGGGCGCTGCGGTGCTGTCGGAGGTCGCTGGTGTCGGGGCTGTGCTCGCTCCGCTCGAGGCGTTCACCTGGAGGGTGCTCGCCGCAGCGACGGCCGCAGGGGCTGCGACGCTGGCCGCGGCCGCTGGACCGATCAGGACGATCGAGCCGATCAGGAACCCGGCCAGGGACTGCAGTCCGCCCAGCCCGCGGATCCTCGGTGCCTTCTGGAGGCGCAGGACGGCGAGGAGCTCGACGGCGGTGGAGAGAGCGAACGAGGCCCAGGCCGCCCAGCCGATGCAGGTCAGCGCAGTGAGGAACAGGGTGCCGTCGTCTGGGCGGGTCAGCAGGTCCCAGCCGCCGGACAGCTCGGTCGGCTGGTAGCCGACGTTCAGCAGGAGCAGCGGGATACCGGCGACGAGCGCAGCCAGGACCACGAGACCCAGGACGGCCTTGAGGAGGCGGCCGAGGACGCGCAGTGGAGCGGGGGTGCGGTGGGCCATGGTGCGGCTCAGCCTCCAGGTTGGGTCTGCAGGTGTGCCTTCGCGGTGCCGGTGACGCTGATAGAGCTCTGTCCGACAAGCTGAGCGAAGAGCGTGGCGTACGAGGCGTTGACGGTGACGGTGAGGCTCTGGCCGCCGTCGGTGATCTCGGCGCTGCCCTGGACGCCGGCGGCGGCGAGGTAGTCCTGGGCAGCGCCGACGGCGGCGTCGGGATCGATGGTGATTGCGGTGCCCTCAATGGCCTGGGCAGGGTCGATTTGCTGGCCTGCGGTACGGGCTGCTTCCTGCGCGAGGGAGGTCGCACGGTTGGCAGCGTTCAGTGCGCCTCCGCCATCCACGAGCAGACCGAGAACGATCAGGATCGCGAGCGTGGTCACGGCGAAGAACGCGGACATCGACCCGCGGTCGCGGTCAGGCGCACCAAGGACTGCCGCGATCCGGCTCCGCAGCCCGTGAACCAGCGGGATCATTGGCGCCCCCGGTGCGTGTCAATGGGGCTGGTCCACGATGCGGTGAGCGTCTTGGAGCCGGGCAGGCCGGGAAGTCCGATGTCGGACAGGTTCGCTGTACAGGCGATCGTCGCGGTCACGTTCGCGGCGACGCCA
The DNA here is from genome assembly GCF_055584085.1 of Streptomyces sp. NPDC104226. NCBI lineage: Bacteria > Bacillati > Actinomycetota > Actinomycetes > Kitasatosporales > Streptomycetaceae > Streptomyces > Streptomyces sp. NPDC104226. The sequence continues at coordinate 103,384 of NZ_JBVJMS010000018.1, forward strand.
GCGTCCAGCGCGTAGCCCGAGGTGTCGACGCTCACGCTGGACGCCTGACAGGTGATGCCCTCACCCTCAAGACTCCGGCCGGCCGCGGCCCGGCCCTGGCTCTGTGCTTCACCCGCGTCCCGTTCGAGCGACGCTGCGCGGGCAGCGGCCCGCGCAGCCGCGTCCACGGCACCCTCGGCATCCGTCACCCGGCCGAAGGCGACCATCAGCAGGAGCAGGGAGATCATCACCGGTGCAAGCACCGCCGTTTCCACGGCGTAGGAGCCCCGGTCGCCGCCCACCTCCCCCCTGCGGAGCCGCACCCAGCTCAGGACCTTCATGGCGCCACCGTCCAGCGTTCTATGGGGGCATCGGCAAACTGGACGACATCCAGGGTGAATCCGGGGACCAGGGTGGCGACGCGGCCGCGCACGGTGATGCGGACCTCCTCCGTGGAACTCCCCTCGGAGGAGACGCTCGCACCTTGGACGCTGCCGCCGAAGCGGCCCAGGAACGTCTGCGCCTGGGTGACGCCCGCACCCGGACCGGCGCCGAACTGCCGCCCTGCCTCGACGCCCTGGCGGGCGGCGGACTGCGCGACTTTCCGGGCGTGGAAGTACAGGCCGACCTGGATGATGGTGAAAATGAGCATGAGCACGACGACGGCCAGGACCGCGAACTCGACGCTGGCGAAGCCGCCGTCGCCCCGAAGCCGGCGCCACCCGTACCCACGCTTCACGCTGGGGCCTTTCATCCGTGCCCTCCCCTCGTCTCTTTGATGTCAGTGCTGGTCAGCCGCCGCTGATGACGCCGATCTTCTCCAGGAGCTTGGTGCGGATGGCCACCACCAGCAGGCCGGCGCCGACCAGCAGCGCTCCGGCAATCAAGGCCATCTCGGTGGATGTCTGGCCGGCGTCACCCCTGCCCGCGCGGAGTGCCGTGTAGTGGCTGCGGATCCATACGGTCAGGCTCTGGATGTCCATGGGTGGGGTTCCCCCTCTGGTTGGTTCAGCTTCCGAGAATGGTGATCGTGATGGGGATCATCACGAAGGTGAGCATCAAGATGACGCCGAAGGTGACCGGCAGGATCATCGCTGCGCTCGCCGCGTTGGCCTGGGCCTTGGCGTCCGACAGCATCGCGATGCGCAGCTGGCGGGCCTGGGCCTGGAGTGTGGTGTAGACGGCCGCGCCGTCGCCAGCGAGGGCGAGGGTGTCGGCGGGGCGGGTCAGTTCAGGGATGTCCAGTTCGTCGCCGAGCTGCTTGAGGGCATCCCACACGGTGACGCCGGCGAGGTCGGCTTGGTGGAAGACCTGGCGCATGCGGACGAAGATGAATCCGTCGCCGACCTCGGCGGTTCGGGTCAGGGCCTGAGCGGCGCCGGAGTTGGCGATGCGGGCGAGCGCGACGCGTTCCAGGTAGGAGGCGACCGCGGACCGTACGACCAGACGGGCGGCGGCGGCGTCGCGGGCGACTTCCCTGCCGGGCCAGATCCAGAAGAGACCGGCGAAGGCCAGGGAGACGAGCGCGGGCAGCGCGAACGGCAGCGGGGTGCCGGCAAGGGCGAGCAGAGCCTGCAGCAGTTGTGGCGCCACCAGCCCGTATAGCGCGAACAGAGCACGCTTGCCGAGGTGCTCGGCCGGGCTGATGCTCAGCAGGGCCAGGTCCCGGACGGGCAGTGTGAGGCGCCCGCCGAACTCGCCCAGGAGCTTGGCCCCGACCCGTTCTGGCAGCGTCCCGGGGCCGTGAGTTGTGGTAGGCGCCATGCGCGGCGCACCGGTCTTGGCAACGTCCAGGCGGTCGAGCGTGGAGGCCAGACTCTGGCGGGCCGGCAGGAGCGCGCGGACGGCCAGGCCGATCAGCAGACCGGAGGCGGCCGCGGGAAGAACTGCGGTCAGCGGGATCATCGGGTGCCTCCGGTCAGGGGGAGCGCGGCGGCGGGCAGCGGGTCGATGAGGCGGGGATCGGGCTGGGTCCGCGCGATCTTCCGCAGCCAGCGGAGCGTGTAGGCGAACAGACCGCCGAGGCCGGCGAGGATGATCTGCCCGAGCGGGCTCTGGTACCAGCCCGACCAGGCGTCGTTGAGCATGCAGCCGACGACGACCACGCTGATGACCACGGAGACCATGCGGGAGCTTTTGCGGACCTTCGCACGGTCGGCCTCAATGTCGCGTGCGTCCGCGGCCTGCTGGTGGATGGTGACCGCCATGGACTCCAGCGCCGCTGACAGGCCGCGGCCCTTGTAGACGGCGTGGGACTGGAACAGCAGCACCACGTGGTCGCTGACGCCGTCGGCAAGTTCGTCGGCGAGCAGGGCGAAGGCCCTCTCTGGGTCCAGCCCGGAGCGAAGGCGTTCCGCCAGTGCCCGCACGCTCGGTGCGATCGGGGTGGGGGCCGCCTTGGCGGAGGACCGGATGGTCTGGGTCAGGGAGATGCCGGCCTGGTGGACTCCGGCTAGGTGGTTGAGCCACTGGCCGAGTGCTTCGAGGCGTTCGATGCGCTGGACGGCGGCTGTACCGGGGTTCAGGACGTAGGGCAGGCCCAGGACAGCGGCGCCGGCGAGGAGGCCGTGGACGGGCCAGCCCGTCCACGCCCACACGGCCAGCGTCACTGCGGCGGCCACCGTGCACAGGTGGCGCCAGCGGTTCTGCCAGGACTGCGGCAGTTCGGCTTTGGCCCGCTGGATCCGCCCGGCCGTACGGCTCGCTGGTTTGCCCGGGTCCACCGTGCGGCCGCGCAGTTCACGGACGGCTGCGAGGAGCGCGAGGACCATGACGGCGGCGCAGCAGGCTGCGACGAGGGCGAGCTGGTTGGAGTTCACCGGATCTCCCGGAGGGGTGTCTTCATCGGCGTACCAGCTCCAAGGGGGCGCCCCAGGCGTTCTCGTGCTCGTGGGTGAGCCAGTGGCGGTAGAAGTTCCCGGTGAGTTCCAGCTCGTCGACGAAGGAGGGCATGTTGCGGTAGACGGCCCGCCGCTCGGTGCCCTGCGGCGCGAAAATCTCGGTGATGGTGGGGCGGCCGCCTTCACCGACGACGTCGTGGATCTCCACGACGTGGGAGACGAAACGGTGCTTGCGGCCACCGAGCGCGGTCTCGTCCAGGTAGGTGATGTACACGACGATGTCGACGGAGGAAGCGATGAGGTGATGGGCCGCATCCGTCTGCATGCCAGCCTTGGTGCACAGCTGGACCAGGCGGCTGATGATGCCGTGCGGCCTGCGCACGTGCAGGGTACACATCGAGCTTTTGCCGCCCGCGGACATGGTGTCGAGCATGGAGAGGATTTCCTTCGAGCGGACCTCACCGACCATCACCCGGGTCGCGTTGTAGCGCAGCGCGGTGTCGAACATGTCGGCGATGGTGATCTCGCCGGCCTTCTCGCCGCCGCGCATCTCACCGTTGGACTGGCGGGCTTCGAAGGCGAAGGTCAAAGGGCCGGGCTTGTGGGCCGGACCGGGCTCATCCAAATAGAGCTCGCGGTCCGACTCAAGGGTGACCAGCCGCTCCTCCTCCGGGATCTCCCGTCCCAGGGCCCGCAGAAGGCTCGTCTTGCCGGCTCCCATGCTGCCCACGACCAGAATGTTCATCTCAGCCTGGACACAGGCGACCAGGAAGGCGCGCAGAATCGGGTTGATGGAGCCCATCTCCAGGAGCTCGTCCAGGCCGTGGTCACGGATGCGGTGCTTGCGGATCGCCACCGAAGGCCGGGTCGTGAGCAGGCTCGAGGTGACACGGGAGCCGTCCGGCATCCGGAACCCGATCGAGGGCGTGGACTGGGACAGCGACCTCTCGCCGTGCCCGGACAAGCTCGCCATTCTGTTGACCCAGGCGATGAGCTCGTCGTGGGAGTCGGCGACCTTGTCGATGGTCTGGCGGGGCCGGTCGAAGTACTCAATGTGGGCTTTCAGGCCGTCGACCATGATGTCCTCGACGCCGTCCTGGTCCAGCAGGGACTGCAGGCGCCCGCCACGGAACATGGAGTCGAAGACGGCATCGCTTATCGCGCGTTCCTGGTCGGCGCTGAGCGGGGTGTTGCCCTGCGCGTAAAGGATCACCCACTGCGCGACCGCCGCATTGACCAGGGAACGGGCTCGCGCACGGCGATCATCTCCGTCCAGAAGCCGGTTGGGGTCCTCCGCGGTCAGTTTCTGGGAGACGTCCGCCTGCAGGGACTCGATCACATCCCATGTGACCGGCAGTTCACCGGGCAGCCCGGCGAGCCAGGGCACCGATGCCGGACCGGCAGGGGGCACGGGGAGAGCCGCGCGGGCCGCGGGCAGGGGAGGCCGGACAGCCGGTACGGCGGCGCGTGGCCGGGATTGCTGCCCGTGGCCGATCCTTCCGGCGAGCAGACTCGTGATGTCGGCAGGCCCCGCAGCAGGGCCGGGGCGCTGGTGAGTGTCAGCCACGGGGCGCCACCTCCCGGCTGAGTCGCTGCAGCACGCCGGACAGCTGCGGATTCGCAGCGGCGGCCGGGTACTGGCGTTGCAGACGCCGGCGCGATGCGGCGGCCCGGAAGTGGTCAGCAGCGGTGCGCGCGCGGGGGAGCAGCGGGTTGCGTTTGGTGTTGCGCGGTGGCTGCCCGCCGTAGGTGAGGTAGCCGGCGGTTTCCGGGTCGAAGGGCAGCGTCGCCAGGACGGGCAGGCGCAGGGTCTCGGCGATCTCGTGGGCTCGGGCAGGGCCCTCTTCGATGAGGAGCAGGCCGAGTGCGTCCGCGCCGGTGCCCCGCTCGTCGAGCTCCGCTTTCAGCGGTTCGACGACGTGGCGGGCCAGGGACAACGACTGGCTGGTGCCGCGTACGACGATGAGGACCAGGTCCGCGCCATGGAGCAGGGGAGCCGGGGTCAGGACCGGGTGCAGGGCACCTGACTCCAGGGCAATCCGGCCGGCGTCGACGGTCACGTCGTATCCGCCCTCATCCGAGAGCACCCGCATCACCTGCGCGAGTGCCGGCCAGGTCCGGCCCAGCGCCGCGGCCTGCGCAGGGTCAGTCAGACCGGGCAGAACCCGGCGGTTGCCGGCTCCGTCCAGGGGGACCAGGTGGCTGGCGAAGGTGTGCGCGAGCGCGTCATCACCCGCGCGTTCGGCCGCAGCCAGGTGGTAGAGGCCGTAGGAGGCGTCGACCCGGCCCTGCAGGAGCCCAGCGCGGATGGTCCCTCCGGCCGGATCACACTCGGCCAGCAGTGAAGGTCGCGAGGAGGCGAGAGCAAGGGCCAGTGCGCTGGTGGTGACACCGGAGGATTTTGCGGAGACGAGCGCGGTCACGGTCACGAGGTGCTCCGGGCTTCGCGTACAAGAGCGACCCGGCCCGCGGAGGCACGCGTTGCCAGGAGAGGGCCGTCTGAAGCGGCGACGGCCAAGTTGATGACGATGGCGCCGGAGGCGTCCGGCCGACTGACGGAGACGACGACGGCCTTCACCGATACCGGAGGGGCCTCTGCTTCCTTTCCGCTGACCTGTTCGCCCTGCGCAGGCACGGTCACCGCGAGGACCTTGTCGCCCGGCACCAGAGCACCGGCAGGAGCCTGGCCCCGCTTGACCTGCACACCGACCTGGGCTTTGTCGTCGCCAAGCCCCGTGCCAGGGTTCAGCTGTGAGGCGAGGAGCAGCCCGCCCTTGCGCAGGTCCACGGCGGGCCGCTTCCCGACCACCGAGGCGCGGTCGGCGGCGGGCATCGGTGTGAGCGCGCCGTCGGCGGACACCTCGGCGATCACGATGTCGGCGGCGGTCAGCGGCTGCCCGGCCGGTACGTCCTGCGCGATCGCGAGGACCTTGGTGCGCTCTCCTACCGAGGTGACCGCGGCGGCGGCGCCGAGTGCGCCCGCGATGGCGAGCACGGTGCACAGTGCGGCGACGCCGTAGCGGCGCTGCCGCTTGGCTGGGACCGCGGTGGTGATGGGCAGGTCGGTACGCGGGCCGGCGGGGCGCGGCACCGGCGGGGCGACGGGGGATTCCATACGGGTGCCTCTCGGGGAAGAGCAGGTGCGACGTGCTAGTTGAGGACCTGGACCTCGACGACGTTGATGTCCACGGCGCTGGTGCGGACCTCGGTGAGCTGGCCGGCCTGGGCGCCGCCGGTGACCTGCCAGTCGATCGACCAAGTCGAGGTCGCGGTGACGTGGTACTTCCCGCCGGCGGTGGACGACGGTGCCGTGTAGCGGTGCCCGCAGTCCGGTGAGGGCGTCTTGCCGTACTCCGCCTTGTAGGGGGTCCCGGCTGTGGTGCAGGTGACGGTGTGCCCGTCTCCCATGGTCCAGACGATCTTGCTGACCCTGGCGGTGGCCGTGACGCTGACCGGGCCGATTGAGGCGGACGCGACGTTCGGGCCGTACGTTTCAGGGCCCGTCTCGGTCCACATGTAGACCGGCATGCCGACCACGCCCTTCCCGCCAGGCTTGGGCGTGATCCCGATCGCCGGCGGACGTAGCAGCATCTTGTCCACAGCCTGCTGTGCAACGACCGCGGGATCGATCACCGGACCGCCACCACCGGGCGGGGCCGTGGTGAAGATGTTCTTGATCTCGTGCATGCCGGTCTCGTTGTCGAGGCAGTCCTCGATGTACATGGAGACACCGGGCTGTCGGCCACCGGGCCCCCACAACCCGCTGTTGTCCGAGGGCTGCGGGTCGGCCAGGGTGTAGGTGCAGGTGTAACGGCCTTTCCCTCCCCCGGTGTCGCCGCCACCACCGCTGCTGCCGCCGTCATCGCCGGGCGGGTGCGTTGCGCCGGGGTCTCCAGGGACCACGACGATCGGGCAGACGTATTTGTTCTCGCACCGCGGCTTCTTTGCTGCTTCAGCCGTAGCAGGGAGAGCGAGTGATACAGCAAGGGGAAGGGCGAGGACCGCGTATCTGCGCGCTAGCACGGCTGGTCCGCGTGCAGGTCGTCCTTGAGGACCTTCCACGAGCCGTCCCAGCGCTCCATGACGCTGGTGATGACGTACCTGCTGACAGTGCTGGAGTCTACGGGGGCCGGCCGCCCGGACTTCTTGTCGGTGATCTTCCACTTGGAGACATCCAGGCACGCCGAGATGGCGACATTGGGGGTCTTCTTCTCTAGCTCCGCCCCAGTCACGGTGGCGCTGGAGACCACCGGCTCGCCTGTCATGACCCGGCCGTTGGTCTTCAGGTTGGCGACTGTCTCCATGGCATTGTTCAGCGCATCGGCAACGGCATATCGCTTCAGGTCCGTCCCCTCGATCGCCGGAATCGCAAAGGCCCTGGGTACTTCGGTCCAGTACGCCTTATAGGCGGTGAGCGCATCCGTCTTCGCGGTCTCCACCGGATCGGCTGGTGCCTTGCTGGCGGGAGCATTGGATACGGGCGGGCTGACGGGTTCACTCGACTTGCTGTCGGGTTCCTTGGACGAGGTGCAGGCTGAAGTGAGGACTGCGCAGGCGGCGAGGAATAGGGGGAAGGACCGGCTCCGATTCTTTCCGGTTCGACGGTGTAGTTCAACAAGTGCCATGGGTACCGCTACCTCCCCGTAGTACCGAGCCAGAATCTACCGGCGTAGGCAGTCGCGTGCCGGTGGTGCTTAAACCCCAACCGCCACATCCAGCCGGACGTTCCCATACGTTACGCAGAGTTTGGGCAACATCGAAAGCGGTTAGTGCAGTTCACGGACGTGGGATGGGAACAAACCGGCACTTTTTCGCACGCGGACTGCACCCCCTCGGAATTAAGTCCGAAAGGTCGGACATCGGCAGCTGGAATGTCTAGGGAGCGACCTCTGGGCGAGGAGCCTCCTCCATTCACGCGCAGGCCGGGACCCCGCCTGCGGGTTGGCTGAATGTGGAACCTGAAAGGCTGGAAACCTGCGCAACCATCTGAGCTGATTCCGTCGCACGAGGCAGCCGATATCGGGTTCCTGGCGACTGCTGAACCAAGGCAGCCGGCTGACAGCCTCTTCTGCATCCGCACCGGCACGTTTCTGCACCTCAACCTCGTCTAGTCCCAGCGTTGGGCCGCCCCGCTTTGCGCGAAAGCCGAGCATCGTGATCATCCCGACGAATATGGTTGGTCGATCCAGATGGGCAGACACGCGATCGGGGAGAAATGCGGTCTCAATGGGGTTCGAGAAGGTTCGTCGGCTTGACGCTGGGCGTCGTCGTGGCCGGCTCAGCGCTCGCGGGCTGCGGGGGCGAGGACCTCAAGCAGCCCGGAAAGTACGCGAGCCCGCAGGTCCACTCACCATCGCCAACCAAGCCGGCTCGCAGCGCCTTCGACCCGCCCCTGAAGTTCGACGGATCTGGGACGAACCAGGTGGACCTGTCGGACGCGCGTCAGCCGAGCACCAGCAGCGGCGATGCGAGCTGGCCTGCCGTGACGCTGACCGACGGAACCGCCTACGTCACCGCGGAGAGCGGTCTGAAGGCGGTGGACACCGGGACCGGCGAAGTGAGGTGGGAGGCAGACACGAAGAACCCTCCTGAGCTGGGCGGCTTCGGTCACGAACGAACTGCTCCCCTGGTGAAAGCTTTTGAGGGAGTCACGACGGTACTCGCGGCGTTCGACCGGACGGTCAAGGCGCAGGGGACAACGCCCTCCCGCGACGTCATCGAGGTGCTCTCCGTGGACGCCGCCACGGGCAGATCCATCTGGACGGCCGAGTTCCAGCCGGTGTCGGGAGGGCCGGTCAGTCTCAGCGAAGTCCGGGCTTCGCAGGTCGTCGCCGTGGACAAGGACAACGTCGTGGTGGTGGCCTCGAACGCGACGTACGTTCTGAGCCGGCAGGACAGCAGCGTGCGCTGGAAGCAGCCCGGCCTCCGGGCCGCCGTCCTTGCGGACGGCGTGGTCGCGGGCTCCCAGTCCACCGACGTGATGCAAGGCCAGATCTCTGGCTTCGCGGTGGAGAGCGGGCAGCCGCGCTGGACGGCGCTGAAGGGCAAAGGCCCCCTGCCTGTGTCCGCCGCGGGTCCCGGGATGCTGGCCACGAGCCGCGACTCGAAGCTCACGATCTTCGACGCGGTCACCGGTGCCGTTCGGGCTACGGCCGACAGCTCCGTGAAGCTTGGCGGGTCTTGGATCTGCCGATACGACGAGCAGTCCCTCGTGCTGTGCGCGCTCGAGACGGGGGGCGGGGGCACCAGCAGCATCGTCGTGTTCAACGCCTCGAGCACGCAGAAGGTGTGGCAGTTGCCCGACGGCTCCGGACGGCTGATCCCCCGCGTGACGGCCTTCTGGCACGGCGCCGCGTACGGCAGAACCTCGAACGGGTCCGTAGTCCTCGACGGCCAAACCGGGCAGGACCGTGCTGCGGATCCCGATGGGAACGCCCCCTTCGAAGTGGACCAATACTCGGGCCTCTCTATGTCCAACGGAGCAGTGACGATCAACAGCGCGACAGGCTGAGCACGGGGACATGCGGCAGGCGCGACGGGCGATGGCCCTGCCACACGGATCCACGCAGGTCGGCGATGCCGGCACGGGAGGTCTCAAAGCCGGTAGTTGCAGAGGGGAGCAGCGCAGTGGCAGAGAAGATGCGAGGCGTGCGTATTCCGTGGGTGAAGGACTCCCGGGGGGATGACTACGACCGATCAGCCATCGATACCAAGCCCGTGCCCCCCTATCTGGTACCGCTGTACTGCGGTGGCTGCGGCGTGGAAGTGTCAGTCAGGACCGGCAACGCCGAGGACCCGGGCTCCCGGATGTCGCACTTCTTCAAACCGCATGGCCGGGAACACGCACTGTGGTGCAACTTTGATCTGCCCCTGCGGGGCAAGGAACTCCTCACCGCGTCCCAAGGCACCGTGGTCCGCAAGGACGGCCAGTGGCGCCTGAAGTGTCCGCCCGTCTCACGTGCCGGAGGACCGGGCGGCACTTCGGGCGTGACACGGCCTGCGGACCGGCCGCCCCGCGGTGGTTCGAGTGGACCGCGGCCGACGAGTAAGCAGCAGGGCCCGGCGATCGCCTCCGCCCGGCGTATCGTCAGGCTCCTCAAGAACTTCCGCTCGGACACCGAGGCTGTCGCCGAGTTCGCCGCCATCGCTCCCGACGGGCACAGCCATATCGCCTGGGACGAGTTCTGCTTCGGCCCCCAGGACGCCGACCGGCTGGCCCAGGCCCTCATCGACGGAACAGCCCGCAGCATTCCGAACGCCGTCTGGGGACCCGCGCACACCGCGGGCGTGGCCAAGAAGGGCACCACCCACGTCGCGATGTACGTTGCCCGAAACCCGGTGCTCGTGGACGGGAAACAGCTGAAACTCCGCGTCGCGATCCGCTGCGACAACCCGGAATGGATCGCAGCCCACACCGCTACGGGCGAGTTCCTCGGCTACGGCTACTGGGAGCTGTTCCCCGACATCGCCAAGGCCGCGACCTGGGGGTGGGTCGAGCTGCAGCTGTGGATCCGTGAGCCCTGGCAGGTAGAACGCTGGGGTGTCTCACCGGACGCAACCGCGCCTTCCAGGAGCACACCACCCCGGCCGCGCCCGCCGGCGCCGCCCACGCACGGCACCACCGTTCGGGCCATTCCGGGGAAACCTCCACGCCGGCCCGCCGGGGAGCAAGCAGCATCCGCTGCGAGCCCATCTGCCGGCCCACCGCCAGGGATCGCTCGGGTTCAGCCTCTGGCAGCCAGGGACCAGCCTGTCCAGGAAGGCCGAGACGACGAGCAGGACGGACAGCAGGCAACCGAACCTTCGCCCGTGGCCGACGGACACGACCGCGCTCCGTCCGAGGCAACCGACGCCCGCGACCGTCTTCATCCGCCGGAGGAACCGCGCAGTCATGACCGGCCGGAGCAGGCGTCCCGTGTGGAGCGCGGCACTGTCGAACAGCCGGACGTCGAGGAGCCCTTGCCTCCCGCTGTCGTGGTCCCGCCGCTGCCGCCCTATCCCCCGTCCGTGCCCCGTGTCAGTCCGGAAGAGACGAAGCGCCGCTGGCGTGACTGGCTGTGGCGGCGATGACGGCGGCCCTACAGGGGCGGCCGCCGCGCCGGCAGGACCCGTACGACACAGATCGCTGCCGCACGGGGACAGGTTCAGTCGACATCCGGTACGGCGCGGGCCAACGGTCCGAGGTCGCCGTATAGCGCGGCGTGCACTGCCGCGGCGAGCTCCCGCGCCCGCTCTGCGCTCACGACACCATTCAGCAGCACGTAGTCCGGGCCGGCCGCTGTGTGCCCCCGGGCCTCGCCCCGAGAGCCCAGGAGTGCTACGGCCTCTCGTACGGCAGCCGCTGCGGACGGGCTCACGGCATGGGACGGGTGACGCACGCTCTTCACTGTCCAGTGCCGGCCGCGCCGCTCGATACCCACATAGGTGACCCCCGCGCTCTTGGCGGCCCGGTAGGCCGCAGAGAAGGCAGCGGTGCCCGTGGCATCAGGAATCAGCCTGGCCGGGCAGGGAATCGGTGGCGGCTCCATGAGCAGCATGATCCCAGAGGAGCTGCAACGGGTTGTCTCGCTCTGCCACGATGAGGACCATCACCAGAAGTGCAGGGCGGCAGCACACGAGGGCGTACATAGAGGGTGGCGGGGATATGAGCAGCGGCTGGCAGCAGGCGATCTCCGAGCTGCGTGCCCAGGGCGACGCCGCCCGGGCCGGCCGTGAACGCGTGGGCGCGCTCGGCGCTGACGGCAGCCGCGAGGTCCGCCACACCGCCGTCGCGGTCCTCTACGCCGTCGAGGCCGACTACCTGCGCTCCGCCCAGGCCCTGCTGCGCGCTCACCTCGCAGACCGGCGCCCGCCCCGAAGGCTGCCCGCCGCCCGGATCTGGCCGGGCTTGCGGGACATATGGAGGGACCGGACCCTGCACAGGAGGGGAGGGCTGTGGCGGGCTGTCCCGGACAAGGCCGCCTTGGCCCAGATGCGCAGCGCCCTGCCCGGCCCACTGCTGGAGGTGGTGATCGAACAGGCTGAGGCTCTGCAGGCTAGCCTCCGTGGTCACCGTCAGCGGGACAGCTTGTACGAGTCCTACATCCCCGACCCCGCTGGCAGCCTTGGGGGCGACCTCCTGGGCGGGAACGGACGGTCGGCCCCCACGCTGCCCGGGTTCCCCGACCCCGCCCACCCGCTGAACCGCGCGTTCCCGCAAGGCAGTGGGATTCGTATCCAGCCGGGCCGGCTCGACGAGTTCGACCGGCTGTGGGACGACGAAAGTGCGGCGCACCAGCGGGCCGTCGCCTTCGGCGACGCGGTCCTGGTCCTCCTCGTCGAACTCCGTCTGAACGGCGTCACACCACAGGCAGGACGCCTACGCGGCGCCGGGCGCTGGATTGCCCGCGAAGAAGCACTCGTCGCACACCGGCCGACGTGGCCCGCCAAGCCCACCGGCTTCCAGATCGCGACCCTCGCCGGAACCGCAGGACTGGTGCTGGCATGCACTGGTCTTCCTCTGACCTTCGGGCAGCACGCTGATCTCCTGCCCCACTACGCCTGGCTGTTCACGGCAGCAGCCCTCATCGCGTCCACCGGCCTCGGGATCATCCTTCGGTACGTACCGAAGCTGATCCAGGGCCCCGGGCTTCGGGCTGCGGTACCCGGGATTGCCGCAGCCCTCCTTGCACTTGTGGTCTGGCAGGGCCAGGGGCCGCTCGCCAAACACTTCTTCGCCGGCCCGCACGACCGGTACGAGAGGCAGTACGCGGACGGATGCCTCGCAGTCACCCCCTACCGACACAACGCAGTCCAGACCGCCGTAGCCGGCGGTGTCCTCGTCATCACCCCCACCAACGGCGGCCCGACGCTGCGCCTGGGCCCGGCCGAGGACGGTGGGACGCACCCGCTCCGACCGCTGGACCAGGCGACCCGGACGGTACTCGACGAGCATGGGTGCTGAGCGCAAGCGCAGCGTTCTCGCCCTGCCACCTGCACGTCTAACATCAGGTCAGTGGACGCTGCGCAGGTGCCCGCGGGCCGTGGAGGGCTTGTTCGCCTTCTTGCGGGCCTTCTCTTCCTGGTGCAGGGCGAGGCGCCGCTCGTACTCCTCTTCGAAGTGCCCGACGTCGAGCCGGTCCTCTGGGGCGAGCGCGGCAAGGGCCGCGTGGCGGTCCTGAGCGTTCGAGTAGCGGGCAAGCATGGGGTGGATCTGCAACTTCCCGCGGCCGATGACGTACACGAGCCGTGCTGCCACGAGGTAGGGCATCGCCCGGCTGAGCACTCCGCGGTCGATGGCAAGGCCGGCGGCGAGTTCCTCATGTGTGGCACGGACGAGCCCGCCGTCCTGCTGCTGCGTGAGCATGTAGAGGAGCACCTTGTAGCCGGTGGGCGGCAGGCTGGGCACGTACCCGAACCCCGCGTATGGGTCGTCCTGCGGCATGGGCCACCGTGCCGCCGAAGCGATGCTCATCACTTCCCCTTCCTCGTCTGCCGGGGTCCTTCCGGCAGCTTGGCGTCCACCTGCGCCATCGCCTTGAACGCTTCTGGAGCGGAAGGGTCGTCCAGGATCTCCTTGAGGAGGTCCAGCTGCTGAACCCGTTCCGGTGCGCCTCCTGGGACTTTACGCTTCCCCGCGGCCGGCGGGCGTACGCCCCCGCGCAGCACCGCGGAGGGGACGATCTGGTAGACGCCGCGGCGGACACGGCGCAAGACGCCGTCTTCGACGAGCACACCCAGCGCCCAAGCGACGTGGGAGCGGCTGTAGCCGCTGCCGATCGACTGGCCGATGTGCTCTTGGGTCTGCTCGATGTGCCCGCCAATCTCCTGCAGCCCGATCATCGCGACGAGGACGGCCAGAACGAAGCGGTCCTCGGCATCTCCGTATCGGCGCACAGCCCACAGCAGGAACTGCAGGGAGTCCATGCTGTAGGAGCCGCCGAGGAACGCGTTGGACGTCGCGAGCGGATAGAGGTGCGCGCCGTATCCGGCCGGGAGGTCGAGGGCCTGGCCCCGGTCCGGCCGTGATCTCGAGGGGGTCGTGGGCGGCGCTGGGGGCAGGGGCCTGCGGCGCTTCGTGGGCCGCGGAGGCGGGATGGGAACTGCGGGCTCGTTGGCTGCACTCATCGGTCGGTGGGCCCCTCGTTGTCCTGTGTACGCGTGAGCAGGCTAGTGCACTGTTGCAGTAGTGCCACGATCGCCGTGCCGATACAGCAACCGAACTTCGAAGAACGTCGGCACAGGGCCGACGTTCTCGCTTGCCTCACTCTTCCGCCGGGACCTCATCGGATACCTCACCGCGGTAATCCGGACGGCGTCACGGAACGGGCGCGACCACACTCACCGCTCACCCACCAACCCCCGCCGAGCGGCGGTGAGCCGGACACGCGTCCCAGGACGAGGGCCCGCACCGTGAAATGAATGTGGCCGGCGCCCACTTCCGCGTAAGCGGGTGGCAAGGGCGCCGGCCGACCGAAGAACACTCCGCAGGGAACCCTGGGGCGCGTCGTCAGCCCGAGCATAGCTCCTGGCACTCGGAGAGCTCAGGACTTCGCTATGAGTGCGATACATTTTTTCAGCCGCGAGGCCGGCCGACAGCGATGGCGGCCACCGCGGGGCACTGGTGACCGTTGGGAGGCATTTTCCGTGATCCGCGCAGGGCGCACTGCCCTTGGCCGCAAGGAAGTTGCCGAGGTCCTCGGCATGCGCTGGTCGACCTTCAACAAGGGCAAGCCGTACAACGCCGAGGGATTCCCCCCGCCCGTCTCCTCCGACGGGGCACTGGTCCTGCTGTGGGACCAAGAGCAGGTCGAAGCCCATCACCGCGGAGAAGCGCTGCCCGCCCTCCCGGAGGCCGAGAACGACGCCGACCTCCTGGACCGGCGGGAGGCCGCGGCCGTGCTCGGCGTGAAGCCGCGCAGCGTCGACAGCTACAAGCACGAGGAGCCCCTCGCCAGCCACACCATCACGGTGGGCGGAGTCGAGCACTGGCCCCGCGCCGCCCTGCGCGCGTACGCGGCGCAGCGGGGAACGGTGACGGCGCCTCGCGGCCGGCCCCGCGGCGCGGGCGACATGGTCCCCCGCGACCTCCTCCCCGCCCGCATCGCCGAGCTCCTCGACGCCGATCCCGCGGTGACGGCCGCTCACGTGGTCGACGTCCTGGGCGTGTCCGTGCCCACCGCTCAGAAGCACCTCATCCAGGCGCGCGCGGCGCGCATCGCTGCGGCGGCGCGCGCGAATCCGGACCTCGAAACAGACCAGGCCGCGGAGCAGCTCGGCTTTCCGCCGGCAGTACGCCGGGCGGCCCTCAAAGCCGCGCAGGAGCTCCTGAACACCCCTTGACATCGGACTTGCCCTGAGGGGGCCTCAGCGGACGGCTGAGGCCCCCTCAGGGCTTTTCTCTGCCGGGTGGGGGCGGGCGTTGCGGAGCCGGTGCCGCCCAGGTTTGGGGTGGCTCCGCTGCGCTGCGCCACCCCAAACCCGCGTGCCGGGCTCCGCTTCGCTGCGCCCGGACCGAGCGCTGCGCGCTCTCACGCGCTGCGGGATACGGCAGGCGGCCACTGCGCTCGCTTCGCTCCCACAGCGGCCTCGCTTCGCGCTGCCGTATCCCTTGCCCTCGCCGCTGCGCGGCGAGGGTGCTGGACGACACCGGCTCCGCAATGCCCGCCCCCACCCGGCAGAAACCGCCTGCGACCTGCGGATACATCACTCCTTCGAGGGGCCGGAAAGGCTGCTTCCACCTTCATTAAGTACACAGATTGCGATAGAATTTTCTTGTTGGTGAGGGCCCCGTGGCAAGGCCCCACCAATGACCGAAGAACCCCCTTCAACCCAAGGGAGAAGCATGCCTGTACGCCCGGCACGCCTGGCCGTGGAAGTATCGCCCGCAGGCGGATTCCACGTCCTGGGCTGGACCCCCGAGATGACCGCACAGCGGGCCCTCGGCGCGGACTCCGTCGCACATCACGCTCTGACCGACTCGCTGTCCATCTGGACGGACGACTACGCCGCCCAGTGCGGCCACACCCGCAACGAGCCCGTGGAGAAGCTCCTCGCGCTCTACCGGAGCCCGCGTACCGTGCAGGGCCGCGCCCTGTTCACGGGCCGGGCCACGGCCGACGGCACCGAGGGACTGATCTTCGAGCAGGTCCTTACGCTGCTGGACCGACTGCTGGCCCACGCCGCACCCGAGAGCCTCGACCGCCAGATCCTGACCACCTCCTGATCTTTCCCGTCCGCCGGGCGCGGCCAAGCGCCGCCCCCTGCACCAGCAAGAGCAAGGAGCGTGATTACCCATGCCGTTCGAACACCCGCTCATCTCCGCCAAGTACGCGGCAGCCCTCCTGCGCGTCCTCGCCCGCGCGGCGGGGGAAGGCATCCACGATCAAGTCCCAGCCTGCGGGGCCGCAAGCGGCACCCGGCCCCGCAGGCCCCCCTGGACGCCCCAGCGCTCACCTGACATGGCGCCAGCGGCTGCGGGGCCGTCTGCACCGCAGCCGGCCCCCCCAACCCACGAACACCACCCGACCCGCGCGGCGGGGGAGTGGCACCCCTTCCGCGCGTCCGAAGAACATCCAGAAGGAGAATCCCGTGGCACACGAGATCGAACAGTTCAGCGACGGAACGGCCGCGTTCGTGAGCGCCCGCAGGAGCGCCTGGCACACACTCGGCACCGTCACCACCGACGCCGTCACCGCCGAAGACGCCATCCGCCTCGCCGCCCTCGGCAACTGGAACGTGCGGCTCGTCAGCCTGACCGCAACAGAGCTGACCTCCGACGGCGCGACCTCGCTTGAGGTACCGAGTCACCGGGCCACTGTGCGAACCCACCCGAAGACCGGACACGCCGAGACCCTCGGAGTGGTCGGCACGGATTACCACCCTGTTCAGAACGAGGAGCATGCCGAGTTCCTGAACCACCTCGTGGACGAGTCCGGCGCGCACTTCGAGACGGCCGGATCGCTCAGGAACGGCCGCCAGGTCTTCATGACGATGAAGCTCCCCGACACCATGACCATCGGCAAGAGCGACAACGTCGACCTGTACATCGCTGCGTTCAACTCGCACGACGGCAGCAGCGCATTTCGCATCGTGGTCACGCCTGTCAGGGTGGTCTGCGCGAACACCCTGCGCGCCGGACTCCGCAACGCGAAGAGCAGCTACACGGTCCGCCACACATCCGGGGCCCGGGGCCGCATCGCCCAAGCCCGTCAGGCACTGGGGCTCACCTTCCAGTACGCCACCGAGTTCGAGAAGACTGCGCAGCGCATGATCGAAGCAGAGATGAGCACCTCGCAGCTGCGCTCCGTCGTCGAGGAGCTGTGGCCGGTCCCCGACAGCGACACCGACCGGAAGAAGAACAACCGGGACGGCCGCTGGTCTGCGATCCGGAATCTGTTTGAGCAAGCGGATACCCAGGCAAACATCCGGGGCACAGCATGGGCCGGGTACAACGCGATCACCGAGTACGCCAACCACTTCGCTCCGGCGCGCGGCGCCAGCCTCGGGGTAAAGAGTGCCTCCCGGGCGGAGCGTGTCATCACGGGGGCTGCCGACGACGTGATGGAGCGAGCCTTCCGCCTCATCAGCGTCTGAAACAGCCAAGGCGGGGCCCCAGCAATCCAGAGCGGGGGCCCGGCACGCAGCCAACGGAGCCGAAGACAGCTCACTTTGTTGCGCTACTGCCACCAAACCCCGGTGGTCGGCAAGCATCTGACGAGGCGTTCAGTTGCAGTAGCGCAACAAAACGCCGAAGATGCGTCGGCAACTACTGACACACCGCGTGGAGATGTGTCGGCCCTGCACTGACACATCTCCAGCCCAGCAACCTTCTGACCAGGCGATATGCAGTCATCTCCCTCTTAGAACGCAGGGGCATCTGTCTGGCAGGTGGTTGAAGCAGTCCCAGGGAGGGCCGAACAACAGGCGCTCAACACGGGGAGTCAGCCACGGTGCACATAGCCATTCGTCCGGACTCTCTCCGGATATCTTTCATTTTTTCCAATGCTACATTGCATCATCTTGCCTGTCTGGCATACACTGAAACCCGAGCCAACCCCCGCCCCGCTCTTCTTGTAGCCAGCGGACCCGCGTAGCGGGTTCAGGGCCTAGAGGCGAAGCCGGAAGGCCCTTTCGAGGGTGGGGGAGCGAAGCGGACTCACCCGACGGGCCGTCAGGCCCGGACCCCGTGAAACGGGGTCACTTCCCGTGCGGAGCACGGGAAGTCCCTGGCCGCGTAGCGGGCCCCTCCCGGTGGAGCGCAGCGGAACCGGGAGGCAGTCCGGAGCGAAGCGCAGGACTCCGGCCCGAAGGGCCGGCCATGGGCTCGGAGTGAAGCGGAGAGCCGGGCCCGAAGGGCCCCGCCCCCGCGCAGCGGGGGCGTTCGGCCCCCAGCGCGCAGCGCTGGGGTACCCGCTCCGCGGGAGATC
>NZ_JBVJMS010000019.1:0-55393 GCF_055584085.1 Streptomyces sp. NPDC104226
GCGGGGCTGGGTTGCCCGTAGGGCAATTCCAGCCTCGCCGGCGTTTGAGGCGCGGGGTCTGGGGCGGAGCCCCAGGGGGTCCGGGCGCAGCCCGGTACCCCTACTCAGCCCCGCCGGCGTTTGAGGCGCGGGTCCGGGCGGAGCCCGGGGAACGGTGGAAGGGCGGGTAGGGGACTCCGCCCCGCGCAGCGGCCCGCTCCGCCGCAGCCGGCCCGGCCCATGGCGCAGCCGGGCCGCCGCCGGTACGGGCCACCGCTGCGGAGCCGGGACGGGCCGCCGCCCGGAGCCGGGGCGGGCCGCCCCGGGTCCCGGGTGAGCCCCCGGCGGGGGACCGCACGGGGCGGGGCGCCGCCGACACTGACAAAGCGGCGCGCCGCGCCACGCACGTACTCCACCCCGGACAAACGCCGAAACCCCGCCGGAGTCCTACGGTGGAGGAGACAAGGACCCACCGCACACACTCCGAAGGGCCGGGATCAGCATGACTTCCACCCACGCCTTCTGGCTCGCCGGCCGCCAGGCCACGGGCGACGACAGCTTCGACGTCCACTCCCCGTGGGACGGCCGCCTCGTCGGTACCGTGAGCGTGCCGACCGACGCGCAGGTCGAAGAGGCCGTGGCCGCCGCGTACGCCGTGACCGCGGAGTTCTCCGCCACCCCGGCCCACGTACGCGCCGAGGCCCTCGCCCACGTGGCCCGCCGGCTCGCCGAGCGCACCGAGGAGATCGCACTGCTGATCTCCGCAGAGAACGGCAAGCCGATCAAGTGGGCCCGCGGTGAGGTCGGCCGTGCGGTGTCCGTGTTCCGCTTCGCCGCCGAAGAGGCGCGCCGCTTCAACGGCGGAGAGGCCCAGCGCCTGGACACCGACGCCGGCGGCGTCGGCCGCCTGGCCCTGACCCGCCGCTTCGTCAAGGGTCCGGTCCTGGGCATCGCGCCCTTCAACTTCCCGCTGAACCTGTGCGCCCACAAGGTGGCCCCGGCCATCGCCGTCGGTGCGCCGATCATCCTGAAGCCGGCCCCGGCCACCCCGCTCTCCGGTCTGATCCTCGGCGAGCTGCTCGCCGAGACCGACCTGCCGGCCGGTTCCTGGTCCGTGCTCCCCGTCGCCAACGACAAGATGCCGGAGCTGGTCAAGGACGAGCGCCTGCCCGTCATCTCCTTCACCGGTTCCGACAAGGTCGGCTACGCCATCCAGCAGGCCGTGCCCCACAAGCACTGCACCCTGGAGCTCGGCGGCAACGCCGCGGCCGTGATCCTGGAGGACTGGTCCTCGGAGGCCGACCTCGACTGGGCCGCGACCCGCATCGCGACCTTCTCGAACTACCAGGCCGGCCAGTCCTGCATCGGCGTGCAGCGCGTGATCGCCGACGCCGCCGTCTACGACCGCCTCGTCGAGAAGGTCGTCGCCAAGGTCCGCGAGCAGGTCACCGGCGACCCGAACGACTCCGCCACCGACGTCGGCCCCCTCGTCTCCGAGGACGCCGCCAAGCGGGTCGAGTCCTGGGTCGACGAGGCCGTGTCCGCCGGAGCCAAGCTGCTCACGGGCGGCAAGCGCGAGGGTGCCTCGTACGAGCCCACCATCGTCGCGGAGGTGCCCGAGGGCGTCACCCTCGCCACCGAGGAGGTCTTCGGACCGGTCCTCACCCTGCGCCGGGTCGAGAACACCGACGAGGCCTTCGCCGCCGTCAACGACTCGAAGTTCGGTCTGCAGGCCGGCGTGTTCACGCGGAACATCCAGACCGCGTTCCGCGCCCACCGCGAGCTGGAGGTCGGCGGCGTGATCGTCGGCGACGTCCCGTCCTACCGTGCCGACCAGATGCCCTACGGCGGCGTCAAGCAGTCCGGCGTGGGCCGCGAGGGCGTGCGCTACGCGATGGACGACTACACCTACGAGCGCGTCCTGGTCCTCAGCGGCCTCGACATCTGACCGAACTCGTACGGCCACCAAGCCGACGGCCGGAGCCTACTGTGCGGGGGCTCCGGCCGTCCCCTTTTGCCCCGGGGCCCCCGAGGGCCCCGGCCGCGGCCCCCGTGTGGCAGGGTCGTGAGCGCCCAGATCAGCGGCTGCGCAGCGCTGGGCGAGACGATCCCCGGCCGACGAATCGAGTCGCACGTGTCCTACCTGGTCCGCCACCGCCCCATCGCCGCCCCCTCCCTGCGCCTGGTGTGCTTCCCGCACGCGGGCGGCGGCGCGAACTTCTTCCGTGACTGGCACCGGCACCTGGAGCCCTCGGTCGAGGTCGTGGCCGTGCGGTACCCGGGACGCGAGAACCGCATCGACGAACCGCTGATCCCGACGATGGACGCGCTGTCGCCGCAGATCGCCGAGGAACTCCTCGCCGAGGCTCCCGTACCCACGGTGTTCCTCGGCCACAGCATGGGCGCGGCCGTGGCCTACGAGACCCTCCTGCGCCTCGAAGCCGCGGGGGCGGACCACGTCACGCGCCTGTGCGTCTCGGGCCGCTCACTCGCCGGGCCCGCCGACCCGGCCGCTCCGCGCACCGACGAGGAACTGATCGCGGCCGTCACCTCGCTGGGCGGACCCCACGCGCAGATCTGGCAGAACCCGGAGCTGCGCGAGCTGTTCCTGCCGATCGTGCGCAACGACTTCCACCTGATCGGCACCTACCGTCGCCGCGAGGAGTCCCCGCTGCTGCGCGCGGGCGTCATGGCCCTGACGGGGGACCGCGACCCCCGCGTCACCACGGGCGCACGGGACTGGTCGACGGTCACCACGGGCGCCTTCACGTCCCACGTCTTCGAGGGCGACCACTTCTACCTCATCCCCCATGCGGAGCAGGTCGCCCGTCTGGCCGTGGCCCGTCAGGATGCCTGAGATCCCGGGAGAGCTTCCCCGCCGCCCCGAACGGGTACGACTCACTGGTAGCACCGACCGGTAAGCACCCCCTCTCTCGGCGGCGAGGTGAGCCCGCTCATGTCCGCAACACAGCCCGCACAGCCCGTCCCGCCCGCACAGCCCGCACAGCCCAAGGTGACAGAGCGCGAGGCACGGCAGGTCGCGGAGGCGGCCCGGGAACAGAACTGGCAGCGGCCGAGCTTCGCCAAGGAGCTGTTCCTCGGACGGTTCCGGCTGGACCTGATCCACCCCCACCCGCTCCCCGCCGAGGAGGACGTCCGGCGAGGAGAGGCCTTCCTGGCCCGGATGCGGGAGTTCTGCGAGACCTCCGTCGACGGGGCGCGCATCGAGCGCGAGGCCAAGATCCCCGACGAGACCGTGCGCGGGCTCAAGGAGCTCGGCGCGCTCGGCATGAAGATCGACCCGAAGTACGGGGGCCTCGGCCTCACCCAGGTGTACTACAACAAGGCGCTCGCCCTGGTCGGCTCCGTGAGCCCGGCCATCGGCGCCCTGCTCTCCGCCCACCAGTCGATCGGCGTGCCCCAGCCGCTGAAGATGTTCGGCACCCAGGAGCAGAAGGACGCCTACCTGCCGCGCTGCGCGACCACCGCCATCAGCGCCTTCCTCCTCACCGAGCCGGACGTCGGCTCCGACCCGGCGCGCCTGGCCACCACGGCGGTCCCGGACGGGGAGGACGCGTACGTCCTGGACGGCGTGAAGCTCTGGACCACCAACGGGGTCGTCGCCGACCTGCTCGTCGTCATGGCCCGGGTCCCCAAGAGCGAGAACCACCGCGGCGGGATCACCGCCTTCGTCGTCGAGGCCGACTCGCCGGGCATCACCGTCGAGCACCGCAACGCCTTCATGGGCCTGCGCGGTCTGGAGAACGGCGTGACCCGCTTCCACCGGGTCCGGGTCCCCGCCGCCCAGCGCATCGGCGCCGAGGGCGCCGGGCTGAAGATCGCGCTGACCACGCTGAACACCGGCCGGCTGTCGCTGCCCGCCATGTGCGTGGGTGCGGGGAAGTGGTGCCTGAAGATCGCCCGCGAATGGTCCGGCGTACGCGAACAGTGGGGGCGGCCCGTCGCCCGGCACGAGGCGGTCGGCGCGAAGATCTCCTTCATCGCGGCCACCACCTTCGCCCTGGAGGCCGTGGTCGACCTGGCCTCCCAGATGGCCGACGAGGACCGCAACGACATCCGCATCGAAGCCGCCCTCGCCAAGCTCTACGGCTCCGAGATGGCCTGTCTGATGGCCGACGAGCTGGTCCAGATCCGCGGCGGGCGCGGCTTCGAGACCGCCGAGTCCCTCGCGGCCCGCGGCGAGCGGGCCGTCCCGGCCGAGCAGATGCTGCGCGACCTGCGCATCAACCGGATCTTCGAGGGATCCACCGAGATCATGCACCTGCTGATCGCCCGTGAGGCCGTGGACGCCCACCTGTCCGTGGCCGGAGACCTCATCGACCCGGAGAAGGCCCTCGGCGACAAGGCGAAGGCGGGCGCCCGCGCCGCCGGGTTCTACGCCCGCTGGCTGCCGCAGCTCGCCACCGGCGCCGGCCAGGTACCCGGCACCTACCGGGCCTTCCACCCGAGCGGCCACCCCGACCTCGCCACCCATCTGCGCTACGTGGAACGCGGGTCGCGCAAACTCGCCCGCTCGACCTTCTACGCGATGTCCCGCTGGCAGGGCCGGATGGAGACCAAGCAGGGATTCCTCGGCCGGATCGTCGACATCGGCGCCGAGCTCTTCGCGATGAGCGCGGCCTGCGTGCGCGCCGAGCACCTGCGGGCCTCCGGCGAGCACGGCCGCGAGGCCTACCAGCTGGCCGACGCCTTCTGCCGGCAGTCCCGGCTCCGCGTGGAGGAGCTCTTCGGGCGGCTCTGGGACAACACCGACGACCTGGACCGCAAGGTCGTGGCCGGCGTCCTGTCCGGCACCTACACCTGGCTGGAGGAGGGCATCCTCGACCCCTCCGGCGACGGCCCGTGGATCGCCGACGCCGCCCCCGGCCCCTCGACCCGGAAAAACGTCCACCGGCCGCTGCGCTGACCTGCGATCATCGCGGACATCAGGCATCGGGCAGATGTACGAGGACGAGTGCGGGTACGTGTGCGGGTACGGGTACCCGCACACGTACCCGTACGAGCACAGCGCGAGGCGGACGAGAACGATGCCGACGGCCGAGGAAGACCGCGCCAGCCGACGGCTGGCCTGGTGCGTGGCGCAGGTGCTGCGCCACGCACCGGACCACGTCGTCACCGACATGATCGGCCGGCTCGACGAGCCCGCCGTCAAGTACCTGTGCCGGGACGAGTGGCTGGCGGCCTCGACCGTCACCCTGCTGCTCCGCCACGGCAGCGAGGCCGACCGGACCTACGTCGCCCGCAACCCCCGCGTCGTCGGCCGGCCGCTGCCCGGCCTGCCCGGGCCCGCCCGGTACGCCCGCCGCCGGACCCCGCCGGAACTACTCCCGGTGCTCCGCGCCGAGCTCGGCCGCGATCCCGGCGAGGGGCCGCTCACCGCGGCCGAGCTCGTCGGCCTGCTCCGCCGGCACGGCCGCCGGCCCCGGGTCGCACTGGACGTCCTGGCGCTGCCCCACGATCCGGACCCGGAGCCGCTGCTCGCCGAACACCTCCGCCGGCCGCTGCCCGCCGGCTCCGTCGAAGCCCTGCTGCTCGCCGCCGACCTGCCCCGGGACGCCGTACACGCGCTGCTCGCCACCATCGCGCCGGACGAGCCCCGCTGGTACCGGCCCGCCGTCCGCGCCGTGCGGATGGGCCGGGTCACGCACGAGGAGCTCGTCGCCCACCTGGCACCCGCGCACCGCACCCTGCTCCTCGCCGACCTGACCCGCAGGACGGGCCTGCGCTGGACCCTGCCCGAGCGGACGGGCATGCGCACGGCCGTCGCCCGGGCGCTGCGCCCCCTGCGCGACGACCCCCGGCTCTGGGCGGAACTGCTGCGCCACGCCCCCGGCTTCCCCGGCACCCTGCCGGTCCTGGTGGCCCGGATCGTGCGCGGCACCCTGACGGAGCCCGCCGCGGGACCACCGGTCCCCGGGCTCGCCGAGGCGGTGCGCTCCATGGCGCCCGGGACCGCCGAGCCCGTCGCGGGCGTGGATCGGGAACTGGCCCTGGCCAGCCTCGCGGTGCCCATGGAGTCCGGCCAGGAGGACATCCGGTGGGTCCGCGACTGCCTCGCCCGCGGGCTGCTCACCGGCGAGGACGTGATCCGGCACAAGGCGCCCGCCTGCTGGGCCCTGGACGAGGACAACTGGCTGGGTGAGGTGGACCACCCCGACCGCCACGAACCGGCCGCCCCCGTGATCGCCGCACGGTCCGAGGCCGACCGGCTGTTCGCGCTGGCCCTCGGCTCCGATCCCGACGCCTGGTGGCGGGTGGCGCTCGCCCTGCCGGACTTCGCCGGGACGCTCCCGCACCTTCTCCTTCGGGTAACGGACGGGGGCTCCGTGTCCGGGCGCCCCTGAGTTGCGGCAACAATGGGTCCATGAGCGACCGCCCATCCCCCCTCGCCGATCCGCACCTCCTCTTCGACCCCGCGGCCGGCCGTCGGGACATCGTCATCCTCGGCTCCACCGGGTCCATCGGCACCCAGGCCATCGACCTGGCCGTGCGCAACCCGGACCGGTTCCGGGTCACGGCCCTGTCCGCCGCCGGCGGCCGGGTCGCGCTGCTGGCCGAGCAGGCCAGGCTGCTGCGCGTGAACACCGTGGCCGTCGCGCGCGAAGACGTCGTACCGGCCCTCAAGGAGGCGCTGGACGCCGAGTACGGCCCCGGTGAGCCGCTGCCCGAGATCCTCGCCGGACCGGACGCGGCGACCGAGCTGGCGGCCTCCGAGTGCCACACCGTGCTCAACGGCATCACCGGCTCCATCGGCCTCGCGCCGACCCTCGCGGCGCTGAAGGCCGGGCGGACCCTGGCCCTGGCGAACAAGGAATCGCTGATCGTCGGCGGCCCGCTGGTGAAGGCCCTGGCGAAGCCGGGCCAGATCATCCCGGTCGACTCCGAGCACGCGGCGCTCTTCCAGGCCCTGGCCGCGGGCACCCGCGCCGAGGTGCGCAAGCTCGTGGTCACCGCCTCCGGCGGGCCCTTCCGCGGCCGCACCCGCGCCGAGCTGGCCTCGGTCACGGTGCAGGACGCGCTGGCCCACCCGACCTGGGCGATGGGCCCGGTGATCACCGTCAACTCGGCGACCCTGGTCAACAAGGGCCTGGAAGTCATCGAGGCGCACCTGCTCTACGACATCCCCTTCGAGCGGATCGAGGTCGTGGTCCACCCGCAGTCCTACGTGCACTCCATGGTGGAGTTCACGGACGGCTCCACGCTGGCCCAGGCCACCCCGCCGGACATGCGCGGCCCGATCGCGATCGGCCTCGGCTGGCCCCAGCGGGTCCCGGACGCGTCCACCGCCTTCGACTGGACCAAGGCGTCCACCTGGGAGTTCTTCCCGCTGGACACCGAGGCCTTCCCGGCGGTGGGCCTGGCCCGGCACGTCGGCACCCTGGGCGGTACCGCGCCCGCCGTGTTCAATGCGGCGAACGAGGAGTGCGTAGAGGCGTTCCTGGCCGGTCGGCTCCCGTTCACAGCAATCATGGATACGGTCTCTGCCGTGGTCGATGAGCACGGGATCCCCGCCGGGGGAACTTCCCTCACGGTCGCGGACGTCCTTGAAGCGGAGACCTGGGCCAGGGCCCGGGCACAGGAAATGGCGGCATCGGCCGCCCTGGAGGCGCGCGCATGACCGTACTGCTGACCCTGATCGGCGTGCTCGTCTTCGTGGTGGGGCTGCTCTTCTCCATCGCCTGGCACGAGCTCGGCCACCTCTCCACGGCCAAGCTCTTCGGCATCCGCGTGCCCCAGTACATGGTCGGCTTCGGCAAGACCATCTGGTCGCGCAAGAAGGGCGACACCGAGTACGGGCTCAAGGCCATCCCGATGGGCGGCTACATCCGCATGATCGGGATGTTCCCGCCGGGCGAGGACGGCAAGGTCACCGCCCGCTCCACGTCGCCGTTCCGCTCGATGATCGAGGACGCCCGCTCGGCGGCGTACGAGGAACTGCAGCCGGGCGACGAATCGCGGCTCTTCTACACGCGCAAGCCGTGGAAGCGCGTGATCGTGATGTTCGCGGGACCGTTCATGAACCTGGTCCTGGCGATGGCGATCTTCTTCGGCGTGTGGATGACCTTCGGGGTCCAGCAGACGACCACCCAGGTCCAGACCGTCACCGACTGCGTGATCAAGCAGAGCGAGAACCGCGACACCTGCACGGCCGGCGACCCGGCGGCCCCGGCCAAGGCCGCGGGCGTGCAGGCCGGCGACAAGATCGTGGCCTTCCAGGGCAAGCCGGTCGAGGACTGGGACGCGCTCCAGCAGGACATCCGGAACACCATCGGACCCGCCACCCTCACCGTCCTGCGCGACGGCCAGAAGGTCACCCTGCACGCGAACCTCGTGGAGAACCGCGTCGGCAAGACCGACGGCCACGGAGGCTACGTCAAGGGCGAGTACGTCTCGGCCGGCTACCTCGGCGTCGGCCCGAAGTCCGTGATCGCCCCGCTCACCTTCACCCAGTCCGCGGAGCGGGTGGGCGAGGTCGTCCAGAGCAGCCTGCAGGGCCTGGCCCAGCTCCCGGGCAAGATCCCGGCCCTGTGGAACTCCGTCTTCAACGGGGCCGAGCGCGAGCCCGATTCCCCGATGGGCATCGTCGGCGCGGCCCGGATCAACGGGGAGATCGCGGCCCTGGACATTCCGAGCGAGCAGCGGATGTCGATCATGCTGAACGTCCTGGGCATGTTCAACCTCTCCCTCTTCCTGTTCAACATGCTGCCCCTGCTGCCCCTGGACGGCGGGCACATCGCGGGCGCCCTGTGGGAGTCGGTGCGCAGGGCCTTCGCCCGGGTCTTCCGGCGCGCCGACCCGGGCCCGTTCGACGTGGCGAAGCTGATGCCCGCCGCGTACGTGGTGGCCGGCATCTTCCTCTGCTTCACCCTGCTGGTACTGGCCGCAGATGTGGTCAATCCCATTAAAATCACCTGATCGAAAGATCGGCGCGGCCCCGTACGGGCCCTGCGTACCCCACGTGGACCGGAGCCGGGCACTCTTCGTGCCCGGCTCCCTACGTTCGAGTGGCACGGAATCGGCGATGCACGAGAGCCGTGCCGGTTGGCGTAATCTCGGGGTTTGGAGCCCGCCGATCCCGGCACCTATATCCACACCTTGGGGTTGCACAGCAGATGACTGCCATCTCTCTCGGAATGCCCGCCGTGCCGACGAAGCTGGCCGAGCGCAGGTTCAGCCGCAAGATCCAGGTCGGCTCGGTCGCCGTCGGCGGGGACGCCCAGATCTCCGTGCAGTCGATGACCACCACCAGGACCTCCGACATCGGGGCCACGCTCCAGCAGATCGCGGAGCTGACCGCGTCCGGCTGTGACATCGTCCGCGTGGCCTGCCCGACGCAGGACGACGCCGACGCGCTCGCGGTGATCGCGAAGAAGTCGAACATCCCGGTCATCGCCGACATCCACTTCCAGCCGAAGTACGTGTTCGCCGCGATCGACGCGGGCTGCGCCGCCGTCCGCGTGAACCCGGGCAACATCAAGCAGTTCGACGACAAGGTCAAGGAGATCGCGCGGGCCGCCAAGGACGCCGGCACCCCGATCCGGATCGGCGTCAACGCCGGCTCGCTCGACGCGCGACTGCTGAAGAAGTACGGCAAGGCCACGCCCGAGGCGCTGGTCGAGTCCGCGCTGTGGGAGGCCTCCCTCTTCGAGGAGCACGGCTTCAGCGACATCAAGATCTCGGTCAAGCACAACGACCCGGTGGTCATGGTCAACGCCTACCGGCAGCTGGCCGCCCAGTGCACCTACCCGCTGCACCTCGGCGTCACCGAGGCCGGCCCGGCGTTCCAGGGCACGATCAAGTCCGCCGTCGCCTTCGGCGCGCTGCTCTCCGAGGGCATCGGCGACACCATCCGCGTCTCCCTGTCGGCCCCGCCGGTGGAGGAGATCAAGGTCGGCATCCAGATCCTGGAATCGCTGAACCTCAAGCCGCGCCGCCTGGAGATCGTCTCCTGCCCGTCCTGCGGGCGCGCCCAGGTGGACGTCTACAAGCTGGCCGAGGAGGTCACGGCGGGCCTGGAGGGCATGGAGGTCCCGCTGCGCGTCGCGGTCATGGGCTGCGTCGTCAACGGCCCCGGCGAGGCCCGTGAGGCCGACCTGGGCGTCGCCTCCGGCAACGGCAAGGGCCAGATCTTCGTCAAGGGCGAGGTCATCAAGACGGTCCCCGAGTCGAAGATCGTCGAGACCCTCATCGAAGAGGCGATGAAGATCGCCGAGCAGATGGAGAAGGACGGCGTGATGTCGGGCGAGCCGACCGTCGCGATCGGCGTCTAGTTCCGCTGGTTCCGCGCCGGCGGGTTCCCGCCGGTCCCGCGTGACGTGACATGACGGGCCCGGAGCCGCAGGTGCGGCTCCGGGCCCGTCCGCATGCGCGCCTGCGGGCACGACCGCCCCGAGGGCCCTCGGGGGCATCTCGGAGCCGGTCCGGGTACAGTGCGGAGATCAGCAGACTTGCATGGTGAGGCCCCCAGTGTTGACGCAGACCACGACCCGGGTCCTCGAGCCCAGTGATCTCGACGCCGCGCTCGACATCCTCGGCCGAGAGCCCGTCGAGAACGCCTTCGTCACCTCCCGGGTCCAGGTCGCCGGGCTCGACCCGTGGCGCCTGGGCGGCGAGATGTGGGGCTGGTACGCGGACGGCGAGCTCCGCTCGCTCTGCTACGCCGGCGCCAACCTGGTCCCCGTCTGCGCCGGTCCCGACGCGGTACGGGCCTTCGCCGACCGCGCCCGCCGCACCGGCCGCCGCTGCTCCTCGATCGTCGGCCCCGCCGAGGCCACCGGCCTGCTCTGGCAGCTCCTGGAGCCGAGCTGGGGCCCGGCCCGCGACGTCCGGTCCCATCAGCCGCTCATGGTCATGGAGCAGCCGTCCACCGAGGTGACCGCCGACCCCCGGGTGCGCCGGATCCGCAAGGACGAGATGGACCTGATCATGCCCGCCTGCGTGGCCATGTTCACCGAGGAGGTCGGCATCTCCCCGATGACGGGCGACGGTGGCCTGCTCTACCAGGCCCGGGTCGCCGAGCTGGTCGCCAGTGGGCGTTCCTTCGCCCGCGTCGAGGACGGCAAGGTCGTCTTCAAGGCCGAGATCGGCGCCGCGACCTCCCGCGCCTGCCAGATCCAGGGCGTCTGGGTGGCCCCCGAGTTCCGCGGCCGCGGACACTCCGAGACCGGGATGGCCGCCGTCGTCGCGTACGCGCTCCGGGACGTGGCCCCCGTGGTCAGCCTCTACGTCAACGACTTCAACACCGCCGCACGGGCCTCCTACCACCGGGTCGGCTTCCGCGAGGTCGGCGCGTTCATGAGCGTGCTGTTCTGAACGTGCTGTTCTGAGCGTGCCGTTTCCGAGCGTCCTGTTCCGATCTTCCTGTTCGAGCACGCGGTCGGCCAGTAAGGTCGCCGCATGACGCCAACCCCCGCGGGAGAAGAGCCCGGCCGGCCCGCCGGACTGCGGATCGGCCCCCTCGACCTCGCCGCCCGGGTCGACGAGGCCCTGCGCGTGCAGGCCATGGCCTTCGGGCTCAGCGAGGAGGAGGTCGGCATCCGGCGCTACATCGTCCAGCGCCACATGACCTGCCGCGGAGCCCGCGCGCTCGGCGCGTTCACCGAGGACGGCTCGCTCGCCGGGTTCGTCTACGGCATGCCCAACGACCGCTCGCACTGGTGGTCCGGAGTCGTCGAGCCCTATCTGCGGGCCGGCGGCCACGAGGAGTGGCTCGACGGGTCGTTCGTGATCACCGAGCTCCACGTCCACCCCGGCTTCCAGGGCAAGGGCGTCGGCCGCGCCCTCATCACCCTGATCACCGACACCGCCGCCGAGGACCGCTCGATCCTCTCCGCGATCGACACCGACAGCCCCGCCCGCGGCCTCTACGGCTCCCTCGGCTACACGGACCTGGCCCGCAGGGTCCTCTTCCCGAGCGCGAGCCTCCCGTACGCCGTCATGGGGGCCCCGCTGCCGCTGCGCAGGCCCTGAGCCGTACGGCCCCGGCCGGCGAGGCGCTCAATCCGTTTCCGCGGGCCCCGGAGCCCCCGATAGCCTCCCGTCATGTCAACGCAACACGTGCAGCGCATGTCCCGTCTCATGGCCAAGACCCTCCGCGAGGACCCCGCCGACGCGGAGACCCTCAGCCACCGCCTCCTCGTCCGGGCCGGCTACGTCCGGCGCAGCTCCGCCGGGGTGTGGAGCTGGCTGCCGCTCGGCAAGCGGGTCCTGGACAACGTCTCGCGCATCGTCCGTGAGGAGATGGACGGGATCGGGGCGCAGGAAGTCCTGCTCCCGGCGCTGCTGCCGAAGGAGCCGTACGAGGTCAGCGGCCGCTGGTCGGAGTACGGGGACCTGCTCTTCCGGCTCAAGGACCGCAAGGGCGCGGACTACCTGCTCGGCCCCACCCACGAGGAGATCTTCACCCTGGTGGTCAAGGACCAGTGCACGTCCTACAAGGACCTGCCGGTCATGCTCTACCAGATCCAGACCAAGTACCGGGACGAGGCGAGGCCCCGCTCGGGCGTCCTGCGCGGCCGCGAGTTCCAGATGAAGGACTCGTACTCCTTCGACGTCTCCGACGAGGGCCTGGCGGAGTCCTACCGGCTCCACCGCGAGGCCTACGTCCGCATCTTCGAGCGGCTCGGCCTCGACCACCGGGTGGTGTCGGCGGTGTCGGGCGCGATGGGCGGCTCGGCGTCGGAGGAGTTCCTGGCACCGGCCCCGGCCGGCGAGGACACCTTCGCGGACTGCCCCTCCTGCGGCTACGCGGCCAACACGGAGGCGGTGACCTTCGCCCTGACCCCGGCCCCCGGGGAGCACGCCGCGCCGGAGGAGATCCCGACCCCCGACACCCCCACGATCGAGACCCTGGCGGCGCACCTGGGCGTGCCCGCGTCGGCGACCCTGAAGAACCTCCTCGTCAAGGTCGACGGAGAGATCACCGCCGTCGGCGTACCGGGCGACCGCGAGGTCGACCTCGGCAAGCTCGGGGAGCACCTGGCCCCGGCGGTCGTGGAGCTGGTGACGGCGGAGGACTTCGCCGACCGGCCCGACCTCGTACGGGGCTACGTGGGCCCGCAGGGCCTGGACAAGGTCCGCTACCTGGCCGACCCCCGCGTCGCGCCGGGCACCTCCTGGGTGACGGGGGCCAACAAGCCCGACACCCACGCCCGGAACGTGGTCTGCGGGCGGGACTTCGAGGTGGACCGGTACCTGGACGTGGTCGTCGTCGAGGAGGGCGACCCCTGCCCCTCCTGCGGCGCCGGGCTGCGGCTCGACCGGGCCATCGAGATCGGGCACATCTTCCAGCTCGGCCGGAAGTACGCGGACGCCTTCGGACTCGACGTCCTCGGGGCCCAGGGCAAGCCGGTCCGGGTCACGATGGGCTCCTACGGAATCGGAGTCTCCCGCGCGGTGGCCGCGCTGGCCGAGCAGACGGCGGACGAGCGGGGCCTGTGCTGGCCGGCGGCGGTGGCCCCGGCCGACGTGCACGTCGTGGCTGCGGGCAAGGCGGTTCCGCTCGCGCTGGCGGAGTCGGCGGCGGAGTCCCTGGCCG
The DNA here is from genome assembly GCF_055584085.1 of Streptomyces sp. NPDC104226. Taxonomy (NCBI): domain Bacteria; kingdom Bacillati; phylum Actinomycetota; class Actinomycetes; order Kitasatosporales; family Streptomycetaceae; genus Streptomyces; species Streptomyces sp. NPDC104226. Next base: position 13,538 of record NZ_JBVJMS010000019.1, read on the forward strand.
GGGCGGGGCTCCGGGTCCTCCTGGACGACCGGCCGGGCCTGTCGCCCGGGGTGAAGCTGACGGACGCGGAGCTGATCGGGGTCCCGTGGATCCTGGTCGCGGGCCGCCGGTCCGCGGAGTCCGTGGTCGAACTCCAGGACCGCCGCACCGGCACCCGCGAGGAACTTCCCCTGACGGAAGCGCTGTCCCGCCTGACGACGACGCCGTAACCCTGCGGGGCCTCAAGCGCCGGCCGGGCGAAACTCAGCCCCTCCGGCGTTTGAGGAGCGGGGTCCGGGGGCCGGCCCCCGGGAACGGCGCCGCACGCGGCAAGGGTCCGGGCGGAGCCCGGGGAACGGTGGAAGGGCGGATAGGGGACGGCTCCGCGCAGCGCCTAGCCGCGCACGTCCGGCTCCGCAGACGGCGGGGACCCGTCCAGGCAGGGCTCCACAGCAGCCCCGGGGCCGAGCCCCGCAGAGCTCTCCGGAGCCACCGCTTCCTGGGCGGGGGCCGCGGTGCTCGCAGACGCCCCCGCGGCGGGGGCCGCCGTACCCGGGGTCGGCTCCACCGGCGGAGGGGCCGCAGCCGCCGGTGCGGGCGCCGCACGCTCCAGGAAGCGGAGGAGTTCCACCGGGAACGGGAGGACGAGGGTGGAGTTCTTCTCCGCCGCCACGGCCACGACCGTCTGGAGCAGCCGCAGCTGCAACGCCGCGGGCTGCTCCGACATGACCTCCGCCGCCTCGGCCAGCTTCTTCGACGCCTGGAGCTCCGCATCCGCGTTGATGATCCGCGCCCGCCGCTCCCGGTCGGCCTCCGCCTGCCGGGCCATCGACCGCTTCATCGTCTCCGGGAGCGACACGTCCTTGATCTCCACCCGGTCGATCTGGACGCCCCAGCCCACCGCCGGACTGTCGATCATCAGCTCCAGCCCCTGGTTGAGCTGTTCCCGGTTGGAGAGCAGGTCGTCCAGGTCCGACTTGCCGATGATCGACCGCAGCGAGGTCTGCGCCATCTGGGAGACGGCGAACCGGTAGTCCTCGACCTCGATGATCGCGCTGGCCGCGTCCACCACCTTGAAGTACACGACCGCGTCCACCCGCACCGTGACGTTGTCCCGCGTGATCCCCTCCTGCGCGGGCACCGGCATCGTCACGATCTGCATGTTGACCTTGCGCAGCCGGTCGACGGCCGGGACCACGAAGGTGAAGCCGGGCCCGCGGACGCCGCCCCGCAGACGGCCCAGGCGGAAGACCACGCCCCGCTCGTACTGCTTCACCACGCGGGCGGCGGCCCCCATGTAGGCCACGATCCCGACGCCCGCAACGGCGCCGGCTGTCAGCAGTTCCTCGACCATGACGGCCTCCTGCTCCTGCCGGGCGGCACTTTCCCGCGCTCCCCGCGTTCCCCCCACAGGGCTTATGCCCTACAACCAGCCCGCGAACTCCAGCAGCAGCTCCGCGTCCCGCCGCCGCCCGGCGGCCAGCGCCCGGTTGCCCGATTCGACCGCCCGGAACAGCGTCCAGCCCCGCAGCCGGTCCCGGTCCACCTCCAGCGCGTCGGCCAGCTTGTTCACCCGGCGCCGGGCGCCCGAGGCTCCCGCCGAGGAGGCCATCTGGTCCTCCAGCCGGTCCCGTACCAGCCGCGCCAGGTCGTAGGCCCGCTCGCCGACCATCGGGTCCGGGCCCACCGCCAGCCACGGGGCGCGCTCGCCGGCGAGGACCTTGCCCTGCCGGAAGTTGCCGTGCAGCAGCAGTTCCTCGGCCGGCGCCGCCGTCAGCTCCTCGCGGGCCGCCAGCGCCGCCGAGGCCAGCTCCGAGGTCTCCGGGGGAGCCTTGCGGAGCACCTCGGCCTGCTCGGAGGTCCGCTCGGCGACCGTCTCCCAGCCGTGCCCCGGCGCCGGGGCCACCCACAGCCTGCGCAGCGTGCCGCAGGCCTCCAGCAGCGCCTTCGCCTCCGGCAGGGACCGCAGCGAGACCTCGGGGTGCAGCCGCTCCAGCAGCAGCGCCCCGTCCTCCTCGTGGTGGCGCGTGTCGAGGACCCGTACCGATCCGAAGCCGCCCCAGTGCGCCAGCGCGGCCAGTTCCCGGTCGGGCCGGAGCCCCGGCGGGGCCAGCTTCAGCGCGGCCGGGGTCCCGTCGGCGTACCGGACGAGGACGACCAGGCTGCTGCGGCCGCCGGGGGCCTGCACCCGCTGGGCCTGTACTCCGCGCCGGGCCAGCGCGGCCTCCGCCAGCCCGGGGAGCTGCCCCAGCCAGTCCGAGACGTGCGCCGATTCCGGCAGCTCGCCGAGCGCCCGTACGAGCCGCTGCGGCGGTTCGAAAGCCATGCGTGCGTGGTCCCTTTCAGCTGTGCCCGGGCTCGTCGCGCATGTTTGCGCGCTAGGTCCGCGGTGAGTCCGCGCGTTCCGTGAGCCCTGGGAAGGCTACGCCGCCACCACGCCAGCGTGCCGCCCGCAGGGCCGCGGCGCTCAGCGCGTCGGCCGCCTCGCGGCGCAACCGGCCGTCGGCGGCGCGCACCAGATCGGAGTACGCGCCCGCCACCCGGTCCTCGATCCCGGCGGCCAGCCGCTCGGCGTCGGCGGGCGTGCGCACGGTGAACGGCAGGGCGTACGCGGCCTCCGAGGGGCGGGGGGAACCGCCCAGCTCACGCACGGTGCGGGCGAGCGCGTCACGGCGCGCGAGGTGCCCGCCGTGCGCCTCGCGGGCCTCTGCGGAGCGGGCGGCCCCGGCCCGGGCCCCGATCACGCCGTAGCCGTACGCGGCCGCGTGCTCGGCGGCGAGCGCGGCCTGCGCGGCCTGAAGGACCTGCGCGGCAGGGGAGGGGGTGGGCGTCACGAGGAGGCTCCCGGAGTCGAGGTCAGCAGGTACGCGTGCACGTGGCCGCACGCCGCCACCGAGGCGAGCATCCTGGCCAGCTCCCCGGGGGCGTCGGCCAGGGAGATCGTCCGGGCCTCGGCCAGGCTCCGCTCGGCGTCCGCGAGCGCGGTCAGCGCTTCGGCGGGCGCGGCGGGCACCGGCGCGGTGCCCGGAGCGGGGGGAGCCGCGGCCGCGCCGCCTGACGGGACGGGGGAGGGCGCGGAGGCGGAACGCGACGGCGCGGATGCCGGGGACCCCTCGGCCAGGGCCGCCGCGTGCGCCGCGACCGAGACGCGCAGCGGCGCGAGGCGCTGCGCGAGGGCCGGATGGGCCGCGCTGGTCGCGTCGTAACGTTCCAGCAGCCGCTCGCTCTCACGAACGGCCGTCTCGCGCATCCGCCGTTCGAGTGGAACCTCGGGGTCCGCGGCGGGCGGCCCGTCGTCGGAGCAACCGCTGAGCAGCGCGGCTCCGGCGATGCCCGCGGCACCGGCGAGCAGGCCTCTTCGCGACGGCAGGATCGAGGGCACGCATACGTCCTAGGGGTGAAGGCGGGCAGGGTGTGATCACGGTACCCGGGGCCCCCCTCCGCAGCGCGGACGGCAACACCCTCCGCGACCGGATACCCTTTGACCTGACGCACGACGGAAACCACAACAGCACACGCGGCCGAGGAGTCACCCGGATGAGCACCACCCAGAGCGACAGGCTGCGCGCATTGCTGGAGCCGCTCGTCGCCGCCAAGGGCCTGGACCTCGAGGACATCGAGACGTCCAAGGCGGGCAAGCGCCGGATGCTGCGCATCATCGTGGACTCCGAGGACGGCGTGGAGCTGGACGCGTGCGCCGAGCTGAGCCGCGAGGTCTCCGACCTGCTGGACGAGACCGACGCGATGGGTGAGGACGAGTACGTCCTCGAAGTGAGCTCGCCGGGCGCGGACCGCCCGCTGACCGAGCACCGTCACTACATCCGGGCGATCGGCCGGCTCGTGAAGTTCCAGACGTCGGACGGCGGGGAAGTGATCGCCCGCATCCTCGACGTCGACGACGAGGGCATGGACCTGGAGGTCCCGGGCGTGAAGGGCCGCAAGGCGACCGCCCGCCGCATCGTGTTCACCGACATCGCCAAGGCGCGTGTCGAGATCGAGTTCAACCGCAAGGACAAGAAGGAAGAGGAGGCGTAGTCGTGGACATCGACATGAGTGCCCTGCGGGGTCTGGTCCGGGAGAAGGAGATTTCCTTCGACCTGCTCGTCGAGGCGATCGAGTCGGCCCTCCTCATCGCGTACCACCGCACCGAGGGAAGCTTCCGGCGCGCACGCGTCGTGCTCGACCGCACCAACGGTCACGTGATCGTGTGGGCGACCGAGGACCCGAGGGACCTGGAAGAGGGCCAGGAGGCCAAGGAGTTCGACGACACGCCGTCGGACTTCGGCCGCATCGCCGCGACGACCGCCAAGCAGGTGATCCTCCAGCGTCTGCGCGACGCCGAGGACGACCTGACCTTCGGCGAGTTCCTGGGCCGCGAGGGTGATGTCATCACCGGCGTGGTGCAGCAGGGCAAGGACCCGAAGAACGTCCTCGTCGACATCGGCAAGATGGAGGCCATGCTGCCGGTGCAGGAGCAGGTCCCCGGCGAGGAGTACACGCACGGACTGCGCCTGAAGTCGTACGTCGTGCGGGTGGCGAAGGGTGTCCGCGGTCCGTCCGTGACCCTGTCGCGCACCCACCCGAACCTGGTGAAGAAGCTGTTCGCGCTGGAGGTCCCGGAGATCGCCGACGGCAGCGTCGAGATCTGCGCCATCGCCCGCGAGGCCGGTCACCGCACCAAGATCGCGGTCCGCGCCAACCGCTCCGGCCTCAACCCGAAGGGTGCCTGCATCGGCCCGATGGGCAGCCGCGTGCGCAACGTGATGGCCGAGCTGCACGGCGAGAAGATCGACATCGTCGACTGGTCGGACGACCCGGCGGAGATGGTCGCCAACGCCCTGTCACCCGCCCGGGTGAGCAAGGTCGAGGTCGTGGACTGGGACACCCGGTCCGCCCGGGTGACCGTGCCCGACTACCAGCTGTCGCTGGCCATCGGCAAGGAGGGCCAGAACGCCCGCCTCGCCGCGCGCCTGACCGGCTGGCGCATCGACATCCGTCCCGACACCGAGCAGCCCTCGGACGGGGACGACCGCCGCGACGACGACCGGCGCGGGGAATAAACCGCTACCGCCCGGAGCTGTCCGGGCGGTAGACAGATCAAGAGCTCGGTCCGTCAAGGATCGCGACAACATCCGTTCGATTTTTCGCCCGAAGGGGTGAGGTCGGTACGGGGAGGTAGACTTAACCGTGTCTGGCCGGACGCAAGCCCGCGCATGCCCCGAACGCACCTGTGTGGGGTGTCGGGAGCGAGCGGCCAAGAGCGATCTGCTGCGCATCGTGGCGGTCGGTGACAAATGTGTCTCCGATCCTCGCGGTACGCTGCCCGGCCGGGGTGCCTACGTGCACCCCGCCGTGGTCTGCCTCGACCAGGCTGTCCGCCGCAGGGCGTTCTCCCGGGCCTTCAAGTCCGCAGGACCGTTCGACACGGCGGAACTGCACGAAGCCCTGGCCGATGCGGCCGAGGCGACACAGTAAGCACGTAGTACGGCACGGATTCACCGTGCGGTCAGGTACCTCGCGAGTTGGAAGTAGGTCGAGATTGCGATGAGCACCCCTCGATGAGTACGCGATGAGTACGAGCATGAAGTAGAGACGGTCCGGCGTAACCCGGACCTAAAAGGAGCGAAGTGGCTAAGGTCCGGGTATACGAACTCGCCAAGGAGTTCGGAGTTGAGAGCAAGGTCGTCATGGCCAAGCTCCAGGAACTCGGTGAGTTCGTCCGTTCGGCGTCCTCGACGATCGAGGCGCCGGTCGTACGCAAGTTGACCGACGCATTGCAGGGTCCCGGCGGCAACGCCGGCAAGGCCCCTGCGAAGCCTGGCGCGCCCCGCAGCGCGGCGCCCGCCAAGCCCGGGGCCCCGACCCCGGGTCCCGCACGACCCGCTGCGCCGAAGCCCGGCGCACCGGCCCCCAAGCCGGTCGTCGCAGAGGCTCCGGCCGCCGCGGCGCCCGCCCCGGTGACCCCGGCCGCCCCCGGCGGCCCGCGTCCCGGTCCCAAGGCTCCGGCCGCCCCGAAGCCCGCTCCGGCGGCTCCCGTGGCGACCGAGTTCTCCGCGCCCCCGGCGGCTCCGGCCGCCCCGGCGCGTCCCGCCGCGGCTCCCGGCCCCCGTCCGGCGCAGCAGCGTCCGGCCCCGGGCCAGGGCGGCCAGCCCGGCGCCCGTCCCGGCGCCCCGCGTCCGGCCGGTGCCGCTCCGGCGCGTGCCGAGCGTCCCGCCGGTCCCGGTGCCCAGGCCCCGCGTCCCCAGGGCGCCCGTCCGGCCGGTCCCCGTCCGGGCAACAACCCCTTCACCTCTGGTGGCTCCACCGGCATGGCGCGCCCGCAGGCGCCCCGTCCGGCCGGCGCTCCCCGTCCCGGTGCCCCCGGCGCCGGCGGCGGCCAGGGTGCTCCCCGCCCGCAGGGCGGCCCCGGCGGCGCCCCGCGTCCGCAGGGTCAGGGCGCAGGCCGTCCGACCCCGGGCGGCATGCCCCGCCCGCAGGGCGGCGCCCCGCGTCCCGGTGGTGCTCCCGGTGGTAACCGTCCGAACCCGGGCATGATGCCGCAGCGTCCCGCTGCCGGTGGTCCCGGTCCCCGTCCCGGTGGCGGCCCCGGTGGCCGTGGTCCCGGTGCCGGTGGTCCCCGTCCCGGCGGTGCCGGTGGCGCGGGTCGTCCCGGTGGCGGCTTCGCCGGCCGTCCGGCCGGTCCGGGCTCCCGTCCCGCGGGTGGCGGCGGCTTCGGCGGCCCCCGTCCGGGTGGCGGCGGCTTCGGCGGCGGTCCGGCCGGTGCCGGTGGCGGCGGTCGTCCCGGCTTCGGTGGTCGTCCCGGTGGTCCCGGTGCCCGTGGTGGCACGCAGGGTGCCTTCGGCCGTCCCGGTGGTCCGGCGCGTCGTGGTCGCAAGTCCAAGCGCCAGCGTCGCCAGGAGTACGAGGCCATGCAGGCCCCGTCGGTCGGCGGCGTGATGCTGCCCCGCGGCCACGGCGAGACCGTTCGCCTGTCGCGCGGTGCCTCCCTCACCGACTTCGCGGAGAAGATCAACGCCAACCCGGCGTCGCTCGTCGCCGTGATGATGAACCTCGGCGAGATGGTCACGGCCACGCAGTCCGTCTCCGACGAGACCCTCGAAATGCTGGCCGGCGAGATGAACTACGTCGTTCAGATCGTCAGCCCGGAGGAAGAGGACCGCGAGCTCCTCGAGGGCTTCGACATCGAGTTCGGCGAGGACGAGGGCGGCGAGGAATTCCTCATGCCGCGTCCGCCGGTCGTGACCGTCATGGGTCACGTCGACCACGGTAAGACCCGACTGCTCGACGCCATCCGCAAGACGAACGTCGTTGCGGGCGAGGCCGGCGGCATCACGCAGCACATCGGTGCGTACCAGGTCACCACCCAGGTCAACGACGAAGACCGCAAGATCACCTTCATCGACACCCCGGGTCACGAGGCGTTCACCGCCATGCGTGCCCGTGGTGCGAAGTCGACCGACATCGCGATCCTGGTGGTCGCGGCCAACGACGGCGTCATGCCGCAGACGATCGAGGCGCTCAACCACGCCCAGGCCGCCGGCGTCCCGATCGTCGTCGCGGTCAACAAGATCGACGTCGAGGGTGCCGACCCGGTCAAGGTGCGCGGTCAGCTCACCGAGTTCGGTCTGGTCGCCGAGGAATACGGCGGCGACACGATGTTCGTCGACATCTCCGCCAAGCAGGGTCTGCACATCGACTCCCTGCTGGAGGCCGTCGTCCTCACCGCCGACGCCTCGCTCGACCTGCGCGCCAACCCGGAGCAGGACGCTCAGGGTATTGCGATCGAGTCCCACCTCGACCGCGGCCGCGGTGCCGTCGCCACCGTCCTCGTCCAGCGCGGTACCCTCCGCGTCGGCGACACGATGGTCGTGGGCGACGCCTACGGCCGCGTGCGCGCCATGCTCGACGACAAGGGCAACAACGTCGAGGAAGCGGGTCCCGCGACCCCCGTCCTGGTCCTGGGTCTCACCAACGTCCCCGGCGCCGGCGACAACTTCCTCGTCGTCGACGAGGACCGCACCGCCCGTCAGATCGCCGAGAAGCGTGCTGCGCGTGAGCGCAACGCCAACTTCGCCAAGCGCGTCCGCCGGGTGTCCCTGGAAGACCTCGACTCGGTCCTCAAGGCCGGTCTGGTCCAGGAACTCAACCTCATCATCAAGGGCGACGCGTCCGGTGCGGTCGAGGCCCTCGAGTCCTCGCTGCTCCAGCTCGACGTCGGCGAAGAGGTCGACATCCGCATCCTGCACCGCGGTGTGGGTGCGGTCACCGAGTCCGACATCAACCTGGCGATGGGCTCCGACGCCATCGTCATCGGCTACAACGTCCGTGCGGCCGGCCGTGCCGCGCAGATGGCGGAGCGCGAGGGTGTCGACGTCCGCTACTACTCGGTGATCTACCAGGCCATCGAGGAGATCGAGGCGGCGCTCAAGGGCCTCCTCAAGCCGGAGTACGAAGAGGTCGAGCTCGGTACGGCGGAGGTCCGCGAGGTCTTCCGCTCGTCCAAGCTGGGCAACATCGCCGGTGTCCTCATCCGGTCCGGCGAGGTCAAGCGCAACACCAAGGCGCGGCTCCTGCGCGATGGCAAGGTCATCGCCGAGAGCCTCACCATCTCCGGTCTGCGCCGCTTCAAGGACGACGTCACCGAGATCCGCGAAGGCTTCGAGGGCGGTATCAACCTCGGCAACTTCAACGACATCAAGATCGACGACGTCATCGCGACGTACGAGATGCGCGAGAAGCCCCGCGCGTAAGCGCGAGGCGGTTCGCACCGTGTCGTAGGTAGCTGTGTGACACCGGGGCCGGTCGGCGGAATATCCGTCGATCGGCCCCGGCCGTTGCGTGTACGGTTCTGATGATCCTGCCGCGCGACGGCCGGCAGGCCACCGAACCCGCACCGGCGGGATATCCGGACCTGCATGTACGTGGGGACTCTGTCCTTCGATCTGCTCCTCGGCGACGTTCACTCGCTGAAGGAGAAACGCTCCGTCGTCCGGCCCATCGTGGCCGAGCTCCAGCGCAAGTTCTCTGTGAGCGCGGCCGAAGTGGGCGACCAGGACCTGCACCGCCGGGCCCGCATAGGGGTCGCTCTGGTGAGTGGGGACACGGGGTTCCTCTCGGATGTACTGGACCGCTGCGAGCGGCTGGTCGCGGCACGTCCGGAAGTGGAGCTGCTGTCGGTACGACGGCGGCTCCACGGTGATGAAGACTGACCGCAAGACGAAGAAGGAGACGGACCAGTGGCCGACAATGCGCGGGCGAAGAAGCTGGCGGACCTCATCCGGGAGGTGGTGGCCGAGAAGCTGCAGCGCGGCGTCAAGGACCCCCGCCTCGGTACGCACGTGACCATCACGGACACCAGGGTCACCGGCGACCTGCGGGAGGCCACGGTCTTCTACACGGTCTACGGTGACGACGAGGACCGGGCCAGTGCGGCAGCGGGCCTGGAGAGCGCCAAGGGCGTCCTGCGCTCCGCGGTCGGCCGGGCGGCGGGAACCAAGTTCACGCCCACCCTGACCTTCGTGGCGGACGCCCTCCCGGAGAACGCCAAGACCATCGAGGACCTCCTCGAGAAGGCGCGGACCTCCGACGCCCAGGTGCGCGAGGTGTCCTCCGGCGCCCAGTACGCCGGCGACGCCGACCCGTACAAGAAGCCGGACGAGGACGACGCCTCCACCGGGGACGACGACGAGGACGCCACCGCGTAATGAGCGACAACGCAGGGAAGACGCCGGACGGCCTGGTCATCGTCGACAAGCCGTCCGGTTTCACTTCGCACGACGTGGTCGCCAAGATGCGCGGGATCGCCAAGACCCGCCGCGTCGGCCACGCCGGCACGCTCGACCCGATGGCGACGGGCGTGCTGGTCCTGGGCGTGGAGAAGGCCACCAAGCTCCTCGGCCACCTCGCGCTCACGGAGAAGGAGTACCTCGGCACCATCCGGCTGGGCCAGAACACCCTGACGGACGACGCCGAAGGCGAGATCACCTCCTCCGCGGACGCCTCCGGGGTCACCCGGGAGGGCGTGGACGCGGGCATCGCCAAGCTGTCCGGCGAGATCATGCAGGTCCCGTCCAAGGTCAGCGCCATCAAGATCAAGGGCGTGCGCTCCTACAAGCGCGCACGCGACGGCGAGGACTTCGAGATCCCGGCCCGCCCGGTGACCGTGTCCTCGTTCCAGGTGTACGACATGCGGGAGGCGGAGGCCGAGGACGGCACCAAGGTCGTCGACCTCGTCGTCTCCGTGGTCTGCTCCAGCGGTACGTACATCCGCGCGCTCGCGCGGGACCTGGGCGCCGACCTGGGCGTCGGCGGGCACCTCACGGCGCTGCGGCGCACGCGGGTGGGCCCGTACAAGATCGACCGGGCGCGCACCCTCGACCAGCTCCAGGAGGAGCTGACCGTCATGCCGATCGGCGAGGCGGCGGCTGCCGCGTTCCCGCGCTGGCAGCTCGACGCCCGGCGGGCGTCGCTGCTGGCGAACGGCGTGCGGATCGACATGCCGGACGAGTACGAGCCCGGCAAGGCGGTCGCGGTCTACGGTCCGGACGGGCAGCTGCTCGGGCTCGTCGAGAGCAAGGGCGGCAAGGCGAAGTCGCTCGCCGTCTTCGCCTGACGGGTTCCGCGCCCGGCGCGTCCCCCGATGCAGTGAACCGGTCGGCCTTCGGGCCGGCCGGTTCTCGTTTGACGTGGAGCGGTGAGCGCACACGGACTGCTGCTCACCGCTCCACGACCCCCCTCGGGTAGGTCTCTATCCACCCGGAGCCCCTTATTCACCCGTCCGAGCAGGCGCTCGGAGTGAATGGAGGGAGCGTAAGGGGGCGCTTTCGCCTCGCGTGCTGTTCCCGCTGATCTTCACCTGCCTACGGTCGTGGCTACGGGGCACGCGCGGCGGGGAGTGGTGCGGTGACGGCGGAACTGATCAGGATCTGCGATCTCACCGGGAGGCCGCGGGGGAGCGGGTTCGTCGCGGACGACCGGGGGACGGTGCTCACCAGCCACGAGGCCGTCGACGGACTGGCCCGGGTGGTCCTGCACGGGCCGGCGCCGGGGGAGCGGACCTGGGTGGCGGGGGCCTCGGACGTGACCGCCCTGCCGGAACTGGGGCTCGCGCTCGTACGGAGCGACGGGCTCGGGGTGCGGCCGCTGCCGGTCGCTCCGCGCGCGGAGATCGCTCCCGGGACGTACGTACGGCTGTCCGCGCGGGGCTGGCGCCAGGCGCGGGTGCTCGGCGGGGCCGAGGCCACCTACGCGGCGACCGCCACCACGACGAGGGTGGGGACGGCGGCGACGGCGGGGCCGGGGCCGGCGGGGGCGACGACGGCGGCGGACCGGCTCCACCGGCTCCCGGCCGTGCTGGAGCTGGCCATCGGGACCGACGGCCGCGACGCGCTGCGGCTCGGCGGCGAGGCCTGCGGGGGCCCGGTGCTGGACGCCGCAACCGGAGCGGTGCTCGCGGTCCTGTGCACCGCACTGCGGACGGAGCACCGCTCCGGCGGCTTCGCCGTGCCCCTCACGGCCGCGGCCGCCGCCGATCCCGGCGGCCCCCTCGCCGCGCTGCTGGAACGCAACGCCGCCACCGTGCCCGGCCACGGCGCCGATCTGAACCTCGCCGGAGCCCTGCAGCTCACCGGGACCACCCTGGGCGCGGCCCTCGCCGCCGGGGGACCGGAGCCGGTGGACCGCCCGGAGATCGCGGCCGAGCTGGACGCCTTCACCGCCGGGGACCGCTTCCCCGCCGGGGACCGCCCGGTCCTCGCGCTGGTCGGGCGCCCCGGCACCGGCCGCACGACCGCCCTCGCCGCCCTCGCGGTCCGCCGCGCCCGCGGCCCCCGCCCGGCCCCGACCCTCTGGCTGCGCGGCGCCGACCTGCAGGCCGGGGACGGCTCCCTGGCCGACGCGGTGACCCGGGCCCTCGTGGAGGCGGGGCGGATCCTGGAGCTGCCGGCCGCCGCGCCGGGCCCGGACCAGGCGTCGGCACTGGCCGCACTGGTGGCTTCGGCCGGGCGGGCCCTGCTCGTCGTCCTGGACGGGCCCGAGGAGATGCCGCCGCAGCTCGCGGCGCGGGCCGGGCCGTGGACCGGGGCCACCGCCGCCTGGCTGGACACGACCGGAGCCCGGCTCGTCGTGGCCGCCCGCCCCGAGTACTGGGAGTCGGCCGGGCGGCTCTACCCGCCGCGGATGCTCCGGACCCCGGCCCGGCCGGCCCGCCGGCTGCCGCCCGCCGTCCCCGTCGGCGACCTCGCCCCCGAGGAGGCGGCGCTCGCCCGGGCCCGGCTGGGGATCCCGGCCGAGGCCGTCGCGGGAGCCGACGCCCGGCACCCGCTCACCCTGCGGCTGCTCGCGGAGGTCCGCGCGGCCGGGGTCATCGCCGGCCGTCCGTCCCGTGACGAGGTGTTCGCCGCACACCTGGACCTGCTGTGCCTGCGCGTCGCCGTCCGGGTGTCCGCCGCGCTGCCGCAGCCCCGTAGACCCGGCGTCGGCGGGGCCGCGGACCAGGTCGGCGCCTACGGGCCCGACACGGCCGGGGTGTACGGGCCCGGGGTGGGCCGACTCGCGGCGCGGGTGGCCGGGCGGGTGCACGAAGCCGCCCGGCGGTGCCTGGGGCCGGGCCGCGGCCAGGTGGACCGGGCCTCCTTCGAGGAACTCTTCCCCTGGCGGTCGGGGTGGGCCTCCGCCGTGCTCACCGAGGGGCTGCTGGTGCCCGCCGGAGAGGGGTACCGCTTCGCCCACGAGGAGCTCGCCGACTGGGTGCAGGCCGCGCACCTGGATCTGCCCGCCGCCCTGGACACCCTGGGCCGGGACGTTCCCCGCCACCGCATCGGTCCCGTCCTGGAGGCCCTGGGCCTGCTGCCGCCCGGGGAACGGGCGGCGGCACTGGAGCGGCTCGTGGCCCTGCTCGACGCGGCGGCCGACCCCGAGGCGCGGTGGTGGGCCGCCCGCCTCGTCGGCGAAACCCTGCTCCGCGTCCCGGACGCGACGCCGTACCTCCCGGTCCTGCACGCCCTCACCACCCACCTGGCCACCAGGCCCGCACCGGGCGGCAGGCAGGAAGCCGGCCCGACGCCCGCGAGCAGCCCGACGCCGGTGCCCGTGCCGGCGGCGGATCCGACACCGGCCGGGTCGGCGGCGTACGCGGGCGCCCTGGGGCCCCACGGGCCGGCGGCCGCCGGACCCTGGCCGGGACCCGGTACCACCGGGCACCCGCGGATCCCCGCCCAGGGCGGAGCCCCGGTGGCCGGCGGGCAGGCGGGGCACCTCCGCCCCGGGGCTGCTGCCGGGCACGAAGTCGGCGCCGGTCGGACGCGGACCGGCGGGACCGGCGGGACCGCCGCGGCCGGCGGTCCGCCCGGGCCAGGCCGGGGCCGGGAGGACGAGGGGGAGTTCGGGGCCTGGTTCTGGACCCGGCTGCGCGTCGCCGAGGAGGACCGGTTCGAGCTGCTGCGCCGGATGCTGCCCCACGACCACCGCCTCCTCGATGCCGCAGCGCGCCGGCTGGTCCGCGCGCCGCACCTCGTGCAGCCGCTGCTCTGCGGCTGGTTCCACGACGAGCGGCAGCTGCTCGGGCGGCCCGGGGCCACCGTCGCCACCGCCGCGCAGGCCCTGCTCCACACCCATCGCTGCTTCGCCGTCGACGACCTCGCCGAGGCGCTCGTCACCGCCGCGCACCCCCGCGCCGACGAGCTGCTCGCCGTACTCGCCGAGGACGAGCCCTCCGCCCTCAGCCGGGCCGTGGACCGCTGGGCGCACGACGAGCGCCCCGGCCGCAGGGTCGCGGCCGCCGCGTACGGGCCCCTCACCGCCCCGCACGTACGCACCCCCGCCGACCGCGAGCTGCTGCGCCACGCCGCGCAGGCCCTCCTCGCCCGCCCCGGCGACGCCTCCCTGCACGGCAGCGCCCTCGGGATCCTGCTCCGCGACCCCCAGGTGCGCGCCCGCTACCTCCCCGACGCCCTCGCCTGCTTCCGCGACCCCGGGCGCGGCCTGCGGCTGACCGCCGCCGCGCTGGTCGCCGCGCTCCCCGTGCTGCCCGACCCGGACGCGGTCTTCGCCGTCCTGCGGGAGCGGGCCGACGGCGACGTGGTGCGCGCGCTGGCCGTGCTGACCACCCCGGGCCTGGCGCGGCGCGCGGCCGACCTCGTACGGGACCACCTGGCGCGGCACCCGCAGGACGCCGCGCACGCCGCCGAGTTCGTGGACCGGCGGCTCGAACAGGGCCTGGCCGCCGCCCCCGTGCTCCGGCCGCTCGTACGGGACCTGCTGGGCTCCGGTCCGCCCCCGGTCCGGGCCGCGCTGGCCGGCGTACTGGCCGCCCCGGGCACGGAGTCCTCGTACACGCTCCGCGGCGAGCTCGCCGAGGCGCTGCTCCGCGAGGAGCTCGACCCGTCGGTGCTCGACGCCTTCCTCGGCGCACTGGCGGCGGGGGCGGCCACGGCCGCGCCCGACCGTACCCGGGACCTGCTGCGGCGCACCGGCCGGCAACTGCTGCGGGCACCGGGCGGGCCGGCGGTCTTCGAGCGGCGCACGGTCGAGCTGGCACGGGCCGAACCGGCCTTCGGCGCACTCGTGGCCCGCTGGCTGGAGCGGGCGCCGCAGGAGGCGGCGGCGCTGTTGGGGCCGAGCGCGCGCCGGACCGTCGAGACGCTCGCTCACAGCGCGTCGCCGCGGGACGACGCCGATGATGGGCAGCGGCCACCGGCATGGCAGTCTTAGACCTGCAATCGGCAATCAGAACAGGGCCTTCAGGGTTCGGGCGAGGAGCGGTCACAGTGCAGCGCTGGCGTGGCTTGGAGGACATCCCCCAGGACTGGGGACGCGGCGTCGTCACCATCGGCTCCTACGACGGCGTCCACCGGGGTCATCAGCTGATCATCGGACGGGCCGTGGCCAAGGCCCGCGAGCTCGGCGTCCCCTCCGTCGTCGTCACCTTCAGCCCGCACCCGAGCGAGGTCGTCCGCCCCGGCAGCCACCCGCCGATCCTGGCCCCCTACGACCGGCGCGCCGAGCTGATGGCCCAGCTGGGCGTGGACGCGCTGCTGATCCTGCCCTTCACGGCGGAGTTCTCGCAGCTGTCCCCGGCCGACTTCATCGTGAAGGTGCTCGTCGACAAGCTGCACGCCCTGGCGGTCATCGAGGGACCGAACTTCCGCTTCGGCCACAAGGCCGCCGGCAACGTCGAGTTCCTCCGGCAGCTCGGCGCCACCTACGACTACGAGGTCGAGGTCGTGGACCTGGTCGAGCGCGGCGAGGCGGGCGGCGGCGTGCCGTTCTCCTCCACGCTGGCGCGCAAGCTCGTGGCGGAGGGCGACATGGACGGTGCGGCCGAGATCCTGGGCCGCCCGCACCGGGTCGAGGGCGTCGTGGTGCGCGGTGCGCAGCGCGGGCGCGAGCTCGGCTACCCGACGGCGAACGTGGAGACGCAGCCGCACACCGCGATCCCGGCCGACGGGGTGTACGCGGGCTGGCTGACGGCGGACGGCGAGCGGATGCCGGCGGCGATCTCGGTCGGCACGAACGTGCAGTTCGATGCGACCGAGCGGACCGTGGAGGCGTACGCGATCGACCGGGTCGGGCTGGACCTGTACGGCATGCAGGTGGCCGTCGACTTCCTCGCCTACGTGCGCGGGATGGCGAAGTTCGAGTCGCTGGACGGGCTGCTGGAGGCCATCGCCGACGACGTGAAGCGGGCGCGGGTGCTGACGGAGTCCTACGACGCGGAGCGCTGACGGCTCGACGCCGACGGCCTGACGGCCTGACCAGCGGTTCTGCAACGGGCGAGGGCCCGTACCGTCCCGGGAGTTCCGGGGGCGGTACGGGCCCTCGTGCGTGTGCCGGCTGCGTCAGCCCAGCCGCGGGTCGCGCGGGGGCCCGCCGGGCTGGGGCTGACCGGGCTGCTGGGGCCAGGGCTGGCCGGGGGTGGGGTAGGGCTGCTGCCCGTACGCGGGCTGCGGCTGCTGGGGCTGCGGCGGCTGCTGCTGCGGGTAGGGCTGCTGGGGCGGCTGGGGCTGGCCCCAGTGGTTCGGGGGCGCTTGCTGCTGGGCGCGGATGAAGTCCTCGGCGACCAGGGCGGAGAGGTTGAAGTAGGCCTCGCGCGTCTTGGGCCGGAGCATGTCGAGGTCGACCTCGGCGCCGGCCGCGAGGTGGTCGTCGAACGGGACCACGACGACACCGCGGCAGCGGGTCTCGAAGTGCCGCACGATGTCCTCGACCTTGATCATCTTGGCGGTCTCGCGGACCCCGGAGATCACCGTGAGGGAGCGCGAGACGAGGTCGGCGTAGCCGTGCGCGGAGAGCCAGTCGAGGGTGGTGCTGGCGCTGCTCGCGCCGTCCACCGACGGGGTCGAGATGATGATCAGCTGATCGGCCAGGTCCAGGACCCCGCGCATGGCGGAGTAGAGGAGACCGGTGCCCGAGTCGGTGAGGATGATCGGGTACTGGCGCCCGAGGGTCTCGATGACCCGCCGGTAGTCCTCGTCGTTGAAGGCCGTCGAGACGGCCGGGTCCACGTCGTTGGCGATGATCTCCAGCCCGGAGGGCGCCTGGGAGGTGAACCGGCGGATGTCCATGTACGAGTTCAGGTACGGGATCGCCTGGACCAGGTCCCGGATCGTGGCCCCGGTCTCGCGGCGCACGCGGCGGCCGAGGGTGCCGGCGTCGGGGTTCGCGTCGATGGCCAGGATCTTGTCCTGGCGCTCCGTGGCGAGGGTGGCGCCGAGGGCGGTGGTGGTCGTGGTCTTGCCGACGCCGCCCTTGAGGCTGATCACGGCGATGCGGTAGCAGGACATGACCGGCGTGCGGATCAGCTCCAGCTTGCGCCGCCGCTCCGCTTCGGCCGCCTTGCCGCCGAAGCGGAACAGGCCGCCGCCTCCGGAGGCGTTGTTGCCGCTCTTGGCCTTCTGCTTGCCGCGGAGCAGGCGGTCGGAGGACAGCTCGACGGCCGCGGTGTACCCGAGGGGGGCGCCGCCGGAGGGCTGGGGCGCGCCGTAGCGGGGATCGTGCCCGTGGGGGCCCTGCGGTCCCTGCGGGCCGGGGGGACCCTGCTGCCACTGACCGCCGCGGGGATCGGCGTACTGCTGGGGCTGCGGCGGCTGCGGCGGCTGGGGCGGCTGGGGCTGCGCGGGCGGGAATCCGTACCCGGCGTCGGGCATCTGGGGCCGCGGCTGAGCCGGGGCCTGCGCCTGGGCCGGCGGCAGGATGTCGTACCCGGCCTGAGGGCCGGGGGACCCCGGAGCCATCGCGGGCGGGGCCGATTCCGAAGGCCACCGCGGGAGTTCGCCGCCGGCCACCGGGTCGGCTCCGGCGGATCCCCCGAACGCGTCCGCCGGGCGCGGAGCCGGAACGACGGTCCCCTCGGGGGGAGTGGGCGTACGCACGACGGCGGGCGAAGCCGGTGCGTACGGGTCGCTCGACGCGTCCCCAACGGGCAGCCCCCCGCCCGCCTGCACCTCTGCTGCGAACGGCTCGGAACCTTCGGACCCCGGACCGGCCGGGGCCTGCGGGCCCTCCGCCCGGTCGACGGGCTCCTCCGAAGCGGAGGGGAGCTGCGCACCCGGGTACGGCGGCAGCTCGCCGCCCGAGGCCGACACGACCGGCGGCAGCACGGCGCCCGGTGCCGCCGCGGAAGCGTCCGGCCCCGCCGACAGCTCGGCACCCGCGTCCACTTCCGCCGGACGCCACGGCAGCCCGGTGCCGGGGGCCGGCGCGTCGGGCGAGGCCGGGCTGTCCGGGGCAGACGGGTACGCGGGCCGGGCGGTGTCGGGGGCGGGGGCCTGGGGCGGTGCCGGGTTGCCCGGGGCCGGCGGGTACGGCTGCCCGGCGGCGTCCGGGGCCGAGGGGTATGCGGGCTGGGTGGTGTCGGGGGCCGGCGCGTGGGGTGGTGCCGGGTTGTCCGGGGCCGGCGGGTACGGCTGCCCGGCGGCGTCCGGGGCGGACGGGTATGCGGGCCGGGCGGTGTCGGGGGCAGGCGCGTGGGGTGGTGCCGGGTTGTCCGGGGCCGGCGGGTACGGCTGCCCGGCGACGTCCGGGGCGGACGGGTATGCGGGCCGGGTGGTGTCGGGGGCGGGGGCCTGGGGTGGTGCCGGGTTGTCCGGGGCCTGCGGGTACGACTGTCCGGCGGCGTCCGGGGCGGACGGGTACGGCGGCAGTCCGGTGCCCGGCGCAGGCGCGTGGGGCGGAACGGCAGGGCCCGGGACCGACGGGTACGGCGGGACGGAAGGACCGGCGGCCGGCGCGGCCGGCGCGTACGGTGCGGCCGCGGAGTCCGCGGTCAGAGGCGTGGGTGCCTCGGGGGCGCCCGGGTACGGCACGGCCGAGGCGGGTGCCGGTGCGTTCGGCGGCGCGATGCGCATCGTCGGAGGGGTCTCCAGGTCCGACGGCGGCCGGTGGGGCTCGAAGCCGCTGCCCTCGGGGAGGCCCGGGACCGCGGCCGCCGGAGCCGCGCCCTGCGTGTACCAGGCCGGCGGGGTGTAGTCGATGGTGAACTCGCCCGTCAGCTCGGGCTCCGCGTCGGACTGATCGTCCGTCGGGACGTCCCACGTCCCGCCGCGCCTCTCGTTCCGATCGCCGCTCACTGGTCCTCCTGGTATGTCGAACACTGGTTTGGCGTCCCACCGCGCCACGCCGCCGCCCAGCCTAATCGGGTCCCGCAGCCGGTATCCGCCCCCGCCTGCCCGTACCCGAGGCCGACCGCGGGCTGCGGGCCGCCCCATCCTGCCCATACGGCCGTATCCCCGGCCAATCCCCTCCCCATCCGGTGCACGGCCGTGACGACCGCGCCCCGGGGGCCGGTGTGCCGCGGCGACCGTGCCCTCGGGCCGGTTACGCAGTGACGCCCGCGACTTCGGGCCGGTCGGGCACGGCCGTGCCCCCTCTCCGGCCCGGCGCACCGCAGCAGCCCGCCGTTCCCGGTCTGCCTGCCGCGCCCCCCCACCGCTGGAGGAACGCGTCCACGTGCGTGCCAGCCCTGAGGGGGTGTCCCTCGGATCAGGAGGCCGCCGTTCGCGGCAGACCCCAGCTCACCCGTGCCCGCTCTGCGGGTCCCCAACCCGTCCGCGCTTCCCGGCACGCCCAGTACCAAGTGCCCCGGCGCCGCCGGTTCGGGCGCCTACCTGCGCTCGGCATGCCCACCCCGGGCCGGCTCGGCTCGACCGGCAGGTTCTCGGTCCGCCCGTACGGGCGCTGCCCGGTCCGGCGTGCCGGTCCCTGCTCTTCCCGTACGGGCGATGCCGCTTCCGGGCTCACCCGGTCCGGTCGGCCCGTCCGCAGACCGCAGATCGGGGAAGTTCCCGGATGCCCGTACACGCGCAGATCCGCCCAGCCGGGATCCCCGAGCGGTATCCCTCGAACCGGTACCCCCCGAGTGCCCACCCCGCGCCCCCGGGTCCCCCGTGAGGCTGAACCCGCGGCGGCGCGGCCTCCCGGCAGCCGAGGGCCCCGTGCCCCAGGGCTCAGTCGATGCGGCGGGCCGGGCCCAGCAGGCCCGTTTCGGCGTCCGTCGGCTGGGTCATGACGAACTGCCGGTCCCGCTCGGTGCACCACAGCGTGACCCCGTCGCCCAGCGTCGGCAGGGACTCCACCGCCGCCGCGGGCAGCCGCATCAGGCGGCCGAGTTGCTCCGCCTCGTCCGGGGAGACCCGCTGGATGCCGACCAGGGAGGCGCCCCGTACCAGGCGGGGAGCCGCCGGGCTCAGGTACGGGAGCAGGGTCAGGACCGACTGCCAGGGTCCTGCTGCCACGCGGCCCCGCGGCGGCCGCATGCCGCAGTCGCGGATCACCAGGACGGGACTGCCCGCCGACGCGCCCTGCGGCGGCACCCGGCCCACGTCGTGCAGGGTCACGCACTGCTGGCCGCCGCCCGCGGCCTGCGCGAGCCCGGACCACACCTGGCCGCGCCCGGTCTCCACCGTCACCCGCGCCCCCGTGGCGGCCGCCCGCAGGGCCAGGACCTGCGCCGTCCACAGGCCGCCGATCAGCGTGACCTCGTACGGCGTCGGCCGGTTGACGCCGAGGACCGCCGGGCGGCCCCCCGAGTCCACGCCGATGACGACCCCGTCGTCCCCGATGGGCAGGGCGAGGGCGTCCAGTTCCGCGGCCTGGAGCACGTGCCGCTCCCGGCGCGGGCCGACCAGCCCGAAGCCGCCCCGCACCGCTGCCCGGGCCGCCGGAACCGGCGCCGAAACCGCAGACGGTCCCGCAGCCGACCCCCGCGCCGAACGCCTCGTAGCGCCAACGCCCCTCATCGCGCTCCTCCCAGCGGCAGCGACGCCAGCAGCCCCGGCACCTGCTCCCGGTCCAGCCGCACCAGCCCGGCCTTGACTCCCCGAGCCGTCTGTTCCAGTCCGCGCCGCGCCGCGACCAGTTCCTCGTCGCTGCGCCCGGTGACCCGTACGTGCCCGGACAGCGTGACCTCGTGCCGCGCCGTCGGGGTCATCGTCAGGCTGAAGTTCGTCGCCAGCGCCGGCAGCGAGGTCAACAGCGCCACGAACTGCGGAAGTCCCGCCCCGCCCCCGCCCAGCTGGGGCCAGCGGCTGATCCAGTACGTGGTGTGCCGCCGGTCGTCGCAGCGCCAGGTCCGCGGGGTCTCCTCGGTGCGCCGCCCCGTGGCCGCCGACCGCCCGGCCTGGGTGATCGCCATCGGGTTCGCGCAGGAGGACGTGGCCAGCGCGCCCGTCAGTTCCTGCTCCGTGAGCACCGTCGCACGGAAACCGGCCCCCGCGAGCCTGCTCGCCAACTGGTCCGCGACCCGCACCAGACACCGCTGCGCACCCGGCAGCCCGCCGCCGCGCGCGGTGACCGCGTCGGGGCACAGCTCCGGGTCCAGCTTGAGCGCGATCCAGGTGAGGCGCACCGCCGGGCTCCCGGTCAGGGCCTGGAGCGGGGCGTAGTTGCGCGTGGCCATCGACTGGGCCGGCAGGTGCGGTGCCGGCGCCGGCTGGGTGTGCTGCACGAGCTGCGCGGACTCCAGCCGGATGCCGTCCACTTCGAGGACGTCCCGTACGAGGGCCAGCGG
The DNA here is from genome assembly GCF_055584085.1 of Streptomyces sp. NPDC104226. Taxonomy (NCBI): domain Bacteria; kingdom Bacillati; phylum Actinomycetota; class Actinomycetes; order Kitasatosporales; family Streptomycetaceae; genus Streptomyces; species Streptomyces sp. NPDC104226. The sequence goes on from NZ_JBVJMS010000019.1 coordinate 34,521, forward strand.
CAGCGGCCGCGCCGTCCGGTCGGGCCGCAGCGCGGTGGCGTCCATGTCGACCTGGACCACCGCGGTCAGGAAGGTGCCGTCGCCGACCATCCCGACGGGCCGCCGGTCACGGTCCCGCTCGCTGAACGTGAGCGTGCGCAATGCCGGTTCGGCCTCGACGAGCGGGGCCAGCCCCGGCTCCGTACCGGCCGGCACCGCGGTGGCGGCGGCCCGGCGGCGGCGTGCGCGCAGCGCCAGTGCGCCGCCGATCCACTCGGGCAGCGAGCGCCGGTGCCTGCGGACGACCGCGAGCAGGACGAGGATCAGGGCGAGCACACCGGCCGGCGCCAGCAGCAGCGGCTCCACCACCCAGGCGGCCAACAGGGCCGCCGCGGCGACCTGGAGGAGCACGAGTTGTTGCAATCGGAACGGCCCGAAACGCCCCGGGCCGGACTTCGGATGCGGCGTCACTCCGGCGGGCGCGGGTGCGGGCGCCCCGGTCCGCGGCCTCACGGCAGTGGCCATCCCTCGCGCACCTCACCTTTCCGGGGTTCGTACCCCTGAGCCCCGGCGGCCCGCGCGACAGCCGGCCGCTCGCCCCCGGAATCTCCCCAACCCGCCCCAACACCCCTGTTTCCCCCGGCCCGGAAGGCGTGGAGCGGCTGCCCCACCCTACCCGGCCCCCACCCGCCCTCCGTCAAGAGGCATAGTAGGTGGCCGGTCGGACAACGAAGGCCCGGCGACCGTACCCACCGACCGGGCCGTGCGGGGAGAATCAGGCGGCCATGGCCTCACGACGTGACGAGCTCAACGCGTACACCTTTGCGAAGCGACGCACGGTGGCCGCGTTCCTTCAGCCTTCCGCGAGCGGGTCGGAGGAGGGCGCTCCGCGACCGTTGCGCGCCGTCCTGCCCGGTGTGATCACCGCGGCGCTCGTCCTCGCCGCCTTCGGAGCCTGGGGGATGTTCAAGCCGACGGCCCCCAAGGGCTGGGACACCCCCGGCGACCACGTCATCGTCGGCAAGGATTCGACGACCCGCTACGTGGTCCTGACCACCAAGGTCGACGGCAAGGACCAGACCCGCCTGCACCCGGTGCTCAACCTCGCCTCCGCCCGGCTGCTGCTCGACCCGTCCAAGGCCAAGGTCGTCCAGGTCGAGGACAAGGTGCTGGACGCGGGCAAGATCCCGCGCGGCCCCATCATCGGCATCCCCTACGCCCCCGACCGGCTGCCCGCCCCCGAGGAGGCGGGGAAGGCCAAGCGCTGGGCCGTCTGCCAGCAGCCCGGCGGCAACGGCAAGGGCGTGCAGACGGCCTCCTTCGTGCTGGCCGACCGCGAGGCGAAACTGATGGACGACGGGCGCCGGCTCTCCGACTCCCAGGCCCTGTACGTCCAGAGCACCGGCCAGGGCCGGGCCCGCTACCTGGTCGACGCGGCGGGCGTGAAGTACAAGTTCCCCGAGGGCACCGCGGACGCGCGCACCATGACCAACGCCCTCGTCGGCGGCAGCGCCGTCCCGCAGCCGGTCACCGAGGAGTGGCTGGCCACCCTCGGCTCCGGCGACGACCTGGCCTTCCCCGAACTGCCGGGCGGCAAGGCCGGGACGGCCGCCGGGGTCAAGGGCCTGGCCAGCGCCGACGACAAGGTCGGCATGGTGCTGAAGGCCGTGACCGGTGCGGGTGCGCAGCACTACCTCGTGGTGCCCGGCAAGGTCGTCCCCGTCTCCGACTTCGTCGCCTGGCTGATGATCTCCTCGCCCGCGACCGACCGGCTGGACATGCACGGCAAACCCCACGAGGTGGACCTCCAGTCCATCAACCCGGACCGCACGCCCTTCAGGGGCGACGCGAAGTGGCCGCTGAAGAAGACCGACCGGATCAACGAGGTCCGCGCCACCGGCGCCACCCCCGCGGACGGCGCCCGCGACACCGTCTGCAGCGTCCTGCGCTCGGTCGACCCCCAGGGCCGCCAGACGCTGAGCACCTGGGCCGGCACCGGATTCCCCGTCGACATCACCGCCACCGGCACGAGCGCCTACGTCACCCCGGGCACCGGCCTCCTCTACACCCAGACGCAGGGCCGCCAGACCACCGCGGGCGGCGCCCTCTTCCTGGTCACCGACACCGGCCTGCGGTACGCCGTCCAGGCCAACGGCGACAGCGACGCGGCCCAGCCCTCACCCGGACCGGGCGCGAGCTCCGGCCCGGACGGGCCCGCCGCCTCCGACGGCCGCCCCGCGCCGAGCCAGGCCCAGGCCCGGCTCGGCTACGCGAAGGTGGTGCCGGTGCCGGTGCCCATCGCCTGGTCGGAGTTCCTCTCCAAGGGACCCCGCCTCGACAGCAACTCCGCCCGCCAGCCCCAGGGTTCGTGATGCCGAGCCCAGCGAAGCCCGCCCTCGCCGCCCTGCTGGCGGCCGCCGCCCTCACCTTGGGGGCCGCGCCGCAGCCCTCGTACCCGCTGCGCCTCGCGGGCGCCGGCGAGTGCACCTTCCCGATGAAGAAGCAGATAGAGGACCGGCCCTGGGCGCTCCAGCGCCTGCTGCTCGACGAGCTGTGGGCGGAGACCAAGGGCCGCTCCAAGGACGGGAAGAGCGTCCGCGTGGCCGTCATCGACACCGGCGTCGACCGGGTCAACCCGCAGCTCAGCGATGCCCTCGACATCGGGGCCGGCCGGGACTTCCTCGACGCCAAGGGGGACGGTACGCAGGACACCGTCGGGCACGGCACCAAGGTCGCCGGGCTGATCGCGGCCCGCCCGAAGGCCGGTACCGGATTCGTCGGGCTCGCCCCCGAGGCCACGATCATCCCGATCCGGCAGAACGACGGGCAGGGCAACGGCAACGCCGAGACCCTGAGCGAGGCCATCACGCACGCGGTGGCCAAGGGGGCCCAGGTCATCAACATCTCGCAGGACACCGAGGTGCCGATGACCCAGGACTCCAAGCTCGGCCAGGCCGTCAAGAAGGCCGTGGAGGCCAACGTGGTCGTCGTCGCCTCGGCGGGCAACGACGGCCTGACCGGGAAGAAGCGCCCCACCTACCCGGCGGCCTTCCCCGGCGTCCTCGCCGTGGGCTCCTCGGACCGCAACAACGAGCGCGCCGCCTTCTCCCAGCCCGGCTCCTTCGTCGGCATCGCGGCACCCGGGGTCGACATGGTCTCCACCGTCCCCGGCTTCGGCCAGTGCGTGGACAACGGCACCAGCTTCTCCGCCCCCTACGTCGCGGGCGTCGCCGCCCTGCTGCGCGCCAAGCACCCGCAGTGGACGGCGCAGGAAGTGGTCTGGCAGCTCCAGAACACCGCGGAGCGCTCCGTCAACGGCCACGACGACTACGTGGGCTGGGGCGTGGTCGACCCGGTCCGCGCGCTCACCCAGTCCGCCGTGGGGGCAGAGCCCCCCAAGGCCCCCGTGGCCGACCCCGGACCGCCCCCCGCGGCGGCCCCGGAGCCGGCCGCGATGCAGACGACCGAGACGGCGCGCGAACGCGACGAGCGGCTCGGCACGTACGCGCTGGGGATCGGCGGGGTGCTCATCGCCGTGATCGCCGGTACCGCCACCGTGGTCCGGGACGCCCGGAACCGGCGGCGCCGTTTGCTGTGAACGGTGTCACGGTTCATCAACAGATCCCAAAGGGCTGTGTTGGGTAAGGCCGATCAACTGACTACAGTGATCGGAGGCTTCACGACTGTGATCGGGGATGGTGTGTGAAGCGGAGGGGATCCGGGGGGCGCGTGGCTGAAAACCGCCTCCTCGAAGCACCGCTCCGCCGCGCGATCCGCCGGTCATGTCTGGCGAATTGAGAGATGAGGAGCTTCGGATGACCAACAATTTCGGACTCGCTGATGACCCGGTAAAGCAGGCACTGAACAAGATCTCGGAGACCGCCGACAGCGTGACGCGGCAGTCCCGGGAGCTGGCGGACATCCTCGCCACCGTCAGCGCGGGCTGGACCGGTGTGGGTGCGTCGGGGTTCACCTCCGCGCAGACCGTCGTCAACGAGGACCACGACGAGATCCGCCGGCTGCTCGGCGTCCTGCACAACGCGGTCGGGCAGACCAAGAACCTCAGCAACGCGCAGGACGACGACGTGGTCTCGGCGTTCCAGACGGTCAAGGCGTCCAGCGGCGGCAACACCTCCGCCCTGAACGGGATCTGACCCACTTCCTCACCCACCTGCCCCGCCCCGTGCGAAGGAGAAGAGCATGACCGCGAACGACGGGCACACGAAGGTCCGGTACGAGAGCGTCCAGATGATGGCGGACCGCATCCGCATCGTCTCGGACAACATCAAGAAGGACCTCGACGAGATGGGTGCGGCCCTGACGGTCGTCACCGACACCTGGGACGGCGAGGCACACGCCCAGTACGTCGAGCTGCAGCGCAAGTACAACGCCAAGGCCGACCACATGCGCGCCCAGCTGCGCCTGGTCGCAGACCTGATCGAGCGCGGCAAGAACGACTACCGCGCCACCGACGTGAAGGCCTCGCGCCTGTTCACCGAGGCCTACTAGGCCGTCTCGGCCGGATCCTTCCGGGCCCACGGCGACCCGGCGGAACACGAGGAGAAGGGGCGCGCCCGCACCGGGCGCGCCCCTTCCTCCGTCTCCGGGAGCCCTACGGTTCCCGGGGCGGCTCCCGGTCGAGATCGAACTCCCCGTCCCTGGCCCCGAGTACGAACGCCTCCCACTCGGCAGCGGTGTACCGCAGCACCGTCTCCCGGTCCAGCGAGGACCGCATCGCCACCGCGCCCTCGGGCAGCCGGGCGATCTCGACGCGCTCCTCGTCGGGAGAGGTTCCGGGCGGGCCCTCCCACTCGACGCCGCTGATGTCGAGCCCGTACAGCTCGTCCTTCTCCTGCTGAGTGCCCATGCGCGGCCTCTCCTTCGGTGGTGCGATCCCTGCCGATTATCGACGCTGACCAGCCGCGCGCGGGGAGCTTTGCAGAACCCTTCCGGACCCCCGGCCCCCGCGCACCGCCCTACATCCCCGGCATCCGCCCGATCTGGATGAGCGAGCTCCCGCGCTTGCGCGAGACGAAGGAAGCACGGCCCGGCGGCATGGGGCGCGGCCGCACGTTGCCGACCAGATCCCCCTCGGACGGATCACCGGACAGCACCACGCCCTGCGCGCCCAGCTCCTTGATCCGCTGCATGAACGGCTCGTACAGCGCCCGCGAGGCACCCGCCGAACTGCGCGCGATGATGAAGCGGACCCCCGTGTCGCGTGCGAACGGCAGGAACTCCACCAGCTGCGCCAGCGGATTGCCCTGGCTCGTGGCCACCAGGTCGAAGTCGTCGATGATGATGAACACGTCGGGGCCCGTCCACCAGCTGCGGTCGCGCAACTGCTGCGGAGTGACGTCCTGCGGCGGCTGCCGGCGGGCGAACACCCCGGCCAGCGCCTCCATGTGCATCTGCAGGGAGCTGGCCATCGGCGCGTACTCCAGCAGGTGCTCCTCCGGCAGCGCACCGAGCAGGCTGCGCCGGTAGTCGCCGACCACCAGCCGGGCCCGGTCCGGGCCGTAGCGCTCCGCGATCCGCTGCGCGATGAGCCGCAGCAGGTTCGTCTTGCCCGACTCGCTCTCGCCGAACACGAGGAGGAAGGGGTCGGTCTCGAAGTCGACGAACACGGGCTCCAGCTCGGTCTCGTCGATGCCGATCGCGATCCCGCGCTCCGGGTACTCCCCGCCCTTGGGGAGCTGGTCCGCGTGGAGCAGCCGCGGCAGCAGCCGCACCCCGGGGGCGGCCTGGCCCGTCCAGTTCTGCTTCACGGCGTCCACGAAGGCGGCCGTCGCCTCCGACAGGTCCTCCGCCGTGTGCGAGCCGTCGACCCGCGGCAGCGCGCCCAGGAAGTGCAGCTTCTCCGCGACCTGGCCGCGGCCCGGCATCCCCGTCGGGACGTTCGCCGCCACCTTGCGGTCGAACTCGGAGTCCATGACATCGCCGAGGCGCAGCTCCAGCCGGCTGAGGATCTGGTCCTTCAGCGCGGCCCGGACCTCCATGTACCGGGCGACCGTGATCACCACGTGGATGCCGTATCCCAGCCCGCGGGACGCGATGTCCGTGACGACCTGCTCCAGGGCCTCGTACTCGCCCCGGAAGCCGCCCCAGCCGTCGACGACCAGGAACACGTCGCCCCAGGCCTCCCCGGGCAGCTCGCCCGCGGCCCGCCGGCGCCGGTAGGTGCCGATCGAGTCGATGCCGTTCGCGCGGAAGAACTCCTCGCGCCGGCGCAGCACCCCGGCCACCTCCGCGACCGTACGCCGCACCCGCTCCGGGTCCAGCCGGGACGCGATCCCGCCCACGTGCGGCAGTTCGGCCAGCGAGGACAGGCCGCCGCCGCCGAAGTCCAGCCCGTAGAACTGCACCTCGCGCGGGGTGTGCGTCAGCGCGAACGAGGAGATCAGCGTCCGCATCAGCGTGGACTTGCCCGACTGCGGACCGCCGACCACCATCATGTGGCCCGCCGCACCCGAGAAGTCCCGGTACAGCACCTCGCGCCGCTGCTCGAACGGCTTGTCGATGAGCCCGAGCGGTACGACCAGACCGCCCGGCCGGGTGTACCCCTCCGCGTGCAGCCCGCGCTCCGCCGACGGCGCCAGCGCCGGCAGCAACTGGTCCAGCGGCGGAGCCTGGTCCAGCGGCGGCAGCCACACCTGGTGCGCCGGCACCCCCTGCCCCTCCAGCCGTCCCACGATCACGTCCAGCACCGTGTCCGCCAGCGCGTCGTCGCCCTGCCCGGCCCGCTCGGCCTCCGCCGCCCGCGCCGACAGGTACGCCGGGTCCGGAGCCGCGTACACCACCGGCACCGGCGCCGCCGTGAACAGCACGGGCCGCCGCTCCACCGGGAACAGCCCCACCGACAGGTCGGGCCCGCCCGAGCGGTAGGTGCCCGAGACGTACGCGGCCTTGAAGCGCGTCATCTCGTCCGTACCGAACTTCAGGTAGCCCGAACCGGGCACCGACGGCAGGTGGTAGGCGTCCGGCACACCGATCGCGGTCCGCGACTCCGCCGCCGAGAAGGTCCGCAGACCGATCCGGTACGACAGGTACGTGTCCAGCCCGCGCAGCTTGCCCTCCTCCAGCCGCTGCGAGGCCAGCAGCAGGTGCACGCCCAGCGACCGGCCGATGCGGCCGATCTGGATGAACATGTCGATGAAGTCCGGCTTCGCGGTCAGCAGCTCGGAGAACTCGTCGATGACCAGCACCAGCGAGGCCAGCGGCTCCAGCGGGGCACCCGCCGCGCGGGCCTTCTCGTAGTCGTGGATGTTCGCGTAGTTGCCCGCCGAGCGCAGCAGCTCCTGGCGGCGCTGCAGTTCGCCGCGGATCGAGTCGCCCATGCGGTCCACGAGCGTGAGGTCGTCCGCCAGGTTGGTGATGACCGCCGCGACGTGCGGCATCTGCCCCATCCCGGTGAAGGTCGCACCGCCCTTGAAGTCGGCGAGTACGAAGTTCAGCGTCTCCGAGGTGTGCGTGACGGCCAGCCCCAGCACCAGCGTGCGCAGCAGCTCCGACTTGCCCGAACCGGTCGCCCCCACGCACAGGCCGTGCGGGCCCATGCCCTCCTGCGCGGCCTCCTTCAGGTCCAGCATCACGGGGGAGCCGTCCTCGCCCACCCCGATCGGCACCCGCAGCCGCTCGCCCGCGGAGCGCGGCCGCCAGGTCCGGGCCACGTCCACCGCGGCCGCGTCGCCCAGGTTCAGCAGGTCGGTGAAGTCCAGATTGGCCAGCAGCGGCTCGTCCTCGTCCCCGCCGCCCGTCCGCAACGGCGCCAGCTGCCGGGCCAGCGCCTCGGCCGCCGTCAGCGACAGGGTGTCCGGCAGCCCCTCGTAGGCGAAGCCCGCACCGGACTCCAGCCGCAGCCGACCCGGCCGCACCACGACCGACAGCCCGCCGCGCGCCTCGTCCAGCTCGCCGGCCACCACCTCGACGACCGTGACCCCCTGCAGACCCTCGGCCGCCGCGAACACCGAATCAGGCGGCACCAGACCCCCGCGGGAACCCGAGTCCAGTACGAGGACCACGTGCGGCTGGTCCAGCACCGGAGAACCCTCCCGGCTGAACCGGGGCCGCCCCTCCAGCCGGGAACCGAGCAGCCCCTCCAGCTCGGAGAGGTCGTCGCCGAACAGCCGCTTCGTGCCCGCCCCGTCGATCTGACCCGGGAGCTGGGTGTGCGGCAGCCACTTCACCCAGTCCCACTCCGCCACCGCGCCCGGCGCCGCCACCACGGCCACCACCAGGTCCTCGGGGGAGTGCAGCGTCGCCAATTGCGCCACCAGCGCCCGCGCGGTGCCCCGCGCCGACTCGGGCTCCCCGGACACCGTCACGTGGTAGAACGCCCGCAGCGACACCGCCATCGGCAGCCCGTCCAGCGAGGAGTGCACCCTCAGGAACTGCTGCATGGCACCCGCCGCCAGCGGCTCCAGCTCGTCCACCGGCGCCGTCTCCGGAGCCACCAGCGGGGTCGCCAGACGCTGCGCGCCCAGCCCCAGCCGGGCCTGCCCGAAGTCCGCGTCGCCGACCCGCCGCTCCCACAGCCGGGAACCCTCGGCCACCACCGACCACAACTGCTCCGGAGCCGGGTGCAGATAGAGCTGCGCGTCACGCTGGGCCCGCGCCGTCCTCCGTACCTGACGGCGGGTTTGAGCCAGGTACTTGAGGTAGTCCCGCCGGATATCCGCCATTTGCCCTTGCGTACCGCGCCGATGGCGCACCAGCTGGGCCACGAGCATGCCCACCGTCGACACCATCATCAGCACGCCCATGATGCGCATGAACGGCGCGGCACCCGGCATGAAGAAGAACACGGCGGACGAGCCCATCCCGAGCATCGGGAGGAGCTGCATCAGCACGCCCTCCTGCTGCCCCCGGGGAAGTTCCGGCGGCGCCTCCAGCCTCAGTTCGTCCGAAGGCACTTCGGGCGGCAGCGACCGGGGCGGACGCTTGACGACGATCTGGCTCACCGGAGCATCAATCCCTCGAAAACAGACGGGACGTCGCAACCGGCGCCCTCAAGTCCCGGGCGCGAAGGGGGTCTCCTCCGCAGAGAGGTGATCCTACTTGCCGACAGTCACCGGACCTCCCGGTAGGGTGGCGCGCGCGGCATGCGCATCCGCGAATCGGCTGCGCACCGGCGGGCGGACCACCGTTCACCGGCGCACCCGCACGCACACCAGCGCACACACCCACCGGGGGGCATCAGGTGAACACCGCCGAGGCGACCGGCTTCCGCAGGGTCACCGTCGTGGCTCCCGACAGCCGCATAGACGTCGCCCTCCCCGAGGACATCGCCGTCGCCGACATCTACCCCGAGCTGCTGCGCCTCACCGGCCAGAGCCAGCCCGTCGGCGCACCCACCGGCTTCCACCTGGTCCTGCGTTCCGGCACCGTCCTGGACGGCGCCCGCACCCTCGCGGCCCAGCAGGTCCTCGACGGCGAAGTGCTGAGCCTGCGCCCCTTCGCGGAATCCCTGCCGCCCGCCGTCTTCGACGACGTCTCCGACGCCGTCGCCGCCGCCGTGGTGCGCGACCGCCACCGCTGGAGCGACGACATGCTGCGCGGCGCGGGCCTGACCGGCGCGGCCGTCCTCTTCGTCCTCCTCGGCTTCGTCCTCTGGTACGCCGACCCCGTCCTGCACGACATGCACGGACTGCCCGGCATCATCGCCGGCTCCGTCGGCGTGCTCCTCACCGCCGCCGCGGGCGTCCGCGCCCGGGTCTACCGCGACCGCGGCTCCGCCGTCGCCCTCGGCCTCGCCGCCGTACCGCACCTGCTGCTCGCCGGCGCCGGCATCATCGCCCCCGCCGCAGGCCAGGGCCCCGGCCGGCTCCAGTTCCTCCTCGGCTGCGTCTGCGTGCTCGTCGCCTCCGTCGCGCTCGTCGCGCTGACCCCCGACGGCGACGCCCCCTTCGTCGCGACCACCTTCCTCGCCGCCACGGGGACCCTGGCCACCTTCGCCGCCATCGCCGCCGATGCCGGCGCGACCTCCGCCGCGGCCGTCTGCGCGCCCGCGGTCATCGGCCTCGTCGCCTTCCTCCCCGGCTTCTCCGCCCGCTTCGCCCGCCTCCCCATCGGCTACGCCGCCCCGCAGAGCGCCACCGCCGAGTACGAGGCCCCGGACCGCTACGAGAGCGACCCCTACAACGAGTACGGCGAGCGCTCCGCCGCCGACGGGCACGACTCCGGAGCCCCCCTCGACGCCGAGGCCATCGCCGCCCAGGCCCGCCGCGGCCACGAGATGCTCCTCGGCCTCGTCGGCGGCTGCGCAGCCGTCGCCGTCGGATCGGCCGCCGTCCTCGGCTTCTCGGACAACACCTGGGCCCGGCTGCTGGCCCTGGCGACCGGCCTCGCCATGCTGCTGCGCGCCCGCCTCTTCCGCTACACCTCGCAGGTCGCCTGCACCCTCGTGGCCGGCTTCGCCGCCCTGGGCCTGCTCGTCCTCGGCCTCGCCATGCACCCCCCGGCCGACCTGCTCCGGGAGCTCGCCCTGTACGGGGACCACAGCGGCCTGGAGATCCGTACGCTCTGGCTCTCCGCGGCCGTCGCCGCCGGCGCGGCCCTCTTCGCCGGAATTGCACTGGTCATTCCCCGCAAGGGTCTGTCACCCTTCTGGGGGCGGCTGCTCGACCTCACCGAGGCGGCGGTCCTCCTCAGCCTGGTCCCGCTGGCCCTGGCCGTGCTCGACGTCTACGCCCGGGCCCGCGCTCTCACCAGCTGAGACGAGGGGCTGCGGCAGCCTGGTAGGCTGTGTGACGGCCGTTTGTGTACGCGCCCCCGGAATCATCTGGAGGCTGCGCTCAGCGGACCCCGCCTCCCGAGTTACGGAAGATCCCCAGAGAATTCGACCTGGGGCACTCGGTGGCTACGAAGACCTGATACGAGGAGTACGCGTGCCGCTCGACGCCGCAGTCAAGAAGCAGATCATCGCAGAGTTTGGTGCCAAGGAGGGCGACACCGGCTCCCCCGAGGTCCAGGTCGCGATGCTGTCCCGCCGCATCTCGGACCTGACCGAGCACCTGAAGTCCCACAAGCACGACCACCACTCCCGTCGTGGTCTGCTGATCCTGGTCGGCCAGCGTCGCCGCCTGCTGCAGTACCTGGCCAAGAAGGACATCCAGCGCTTCCGTACGCTGGTCGAGCGCCTCGGCATCCGCCGCGGTGCGGCCGGCGCCAAGTAAAGACGCTGTGAAGGGAGCGGTCCCCACATTGAGTGGGCCGCTCCCTTTGCTGTACGTGCGCGACGTACCGGACGCTTTGTAGTCTGGAAGCGTCCGCGTCGCAAGACGCGCACAACCGAAGAGGAGGAGCGCCCTCCCTACGCCGCCGGTCCTCGGTAGTGGCATCCGGAAAGCCCGCACGCGGCTTCGCCCGGCTGCTTCGATCGAAGACCGGCCCGCACGCCAGGAGCGCTTCTCCGCCACCGTCCACCACCACACGGGTGGCGGACGGAGACGACGAAAATGGAGAAAACGCTAGTGGAGAACGAGACCCACTACGCCGAGGCCGTCATTGACAACGGTTCCTTCGGCACCCGCACCATCCGCTTCGAGACGGGCCGTCTGGCCCGCCAGGCCGCCGGCTCCGCCGTTGCCTACCTGGACGACGACACGATGGTGCTTTCCGCCACCACCGCGTCGAAGCGGCCCAAGGACCAGCTCGACTTCTTCCCCCTGACGGTGGACGTCGAGGAGCGCCAGTACGCGGCCGGCAAGATCCCCGGCTCCTTCTTCCGCCGCGAGGGCCGCCCCTCCGAGGACGCGATCCTCACCTGCCGCCTGATCGACCGCCCGCTGCGCCCCTCCTTCAAGAAGGGCCTGCGCAACGAGATCCAGGTCGTCGCGACGATCATGGCGCTCAACCCCGACCACCTGTACGACGTCGTGGCGATCAACGCCGCCTCCGCGTCCACCCAGCTGGCCGGCCTGCCCTTCTCCGGCCCGATCGGCGGCGTCCGCGTCGCGCTGATCCGCGGCCAGTGGGTTGCCTTCCCGACGCACACCGAGCTCGAGGACGCCGTCTTCGACATGGTCGTCGCGGGCCGCGTGCTCGAGGACGGCGACGTCGCGATCATGATGGTCGAGGCCGAGGCCACCGAGAAGACCATCGCCCTGGTCAAGGGCGGCGCCGAGGCGCCGACCGAGGAGGTCGTGGCCGCCGGTCTCGACGCCTCGAAGCCCTTCATCAAGGTCCTCTGCAAGGCCCAGTCGGACCTGGCCGCCAAGGCCGCCAAGCCCGAGGGCGAGTTCCCGGTCTTCCTGGACTACCAGGACGACGTCTACGAGGCCCTCGCGGCCGCGGTGAAGGGCGAGCTCTCCCAGGCGCTGACCATCGCGGGCAAGCAGGACCGCGAGGCCGAGCTGGACCGCGTCAAGGACATCGCCGCCGAGAAGCTCCTCCCGGCCTTCGAAGGCCGCGAGAAGGAGATCTCCGCCGCGTACCGCAGCCTGACCAAGGCCCTGGTCCGCGAGCGCGTCATCAAGGACAAGGTCCGCATCGACGGCCGCGGGATCACGGACATCCGTACCCTCGCCGCCGAGGTCGAGGCCATCCCGCGCGTGCACGGCTCGGCGCTGTTCGAGCGTGGCGAGACCCAGATCCTGGGCGTCACCACCCTCAACATGCTCCGCATGGAGCAGCAGCTGGACACCCTCTCCCCGGTGACCCGCAAGCGCTACATGCACAACTACAACTTCCCGCCGTACTCGGTCGGCGAGACCGGCCGCGTCGGTTCGCCGAAGCGCCGCGAGATCGGCCACGGCGCGCTCGCCGAGCGCGCGATCGTGCCGGTCCTGCCGACGCGCGAGGAGTTCCCCTACGCGATCCGCCAGGTGTCCGAGGCCCTCGGCTCCAACGGCTCGACGTCCATGGGCTCGGTCTGCGCCTCCACCATGTCGCTGCTGAACGCCGGTGTGCCCCTCAAGGCCCCCGTCGCCGGTATCGCCATGGGCCTGATCTCGCAGGAGATCGACGGCAAGACCCACTACGTCGCCCTCACCGACATCCTCGGTGCGGAGGACGCCTTCGGCGACATGGACTTCAAGGTCGCCGGCACCAAGGAGTTCGTCACCGCGCTCCAGCTGGACACCAAGCTCGACGGCATCCCGGCCTCGGTTCTGGCCGCCGCCCTCAAGCAGGCCCGCGACGCCCGCCTCCACATCCTCGACGTGATGATGGAAGCGATCGACACGCCGGACGCCATGTCCCCGTTCGCCCCCCGGATCATCACCGTCAAGATCCCGGTGGACAAGATCGGTGAGGTCATCGGGCCCAAGGGCAAGATGATCAACCAGATCCAGGAGGACACCGGCGCCGAGATCACGATCGAGGACGACGGCACCATCTACATCGGTGCCGCCGACGGCCCGGCCGCCGAGGCCGCCCGCGCCACGATCAACCAGATCGCCAACCCGACCATGCCGGAGGTCGGCGAGCGCTACCTGGGTACGGTCGTCAAGACCACCACCTTCGGTGCCTTCGTCTCCCTCATGCCCGGCAAGGACGGCCTGCTCCACATCTCGCAGATCCGCAAGCTCGCCGGTGGCAAGCGCGTGGAGAACGTCGAGGACGTGGTCGCGGTCGGCACCAAGGTCCAGGTCGAGATCGCCGAGATCGACTCCCGCGGCAAGCTCTCCCTGATCCCCGTGATCGACGGCGAGGCCGCCGGTGACGAAGCTGACAAGGACGACTCCGACAAGTGACGTCGCGTAGTTCCCGTGTGACGGCCCGCCCCTCTTCGGAGGGGCGGGCCGTCGCCCGTACCCAAACACTGCTCAAGGGCGCGAACGGCATCGGCACCGTCCGCCGCACGGTCCTCCCCGGCGGCCTGCGCGTCGTCACCGAGACCCTGCCGTCCGTCCGCTCCGCCACCTTCGGGATCTGGGCGCACGTCGGCTCCCGGGACGAGACGCCCACGCTCAACGGCGCCACGCACTACCTGGAGCACCTCCTCTTCAAGGGCACCGAGAAGCGCAGTGCCCTCGACATCTCCTCCGCGATCGACGCGGTCGGCGGCGAGATGAACGCCTTCACGGCGAAGGAGTACACCTGCTACTACGCGCGGGTGCTCGACACCGACCTGCCGCTGGCCATCGACGTCGTGTGCGACATGCTCACCGGCTCGCTGATCCTCGAATCCGATGTCGACGCCGAGCGCGGAGTCATCCTCGAAGAGATCGCGATGACCGAGGACGATCCGGGCGACATGGTCCACGACCTGTTCGCCCAGACCATGTACGGGGACACCCCGCTCGGTCGCCCGGTCCTCGGCTCGGTCGACACGATCAACGCACTGACCGCCGACCGGATCCGCCGCTTCTACAAGAAGCACTACGACCCCACCCACCTGGTCGTGGCGGCCGCGGGCAACGTCGACCACAACAAGGTCGTACGCCAGGTCCGCGCGGCCTTCGAGAAGGCCGGTGCCCTGACCCGCACCGACGCCCAACCGGTCGGTCCGCGCTCCGGCACCAAGCGGGTCCGCACTGCCGGCCGCGTCGAGCTGGTCAACCGCAAGACCGAGCAGGCCCACGTGGTCCTCGGCATGCCGGCCCTGGCCCGCACCGACGAGCGCCGCTGGGCGCTGGGCGTACTGAACACCGCGCTCGGCGGCGGCATGTCCTCCCGCCTCTTCCAGGAGGTCCGGGAGAAGCGCGGCCTCGCCTACAGCGTGTACTCGTACACCTCGGGCTTCGCCGACACCGGCCTCTTCGGCGTCTACGCCGGCTGCCGCCCCAACCAGGTCCACGACGTCCTGCGGATCTGCCGGGACGAGCTGGACAAGGTCGCGGCCGACGGGCTCACCGACGAGGAGATCCGGCGGGCCGTCGGCCAGCTGTCCGGCTCCACCGTCCTGGGCCTGGAGGACACCGGCGCGATCATGAACCGCATCGGCAAGAGCGAGCTGTGCTGGGGCGACCAGATGTCGGTCGACGACCTGCTGGCCCGGATCGCGGCCGTCACCCCGGACGACGTGCGCTCGGTCGCGCAGGACGTCCTGGCCCAGCGGCCCTCGCTCGCGGTGATCGGCCCGCTGAAGGAGAAGCAGGCGGCCCGTCTGGACGAGGCCGTCGCCTAGCCGGGCGAACCCCCAGGAGCACGTTGCCCGGGCCCCGGGACAGGGCCCGGGTCCGTACGCACTTTAAGGAATGACATGAGCAAGCTGCGCGTGGCAGTTCTCGGCGCCCAGGGCCGCATCGGCTCCGAGGCGGTCAAGGCCGTCGAGGCCGCCGAGGACATGGAACTGGTGGCCGCCCTCGGCCGCGGAGACAAGCTGGAGACGCTGGCCGAGGCCGGCGCCCAGGTCGCGGTCGAGCTGACCACCCCCGCCTCGGTGATGGAGAACCTGGAGTTCCTCGTCCGCCACGGCATCCACGGAGTGGTCGGCACCACCGGCTGGACCGAGGACCGCCTCGCCCGGCTGAACACCTGGCTCGCCGCTTCCCCGGCGACCGGTGTGCTCATCGCGCCGAACTTCTCCATCGGCGCCGTCCTCACGATGAAGTTCGCCGCCCAGGCCGCCCGGTACTTCGAGTCCGTCGAGGTCGTCGAGCTGCACCACCCGAACAAGGTCGACGCCCCCTCCGGCACGGCGACCCGTACGGCGCAGCTCATCGCGGCCGCCCGCGCCGAGGCCGGCCTCGGCGCGCAGCCCGACGCCACCGCCACCGCACTCGACGGCGCGCGCGGCGCGGACGTCGACGGGGTCCCGGTGCACGCGATCCGCCTCCGCGGCCTGCTGGCCCACCAGGAGGTGCTCCTCGGCGGCGAGGGCGAGACCCTGACCATCCGTCACGACTCCCTGCACCACAGCAGCTTCATGCCGGGCATCCTGCTCGGCGCGCGCCGCGTGACGCAGACCCCGGGCCTCACCTTCGGCCTGGAAAACTTCCTCGAACTCGGCTGAC
This sequence comes from Streptomyces sp. NPDC104226, assembly GCF_055584085.1. NCBI lineage: Bacteria > Bacillati > Actinomycetota > Actinomycetes > Kitasatosporales > Streptomycetaceae > Streptomyces > Streptomyces sp. NPDC104226. Next base: position 50,399 of record NZ_JBVJMS010000019.1, read on the forward strand.
GAGCAGGCGGCTGCACCCATGCGCGCGAAGATCCTCTACTTCATCACGGCCGCGGTCCTGGTCGTGTACTTCGTCCTGGTCGGCAGCCGGGGCCTGATGCTGATCCGGCACGGGACCTGGCTCACCGTCACCTTCGGGGTGGCGGTGCTGATCCTGCCGGTCATCGGCGTCTGGTTCCTCTGGAAGAACACCCAGTTCGTCACCAGGGCCAACCAGCTCGGAGCCGAGCTGGAGGCCGAGGGCGGACTGCCCGTGGACGAGCTGGAGCGGGACCAGTACGGCCGGATCCTGCGGGACTCGGCCGACGAGGTCTTCGCGCGCCGCAAGGCCGAGACCGAGGACGCGCCGGGGGACTGGCGCAGCTGGTTCCGCCTCGCCATCGCCTACCACGACGCCCGCGACACCCCGCGGGCGCGCAAGGCCATGCAGCGGGCCATCTCCCTGCACGACGGAAAGCCCGTACAAGCCTGAGCCTGTACGGGCTTCCCGTGCGGGTGCGGCGCCCTCCGGGGGCGCCGGGCGGTCCGTCTCAGACCGGGACGGCCCGGTACTCGTCGGCCCAGGCCTCGACCGAGCCGGCTGCCCGGTCGAAGGCCTCGGTCCGCGACAGGAAATCGGCGTTGTGGTCGGTCAGCAGGACCGGCAGCTCCGCGCCACCGTGCGCGGCGACCGTCAGGGCCTGGCCCTGCACGGTCCTCGGCAGCCCGAGCCAGCGCACGGGCTGCTGCACGGTGCGGACCTCGCCGACCTGGCTCCAGGAGATCGTGCGGGTCGTGAAGAACCCCGCCACGCGCAGCCCCTTGGGGCTCACCCAGACGCCCGTGCGCAGCAGCCGCAGCGCGGAGCCGACCACGGCGAGCGAGGCGAGCAGACCGCCCAGGGCGCCGGTCCAGGTGCCGGCGGCCATGATGATCACGGTGGCGAACAGCATGAACGAGCCGAGCAGGAGCAGCACGGCGGCGATGGCCACCCTCCAGGGCCCCGGACGGTAGGGGCGACGCCAGCGGTCGGGGTCTTCGTAGGGGAGCGTCTCCCCGGTGTCGTGCGCGTCGAATGCGCCGTCGGCCGTCAGGAAGGGCAGGGGCACGGCAGGACCTCACTCACATGCACGTTCGGTTGGGCTGTGCCCGTGAGGCTACCGCCCCTCGGAGGCCTCCGACTGCTGCGACTTCGCCGGTGCGTGGCTCGGCTGCAGTGCGGGGATGCCGAAGAGCAGGGATCCGACGAGCCCCGCGACGACGGTCAGTCCGACCAGACTACGGGCGGCGATCTGGGTCTTGCTCAGACTCTCGCGCGGCGGCGGAGTGACGTTGCTGCGGAATCGGTCGGCCTCGGCGACGAAGGCGAACGGGACGGGTTCGCGCCGGCGGAACATGGGGAACGACTCTCCTCGGGGTCAGGGCCCTTGGGGCGGCAGTGGCGGGACGGGCGGACGTTCTACGCAGTAGGACGTACGAAAGGCCCGATCGGTGCCGGTTTTCGGGACATTAACCAAACTTTATGGCGCTGTGTCAGCTCGCGCGTCAGCCCGGCGGCCCGGCAGCCGGGAGCGCGGAGGACCCCTGCCCGCCCGTTCGGCCCCGCCGCCACGATGCCCCGTATGTGTGGATCTTTCGGTTCCGCACGGATGTGCGGAACAAGTCTGAAGTGTCCGTATTGCCACGTTTCGGAAAGTTCATCTAGGCTGATCAAACGGACCCGGCACTGCTTGAACCCCCGAGCAGGCAGTGCCGGGCTCCAACACCCTCATCACGTCCCCCGAGGGGACACCGCGAGCATGGCAGCGAGTAGCGTGTTACCCATGGCTCCGATCTCGACTCCGCAGACCCCCTTCGGGCGGGTCCTCACCGCCATGATCACGCCGTTTACGGCGGATGGCGCACTTGACCTCGACGGCGCGCAGCAGCTCGCCGCCCACTTGGTGGACGCAGGCAACGACGGCCTGATCATCAACGGCACCACCGGTGAGTCGCCGACCACCACCGACGCGGAGAAAAACGACCTCGTACGAGCCGTACTCGAAGCGGTCGGAGACCGGGCCCACGTGGTCGCCGGCATCGGCACCAATGACACCCGGCACACCCTGGAGCTGGCCCGCCAGGCCGAGCGCACCGGCGCCCACGGCCTGCTCGCGGTCACCCCGTACTACAGCAAGCCGCCGCAGGAGGGCCTCTTCCGGCACTTCACGGCGATCGCCGACGCCACCGAGCTCCCGGTCATGCTCTACGACATCCCGGGCCGCAGCGGCGTACCGATCAATACGGAAACACTCGTCCGGCTGGCCGAGCACCCCCGTATCGTTGCCAACAAGGACGCCAAGGGCGACCTCGGACGCGCCAGCTGGGCCATCGCGCAGAGCGGCCTGGCCTGGTACTCCGGCGACGACATGCTGAACCTGCCGCTCCTGTCGGTCGGCGCGGTCGGCTTCGTCTCCGTGGTCGGTCACGTGGTCACCCCCGAGCTCCGCGAGATGCTCGAGGCCCACCTGGGCGGCGACGTCCAGAAGGCCACCGAGATCCACCAGAAGCTGCTCCCCGTCTTCACTGGCATGTTCCGCACCCAGGGTGTGATCACCACCAAGGGCGCGCTGAACCTGCAGGGCCTGCCCGCGGGCCCGCTGCGGCTCCCGCTGATCGAGCTGACCGCCGAAGAGACGGCGCAGCTCAAGATCGATCTTGCCGCCGGCGGGGTACAGCTCTGACATCAGACTTCACAACTGAATAAGCAGAACCACACAAGACAACAGCAAGTGCACGAATGACATGCGCGCCACGTGCCTCGACGGGTACGTGGCCGCGCGTGGTGAAGGAGAACCTTTTGAGCCATCCGCATCCTGAACTGGGTCCGCCGCCGAAGCTCCCCAAGGGCGGCCTTCGGGTCACCCCCCTGGGCGGGCTCGGTGAGATCGGCCGCAACATGACCGTCTTCGAGTTCGACGGCCGCCTGCTCATCGTCGACTGCGGTGTCCTCTTCCCCGAAGAGGAGCAGCCGGGCATCGACCTGATCCTGCCGGACTTCTCGTCCATCCGGGATCGCCTCGACGACATCGAGGGCATCGTCCTCACGCACGGCCACGAAGACCACATCGGCGCCGTCCCCTACCTCCTCCGGGAGAAGCCGGACATCCCGCTGATCGGCTCCAAGCTGACGCTGGCGCTCATCGAGGCCAAGCTCCAGGAGCACCGCATCCGCCCCTACACCCTCGAGGTGAAGGAAGGCGAGCGCGAGAACCTCGGCCCCTTCGACTGCGAGTTCATCGCGGTCAACCACTCCATCCCGGACGCGCTGGCCGTCGCCATCCGCACCGGCGCCGGCATGGTCGTCGCCACCGGTGACTTCAAGATGGACCAGCTGCCGCTGGACGGCCGCCTCACCGACCTGCACGCCTTCGCGCGTCTGAGCGAAGAGGGCATCGACCTCCTCCTCTCGGACTCGACGAACGCCGAGGTACCGGGCTTCGTCCCGCCCGAGCGCGAGATCTCGAACGTCCTGCGCAACGTCTTCGCCAGCGCCAACAACCGGATCATCGTGGCGAGCTTCGCGAGCCACGTGCACCGCATCCAGCAGATCCTCGACGCCGCGCACGAGTACGGCCGCAGGGTCGCCTTCGTCGGCCGCTCGATGGTCCGCAACATGGGCATTGCGCGCGACCTGGGCTACCTGAAGGTCCCGGCCGGCCTGGTCGTGGACGTCAAGACCCTCGACGACCTGCCGCCGAACGAGGTCGTCCTCGTCTGCACCGGCTCGCAGGGCGAGCCGATGGCGGCCCTGTCCCGCATGGCGAACCGCGACCACCAGATCCGGATCGTCCCGGGCGACACCGTCATCCTGGCGTCGTCGCTCATCCCGGGCAACGAGAACGCGGTCTACCGCGTGATCAACGGCCTGACCCGCTGGGGCGCCAACGTCGTGCACAAGGGCAACGCCAAGGTGCACGTCTCCGGCCACGCCTCCGCAGGCGAGCTGCTGTACTTCTACAACATCTGCAAGCCGCGGAACCTGATGCCGGTCCACGGCGAATGGCGCCACCTGCGCGCCAACGCCGAGCTCGGAGCCCTGACGGGCGTACCGAAGGACCGCATCGTCATCGCCGAGGACGGCGTCGTCGTCGACCTCGTCGACGGCAAGGCCCGCATCTCGGGCAAGGTCCAGGCCGGCTACGTCTACGTGGACGGCCTCTCGGTCGGCGACGTCACCGAAGCCCACCTCAAGGACCGCAAGATCCTCGGCGACGAGGGCATCATCTCGGTCTACGTCGTGGTGGACAGCACCACGGGCAAGGTCGTCAGCGGCCCGAACATCCAGGCCCGGGGCTCCGGCATCGAGGACTCGGCGTTCGCCTCCGTCCTGCCGAAGATCGAGGAAGCCATCGCTCGCGCCGCGGCCGACGGCGTGGCCGAGCCGCACCAGATCCAGCAGCTCATCCGCCGCACGATGGGCAAGTGGGTCTCGGACGGCTACCGCCGCCGCCCGATGATCCTCCCGGTCGTCGTCGAGGTCTGACCCTCGCCGTAGCGACCACACCGGAGCGGGGCCCCCGGATTTGCATCCGGGGGCCCCGCTCCAGTACGTTTACCTCTCCACCCCGCACGATCACCCGGCACACACGTGTGCCCGGCCGTGTCGGTGCGGGCGGGTGGGATTCCAGAGCAGGGAAACCTGATAAAGTCTGGCTCGCCCGAAAGGGAATGGCTCTCCAATGGCCATCCAATTCAAATCCAAGCCGGAAACGGCACGGAAATGATCTGGTAGAGTTGGAATCGCCGGAAAGGGAAACGCGAAAGCGAAGAACTGGAAAGTGAATCCCGCTGACTGGGAATCGGACACGAAAGAGTCTGATAGAGTCGGAGACACAAGAACGAAACGAAGCGCCCGGAGGAAAGCCCCAGTAAGTGTTACTGAGGGTGAGTACAAAGGAAGCGTCCGTTCCTTGAGAACTCAACAGCGTGCCAAAAATCAACGCCAAAAAGTTGATACCCCGTCCACTTCGGTGGA
>NZ_JBVJMS010000020.1:0-35518 GCF_055584085.1 Streptomyces sp. NPDC104226
TTCAAGCTGTGGCGCCGGATGAAGCTGTGGGAGCTGCGCTCCTACGAGCAGGCCGTCGGCATGGAGCAGGACCGGCTGATCTACCAGGCCCGCCTGCAGGCCCGCTACGGCCGCGCCTGGCGCCGCAAGGCCCCCGTCGGGGCCCTGATGCCGCTGCGGCTGGCCCGCATAGGCGTTCCCCTCGCCCAGACCGCCCCCGAAGGGCTGGCCGCGGCGGGCATCGAGCCGCTGCTGATCCCCCCGCCCCCGGCCGCGGATCCGTCGGCTCCGGCACTCCCCGCGGGCGCCGAGGTCGCGGAGCAGCCCGCGGCGGCGACGGCCGGGGCCGCCACCGAAGTCCCCGCCGACCCCGCGCAGCAGCACCAGCTCGCCGGGCCCGGGCCCCAGTACGCGGACGGCCCGGCCGGGGTGATGGCCCCGCAGGGCCACCCCGACGCGGCCCCCTTCGTGGTGGACCCGACCGCCATGCCGGCGGCGCACAACAGCGCCTGGTTCGCGGCGCCCCGCGCGCCGCAGGCCGCGTACGAGGGCGGGTACAACCCGCAGTACGTCGAGGGCCTGGAGCCGACCCCGGTCATGCCCCCGACCGGCCCGGAGCAGCAGGAGCCGGTGCACGAGCAGCAGGAGCTGCCGATACCGGGTCCGCGCCAGGAGGAGTCCTTCCCGGAGGGCGAGCCGCCGAGCGACGACGACGTGAAGTTCGCGGAGGCGGCGTACGAGGTGTTCCGTTCCCACCTGGAGGAGAACGGCGAGGTCCTGACGGCCGAGCAGCTCGACATACTGCTGGCCGACCGGTACGGCGTGGTGCACCCGCGCAGCGCCTCGCTGATCCGGAAGATCTTTCCCCAGCTCAAGCAGCGCTACCAGACCGAGCTGGAGAACGAGCACATCGCGTAACGGCTCATCGGACACGGGGAAGGGCCCGCACCCCTGGGGGTGCGGGCCCTTCCCCGTGTCGTACCGGCCTCAGACGGCGAGCAGCTTCCTCACCCGCTCCGCCCCCACCGCGAGCAGCAGCGTGGGCAGGCGCGGACCGGTCTCCCGGGTCACGAGGAGCCGGTACAGCAGGGCGAAGAACGTGCGCTGCGCGACCTTGAGCTCCGGGGTCGGCTTGGCGTCCGGCTCCAGGCCGGCCATCACCTTGGGCACGCCGTAGACGAGCGTGGTGAGTCCGTCGAGCGACCAGTGCGAGTCGAGTCCGTCCACGAGGCGGCGCAGGGACTCGCGTCCCTCCTCGTCCAGGGAGGACAGGAGCTCCGCGTCGGGCTCCTCGCGCACGAGCGTCCGCTGGTCGGCCGGGACCTGGGTGGTGATCCAGTTCTCGGCGCGGTCCAGGCGCGGGCGCACCTCGTCGAGCGAGGTCAGCGGCCGCTCGGGCTCCAGGTCGCTGAGGATGCGCAGGGTCTGCTCGTCGTGTCCGGCGGTGATGTCCACCACCGAGGCGAGCGTCCGGTACGGCATCGGGCGCGGGGTGCGCGGCAGCTCGTGCGAGGCGACGCGTACGGCGCGGGCGTGCGCGGCGGCGTCGGCGGGCAGCACGGAGCCGTCGGCGACCTTGGCCTCCAGCTTGTCCCACTCGTCGTAGAGCCGCTGGATCTCCTGGTCGAAGGCGATCTTGAAGGACTGGTTGGGCTTGCGGCGGGCGTAGAGCCAGCGCAGCAGCTGCGGCTCCATGATCTTCAGCGCGTCGGCCGGGGTCGGGACGCCGCCCTTGCTGGAGGACATCTTGGCCATGCCGCTGATGCCGACGAAGGCGTACATCGGTCCGATCGGCTGCTCGCCGCCGAAGATGCCGACGATCTGCCCGCCGACCTGGAAGGAGGAGCCGGGCGAGGAGTGGTCGACGCCGGAGGGCTCGAAGATCACGCCCTCGTAGGCCCAGCGCATGGGCCAGTCGACCTTCCAGACGAGCTTGCCGCGGTTGAACTCGCTGAGCTTGACCGTCTCGGTGAACTCGTCCTCGGTGCAGACGTAGGTCAGCTCGGTGGTCTCGTCGTCGTAGGACGTCACCTTGGTGAAGTCCTTGCCGCACTCGGCGCAGTACGGCTTGTACGGGAAGTACTCCGTGCCCTCCGCGCTGCCGTCGTCCTCGGCGGCCGCGCCCGAGCCCTCGGCGGCCTCCAGCTCGGCCTCGTCGACCTGCTTCTGCTGGGGCTTCTTGCCGCCGGGCTTCCCCTTGGTCCGGTACTGGTCGAGGATCGCGTCGATGTCACCGCGGTGCTTCATCGCGAACAGCACCTGCTCGCGGTAGGTGCCGGCGGTGTACTGCTCGGTCTGGCTGATCGGGTCGTACTCGACGCCCAGCTCGGCCAGTGCCTCGACCATGGCGGCCTTGAAGTGCTCGGACCAGTTCGGGTACGCGGATCCGGCCGGGGCGGGCACGGCGGTCAGCGGGCGGCCGATGTGCTGGGCGTGCGACTCCTCGGTGACGCCGGGGATGCCCTTGGGGACCTTGCGGTACCGGTCGTAGTCGTCCCAGGAGATCAGGTGGCGGACCTCGTGGCCCCGGCGGCGGATCTCGTCCGCGACCAGGTGCGGGGTCATGACCTCGCGGAGGTTGCCCAGGTGGATCGGGCCGGAGGGGGAGAGGCCGGACGCGACGACGATGGCTTTGCCCGGGGCGCGGCGCTCCGCCTCGGCGATGACCTCGTCCGCGAAACGGGAGACCCAGTCGGTCTCGGTGCTGCTCTGGGCGTTCTCAGCCACGACACGTCCTTCTGCTCGAATGCTGGCTTCAGCCATTCTCCCAGACGGAAGGGAGCGCTCCGGGGTTGCCCGGCGCCGCCGGACGCCCGTATATCCCGGGATGTGGACAGCCCTCGCGTGGGATACTCGATCCTTGTCTGAACACCCAAGTGCACCCTCAGGCACGACCTCACAGGAACGGCAGCTCATGGCCTCGGTCCCTTCCCTCGCTTCTTCCGTCAACCAGCGCGTCGCCGACGCACTCGCCTCCGCCCTGCCGGACGCCGGTGCGAGCGACCCGCTGCTGCGACGAAGCGACCGGGCCGACTTCCAGGCCAACGGCATCCTGGCGCTCGCGAAGAAGGCCAAGGCCAACCCGCGCGAGCTGGCGACCACCGTGGTCGAGGGCATCGACACCGGTGACCTGATCAAGGAGATCGAGGTCTCCGGACCCGGCTTCCTCAACATCACCATCACCGACCGGGCGATCGTCGAGACGCTGACCGCGCGCGCCGCCGACGACCGCCTCGGCGTGCCGCTGGCCGCGAAGCCGGGTACGACGGTGATCGACTACGCGCAGCCGAACGTGGCCAAGGAGATGCACGTCGGCCACCTGCGGTCCGCCGTGATCGGCGCGGCGATGGTGGAGATCCTCGAGTTCACCGGTGAGAAGGTGATCCGCCGCCACCACATCGGCGACTGGGGCACCCAGTTCGGCATGCTCATCCAGTACCTGATGGAGCACCCGCACGAGCTGGACCACAAGGCGGCGGAGGACGGCGCGGAGGTCTCCGGCGAGGAGGCCATGTCCAACCTCAACCGGCTCTACAAGGCCTCGCGCGCGCTCTTCGACTCCGACGAGGAGTTCAAGACGCGGGCCAGGGCCCGGGTGGTGGACCTCCAGGCCGGCGAGCCGGAGACCCTCGCCCTGTGGCAGCGGTTCGTCGACGAGTCTAAGATCTACTTCTACTCCGTCTTCAACAAGCTGGACATGGACATCCAGGACCCCGACGTCGTCGGCGAGTCCGGCTACAACGACATGCTGGTGGAGACCTGCAAGCTGCTGGAGGAGTCGGGCGTCGCCGTCCGTTCCAACGGCGCGCTCTGCGTCTTCTTCGACGACGTCAAGGGCCAGGACGGCAACCCGACCCCGCTGATCGTGCAGAAGTCGGACGGCGGCTTCGGCTACGCCGCGACCGACCTCTCGGCGATCCGCGACCGCGTGGGCACGCTGGGCGCGACCGAGCTGATCTACGTGGTCGACGCGCGGCAGTCCCTGCACTTCAAGATGGTCTTCGAGACGGCGCGCCGGGCGGGCTGGCTGAACGACGAGGTCAAGGCCGTGCAGCTGGCCTTCGGCACCGTGCTGGGCAAGGACGGCAAGCCGTTCAAGACCCGTGAGGGCGAGACGGTCCGGCTGGTGGACCTCCTCGACGAGGCCGTCGACCGGGCCACGGCCGTCGTCCGGGACAAGGCCGAGAAGGTCGGCCTGACCGAGGCGGAGATCGTCGAGAACGGCCAGTACGTGGGCATCGGCGCCGTGAAGTACGCGGACCTGTCCACCTCGGCCTCGCGCGACTACAAGTTCGACCTGGACCAGATGGTCTCGCTGACCGGCGACACGTCCGTGTACCTCCAGTACGCGTACGCCCGGATCCGGTCCATCCTGCGCAAGGCGGGCGAGGGCGACCGCAAGCCGGCCGCCCACCCGGAGCTGGAGCTGGCCCCGGCCGAGCGTGCGCTGGGCCTGCACCTGGACCAGTTCGGCGAGGTCATCGCCGAGTCGGCGGCGGAGCACGCCCCGCACAAGGTGGCGGCGTACCTCTACCAGCTGTCCTCGCTGTTCGCGACGTTCTACGAGCAGTGCCCGGTCGTGAAGCCCGAGCCCGAGCTCGTCGTCGGCGAGAACCGCCTGTTCCTGTGCGAGCTGACGGCCCGCACCCTCAGCAAGGGCATGTCCCTCCTCGGCATCCGCACCCCCGAGAAGCTCTGACACGCGGCGTCCGGCACGACGGCGGCCCCGCCTCCCTCACCGGGAGGCGGGGCCGCCGCGTTCCCGGGACGTGGTGGACCCCGCTGACCCGCGCCGTCCCCCAGTGCACGGTGTTCGGCGTGCGCTCCTCCGCCCCCCTGTCGTGCGGCGTGTGCCTGGCCGGCCCTGTGGAGGACGACGCCAAGCGGGCCGGCCGGATCCTCGCCTCGGCCGCGATCCCGGCCGAGAAGCGGCCCGACGCCGTGGACGCGCTCGCCGTCGTCATCGCCGCCAGGCATCCCCATGCCGTCATCGTCACCTCCGGCCCCAGGGACGTCTGCGCCTGCCGCGGCGCCCTGCCGGGGGCCTCCGAGGACATCCGGGTTCTCGGCGTGACCGATCTCGCCGCCTTCGTCGCGGGCAAGCGCGTCCTGCGCTGAGTTCACCCGTACGGTCCGATTCCGGCCACGGGGCCCGGGTAGGGGACGGGCCGTCCATCCCCTTCCCACCCCCACGGAGGGCCCCGTGCCCGACATGAACGGCCCCTACAAGGCCGGCACCCCCTGCTGGATCGACCTGATGGTTCCCGACCAGCAGGCCGCCCTCGACTTCTACCGCGACCTCTTCGGCTGGCAGGGCGAGATCGGCTCGCCCGAGACCGGCGGGTACTCCGTCTGCACCCTCAAGGGCAAGCCCGTCGCCGGGATCATGAAGGCGTCGAACCCGGACGGCACCGTCCCGGACCCGATGCCCCCGACCGTGTGGACCACGTACCTGGCCACGGACGCCCTCGACGCCACCCTCAAGTCCGTCACCGACGCGGGCGGCACGGTCATGATGGGCCCGATGGACGTCATGGACCTCGGGCGGATGGCCGTCATCGTCGACCCGACCGGCGCCGTCGTCGGCCTGTGGCAGGCCGGCACCTTCGACGGAGCGGGCATCGTCAACGAGCACGGCGCGCTCATCTGGAACGAGCTGACCACCGGCGACATCCCCGCCGCGATCGCGTTCTACACCGCCGTCCTGCCCGTCACCACCGCCGAGTCCGAGATGCCGGGCGCCGACGGGTACACGGAGTTCCAGGTCGAGGGCCGGGCGGTCGGCGGGATGATGAGCATGGACAAGCTGCCGCCGGGGGTTCCGCCGCACTGGATGCCGTACTTCCACGTCGACGACGTGGATTCCGTCCAGGCGGCCGCCGTCCGCGCCGGGGGCACGGTCCTGGCTCCCGCCTTCGACATGGTGGCGGGCCGGATGGCCGTCCTCGCCGACCCGCAGGGCGGCGGCTTCTCGATCATCACGGCGAGCTCCCCGGAGCAGCCCGCCTGACCGGACCGGCGCAGACGCCCTGATGTGACGGGGCCCACAGGGAACGTTTCCCCTGTGGGCCCCCTCCTCTGTGTGCCGGAACGTTTCCGGAGGCGTTCCACGACCACGGGGGCAGACGATGAAGGACACGACGCGCAGGCGCACCGGGCAGGCGCTCGCCGCACTGCTCGCCGCCGACGGGCTGGTCCACCTGTACTGGGCCACCGGCCTGACCTGGCCCGCCCCCGACGAGCGGAGCCTGTCCCTGGCCGTGCTCGGCACCGAGGCGTCCTTCGGCCCGCCCGTCGTCCTGCCGCTCGCCGCGCTCACCCTGACCGGCGCCGCCGCCGTGCTCGCGCACGCGCACGGGCGGGGCGGCGGGCCCGTCCCGCGGGCCGCCCGCCTGGTGACGGCCGCCGTCGCCGCCGGGCTGGCCGTACGGGGCCTCGCGGGTCTGGGCTGGGCCGCCGGTCTCCTCGACAGCCCGGCGGACGGCCCCTTCCGCACCCTCAACCTCGCCTTGTACACCCCCGCCTGCCTCGGCTTCGGCTGGGCCGCGGCCCGGCTGGCCCGGGCCCGGTGAGCCCGGTGCACCCGCCGGCCGGCAGCCCCGCCCCGGGCACCACCCCGGGCCGCACCCCGGGCCGCACCGCGGGCCCGCTCACCCCCGCCGCCCGCGACCGCGGAGTCGCCCTCGCGCGCGCGGCCCGGGGCGGAGACACCCTCGCGCTGCACGACCTCCTCGACCACCTGGCCCCGTACATCGCCCGGATCTGCCACCCGATCGCCCTCGCGGACGGCCCCGACGCCGCGCAGGAGGCGCTGCTCGCGGTCTTCCGGTCGCTGCGCTCCCTCCGCGACCCGGAGACCCTGTACGGCTGGGTCCGGTCCATCGCCGTCCGCGAGGCCGTCCGCACCGCCCGGCGCGCGGGCCGCGACCGCCCGGCGGAACTGGCCGACGTACCCGGCCGGGACGATCCGGAGCTGGCCGCCGACATCGAGGACGTCCTGGCCCGCCTCTCACCCGCCCACCGGGCCGTGCTCGTGCTCCGCGACGTCGAAGGCCTCGACGAGGAGTCCGCCGCCGCCCTGCTCGGCGTCCCGCCGGGCACCGCCAAGTCCCGGCTGCACCGGGCCCGTACGAGTTTCCGGAAGGCGTGGCTGTCATGACGTACGCACACGAAGTGGATCCGGTCGGCCGCCTGCGCATCATGGCGGCCGGCATCCCGGGGGCCCGGGTCGTCGAAGCGACCCTCCCCGCCCCCTGGGAGGCGGTCTGGGCGGTGATGTCCGACCTGGAGGGCGGGTTCGGCCGCTTCCAGCCGGACATGCGCGGCGTGCGCGTGCTCCGGGTCACGGGCGACCGCGTGGAGGCCCTGGCCCGCAGCAAGTACGGCCTGCGGGCCCACTTGCGCGGCGTGCTGCGCCCGGGCTGGTGCTGGCTCCAGAGCCGCTTCCTGATCATCGGCATGGCCGCCGCCCCCGCCCCCGACGGCGGCACCCGGGTAGCCCTGACCGGCGGCGTCCGCGTCCCCACCCGCGCGGCGATCGTCCCGGTGGGCGCGGAACGCGAACTCCGGCAGGCGATGGCCCGGCTGGGCGAGCTGACCGGGCCGAGCGACCCGATCGCCCGTTCCCGCCCGTGACGGCCCCGCACATCCCTTGTGTGCATGGAGTGTTGACCCGCCGATCACCCTTGCCTCCGGCCGGAACCCGCTGAAAGCCTCCGTCGGGTACCCCCGTTGCAGCAGCAACAGGGGTACCCGCACTGCCCGCAGTACCAACGGAGGCCCCATACATGTCCCCCCGCACCTCCCCCGGCACGCCGCCCGTCCGCATACGCCGGGCGTGGCTGACGGCGGTCACCGCAGCCGCGCTGGCCCTGACCGGTCTGTCCGTCCCGGGCCCGGCCCTGGCCGAGGAGTCGCCCGCACCGCTGCCCGAGTCGTGGCGGCAGGATCCGCAGACCTCCCCGAGCGGTGCGGCGCCCCTGGGCACCACGGGGTGGACCAGCCCCGGCGGCAAGGCGGACCCCGCCGACTTCACCCTGCAGGCCGGGGCGATGAACGGGACGACCGCCGACCGCGTCGCCCGGCTCGACCGGGTCCTGCCCAAGTCGGGCGTGTCGAAGCTCCTCGCCGATGCCAACCGCACCGTCAACACGTCCTCGTGCGCCCGCGACCCCTTCGGCACGGCGCCCGCCCCGGCGGTCAAATGGTGCCTGGAGAACGACGACTCGACCTCCCGCGAGTGGATCCCGCAGGCCATGACCGGCGTCTCGGACGCCGCGGCCGACGAGAAGTACGGCGTCGGCAACGACACGAACATCCAGCTCTACGCGTCGTACGACAACTGGGACCCGGGTCGCGACAGCAACGGCAACGACGTCGGCGACTGCAACCCCGACGAGCTGAAGGCCAACGACGCCTGCAACCAGAAGGGCGTACGGATCTCCTTCGTGCAGCGCCGCGCCGACGGCACGGTCAAGTACCGGCACGTGCTGCTGGGCTGGGCGTACGAGAACGGGGCCGACCACATCTCCTTCGACGGCGTCCACTCCGCGGAGGGCTCGACGAAGCCCGACCCCAACGTGGACATGCAGAACGGCCTGCACGCCGGCGGCATGGTCTGGTACGGCCACTACCTCTACGTCGCCGACACCCGCAACGGCATCCGGATCTTCGACATGGAGAAGATCATGGACCTGGACCCCGACGGCAACGGCAAGAAGGGTGACGCGATGGGCGCGGACACCGACGGGGTGAAGACCACGTCCGACGTCGAGGACAAGACCAAGGTCGGCCGCCAGAACAACGTCTGGTACAGCTTCGGCTACCGCTACGTGATGCCGCAGGTGGCGGCCTGGAAGTTCAAGGCCGACCAGAAGAACCCCTCGGGCGCCTTCGACTGCGTCACCACGGGCGCCCCGAAGGCCTCCTACCTGTCGCTCGACCGCAGCAAGACCCCCGACCGGCTGATCATGGGCGAGTACTGCCGCCCGATCGCCGGCCACCCGTCACCCGGCCGGATCGCCTCGTTCCCCGTCAAGAGCCTGGAGAACCGCTCCGGCGAGGTGGCCGCCCAGGGCTGGGCCAACTACCTCCCGATGCCGAACGGCGGAGCCCAGGGCGCGCTGGCGCTCGGCGACGAGCTGTACGTCAACCAGAGCGCCGGCCACAACGACCCGGGCAACCTCTGGCGCTACCGCTGGAGCGACGGCGTACTGGTGTCGAACGGCAGCGCGATCAAGACCGCCACGGGCGCCGAGGACCTCTACTACGAACGCGGCGCGCAGCGCCTGTGGTCCGTCTCCGAGCACTATGGTCCCGCGGTGAACGCCGACGCCCTGGAGGACGGCGACCCGGCGAAGTGCCTCGGCCTCGTCTGCGAACGCGTGCTGTACGCCCACAGCCGGTCCCAGCTGACGGCCCCGTAGCCCCGGCGTCACGGCCCACCCAGCTCACACCAGACGACCTTGCCCGGCGCCCGGGGCAGCACGCCCCAGGCGTCGGCCAGGGCGCCCACCAGCGCCAGCCCCCGCCCCGGCGGCCCCTGCGCGATCCGCGACAGCCCGGGCCCGCTGTCGTGCACCTCGATCCGGACCGTCCCGTCGAAGCCGACCAGCCGCAGCAGGTATCCGCGGCCGCGCGGGACCCCGTACCGCAGCGCGTTGGTCGCCAGCTCGCTCACGCAGAGCAACAGGTCGTCCTGCCGGGAGGTCCGACCCCACGCGTGCAGGGTGTCACGCGTGAAGTGGCGTGCGGAGCGGACAGTTTGGGCCGAGCGCAGGTAGAGCCGCTCCTGCACCAGTGCGGGTTGAGTATGCAGATTCACCCCTCGATCGTCGCGTTGCGTCACTAGCGTGTGGCTGAGCGCCAACCCGTACTCATTGATGAGTACGGGTTGGCACGGGGTAGTGCAGCCGCACGGGTGGGGAGTTCATCGGCATGCCACCGAGGAAACGCGCACGGCCGAACGCGACGACCATGAAGATGGTCGGCAAGCAGGTGGCCGCCGCCCGCATCGCGAAGAACCTGACGCAGAAGCAGCTCGGCGAGCTGGTGGGCCTGGACGCGGAGACCATCGCGTCCATCGAACAGGGCCGGCGGGCGTTGATGCCGGATGTCGCAGAGCTGTTGGACCAGCACCTGGGACTTCCGGGGCTACTGGCCGTGGCGGCCAATGAGATGCCTGCCGTCGACGTGACGCCGCCATGGGCAGAGGAGTACATGAGCCTGGAGGAACAGGCCGTCGCGCTCTCCTGGTACGAGTGCATGCGGTTCCCCGGCCTCCTCCAGACCGAGAACTACGCCAGGGCACTCTTCCGAGTTCGCGTCCCGGCCCGTGCGGAAGAGGAGATCGAGAACCTGACCGTCCGGCGCCTGAAAAGGCAGGCGATCTTGCACCGCAAGGTGCCGCCGAGCCTGAGCTTCATCGTCTGGGAGGCCGTACTCAAAGACCGCATCGGCGGGGACGAGGTGTACGCCGAGCAGTTGCGCCACCTGATCGCCTGCATGGACCTCCCGAACGTCACCCTTCAGGTGATGCCCTTCGGCCGCACGACGCACGCCGGTCTGAACGGACCGTTCATCCTCCTGGAAACGCCGTCCCATCAGCAGCTCGCCTACTCCGAGACGCAGCACGGGAGCCTGCTGATCTCGACCCCGGATGAGGTCAGCATCCTGTCCCGCAAGTATGCGATGCTGCGAACTCAGGCCCTCAACACCGAGCAGACAAAGGGCCTGTTGGATCGCCTGCTAGGAGAGCCATGAGCCCCACCACCGCCCCGAAGTGGTTCAAGTCCAGCTACAGCGACACTGACGGCGGAGCCTGCCTGGAGGTGGCCATCGCCTGGCGGAAGTCCACGCACAGCGCCAGCGACAGCGCCGCGTGCGTCGAGGTCGCCACCTGCCCGGGGGCGGTCCACGTCCGGGACAGCAAGGTCCAGGACGGCCCCGTCCTGGAGCTGGCCCCCGCCGCCTGGGCGGCGCTTACCGCGTGGACCGCTCACTGATCAGCGCGGCCAGGCCGTCCAGGATGCGGTCCAGGCCGAAGCGGAACTGGAAGTCCGGCTCGTCGGAGCCCGCGAACGCGTCGGACTCCAGCAGCCGCGTCACCGCGGGGTGCGTGTCCGGGCCGGTCATCAGCCGCAGGGTGCGTACGTACTGACCCAGCACCTGGTCCGGTGAGACGCCGGACTTGATGATGGCGTCCATCATGTCCGCGACCATCGTCGCCTCGTTCCGCACGAGGCCGCCGATCAGGATGATCGCCGAGACCTTCTCGCCCTCCCGCAGCGCCGTCCCGGCCATCGCCGCGAGCCCGCGTTCCATCCACGCGAGCTGGTTGGGGCTGACCGGGGCGCCGGTGAGCGGGATGCGCACGATCCAGGAGTTGGCCATGAGGACGGCCCGCTGCGCGTACGCCCACTCCGAGAGCAGCTCCCGCCAGCCCGCGTCCGCACCCCCGGAGGGGTCCGGCGGGGTGCCGACGCCCGCGTCGGCCATCAGGATGTAGAGCTCCTCCTTCGCCGTGACGTACCGGTAGAGGGACATCGTCGAGACGCCCAGCTCCTTGGCGACCCGGCCCATGGAGACGGCGTCCATCCCCTCCACAGCGGCCAGCGCCACCGCCGCGTCCACGATCCGCTGGAGCGTGAGGGTGGGGCGGGGGCCCTTGCCGGGGCGTTCGCGCAGGCCCCAGGCCATTTCCAGGCTCGCCGGGAGTCCGGTTTCCCCGTCGGGTTCCTTGGCCATCGCCGCCTCCTCCCTGATGAGTCGTTGACCCACATCCTAGTTCTGTGTATTACTTACACAGAAGCGCGTAACCCATACGCAGAAGGAGAAGGGAGTCCGGCATGGACGACTTCGGCATCCACGCCACCGGCCTGACCAAGTCCTACGGCGGCCTCCGCGTCCTCGACGGCATCGACCTCGCCGTCCCGCGCGGCAGCGTCCTCGCCCTCCTCGGCCCCAACGGCGCCGGGAAGACCACCACCGTCCGGATCCTCGCCACCCTCACCGCACCCGACTCCGGCACCGCACGGGTCGCGGGCCACGACACCGCGTCCGAACGGGCCCTCGTACGCCGCTCCATCAGCTTCACCGGCCAGTCCGCGGCCGTCGACGACCTCCGGACCGGCGCCGAGACCCTGCGCATGACGGGCCGGCTCCGTGGACTGCGACCGCGCGCCGCCCGGGCCCGCGCCGACGAACTCCTCGACCGCTTCGGCCTCGCCGAAGCCGCCGGGCGCACCGCGAAGAGCTACTCGGGCGGCATGCGCCGCCGCCTCGACCTCGCCGCGAGCCTGGTCGCCCGGCCCGAGGTGATCTTCCTGGACGAGCCGACCGCCGGGCTCGACCCGCGCAGCCGCCAGGAGCTGTGGGACCTCGTACGGGAACTGCGCGCCGAGGGCACGAGCGTGCTGCTCACCACCCAGTACCTGGAGGAGGCCGACCAGCTCGCCGACCGCGCGGCCTTCCTGTCCGGCGGACGGATCGCCGCCGAGGGCACCCCCGCAGAGCTCAAGTCCCGCGTGGCGGGCCACCGCCTCGACCTCACCCTCGCCAGCCGGGCCGCCTACGACGTCCTGATCCCGCACGCGGCCCGCCTCACCGCCAGGGAGGGCGCCGCCACCGCGAACGGGCTGACCCTCGCGCCGCAGGAGCTCGGCATCAGCCTGCCCACCGACGGCAGCGCCGCCCACGTCCGGTCCCTGCTCGACGAACTCGACCCGGACCGCACGGCCGTGGACCGCTTCGCGGTCCGCGGCGCCACCCTCGACGACGTGTTCCTCACCCTGACGGGAGCCGCTCCGTGACCACTTCCCTGCCGACCGCCGCCGCCACCCTCACCGGCCGCAGCCTGCGCATCAGCAGCCGCCAACCGGACGTCCTGATCGGTGCGTTGATGCTGCCGGTCATGCTGATGCTGATCTTCGTCTACTTCTTCGGCGGAGCCATCGACACCGGCACGGAGTACGTGACCTACGTGGTCCCGGGAGCCATGCTGCTCTGCGCGGGCTTCGGCGCGGCGAACACCGCCGTCAGCGTCGCCACCGACATGAAGGAAGGCGTGATCGACCGCCTGCGGTCGATGGACATCGGCGGCGTCCCGATCCTGGCCGGACACGTCGCGGCCTCGGTCCTGCGCAACCTCGTCTCCACCGGCCTGGTCCTGGCCGTCGCCCTCGCCATCGGCTTCCGCCCCCAGGCCTCACTGCGCGGCCACCTCGCCGCCGCCGCGCTCCTGGTCGCGTACATCACCGCGATCTCGTGGCTGGCCGCGACGCTCGGGCTGCTCGCAGGCTCGCCGGAGGCGGCGGGCGGCTTCACCTTCCTGATGATGTTCCTGCCCTACCCGTCCAGCGCCTTCGTCCCCATCGAGACCATGCCCGGCTGGCTCCACGGCTTCGCCGACCACCAGCCGCTCACCCCGGTGATCGAGTCCCTCCGGGCCCTGCTCCTGGACCTGCCCGCCGACGACACCCCCTGGATCGCCCTGACCTGGTGCGCGGCCATCGGCCTGGTGTCCGTGGCCCTGTCGGCCGTCGTCTTCGAACGGCGGACGCGGTAGGCACCACTGAGGCCCGCCCACGGATCCGGGCGGGCCGCAGCGCACGGGGGTCCGTGCGTCAGTGCGTCAGCGGGTACGAGTGTCTGCCCGTCGCCGCGTCGATCTCCGTGTGCGCCTTCTGCAGCATCTGGGACGCGATGTCCATCAGCGCCCGCGCACCGGCGATCTCCTCGCCGACCCTCAGCTGCTCCGGGTCGGAAGGGTGGCGCATGGCGTAGCCGTGCGCCCGTACCTCGGAGCCGTCCCCGAGCCTGACCAGGGCCGCCGCACTGGTGCGGTGGCCCTCCTCGGTGAATTCGAGCTCCACATGCCACCCGACGAGCGTGGTCATGGCGCATCACCTCCAGGGGTCGTTGCACCCTGTCTCCAGAGTGCGCCCGGGCGGGACCCGATGCGAATCGGCTCAGCCGGCGGCCTTCGTACGGGGGCGCGAGCGGCCGAAGCGGCGCACGAGCGGGGTCTCGACCCAGGCGAAGAGCCCCCAGGACATCAGGAGCGTGAGCACCCCGACCCCCGCCAGCAGGCCCAGGGTGACCGGGAGCGAGTACATCGTCTCCTCGCCCAGCGCCCAGCGCAGGGAGCACATGGTGATGTAGTGCAGCAGGTAGAAGGCGAAGGAGATCTCGCCCAGCCACACCATCGCCCGGTGCCGGAAGAAGCTGGGCCGGCCCTCGACGTCCGCGCTCGCGGCGGCGGCGATCAGCAGCACGATCGGCACGATCATCACGGCGCGCTGGCCGTAGAGGTAGGGCACGTGGAAGGTCAGCCAGTAGGAGCCGGCCAGCAGCAGGCCCGACCACACCATGCCGATGTTGCGCCAGAGCCCGTGCTTCACGGCGAGCGCCACCAGGATGCCGAGGGCGAAGTCGGCCATGCGGACCGGGGGCAGCACGTAGCTGAACCAGTACTGGGAAACCGAGCTGTCGTGGCCGCTGGGGATGCGGTCGCCGCTCGGGAACAGGGCGTACGCGAGGGCCGGGGTGGCCACCACCGCGGCGATCGCGCCGCCGATCCAGTACTTCAGGCGGTCGGGGTCGATCCGCCGGAAGGCCGCCAGCAGGGCGGGGAAGCACAGGTAGAAGACGGCTTCCACGGCCAGGGACCAACTCGGCGCGTTCACGCTGAAGTTGGTCATGTACTCGGGCCACCAGACCTGCACCATGAACAGGTTGGCCACCGCGACGCCCGCGGAGGTGTAGTACAGCGCGAACAGCGACAGCGCGAGCGCCCAGGTGACCACGTAGTTCGGGTAGATCTTGACGAACCGGCGCCGCCAGAACCCCCTGCTGGTGTCCCGCTCCCGGGCCGACCAGGTCAGGACGAAGCCGCTCAGCACGAAGAAGAAGGTCACCCCGAGCCCGCCGGCCTGGGTGAACCAGCCGGCCAGCCGGTACTCGGTGTCGTCGTCCGCCAGCAGCCGCAGCGGGGGGATGGGCAGGAAGGCGTGGTGGAGGAAGACCAGCAGCGCGGCGGGAAACCGCAGCCCGGTGAGCGAGTCCAGCCGGGTCGTACGAGCGGTACGGGGCGGCGCGGAGGCGTTCGGCAGCGGCGCCGTTCTGGAAGGGGCCGGCGCAGCAGCGGTCGATATCTGGTCAGTGGCCATGGGGGCTTCCTTCGAGGGTGTGGTCCTGCGGTGCAGCCCTGATCGGCAGGTGGGAGCGCCTTTGTACCGGCGCCCGCTCGCGGCCCGCTCAACACCCCCGGCGGGGCCGGTTCCGGCCGTTCCCCCACCCCGGCGCACGACAAGGGGGCCCGGGCATCCCCGCCCGGGCCCCCTTCACCGCATCCCGGACCTACCGGTCCGCGTTCAGCCAGCCCGCGACCTCGGTCGCCCAGTACGTCAGGATCGTGTCCGCGCCCGCCCGCTTGATGCCGAGCAGGGTCTCCAGGATCGCCCGGTCGCGCTCGATCCAGCCCTTCTCCGCCGCCGCCTCGATCATCGCGAACTCGCCGCTGATCTGGTACGCCGCCACCGGGACATCCACCGCCTCCGCGACCCGGTACAGGATGTCCAGGTAGGGCCCGGCCGGCTTGACCATCACCATGTCGGCGCCCTCCTCCAGGTCGAGGGCGAGCTCGCGCAGCGACTCCCGGGCGTTCGCCGGGTCCTGCTGGTAGCTCTTGCGGTCGCCCTGCAGGCTCGACGCGACGGCCTCGCGGAAGGGACCGTAGAAGGCCGACGAGTACTTGGCCGTGTAGGCCAGGATCGACACGTCCTCGTGGCCCGTCTCGTCCAGCGCGTCGCGGATGACGCCGACCTGGCCGTCCATCATCCCGCTCGGACCCACCACGTGGACGCCCGCGTCGGCCTGCACCTGCGCCATCTCGGCGTAGCGCTCCAGCGTCGCGTCGTTGTCCACGCGGCCGTGCTCGTCCAGGACCCCGCAGTGCCCGTGGTCGGTGTACTCGTCGAGGCACAGGTCGGACATGATGACGAGCTCGTCGCCGACCTCCGCCTTCACGTCGCGGATCGCGACCTGGAGGATCCCGTCCGGCTCGGTGCCCGCCGTGCCCCGCGCGTCCTTGTTCTCGTCGGCCGGTACGCCGAAGAGCATGATCCCGGAGACTCCGGCCTCGACGGCCTCCACGGCGGCCTTCCGCAGCGTGTCCCGGGTGTGCTGGACCACGCCCGGCATCGCCGAGATGGCGAGCGGCTCGGAGATCCCCTCGCGCACGAACGCCGGGAGGATCAGGTCCGAGGGGTGCAGCCGGTACTCCGCCACCATCCGCCGCATCGCCGGGGTGGTGCGCAGCCGGCGGGGCCGCGAGCCGGGGAAGGATCCGTACGTGCTCATCTTCTAGTCGCCTCTTCGAGCTTCGACAGCAGTCGGCACCAGCCTAGGCCGTGCGCCCGTCCCGGCTCTCCCCGTCGCCCGGACCCGCCGGACCGTCCGGCCGGTTGCGCTCCTTCCAGTCCCAGAGGGCGTTCCACCGGTGATCGGGCGAGCGGACGGGGCCCAGTTCCTCCGCCCTCGCGTACGCCTGCGGGGTGTCCGGATGGTCCCGCAGAGCCAGTCCGTAGGCGCCGATCATCCGGGTCAGCCAGTCGTCGGCATCCATGAGGGACAGCAGCAGCTCCGTGGCATCGGCCGTCCGGTCGCCCGATTCCGCCAGGTGGTCCGCGGCTGCTTGCCGCACCGGACTCCGCGGGTCCCGGACCAGGTCGCGGAGCACGCCGCGCTGCGCGTCGACGTCCTCCTCCCCCGCCAGCAGGCGCAGGACGGCGGAAAACCGCACCGCGTCGTCGGGGTCGCCCGCCAGGAGCCGCAGGGCCTCGTGCTCCGCCTCCTCGGACCGTCCGCCGAGCCGGCACACACAGTCCACCGCCCGCAGCCGCACCCCTGGATCCGGGTGCACGGCGTACCGCAGGCCGATGGTCCCCAGCCTCGGATGGCCCGCGTCCTGCTCGGCGAGGGCCCACAGCACCACCGCGAGGACCTCGGGGTCCGGTTCCCCGTCCGCCCAGGCGGCGAGGAGCTCCTGGTCCTCCTCCGCATACGGGTAGGCGTCGTCCTCCGTGCTCCACTGCCGACTCAGCAGCCAGTCGGCGGCGAAGCGGCGCCGGACGGGCGACGGGTGGTGCCGCAGGGCGGCCACCACCTCCCGGCTGCCCTCGGCGAGGCGGGCCCCCAGCCGGAAACCGGCCGTGAACCAGTCCACGTGCGAGGAGTCGGTGTGCCGGACGGCCCGCTCCACCAGTTCCTCCAGCGGGACCGGCACACCGAACACCCGCTCCAGGGTGGTCAGGACGGCGCCGTGTCCCCCGCGCACCGTCAGCCCGCCGAGCCGGACCTCCTCGACCCGGCACCACTCCTCCTCCACCGACGAGGTGTCCGCCGGCCCCGCCGCCCCCGTCAGCCGCCGCAGCTCCGCCTCCGGGCCCGCCGCGTACCACCGGCGGGCCGCGTCCAGCAGCCGCGCCCGCTCCGCCTCCGGCAGGCGCTCCCCCGGCGCGGGCAGGTCCCGGGACCACAGCAGCGCGCTCACCACCGCCGGGGAACCGCTCCCGACGGCCCGCAGCAGCGGGGTCGTCCCGTCGGGCAGCACCCGGTCGGGGTCCGCGCCGGCCGCCACCAGCACCGCGGCGGCCCCGTACGCGAACGCCGCCACCGCCTCGCACAGCGGCGGCAGTCCGTCGGCGTCCGGGGCGTCCGGATCCGCACCGCCGTCCAGCAGCCTCCGTACCGCGTCCGTGTCGCCCGCCCGTACCGCGTCCCCCAGTGCCGTCACGCCCCGAACATGCCACAGGGCCCGGGTGCGCATCGCACCCGGGCCCTGTCACGTAACACCGCTGAGCCGGCCATCAGGTCGTACGGCGCCGGCGCGCCCCCGGACGGCGCTCGCTCGGCCGGTACACGTTCTCCCCGGCCTCCTTCGCGGCCTCGCGGCGCGCGGCCCCGTACTCGGCCAGGGCCTCCGCCAGCTTGCCCACGCTCGGCTCCGGCGACAGCACGTCGACCCGGAGCCCGTGCTCCTCGGCCGTCTTGGCCGTGGCCGGGCCGATGCACGCGATGACGGTGACGTTGTGCGGCTTGCCGGCGATGCCGACGAGGTTGCGCACGGTCGAGGACGACGTGAAGAGCACGGCGTCGAAGCCGCCGCCCTTGATCGCCTCACGGGTGTCCTGCGGCGGCGGCGAGGCGCGCACGGTCCGGTAGGCGGTGACGTCGTCGACCTCCCAGCCCAGCTCGATCAGGCCCGCGACCAGCGTCTCCGTCGCGATGTCGGCGCGCGGCAGGAAGACGCGGTCGATCGGGTCGAAGACCGGGTCGTACGGAGGCCAGTCCTCCAGCAGACCGGCGGCGGACTGCTCGCCGCTGGGCACCAGGTCGGGCTTGACGCCGAACTCCACCAGGGCGGCCGCGGTCTGCTCGCCGACGGCGGCGACCTTGATGCCGGCGAAGGCACGGGCGTCGAGCCCGTACTCCTCGAACTTCTCGCGCACGGCCTTGACCGCGTTCACCGACGTGAAGGCGATCCACTCGTAGCGGCCCGTGACGAGCCCCTTGACCGCCCGCTCCATCTGCTGCGGGGTGCGCGGCGGCTCCACGGCGATGGTCGGCACCTCGTGGGGCACCGCACCGTACGAACGCAGCTGGTCGGAGAGCGAGGCGGCCTGCTCCTTGGTGCGCGGCACGAGCACGCGCCAGCCGAACAGCGGCTTCGACTCGAACCAGGACAGTTCCTCGCGGCGCGCGACGGCGCCGTGCTCCCCGACCACGGCTATGACGGAGCGCGCACCCTCCGGCGAGGGGAGGATCTTGCCCTGCTTGAACACCTGCGCGATGGTCCCGAGGGTCGCGGTCCACGTCCGCTGGCGGGTCGTCGTACCGGCCACGGTCACGGTGAGCGGGGTGTCGGGCTTGCGCCCGGCGCCGATCAGCTCGGACGCCGCCGCCGAAACGGTCTCCAGCGTCGCGGACACGACGAGGACGCCGTCGCTGGCGCCCACCTCGCTCCAGCAGCGCGCGGACGCGGTCCGCGCGTTCACGAACCTCACGTCCGCACCCTGCGTGCCGGCCAGCGGAACACCGGCGTACGCGGGCACGCCGACGGCGGTCGCGACGCCGGGAACGACCTCGAAGGGGATGCCGCCGGTGGCGCAGGCGAGCATCTCCTCGGCCGCGTTCCCGTCGAGCCCCGGGTCGCCGGTGACGGCACGGACGACCCGCCTGCCGGAGCGCGCAGCCTCCATGACAAGATTGGCGGCGTCCCGGATGACCGGGACCCCGGCGGCTGCTGACTTCTCGTCAGCAATCGTCAGCTGCGGCGTGTCCACGCCCGCGCGCGCATGCGTACGTACGACCTCGAGCACCTCGGGCTCCGCGATCAGTACGTCCGCGGCGGCCAGGGCCTCCACGGCGCGAAGCGTCAGCAGTCCCGGATCGCCGGGGCCGGCACCGAGGAAGGTGACGTGCCCCTGAACGGCGACGGCCGCGAATGCGGAGGTGGAAGGGCTTGTGGGGTTCAAAGCGACCGCTCCCCCATCAGACCGGCCGCGCCCTTGGCCAGCATCTCGTCCGCGAGTTCACGGCCGAGCGCCATGGCCTCGTCGTACGACTGGGGCACGGGACCGGTGGTGGACAGCTGCACCAGCGTGGAACCGTCGAGGGTTCCCACGACTCCCCGCAGGCGCATCTCATTGACAATCTGCCCGTCGGCCAGCAGGTCGGCGAGCGCACCCACGGGGGCACTGCAGCCGGCCTCCAGGGCGCCGAGCAGGGCGCGTTCGGCGGTCACGGCGGCCCGGGTGTACGGGTCGTCGAGCTCGGCGAGCGCGGAAATCAGGTCCGTGTCGGACGCGAGGCACTCCACGGCCAGGGCTCCCTGGCCGGGCGCGGGCAGCATGTTGTCCACGGAGATCAGGTCGGTGGCCTCGTCGCCGCGGCCGATCCGGTTGAGCCCGGCGGCGGCCAGCACGACGGCGTCGAGCTCGCCGCTGCGCACGAACCCGATCCGGGTGTCGACGTTGCCGCGGATGGCGACGGTCTCGATGACCTTGCCCAGCGAGCGGGCGTACGCGTGCAGCTGCGACCTGCGCCGCGGCGAGCCGGTGCCGACGCGCGCACCGTCGGGCAGCTGCTCGAAGGTCAGGCCGTCACGGGCGACGAGCGCGTCCCGCGGGTCCTCGCGCTGCGGCATGGCCGCGATGACGAGGTCGTCGGGCTGCGTGGTGGGCAGGTCCTTCAGCGAGTGCACGGCGAAGTCGACCTCGCCGCGCACCAGGGCCTCGCGCAGGGCGGTGACGAAGACGCCGGTGCCGCCGATCTGCGAAAGGCTCTCGCGGGACACGTCACCGTAGGTCGTGATCTCCACGAGCTCGACGGGCCGGCCGGTGATCGCCCGTACCGCCTCGGCGACATGCCCGGACTGGGACATGGCCAGCTTGCTGCGCCGCGTGCCGAGCCTCAGCGGCTGGTCGAGACGTGGATTCATGATGCCCGTCCTGAGTCGTGGTTCTTGTCAGCCTCGTCGGCCCGGCTGACGGAGGCCACCGTCTGCGGGTCGAGATCGAAGAGTTCGCGCAGCGCCTCGGCGTACCCGGCGCCGCCGGGCTCGCTCGCGAGCTGCTTGACGCGCACGGTCGGCGCGTGGAGGAGCTTGTCGACGACGCGCCGCACGGTCTGGGTCACTTCAGCCCGCTGCCGCTCGTCGAGATCGGGTACCCGCCCGTCGAGGCGTGCCACTTCCATGGCGACGACCTCCGCGGCCATGGCGCGCAGGGCGACCACGGTGGGCGTGATGTGCGCGGCCCGCTGGGCGGCCCCGAAGGCGGCCACCTCCGCGGCCACTATCGCGCGTACGGCGTCCACATCGGCGGCCATCGGCGCATCGGCGGAGGCCTCCGCGAGCGACTCGATGTCCACGAGCCGGACCCCGGGGATCCGGTGCACGGCGGCGTCGATGTCCCGCGGCATGGCGAGGTCGAGCAGTGCGAGCAGTACGGGCTGCGCGTCGGCCTGCGTACGGGCCCTGCGCGGCGGCTGCTGCCGCTGCGCGGCGGCCTCGCCCTGGTCGGCCCAGGTCCCGTGCAGCTCCAGCGACCCGGCGTCCACCCCGGCGAGCGCGGCCCGCCCGTCGGCGGTCCGCCCCGGATCGGAAGCCAGCGCGTCGAGGCCCGCGGGACACCCGTCCCGCTCCTCGACGACGACCTTGCTCCGCACGGCCCCGGCATCGGCGATCCGCCGCCCCTCACCCGCCAGCACGGCAAGCCGCGCCACGAGCCCGGCGTCGACCAGATCCAGCCCCGCCGGCGTTTGAGGCGCGGGGTCCGGGGCGGAGCCCGGGGAACGGTGGAAGGGCGGGTAGGGGACGGCCCCCGCAGGGCGCCCCTCCACAGCCGCGGCCACGTCATCCCCGGTCAGCACCAGCCCAGTGGCACCCGTGCACGACACGACGACGTCGACCCGAGCCAGCTCGTCGGCGACCCCGGACATCGCAATGGCCGAAGCCGCAACCCCGGTGCCCGAGGCAACCAGAATCTCCGCCAACCGCTCCGCCCGCTCGGCGGTCCGGTTGGCGACCACCACCTCGGCGATCCCGACCCGCGCCAACGTCGCCGCGGCCAGCGAAGACATCGACCCGGCCCCGATGACGAGCGCCCGCTTCCCCGCGGCCCACTGCTCCACGGGAACGTGCACCGCGAGCTGCTCCAGCCCGAAGGTCACCAGCGACTGCCCGGCCCGGTCGATCCCGGTCTCGGAGTGCGCCCGCTTGCCGACCCGCAGCGCCTGCTGGAACAGATCGTTGATCAGCCGCCCCGCCGTGTGGAGCTCCTGCCCCAGCGCCAGCGCGTCCTTGATCTGCCCGAGGATCTGCCCCTCGCCGACGACCATCGAGTCCAGCCCGCACGCCACCGAGAACAGGTGGTGGACGGCCCGGTCCTCGTAGTGCACGTACAGGTAAGGAGTGAGCTCCTCCAGCGCGACCCCGCTGTGCTGCGCGAGCAGCGTCGACAGCTCGGCCACGCCGGCGTGGAACTTGTCCACGTCCGCGTACAGCTCGATGCGGTTGCAGGTGGCGAGCACCGCCGCCTCCGCCGCCGGTTCCGCGGCGAGGGTGTCGTGCAGCAGCTTGACCTTGGCATCGGCGGCCAGCGAGGCGCGCTCCAGCACGCTCACGGGCGCACTGCGATGGCTCAGTCCTACGACGAGCAGACTCATGCCGGCATCACCGCCGGAACGTCCCCGTCGGGTCCGCCCTTGCGCGCGACGGCGGTGGTCCGGCCGGCGGGCGGCACGACGGCGGCGGCCGGAGCCGCACCGGTGCCGGTGCCCGCGGCGGAGCCTCCGGCGGCAGCGGCGGCCGCCGCTTCCTCACCGGCCTTGCGCTGCTCGTGGAAGGCGAGGATCTGCAGCTCGATCGACAGGTCGACCTTGCGCACGTCCACGCCCTCGGGCACGGACAGCACGGTCGGCGCGAAGTTCAGGATGGAGGTCACGCCGGCGGCGATGAGCCGCTCGCTGACCTGCTGGGCGGCGCCCGCCGGGGTCGCGATGACCCCGATCGAGACGCCGTTCTCCTCGATGATCTTCTCCAGCTCATCGGTGTGCTGCACGGGCATCCCGGCCACCGGCTTGCCGGCCATGGCCGGGTCGGCGTCGATGAGCGCGGCCACGCGGAAACCGCGCGACGCGAAACCGCCGTAGTTGGCCAGGGCGGCGCCGAGGTTGCCGATGCCGACGATGACGACCGGCCAGTCCTGGGTCAGCCCGAGCTCGCGGGAGATCTGGTAGACGAGGTACTCCACGTCGTACCCGACGCCGCGGGTCCCGTAGGAGCCGAGGTAGGAGAAGTCCTTGCGGAGCTTCGCGGAGTTGACTCCGGCGGCCGCGGCCAGCTCCTCGGAGGACACCGTGGGCACCGATCGCTCGGAGAGCGCGGTGAGGGCGCGCAAGTACAGCGGAAGCCGGGCGACAGTGGCCTCGGGAATACCTCGGCTGCGGGTCGCCGGTCGGTGAGTTCGGCCAGTTGCCACGATGCTCCTGCGGGATGAGCGGGGCTGCAGGTGGCCACTTGTCCCAGGACCACCCCGTCGAATGCAGGCTATGTCTTTGTGAACGCGTGCACAAAGATTGTGTCCGCTTTGTCCGACCAAAGTGACCGGGGTCACGCGCCTTGGGCGTATGGACCGGGAACCGGCGACACGCCGAACCCGTTCAATTCCCGAAGGGGGCAAAACGGTACACACTCCTCACCAATACGCCCCCGAGACCCCATAAATCGCCCACGATGGTAACCGCCCGACGGCTCAAGCCTGCAATGCCCGTCGGAGCCGGTCGGGGTTCACCCTCCAGAAGGTGTGCTGCTCGCCGTCCACCAGCACGACCGGAATCTGCTCCCAGTGCAGGCGGTACAGCTCCTCGTCCTGAGAAATGTCCTTCTTCTCCCACTGTGCGCCCGTCTCGGCGCAGATCTTCTCGACCACCTCCTGGGCGTCGTCACAGAGGTGACACCCCGGCTTCCCGATGAGCGTGACCAACCGCTCCTCCGGACGCTTCTTTTCGGCACGGCGCAGCAAAGGACTCATGCACCCATTCTCCCGCGCCCGCACCCCGACCACCCCGGGTCGTAAGGACCGAAGAGTTCACATCCCCGATTCCCATCGGTTCGGGAACTCCCGAACACAGTGGCTATGCTCGCGTCATGGCCGCTCTGGGATGGCTCACCCCCCGTAGGCGCTCCGCCACCGCGCGGAGCGTGCTGGCAGGCGAGGCCTCGGCCGAGGCCGCCCGCAAGACCGCACTGGCCGACGGCACGGAATTCCCCCCGTCCGCCGAAGCGGAACCCGTTGCGGAGGCGGAACCGCAGGCCCCGCAGGAGCCCGCCGAGGCCGCTGAACCGGAGTTCCCCGTCGCCGGCGACGACCTGGCCGCCGCCTTCTTCGACCTCGACAACACCGTCATGCAGGGCGCCGCGATCTTCCACTTCGGCCGCGGCCTCTACAAGCGGGAGTTCTTCCGCCGCCGCGAGCTCGCCCGCTTCGCCTGGCAGCAGGCCTGGTTCCGGCTCGCCGGGGTCGAGGACCCCGAGCACATGCAGGACGCCCGCGACAGCGCGCTGTCCATCGTCAAGGGACACAAGGTCTCCGAGCTGATGTCCATCGGCGAGGAGATCTACGACGAGTACATGGCGGAGCGGATCTGGCCGGGCACCCGCGCCCTGGCCCAGGCCCACCTCGACGCCGGCCAGAAGGTCTGGCTCGTCACGGCCGCCCCCGTGGAGACCGCCACGATCATCGCCCGCCGGCTCGGCCTGACCGGAGCCCTCGGCACGGTCGCCGAGTCCGTGGACGGCGTGTACACCGGGCGGCTGGTCGGAGAGCCGCTGCACGGCCCCGCCAAGGCGGAGGCGGTCCGCGCCCTGGCCGCCGCCGAGGGGCTGGACCTCGAACGCTGCGCGGCGTACAGCGATTCGCACAACGACATTCCGATGCTGTCCCTGGTCGGACATCCGTACGCGATCAATCCCGACACAAAACTGCGCAAGCATGCCCGCTCCAAGGACTGGCGCCTGCGCGACTATCGGACCGGCCGCAAGGCGGTGAAGATCGGCGTCCCGGCCGCCGCGGGCGTCGGCGCGATCGCGGGCGGCACGGCCGCCGCCATCGCCCTGCACCGCCGCCGCAAGTAGCGACTACGGGGCCCCGCCCGGCCTCCCGCCCCACCACGCCCGGCGGCTTCGCCGACCGGGACATTCGCTCACCTCTACCCGCGCCTCCGGCGCGGCACTCCGCCCTGCCCGACTCGGTCGCGAGCCATCGTGGAAGCAGGCATTCCGCGCACCCAACCGATCAAGAATCGATCACCATCCGTGCCTGAATATGCCCTCGACACGCAACAGAAGTGTCGTAACCGGTGATTTGAGCAACTGGGTGTAGCGCCGCCTGTACGAAGCGTTATTCTCCTCAAACGCATGCCACCGCCATCTGTCGCTACGACGGGTGAACGGTCCCGCACTGCACGTGATGGAAGCTCTGCCTCTGGGAGTCCCGTGTACCCACCTGTCGGGGTTGACGCCTCGGGCCTGGCTACGCTGCGCGCAACGGTCCTCGACCAGCTGCGCGGCTTCGTCCCCACCGCGTACACCGCCCCCGCATTCGCCACCGCGGTCCCCGCCGGACTCGGCCCGGCCGGTCCTTGCTATGCCCTGACCGACGGCGGGGCAACGGTGGGCAGACGCGGTCGCGCCGGCGGCTCGTCCGCCGGGGGCTCAGCCGCCGGGACCACCGCGCCCGCCGCCCGCCGCCCCACCGCGGACAGCGACCAGGCCCGCATGATGGACCTGGTCGAACGCGCCCAGGCCGGCGAGGCCGAGGCCTTCGGCCGCCTGTACGACCAGTACAGCGACACCGTGTACCGCTACATCTATTACCGCGTCGGCGGCAAGGCGACCGCGGAGGATCTCACCAGCGAGACCTTCCTGCGCGCGCTGCGCCGCATCTCCACCTTCACCTGGCAGGGCCGCGACTTCGGCGCCTGGCTCGTGACGATCGCCCGCAACCTGGTCGCCGACCACTTCAAGTCGAGCCGCTTCCGCCTGGAGGTCACCACCGGCGAGATGCTCGACGCCAACGAGGTGGAACGGTCCCCCGAGGACTCCGTCCTGGAGTCCCTCTCCAACGCGGCCCTGC
The DNA here is from genome assembly GCF_055584085.1 of Streptomyces sp. NPDC104226. Lineage (NCBI taxonomy): Bacteria > Bacillati > Actinomycetota > Actinomycetes > Kitasatosporales > Streptomycetaceae > Streptomyces > Streptomyces sp. NPDC104226. Next base: position 25,677 of record NZ_JBVJMS010000020.1, read on the forward strand.
TGGAAGCCGTACGGAAACTCAATCCGCAGCAGCAGGAGTGCGTGACCTTGCGCTTCCTGCAGGGCCTCTCGGTCGCCGAGACGGCCAGGGTGATGGGAAAGAACGAGGGTGCCATCAAGACCCTCCAGTACCGGGCGGTCCGCACCCTGGCCCGCCTGCTCCCCGACGACGCCCGCTGACACCGCCCTCCTCTCACATTTCGGTACCCCTCCCTGATGACCTTGATGACACCGCTGTGGTCCGATCATCCTTCGTCCGTAACCCAAGTGCCGCGCCGCTCGTTGTGGGGAATGCAGGCTCCCTGTGGACAAGCCCTGCCCGAAGCCGCTCACTCGAAAGTGTGGATGTGCTCAAGGAAGGCAACCTTCCGGACACCTTGGGGAGTCGATCGTCATGACGAGAGGAGGTGCCGCCAGTGATCGCGAACGTGACTCCGCACCGGCGGGCGAACGCCTTCGCCCAGGCCCTGGAGGAGCGGACCCCGTCCGACCTTTCGGAACCGGACCCGGCGGCCGAGCAGTCCGAGGCACCTGCCGAACCTGCCGACCACGACCGGTTGTTGGCCCTGGCGAGCGTGCTCGGCGAAAGAATGCCGCGCCCGGTGCTGGACCCCGAGGTCAAAGTGGTGCAACGAGCCCAGCTCATTGCCGCCATGGAAGCCAAGGTGATGGAAGAGAGGGCCGGGGGCGGCGTGGCCGCCGACCCTCAACTGCCCGAACAGCGGACCGGCCGCGGCGCCCACCGGGCGACCTCGCTCCGGAAACTGCGGCCCCGCTCCCGCTGGTCCAAGGGCATCGCGGCAGGCGGCCTCACCGTAGGTGTGGCCGCGGGGGCATTCAGCGGAGTGGCCGCTGCCAGCACGGACGCCCTGCCAGGTGACCATCTGTACCCCGTGAAGCGGGGCATGGAGGACATCCGGCTCGGGATGGCCGACGGCGATTCGGACCGGGGCGAGCTCTATCTCGACCAGGCCTCGAGCCGTCTGTCGGAGGCCCGCCGGCTCATGGAGCGCGGCCGTCTCGGCACGCTCGACCACGAGTCCCTCGGCGCGATCCGCCGAGCCCTGGCGGGCATGAAGCACGACGCCTCGGAGGGCCACCGGCTGCTCCAGGCCGCCTACGAACGGGACGGCTCGCTCGGCCCGATCCAGGCGCTGTCCTCGTTCTCCCGTTCGCACCGGGACGCGTGGGCCAAGCTCCGGGGCAACCTCCCCGCGCAGCTCACGGACGTGGGCGGTGAGGTGGAGTCGGTCTTCCAGGCCATAGACCACGACGTGGCGCCGCTGCAGAGTCTGCTCCCGAAGCCTCCGGAACAGACCCGCGGCTCCGGCCCCTCCACGAAGCCGAGCGCCCCTGCGGGCAAGCAGCAGGCGACGCCCTCCTCGGGCGCACCGTCCGCGGCCCCCAACACGCCCACGGACCAGACCTCGGGTTCCCCGAAGGCTCCGGCCCCGGGCGGCGGCGGTCTCCTGGGCAACACGGGCAACCTCCTGAACCCGCCCGCGGGCCAGGGCCAGCCCACCCCGTCCGAGTCCGGCGGCGGCACACCCGCGCCACCCCACCCGGACATCACCCTCCCGCCCCTCCTCCCCGGCCTCCTCCCAGGCCTGGGCATCAAGGCGGAAGACGCGGACTGACGCCCGCACGCCGGCGAGGCCATCCAGCCTCGCCGGCGTTTGAGGCGCGGGGTCCGGGGCGGAGCCCCAGGGAACGGCGGAAGGGCGGGTAGGGGACAGCCCCCGCAGGGCAGCCGTCCCCACCACCCCCGATCCACCGGGTCCGACCCACGCGGGGTCAGAAGAAAACGGACCTCCGCTGCACCAGCAGCTTGTACAGCGTGTGCTGGATCTGCTCCCGCACCTGATCCGTCAGGTTGAACATCAGCATCGGATCCTCGGCAGCCTCCGCCGCGTACCCGTCCGTCGGAATCGGTTCCCCGAACTGGATCGTCCACTTCGTCGGCAACGGCACCGCCCCCAACGGCCCCAGCAGCGGAAACGTCGGCGTGATCGGGAAGTACGGGATCCCCAGCAGCCGCGCCAGCGTCTTCGAGTTCCCGATCATGGGGTAGATCTCCTCCGCCCCCACGATCGAGCAGGGCACGATCGGCGTCCCCGCACGCAGCGCGGTCGACACGAACCCGCCCCGCCCGAACCGCTGGAGCTTGTACCGGTCCCCGAACGGCTTCCCTATTCCCTTGAAGCCCTCGGGCATCACGCCCACCAGCTCCCCGGCCTCCAGCAACCGCTGCGCGTCCTCCGCGCACGCCAGCGTGTGCCCGGCCTTCCGCGCGAGCTCGTTGACCACGGGGAGCATGAACACCAGGTCGGCCGCCAGCAGCCGCAGGTGCCGCTGCGCCGGGTGCTGGTCGTGCACGGCGACCTGGAGCATCAGGCCGTCCAGCGGCAGGGTCCCGGAGTGGTTCGCCACGATCAGCGCACCACCCTCCTTCGGGATGTTCTCGATGCCCTTGACCTCGACCCGGAAGTACTTGTCGTACAGCGGCCGCATCAGGGACATCAGGACCTGGTCCGTCAGCTCCTTGTCGTAGCCGAAGTCGTCGACCTCGTACTCCCCGGTGATCCGGCGCCGCAGGAAGGCCAGCCCGCCCGCGATCCGCCGGTCCCAGCCATCCGCCTCCGGCTCCGGTACGGCCTCCACCAACGGATCCGGACCGACCGTCGCCGCGACCGGCGCCTCCGGCGCGACCCGTACCCGCCGGGCGGGCGAGGCCCTCCGTCGCGGCCGGTCCTCGTCGAACGGAATGACCTTGGCGTCCGCCACTATCGCTGCGCTCCATCCATGTCCACGTCCAGCACCCCGGCCACCCGGTCGACCGCCCGCGCCACCCGCTCCGGCGGCAGCAGCCCGCCGCCGCGGCTCCGAGTGAAGTCGGCGAAGGTCTCGGCGGTCGTGTACATCGGCTCGAATCCCAGCACCTCCCGCATCTTGGTGGTCTCCACGACCCGCCCGTGCGTGAGGAGCCTTATCTGCTCCGGCGAGAAGTCCGTCGCCCCGACCGCCCGCAGCGCCGCACCCACCCAGGTCACCGCGGGCAGCACCAGCGGCACCGTCGGCCGTCCCAGCCGCCGCGCGCACTGCGACAGCAGCAGCACCCCGTCGCCGGCGATGTTGAAGGTCCCGCTGAGCCCGCCGGGCCCGCTGGTCTGCGAGGCCAGCCGCAGCACGTCCAGTACGTCGTCCTCGTGCACGAACTGCAACCGCGGGTCGTAGCCCAGCACGGTCGGGATCAGCGGCATCGAGAAGTACTCGGCGAGCGCCGAGTCGGCGAAGGGCCCGAGGATGTTCGCGAACCGCAGGACGCAGACCGCGACGTCGGGCCGCCTGCGCGCGAAGCCGCGTACGTACCCCTCGACCTCGGTGGCGTCCTTGGCGAAGCCGGCGGCGGGCAGCGACTTCGGCTGCGTGCTCTCGGTGAAGACGGCCGGATCCCGCGAGGTGCCCCCGTACACACTGGTACTGGACTTCACCACGAGCCTGCGCACCGTCGGGGACTTCTGGCAGGCTCCGAGGAGCTGCATCGTCCCGATGACGTTGGTTTCCTTGACGGTGCTGTACGAACCGGAGCCCGCGCCCGTCGCCGCTCCCCCGGTGACCGCGAGATGGACCACCGTGTCGACGGCGTTCTCGGCCAGCACCCGGGCGATGGCCGACTGCCTGATGTCCGCACGGACGAACTCGGCCGAACCGAGCGCGTGCGGCGGGGTCACCGCGTCGACCGCGATCACCCGCTCGACCTCGGGGTCCCGCTGGATCCGCCGCACGAAGCGGCCCCCCAGCTGCCGGGCAGCCCCGGTGACCAGCACGACCTTCCCCACGAGCTCAGCGCCTTCCTCGAAGAAGTCCCCCGGCTGCACCGCAGCCCCTCCACCAGAATGGTGGAGGGGCTGCGGTAAACACGTACAGCTGCCGTTTACTTCTTGTTACGGCGCTGGACGCGGGTGCGCTTGAGCAGCTTGCGGTGCTTCTTCTTAGCCATCCGCTTGCGCCGCTTCTTGATAACAGAGCCCACGACTACCCTCGCTCACTTCTCTTCATTCGGTGCGGGGCGTCGGGGCCCACACGACCTACGTCGGCCTAGCCTACCCGCCCGAGCTCTGAGCTTGTAATCCGAGTGCCCCCGAGGGGTAACCGCAGGCTCCCGACCCTTGCCCCTCAGGCCGATTCCACCCCCACAAAGGACTCGCGGAGGTACTCGTGCACCGCGTTTTCCGGGACCCGGAAGGACCGGCCCACCCGGATTGCGGGCAGATGTCCGTTGTGCACCAAGCGGTACACGGTCATCTTCGACACTCGCATCACCGAGGCGACCTCCGCCACGGTCAGGAACTGAACCTCACTGAGAGGCCTCTCGCCAGCAGCCATGACACACCTTGACCTTCCGCGCATGACGGGCACCGGCTTCCCCTCCGGTTACACCCCGTCGTCGCACGCTCACTCCCCAGAGTAGGGGCGTGTGATACGAGTGGGGAAGAGGAGCTACGGCCACTCCTGGCGACCCGACAGACTCGCCCGATTGAGCACATAGCGAGTGAGCGGTCGGTAGTAGTCCGCGCGCACCGCGTCATCAAGTGGAACCGCCACCGACACCTGCCCCTCGGCTTCCCCCACGAACAGCGCGGGATCATCGGTATCGGCCAGCCCGATCGCCTCCACACCGAGCTGACCTGCACCGCAGACCCACCCGTGGTCCCCCACCACAAGCTCCGGCAACGGCCCGCCGGCCTCCGCGAGCGCCCCGAGGGCGATCCGAACCGGCAGCGGCGAATGGGAGTGCGCGCCGGTGTCACTCCCGTCCGGCCGCGCGCCGTCTTCCCGCACCAGTGCGACCCCTCGTACGTAATCGATGCGGTGCGTGCGTACGCCGAAGCGGGTCTGCACGTCCACGGGTGCCCCCCATGCCGGAGTGAGGACATCACATCCCGCCGCCGACAGCGCCCCCGCCAAGGTGGCGTAGAAATCCAGGAGCCGGTGCGGGTGCCCGGTCCCGAACAACACCGGGGCCCGGGCCCCGGCCACGGCCCGCAGCCGCTCCGCGAAGGCCTCCAGCCCCGCCACCGTCAGCTCCGGATCGATCACGTCCGGCCCGCTGACGTGCGCGGGGTCCCCCGAGACCCCGCACTTCTGCGCCATCAACCGCAGCAAGTCACCCTCGCCCCACGCCCACACGGGATCCAGCCCGAGCAGCACCCGCGGATCCCGCGCCGCGAACAGCCGGTAACTGCGCAGGCTTTCCTCCCGAGAGGTCGCAACGGGCCCGGCCAGGCGGGCGGCCAGCAGATGCGCACGCAACGCGCCGGTGCTCAACACCCTCCCGATGCTCCCGCACCGACCCGGCCCCCTCACCAGTTCCGGCCATTCCCCCACCCGTTGGCCCAACAGATGCTGCCCCGCCCCCATCCAGCCCCGCCGGCGTTTGAGGCGCGGGGTCTGGGGCGGAGCCCCAGAAGGGGTCCGGGCAGCGCCCGGGGAACGGTGGAAGGGCGGGTAGGGGACGGCCCCGCAGGGCCACCCGACCCCCGCTCAGGCCAGCAGCCCCCGCAGGGGGAACACCGCCCGCCGCGTGGCGAGTACGGCCTGGTCGATCCGATCCGCAGGGTCGTACCCACCCTCCCAGTCCCGCCAGACCGGCACCCGCCCGTCCGTCATCCGCCCGGGCGCCACCTCCCGCGTCCGCGCATACACCGCATCCCGCCAGGACCCCGGCACAGCCGTCTCGGCCGGAATCGCCCGGTGCCCGGCAATCGCCACCAGGTGCGTCCACGACCGCGGCACCACGTCCACGACGGCGTACCCGCCACCCCCCAGCGCGAGCCAACGCCCGCCCTCCACCCAGGCGTGCGCCAGCTCATGGCAGGCTTCCTGCACCGCCCGCTGCGCATCCAGCGACACCGCCAGATGCGCCAACGGGTCCTCCACATGCGTGTCCGCCCCGTGCTGCGTCACCAGCACCTGCGGCCTGAAGTCCTCCAACAGCTCCGGCACCACCGCGTGGAAGGCCCGCAGCCACCCCTCGTCCCCGGTCCCGGCGGGCAGCGCGATGTTCACCGCCGACCCCTCCGCCGCCGGCCCGCCCGTCTCCTCCGGCCAGCCCGTCTGCGGGAACAGCGTCCGCGGATGTTCGTGCATCGAGATCGTCAGCACCCGGGGGTCGTCCCAGAACGCCGCCTGGACCCCGTCCCCGTGGTGCACGTCCACGTCGACATAGGCGACCCGCTCGGCCCCCAGCTCCAGCAGCCGCGCGATGGCCAGCGCCGCGTCGTTGTACACGCAGAACCCGGCCGCCCCGCCCGGCATCGCGTGGTGCAGCCCGCCGGCGAAGTTCACGGCGTGCCCGGCCTCCCCGCGCCAGATCGCCTCGGCCGCCGCGACCGACTGCCCGGCGATCAGCGCGGACGCCTCGTGCATCCCGTGGAACGCCGGATCGTCCGCCGTCCCCAACCCGTACGAACCGTCGGCGACCCCGGGGTCGCAGGACACCTCGCGCACGGCCGCCACGTAGTCCTCGCGGTGGACCAGCCGCAGCGTCGAGTCACCGGCCGGCCGGCCCGCCCGTACCTCCAGCTCCCGGTCGAGCCCGAAGGCCCGTACCAGGCCCATGGTCAGCTCCAGGCGCACCGGGTCCATCGGATGGCCCGGCCCGAAGTCATACTTCGTTACCGCCTCGTCCCACATCAACAGCCCGGTCACCAACGGTTCGCCGCTCATGCCGGACACCGTATCGGGCGGGCTCCGTACCGAACGAGCGGGCGTAGAAAAGAGTCACGAGGACGAGCAGCATGGGCACGAGCATCGCCCCGCGGTAGCTCCAGGCGTCCCCGAGCCCGCCCACGAGCGGCGCCCCGATCAGGAATCCGACGTAGTTGAAGATGTTCAGCCGCGCGATCGCGGTGTCGGAGGATCCCGGGAACAGCCGGCCCGCCGCCGCGAAGGTCTGCGGCACGATCACGCACAGCCCGAACCCCAGCAGGGTGAAGCCGAGCATCCCCGCCCACGCCCCGGGCGCCGCCGCGACCACGGCGAACCCGCCCGCCGCGACGACCGTCCCGATCCGTACGACGGCCACGGCCCCGAAGCGCCGCACGCCGAGGTCCCCGACGGCCCGCCCGAGCAGGGTGGTCACCATGTAGACGTTGTACGGAACGGTGGCGAGCTGCTCGGAGCTGCCCAGCACGTCCTGGAGGTACTTGGCGCTCCAGTTCGAGACCGTCGAGTCACCGATGTACGCGCACGCCATCACCAGGCACAGCGGCAGCAGCAGCTTGAACCCGCCGGGCCCGAGCCCCTTGGCCGCGTCGGAGCCGGCGGCCTTGGCGTCCTGGTCCACGTAGAACCGGCTGGCGAGGAGCGCGAGCGGCAGCAGGACCACCACGGCGGGCAGATAGGAGGTGAAGAGCGAGAGGTGCCAGTGCGCCCCCGCCCACGCGGCGGAAGCACCCAGGATCCCGCCGAGGCTGTACGAGGCGTGGAAGCCGAGCATGATGCTGCGCCCGTACGCGCCCTGCAGGCTCACCCCGAGCATGTTCATGGAGGCGTCGAGCGCCCCCACGAACAGCCCGAACGCCCCGAGCGCCAGGGCCACGTGCCACATCTCGCCGCCGGCGCCGACCCCCAGCAGGGAGAGCAGCACGAGCGGCTGCGCCCACCGCAGTACGGTGCTGGGCGCGACCCGCTTCACCAGGTGCTCGGTGACCACGCTGGACACGCCGGCGAGGATCGGCACGGCGGCCAGGAAGACGGGCAGCAGTGCGTCGGATATCCCGTACCGGTCCTGAATGGCGGGGATCCTCGTCACGAGGAGCGCGAAGGCCACGCCCTGCACGAAGAAACTGAACCCCAACGCCCCGCGCCCGCGGCTCAGCCGCACGTCTGCTGTCATGGCGGCTCAGCGTAGGCGGCGGTGCTACCGGTGGGTAGAGCGATCACATATCGATTGGGTCAGTGCGAGAACCCGCCGCTGTAGCCGGTGTATCCGGTGCCCGCGCCTTCCTCGATCCCCAGCAGGCCGGCCAGCTGGTTCATGTCGCCGAAGTACCCGGTGGCGCCGGGAAGCCGGTCGGCGGGCATCATCGCGGTGTACGCGAGCACGTCCATCCCCGCGGCCAGCGCGGCCTGGACGCCCAGCGGGCTGTCCTCGACGACCACGCACCGGCCGGGTGCCACACCCATCTGGTCCGCGGCGTGCAGGAACAGATCGGGGGCGGGCTTGCCCTGCCCGACGTCCTCCGAGCTGAAGATCCACTCCTCCTCGAACCACTCGTCGAGGCCGGCCGCCCGGTGGCCGACCCGGATCCGCTCGTGGCTCCCGGAGGACGCGAGGCAGTACGCGGTCCCGCTCTCGACCAGAGCCGCCAGCACCCCCTCGACCCCGGGCACGGGCTTGAGCTCCCGCTCGAAGGCGGCGAAGGTACGGGCGTGCAGCGTGCTGTCGAAGTCGGTCGGCAGCGCCTGCCCGGTCCGCTCCCGCACCAGGTCGTGGACCCGGTGGACCGCGGCCCCCATGTAGTCGCGGAGCGACTCCTCGTACGAGGTCGGGTGGCCCAGCTCGGTCAGGTACCCGGCGAGGATGCTATTGGCGAGCGGCTCACTGTCCACCAGCACGCCGTCGTTGTCGAAGATGACGAGGTCGTAGCCCATGCGACAACCCTACGAGCCGTCAGTGCCAATCCATCCGGACCCCATGCCGGGCATCCGCAGGACATCCGAAGAACCTCGGCTCCCCGCGCGGCGCCGCCGAACGGGTGACGCGGGCCCCTCCAGCCTTACGCACGCCGGTTCTTGACGGCTCATCGTGTCCCGCCCACCCTGGTGCCCGGTGTGCGGCCACACCACCGACGCGTGCGCGTCCGCGCGCACGAGGGGGGACGGAATGTCATGGGAAACACTCTCACCAGCGGCCAGACCCTGGCCAGCGACGGCTGGCTGGTGTCCTCGGACGGCCAGTACGGCATGTACCTCCAGAGCGACGCCAACCTGGTCCTCTGCCGCACGACGAACGGGGTACCCGACCTGGGCCGCCCGTACTGGTCCTGCGCGGCCCACGCCGTGGGCAACTACGTCGGCGGCGGCCGGCGCCTGGGCGCCCCGTACACGGCGGCCATGCAGGGGGACGGCAACTTCGTCCTCTACAACGCCGACCGGCGCACCCCGTACTGGGCGACCAACACCAACCGGAGCCCCGGACAGTTCACGGCGGCCATCCAGACCGACGGGAACTTCGTCGTCTACACCGGGCCGCCCGACGCGCTCCGCAACCCGATCTGGGCGTCCAACACCGTGGCGGGGCAGGGTCTCGCCCTGGGCCCGGACGGCGCCGCCGACCAGTCGGTGTACTGCCGGGCCGACGTGGTCGGCAAGTACTACGCCCGCTTCGCCCCGCTCAGGGTGAAGGTGACGGACCGGGTCCTCAACCCGCTTCCGGGCCGCCAGGTGAGCTGGGCGATATCCGCCGGGACCCTGCCCATCACCTCGTACGTGGTCAACGACGCCGGCATCGCGATACGCCCGGCCGATGCCAACGCGAGCAACCCCGGCTTCCGCTGGACGTCCACCAGCGACACGAACGGCGTGGCCACTCTCTCCCTGTCGGCGATGACCCTGCCGGTCCCGGGCGCCGCCCAGGGCCCCCCGGGAGTCACCTTCACCATCACCGCCGGCTCCGCCGGCACCTCGGCGACGGCGAGGTTCTCCCTGAACGTGTCCGGAGTCCTCCTCGGCTGACGGACCCGTAAACGCAGAAAAGCCCCGCACCAGTTTCCTGGTGCGGGGCTTTCCCACAATGATTGTTCGGCGGCGTCCTACTCTCCCACAGGGTCCCCCCTG
>NZ_JBVJMS010000021.1:0-25638 GCF_055584085.1 Streptomyces sp. NPDC104226
TTTTGGCGTTGATTTTTGGCACGCTGTTGAGTTCTCAAGGAACGGACGCTTCCTTTGTACTCACCCTCTCGGGCTTTCCTCCGGGCTTTCGTTCTATTTTGTTCTTGCGTTTCAGACTCTATCAGAGTCCGTCTCGCTTGTTTCCCGCCTTCCAGGTCATCCGCATTTCTGCGGTTTCCCTTTCCGGCGAGTCCGACTCTATCAGAAGTTTTCCACCGGATTTCCCGGCTTCAGTTTCCTGAATGAAGAGTTGGGTGTGCCCACTTGGAATTCAATTCCTGGGGGCGAGAGAGACTTTAAACCATCGCTGCCGAACTTGTCCAGTTCGAGGCAACCGTTCGAATCTACCTCCCCGCTGTCACCGTGTCAACGGTGTTTGCGGGACGACGAGGAGACTAGCAGCTCAGCACGCTCGTACGCACATCAGGCCGCGGTGGGGAGCGTCGCCGTCCGGTCGGCGCGTTCGACGTCGCCCACGTCGCCGGCACGGGCGGCGCGGCCGCCCAGGACGTAGACGTAGAGCAGGAAGGCCAGCTCAGCGGCCACGCCGATGGTGATGCGGGCCCACGTGGGCAGGCCCGAGGGGGTGACGAAGCCTTCGATCAGGCCCGAGAGGAACAGGACCGCAGCCAGGCCGATGGCCATGCCGAGGGCGGCGCGGCCCTGTTCGGCAAGGGCCTCGCGGCGGGTGCGGTGGCCCGGGTCGATGACCGTCCAGCCCAGGCGGAGCCCCGTACCGGCGGCGACGAAGACGGCCGTCAGTTCGAGCAGGCCGTGCGGAAGGATCAGGCCGAGGAAGACGTCGAGGCGGTCGGCCGAGGACATCAGGCCGATGCCGACGCCCAGGTTCAGCATGTTCTGCCACAGGATGTACAGGACCGGCAGGCCCAGGAAGCCGCCCAGGACCAGGCAGATCGCGGCCGCCTGGGCGTTGTTCGTCCAGACCTGGGCCGCGAAGGAGGCCGCGGGGTGGCTGGAGTAGTACGTCTCGTACCCGCCGCCCGGCTTCGTCATCGCCTTCAGGTCCTCCGGAGCCCCGATCGCGTTCTGGATCTCCGGATGGGTGGCTATCCACCAGCCGACGAGCACGCCGACGGCGGTGGAGATCAGTGCCGTGGGTATCCACCAGCGGCGGGTGAGGTAGACGGCGGCCGGGAACCCCGACGTGAAGAAGCGGGCCGCGTCGCGCCACCCGGAGCGGCGGGTGCCCGTCACCGTGGCGCGGGCGCGGGCCACGAGCTGGGTCAGGCGGCCCGTGAGCATCGGGTCGGGGGTGCTGGACTGGACGAGGGAGAGGTGGGTGGCCGTGCGCTGGTAGAGCGCGACGAGTTCGTCGGCCTCGGCTCCCGTGAGGCGGCGGCCCCGGCCCAGGAGCTGTTCCAGGCGGGCCCACTCGGCCTGGTGGGCCGCAACGAAGACGTCGAGATCCATGTGGTTGGCGCTCCCCTGCCCCTGGTCCCTGCCGGTTTCTCCTACTGCTTGCTTCGTCAGCTTGGCAGACTGGAGGCCGATGGGGCGGGGCAGGGCGCGTGAACGTGAAGGCGTGAACGTGAAGGCGTGAAGGGGTGTGTGCGTCGGTGAGCGATCTGGTGACAGGGGACGCGGTCGTCCTGGGGCTGCGGCCGGCGAGGCTGCCGAGCCGGGCGCTGGCGATCCTGCTCGACCTGCTCGTGTACGTCGCCGGGTACCTGCTGATCTCCATCGGGCTGGTCCTGGCCACCGCTTCGCTCGACGGGGCTGCCCAGGCGGCCGTGTCGGTGGCCTCGTTCGTCCTCGTCCTGGTCGGTGTGCCGATCGCGGTGGAGACGCTGAGCCACGGGCGGTCGCTGGGCAAGCTGGCGTGCGGGCTGCGCGTGGTGCGCGACGACGGCGGGCCGATCCGGTTCCGGCACGCGCTGGTGCGCGGGGCCTTCGGGGTGTTCGAACTGCTCATGACCTTCGGGTCGGTGGCGTGCATCGCCTCGCTGTTCTCCGAGCGCGGGCGGCGACTCGGGGACGTGTTCGCGGGGACGCTGGTCGTCCGGGAGCGGGTGCCGGGGGCGCGGGTGATGCCGGTGCCTCCGCCGCCTCCGTGGCTGGCCGGGCGGTTCGGCGGGCTGGATCTGTCCGCGGTGCCGGACGGGCTGTGGCTCGCGATCCGGCAGTACCTGACGCGCATGGAGCAGCTGGATCCGCAGGTGGGGGCCTCGATGGCGGCCCGGCTCGCGGACGATCTGGTGGCGCGTACGGGGGCTCCGCCGCCGGTCGGGGTCCCGGCCGCCGCGTTCCTGATGGCCGTGGTGCACGAGCGGCAGTCGCGCGACGCCGCACGGGCCTTCCGGCAGCAGCCGGCTCCCGGGGCGGCTCCCGTTCCGTACGGACAGCCCGCGCCCGTGGTGATGCCGCCCGTGGTGGCTCCGGCGGTGGCGCCCGTCGTGGCTCCCGTGGCTCCCGTACCGGTGGAGCAGCCGAAGGCGACCGGGTTCGCGCCGCCCGCCTGACCGGCTAGTCGGAGAAGGCCGACGGCGGGGTCTCCAGGTGTTCGAGCTCGATGCCGGGGGCCGAGAGGACCACGTCCCCGGCGATGTGGACCGTGTGGACCTCGCCGGTGTCCAGGGCGGTGACCCGGTACTCGTCGACCAGGAGCGGGCCGCTGTCCGTGGGGTGCTCGGCGCGGTCCAGGAGGGCCCACGCCTGGTCGGTCGTACGGGCCGCCAGGACGGGGTCGGTCAGGGCGACGAGGCGGACGCGGGTGGCGGGTGCGCCGGGGGCCAGGTGCAGCAGCCGGGCCGTGGCGACGAGGAAGGCCGGGGAGGTGCCGGTGAAGCCGGCGGCCCCGGGGACGTTGCCCTCGGTGGCTTCGGCTCCGGCGGGGTCGGTGCGGACCCAGGTGATCCCGTCGATGGCGGCGCCGCGGACCTGCCAGCTGGAGGCGTTGACCTCGAGGCGGATGGGGCGGCCCAGTTCGTCGACGGCCAGGTCGACGGAGCCGCGGTGCGCGCCGTCGGGCGCCGTGAGCTGGGAGACGTAGCGCCAGCCGGAGGGGCCCGGGGCGCAGTGGAAGTGCTCCTCGCCGAGGGGGGTGTGGTCGTGCGGGTCGTGGAGCGCGTAGCGGCCTCGGGGCATGGGGCGTCTCTCTGGGTGTTGCCGGGTTTCGGGCGGGTACGGGGCAGGCCCCCGGCACGGATGCCGGGGGCCTGACCTGACGCGTCGGTGCTGCGGATCCGTGGGGATCAGTAGCGGTAGTGGTCCGGCTTGTACGGGCCCTCGACCTTGACGCCGATGTAGGAGGCCTGCTCCGGGCGCAGGGTGGTCAGGCGGACGCCGAGGGCGTCGAGGTGCAGGCGGGCCACCTTCTCGTCGAGGTGCTTGGGGAGCACGTAGACGTCGGTGGGGTACTCGGCCGGCTTGGTGAAGAGCTCGATCTGGGCCAGGGTCTGGTCCGCGAAGGAGTTCGACATCACGAAGGACGGGTGGCCGGTGGCGTTGCCCAGGTTCAGCAGGCGGCCCTCGGACAGGACGATGAGGACCTTGCCGTCGGGGAACTTCCAGGTGTGGACCTGGGGCTTGACCTCGTCCTTGACGATGCCCTCGATCTTCGCGAGGCCGGCCATGTCGATCTCGTTGTCGAAGTGGCCGATGTTGCCCACGATGGCCTGGTGCTTCATCTTGGCCATGTCGGCGGCCATGATGATGTCCTTGTTGCCCGTGGTCGTGATGAAGATGTCGGCCGTCTCGACGACGTCGTCCAGGGTCGCGACCTGGTAGCCGTCCATGGCCGCCTGCAGGGCGCAGATCGGGTCGATCTCGGTGACGATGACGCGCGCGCCCTGGCCGCGGAGCGACTCGGCGCAGCCCTTGCCGACGTCGCCGTAGCCGAAGACCACGGCGGTCTTGCCGCCGATGAGGACGTCGGTGGCGCGGTTGATGCCGTCGATGAGCGAGTGGCGGCAGCCGTACTTGTTGTCGAACTTCGACTTGGTGACGGCGTCGTTCACGTTGATCGCCGGGAAGAGCAGGGTGCCCTCGGCCATCATCTCGTAGAGGCGGTGGACGCCGGTGGTGGTCTCCTCGGTGACGCCGCGGATCTCGGACGCGAGCTGCGTCCACTTCTGCGGGGCCTCGCCCAGGGTGCGGTTGAGGAGGGTGAGGATGTGGGCGTACTCCTCGGAGTCCGCCGTCGACGGGTCCGGAGCGGCGCCGGCCTTCTCGAACTCGACGCCCTTGTGGACGAGGAGGGTGGCGTCGCCACCGTCGTCGAGGATCATGTTCGGGCCGCCGGTGGGGGTGTTCGGCCAGGTCAGCGCCTGCTCCGTGCACCACCAGTACTCCTCCAGCGTCTCGCCCTTCCAGGCGAAGACGGGGACGCCCTGCGGGTTCTCCACGGTGCCGTTCGGGCCGACCGCGATGGCGGCGGCCGCGTGGTCCTGGGTGGAGAAGATGTTGCAGGAGGCCCAGCGGACGTCGGCGCCGAGGGCGACGAGGGTCTCGATGAGGACGGCGGTCTGCACGGTCATGTGCAGGGAGCCGGTGACGCGGGCGCCGGCGAGCGGCTGGGTGGCCGCGTACTCCCGACGGATCGACATCAGACCCGGCATCTCGTGCTCGGCAAGGGTGATCTCCTTGCGGCCGAACACGGCGAGGGAGAGGTCCGCGACCTTGAAGTCGGTGAAAGCGGCAGTCATGGTGTGCTGCTCCTCGTGCTGTAGAGAGGTTGGGTACGGCTGAGCCGTGCACCGTCCGTGGGACGACGCACGTGGCGCTCAGTCCGTCGGGGGTCCTCTCTCCCCTCGGCCGGTCTCGAAGACCGCCCGACCGCCATCAGCAGCGACGCCTGACACTGATGACGAATCTACACCGATCGGCGGAGCGGGGCCCAGGCAACGTGAGATCAAGTCGCCGCTGGTGTTCGGGGCCTACGGCACAGAATTCAGGGCCTTTCGGACTTTTGATCCGCCCCTTACATGCGCGACGATGCCGGTGGGCCGGGTTGTACGCGCGATCCCGGCAGGACAACGCACGTGTCGTGAGGAGATTCCAGTGACCAGTCCGGCAGGCCCTCCCGAAGGCGGGGACGCGAGCGGGCGCAAGCCCGTGAAGATCGTCGCCGTTACCGCGTGCCCCACCGGGATCGCGCACACGTACATGGCCGCGGAGAAGCTCCAGCAAGCCGGTGACCGGCTCGGGATATCCATCAAGGTGGAGACCCAGGGCTCGATCGGGGCGGAGAACGTGCTCTCTGACAACGATGTCAGGGAAGCGGACGCCGTCATCATCGCCGCCGACAAGGAAGTCGACCTCGACCGGTTCGCCGGCAAGCGGGTGCTGTCCACGGGCGTCGCGGACGGCATCCACAAGCCCGAGGAACTGATCCAGCGCGCGCAGAGCGCGCCCGTGCAGGCCGGAACCTCGGCGGCGGCGGGCGGTGGCGGCGCCGGTGGCGGTGGCGGCCACCAGCGCAGTCAGGCGTACAAGGCGCTGATGAACGGCGTCTCCCACATGATCCCGTTCGTGGTCGTGGGCGGTCTGCTGCTGGCCGTCTCCCTGTCCCTCGGCGGGCACGCGGACGCCAAGGGCGGCCTGGTCATTCCCGACGGGACCTTCTGGTTCTACGTCAACAAGCTCGGCGTGACCGGCTTCTCGCTGATGCTGCCGATCTTCTCCGGCTACATCGCCTACGCGCTGGGCGACCGGCCGGCCCTCGTACCCGGCATGATCGGCGGCTTCCTCGCCGCGGACGCCGTGCACATCTACGGGGCCGAGGCGAACGCCGGCTTCCTGGGCGCCATCGCGACGGGCTTCATCGCGGGCTATCTGGTCATGTGGATCAAGAAGGTCAAGGTCCCCAAGGTCATCCAGCCGATCATGCCGATCATCGTGATCCCGATCGTGTCGACGCTGGCCCTGGGCCTGTTCTACATCTACGTGATCGGGCAGCCGATCTCCTGGGTCTTCACGCACCTGACCGACTGGCTGAACGGGATGACCGGCTCCAGCGCGATCGTGCTGGGCACCATCATCGGCCTGATGATCGCCTTCGACATGGGCGGTCCGGTCAACAAGACCGCCTTCCTCGTCGCCGTCGGCCTGATCGGCACCAACAACCACGTCATGGGCATGGCCGCCGCGGCCATCCCCGTCATGCCGCTCGGCCAGGGCCTGGCCACGCTGCTGCGCCGCAAGCTCTACAGCGACGAGGAGAAGGAGACCGGGCTCGCCGCCCTGTTCATGGGCTTCTTCGGCATCTCCGAAGGAGCGATCCCCTTCGCCGCCGCCCGCCCCGCCCAGGTCATCCCCGCGAACATGCTCGGTGGCGCGGTGGCCGGTGCGATCGCCGGTGTGGCCGGGGTCCAGGACTCGGTGCCGCACGGCGGTCCGATCGTCTCGCTGTTCGGTGCGATCAGCGGCGTCGCGATGTTCTTCGTGGCCATCGCGGCCGGTGCGGTCGTGACCGCGCTGACGACCAACGCGCTGATCGAGTTCAAGCTGCGCCGCGAAGGCGTGGCCACCGGAGCCGGCGCCGGCGCCGGGGTCCTCGCGCCCGAGCCGGCCCTGGTCGGTGCGGGCGCCCCCATGGGCGGCGGCGCGGCCGTCGCCGCGGGTGCGGGTGCCGCAGGGGCGGCCGTACGGGCACAGCAGCCGGCCGCGGCCGCGGCGGGCCCGGGCGCAGCGCCCGAGGTGCTGTCCGGGTACGTCACCGAGCAGACCGTGAAGACGGAGCTGGCCTCGGACTCCAAGGAGGCGGCGATCCGCGAGATGGCGGAGATGCTGGCCACCACCGGCAACGTCGCCGACGTGGACGAGCTCGTACGGGTCGCCCTGGCCCGGGAGGCGCAGGGCACGACCGGCCTCGGCGAGTCCATCGCCATCCCGCACGCCAAGACGGACGCGGTGACCCGCCCGACGGTGGGCTTCGCCCGGTCCGACGAGGGCATCGAGTGGGGCGCGCTGGACGGGACGAAGGCCCGGCTGGTCTTCATGATCTCCGTACCGGAGGCCGCGGCCGGGGACGAGCACCTGCGGATCCTGGCGCTGCTGTCCCGCAAGCTGATGGACACCGGCTTCCGCGAGCGCCTCCAGGCCGCCCCCGGCAAGGCCGAGATCCTGGACGTGCTGCGCGAGATCCAGTAGCCGCGCGACCTCCTCTCAGCGCCCTCGGGCCCCGTACCCACCTCGGTGGGTACGGGGCCCGAGGGCGCTGCGTACGCTTCGCCGGCCGACACTCGGCTTGGGGCGAAGGGAACGGACATGGGGCGGGAACAGCGCAGGCCGGGGCGGCGCAGGGGCATCTGGGCGGCGGCTCTCATGGTGCTGGGCGCGGTGCTGTTCGTGGGGGCGGGGAGCTGGACCAGGTTCGTCCTCGCGGACGAGTACCGGATGGCCGCCCTCCCCTCACAGTCGATGCTGCCCGCCTACTCCCCCGGAGACCAGGTCTGGTTCGCGCGGACGGCTCCGCCGGAGATCCGGCACGGGGACGCCGTGGTCGTCCTGGCCCCGCCCTCGTGGGTGGACGGGGCAGGGCTGCGGAACGGCCAGCAGGTCTTCGAGCGGGTGGTGGCCCTCGGCGGGGACCGCATCTCGTGGGCGCCGGGTCAGACGAGTCTGATGCTGAACGGGAAGCCCCTCGTCGAGCCGTACCTCAAGGACCCGGCCGTGCCGGCGACGGTTCCCTTCGACGTCACGGTGCCCGAGGGGCGAGCGTTCCTGATGGGCGACAACCGCTCGAATTCCTACGACTCGCATCTGCGGACCCGCAACCGGGACCAGGGAACGGTACCGATGTCGGCCGTGTGGGGGGTCACGCTGGCCGAGGTGCCGGACGCGGTGGCCGTCGCCGGGCTCGTGGGCATGACCGGTGTGCCGGTCTTCCTCGTCGGCTGCGGGCTCGGCATCGGCTCGCTGGTGGCCCGGCGGTGGGCCGCGAAGGCGGCGTCGAGCGCGGGGCCCACCGGTCCGGGGCAGCCGGCGTGGTCGTACGGGGCCGCCGCATCCTCCGACTGACCGGAGCGTGACGTGGAAGAGGCCCGCCTGCATGCGCGCAGGCGGGCCTCTTGCGTGTCACGCTCCGGGTCAGACGCCCGGGTTGGTGCCCTTGGCGGCGGCCTCGGCGTTGTAGATGTCCGGCTCCAGGTAGATCACGCGGGCGATCGGGACGGCCGCGCGGATGCGGGCCTCGGCGGCGTTGATGGCGTTGGCCACCTCCGTCGCGGTGTCGTCGCTCTGCACGGAGATCTTCGCGGCGACCAGGAGCTCCTCGGGGCCGAGGTGCAGGGTGCGCATGTGGATGACGCCGGTGACCACGTCACCGTCGACGACGGCGGCCTTGATCTTCTCGACGTCCTCGATGCCGGCGGCCTCGCCGAGCAGCAGGGACTTGGTCTCGGCGGCGAGCACGACGGCGATGACGATGAGCAGGATGCCGATGCACAGGGTGCCGATGCCGTCCCAGACGCCGTTGCCGGTCAGCAGGGCGATGCCGACGCCGCCGAGGGCGAGGACCAGGCCGATGAGGGCGCCGAAGTCCTCCAGGAGGACCACCGGGAGCTCGGGGGCCTTGGCGCGCTTGATGAACTGGCCCCAGGTCAGGTTGCCGCGGATCTCGTTCGACTCCTTGATCGCGGTGCGGAAGGAGAAGGACTCCGCGATGATCGCGAAGACGAGGACGCCGACGGGCCAGTACCAGTGCGTGATCTCGTGCGGGTCGTGGATCTTCTCGTAGCCCTCGTAGATGGCGAACATGCCACCGACGGTGAACAGCACGATGGAGACGAGGAAGGCGTAGATGTAGCGCTCGCGCCCGTACCCGAAGGGGTGTTCCGGGGTCGCCTCGCGCTGGGCCTTCTTGCCGCCCAGGAGGAGCAGGCCCTGGTTTCCGGAGTCCGCCAGCGAGTGGACGCTTTCCGCGAGCATCGACGACGAGCCGCTGAAGACGAAGGCCACGAACTTGGCCACCGCGATGGCCAGATTGGCGGCGAGTGCCGCCACGATCGCCTTGGTACCGCCCGACGCACTCATGGTTGCGATGTATCCCTTCCTCGGTGCGGCGCCCCGGGCCGGGACGCCGCGCTACGGCCGCAGATTCTCACAGCCACCGAGAGGGACGGTACGTCAGACCACCACGGTGGCACGGAAGACGGTGCCGGTTCCCGACAGTTCGACCTTTTCGCCTGCCGGTACGAAGACCGATTCGCCCGGGAACAGCGCGAGTTCGCCGGACTTCGGGGACTGCGCCCGCGGGGAACCGGCCGTGCACAGCAGGATCTGCGCGGCCCCGTCGGGGAGGATCCGGGGGGCGCCGCCGGCGGCCAGGACGAAGCGGGAGAGCCGGAACTCGTCGATGGGGGTCTCGTAGACCTCCTCGCCGTTGCCCTCCGGGCGCAGGATGCCGGGGTCTCCGGGCTCGAAGAGGGTGACCTTCAGCAGCTCCGGCACATCGACGTGCTTGGGGGTGAGCCCGCAGCGCAGGACGTTGTCGGAGTTGGCCATGAGCTCGACGCCGAGGCCGTCGAGGTAGGCGTGCGGGATGCCGGCACCCAGGAACATGGCTTCGCCGGGCTGGAGTTGCACGTGGTTGAGGAGCATCGCCGCGATGACGCCCGGGTCGCCCGGGTAGTGGTGGACGAGTCCGGCGTACGGGGCGTACGCGCCTCCGAGCCGTTCGGCGGCGGCAGCGGCCTCGGTGACCGTACGGGCCATCTCGGCGCGGTCTGCGGTCAGGACGGCGGTGAGCACCTCGCGCAGGGCCGCCTCCTCGGGGTGTGCCCGCAGGAGGTCGGCGTAGGGCTTCAGCGAGTTGACGCCGAGGCCCTCCAGCAGGGCGGCGGCTTCCAGCGGCGGACGGAATCCGGAAAGGCCCTCGAAGGGGGTGAGGGCGCAGACCAGCTCGGGCTTGTGGTTGGCGTCCTTGTAGTTGCGGTCCGGTGCGTCGATCGGGACGCCCCGGCGCTCCTCGTCCTCGAACCCGGCCCGTGCCTGGGCGAGATCGGGGTGGACCTGGAGGGAGAGCGGGGCGCCGGCGGCGAGGACCTTGAAGAGGAACGGGAGCCTGGGGCCGAACTTGCGGACGGCGGCCACCCCCAGTTCGCCTTCGGGGTCGGCCGCGATGACGTCCGAGAGGGCCCTCTCGCCCGCTCCGCGGTCGAGGCGGGAGGGGGCGCCGGGGTGGGCGCCCATCCACATCTCGGCCTGGGGTTCGCCGGTGGGGGCGACTCCGATGAGTTCGGGGATCGCGGTCGTCGATCCCCAGGCGTAGGGGCGGATCGTGTTCGTGAGGCGGTCCATCGGTCGTCTTCCTGGGTGAGAGGCGCGCGCGTGCTGCGCCTCAGCTGTGTCCCCCGGAGGCCAACGCCAGGTAGGCGGTGGCGAAATCCGTGACGGCGAGGAGTTCGGCGAGCTGTTCCAGCTCGGTGCCCTCCTCCGGTGCGAGCTCGCTGATGGCCGTGTCGTGGCTGAGGGCGAGTTCGCGGGCGGCAGGGGCGGCTGTCAGTCCGCCTGCGGGCCGGTCGCGCAACAGGACGATGCGTGCGCGAAGGGCCTGCGGTTCTTCCACTCGGTCGCGGAAGAAGTCGTCGGGGTCGGCGCCGGCGGCGAAGTCGCCTGCGAGCAGGACCCCGTGGGCCGGGAGGGCCTCGGGAAGGTCGGCGGCGAGTGCGGGCCGGCCGGCGAGTTCGGCGAGGGTCGCGGCGAAACGGCGCCCGGCCGGTCCCGCGGCGGCGCCCTCGCTCCAGATGAGCGGGAGGGAGTCGGCGAGCTCGGCGGCGAGGGTCTTGGCCGGGTTGGAGTACGTGGCGATCGCGGGGCCGCAGCGTTCGGCCGTGCGGTCGAGCCGGTCGGCTACGAGCTGCAGGGTGTGCGGGGCGGCGGTGATCAGGCCGACCCGGTCGAGGAGCACGAGCAGCGGGGTCAGCAGGGCCCAGAGGGCGCCGGGGCCGGCCGCGGCCGACTCGTCGTACTCCTGGTACGGAGCCTTGGCCATCGGTACGAGGAGCCCGTGCGCGCCGTCCACCGCCTCGCTCAGCGGCGCGCGCTCGGGGGCGACGGCGACGACGGTGCAGCCGCGCCGGTAGGCCTGCTCGGCGAGGACCCCGAGGCCGGGCTCGGTTCCGTCGGTGGTGGCGATGAGCAGCAGGTCCACGGGCCCGGCCCAGCCCGGCAGCGTCCAGCGCAGGGCCCCGGCGGCGTGCGCGACGCCGGTCGGATGCAGCCGGATGACGGGCGCGGAGGCTCCGGCGAGGGCGCCGAGCAGGTCGGCGACCCCGGTGGCGGCGGTGCCGGGCCCGGCGATGAGGACCGCGCGGGGGCGGCCGTCGGGGCGCAGCTCGCCGAGGCCGGCCTCGGCCGCGTGCCGGGCCGCGGTGCGGACCCGTGCGCCGGCGTCGGCGGCACCGCGGAGCAGGCCGCGGCGGTCGGCGCGGGCGAGATCGTCAGGTGCGTCGAGGAGCGACTCGTCGAGCATGGCGGCCTCCGGCTGTGTCTGTGACGGAACCTGCGTGGGTCGGAACCAGTCTCGGCGCCCGCGCGCGGTGGCGGTAGGAGGCTCAGGCGGGACGGCGCGCCTCGTCGACGAGGAGCACGGGGATGCCGTCGCGGACCGGGTAGGCGAGACCGCAGTCCTGGCTTCCGGTGCAGATCAGCTCGGGGGCCTCCGCGTCGGCCGACTTGTCCTCGAGGGGCGAGTGGCAGGCGGGGCAGGCGAGGATCTCCAGGAGGCCGGCTTCGAGCGGCATGTGCGGTTCCCTTCGGGGATGCGGATGTGGCCTGGTCAGCGTACCGCCGAGTCACCTCTGGTGGCGGGTGGAGTGGCACCACCGGTGCGGGTGGGGCAGTGCCCCCGGTGCGGGGTGGAGGCGCTCGGCGGTACGGGGTGATCGTGCGGGTCCGCTGCTGGGGCTCCGCCCCAGGCCCCGCGCCTCAAACGCCGGCGGGGCTGGATTTGGGCGGGGTGGAGCATTCCGTGCGGGGCCATCGCCGAGGCTCCGGTCCGGGGCCCTTACCTCGACCACCGGCGGGGCTGGATTTGGCCCTGGGCAGAGCCTTCCCTGCGGAGCCGCTGCTGAGGCTCCGGCCCGGGGCCCGTACCTCGACCACCGGCGGGGCTGGATTTGGCCCTGGGCGGAGGCTTCCCTGCGGGGCCGCTGGGCGGGCTCCGCCCCAGGCGCCGTGCCTCGAGCGCCGGCGGGGGTGGATTCGGCCGGGGCGGAGGCTTTCCTGCGGGGCCTCGTCAGGCGCGGATCAGGGAGAGGACCTCGTCGTGGATCTTGGTGAGGGTGGCTTCGTCGCGGGCTTCGACGTTGAGGCGGAGCAGCGGCTCGGTGTTGGAGGCGCGGACGTTGAACCACCAGTCGGCGGAGGTCGCGGTGAGGCCGTCCAGTTCGTCCAGGGTGACGCCCTCGACGGCTCCGTAGGTCTCCTTGACGGCGGCGAGGCGGTCGGCCTGGTCGGCGACGGTCGAGTTGATCTCGCCGGAGCCCGCGTAGCGGTCGTAGGAGGAGACGAGGTCCGAGAGGGGACCGTCCTGGCCTCCGAGGGCCGCCAGGACGTGGAGCGCGGCGAGCATGCCGGTGTCCGCGTTCCAGAAGTCCTTGAAGTAGTAGTGCGCCGAGTGCTCGCCGCCGAAGATGGCGCCGGACTTGGCCATCTCCTCCTTGATGAAGGAGTGGCCCACGCGGGTACGGACCGGGGTGCCGCCGTGCTCGCGGACGACCTCCGGCACCGACCAGGAGGTGATCAGGTTGTGGATCACGGTGCCGGTGCCGCCGTTGCGGGCCAGCTCGCGGGCCGCGACCAGGGCGGTGATGGCGGACGGGGAGACGCCCGCGCCCCGCTCGTCGACGATGAAGCAGCGGTCGGCGTCGCCGTCGAAGGCGATGCCGAGGTCGGCGCCCTCGGCCAGCACGCGGGCCTGGAGGTCGACGATGTTCTTCGGGTCGAGGGGGTTGGCCTCGTGGTTGGGGAAGGTCCCGTCCAGTTCGAAGTACAGGGGGACCACGTCGAGGGGGAGGCCCGCGAAGACGGTGGGGACGGTGTGGCCGCCCATGCCGTTGCCCGCGTCGACGACGACCTTGAGGGGGCGGATGGCGGTGAGGTCGACCAGGCCCTTCAGGTGGTCGGCGTAGCCGGTGAGGGTGTCCTGCTCGGTGACGGTGCCCGGGACGGTGCCGGCGGGGATCGCCGGGGCGCCCTCGTCGCTCCACTTCTCGGCGAGCTCGCGGATGGTGGAGAGGCCGGTGTCCTGGCCGACCGGGGCGGCGCCGGCCCGGCAGAGCTTGATGCCGTTGTACTGCGCCGGGTTGTGCGAGGCGGTGAACATCGCGCCGGGCAGGTCCAGCTTGCCGGAGGCGTAGTACAGCTGGTCGGTGGAGCACAGCCCGATGAGGGTGACGTCGACGCCGCGGGCGGCCGCGCCGCGGGCGAAGGCGGCGGACAGGCCCGGGGAGGAGGGCCGCATGTCGTGGCCGATGACGATGGCGGAGGCTCCGGTGACCTCGACGAAGGCGGCCCCGAACAGTTCGGCCAGGTGCTCGTCCCACTCGTCCGGCACGACGCCCCGTACGTCGTACGCCTTGACGATGTTCGAAAGATCGGTGGCCACTGCCTGCCCTCCGTAAGGTGATGTGCGGTGAGGCAAACCTACCGTGGACGCAGTGCGGCTTTTCAGATCAACTGAATGTCAGGAGTCAGGCGAACGCAGGACGCGCAGGTGTCCGCGACGGGTCTCCCCGGGGGTGGAACCACCCTGACCGGTACCACCCGCTCCGGTCGCGCGCTCCGGCGGGCGGGCCGCCTCGCGGACGGCGTTGGCGAGGGCTTCGAGATCGTCACCCGTGGGACGCGAGGGCGCGGACCCGTCGGTGAGGCGTACGACGTCCCAGCCGCGCGGGGCGGTCAGGCGCTCCGAGTGCTCGGCGCAGAGGTCGTAGCAGTGGGGTTCGGCGTAGGTGGCGAGCGGGCCGAGAACTGCGGTCGAATCGGCGTAGACGTACGTCAGAGTCGCGACGGCAGGGCGGCCGCACGCGGTGCGCGAACAGCGACGTACAAGGCTCACGACGTTGGACGGTACCGCACTCTTGACCGGGCCGCGACGACTCGCCCCCCGGCCGCTCCCCCGTGTCGTCCGATCTCCCCCGTCCCGGGGGGCATGTGCGGGCTACCCTGCGGGGGTGACGGACAGCACTCTGCCTCCCCCTCCCGTGCCCCCGGCCGCCTCGCTGCCCGGCGGGTCCCCCGCCGGTGCGCCACGGGTGCGGCGGCGCGACCGGCACGGGCGCGGGATGCGCGGGCCGGTGGCCCCTCCGCAGGTGCCGCTGTCGGCGAGCCGGGGGGAGCTCTTCGGGGACCTCGTACGGGACTCCGTGGAGCGGCTGGAACGGCGGTGGCCGCAGCTGGCCGACGTGGAGTTCATGGTCGGAGACGTGCCGGGGCCGCCGGGGGGCTCGGAGACCGGATGGAACGACGAGGCGGTGCAGTTGGGGGCGCTGGTGGAGGCCTCGGGGGGGCGGGCCGCGCGGATCGTGGTGTTCCGGCGGCCCGTTGAGATTCGGGCGAAGTCTCGGGACGAGCGGGCGATGCTGGTGCACGAGATCGTGGTGGAGCAGGTCGCGGAGTTGTTGGGGCTGTCGCCCGAGACGGTGGATCCGCGGTACGGGTCGGACTAGCCCGGGCCGGCCCGGACCCGTCGGGTCTGGCCTGCCTGTGGCGTGGTGGCCCCCGGTGCCGGGGGGCGCCGGGCGGCGGTGCGGGGAGGCGGGCCCTGCGGGGCTGTCCCCTACCCGCCCTTCCACCGTTCCCAGGGCTCTGCCCTGACCCGGTCCTCAAACGCCGGACGGGCTGAAAGGCAGGGGTACCGGGCTGCGCCCGGAGCCCCCTGGGCTCCGCCCCAGACCCCGCGCCTCAAACGCCGGCGAGGCTGGACTTGGCCGGGGCCGAGAGAGGGCCCCGGGCTGCGCCCGGACCTCCCTGGGGCTCCGCCCCAGACCCCGGTTCGCAAACGGCGGACGGCTTGAGGGAGCTACTGGGTCAGGACCGTGAGGTCCTGGGTGGCCTTGGGGACTGCGACCGTGGAGTGGTCGTCCGAGAGGGTCTGGGTGGTGAACATCGGGATGCCGTCGCGCGGGATCGTCAGGGTGCGGGACGCGTGGACGGGGCCACCGGAGACGGTTTCCACCGTGAGGGCGTAGGCGCCCTTGCCGCCCGCCGGGGCGAGGGTCAGGGTCTGTGTGGTGCCGCCCTTGACCGTGACGTCCTGGGAGGCGGGTTCGCCGCCGTCGGTGCCCGGCGAAGCCGTCACCCTGACCGTGGCGTCGGCTCCGGGCGGGGCCGTCAGGGAGAGGAGGGTGGCGTTCTCCTCGGGGCGGTTGTCGGCGACGGTCGCCCGCGTGCCGACGGGGGCGGCGGCCTGGATGAAGCCGGTCTCCTGCTTGGCTCCGCTGCCGCGGACCACCCGGAGGGCGGCGACCACGGGGACGACGGGCTTCTTCTCGTCGGCCGGTGACAGGACGAGGGAGCCCGGTTCGCCGCGGGTGACGTCCTTGAGGTCGACGCTCGCGGTCATGCCGGCCTTGACGTGGAGCTGCTCGCTGCCCGCGGGGCTGATCGAGCCGGTCGGCCCGGCCAGCTTCACCTTGAGGTCCGCGTCCTCCTCGCCGGGGGCGAAGGCGACCAGCCGTACCGAGGTGGCGTCCGCCGGGATGCCGGGCAGGACCAGGGTCCCCGCCGGGTCCACGGAGGCGGGCAGCCAGTCGGAGCCGACGCCTTCCTCGCCCGCCTGGGCGGTGGCCCCGACCCGGCCCGCGCGGGTGGTCACGTGGGCGGTGACGTCCGCGAGCTGTGCGCCGGGGGCGAGGGAGGCCAGGGAGATGGCCTTGCTGGACTTCGGGTCGATGCGGATGTTCTCGCTGGTGCCCGCTTCGGCCTTGACCACGCCGTCCGGGCCGAACAGCTTGATGTCGACCACGGCCGCGGTGTCGTCCGGGTTGGTGAGGTGGACGTAGTCCTCGCGGCCCTTCGCGGTGCTCACGCCGGGGAACCAGAAGTCGGTGCCGGGCGGGGTGCAGCCGACGCCGAGCAGGCCGCGGGTGCGGCCGACGGAGACGACGGTGGTCTGCTGCGCGCTCCAGCCGGGGGCGAGGAAACCGTCGGCGACGCCGCTGAGCGCGGGGGCCTCGGCGCCGGAGGCCTTGGCGCCCACGGGCTTGCCGGGCTCCTTGAGTTCGAGGACGGGCTTGGCTTCCTTGGTGGCGCCCAGGAGCCGGGCCGTGCCGGTGCCGCCCGCGGCGGCCTTGCCGGGGGTGATCGCCGTGTACAGGGTCTCGGCGATGTCGGAGGTGCTGGGGGCGGGGCACACCAGCAGGGACCGCTCGACGGGCATCCGGGCCGCCGGCTTGCCCGCCGCGGCGGCGGAGGCACCGCCGGCGGCGGGTGCGGTGAGGGTGGCGAGGCCGGTGACGGCGGCCAGTGCGGCCGTGACGGCGGCCAGCGTGAGGGGTACGCGCTGCTTCACTGCTGGTGGCTCCCGTCCGGACGCGGGGCGTGCTGCCCGTCGTGCTCGCTGTCGTGCCGGCCGTAGGTGTCGTATCCGGTCTGGGGATCGGGCTGCTGCTGGTAGGGCATGTACGGCTGCTCGTACTGCTGGTCGTACTGCCCATCCGGCTGGTACGGCTGCTCGTACGCGGTGCCCTGGTGGCCGGTGTACTGCTGCGGCTGCTGCTCGTACGCGTACTGGTCGGGCTGGTTGTACTGCTGCGGCCGCTGCTCCTGGCCGCCGCCGTAGGCGTAGCCGCTCTGGTCTCCGTACGCGGGCTGCTGGTAGGCGTACGCGTCGTCGCCGTACGCCTGCTGCGCCGGGATCTGCGCGTACGGGTCGGCCGCGACGGCTGCCTCGGCGGGGGCTGCCTCGGGCTGCGCCTCCTGCTCGGACTGCTCGCGCAGGCGGCGGGCCCGGCGGCCTTCGCCGGCCTCCTCCGCTGCGGGGGCGTCCTCCTCGGGCAGGTCGTCGTCGAGGCGGGCGCGGCGGCCGGGGAGGGCCATCACGAGGAGCACGAGGGCGAGCAGGCCCTGGACCCCGTGCCAGGCGGTCCGGGTGAGGGCGTCCTCGTGGACGAGGTCGAGCTCGCCGGCGTCCGCCGGGAGTTCGAAGCCCTGGGCCCAGCCGTCGAGCGTCTTGGCCTTGAGCGGCTTGCCGTCGAGGGTGGCCTGCCAGCCGGGGTCGGCCTGGTCGGCGATCCGCAGGACGCGTCCGGCCTCGCCCGCCGGGATCTTGGTGTGCGCCTCGACGGGGCCGGAGGCGACGGGGATGGGTGCCTCTCCGGGCTTGCCGGAGACGATGACGGCGCGGGCGACCTGCCGGTCGACGCGCCACAGGGCGCTGCCTTCGAGCTTGCTGAGGCGGCTGAGGCCGGGGGTGGCGTCCAGGACGCGGCCGATTTCCTGGGGTGCGCCGTCGCGGACCAGGACGTAGCGGATGGCGAAGCCGCCGAGCTGGTCGGTCTGGTCGGCGCCGGAGCCGGCGACGAGGCTGGAGACGACCTTGTCGAGGCGGGCGTCGCTGCCGGCCCGGGCGGCGAGTTCGGAGTCGCCGAGGCGGCCGCCGGAGCCGCGGACCAGGCTGTAGGAGAGGGCGGCCGGGGAGTCCGCGCCGATGACGAGGGTGCGGGCCTGGTCGCGGGTGCCGCTCTCCTCGGCGACGAAGGCGGGCACCTGGACGGGGTCGCGGCGCTCCAGCGGTCCGGCGGCTCCGCTGAGCATCCAGCCGGCCGCACCGGCCAGCGGGCCGAGGGCGGCGGCGAGCGCGATCAGGGCGGCGAGGGGCTGGCGCCAGCCGAAGCTGCGGGCGGCGACGCGTTCCTTGGCCCCGTCGGCGCCGATGACGGCGGCGGCCAGCAGGGCGAGTCCGTAGACGAGGGTGGCGGGGCCGGCCCAGGTGGTGCGGTTGACGAGGACGGCCAGGACCAGGGCGGCGAGCGCGGTGGCCCAGGCGGTGCGTACGGCGAACTGCCGGTCGGCGCGCAGCAGGGCGGCCAGGGCGGCGAGGACGACGCCGAGGAGGATCAGGCCGCCCGCGGTGCGGGGGCCGCCGGGGCTGATCCCGAGCAGGTCCAGGGCGGTGGCCGAGCCGGCTCCGTAGGGCAGTCCGGCCTCGCGCAGGAAGTTCGCGGGGTGGGTGAGCAGGCTCAGCGACCAGGGGGCGAGGACGAGGAGGGGGACGCCGAGCGTCGCGAGGAAGCGGGGCCCGTACGTCTTCCAGTGCGCGCGGCGCAGGACCAGCGCGGCGGCTCCCAGGAGGGCGGCGAGCGGCCAGACGACGGGGGTGAAGGCGGTGGCCAGGGTCAGCAGGAGGGTGTAGGTCCAGGCGGAGCGCCAGCTGCCCTCGTCTTCGCCGAAGCCGAAGGCGGTGACGGCGGAGCGGGCGATGAGCGGGAGCAGGATCGCGAGGACGGCGGTGCCGAGGCGGCCGCCGGCGAGGGCTCCGGTGACGGCGGGGAGGAAGGCGTAGGCGACGGCGGCCCAGGCGCGCAGCAGCCGGGATTCCACCAGGGGCCGGGAGGCGAAGTAGGCGGTGAGTCCGGCGAGCGGGACCGAGCAGACGAGCAGCAGGGTCAGGGCGGCGTTGGTGGAGCCGAGGAGCAGGGTGGAGAGGGCGCCGAGGACGGCGAGGTAGGGCGGTGCTCCCGCGGTGGTGCCGGTGCCGACGGGCTGCCAGTCGTCGCCGTAGACGCGCCAGAGGTCGAGTCCGCCGTCGGGGGCGGGGAGCAGGGCTCCGCCCATGAGGGAGCCGCCGCCGAGGAGGGAGCGGCAGGCGATGACGGAGACGAGCAGGAGGAGGGCGAAGAGGACGGGCGCGGGCTTGCGGGCGATCCGCTTGAGGCGCGCGAACTGTTCGATCTCCAGGTAGTCGGCGTCGTCTCCGCCGGGTCCCGATTCGACGGCTCCGCCGTGCCGTCCGGCGGTGGCGGCCTCGGTGTCGCCGTCGGCGCCGAAGTAGCCGGCGAGCTGTTCGGCGTTGGCGCGCAGGCTGGCGCCGGGCGGCGGGAAGAGGGGGCGCAGTTCCTTGGCGGGGACGGCCGGGCGGCCCCTGCGGCGGCGGGCTCCGAGGATCCGGCCGGGGCGCAGCAGGGTGGCGAGGAGGCCGGTGATCTCGTCGACGGCCTGTCCGGGGGCCTTGCCGACGAGGTAGGCGAGGGTGCGCAGGACGGTGCCGAAGAGGATGCGCAGCAGGACGTACGGGAGGGCGCGGCCGGGGCTGTTGGCCAGCATCGTGTAGACGGCGCCGGCCTTGTCGACGCGGTGCGGGCTGGCGGCGGACCGGCCGACGCAGTCGACGGTGCGGCGTTCGCGGGCGGAGGCCTCGGCGTGCCGCAGGACGGCGTCGGGGGCGATGAGGACGGTGTGGCCGGCGCTCTGGACGCGCCAGCACAGGTCGACGTCGTCGCGCATGAGGGGCAGGCGGCGGTCGAAGCCGCCGAGGGCGTCGTACACCTCGCGGCGGATCAGCATGCCGGCGCTGGAGACGGAGAGGACGGGCTGGACCTGGTCGTGCTGGCCCTGGTCCTGTTCGCGCCGGTCGAGGCCGGTCCAGCGGCGGCCGCTGCGGGCGATGGTGACGCCGACTTCGAGGAGCTGCTTCTTGTCGTACCAGCCGCGCAGCTTGGGGCCGATGACGGCGGCGTCGGGGTTCTCGTCGGCGACGCGCAGCAGTTCGGCGAGGGCGTCGGGCTCGGGTGCGCAGTCGTCGTGGAGCAGCCAGAGCCACTGGACTGGTTCGCCGTGGGGCAGGTCGGGGAGGTCGTACGCGTCGTCGCGCCAGGTGCGGCTGACGGGGTCCCAGCCGGAGGGGCGCTTGAGGTACGGGAGTTCCTCGGGGGTCAGGGTGCCGGCGGAGCGGGCGGCTTCGTCGACGGCGGCCCCGAAGCCGGTGCGGCGGGCGAGGTGCAGGACGCGGTCCTCGCCGAGGGCCTCGCCGAGCAGGCGCGCGGAGTCGTCGGCGCTGCCGGTGTCGGCGGCGATGTGGCTCTGGGCGGGGCGTTCCTGGCCGAGGAGTCCGGCGAGGGTCCGGGGCAGCCAGCGGGCGCCGTCGTGGGCGACGAGTACCGCGGTGACGACGTGCCGGGGGAACTGTGGTGCGGCGGCAGCCTGGTGGGAGGCGCTCGACTGGCTGTGCAGGGACATCGCGGTACGGGCCCTCCGGCCGGGGGTCCGGGGGTGGTGTGCCCTCGGAGGCTGCTGGACAGCGCCCCACCCTAACGGCTGGGAACACAGCGGTCCGCCTCCTGCGGGGAAGGTGCGGGAGGCGGACCGTTTGCTCTGCTCGTTGCCGTGCCGGTCGTGCTGTTCGCCGTGGTGCGTTTTGTGCCGGTGCGTGTGGTTCGGCCGCTGCCGTGTGTGAGGCCGGGTGCACAGGCGGCTATGCCGTCGGGCCTGCCGCTCGACATGCCCTCGGGTCCGGCGCCGGATGTGCCGTCGGCTATGTGGCCGGATATGTCGTGGGCCGTACCGCGGGCCCTGCCGTGGGCGCCGTTCGGTGCGCGCCGTGGGCGCTTCAGACGGCGGCCTTCTTCAGGCGGCGCCGCTCGCGCTCGGACAGGCCGCCCCAGATGCCGAACCGCTCGTCGTTGGCAAGGGCGTATTCAAGGCATTCGGAGCGGACCTCGCAGGCGAGGCAGACCTTCTTGGCCTCGCGGGTCGAGCCGCCCTTCTCGGGAAAGAAGGACTCGGGGTCGGTCTGGGCGCAGAGAGCTCGCTCCTGCCATCCGAGCTCTTCGTCCGCCTCCTCGACCAGCAGTTCCTGAACCAGCTCGGTCATGTGCGCCCCTCGCTCTGTCTGTGCGTCCCCGTGGTCATGTCGTCACTCATCGCTACGTAACGACACGAGTGAAATTACAAGTGCGGGGCTCCAGCGCAGTCAAGCCGAGATCTGCTATTGGGCCCCTTATTCACTCTGCGGAACCAAGCCTATGCAGAAAGTGTTCATATCGCCAAAAATCGTGACACATGCCACACGTGTCACAAGCGGGACTCCCTCCCCCGTAGTCGACGCGTCACTCTGTGGTGGGGTTCCGATCCGGCCGAAGAAGCGGCGTAGATCACATTTCAGCCACAGAAGGGCATCGCACGGCTTTACGGGTTTGAAAGTCGCCACAGCGGCTGCAGCTCGACTCGCAGCGCCACATCCCCTGACATCGACTGCACAAACCTTTCTCCGGGCACGGTAACCGGATGAGGTGAAACTTTTCTACCAAATCGGACATTGGGTTGACAGTCCGGCCCCCCACCCGCTCTTCTTGTACGCATGTCAGCGCCCTCAGCAGTCACCCGGACCCCCATTCGTGGGTTCCTGTGCGCTGCCCAGGTTCGCTGTTGCTGTTGCAGCTGTTGATGCCTCGGGAGCCCCGGCTCCTTTGAGCTCCAGCTCGCCCCCCACAGCAACCGCCGCATGACTGACATCCGTCGAGGAACCCCCCGATGAACAGCACCAGCACCCTGAACGCCACCCCCGCCGCCGCCGCTGTCCCCGCCCCGGCGCCCGTCGAGAGCGACCTCCAGATCGCCGGCGACATCCTCTCCGTCCAGCACCTCCTGCAGCCCGCCCGCGAGCACCCGGCCACCGTCGCCGAGTTCGTGGGCCTCGCGCGTTCCATCGCCGCCGACCGCTCCCAGTGGGAGCACCTGGTCCAGTACGACGCCACGAGCCGCTGGTACCACCGGCTGCGCACCGGCCCCGGCTACGAGGTCTGGCTCCTCAGCTGGGTCCCCGGACAGGGCAGCGGCCTGCACGACCACGGCGCCTCCTCCGGCGTGCTGACCGTCCTGGACGGAGAGCTGACCGAGCACACCGCCGGCGGCCCGCTCGCCCTCGGCGCCGGCTCCCAGCGCGTCTTCGCCCCCGGCTACGCCCACGAGGTGCAGAACGACGGCCTCGACGGGGCCGTCAGCCTGCACGTGTACTTCCCCGGCCTGACCGAGATGCCGATGCACAGCTGCTCCCCGGCCCTGCCCGAGGCCCTCTCCGTCTGACCTCGGCCCCCGCCTGGCACACTGCGCGGTATGCGCATTGTTGTTCTGGCCGGCGGCATCGGCGGCGCCCGCTTCCTCCGAGGTCTCCAGTCCGCGGTTCCCGACGCGGACATCACGGTCATCGGCAACACCGGTGACGACATTCACCTGTTCGGGCTCAAGGTCTGCCCCGATCTGGACACCGTGATGTACACCCTCGGCGGTGGCATCAACGAGGACCAGGGCTGGGGCCGCACCGACGAGTCCTTCACCGTCAAGGAGGAACTCGCCGCGTACGGGGTCGGACCGACCTGGTTCGGCCTCGGTGACCGCGATTTCGCCACCCACATCGTCCGTACGCAGATGCTCGGTGCCGGCTACCCGCTCAGCGCCGTCACCGAGGCACTCTGCGACCGCTGGCAGCCCGGGGTCCGGCTGCTCCCCATGTCCGACGACCGGGTCGAGACCCACGTCGCGATCACCGACTCCCAGAGCGGCGAGCGCCGCGTCATCCACTTCCAGGAGTACTGGGTCCGCATGCGTGCCGCGGTGGACGCCGAGGCCGTCGTACCCGTGGGCGCCGAGCAGGCCAAGCCCGCGCCCGGCGTCCTGGAGGCCATCGCCGCCGCCGACGTGATCCTCTTCCCGCCGTCGAACCCCGTGGTGTCGGTGGGGACCATCCTCGCCGTGCCCGGCATCCGCGAGGCCGTGGCCGCCGCCACGGCGCCCGTGGTGGGGCTCTCCCCCATCGTCGGGGGCGCCCCCGTGCGCGGGATGGCCGACAAGGTGCTCGCCGCCGTCGGCGTCGAGTCCACCGCCGCGGCCGTCGCCCTGCACTACGGCACCGAACTGCTCGACGGCTGGCTCGTCGACACCGCCGACGCTCAGGCCGTCGCCGAGGTGGAGGCCGCCGGCATCACCTGCCGGGCGGTCCCGCTGATGATGACCGACCTGGCCGCCACCGCCGAGATGGCGCGGGCCGCGCTGGAACTGGCGGAGGCCTCCCGGTGACCGGCGCGCAGGTGCCGCCGACGGGCGGGGAACCGGAGACGGCGGAGGAGGACCTGCCGCGCACGTTCCTGGTGCAGGCGGTCCACGGGATCCCCGAGGTGCGGCCCGGGGACGACCTGGCGGCGCTGATCGCCGCCGCGACCGACGTCCCGGTCGCCGCCGGCACCCGTACCGGCACGCGGCTGCGCGACGGGGACGTCCTGCTCGTCACCTCGAAGATCGTCTCCAAGGCGGAGGGCCGGATCGTCCGTGCCGATTCGCGCGAGGAGGCGATAGACGCCGAGACCGTACGGGTCGTCGCGCGCCGCGGGACGCTGCGGATCGTGGAGAACCGGCAGGGCCTGGTCATGGCGGCGGCCGGGGTCGACGCCTCGAACACCGAGGCCGGCACCGTCCTGCTGCTGCCCGAGGACCCCGACGCCTCGGCCGCCGCGATCCGGGCCGGGCTGCGGGAGCTGCGGTCCGTGGACGTGGGCGTCATCGTGACGGACACCTTCGGGCGGCCGTGGCGCACCGGGCTCACCGACGTGGCGATCGGCGCGGCCGGCGTCCACGTACTGGACGACCTGCGCGGAGGCACCGACGCCCACGGGAACCCGCTGAGCGCGACGGTCGTCGCGACCGCCGACGAGCTGGCCGCCGCCGGCGACCTGGTCAAGGGCAAGGCCCGGGGGCTGCCGGTGGCGATCGTGCGCGGCCTGGAACACGTGGTGGGCGAGGGGTCCTCCGCGGCCGACCTGGTGCGCTCGCCGGCCGACGACATGTTCCGGCTGGGCACCTCGGAGGCGGTACGGGAAGCCGTGACGCAGCGGCGTACCGTACGGGCCTTCACGTCCGAGCCGGTGGACCCCGGCGCGGTCCGGCGCGCGGTGGCGGCGGCCGTGACGGCCCCGGCCCCGCACCACACGACGCCGTGGCGGTTCGTCCTGCTGGAATCGGCGGGCGCGCGGCTGGAGCTGCTGGACGCGATGCGGGACGCCTGGATCGCGGACCTGCGGAGCGACGGGAAGTCCGAGGAGTCCATCGCCAAGCGGGTCCGGCGGGGCGACGTCCTGCGGGCCGCGCCCTACCTGGTGGTGCCCTGCCTGGTCACGGACGGCGCGCACGACTACGGGCACGCGCGGCGGGACGCGGCGGAGCGGGAGATGTTCGTCGTGGCGATGGGCGCGGGCGTGCAGAACTTCCTGGTCGCGCTGGCCGGGGAACGGCTGGGCTCCGCATGGGTGTCCTCGACGATGTTCTGCCGGGACGTGGTGCGCAAGGTGCTCGGGCTGCCGGAGCACTGGGACCCGATGGGTGCGGTGGCCGTCGGGCACGCCGCGGTTGCTCCCGCGGAGCGGGCGCAGCGGGCGGCGGAGGAGTTCATCGAGGTCCGCTGACGGGCCCCGGGGCCGGCCCTCAGAGCCTGCCGATGTCACCCCGGGGCATCCGGGGGGCTCGGCGGGGCGGGGCGGCGCCCGCCAGGAGGACGAGGCGGGCCGCCCGGTGGCGCTGGCCGGCGTAGGGGGCGAGGAGCTCCAGCATGGCGGCGTCGTCGGCGTCCCGGTCCCCGGCCAGGGCGTAGCCGATGATGCCGGGCAGGTGGAGGTCACCCGTGGTGACCGCGTCGGCGGCGCCGTTGCTGCGCTGGAGGGTTTCCGAGGAGGTCCACGGGCCGATGCCGGGGATCGCCTCCAGGCGGGCGGTGGCCTCCGGCAGCTCCATCGCGGCGGCCTCTTCGAGGCGGGCGGCGGAGCGGGCTGCGCGGACGATGGTGGCGGAGCGTTTGGCGTCGACTCCGGCCTTGTGCCAGTCCCAGGAGGGGATGAGCGCCCAGGTGCGGGGGTCCGGCATCACGTAGAGGTCCGGGACGGGGGCCTGGCCCGGAGGCTGGCCCTGGCCGTGACCCTGGCCCGTGCCCGGGGCCGGCTCGCCGTACTGGCATACGAGGCGGCGCCAGGCGCGGTACGCCTCGTCGGCGGTGACCTTCTGCTCCAGGACCGTCGGGATCAAGGACTCCAGCACCAGGCCGGTACGGGTCAGGCGCAGGCCCGGGCGGCGGCGGTGGCTGGCGTGCACGAGCCGGTGGCGGGGGACGAAGGCGGCCGGGTCGTCGGCGGCGCCGAGCAGTTCCGGCAGGCCGTCGAGGATCCAGTCCGCGCCCGGGCCCCAGGCGGTGGCGGTCAGCTCGGGCCCGGCCCCGTCCCGGCAGACCCGGAGCGTGGCCGGGCCGGCGGGGGTACGGGTGGCTCGCCAGACCGTGCCGGGGGTGATGCGGAAGGTGGGGTCGGCCGGGCCGCGCCTGAGGGGGCCGAGGACCAGGCCCAGGTCCAGGGGGCCGGGTGGGGTCCACGTGCGGGTGGCTCCGCCGGTGGGGGCGGGTGGGGGTGCGGGTGCGGGTGCGGGTGCGCCGGGGGGTGGGGGCACCGTGGTGCGGCCGCCGCGGATCGCGGTGCGAGTGAGGGGGTCGTAGCGGCCGGCCATGCCTTGAGCGTAGCCCTGCGGGGCCGTCCCCTACCCGCCCTTCCCCCGTTCCCCGGGCCGGCCCGGACCCGCGCCTCAAACGCCGGCGGGGCTGGAAGGGGCCCCGGGCTGCGCCCGGACCCCCTGGGGCTCCGCCCCAGACCCCGCGCCTCAAACGCCGGCGAGGCTGGAATTGCCCTACGGGCAACCCAGCCCCGC
>NZ_JBVJMS010000022.1:0-24235 GCF_055584085.1 Streptomyces sp. NPDC104226
CCCCCCCCCCCCCCCCCCCCCCCCCCCCCCCCCCCCCCCCCCCCCCCCCCCCCCCCCCCCCCCCCCCCCCCCCCCCCCCCCCCCCCCCCCCCCGCGGCCGTTCCGGTCACGGCACTAGGCCGTCGCGCCGGGTCCGGCCTTCGCCATCGCCTCCACGGCACGCCGCATGCCCTCCGTCAGTTCCGCGGGGGTGGCGGCCGACGAGGGGTCGAAGAGCCACTGGAGCATGAACCCGTTGAGCAAGGCCTGGTAGAAGGCCCCGCTCGTCCGGACGTCCTCCTCGGTGACTTCCTCCTCCGGGGTGCCGGTGAACATGGCGACCAGCCCCTTGCGCCCCTCCCCCTGCGAGGCCGCGAGCAGCTCCCGGAGTTCCGGCAGGCCGTCGCGGGTCAGCGCCACCTCCATGCTGGCCGACCAGATGGGCCCGGACCGCTCATGTCCGGCGTGCACCCCGTCCCACACCTCACGGAAGCGTTCCAGCGAGCCGCCCTCCGCCCGGAAGTCGGACGTGAAGCGGTCACCCCACTCCTCGACCAGGCCGATGAACGCCTGCGTCAGCAGGGCGTCCTTCGATCCGTAGTGGTAGCCGATCGACGCCAGGTTCGCACCGGACGCGTTGACGATGTCCCGCGCGGTCGTCCGCACGAAACCCTTCTCGACCAGGCACTTCTTGGCGCCTTCCAGCAAGTCTTCGCGATGTCCCATGGCCTCACGGTAGCCAAGACATCCGTCCAAGACAAACGTTTCATACGATCGTTCTATACAGACGTACTAGACAGTCGTTTATGACGCTTGTACATTGCTGCTCATGACGAACCCCGCAGCACGTCTCGCCGGTCGCCGGGAATGGATCGCCTTCACCGTTCTCGTGCTCCCCCTGCTCCTGGTCTCGATGGACGTCTCCGTCCTCTACTTCGCCATCCCCGCCATCACCCGGGAGCTGGACCCCAGCGCCACCCAGCAGCTCTGGATCTTCGACAGCTACGCGTTCGCCCTCTCGGGCCTGCTCGTCACGATGGGCTCGCTCGGCGACCGGATCGGCCGCCGCAGGCTGCTCCTGGCCGGCGCGGCCGCCTTCGGACTCGCCTCCGTCGCCGCCGCCTACGCCACCAGCGCCGAGATGCTCATCGCCGCCCGGGTGCTGCTCGGCATCGGCGGCGCGACCCTGATGCCGTCCACGCTCGCCCTCGTACGCAACCTCTTCCGGGACGACCGGCAGCGCGGCAAGGCCATCGCGATCTGGTCCGGCGCCATGACCGGCGGCATCGCCCTCGGCTCGGTCATGAGCGGGGTGATGCTGAACCACTTCTGGTGGGGCTCCGTCTTCCTGATCAACGTGCCCGCGATGCTGCTCCTGCTGGTCCTGGTCCCCGTGCTGGTCCCCGAGTTCAAGGACCCGGCGCCCGGCCGCTTCGACCTGCTGAGCGTGCCGCTGTCGATGGCCGCCGTACTGCCGGTGGTCTACGGCCTCAAGGAGATCGCCGCCGAGGGCTTCACCCCGCTGTACGCCGGCTGCCTCGCCGCCGGGCTGGCCTTCGGGTGGCTCTTCGTGCGCCGCCAGCGCACCCGTGACGACGCCATGGTCTCCCGGGCCCTCTTCCGGGAGCGCGGCTTCGGCGCCGGCATCGGCCTGAACACCGTCGCCGCCTTCGCCATGATGGGCTCGGCCTACTTCACCACCCAGTACCTGCAGTCGGTGCTCGGCATGGGCACCCTGGAAGCCGCCCTCTGGAGCCTCGCCCCCTCGCTCTTCATCGGCGCCGCCGCCCCCGTCGGCGCGGCCCTCGCCCAGAAGACCGACCGGGCCCACGTGATCGCGGGCGGCTTCGTCCTCGCCGCCGCCGGCTTCGTCCTGATCGGCCTGGTGGGCACCGACTCGCTGTGGCTGCTGCTGGCCGGAGCCGGGGTCCTCGCCTCCGGCATCGTCATCGTGATGTCCCTGGTCTCCGACATGGCCCTCGGCTCCGCCCCCGCCGAGAAGGCCGGCTCGGCCGCCTCCCTGCTGGAGACCGGCCAGGAGCTCGGCGGCGCCCTCGGGATGGCCCTCCTGGGCAGCCTGGGCACGGCCGTCTACCGCTCCGACCTGGCCGGCTCCGAGCCCGGCGTACGGGAGACCCTCGGCGGGGCCGTGGCCACCGCCCAGGAGCTCGGCGGCGCGGCCGGCGAGCAGGTCCTGGCCGCGGCCCGGGAGGCCTTCGTGCACGGGATGCAGTACGCCGCCTGGGGCGGTACGGTCCTGCTCCTCGCGGCGGCGCTGCTGGCCGCGACCCTGCTCCGGGGGCGCGGAGCAGGGGCCCCGGCGGACCCGGCCCCGGCCGGTGAGGGCCTCGCGCCCGCGGCGGCGTAACGGGGCGGGACGCACGAAAGGGCCCGGGGATTCGCCGGCACGGCTGTCCTCCACCCCGACAGGCCGCGTCACCGACCCCGCACGCGCCAACACGTTCACCCGAATGGCCCAATATGACGCGCCACCCACATGGGTGAAGATCAAGCTGGATAGTGCCCCAACCGAGGCAATCTGTGAAAGGCGAACCAAATGCGCATTCGAAGAACCTTCGCCGCAGTCTGCGCCACGGCAGCCCTCGCCGGACTCGGTCTCACAGGCGCTGCCACCGCCACTGCTGCCACCGTCACCGCCGCCACCGTCACCCCGGCCAGCGTCACCCCGGGTGAGTGCACGGACAACGGCGGAACGATCGACCGGTCTACGCCCGTGCTCCCGACCTGCAGGGGCGGCATGTACGACGGGGAGACGGTCGACTAACCCCACCAGGGCCCGTTGCGAAACCGGATCGGCGCCCCGCATCAAGACGCTCGGCCGGGAAACCCCGGCCGAGCGTCTGTCTGTCTGCTGTCGCTGCGTCAGCCGAGGCTGACCGTACGGGCCGAGACGGCGCCGATCTCGGTGGCGATGTCCGCGAGGACGCCCACCGGGGCCTCGGCGTCGACCGTGAGGACCGCGAGGGCCTCGCCGCCCTCTTCGGCGCGGGCGACCTGCATGCCCGCGATGTTCAGGCCGGCCTCACCGAGGATGCGGCCGACGGCGCCGACCACGCCCGGGCGGTCGGCGTAGCGCAGGACGACCATGTGGTCGGCGAGCGCCAGGTCCACGTCGTACGCGCCGATGCCGACGATCTTCTGCAGGTGCTTCGGGCCCACGAGCGTGCCGGAGACCGAGACCTCCTGGCCGTCCGACAGGGTGCCGCGCACGGTCACCACGTTGCGGTGGTCCGGGGACTCCGAGGAGGTGGTCAGGCGGACCTCGACCCCGCGCTCCTGCGCGAAGAGCGGGGCGTTGACGTAGGAGACCGTCTCGTCGACGACGTCCTCGAAGACACCCTTGAGCGCGGAGAGTTCGAGCACCTTCACGTCGTGCTGCGTGATCTCGCCGCAGACCTCGACGTCGAGGCGGACCGCGACCTCGCCCGCGAGGGCGGTGAAGATGCGGCCGAGCTTCTCGGCGAGCGGCAGGCCGGGACGGACGTCCTCGGCGATGACGCCGCCCTGGACGTTGACCGCGTCGGGCACGAGCTCGCCGGCGAGCGCGAGGCGCACCGACTTGGCGACCGAGACACCGGCCTTCTCCTGGGCCTCGTCCGTGGACGCGCCGAGGTGCGGGGTGCAGACGACCTGGTCGAGCTCGAACAGCGGGGAGTCCGTGCAGGGCTCCTTCGCGTACACGTCGAGGCCGGCGCCGGCGACGCGGCCCTCCTTGATGGCCGAGTACAGCGCGGCCTCGTCCACGATCCCGCCGCGGGCGGCGTTGACGATGCGGACGGACGGCTTGACCTTGTGCAGGGCCTCGTCCCCGATGAGACCGAGGGTCTCGGGGGTCTTGGGCAGGTGCACGGTGATGAAGTCGGCGACCTCGAGCAGCTCGTCGAGCGTCAGCATCTTGACGCCCATCTGGGCGGCGCGCGCGGGCTGCACGTAGGGGTCGTACGCGACGATCTTCATGCCGAAGGCCGACATGCGCTGGGCGACCAGGACGCCGATGCGGCCGAGGCCGACGACGCCGAGGGTCTTCTCGCTGAGCTCGACGCCCGTGTACTTGTTCCGCTTCCACTCGCCGTTCTTCAGGGCGGTGTTGGCCTGCGGGATGTTGCGGGCCGTCGCGACGAGCAGGCCACAGGCCAGCTCGGCGGCGGTGACGATGTTGGAGGTCGGAGCGTTCACGACCATCACGCCGGCCTTGGTGGCGGACGAGACGTCGACGTTGTCGAGACCGACGCCCGCACGGGCGACGACCTTCAGCTTCTTGGCGGCGGCGATGGCCTCGGCGTCGACCTTGGTCGCGGAGCGGACCAGGATCGCGTCGACGTCCACGATCGCGGGGAGCAGCTCCGCGCGGTCGGCACCGTTGCAGTGCCGGATCTCGAAGTCCGGGCCGAGCGCCTCGACGGTGGCGGGCGACAGCTCTTCGGCGATGAGTACGACAGGTTTCGAGCTCACGTGGGTCCTCACAAGTCCAGTGCGGACGGCCGTCCCGACGGCCGCAGGCGGTGGAGGGGGTAGCCGCGTGGAAGACGCACGACACTGTGGGCCTGACGCGTTGTGTTGAGCAGTGTAGTGGCGGATCCGGGAAGGAATTCCGCCTGTCCGGAAGGATCACCCGCACGAGATTGGCCAGGGTGGACAAGCAGCCCCCCGGAAGGCCCCTCGCGCGGGTGCCCGGCCGGTGTGCCGCAGGGCCGGGACGCACCGTCCCGGCCCTGCGACCCAGCGGATCAGCTCTCGTCGTTGTCGACCCAGCTCATCAGCTTGCGGAGCTTCTTGCCGGTGGTCTCCAGCAGGTGCGCCTCGTCGGCGCTCTTGTACTCGTTGTACTTCGGCAGACCGGCCTTGTACTCGGCCATCCAGGTGTTGGCGAACTCGCCGCTCTGGATCTCCGCGAGGACCTTCTTCATCTCGGCCTTGGTGGCGTCGGTGATGATGCGGGGACCGGTGATGTAGTCGCCCCACTCGGCGGTCTCGGAGACCGACCAGCGCATCTTCTCCAGGCCGCCCTCGTACATGAGGTCGACGATGAGCTTCAGCTCGTGCAGGCACTCGAAGTACGCGATCTCGGGCTGGTAACCGGCCTCGGTCAGCGTCTCGAAACCGGCCTTGACCAGCGCGGAGGCGCCACCGCAGAGAACGGCCTGCTCACCGAACAGGTCGGTCTCGGTCTCCTCGGTGAAGGTGGTCTTGATGACGCCGGCGCGCGTGCCGCCGATGCCGGCCGCGTACGACAGCGCGAGCTGGAAGGCGCTGCCGGTGAAGTCCTGCTCGACGGCGGCGATGCAGGGCACGCCGCGGCCTTCCTCGTACTGGCGGCGGACCAGGTGGCCCGGGCCCTTCGGGGCGACCAGGGCGACGTCCACGTTGGCCGGGGGCTTGATGAAGCCGTACCGGACGTTGAAGCCGTGGCCGAAGAAGAGCGCGTCGCCCTCTTCCAGGTGCGACTCGATGGACGCGGCGTAGATCTCGGCCTGGAGCGGGTCCGGGGTCAGGATCATGATGACGTTCGCCCAGGCCGCGGCCTCGGCGACGGGCAGGACCTTCAGGCCCTGCTCCTCGGCCTTGGCCTTGGACTTCGAGCCCTCGTGCAGGCCGACGACGACGTCGACGCCGGAGTCACGGAGCGACAGCGCGTGGGCGTGGCCCTGGCTGCCGTAACCGATGACCGCGACCTTGCGGCCCTGGATGATGGACAGGTCGGCGTCGTTCTCGTAGAACAGCTCGGCCACTGGGATATCTCCTTGGTGCGCTGGTGTTGCTCCCACCGTACGGCGGGGAACGGAATACGTGGTTCTCGGTCTCGCCATACGAGCGAGCGAGGTACGGACGGGCGGGCCGCGCCCGGGCCGGTGCCACCGGCCCGGACGGGCTCAGGCGCTGCGGTCGAGCGCGCGCAGGCTGCGGTCCGTGATGGACCGGCCGCCGCGCCCTATGGCGATCGTGCCGGACTGGACGAGCTCCTTGATGCCGAAGGGCTCCAGCATCTTGAGCATCGCGCCCAGCTTGTCGGTGCCGCCGGTGGCCTCGATGGTGACGGCCTCCGGGGAGACGTCGACGGTCTTGGCACGGAACAGCTGGACGATCTCGACGATCTGCGAGCGCGTTTCGTTGTCGGCGCGGACCTTCACCAGAACGAGTTCGCGCTCGATGGCGTTGTGCTGCTCCAGCTCGACGATCTTGAGCACGTTGACCAGCTTGTTGAGCTGCTTGGTCACCTGCTCCAGCGGGAGGTCCTCGACGTTCACGACGATGGTGATGCGCGAGATGTCGGGGTGCTCGGTGACACCGACCGCGAGGGAGTCGATGTTGAACCCGCGTCGGGAGAACAGCGCGGCGATCCGGGCGAGGATGCCGGGCGTGTTCTCGACCAGGACGGAGAGCGTGTGCTTGGACATGTGAGTCGTTCTCTCTCTCAGGCTCTCTCGGCTCAGTCGTCTTCGTTGTCGCCGAAGTCGGGGCGGACGCCCCGGGCGGCCATGACCTCGTCGTTCGAGGTGCCGGCGGCGACCATCGGCCACACCATGGCGTCCTCGTGGACGATGAAGTCGACGACGACCGGGCGGTCGTTGATCGCGTTGGCCTCGGCGATGACCTTGTCCAGGTCGGCCGGGTCCTCGCAGCGCAGCGCCACGCAGCCCATGGCCTCGGACAGCTTGACGAAGTCCGGGACGCGGGTGCCCATGCGGGGCGCGGCCGACTCGCCGAGCTGGGAGCCGACGGCCGTGTCGGTGCCCGTCTCGCCCGCGTGCAGGACGGTGTTGGAGTACCGCTGGTTGTAGAACAGGGTCTGCCACTGGCGGACCATGCCCAGCGCACCGTTGTTGATGATCGCGACCTTGATCGGGATGTTGTTCAGGGCGCAGGTGGCCAGTTCCTGATTGGTCATCTGGAAGCAGCCGTCGCCGTCGATCGCCCAGACGGTGCGCTCGGGCATGCCGACCTTGGCGCCCATCGCGGCGGGGACCGCGTAGCCCATGGTTCCGGCGCCGCCGGAGTTCAGCCAGGTGCGGGGCTCCTCGTAGTTCACGAAGTGCGAGGCCCACATCTGGTGCTGGCCGACGCCGGCCGCGTAGATGGTGCCCTTCGGTGCCAGCTGGCCGATCCGCTCGATCACCTGCTGGGGGGAGAGCGTGCCGTCCTCGGGCAGGTCGTAGCCCAGCGGGTACGTGTCGCGCCAGCGGTTGAGGTCCGTCCACCAGGCGGTGTAGTCGCCGGCGTTGCCCTCGCTGATCTCGGCCTGGACGGCCTGGATCAGGTCCGCGATGACCTCGCGGGCGTCACCGACGATCGGGACGTCCACGGCGCGGTTCTTGCCGATCTCGGCCGGGTCGATGTCCGCGTGGATGACCTTGGCCAAGGGGGCGAAGCTGTCCAGCTTGCCGGTGACGCGGTCGTCGAAGCGGGTGCCGAGGGCGATCAGCAGGTCCGACTTCTGGAGCGCGGTCACGGCGGTGACGGCACCGTGCATGCCGGGCATGCCGACGTTCTGCGGGTGGCTGTCCGGGATGGAGCCCAGGGCCATCAGGGTGGTGACGACCGGGACGCCGGTGAGCTCGGCGAGGACCTTCAGCTCGGCGGTCGCGCCGGCCTTCATGACGCCGCCGCCGACGTAGAGGACCGGCCGCTTGGCGGCGGCGATCATCTTGGCGGCCTCGCGGATCTGCTTGGCGTGCGGCTTGGTCACCGGGCGGTAGCCGGGGAGGTCCTGGGTGGGCGGCCACGAGAACGTGGTCTTCGACTGCAGGGCGTCCTTGGCGATGTCGACCAGGACCGGGCCGGGACGGCCGGTGGAGGCGATGTGGAAGGCCTCGGCGATGGTGTGGGCGATGTCCTCGGCCCTGGTGACCAGGAAGTTGTGCTTGGTGATCGGCATCGTGATGCCGACGATGTCCGCTTCCTGGAAGGCGTCGGTGCCGATCGCCTTCGAGGAGACCTGGCCGGTGATCGCGACGAGCGGCACGGAGTCCATGTGCGCGTCGGCGATCGGCGTCACCAGGTTCGTGGCCCCCGGACCGGAGGTGGCCATACAGACGCCGACCTTTCCGGTGGCCTGCGCGTAGCCGGTCGCGGCGTGGCCGGCGCCCTGCTCGTGGCGGACCAGGATGTGGTGGACCTTCTTGGAGTCCATCAGCGGGTCGTACGCGGGGAGGATGCAGCCTCCCGGAATCCCGAAGACGGTGTCGCACCCCACCTCTTCGAGAGAGCGGATGAGGGACTGCGCACCCGTGACGTGCTCAACTGCGGCGGTCTGGTGTCCGCCGGTACGGGCCCGCGGCTGCGGATGGTGGGCCCCGGTGGCCTGCTCGGTCATCGGCATTCTCTTCTCGAAGCTGAGGGTTTTACGAGGAGGGTCTTACGAGATGCGACGTTGCCAGTGCAACAAAAAACCCCTCGTGCCGGGAGGCAAGCGAGGGGAGCGCGTCGGGTGCGTTGAGCGGGGACATGCTGGTCCCTGCTTCAGCCGACGCGCTTTCCAAGTACGAGAATTCGGGTGCGCATGGCATTGACCCTCCCTCCGGCGGGAGGGTGATGTCAAGCGGGTGGGACGGGCGTCTCATTATGTGAGCCTCTGTGGATGGCCAACGACCCCCCTGGGGAACCACCGGCCAACGCGGGTTGGGCCGCACCGCCCGGTACTGGGAACGTACCGCGCACGAGCGCTCGGCGCAGCCTGTACTCGTCCAGAGGTCCCGAGAAGGCCATTCCCTGCCCGTGGGTACAGCCCATCGCGCGCAGCGCCATGACCTGCTCGGGGAGGTCCATCCCCTCCGCCACCGACTGCATGCCGAGGTCGTTT
The DNA here is from genome assembly GCF_055584085.1 of Streptomyces sp. NPDC104226. Lineage (NCBI taxonomy): Bacteria > Bacillati > Actinomycetota > Actinomycetes > Kitasatosporales > Streptomycetaceae > Streptomyces > Streptomyces sp. NPDC104226. Next base: position 8,798 of record NZ_JBVJMS010000022.1, read on the forward strand.
GCGATCCGCAAGAGACCTGCGGTGATCTTGTGGAGCCGGGGGGATTCCACGACCCCCTCGACCAGGCCCCGGTCGAGCTTGAGCATGTCCACGGGGAGCCTGCGCAGCGCGCTGATGGCCGCGTAACCGCTGCCGAAGCCGTCCAGGGCGATCAGGACCCCGAGCCGGCGCAGCGCCGCCAGACGGCGCTCCAGGTCGTCGAAGGGCACCCTGGGGTCGGAGACGGCGAGCTCCAGGACTAGCGCGCCCGACGGCAGCCCGTTGCGGGCCAGCAGGGCTTCCACCGAGCCGAGCGGCATCGACCGGTCGAGCAGCCGCTGCGCGGTCATCCGTACGGCCACGGGGACGTCGTGCCCGGCCCGGTGCCGCTCGGCGGCCTGCCCGACGGCCTCCTCCAGCAGCCAGCGCCCCAGCTCGGCGGTGCGCGAGGCGTCCGGTACGGCCGTCCGGGGGGCGGACCCGCCCTCGACGGCCCCCGCCTCGCTGTGCTCGGCGACCCGCAGGAACTCGGCGGGGGTGAACAGGATCCCCTGGGCGGAACGCCACCGGGCCTGCGCCACCACGGCCGAGATCTCCCCCGAGGCCAGGGAGACCACGGGCTGGTGCAGCAGGGCGAACTCCCCGTCGTGCAGTGCGGTGCGCAGCCTGCCCGCCAGCTCCGCCTTGCGGACGACTTCGGCCTGCATCTGGGGCGCGTACATCTCGACCCGGTTCTTGCCGCCCGCCTTGGCCCGGTACATCGCGAGATCCGCGTTGCGCATCAGGTCCGAAGGGGTGATGTCGGGATCCGCGAAGGCCACGCCGATGCTGGCGGCGACCCGGACCTCGCTCCCGGCGATCCGGTAGGGCTGCGAGAGGGTGGTGCGCAGCCGGTCGGCGATCTCGTGGACCTGGTACTCGCGGGCGCTGCGGTCGCGGCTGCCGTCGCCCAGGATCAGGGCGGCGAACTCGTCGCCGCCGAGGCGGGCCGCGGTGTCACCGGCCCGGACGGAGTCCTGGAGGCGGCGGGCGGCCTCGACGAGCAGTTCGTCGCCGGCCTGGTGGCCGATGGTGTCGTTGACCGCCTTGAACCCGTCGAGGTCGATGAAGAGCACGGCGGTGCTGTGGTCCCCGGCCCGCCGGCCGGTGAGCGCCTGGCGGACCCGGCGGGTGAACAGGGCCCGGTTGGGGAGGTCGGTGAGCGGGTCGTGCTCGGCGCTGTGCTGGAGCTGTGCCTGGAGCCGGACCCGCTCGGTGACGTCGCGGCTGTTCAGGATCAGGCCGCCCTGGTGGCGGTTGACGGTGGACTCCACATTGAGCCACTCGCCGGCGCCCGAGCGGAACCGGCACTCGATGCGTGTGGTCGGCTCCTCGGCGGGCGGGGCGGCCAGGAAGCGGCGCACCTCGTGGACCACGCGGCCCAGGTCCTCGGGGTGGATCAGGGTGGCCAGCTCGGTGCCGACCAGCTCTTCCGCCTCGCGGCCGTAGACCCCGGCGGCGGCGGGGCTGACGTAGCGCAGGGTCCCGGTGGGGGCGGCGATCATGATGACGTCGCTGGAGCCCTGGACCAGGGAGCGGAAGTGGTTCTCCTTCTGGGCCAGTTCCTGCGTCAGGGCGATGTTGTCGAGCAGCATGATGCCCTGGCGGATCACCAGGGCGAGCACGACCGTGCAGCCGGTGAAGACGACGACCCGGTCGACCTTCCGGCCGTCCACCACGTTGTACAGGATGCCGAGGGTGCAGACGGCCGCCGCGAGGTACGGGGTGAGGGCGGGCAGGGAGCCCGTGATCGGGCGGCTGTGCGGCCGCTCGGCGCGCGCGTGGGGCGGTCCGGGCTCGGGGCCGGGCCCGGGGTGCAGGCGGCGGGCGCCCCAGGGGGCGTACGCGAGGAGGAGCGAGCCGGCGAACCAGCCGGCGTCGAGGAGCTGGCCCGACTGGTATTCGGCGCTGAGCAGCGGCGAGGTGAACAGTGCGTCGCTCAGCACGGTCAGGGCGAGGGCCGCGATGGCGGTGTTCACGGCGGAGCGGTTGGTCTCGGAGCGGCGGAAGTGCAGCACCAGCACCATCGAGACGAGCGCGATGTCCAGGAGCGGGTAGGCCAGCGAGAGGGCCGCGCGCGGGACGCTGCCGGGGGCTCCGGACTGGGCGGTGCGCGCGGCGTGCGCGAGGGCCAGGCTCCAGGAGAGGGTGAGCAGGGAGCCGCCGATGAGCCAGGAGTCGAGGCCGAGGCAGACCCAGCCGGCCCGGGTGACGGGGCGCTTCGCGAGGACGAGGAGGCCCACGATGGCGGGCGGCGCGAAGCAGAGGAAGGCGAAGTCGGCGAGGGAGGGCTTCGGCACGGCCTCGCCGAGGACCACCTCGTACCAGCCCCAGACGGCGTTGCCGCAGCAGCCCATGAGCGAGGAGAACGCGAACAGCAGCCAGGCCGGGCGCTCCCGGCTGTCGATGGCCCGGGCGTACCTGAAACAGGAGACGGCGGCCAGCAGGCCTGCGGCACTGAGCCCGAAGTCGCCCATGATCTCGGCTAGTTCCTCGGACCCCCAGCCGAGCGCGGCGCCCACGGCGTACCCGCTGCTGACCACCGCGAGGAGGAGCTGCATCGCCAGCCCCTTCGAGGAGCTGCCCCCGCCACCGCTGTCGGTGAGGGGCCGGCGGGTCAGCAGCGCCGCCCCCGGGGTGGTCACCGGTCCCCCTCGCCGGCTGGTTCCGGCGCGGTCCAGTCCCGGCACCGTCGCCTCCGGCGGCTTCGCCGCGTCGGATCCTTTGTCCATTGGCCGTGCATCGCCCGTCGCCCCCCAAAGTGTCCGATCACTCCCCAGCGCCAGACGTTCGTGGCGCAGCCCCTTGTTCCGGACGATACACCACTTTCGTCACTCAGGGACATAGTTTCTCTACGCTCCGTCACCAACAGGGGAGTTGTGCCCACCGAGCGCATCCGGACGAACGCGGAGCGTGCGCACCGCCCGTCATTCCGTGATCAACACCGTGTTCTCCACGGGCTCTCCGGCAGCGAACCGGCGGAGCTGACGGGCCAGCAGACGCTTGGCCCGCGGCTCGAACGCGGAGCTGCTGCCGCCCACATGGGGCGTGATCAGGACACCCGGAGCATGCCAGAGCGGATGGCCTGAAGGCAGCGGTTCCGGATCGGTGACGTCCAGGGCGGCGCGCAGTCGGCCCGACTCCACCTCCACCAGAAGGGACTTGGTGTCGACGACGGGCCCGCGGGCCACGTTCACGAGCAGCGCGCCGCCCTTCATGCGGCCGAGGAATGCGGCGCCCGCGAGCCCCCTCGTCTCCTCGGTGAGCGGCGTGGAAAGGATCACCACGTCGGCGGCGGGCAGGAGTTGGTGCAGTTCGGCGAGGGCGTGCACCGGCCCGCGCGCCGTGGTGCGCGCCGTCCGCGCGACCCGGACGATCCGCTCGCACTCGAAGGGCGCGAGCCGGTCCTCGATGGCCGCGCCGACCGCCCCGTAGCCGATGATCAGTACGGACTTGTCCGCGAGGGCCTCGTAGAACCCGGAGCGCCACTCCTCGCGGTCCTGGCCGCGCACCATGCCGGGGATCCCGCGCAGGGAGGCCAGGACCAGGGTGAGGGCGAGCTCGGCGGTGCTCGCGTCGTGCACGCCCTTGGCGTTGCACAGCCGGATGCCGGGGGCCAGGCCGCCGAGGCCGCCCCGGACGTCGTCGACCCCGGCGGTGAGGGTCTGGACGACCCGCAGGCGGGGCATCCCGGGCAGCGGGCGCAGGGTGACGGCCGAGGGCTTCATGTACGGGGTGACGTAGAAGACGCAGGCCGCCGGGTCGGCGGGGAAGGCCTCCTCGCCGTCCCAGTGGCGGTAGCGGAAGGAATCGGGCAGCCCCTCGATCTCCTCGGCGGGGAAGGGGAGCCATACGTCGGGGGCCTCGGGCATCTCTGCAGTCATGATCAGGAGGCTATGCCAGGGGATCCGGATCGAGCCGTTAGTTTGTGTGCCGGAAGCGGGAGGCCCACCGAGGCCGGGGGCGGACCAGGGGGGACACCGGGTGGAGCGCAGGTCGATCGGGTCGGGGGCGCTGGCGGTGGGGGCCATAGGCCTCGGCTGCATGCCGATGAGCGGGGCGTACGCGCCTTCGCGCAGACAGCGCGAGGACTCGCTGGACACCCTGCACACGGCCCTCGACCTGGGGGCGAACCTGCTCGACACCGCCGATCTGTACGGCCCCTACACCAACGAGCTGCTGCTCGGCCGGGTGCTGCGCGAGCGCCGCGCCGACGCCTTCGTGTCGGCGAAGGCGGGGCTGCGGGCCGACGGGGTGCACGTGGTGGCCGACGGGCGCCCGGGGTACCTGCGGCGGGCCTGCGACGCCTCGCTGCGGCGGCTGCGCACCGACGTCATAGACCTCTACCAGCTGCACCGGGTGGACCCTGACGTGCCGGTCGAGGAGTCCTGGGGTGCGATGGCGGAGCTGGTGGGCGCCGGGAAGGTGCGGGCGCTGGGCTTCTGCGCGCTGGGGGCGGGCGCCGGGCCGGGTGCGGGGCCGCGCGGGGACCGGGCCTACGAGGCGACCGTACGGCACCTGGAGCGGGCTCAGCAGGTGTTCCCGGTGAGCGCGGTGCAGGCGGAGCTGTCGGTGTGGTCGCCGCAGGCGGCGTGGCGGCTGCTGCCGTGGTGCGCGGCGCGGGGGGTGGGGTTCCTGGCGGCGATGCCGCTGGGGAGCGGGTTCCTGACCGGGACGCTGGTCCCGGGCGAGGGGTTCGAGCCCGAGGACGTACGGGCCAGGCATCCGCGGTTCACGGCGTACGCGATGGCGGCGAACCAGGTGCTCGTGGCCGGGCTGCGCCGGGTCGCCCGGCGGCACGGGGCGCAGGTCACGGCGGCGCAGGTGGCGCTGGCCTGGGTGCTGGCGCAGGGCCCGCAGGTGGTTCCGGTGCCGGGGACCGGGCAGGCGCACCGGGCGGCGGAGAACGCGCGGGCCGCGGAGGTCCGGCTGACCGCCGAGGACCTCGTGGAGCTGTCGGCGCTGCCGGCTCCGATCGGAGCCTGAACCACTCGATCGAGTGTACGAGTGGCGGAACTTGGGGCATGGTCTGCGCTGTTGAGTCGTGTGAGGGCACGATCGGAGGACCGGAGGGGAGTACGGCGATGCGATACGGACACGACCGGGAACACGAGCAGGGGCCGGGGCAGGCCCAGGACCGGGTGCGGAGCCGGGCGGGGGCGCCGGTGCGTTCCTACGGGGGCCCGCGCGCCCGGGCCCGCGGAGTGCTGGCGGCCTTCGCCCTGGCCGGATGCGGGGCGCTGCTGGCGGCGGGGTGCTCGCCGCCGGCCGGCACCGGAGCCCGGCCGAGCTCCTCGCCACCGGGCGCGGCGGCCGGCTCCTCGCCACCCGGCGCCTCGGAGGCACCGTCCGCCTCCGCCTCCGCCGACGCGGCAGCCCCCGCGCCGCCCGCCAAGGGGAGCGTGACGGTGACCGGCGTGGCCGCCCAGGGCCTGGAGTCCCCGTGGGGCGTGGCTCCGCTGCCCGACGGGAACCTGCTGGTCGCCTCGCGGGACAAGGGCACGATCAGCCGGGTCGACGTGGGCACGGGGGCGGTGACCCCGGTCGGCAAGGTGCCCGGGGTGGCCCCGGGGGGCGAGGGCGGGCTGCTGGGCCTGGCCCTGTCCCCTTCCTTCGCCTCGGACCGCATGGTGTACGCCTACTTCACCACCGAGTCCGACAACCGCATCGCCCGGCTGCGCTATGACGAGAAGAGACCGGCGGGCGATCAACTGGGCGCACCCGACACGGTCTTCAGGGGGATCCCCAAGGGGCTCATCCACAACGGCGGGCGGATCGCCTTCGGCCCGGACAAGATGCTCTACGCCGGGACGGGCGAGACCGGGCAGACCGGGCTGGCCCAGGACAAGACCTCGCTGGGCGGGAAGATCCTGCGGATGACCCCGGACGGCGATCCGGTGCACGGCAATCCGGAGGCCGACTCGGTCGTCTACTCGTACGGGCACCGCAATGTGCAGGGACTCGCCTGGGACAAGGACAAGCGGCTGTGGGCGGCCGAGTTCGGCCAGAACACCTGGGACGAGCTGAATCTGATCGAGCCCGGCGCGAACTACGGCTGGCCCGAGGCCGAGGGCAAGGCCGGCAAGCCGGGGATGCGCGATCCGGTGGCCGTGTGGAAGACGGACGAGGCCTCGCCGAGCGGGATCGCCTGGGCCCAGGGCTCCATCTGGATGGCCGGGCTGAAGGGGCAGCGGCTCTGGCGGATCCCGCTGGCCGGGGCGGTCCCGGTGGCGGAGCCCGAGGCGTTCCTGTCGGGCGAGTACGGCCGGCTGCGCACCGTGGTGGCCCTCGGCGGGGACAAGGTGCTGCTGGTCACGAGCGAGACGGACGGGCGCGGGTCGCCGGAAGCCGGCGACGACAGGATCCTGAGACTGACGGTGGAATGACCGGCGGGCCCCGGCGGGGGAACGAAAGGCACGGTGGACGCGGTGTTCAACATGATCGAGGAGCTGTTCAGTCCGGGACGCAAACACACGGACGAGGAGAAGAAGCGGCTGGAGCTTTCCCGGATCGACGTCAATGACGGCGACCCGGGAAAGGGTCCGATAGACCTGGACTCCGGCAAGGTGCTCATACGCACCAAGGAGCACCCGGCGACGTAGTCGTACGCCAAGGCCCACGTCTACACGTACGCCTACGCCTGGGCCGCGGGGCCGAAGAGCCGGAGCCGGTGGGCCAGCGCGGCGGCCTCGCCGCGGCCCGCGACCCCCAGCTTCGCCAGGATGTTCGAGACGTGCACGCTGGCCGTCTTCGGTGAGATGAAGAGCTCCTCGGCGATCTGGCGGTTGGTGTGCCCCACCGCGACCAGGCGCAGCACGTCCCGTTCGCGGCTGGTCAGGCCCAGTGCCTCGACCGGATCGGCGCCGCCCGGCCCGAGCAGGGCCTTGGGGACGCCCACGGGCGTGAGCGGGAGCCTGGCGCGCTGCGCGAGCAGGGCCAGGTCCTCGCGGAGCCTGCGGGCGCCCAGCTGGTCGGCGGTGGTGTAGGACGCGTGGAGCAGCCCGGCGGCGGCCTCGCGGTCCCCGCCGGCCGCCAGCAGGGCCTCCGCGAGCCGGTACTGGGCCCTGGCGAGCAGGTAGGGCCGCTCCAGGGGGCGTACGGCCGCTTCCACGGCCGTCCAGTCCCCGACGGTGTCCCGGGCCTCCGCGCGCAGCAGCTCGGCCCGGAGGTACTCGGAGTGGGCGGTCCACAGCGGGACCGGGGTGGCCAGTTTCCGGGCGGCGTCGCGCAGCGCCGTCAGGGCCTCCTCGCGCCCGGCCTCGGCGGCGGGCAGGCCCCGGGCGTCGGCTTCTGCCGAGGCCGCGGCGAGCAGCATCGGCCAGGCGTAGCGGTGGTTGCCGAGCGGGAAGCCGTGCTCGATGGCCGTGGCCACTTCGCTGCGGACGTCGGCTATCCGGCCCTCCCCCGCGGCCACCCCGATCGTGAGGCGGAACAGCGGGATCCGGTGCTGGGGCTGGCCCTCGTGGGAGCCGAAGTGGGTGCGGGCGGCGGTGAGCTGGGCTGCGGCCTCGGCGAGTTCGCCGCGGGCCAGGGCCAGGTAGGCCAGCCGTACGACGGCCGCGGCACGCGGGGCGGCGCTGCTGACCAGGGTCAGGGTGCGCCGGGCCTGCGTCCCTGCCTCCTCCCACCGGCCGAGGCTGTACAGGCTCTCCGCCAGGTTCCCCCGGATGTAGGCCTCGGTGTCCATCAGATGGGAGTTCTTGACCAGCTCGGCGCCTTCTCCGGCCAGTTCCACGGCTTCGCGGGACCGGCCCAGGCATTCCAGGTGGGAGGTGATGTTCACGTGCGCGCGTCCCACCAGCATGCCGAGGCCGAGTTCGGCGGCCCGCTCCTTGACCGCGAACATCTCGGCGAGTCCGCGCTCGGGTTCCCCCGAGTCGACGAGCAGGCTGCCGACGGTGATCCGGGCGTTGAGTTCGGTGTCCTCGGCGCCGACCATCCGCGCGTACTCCACGGCGCGTTCGGCGGCGACCAGGTTGTCGGGCCCCGGCTTGTGGAGCATGCCCCAGCTCGCGACCCGGACCAGGACGTCGGCGTGCACCTGGGACGGGGGCAGCCCGCGGACGAGCTCCTGCGCCTTGGCGAGCTCCGCCCAGCCGTCGCCGCGGGCGAGGCCGGCGATCATCCGGGAGCGTTCGGTCCAGAACCAGGCGGCCCGCAGCGGGTCGTGGCCGTCCTCCAGCTGCCGCAGGGCCGTCTTGGTGAGCTTGAGCGCGCGTTCGCGCTCGCCGCCGAAGCGGGCCGCGACGGTGGCTTCGGCCAGCAGGTCGAGGTGTTGCAGCGGGGTGGTCGCCGGGTCGCAGCCGCAGGGCGGGTAGACCTCGGTGTAGTCCGCGGGGCGCAGTTCGGACCGTACGTCCTCCGGTACGGCCTCCCACAGGTCCATGGCCCGCTCCAGCAGGCGCAGCTGCTCGGAGTAGGCGTGCCGGCGCCGGGCGGCCACCGAGGCCGCGAGCACGGCGGGCAGGGCCTTGACCGCGTCGCTGGCGTGGTACCAGTAGGCGGCGAGCCGGATGACCCGCTCCTCCGCCCGGATGAGGGTGTCGTCCTGTTCGAGCTCCTCGGCGTAGCGGCGGTTGACGCGGGCGCGCTCGCCGGGCAGCAGGTCGTCGGAGACGGCCTCGCGGACCAGGGAGTGGCGGAAGCGGTAGCCGTCGCCGTCGGAGGTGGCCAGGAGGATGTTGGCGCCGACCGCCGAGCGCAGGGCTTCGATCAGTTCGTCCTCGGTGAGCCGGGTGACGGCACGCAGCAGGGCGTACTCCACCATGGAGCCGCCCTCGGCGACGATGCGCACGACGCGCTGCGCGGCGTCGGGGAGGACTTCGACGCGGACGAGGAGCAGGTCGCGCAGGGATTCGGTGAGGCCGGTCGAACAGCCGCTGGCGCGGGAGGCGACGAGTTCCTCGACGAAGAAGGCGTTGCCGTCGGAGCGGTCGAAGACCGATTCGACGAAGTCCTCGTCGGGCTGCGAGGCCAGGATCCCGGCGAGCTGGCGGCGCACTTCGGCCCGGTTGAAGCGGGACAGTTCGATGCGCTGGACGGTGCGCAGCCGGTCGAGTTCGGCGAGGAGCGGGCGCAGCGGGTGGCGGCGGTGGACGTCGTCGGCGCGGTAGGTGGCGACGACGACGAGGCGGCCGCTGCCGAGCGCGCGGAAGAGGTAGGAGAGCAGGTGCCGGGTGGACGTGTCCGCCCAGTGCAGGTCTTCCAGGACGAGGACGACGGTGCGGTCGGCGGCGAGGCGTTCCAGCATCCGGGCCGTCAGTTCGAAGAGCCGGGCGGTGCTCTCCTCGTCGTGGGGGCCGCGCGGGGTCTCGCCGAGTTCGGGGAGGATGCGCGCGAGTTCGTCCTCCTGGCCGACGGCGGCTGCGGCCAGTTCGTCGGGGAGGAGGCGGTGCAGAGTGCGCAGGGCAGTCGAAAACGGGGCGAAGGGAAGCCCCTCCGCCCCGATCTCCACACAGCCTCCGACGGCTACGACCGCGCCGCGGCGGTCGGCCTCGCAGAGGAACTCCTCGGTGAGGCGGGTCTTTCCGACCCCGGCCTCGCCGCCTATGAGCAGTGCCTGCGGCTCCTGGCCGGCGGCGCGCGTCAGGGCGTCGGTGAGTACGGCCAGTTCGTCGGCTCGGCCGACGAACACCGGGCTGACAGATCTGGTCTCCACGCCGCCGAGCATCGCACAGGGGCCCTGCTCGCCGTCACTGGATATCGATGCGCTTCTCATCACGTGCCGGTTCGCACGGTGTCGCGACGCGGGTTACGCGGCGCGGGTGAACCGGCTGCGGTGTCCACTCACCGACCCCTCCGGTTCCTGGCTCCGGGAGAAGAGGCGGCGGGCCTTCTTCGCTTCCTGGACCAGACGGTAGGCGTCGGCCTCGCGGATGAGGTCTTCGCGGCGGGCGTTGGCGATCTCGTACTCGAACATCTTGTGCTCCCTGGTTTGCGTTTCTCCTGCACCTCGTTCGGTGTGATCCAAGATTCGCGCCCCAGGGGGTGCCGGCACATCGGGAGCATGCCGCATCTGCACGGGCCGGGGGTCCTTAGGCCGGGACCCGGGGTCCCTGAGGCGGCCTAAGGCAGTACCTAGGCGAGCCCGCCGGGGACCGGTGAACGGCCTAGGCGGGGCGCCGTGCGGCGGCGGACGGACTAGGCGGCGGGGGCCACCGGGAGGGAGAGGACGTACATGAACGCGAAGGCGAGGATGCCGATGGCGGCGACGACGACGGCGGCCCAGGACACGGAGCGGACCCATGCCGGGAGGGTGCGGCCGGGGGTGCCGAAGGCCGGGCGGGCCAGTACGAACACGGCGATGAGCAGCGCGATCGTCGACAGGACGCCGTTGACCAGGGCGGTCATGTGCCAGGCGTTGCCGTACAGCGCCTCGATCTTGTCGGCGGTGGTGGTGGCGTTGGCCGAGCTGATCTGCCCCTTGAGGGTCTCGCGCTCGCCTATGACGCGGGAGGTCCAGCTGCCGCTGAGGGCGACCAGGCCGAGACCGGCGGCGACGATCGCGGAGGCTCCGGAGCCGACACCACTGCTCTGCTCCTCGTCGGCGGCGGCCTCGAACTCGTCGAGGTCGTCGAGGTCGGCGGCGAGCTCCTCGCCCGCGACCTCCTCGGTGGCGGCGGTGTCCGCGGCGGCCGGGGCGGTGGTCTCGTCGGGGGCGGCCTTCTTCAGGTCGGCCGGGGAGTCCGCCTCGGGAGCGGTCGGGGCGGGGGTCTTGGTGGTGTCCATGCGGGGCACCGTAGGCGGCTTTTCTGAGAGGTTCCTGAGAATCCGGCCGGGCAGCGCGCAGCGCACCGCCCCGGCCCCGCGGAGGGCTCGGGGCCGGGCGGGTACGGGGCGACGGCGGGGCAGGGGCGGGGCGGGCGCGGGGGTGGTCAGGCGGGTCGGGCCGCGGACCACTCGTCGGCGAGGATCGCCCAGACCTCGGTGTCCTGGCGGACGCCCCGGTGCGCGTAGTTCTGGCGCATGACGCCTTCGCGGGTCATGCCGAGCCGCTCGGCCACGGCGAGGCTCTTCTTGTTGCCGGTGGCGGCGTGCCATTCGATGCGGTGCATGCCGCGCTCGCCGAAGGCGTAGTCGATCAGCACCCGGCAGGCCTTCGTGACCAGGCCGCGGCCGGCGGCGGCGGGCTCCAGCCAGCAGCCGATCTCACAGTTGCCCGACGCCGCGTCGAACGCCGGGAAGAGCACTCCGCCCACGAGTGTGCCGCCCTGCCGGATCCCGAAGAACCGCGCGCCGTCCTCCCCTGCCGTGAGGGCGTACTTGGCCAGCAGGGCGCGGGCGGACTCCAGGTCGGTGGACCGGTCGGGGAAGCCGACGTACTGGCCGATGAACTCGCGTCCGCGTTCGATGTGGGCGAAGAACTCCTCCGCGTGCCGGGCTTCCAGCGGGAACAGCTGGGCGTCGTCGGCGAGGTCTATCGAGAACATGCGCGTTCGTCCTTGGGTCGGGGGCGGCGGGTGGCCGGGTCACCGGGAGCTGGTCGCGGGCTCGGCTGCTTCCTCGCTCGTGACGGGGTCCGTGCCGGGCCGCTGCAGGGGAAGTTTCGCATGCGGACGGCGTTCCGGGGGCTCGATGCTGATCTTCGGGAGCCGGCGGTCCAGCCAGGCCGGCAGCCACCAGTTGGCTCCGCCGAGCAGGTGCATCAGGGCCGGGACGAGGAGGGTCCGCAGGACGAAGGCGTCGAGGGCGACGGCCGCGGCGAGCGCGATGCCGAACATGGCGATGAGCCGGTCTCCGCTGAGCACGAAGGCCAGGAAGACGGAGATCATGATGACCGCCGCCGAGTTGATCACCCGGCTGGTCTCGGCGAGTCCGACGCGCACGGCACGCTTGTTGTCCCCCGTCTCCAGCCACTCCTCGTACATCCGGCTGACCAGGAAGACCTGGTAGTCCATGGACAGTCCGAAGAGCACCGAGACCATGATCACGGGGAGGAAGGGCTCGATCGGCCCCGCGCTGCCCAGCCCGAGCGGTTCGCTGCCCCAGCCCCACTGGAAGATCGCGACGACGACTCCGAAGGAGGAGGCCACGGCGGCGACGTTCATGGCGGCCGCCTTGACCGGGATGCCTATGGAGCGGAAGGCCAGCAGCAGGAGCACGCAGCCGAGCGCGATGACCACGCCGACGAAGAGCGGCAGTTTGCCGACGATCACCTCGGCGAAGTCGTCGTACCCGGCCGTCACGCCGCCGACGTGGACCTGCAGGGACCTGTCGTGGCCGGCGCGCGGGATGACGTCCTCGCGCAGCCGGTCGACCAGCTCGCTCGTGGCCCGGGACTGTGGGGAGGAGTCCGGTACGACCGTGACGACGGCGGTGTCGCCGCTGCGGTTGAAGACCGCCGGTCCGGCGGCGGCCACGCCCCTGGTCGTCCGGATCGACTCGGTCAGCGCGTCCACGGCGACCCGGTCGCCCGCCCCGCCGAGGCGGGCGACCACGGTCAGCGGGCCGTTCATGCCCGGGCCGAAGCCGTCCGCGAGCAGGTCGTAGGCCTTGCGGGTGGTGGACGTGGCCGGGTTGTTGCCCTGGTCGGAGGTGCCGAGGTGGAGGGAGAGCGTGGGCAGCGCCAGCACCACCATGACCGCGGTGGCGACCAGGCCGAGCAGCTTCGGGTGGCGCTCGACGAAGCCCGACCAGCGGGCGGCGAAACCGGTCACCGCCTCGGGCAGCGGCCCCTCCGCGGCCAGCTTGCGGCGCTCGCGGCGGGACAGCGCGCGCATGCCGATGTACGAGAGGAGCGCGGGCAGCAGGGTCACCGAGGCGGCGACGGTCAGGACCACCGTGAGGGAGGCGGCGATGGCGACGCCGTTGAGGAAGTTGAGCCGGAGCACCAGCATGCCGAGCAGCGCGATGCAGACGGTGGCCCCGGCGAAGACCACGGCCCGGCCCGTCGTGGCGACGGCGCTCTCGGCGGCTTCCGCGACCGGGAGGCCGCGTTTGAGGCCCTTGCGGTGGCGGGTGACGATGAACAGCGCGTAGTCGATGCCGACGCCGAGGCCCACGAGGGTGCCGAGCATCGGCGCGAAGTCGGCGACCGGCATCGCGTGGCCGAGGAGGGTGATGCCGAAGTAGGCGGTGCCCACGCTGACGAGGGCGGTCGCGATGGGCAGCAGGCTCGCGGCCAGCGACCCGAAGGCCAGGAACAGCACGACCGCGGCGATGGCCACGCCGATGACCTCGGCGAGGTGCGCGGAGGGGGCTTCGGTGAGGCCGATGGCCCGCCCGCCGAGCTCGACCTGGAGCCCGTCGGCCTGGGTCGTCGGGTTGCGCGCGGCGTCGACGACGGCCTTCGCCTCGCCCTTCGGCACCGAGTCGGCCTGCCGGTCGAAGGTGACCACCGCGTAGGCGGTACGCCCGTCGGCGCTGATCCGCGCCCCGCTTTCGGGCCCGGGGCCGTAGGGGCCCGCCACCGATCCGACGCCGGGCAGCCCGGCTATGGAGTCGAGGGCCCGCGTCATCCGCTCCTGCACGGCCGGCGTCCGCACGCTCTGCCCGTCCGGAGCCCGCCACACGATGGTGTCGGTGTCGCCGCCCTGCCCGTGGAAGCCCTCCCGCAGCAGGGCGTGCGCCTTGGCGGATTCGGTGCCGGGGACCTCGTAGTCGTTGGAGAACGCCGTCCCGGCCCCGACCGCGGCAGCGGCGGTCCCGCCGAAGGCGAGGAGCCAGATCAGAACGGCGACGAGTCGGTGCCGCATGCACCAGCGTGCGAGGGCTGACAACGGACGGGCTCCCTGGTGGTTCGGATCTTTACCGGGGAACGGCCCGTCGGAAAGAACGCGTGAACACGTGCGTGCGTGCGGCTGGTCTACACCTTCTGCACTTCTGGACCTTCACGATCGCAGCGTCGGGTGATCGTTGGCGACCATCGTGGCCAGCGTCACAGGGCGATCGGGCATGCCCGGGACCATGGTCACACGGGGTTCGGAGCGGAGGTCCGGCCGGATGGGTCGGTGGGCTCCTCGTCCGCCCGGTAGCCCGGCAGCGAGGGCCAGCGCACGGTGAGCACCACCGAGTCCTCCTCCGCGTACCAGGAGTGGTCGACTCCGCGTCCCCAGACGACGTAGTCCCCCTGTTCGGCCAGTACGACGTCCCGGCCGGGGAACTCCAGCCGGAACCGGCCGCTGATCAACACCTGCAACGCCGTACGGGACTCCCCGCGGACCCAGCTCGCCCGCTCCTCGCCCTTGGGGTGCACGCCCCACTTGATCTCCACGTCCTCGCTGTGGCGGGGATCGCCGGGCTCCTTGAAGTGCCCCAGCAGCCAGCCCCGGTCGACGGCGGCATCGGGGGTGGCCTTGCCGGTGTAGACGGAGGGGGTGGTGGGGGTGGGGGAAGTGGGGTGGGGGTGGTCGCTCACGGGGTGAGGTTAATGCAGTTGTCGGACCCGTCGGCGGCTGGTGAGCTGGCCGGATGACTATGGATCCGAATGACCTGCTGAAGGTGCGCGCCGAGTTCGACTCCGTGATGCGGCGGGAGGCCCTGCCCGACACCAGTGACGCGCGGGTGGAACGGGCGGGCGCGGTCGTACGGCAGATCGTGCCCGGATCCGGAGGGAACACGGTGCTCTGGTCGGACCTCGACGAGCACACCGCGGATGCGGTGATCGCGGAGCAGGTGGCGTACTTCACGGAGCTGGCCGCCCGGGGCGAGGTCCCGTCGGCGGAGTTCGAGTGGAAGCTGTACGGCCACGACCGCCCCGCCGACCTCGGAGACCGGCTGCGCGCGGCCGGCTTCTTGGCGGAGCCCGCGGAAACGCTCCTGGTGGCCCGGGTGACCGACCTCGCCACCCTGCCGGTGGAGCCGCCGGAGGGCATCACCCTGCGGGTGGTGACCGACGAGGAGGGCGTGGACCTGATGATGGAGGCCCACCGCCACGCCTTCGGCGCGGACCGCCCGCGCATCAAGGACCTGATGCTGAACCTGCTGAGGGACGAGCCGGACACCATCGAAGCCGTCGTCGCGATGGCGGGCGACACCCCGGTGAGCGCGGCCCGGATGGAGATGCGCCCGGGGAGCCCCTTCGCGGGCCTGTGGGGCGGCGGCACGGTCCCGGAATGGCGGGGCCACGGCATCTACCGCCTCCTGGTGGCCCACCGCGCCCGCGTGGCGGCGGACCGGGGCATCCGCTACCTCCAGGTCGACGCAACGGAGGACAGCCGCCCGATCCTGGAACGGCTGGGCTTCGACGTCCTGGGCGTGACGGTGCCTTGGATTTGGGAGGGTTAGGGGGCTGGGGGTGTGGGGGTGTGGGGGGGCTGGGGGTGGTCGGGGGCGCGGGTGGTGGCCTGGGCTGCGGGCCGGCCGGTGACTTCGACATGCTCCGGGAGGAGCCCGGCAGTCCAGTGTCCTTCCGGCGCGGGCCGGTCCCTCAAGGGCGCTCCCTGCGGTCGCGTCGCTACGCGATGGCCTACGGCCACCCTT
>NZ_JBVJMS010000023.1:0-10271 GCF_055584085.1 Streptomyces sp. NPDC104226
TTGAAGGCGATCGTCGCCGCCGTCAGCAGCCACGCCGTCTGGCGCAGCAGCGGGAACGGGATCCGGATCCACGTCAGGAGCAGGTCCAGCGCGAGTAGGACGCAGATGCCGGCGTCGATGCCGATCGGGAAGACGAGCGAGAAGCTGCCGAAGCCCTTCTGCATCGCGAGCGAGCGCACGGCGGCGTACGAGCCCGCGAATCCGATCCCCGCGATGACGACGGCTCCGGCGACCACCACACCGATCAATATCCGGTGCGTACGAGTCAGCTGCATCGGCGTCGTCTTCCTCCCCGCGGACACGTAGCGTCCACCCCTCCCCCACCAGGCTCTTCCTGAACAGGCTTCACACTCTCACGGGTCACGCGAGAGGTGATCGGACTTCCCGGCACCTTCGCCAACCCGAACGCCACATGGAGCCGAAGTCAGGTGCCGGCTGCGGTCCCATCCGGCTTGGGTAAGCCTGCTGGGGCTCCTTGCGTGGGCGCTTGTGTTGTTCCTTGTGTTGCCACTTACGTGCCTCATTCTCTCTCATACCGAATTTCCCCTGGTCAGCCCACAGTTTCGAGGCAGAATGACATCGTCACACCCCTTCTTCTCGACCTTCCTTGTTGGTTGGAGAGGAGATCAGCGGGGTCCGGGGGGCCGGCGTTCACCGGACAGGCCGGGTGACCGGTACAGGGAGGCGGAGCTGATGGCCGAGAAGAAGAAGCTGAACCCGAGCGGATCGTCGAATCCGCTGCGGGCAGACGTACTGCGGGTGCTGGGCGTGCTCAAGGTCGCCACGGCCGATCAGATCCAGCGCCTCGCGCTACCGCACCTGACCTACCGGCACACCGGCAAGGAGACAGACGCCAAACGCAAGCAGGCGCGCACCGCTTCGCACCGCGCGGCGCTCGCAGACCTGCGCAAGCACGGGCTCGTCCTGGACGGCGGCGCCACCAAGGACAACGAGACGCTGCGCGGCCTCACCCCGATGGGGCTGGAGGCCGCCTCGGTCGAACTGGGCCGGCCGATGGATGAGATGGGCGGGATCGCCCGGGGCGCGGGCCGCACGGGGGCCTCGCACGCTATGGCGGTCAATGAGACCGTCCTCGCGCTGATCTGCCCGAAGCCCAACCTGAGTCTCCTGGAAGGGGAACCGGCCGACGCGGTCGCCGCCGCACAACGAGTCGTGACCGGCCCGGACGGCATCGGCACCATCGCCTCCTACGCCACGGAGGTGCCGCTGCCATCGACCGGCACGTGGTCCAACGCGGGCAAGGGCGGGGCCCAGGCCGACATCGTCCTCGCGGCCGCCGAGGCCGGGATCCCGCTGATGTTCATCGAGGTCGACAACTGCTTCGAGACCGCCCAGGAGATCGCCGCCAAGTTCGACAAGTACATGCGATTCCTGCGGCGCCGGATCAAGGACACCGACGGCCGGGAGAAGGCGATGTGGCGCACCCGCTGGTCCGCACCCTCCGACCGACACGGACAGACCCTCCACCCGCCCGTCCTGCTGGTCTTCAACCAGATCGGCCCCCGCAACCCGCAGAACACCATGCGGCAGGTCGCCGACCTCACCCGCCAGCACTGGCAGGGCCACCCCCACCGGGAGCACCACACCTACGACGGCAAGATCCCCATCGTGGCGACCACCCTGGACCTGCTCCGCGAGCACGGTCCAGCCGGTGAGGTGTTCTGGCGATTCGGCCGCACCGGACTCCAGCCGCTCCTGGCCGCCGTCGGCAACCCCCGCCAGGTGGCTGCAGAGGCGCGTGCCGAGGCCCGGCGGAACGCCGACGCCGGAGCCCGCGAGGCAGAGCGCCAGCGCGAGCTGGCGGAGCGGGCCGCGGCCAGGGAACGAGAACGGCCCAGCTGCACGCAGTGCGGGGAGAAGTTCACCGATGCCCGCTGGCGCCGCGTCCACGCCCAAGGCTGGGACACCGAGGCAGAACCGCACCCGACGCTCTGCGACGACTGCACGGACAGCACGACCGGCAACCGGCTCCATGGCGGAGCGGAGAGGAACCAGACGAAGGAGGCCGCCGCCGAGCACAAGGGGCGAGGGCTCCTGTCGCGCCTGCGATCCTGACCGGGTAAGCCCAGAGGACCCTGGGTAAGCCTCCCGCCAACAGCGCGGGTAAGCCCAAGGCAGCCCTGGGTAAGCCCTTATGCCGGTGGCGGGACGTCTCCCAGGTTGCCTGAGCCGTGTCCGCCACGCGCTGCTCCGGTCACGCGGCCAGCGCCACGGCCCGGGCCGGACGATCCACGAACACCAGGGGTACCGGTCGGAGGGGCGCGGCCGCTACCGGTTCCACCACCGAGGCCGGGGCCGGTGCGTGCTCGGTGGCCATCGTCCACGGGTCTACCGGTCCGGCCATCCAGACCTCGGCGGCCACCGCGTCGACCTGGTCCCACAGGGCGGCCCGCGCGTCCGTCCCCAGCGCCGCCGGGGCACCAGCCCGCATAAACCCGGTGAGGGTCCGCAGGACGTCCGTACGGAACTTCCGTGCCCGCTCGGCCCGTTGCTCCGGAGTCAGGGCGTCGAGGTGGCCTCCGAGCACTGCCAGCAGGGAGCGGCGCCACGTGCCCAGGCGGCGGGCGGCGCGGGTCGCCAGACGCTCCAGGCCGTCCATGACCGGGAGCAGAGCGTCCAGCAGCCGCTCCACCGCCCGCGCCGGGCCGGTCACGTCGACCTGGCGCCACAGCTCGGCACCGGAATGCGTGCCGTCGGCCAGCAGCCGGCGCGGCGTGGAGGTCTGCACGCCAAACAGAGCAGCCAGCTCCAGCACCACGGCGCGATGGTCCCGAGCCCGGTGCGCCCGGGCGGCCGGGAACGTGATGCGGGCAAGGCCGCGGCCGCCGACCACGTGATGGCGGGAGACCTCGGCCCGCACGGCCGTACGGCGGACCGGCACCTGGGCAGCGTCGTACGCAGCCTGCTCCGCGAACCCCTCGGCGACGTCTTCCAGGACCACGTCCTGGTCCTCGGCGGCGGGCACGTACGGGGCCGGCGCGAACGCCGAGCGGCACAGGCCGCACCGGGCGTCCAGGACCCAGGAGTCCGGGCAGGACCCGCATCCATACATCTGCTCCTTCACCAACTGCTCCACTGCGGCGTCGGCGGCCGCGCTCTCCTCGGCCAGCTCCTGCAGATGTGCCGCCTCGGCACGCTGCCGGGTGGCGACGGCCTCGGCGTGCCGGACGGCGGCCTGGCGTTCGTACTCCGCCCACCGGGCGCGGGAGGCTGCGGTACGGCGGGCGGCTTCAGCTCCATCGGGGAGGCAGGGGAGCAGGTGCGCCGTCTTGCCGTGCGCCAGGGCGCGGTTCACGCGCTTGGAGTGTGTGCGCCACTCCTCCAGGGTGACCAGCGGGGTGGCTGCGGCCAGGATGCGGCGCACCGCGGTGATCCCGTCCGCGGTGGCGGTCACCAGGCCGTCGGCCTCGGCCAGGAACCCGGCGGCGGTCAGGGTGGTGACCAGCTCGGCGGAGATGCGGCGGCCGCCAGGCGTGCGCCGGTAGGCGCCGGTCTCGTCCGCGTGGATGGGCTGCTGGGTGGCGTACTGGACGGCCTCCAGATGGCGCTCCGTCCAGCCCAGGCTCTGCGCCGTCGCCTCAGCGAGCTCCCGCTCACGGTGGGCGGCCATCTCCGCTTGGACCTCGGCGTGGATGGCGGCCGCCTCGGCCTCGGTGGCCAGTTCGGCCTGGACCTGGGCCAGGACGCGGGCGGCGCCCGCCTCCAGCTCTTCCTCGGTGGGGCGGGTGGCACGGTCGTCCTGGTCGGCGCGGACGATGCGGCGAATCTCCGCGTGGACACGGCTCGTGTCCCAGTCGAACCAGCCGGCGCCCCCGAGGCGCTCACCCTCCAGGCTGTAGACGGTCCATGCGCCGCGCTCCAACGCGACGTTGTAGACCTCACCGCGGGTGATGGCTTCGATCATCTCCGTCTGACGCTGCTTGATGGTGATGCGGCGGGCGGTGGTGCTGCTCATGGCGTTGTCCTTTGATTCGTGGCGGTACAAGGGACGGGCCCGGCCGGGGGGGAGCCAGCCGGGCCCGAGGCGGGTGGTGGTGGTGGTCAGGCGGAGCGACGGTCCAGCTCCACGCCGTAACGGTGGGTGCGGATGGCGGCGATCATCTCGGCGTACGCCGCGGTGGTGATGACGTGCTCACCGCCGAACACCCGCCGCACCACGTAGGTCCCACCGATGTCCCGGGCGTCGTAGGCGACGTCCGCGTACACGACGCGGGTGATGCGTTCCCCGGGGTGCTCGGGGTCCTCCACGCGGTCGGACATCTGGACCCAGTAGGACCGTTCGTCGGACGGGAGCGGGCGGGGCTGGCCGTGCGCGCCGAGGAGTCGTACGGGGCCGTCAACGTCGTGGGCGCAGGCGGGGATCAGTGTCTCGGTGGTGTCGCCGCCGTCGCGGATGACCAGGGTCCCGGCCGTCCGGGCGCCGCACGCGCAGATGACCGAGGTCCGGATACGGGCGACGTGCTTGGCGCTGGTGGCGTTCACGGGGTTCTCCTCGGTGTTCTTCGCGGTGTTGACGTCGCGATACATCGGAGCCTCCGCCATTTTTAAGTCGGAGACTTCGACTTTCACGGGATGGATGGAGCCCGCCGGTTGGGGCCAGGCTGGCCGCCGCCCGGTGGCCCCGGGCGGCGGCCGCCGCGTCACGCGGCGGTGCCGTACGCCCGCTCGGGGCACGCGGCCCACCAGCGGCGGGTCTGCGCGGCGAACACCGCGTCGGCCTGGGGGAAGGTGTCGAAGTCGCGCACCTCGGTGCGGACCTCGGAGGGAATCCGGCCGCCGTAGCTCTTCAAGATGAGCTTGATGGTGACGCGGCCCCGGCCGCCGGGCAGGGCGCGGCGGGTCAGCTCGATGGCCGTGTAGTCCCAGGACCAGTTCGGGATGACGGTCCCGTCGGTCATGCGGGTGGAGAGCGCAACCGGCATGTGGACCGAAGAGGCGGTCATGACGATGGAGGCGCAGGCGGCGACGACGGTGGAGGGGGTGAAGCGGGCGGCGGTGGCGGCGTTCATGTTGTTCTCCCTGGTTCCGGTGTGTCCTCGCGGCGTTGACATCACTCTACGTCGGAGACTCCGACATTTACAAGTCGGAGTCTCCGGCAATTGAAAGTTGGAGACTCCGACGTCTCATTGCTCCGATGCTGTCGGAGACTCCAGCACCCATGGCATACTCCCGCCATGGACACCCCGAAGGCCGGCCGGTCGGCCACCACCCGACGCACCCCGCCGCCCGAAGTGGCGGCACTCGTCAAGGAACGCCCCGACCTGCGTGAACTCTGGAACCTCGCCGAGGACGTACGCGAGGCCGAGGCGCGACGTGATGAGCTGATCAAGCGCATTGCCGCCGAGGAGAACCACGGCGACCAGAAGGCCATGTCCACCGTGGCCGGCCTCCACCGGACCACGGTCCAGGAGATCGCCGACCCCGCCGCCGCCCAGGCACGGCGCGATCGACAGAATGCCGCGAAGCGCGCCCGTAACGCCGCATAGCTCCCCGCCGTACAGACGCCCTCCTGCCAGCCGGTGAGAGGGAGTCCTGGCGTTCCTGGGTGAACTCACTGCGCCAGCGGAAGGGGAGGCGTTGTGCAGGCCGGGCACAGCACACGACCTGGGGCGCTGTGGGGATAAAGGCCGAGACTAGTGTCGGTGGCTCCCGGAATACTGGGCGGCATGGACGAAGAGCAGGATCCGGCTGTGGCGGGAAACAATGATGAGCTGGTGGCCGAAGGAGTCCAGCTGCTGAGCCCTGAGGCGCTCACCCACCTCGCCAGCATCAGCCGGACCCTCGCAGCGCACGACGCCGTGAGCGCCAAGCTTGCCGAGGTCGTCCGGGCAGTGGACTCTCTCCCGCTTCAGCGGCACTTGGCAGAGACCACTCTGCGCGGTTCGCGTCTGCACCAGCAGCTGGCTGACCTCACCCGCAAGCAGTGGATCTCCAGTGGATTGGAGAAGCGGCTCGCTGCGATGATCCCACCATCGACGTTCGCCTCCATCCAGATGCCTCCCAGCACCTTGAATGCGATCAAGCTGTCCGTGCCCCTGCAGCAGCTGGCCGACACTGCGGCTGCAGCGGTCCACCCGGCGCTGCAGGCGGTCGCGTTCTCTGAACAGATGCGCGCGCAGCTGCCGCGTCTTGAGTGGATGAGTCCGTCTGTACTCGACAGCATCACTGCTTCGTTCGAATCGTCATGGCATCGCACGCTGCAAGAGATCGCCGAGCAAACACGCTTGGCGTTTCCGCCCGACTTCCTCGAAACGCTCAGCATCGTCGGCGACCGCCTCAAGGTTTGGCTGCCGGACAACCTGAGGCCTTTGGATATCGGAGAGTGGCCGCGTCTCTTTGACGTCAGTGAGGAGGACGGAGTCTGCCTGGCCTGGGCGCCGAGAACGGAACTTGTCGAGGGCTTGCTGGCACGGAGCAGCCGCGAGGACCGACAGCAGTATCTGGTCGACCACCGACTGGAGGTCGCGGAGGACGTCACGGAGAGCTTGAGCGAGGTTGACCACCCGGAGCTGCTCGACCATGCCGACTTCGTCCGGGAAGCCGCTGCCTGCGTACGGGACGGCCGGGACGCTGCTGCCCAAGCTCTTCTCGGGAACACGATCGACACCGTCATGCGCCGGCATGGCCACGACTGGATGTCGAGTACCTTCCCCAACGCCCAGTTCACCGGCTCCAGCAGCCACAAGAGGCTCACGGAAGTTCTCGCTATCCGTCCAGCGCGGGAGGAGCTGGAGATGCTGAAGTTTCGCCCCTACCTCCTGGTCAGTGCCATGAAGAATGTCTTTGCCCAGGGCGACCGGCAGGACACGTTCAACCGCCATCTCGGAGCCCACCAGGCATCCAAGGACAGCTACCGCAGTGAGTTCGCCGTGGCCTCGTTGCTCATAGCCCAGGCCCTGCTGCGTCAGCTCGATCACCACCTGCACGCCGCACAGCCGTAGTGCGTGTGTCCCGCGACGTTGGCACTCACTCGGCAAGGGGGAGACCCGTATGTCTCCACAGAAGAGACATACGGTCTCTATTCGGCGAGTGGCGTTAGCGTCGAGAGACCGCTTCACCAACGGTCCGGGCGGCCGCCTATGCCCATTCGGCTCCGATCTCGGTGAGCATGGCGCGTTGCTCGGGTGCGAGCGTGGTGCGTCGGGACTTTGTGTTGGAGACCCACACCCCAAGCTTCACCAGTACAGGGGCGGACTCGCCCTTTACCGTGATCTCCTCTGTGTGGCTGCGGGGGACACGGTGGTGGCCTTCGCGGGCGATGTACTGCGCGAGGGCCGCTACGCCTCGCTGGAAGGCCGGTGACGCCTTCCCTGGTGCCGCCCCCGGGGCCCTGGCTGCTGGGGCGGTGGTGGCTTGTTCGGCGGGCTGCAGGCCGAGCCTGGTCAGCCGCTCCTGCTGCTTGGCTGACAGGTTGGCCCAGGTGCGCGACTTTTGCTGAAGGGCGATCCACCTGCCGAGGTCGTCGCCTTCGAAGAGCACGCCGGGTTGGATGTCGGGCAGGAGGCCGCCGGCCTCGGTGTCGGCGAGGTCAGCGAGGATGCGGTAGTGCCGCTGCCAGTCGAGCGGCCAGGGGCATTTCCAGTCCTTGTCGATCGCCCTGAGCTGCTCGGCGCGTGTGCTGGCGGTCTTCTCGTTCTTGCCCAGGCCGCCGGGACGGCGCAGGTTGGCCATCAGCTGCCCGATCGGCAACTGCTCACCGTCTTCGCCCCAGACGGCGTCCTGGCGGGGCGCGAGGTGCCCGTGGGCACGCCGGTATGAGCGGAGCTGCGCGAGTTTGGTCTCCCAGGCTTCCTCGCCCGGCTCCCACACCATCCCCTCGGCGTCCAACTGCTCCTTGCGATGGTCTTCGAGCTCTCCTGTCCGCAGGGCTTTGCGCTGCTGGTGGACCCACCGCCCCAACGGGAAGGCCTTGGTGATGCCGACCGCGGCCTCGGTGTCGTACGGGACGGCGTAAAGGCCGGTGATGCCGTGTTCGGCGCGCCAGCGTCGAAGGGCCTGGTAGCCCTCGAGCCACACCAGCGACTCCGGCCGGTACACCCGGGTTCGCAGGAACGCGGCGATGGTGGCGGCGTCGCGCGGGCTGGAGAAGTGCAGCAGTGCTGACTCCACCGCGGCCTCGCTTCCGTCTGCCCGCTCCTCACCGGTACCGGCGCCTTCGCCGCCGGCCCCGACGATCCGCCCGTCGGCGTCCCGCTGCAGGTGCGGCTGCCGTTCTCGGCTGCTGCGGGAGAGTGCGCGGGAGGCGAGCTGCTCGACAAGGTGGGCGTCGTGTGAGCGGAGCCCGTTGAGGACAGCGACAAGGGGCTCGAAGGAGGCGCTGGCGACCATGTCTTCGGGGTCTTCGCCGGGCTGGAGGAAGACGGGCACGATGATGCGGGCGACCTTGGTGGTGCCGTCCGGGTTCGGGCGCAGCGCGCGGCCGATGTTTTGGACGATCTCGACTTGGGAGCCGCGGGTGTCGGCGAAGCAGATCGCCTCCACCCCGCGTTCGCCGGTGATGTCGACGCCTTCGCCGAGGACGCGTACGGAGGCCAGGAACGCGCGGTGGACCCGCCGGTTCTGCGTGTTGATGCCGTTGGCGAACTGGCGCAGGGTCTCACGCCGCTCGGCGACGAGGTGGTCGCCGCACAGCCAGGCCGACCAGACCCGGTCCGGCGGGACATGACGGCCGGCCTCCAGCTCGTAGGGCTCGGCCTCGATGGAGGAGGCGGGTAGGCGCTCCGCGCTGGCCAGGGCGGTGTCGGAGGCCTCGGTCATGTAGAGCTCCGCGGCGGTCTCGGGGAGCTTCTGCGCGAACGCGGCGGCTTCCTCGACCCGCTGGTGGAACGTCATGACGGTGCGCAGGTTGTGTGCCGCGGCGTGTTCGAGGAGCGCGGTTTGCAGGAGCGCGAGCCGGCGGCCCCGTAGGGATTGTTCGGACAGAACGAGGGGTTGGCGTTCGGGTTCGCGGATTTCGAGGACGTCGATCTCGAATCCGGCGAGGATTTCGCGCTCGATGGCCTCGCTCAGCCCTAGCTCATAGATCCACTCGCCGTATGTACCTGCCGGATCGGAGGTCATGGAGGCGATCTCCAGATCCTCCTCGCTGTTCTTTCCCTTCTGCGGGCGGGCCGCGAGGATGCGCGGGGTGGCGGTGAGGTACATCCGGAAGGCTGCCGGGATGCGGGTGTTGTCGTGGATCGCGGCCCAGGGCCGGCCGAGATCCCCGGCGGTCCCGTGGGCTTCGTCGACCACGGCGAGGTCGAAGGGTGCCATGGCTTGCCCGTACAACCGCTCCCCACCCGCCAGCGCGGCCTCCAACGGCCCGCGAACCTTCTGCCGACCCAGAGGGGCGCCGGGGTCTTCCCGGTCGACGAGGGAGGCGTACGTGGCGAGGACGACGACGGGTCCGCTGCCGGCCCAGAGGGCGAGTTGGATGGGGTTGGTTGTGGCGCGTACGCCGAGCTGCTCCAGGACGTCGTCCTTCTCCAGCGAGCACACGGCGACCATCGGTCCCCGGTGCCCGACCCGCCGCCAGGCTTGGGCGGTCTGGACGAGGAGGTCGAGTGTGGGGACGGTGACGAGGATCCGTCCGCCCCGGAAGTTGTCGAGGGCGGCGTATGCGGCGGTGATCGTTTTCCCGGAGCCGGTTGCTGACACGACCGTGGCACGCGCACCCTCGTCCGGCACGGTGTTGTGGGTGGGGAATCCCACCCATTTTCGGATTCGTGAGTTCGCGTCGACTTGGTGTTCTCGAAGCTGAATGGAAGTCATGATGACCGTCTTCTGTCGAGTGGAACGGGCACGCCGGTCCGGGAGCCTCTCCGGATATCCTTCATTTTTTCCAATGCTACATTGCATCATCCTGCCTGTCTGGCATACACTGAAACCGACAGCACCCCCCGCCCCTGCTCTTCTTGTAGCCAGCGGACCCGCGTAGCGGGTTCAGGGCCTGGAGGCGAAGCCGGAAGGCCCTTTCGAGGGTGGGGGAGGGAGGCGGACTCACCCGACGGGCTGTCAGGCCCGGACCCCGTGAAACGGGGTCACTTCCCGTGCGGAGCACGGGAAGTCCCTGGCCCGGCGTAGCCGGGCCCCTCCCGGTGGAGCGCAGCGGAACCAGGAGGCAGTCCGGAGCGAAGCGCAGGACTCCGGCCCGAAGGGCCGGCCATGGGCTCGGAGCGAAGCGGAGAGCCGTCCCCGAAGGGGGCCGCCCCCGCGCAGCGGGGGCGTTCGGTCCCCAGCGCGCAGCGCTGGGGTACCCGCTCCGCGGG
>NZ_JBVJMS010000024.1:0-5830 GCF_055584085.1 Streptomyces sp. NPDC104226
CAAGGAACGGACGCTTCCTTTGTACTCACCCTCTCGGGCTTTCCTCCGGGCGCTTCGTTTCGTTCTTGTGTCTCCGACTCTATCAGACTCTTTCGTGTCCGATTCCCAGTCAGCGGGATTCGCTTTCCAGTTCTTCGCTTTCGCGTTTCCCTTTCCGGCGAGACCGACTCTATCAGAAGTTTTCCACCGGATTTCCCGGCTTCAGATTCCTGGATGAGGAGTCGAGGGTGCCCACTCTGAATTGCTTCTTTGGGGGCTGCTGCCGAACTTGTCCAGTTCCAGGCAACCGTTTGACTCTACATGACGCCCCCCGCGCGCTCCAAATCGGCGCGACAGGAGCCCCTGCCCTCGTGTATGCCCCCACCAGTACGGGCTCCTGGGGGGCGGCGCCGGCCGCACACTGACGTCGTGCGCGGCAACTCCTTCGTAGTCCTCACCGGCCTGCCGGCCAGTGGGAAGAGCACCCTGGCCCGCGGCCTCGCCGTGCACCTGGAGCTCCCGGTCCTGGACAAGGACGTGATCCTCGAGTCGCTCTACGACTCCCTCGGCGTGGGTGATCACCCGTGGCGCCACAGGCTGAGCCGGGCCGCCGACGACATCCTGTTCGCTCTCGCTGCCGACGCCGGACAAGCCGTACTCGTGAACTGGTGGCACCGCGACACCGCCCCCCGCCGGCTCCACGAGCTCGACGCCCACCTGGTCGAGGTCTTCTGCGACTGCCCCACCGCCCTCGCCGCCGCGCGCTTCCGCACCCGGCAGCGCCACCCAGGCCACCTCGACCGGGACCTCACCCCCGAACAGCTCCACGCACGCGTCGCCGCCTGGGCATCCACCCCGGGCCCCCTCGAACTGGGGGGCCCAGTCCGGACCGTCGACACCAGCCGCCCGATCGACGCAGCCGCCCTAGCCAGGGATATCCGCACCCTGCTCCCCCACCCATCCCTCGGCGCAGAACCTTCTGGCCGGTGAGTCCCGATGATCGCCGCATTGCCGTCGCTGATCTGGCGAAGGCGCACGGTACCCACCCGGTGCATGAGCGGGACCTTGCTTGCCCTCCATCCGCGGCGGACGGGCCATCCGCCGCCATGACGGGTCCGGCGATGAGCGGACGTGCCTCGGAGCGCGGGTGCCAGGTGAAGCCATAGACGCCCGTAAACGCTGGGGTCGCCCGCAGGCCAAGCTCGAAGGCCTGCTCTGCCCGAGCGGTTCGGTCCATGGAAGACGGTCTATGGACGCCACCGCCTGTGGTCGTCCGACGGAACCTGGGAACGCCGACTCCAGCAGGTGCAGGCCGAAGGCTGACGCAGCCGGGGACATCGACTGGGGCATCTCGGTCGACTCGACCATCGTGCGGACACATCAGCACGTCGCTGGTGCCCGCCCTGAACCGCCGCCGGCTTCCGCCTCAAAGGGGGAAGCCGCGGCAGAACACCAGGGCGAAACGTCGTAGCAGAGCCTCCTTGCCCGCCTGGTGGAGGTGGTGCGGGAGGTGAGGGCCTGGGCGGCTCGCGGGGTGGGCTGGGCAGGCCGCGCAGGAAGCCGGACAGCCTCGCGGCGGGCAAGGCCTACAGCAACGGGCCGTGCCGCGGGTATCTGCGGCACCGGGGCATCCAGCACGCGATCCCATCTGGCTGCGGACATGACCGGCTTTACTGCATCAGCCCACGGATGCACCTGGGGCAAGTGCCAGGCCAGAGGCGCCAAGGAACGTTTCAAGGCTGATGACTCCGCTGCCGGTTCCGTCGTCGCACTCAGTCAGGAGCTCGGAGAGGCCCCCATTCCAGGAGTCGGATGTGTCGACCTCAGGGCCTGGATGACGCTCGACGCAGCCGGCACCGTGCCGGTAGCGGAGGGACAGGTACTGGCCCTCCGCCGTCCAGGCATCCCACTGGGACGGGTAGGCGGGACGCGTCTGCACGACCCGCACCAGCATCAGACCCTCGCCTCGACCCATCCGAGGATGGTCGCGCGCCAACGGAACGCGGGCAATCGACTTCAGGTCGACAGCGTGGTGATCGGCTGAACAAGTCCTAGGCCTCGGCGCACGTCCCGGCCGAGCAGCAGGGTGACAAGTCGGAGTGACAGGTCTCGACCCGGTGGGCATGATCGCTCAGTTGTCCGTCATGTATCACCTCGGAGGTGCGCCACGTCCATGGACCGCGAACGAATCTGGTCGCTCCCCTGGACCGCCGCCGACCCCGGCCGGAACGCCTTCGACTGGGACGACGACGAGGCGGCCCGGCTGACGGCGCTCGTCGTCCCGATGGTGCCTTCCGAGGCCGAGCGGGCGGCTTGCCCCGACCGGATGGCGGGCTTTCGCTTCACCGACGCGGTCACCGCACTCCTGGTGTCCCGCTACGGCCGGTGGGCCTGCGGTTGGGACCACTCGGTCCACAACGGGGGTCCCGTCGAGTCCTGGTGCTGTGCATCGGACTCGGTCGGAGAGGCCCAGGAGACTGCCCAACGCATCGTGGCCTGCCTGCTGGAGTGGCGTGACTGGCTGGAGGACATGGCCGCGCGGTTCGAGCAACTTGCGCCCCAACCCGATGCCAACGCCGAAGATCGGAGCTGGCACCTGGAGCGCGCTGTGACCCGCCTGGTCACCGCGGTCGTCAGCAGCACCCACGCCTCGTCATCCTGGTACAGGTTCTGCGACGTGACGCTGACCTGGTTCCTCACCTCCACCGGCCTGGGATCGGAAGAGGCCCGGAAGGCCCTGGAAGCTGCCATCGGTGGCCGGTTCAAGAGCCACGTCGCGCCCACCCCGATCCTGGTCGACACGGTGGCCGAGGATCTGGCGGTTCACCTGACCGGCCGCGGGTTCTACCGTGAGCACTGACGCGCTGGCCGCGTGGTGCCGGGTCAGGGAGCAGGTCGACTGGTGCTCGGCGCCGAGTGCGGGCCCGGCGCCGGGGCGCCCGGCCGTCGACGGACTCACCGTGTGGTTCGACGGTCCCGTCCGCCGGCGCGACCCGGCTCGCGCCGACCGGCTGCTCGCGGCGATGGCCCTGTCCCGCGAGGCAGCCTCACGGGGGGAGCTGCTCACCCCGGCTCTACTCGCCGGCTGGCAGAAGCTGGTCCTCGGTGTGGAGGAGGTGGGACTCCGCCGGAGCGACGCCTTCGCGAAGGGCGGCCGGGAACGGTACGGGCTCACGCCGCACACCTGGAAGGACTTCGCCGCCTGCCTGCACCAGAGCACCGACCCGTCGCTCCCCCTGGCCGCCCGCGCGGCCAGGGCGTACCTCGACGTCGCCTTCTTCCACCCCTACCCGGACGGCAACGCACGCCTGGCCCTGCTGGTCCTCGCCCACGTCCTGGAGAGGGAAGGAGTACGCCTTGACGAAGTGGGGCCGCTCCAGACCACCCGCTACGCGGACGACCCTGAGGGCGCTCTCGACTTGGCCGCCCTCGTCACCGTCCTGATCCGCGCCACCCACCGCCGGGCAACCTCACGGTGATTGCCCTTCCCCAACCACCCGTCAAGGCGGCTCAGTTGGTACGGATCGCCCGCTCGATCTCCGAGCCGGTAAGGGCCACGACGACCGCCCACGCCTCCCTTAGGGAGGCCGGCAGAAGCTCGCGCACCTCGTCCCGCTGAATCACGGTCGGCCCGCCCGGGACGACGAGCACGGCGTCCAGCCGTCGGAGCAGGACGGCCAGGAGCTCCAGGATCCCGTCCCCGCCGCAGCGGTTGAAGGTGATGCCGGTCGGGCTGCTGAAGTACACACCCGCCTCCTCCCCTCGGCCGTACGCACCAACACGAAGTCCGTCGCGGGGTCCTGTGCCACCAAGGGGGGACCGAGCGCCTCGCGGCGGGGATGCCGACTAGCACGAACAGAGACCGCGTCGACGATCGCTGAGGTCCCATCGACTTTGCCCCGGGCCCCGAGTTCGTCCAGCAGCGCCCGGTGGAGCGACGCCATAGGCCAGCGCCGGTCCATATCGTGAAGCGGCGATGCACGGTGGCGGGAGACGTGCCGAACGTCGGCGGCAGCTGCCGCCAGGCACAACCGGTCGTCAGGATGTACACCGCCACTGTGAAGGCGGCCCGTTCGTTACAGGGAGCGGTCCCACCACCTTGCGGTCGAGGCGCGAACGACGGCCAGCAGTAGCGGGCCAACCAACCAGGTTCGTGTTGAGATACGGCGCTGGCCACCACGGCACGCGGCCGGGGGCGACGTTGGCCTTCACCCAGCGCAGGGCGGCCTGCTGTAAGGAGCTCAGGAATCTGTCCACGTGAGACAGCCTCTGGACTCGCTCTTCATCTTCTGGCGCTCCTGAAGTGGTGCGGGCAGAGTGGGCGGCATGACAGACAGTTCCGGCCCTGTTCATGAGGACCTAGGCGACCGCACGGCAATAGAGCACATCCTCGGTCGTCCCTTGAATCAGACATGGCCGACGGGTGTACTGGCACCGGGCAGCCGGGTCACGGTCGTTCGCGACCAGGACTGGGACGGCCCTTGGCAGGTCGAGTTCCCTGGCACGATCGATGCCATGGGCGCACCCGAACCCAACACACATGCCCAGGCGCTCAAGGGCGAGCTGCTGTATTGGGTGACCTTCGACGAGTCGCAGTACGACTGCGACGGGGCCGGCCCCTATCGCAAGGCGCAGATCCGGGGTCGGTACCTACGGGCCGAGCAAGAGCCCGAAGCGTAGGGATACCACGCCTCATTCTCCACTCGAATCGTCCGTCGAACTGGGCCGCTCACCTGGGCATTCGCCGGACGTGGGGGCGTCCTCCGTCTGATCATGTACTCCGACCAAGGTGCGCGTGACCAAGACGAAGGCCGGGAGGTGAGTCTGCTGCCTGATGCCGTCCGGAGGGAGGCGTTCGCGGAAGCGTCACGCTTCCGGGCTGAGTTCTATGAGTGTCTTACCGACCGGCGTGACGAGGTGTTCGAGCTGACGGACGCGGTGCTGTGCGTCGATGGCCCAGTGGTCTCACCGGTGGACCTGACGCTGGTAGCCGAGGACCGTCGTGGGCACGGAGCGTTGTACGGAGCCCTCAACCGCGGCCTGATCGACGTGGACAGGCTGTGGTTGCTGCTGGCCGACATGCCGCTACCTCGCCTGGGCTGGTCGTATTCCTCCGTTGCTGTCCTGGAGTCGGGTCGCCAGGTCATGGAACGGGATCCTGGATGTGGTCCGGCTGGCGCCCGAGGACGACGCGATTGCGGCCACGCCGCCCAGCTGAGAGCCGTGGCCGAACAGCTCATCGGCGCCGGCCAGTGAACGCCGGGAGATCCGGCCATCACGATTGTCATGGACGCTGGCTACGACGTCACCCGTCTGGCCCGGGTGCTGAGGGATCTCCTCGTCGAGCTGGTCGGGCGGATCCGCTCCGACCGGGGGATGCGTCTACCCAAACCGCTGAGGACACACGGCGTCAACGGCCGGCCACCCAAGACTGACCCACCGATCGGCCTGGCTGGAGCACGACGGTGAACTCCCCATCATCGAAGGCACCCTGATCCGGTCGAAAGTCGAGCACCTCTCGAAGGAACGAGAAGCCCCGCGTACCTGCTCTGCCCGCCTCGTGTTCTCAACTGACCGGAACCGGCCCTGGCCGGCCCCTCGGATCGAAGAACCGGCGACCCGCCACCCGCTACGACGTCGGCAGAACCCTCAAACGGCCCGAGCCCCTCAAGGCCATCGGCAAACTCAGAAGATCTTGGTAGATAAAAAACTAAAGCCCTGTAAACGCAGAAAAGCCCCGCACCAGTTTCCTGGTACGGGGCTTTCCCACAATGATTGTTCGGCGGCGTCCTACTCTCCCACAGGGTCCCCCCTGCAGTACCATCGGCGCTGAAAGGCTTAGCTTCCGGGT
>NZ_JBVJMS010000025.1:2377-5177 GCF_055584085.1 Streptomyces sp. NPDC104226
TGGGCGAGTCAGAAACCGTTGGTGTAGTCGAAGGACATGCGAAAGGTCCGGCGTAGAGGGTAAGACCCCCGTAGACGAAACATCAGCGGCTTGCTTGCTCATCTCCCAAGTAGCACGGGGCCCGAGAAATCCCGTGTGAATCTGGCGGGACCACCCGCTAAGCCTAAATATTCCCTGGTGACCGATAGCGGATAGTACCGTGAGGGAATGGTGAAAAGTACCGCGGGAGCGGAGTGAAATAGTACCTGAAACCGTGTGCCTACAAGCCGTGGGAGCGTCGGATGCACTTGTGCATCTCGTGACTGCGTGCCTTTTGAAGAATGAGCCTGCGAGTTAGCGGTGTGTAGCGAGGTTAACCCGTGTGGGGAAGCCGTAGCGAAAGCGAGTCCGAATAGGGCGATTGAGTTGCACGCTCTAGACCCGAAGCGGAGTGATCTAGCCATGGGCAGGTTGAAGCGGAGGTAAGACTTCGTGGAGGACCGAACCCACCAGGGTTGAAAACCTGGGGGATGACCTGTGGTTAGGGGTGAAAGGCCAATCAAACTCCGTGATAGCTGGTTCTCCCCGAAATGCATTTAGGTGCAGCGTCACGTGTTTCTTGCCGGAGGTAGAGCACTGGATAGGCGATGGGCCCTACCGGGTTACTGACCTTAGCCAAACTCCGAATGCCGGTAAGTGAGAGCGTGGCAGTGAGACTGTGGGGGATAAGCTCCATGGTCGAGAGGGAAACAGCCCAGAGCATCGACTAAGGCCCCTAAGCGTACGCTAAGTGGGAAAGGATGTGGAGTCGCAGAGACAACCAGGAGGTTGGCTTAGAAGCAGCCACCCTTGAAAGAGTGCGTAATAGCTCACTGGTCAAGTGATTCCGCGCCGACAATGTAGCGGGGCTCAAGCGTACCGCCGAAGTCGTGTCATTGCAGCAGAAGCCCTAACGGGTGTTGTGATGGGTAGGGGAGCGTCGTGTGCCGGGTGAAGCAGCAGCGGAAGCTAGTTGTGGACGGTTCACGAGTGAGAATGCAGGCATGAGTAGCGATACACACGTGAGAAACGTGTGCGCCGATTGACTAAGGGTTCCTGGGTCAAGCTGATCTGCCCAGGGTAAGTCGGGACCTAAGGCGAGGCCGACAGGCGTAGTCGATGGACAACCGGTTGATATTCCGGTACCCGCTTTGAAACGCCCAATATCGAATCAGGCGATGCTAAGCCCGTGAAGCCGTTCCGGACCCTTCGGGGAAAGGAAAGTGGTGGAGCCGGTGACCCAGACTTGTAGTAGGTAAGCGATGGGGTGACGCAGGAAGGTAGTCCAGCCCGGGCGGTGGTAGTCCCGGGGTAAGGGTGTAGGCCGAGGGGTAGGCAAATCCGTCCCTCATATAAGGCTGAGACCTGATGCCGAGCCGATTGTGGTGAAGTGGATGATCCTATGCTGTCGAGAAAAGCCTCTAGCGAGTTTCATGGCGGCCCGTACCCTAAACCGACTCAGGTGGTCAGGTAGAGAATACCGAGGCGTTCGGGTGAACTATGGTTAAGGAACTCGGCAAAATGCCCCCGTAACTTCGGGAGAAGGGGGGCCAGTCCTGGTGATCGGATTTACTCCGTGAGCTGGGGGTGGCCGCAGAGACCAGCGAGAAGCGACTGTTTACTAAAAACACAGGTCCGTGCGAAGCCGTAAGGCGATGTATACGGACTGACGCCTGCCCGGTGCTGGAACGTTAAGGGGACCGGTTAGTACACTTTCGGGTGTGCGAAGCTGAGAACTTAAGCGCCAGTAAACGGCGGTGGTAACTATAACCATCCTAAGGTAGCGAAATTCCTTGTCGGGTAAGTTCCGACCTGCACGAATGGCGTAACGACTTCTCGACTGTCTCAACCATAGGCCCGGTGAAATTGCACTACGAGTAAAGATGCTCGTTTCGCGCAGCAGGACGGAAAGACCCCGGGACCTTTACTATAGTTTGATATTGGTGTTCGGTTCGGCTTGTGTAGGATAGGTGGGAGACTTTGAAGCGGCCACGCCAGTGGTTGTGGAGTCGTCGTTGAAATACCACTCTGGTCGTGCTGGATGTCTAACCTCGGTCCGTGATCCGGATCAGGGACAGTGTCTGATGGGTAGTTTAACTGGGGCGGTTGCCTCCCAAAAAGTAACGGAGGCGCCCAAAGGTTCCCTCAGCCTGGTTGGCAATCAGGTGTTGAGTGTAAGTGCACAAGGGAGCTTGACTGTGAGACCGACGGGTCGAGCAGGGACGAAAGTCGGGACTAGTGATCCGGCGGTGGCTTGTGGAAGCGCCGTCGCTCAACGGATAAAAGGTACCCCGGGGATAACAGGCTGATCTTCCCCAAGAGTCCATATCGACGGGATGGTTTGGCACCTCGATGTCGGCTCGTCGCATCCTGGGGCTGGAGTCGGTCCCAAGGGTTGGGCTGTTCGCCCATTAAAGCGGTACGCGAGCTGGGTTTAGAACGTCGTGAGACAGTTCGGTCCCTATCCGCTGTGCGCGTAGGAATATTGAGAAGGGCTGTCCCTAGTACGAGAGGACCGGGACGGACGAACCTCTGGTGTGCCAGTTGTCCTGCCAAGGGCATGGCTGGTTGGCTACGTTCGGGAGGGATAACCGCTGAAAGCATCTAAGCGGGAAGCCTGCTTCAAGATGAGTATTCCCACCTCCTTGAGAGGGTAAGGCTCCCAGTAGACGACTGGGTTGATAGGCCAGATGTGGAAGCCCGGTAACGGGTGGAGCTGACTGGTACTAATAGGCCGAGGGCTTGTCCTCAGTTGCTCGCGTCCACTGTGTTAGTTCTGAAG
>NZ_JBVJMS010000026.1:0-3571 GCF_055584085.1 Streptomyces sp. NPDC104226
ACACAGATTGTCTGATAGAAAGTAACGAGCAGAAATACCTTTATAGGCTTGTAGCTCAGGTGGTTAGAGCGCACCCCTGATAAGGGTGAGGTCGGTGGTTCAAGTCCACTCAGGCCTACCACTTCTTCGAAGTGGAAAAGGTACTGCACGTGACTGTATGGGGCTATAGCTCAGCTGGGAGAGCGCCTGCATTGCATGCAGGAGGTCAGCGGTTCGATCCCGCTTAGCTCCACCATATAGTCCGGTATTTCAATACTTCAGAGTATATTGGCGACAGTATGCTGCGAAGTATTTTGCTCTTTAACAATCTGGAACAAGCTGAAAATTGAAACATGACGGCTGAAATTTATCCCTCCGTAGATGTACTGGGATGAAGAGTAACCTGTCATAGAGTCTCTCAAATGTTTGCAGCACGAACGATGGAAACATCTTCGGGTTGTGAGGTTAAGTGACTAAGCGTACACGGTGGATGCCTAGGCAGTCAGAGGCGATGAAGGGCGTGCTAATCTGCGAAAAGCGTCGGTAAGGTGATATGAACCGTTATAACCGGCGATACCCGAATGGGGAAACCCAGTGTGTTTCGACACACTATCATGTCATGAATACATAGTGGCATGAGGCGAACCTGGTGAACTGAAATATCTAAGTAACCAGAGGAAAAGAAATCAACCGAGATTCCCCCAGTAGCGGCGAGCGAACGGGGAGGAGCCCAGAACCTGAATCGGCTTGTGTGTTAGTGGAAGCGTCTGGAAAGTCGCGCAGCAAAGGGTGATAGCCCCGTACACTAAAATGCACAGGTCGTGAGTTCGATGAGTAGGGCGGGGCACGTGAAACCCTGTCTGAACATGGGGGGACCATCCTCCAAGGCTAAATACTCCTGACCGACCGATAGTGAACCAGTACCGTGAGGGAAAGGCGAAAAGAACCCCGGAGAGGGGAGTGAAATAGAACCTGAAACCGTGTGCGTACAAGCAGTAGGAGCTCCGCAAGGAGTGACTGCGTACCTTTTGTATAATGGGTCAGCGACTTACTGTTCGTGGCAAGCTTAACCGTATAGGGGAGGCGAAGGGAAACCGAGTCTGATAAGGGCGCATAGTCGCGGGCAGTAGACCCGAAACCGGGTGATCTAGTCATGCCCAGGGTGAAGGTGCGGTAACACGCACTGGAGGCCCGAACCCACTCCCGTTGCAAAGGTAGGGGATGAGGTGTGATTAGGAGTGAAAAGCTAATCGAACCCGGAGATAGCTGGTTCTCCTCGAAAGCTATTTAGGTAGCGCCTCATATGTATCCTCTCGGGGGTAGAGCACTGTTATGGCTAGGGGGTCATCGCGACTTACCAAACCATTGCAAACTCCGAATACCGAGACGGACTGTATGGGAGACACACGGCGGGTGCTAACGTCCGTCGTGAAAAGGGAAACAACCCAGACCCACAGCTAAGGTCCCAAATTCACTGCTAAGTGGAAAACCATGTGGAAAGGCACAGACAGCCAGGAGGTTGGCTTAGAAGCAGCCACCCTTTAAAGAAAGCGTAATAGCTCACTGGTCGAGTCGGTCTGCGGGGAAGATTTAACGGGGCTAAGCAGTGAACCGAAGCTTGGGGTGCATACTTTGTATGCGCGGTAGAGGAGCGTTCCGTAAGCCGTTGAAGGTGGATTGAGAAGTCTGCTGGAGGTATCGGAAGTGCGAATGCTGACATGAGTAACGATAATGCGGGTGAAAAACCCGCACGCCGAAAGCCCAAGGTTTCCTTGCGCAACGTTAATCGGCGCAGGGTGAGTCGGCCCCTAAGGCGAGGACGAAAGTCGTAGTCGATGGGAAGCAGGTTAATATTCCTGCACCTCGCGTAAGTGCGATGGAGGGACGGAGAAGGTTAGGTGTACCAGGCGTTGGTTGTCCTGGGGAAAGGCGGTAGGTTTGGATCTTTGGCAAATCCGGGATCCTTTAAGACCGAGCACCGAGACGAGCCTTTATGGCGAAGTCACTGATACCACGCTTCCAGGAAAAGCTCCTAAGCTTCAGCTTACGCAGACCGTACCGTAAACCGACACAGGTGGGTAGGATGAGAATTCTCAGGCGCTTGAGAGAACTCGGGTGAAGGAACTAGGCAACATGGCACCGTAACTTCGGGAGAAGGTGCACCCTTTTTGGTGGCTCGTGCGAGCTATAGCTGAAGAGGGTCGCAGTAACCAGGCCGCTGCGACTGTTTATCAAAAACACAGCACTCTGCAAACACGAAAGTGGACGTATAGGGTGTGACGCCTGCCCGGTGCTGGAAGGTTAATTGATGGGGTCAGCCGCAAGGCGAAGCTCTTGATCGAAGCCCCAGTAAACGGCGGCCGTAACTATAACGGTCCTAAGGTAGCGAAATTCCTTGTCGGGTAAGTTCCGACCTGCACGAATGGCGTAACGACAGCGGCGCTGTCTCCACCCGAGACTCAGTGAAATTGAAATCGCTGTGAAGATGCAGCGTTCCCGTGGCAAGACGGAAAGACCCCGTGAACCTTTACTATAGCTTTACACTGAACGTTGAGTTCGTCTGTGTAGGATAGGTGGGAGGCTATGAAACTGTGGCGCTAGCTGCAGTGGAGCCATCCTTGAAATACCACCCTGTCGTGCTTGACGTTCTAACCTGGGCCCATTATCTGGGTCGGGGACCGTGTATGGTGGGTAGTTTGACTGGGGCGGTCTCCTCCTAAAGAGTAACGGAGGAGCTCGAAGGTACGCTCAGCGCGGTCGGACATCGCGCACTGTGTGCAAAGGCATAAGCGTGCTTGACTGCAAGATCGACGGATCAAGCAGGTAGGAAACTAGGACTTAGTGATCCGGTGGTTCTGTATGGAAGGGCCATCGCTCAACGGATAAAAGGTACTCCGGGGATAACAGGCTGATACCGCCCAAGAGTTCATATCGACGGCGGTGTTTGGCACCTCGATGTCGGCTCATCTCATCCTGGGGCTGTAGCCGGTCCCAAGGGTATGGCTGTTCGCCATTTAAAGAGGTACGTGAGCTGGGTTCAAAACGTCGTGAGACAGTTTGGTCCCTATCTGCCATGGGCGTTGGATATTTGAGAGGGGCTGCTCCTAGTACGAGAGGACCGGAGTGGACGTACCTCTGGTGTACCGGTTGTCACGCCAGTGGCATTGCCGGGTAGCTATGTACGGAAGCGATAACCGCTGAAGGCATCTAAGCGGGAAGCGCGCCTCAAGATGAGTCTTCCCTGGGCCTTTAAGGTCCCTGAAGGAACGTTTAAGACTAAGACGTTGATAGGCTGGGTGTGTAAGTGCAGCGATGCATTGAGCTAACCAGTACTAATGATCCGTGAGGCTTAACCTTACAACACCGAAGGTGTTTTTAGAGAGATTTTCAGCGACGTTCCAAGATTGGTTCTGATGGCTTCATGGAAGTGAGGCGGTTGGAATGAAACAGAATTTGCCTGGCGGCAATAGCGCGGTGGTCCCACCTGACCCCATGCCGAACTCAGAAGTGAAACGCCGTAGCGCCGATGGTAGTGTGGGGTCTCCCCATGCGAGAGTAGGACACTGCCAGGCATCAAATAAACGTTATCAGT